>NZ_JAGGQJ010000008.1 GCF_018613325.1 Bacillus sp. ISL-34 | reverse complement strand
ACTCCTGCGGGAAAAGCGTGGCCAGGGGAGACCCCGCAGGCGCGAAGCGTCGAGGAGGCTCCCGGACCGCCCGCGGAAAGCGAGTGCCTGGAGTGGAAATAAACATTCAAATTGCACAAACCTAAAAAAAATGTAAACAAACTCGATTATTTATATCCCTTGAAAAAAAGCATAACGATAGCCAAAACCATTACCCCGATAAGCAATAACGGGCCGATGCCCGAGCTATACACGAAGTATACCGTGATGTGGCGAAAAAGGAGCACGACAAGAAATAGGAATAACAGGAAACACAACATGATGATCAGAGCGGTATTTTTATTCCGGTACAAGTAACCAGCCCCATTTTAATAGCTTTATTTACACTTAGGAAAAAATCATACGAATGCATGCTAACATCAACATTCCGTTAAGAAACAATATGCAGCACACGTTTTGTACTATTCTATATATCAAATAAAAAAGGGTTGCCGCAGCAACCCGATTTTTTCGAAAATCGTTCGGACGGTAAAAATGCAACTACATTTCTTGTAGTTCATTGACCGTTACAAACCTATACCCTTTATTCGTTAACTCTTGTAAGATCCCTTCAATCGCTTGAAGTTCTTTTCCCGTATCATCATACATCGGATGCATCAGGATGATCGAACCTGGTTTTATATTTTCCTTCACATACTCCACTTTGTCAGAAGCTGAAGTGTAATAGCTATCTGGCTCCAGATTCCAGGTAATGGTCTCTCTATCATTTTCATTTAAATAATAAGGCAAACCTATGATTTTTTTCCCGTTTGGCGGCCGGACATCTATTTCACCCTTATACCCGGAGTTCTGAATTAATTTATCCGTTTTCTCGATTTCCGTCTTAATATAAGAGGGCGATTTAAAAACCATCCTCCTATGGGAAAACGTATGATTCCCAATCTGATGTCCTGCTTCCGCTATTTTCCCAGCTTCCTCTGGATACTTTTCGATTTCGTTACCAATAAGGAAGAATGTAGCTTTTACATTGTATTTATCCAATAACGGAAGGATTTGATTTACATTCTTCGATGGGCCATCATCAAAAGTCAAAGCGACCACTTTTTCATTCGTATCGACATTATCCGTTAATCCACCGAATACCTGATATGTTCTCGAATTCATTAATTTATACGTACCAAGCAATAGCAGGAAAACAATCATGATTCCCAATCCAATGAATATCAGTTTCTTTTTCATGCAAGTACCTATCTTTCTATAAGTTTTTTAATCCAATGACCTATTATAGCAAATCACTGAACGAAAACACTTATTGTTATCCTCCGAACGAACTGTCTACATTCACTTTACATGTATCAATTCAAAACGCTCACACACAAGCAGCATATCTTCTTTGAAGGTGTGGCCGATTTTGTCCAGTTCTTCTTTAAAAAATTTTTCATGAGCATCCCACCAGTATGTATATGTTCCATCGCCTTCCCCTTCTGCAATCGCAAACTCTTCACTCACTTCATTCATGGGCAGTACTTCAACTATCACTGTTTGTATGATGGCTAAGGGCACATCCTCACTGCTTAAAATAATGCTGTAATCACCAACGGATGGTAATGGTTCATTTTCCTCTTCATAAAAAACATACCCAGAGCATGTAGCCGTTTTCATCCCATCCATCACTAATTGAGCCAAATGATCGGGATCGGACCCGAATTGCCACGCACTGACTGACTGGGGCTTTTCTTCTTCTTTCCCCTGCCAAAATGCATTCCAATATAATTCCGCTTTGACATTCATTCTATGATTCTCCATTCTGCTGTTCTGACATAAAGCATATTTGAATGATTATTTTTCTTGAAATTTTCGCCCATCTGTCATTCGCTTTTTTCACTTCTGTATTCATTTATCTGTTCCCATTCACTTAAATACATACGATTCTTGATTTTTTTTTTGGATTCTCCAGTTTACTAATAAACTCGAAACTGTTTCCGTCTGAATCATTAAAGTGAATTTTAGCGTGGGCATATTCCTTTGAGGCATCACAAAAGGTTCAATTGGTTTAAATCCAAAAGCCTCTCTTGGCGCATAGCCTCTATCTTCAAGCCATGCGACTGAGCTCTTTAGATCTTCCAATGATACTTGAAAAGCGATATGCCGTAGGGAGGGGTGATACTCAACCCCCACTTTATCCGTTTCGCAAAGCCCCAACCAACTTTTATCCTTTTCAATCCATAGGAAAGCCAGGTTCTCTTCAACCTTATGATCCAACTGCAAACCAAGCCCCTCATAGAATTCGATTGAACGTTTCAAATCATGAACCGGTAAATGTGCTTCATATAAACCTCTTATCATTGAAAAACCACCTTTTGTCAGATCTATCTCCCAAGAATCATAACCACCCTGGTTCAATCCCTTTATCTTATTGATCTACGGGGCAATTCTATTTCGCCAGTTAATATCAAAGTGATGACGATGACCCAAAATATAAAGAAAGACGAGGAAAAAACCAAAGAAATGATAGAAATCACTTTTTTCTCCGTTTTCTTCAAAATTCCTATGACAGATAGGACGATGCCGGCAAGCGTTAGGAAAAAAGTTATATAATCACCAGTCACGCTCCCGATATTTTCCATTCTAATAGGCGTAATAAAAACAGTAAAAAAGCAAATGATTCCAATGATGAATGAAGTAAAACTAATTACACCGTACCTCTTCTGAATACACGCTTCGTTTTCCATCGAGCTCACCCTTTCATCAGTTTTTAATTCCTATATACACTATTAATTTCTCAAAAATAATTTTAACATATAATACCAGACGAATTGAGGTACACAAAAAAAGGGGACAAAAGACCGTGAATTAAAGCTTCATTTTCATGCCTTCATGAGTGGCTTTGAACCCTAAACGTTCATAAAATCGCAGTGTTTCTTCCCGCTTTTTATCAGTCGTCAGCTGAATGATATGACAGCCCCGCTTTCTTGCACGGTCAATCGCGTATTGAATCAACTTGCTTCCAATGCCTTTCCCTCGTTCTGAAGATGCCGTCCGAACTCCTTCGATCGTAGCTCTCCAACCGCCTTGATGGGTAATATATGGAGTGAACGTGATTTGCTGCACCCCAACGATTTCCTCACCAAGACATGCTACGATCAATTCATTATTTCCATCTGCATCAATGGATTCAAATGCTTTTAGATAGCTTTCAGGAAGAGGATTTTCATAGCGCTCCCTTTCCCTCCCCAAAACATCATCCGCAAGCATCTGTACTATTTCACTTAAGTCTTTTGCTGTCGCATTCCTGAATGTGACCATGCTATCCCTCCTGATAACTTTAGTATCACCCTTATTTCTTGATAATGAAAACCAATCGCTCATTAATAACTTCTGCTAATAGTCCGGCGGACCTCTTTTCTGGAGGAAAAATAATGACAGCTTTAAAAATTGGACCAACAAAAAAAAGGACGGACTTCCTCTATTAAAAGGAAGTCCGTCCAGTACATCATTATTAGGTAATTGGCGCAGGATTGAACAGTGCCAAATCATTATGCAGACCCCAATGGTCTGCCCAGGTTTTCTTTTTACCGCTAGCCACTTCCAAAATCGAGTGAAATATTTCCCACCCAACATCCTCTATGGTTGCTTCACCAGTAGCGATAGTTCCAGCATTTATATCAATCAGGTCTTTCCATTGCTCGGTCAATGTATTTCGTGTAGATACTTTGATGACGGAAGCCATTGCCAGATTATAAGGTGTGCCTCTTCCAGTTGTAAAAACTTGAAGATGCATGCCGGAAGCGAGCTGTAACGTTCCGCAAACAAAGTCACTAGCTGGTGTAGCTGCAAAAATCAGCCCTTTTTCCGTAGCTTTTTCACCTGGAGCCAGTACGCCTGAAATGGGGCTGCCTCCGGATTTGGCAATGGAGCCCAATGATTTTTCCACTACATTGGCCAACCCGCCTTTTTTGTTTCCTGGCGACGGATTGGCACTTCGATCGGCATCACCTAAAGCAAGGTAGTTATCATACCAATCCATTTCCTTTATTAAAGCTCTCCCTACTTCCTCATTCACTGCACGAGGCGTTAATAGATGAATCGCATCCCGTACTTCAGTGACCTCAGAAAATAGAACGGTTGCCCCTGCTCTAACTAACAGATCTGCAGCATATCCTACTGCAGGGTTAGCTGTCACACCAGAGAAGGCATCACTTCCTCCACACTGCGTACCGATGACCAATTCGGAAACCGGAAACGTCTCCCGCTGCCTGCAGTTCAACTTGATTAAACGTTCCTCGGCCATTTCCATAATGGATTGGACCATTCCCGCAAATCCCTGCTGATCCTGAAGTGAAATGATATCTGAATCATCCCCGCTTGGATTTATTCTCATTGGAGACAGTTTTTCACACCCCAATCCAACTACCAGAGCTTCCCCGCCAAAATTCGGGTGTTTCGCAAGGTTCTGTATCGTACGAATGGGAATAACCGCTTCCGGTGCATTGATAGCGACCCCGCACCCATAGTTGTGATTTATGGCGACAACATCATCAACATTGGGATACTTCGGGAGTAGCTCTTTTTTTATCCGGTTCACGACATAATCCAGAACGCCCACTACACATTGAACGCTTGTTGTAATGCCTAATATATTCTTGGTTCCAACACTGCCATCATCATTTCGGAATCCTTGAAATGTATACCCTTCAAGTGGGGGTAAAGTTTTCGGTATATCATTCGCTACCGGTAATTCCTTTAAATCAGGAGATGCCGGCAGTATCACCAGTGACTCGTCAATCCAACTGCCTCTACCGATTGATTCAGCCGCATAACCGATAACTTCCCCATAACGGATGATGGCTTCATTCTGGACTATGTCCCTTAAAGCTACTTTGTGACCTTGTGGTACTCTTTCTTTTAATTCAAGCCCACAAGGGAAAACGGTTCCTTGATCCAAGCCCCCCGTATTAACCACGATGGCGACATTGTCCATCCTATTTACCTTAATATAAAGCGGTACCTCCGTCAGCTGCGTTTTCGTATTCACTTTACCACCCCTTCATTCTAATAAAGCAAAACACGGGCCGGTTATTATTTGACAAAAACCGTTTTAATCGATGTAAAAAACTCTTTTGCTGCTTCTCCTTGTTCCCTGGAGTGGGAGCTGGAGTTTTTCATGCCGCCAAATGGCGCCTGCAATTCAACGCCTGCGCTCTCAGCGTTAACCCTAATCAATCCCGCTTCCATATCGTTAACGAATGAAAGCAAATGTTTGATATTGGCTGTAAAAATCGAAGCACTAAGGCCGTATTCGACGCTGTTCGCAAGATACAGGGCTTCTTCAACTGAATCAGCTTTCAATAAAGCAATCACCGGACCAAAAATTTCTTCCTGTACAATTGCCATATCTGACGTGCAGTTATCAAAGATCGTAGGCTCTACATAAAAGCCATTTGCCTGATTGCCTTCTTCAGCACGCTTCCCGCCAGTTAGAAGTGTAGCGCCTTCTTCCACTCCTTTTTCGATATAGGAAAGAACCGTGTTCAATTGATTTTCGCTAGCGCATGGTCCCATCCATGTCCCGCTGTCCAATCCATCCCCGATGGAAATGCCTTTCGTTTCTTTCACCAGCAACTGCTTGAACTCTTCATAAACTTCAGCTGCAACGATGACACGGCTTGTCGCGGTACATTTTTGCCCCGTTGAGCGAAACGCGCCTGTAATGACTGCTTCTACAGCCAGATTAATATCCGCATCCGCTGCAACGATTACCGGATTTTTCCCGCCCATTTCAAGCTGGTATTTCGCTCCGCGCGCTAACGCCGCTTGTCCGATCCTTTTTCCAACGCCGTTTGAGCCGGTAAAGGTAATTCCGTTTACATCTTCGTGATCGGCGATGCCCTGCCCGATGACACTGCCCGGCCCTGTAACCATATTGATAACACCCGCCGGTAAACCGGCTTCTTCAAAACACTCCATGATTTTCGCACAGGTGATAGCCGTCTCGGTGGCTGGCTTCACCACAATCGTATTCCCATATACGAGAGCAGGAGCCATCTTCCAGATTGGGATGGCGATTGGGAAATTCCAAGGTGTAATGACGCCCACTACACCAAGCGGGACGCGCGTCGTGAACATAAGCGCTGAACTGTCGGTGGATGGAATGACATCCCCCACTTTACGCATTCCTTCTCCTGCGTAGTATTTCAGGATTGCAATACCGCGCGCCGTTTCCCCTTTTGTTTCAGCAAAGGTCTTACCCATTTCCCGTGTTGCACATTCTGCAATTTCATCAATCCGCTTTTCAAGAATATGCGCTACTTTATATAGATACTCCCCGCGCTCTGAACCAGCTAGTTTGCGCCATTTTTCTTTCGCCTTTTTTGCAGCTTCCACAGCCAGGTTCAAATCTTCCTTGATAGATTTCTGTACATATCCGACAATTGCCTGTTTATCTGCCGGGTTTGAACTTTTTTCAACTTCATTTGAAATAGAAGCAACCCATTCACCGTTAATATAGTTAAGATACGTTTTTGTTTGAACTGTAGTTATCATATATAATCCCCGCCCTTATTAGATTGATTGAATTGGTGTTTCTTTTGGAAAACGATCTAAGGCATTCTCTAATATCGTTTGCATTTCTGCGTAATGTTCTTTTTCCACCGGAAGAATTGGTAATCTGACTGTTTGCCCAACCGGCATTCCCATAATCTCCATACCTGCTTTAATGAGAGAAACGGCATACCCTTTTCGCTGACGGCGAATGTTGTTGATTGGCATGATGACCTGTTGGTAAATTTCATTGACCGTTTCTTGATCTCCACTCAAAATGCCATTATAGAATTTCCGTGAGATATGCGGGATGTAATTGGATATCGCCGATGAATATGAATCAAAGCCAAGTGGAACGTAGGCCGACATGGTAACTTCCGCAAGCGGCATTCCGTTCAGCCAGCCGAAACGCTTACCGAAGGTTTGTGTAAGGAGTCCATTCAACTCCATATTGCCTAGACCGTCTTTGACGCCGACCACCTGAGGGATTTCCGCAAGCGCTTCCAATGTTGAAAGTGAAAATGATACATTATCACGCTGATATACTATGGAATTTAAGTCTGTACTCTCTGCGATGGCTTTGAAATATGCAGCCAGACCTGCCTGTTCTCCAGTAACAAGATATGGAGGTAATATTAAATAACCGTCTGCCCCTCTATCCGCTGATATTCTGGCAAGTTCCAGTGAAGTTTGAATATTCCCGCCTACCCCTGTGTATACTGGAACCTTTCCGGCCGTGACGGATACGGCTATCTCTACCATCGCTTCGTATTCCTCTTTACTTAACGATGGATATTCCGCTGCTGCACATGCCACGAAAATAGCCTCTAGTCCCTCATCTAGTAAAAATTGAATATTTTGGGCGAGTGCTTGTTCATCAAGCTTGTTACTCGTTGTGAATGGTGCCACGGGAAATCCGAGAATACCTTTAGGTGCCTTGCGAATCTTATTCATTATTTATTCCCCCTTGCGTATTATTGTTTTATTGTAAGACAAATACACTGTATGGTCAATTGTATTTTTTTTATTTTCTGAAAAAATGAGCATTAACTCAAACCTCAATAATTTCGCTTCTAATATATACAAAAAAACAAGATAATTAAGGAGCTAAAATGAAAAATGATTTATAAAAAAAGCGATTGACAAACAATTTTATTTGTCTTACCATTGGACAAAACTAAATATTAAAAATTTTTACAAAGGGGGAGCAACCAACATTGTAAGCGGTATCAAATGAAAAAGATAAATAAATACGTTTAAGGAAGTGAGTATATGAACGCTGAAGAAAAAGTTTTTCAAGCATCTCCTCTACTGCCAAATGCCCAGAAAAAAACACGCACACGATGGTTCATTGTCTTTATGCTCTTTTTGGTTACCGCTCTGAATTATGCGGATCGTGCGACGCTATCAATCGCGGGGACGGATATGTCTGGTCAGCTTGGTCTCGATTCAGTCATGATGGGTTATGTTTTCTCCGCTTTCGCTTGGTCTTACGTAGCTGGACAAATTCCTGGCGGATGGCTTTTAGACCGTTTTGGCTCAAAAAGAGTTTACTTTTGGAGTATCCTGCTATGGTCATTCTTTACGCTTTTGCAAGGATTTCTCGGTTTTTTCGGTTCTGCCGGAACAGCTGTCATGGTATTGTTCGGACTGCGTTTTTTAGTGGGATTGGCAGAAGCCCCTTCCTTCCCGGCCAACAGCCGCATCGTTGCTACCTGGTTCCCAAGCCATGAACGCGGAACCGCGGCTGCCACTTTCAATTCCGCCCAGTATTTTGCAACCGTTCTCTTTGCACCGATCATGGGTTACATTACGTATAAATTTGGTTGGGAATACGTCTTCTTCTTTATGGGCGCTTTAGGAATCATCGTTGCTTTCATCTGGCTGAAAACAATATATGGCCCAAAGGAACATCCTCGTATCAACAAAGCTGAGCTTGAATATATCGAAGCGGGCGGCGCTTTGATCAATATGGATCAAACCGCTACAAATAAGGAGGAAAAGAAAGGCGTCAACTGGAATCATATTAAGCAGCTTTTATCAAACCGTATGTTGTTGGGTGTTTATCTTGGACAATATTGCATTACAACGTTAACGTACTTTTTCCTGACATGGTTTCCAGTGTACCTTGTACAAGAAAGGGGCATGACCATTCTTGAAGTTGGATTCGTCGCTTCCCTTCCAGCCATTTGTGGATTCTTTGGCGGCATTCTCGGAGGGACATTCTCGGATTTCTTGTTACGGAAGGGATTCTCATTGACTGTTGCCCGAAAAGTGCCAATTGTTGTTGGGATGATTCTATCGATGAGCTTGGTAGCTGCAAATTATGTGGATACGGAATGGGTTGTTATTTTCGTTATGGCCCTTGCGTTTTTCGGTAAAGGATTTGGGGCACTCGGCTGGGCGGTAGTGGCCGATACCTCACCAAAAGAAATGTCCGGTGTCAGCGGGGGGCTTTTCAACACATTCGGTAACATTGCCGGCATTACAACACCGATTATCATCGGGTATATCATTGCTACGACAGGATCGTTTAATGGGGCTCTAGTCTTCGTATGTGCCAATGCTCTTGTCGCGATTTTAAGTTATTTATTCCTAGTTGGTGAAATTAAACGTGTAGAGTTAAAATCATAGTAAACTAAATATTCTGGCAGGGGGGAAAAATTATGAACAATCAATTACTTAAGGATAATGTAAAAATCGACACACCGGTAATTTCAGAAATGAGCGTCATTCCAGTTGCGGGCCATGACGGCATGCTGCTGAACTTGAGTGGGGCCCATGCTCCATATTTCACCCGGAACATTGTCATTCTAAAAGACAATGCGGGTAATACAGGTGTAGGTGAAGTTCCTGGAGGCGAAAAAATCCGCCAGACACTCGAAGATGCCAAACAATTGGTTGTTGGCCAGTCCATTGGGACATACAACAACATTTTAAATACCATCCGTAAGCAGTTTGCGGACCGTGATGCTGGAGGGCGCGGCCTTCAGACATTCGATCTCCGTATTGCCATTCATGCCGTAACAGCATTGGAAGCGGCACTTCTTGATTTAGTTGGCCAACATTTAGGTGTTCCAGTCGCAGCCCTTCTCGGTGAAGGACAGCAGCGTGATAAGGTGGAAATGCTAGGCTACTTATTTTATGTAGGTGACCGCAATAAAACAGATCTTGGTTATTTAAGCGAACCGGAAGCGGAAGATGACTGGATTCGCCTCCGTCATGAGGAAGCGCTGACACCCGAATCGATTGTCCGCCTGGCAGAAGCCGCCCACTCTCGCTATGGATTCAATGATTTTAAATTGAAAGGCGGTGTTTTGCGCGGGGAAGAAGAAATCGAAGCGGTGACGGCACTTGCGGAACGCTTCCCTGAAGCCAGGATCACCCTTGACCCAAATGGCGGCTGGCTGCTTGAGGATGCGATTAAACTTTGCAGGGATCAACATCATGTTTTAGCCTATGCGGAAGATCCATGCGGAGCGGAAAATGGTTTTTCCGCCCGGGAAATCATGACGGAATTCAGGCGCGCAACAGGCCTTCCGACCGCTACGAATATGATTGCCACAGACTGGAGGCAAATGGGGCACTCCATTCAACTTCAATCCGTGGACATCCCTCTTGCCGATCCGCATTTTTGGACGATGCAAGGCTCCGTCCGTGTCGCTCAAATGTGCAACGACTGGGGATTGACATGGGGGTCACACTCCAATAATCACTTTGACATTTCACTTGCCATGTTTACACACGTTGCAGCAGCCGCACCAGGAAAAATCACAGCGATCGATACCCACTGGATTTGGCAGGATGGGCAGCGTTTAACGAAAGAACCTTTTAAAATTGTCGGCGGAATGGTCGATGTCCCTTCCAAGCCAGGACTTGGAATTGAAGTGGATATGGAACAAATCGAAAAGGCACATCAGCTTTATAAACAAAAAGGACTGGGTGCCCGTGATGATTCAATGGCTATGCAATACCTGATTTCCGGATGGAAGTTCAATCCAAAATCTCCTTGCCTTGTCAGATGATTTTTTTCCAACAATGCGTGCGTCTCTCTCTTTAGAGCGGCGCATTTTACTTTATTTGGACATAGGTCTTCTCATTCTTCTCATCCTCACATGCAAATAAGTGTATTATATTATATAATTAGTCTTACAGTAGGAATACATATAGGATTTAACAGAAAAGGGGTTACACAATGGAAGAATCGTCAAAGAAATTAGGCGTACAATCGGTACATCGCAATACTCTTTCACAACAAGTCGTGGATCAAATTGTGCATCTGCTCGTCAGCGGACAAATGAAAGCGGGCGACAAACTGCCTCCTGAAATGGAACTTATGAAAGAACTTGAAGTAAGCCGGCCTGTTTTACGGGAAGCGCTCAGTGCACTTGATACACTAGGTGTCATTACACGGAAAACGCGTGAAGGAACCTTTTTTAACGATAAAATCGGTACACATCCATTCTCTGTCATGCTGGCTCTGGCTACGGATAATTTACCAGCGATCATCGAAGCGCGAATGGCATTGGAGTTGGGATTGGTAACAATGGCTGCCGAGAAGATCACAGACGAACAACTGGAGAAACTGCAAGTTACGATTGACACGATTGCCAATAGTGAAGACAACGATTATGGTGAGGCCGATAAAGAATTTCACAAGATCATTGCTTTAAGTGCGAACAATCCCATTATTGAGGGCATGATCGATTCCTTATTGATTACCCATAATAAAATTAATAGCCTGATTCAATTCAGAGAACGGGAACTGACTGTAAAGTATCATAAAGCCATCTATGCGGCACTTGCAGCACATGATCCACATGAAGCATTTAGCCAAATGTACAAGCACCTTGATTACGTCCGTCAGAAAGTGCTTCAATATTCTCACGCAAATTAATATATCGTTTGAGAAGATGGAAGCAATCGCAGCAAACTAATGGATCAGTGGATATTTTCAGGAAAAAATTAAACCTATTTTGCTGCCAAGATTTCAAGGTTCAACTTAAATCCAATTGATAGCATAATTATTTTTGAGAAAGACTGGATAGTAGTTGAACTATCCAGCCCCCACTTATCCACTTTCGATTGAAATGACAATGTCAGGACTACCGAGTGAAGTCGAAACTTACTCTTGCAAATTGTCTCGTAACCTAAATCCCCATCGAATGAACCTGCCAATGCTCCACTCAAAAAAAATGCATCCCTGCTTACTGGCAGGAATGCATATATCAGTCACCAAGTTCTCGAATTGCCTCATTCTCTTTTTAATTTAGGGGCTTAATATGCACTCCAACCAGCATCTGCGGTGATGACTGTACCATTAACAAAACTGGAATCATCTGAAGCAAGGAATAATGCAACTTTAGCGATTTCCTCAGGTTTGCCATTGCGTGGATTGATAGCCATACCCAATTGTTGGCGAGAGATGCCAAACTCATTGATATTCGTCATGCTGGAACCAATATTGGTTTCAACTCCGCCTGGTGCTATTGCATTGCAGCGAATCCCTTTATTGGCATACATGAAGCCCGTGTTTTTTGTGAACCCAACGACTGCGTGTTTAGAGGCAGTGTATGCTGCGCCTGCTCGAGCACCGTACAAACCGCCAGCAGAAGCAATATTGATGATGATCCCTTTTTGTTTTTCTAAAAAGATTGGCAAAACCTTTCTAGTCGAACGCATGACGCTTGTCGTGTTAATGGCAAAAATCCGATCCCATTTAGAATCTTCAATGTCTCCAGCAGGTTCCATGCCGTCCATGATACCCGCGTTATTCACCAAAATATCCACCGTACCATACGTACTGAC
Organism: Bacillus sp. ISL-34; assembly: GCF_018613325.1. Taxonomy (GTDB): domain Bacteria; phylum Bacillota; class Bacilli; order Bacillales; family DSM-1321; genus Peribacillus. The sequence goes on along the minus strand of NZ_JAGGQJ010000008.1, from coordinate 184,463 downwards.
CGTGGTATCGATCAAATGTTGAATATCTTCCTCCACCGCTACGTTCGTTTTAATGGCAAAGGCCATTCCGCCATTCGCTTTGATTTCTTCTACAGTTTCGTTCGCACCATCAAGATTTAAATCCGATACGACGACTTTTGCTCCTTCTCTAGCATAATCTATAGCAATTTGTTTCCCCATGCCTGATGCTGCGCCTGTCACTACTGCAACTTTGTCTTGTAATTTCATTTGAACTCCCCCATTCATTCTAGTGAAGCGATACTTATTGTACAGATGTTCATTAACTACCTTCCTTTATAGTATAATTAGTTTCAGTAGGCTTATACAATCAGCAAATGATGACTTCGATGTTGAACAATGAACACGAAGGGTTACTTTTGTTTATTAAAAGTACATTAACGAACAAAGGGTGAAGAAAATGACTGATAATAACACTGGGATTGATAGAAGGATCAGGAAATCCAAAATGGCTTTGAAAGAATCCCTCATATCATTAATGCAAAATAAGGATTTCAGGGAGATATCGATTACTGACATTGTAGAACTCGCCGACCTTAATCGGGGTACATTTTATAAACACTATCAGTACAAAGAGGAACTGCTCGAGGAGGTCATGGAGGATGTGATTGCCGATTTGATACTTTCTTACCGGGAACCTTATAAGAACGTTGAAACTTTCACCATCAATGAGCTAACGGCATCAGTCATCAAAATCTTCGAACATGTAGCTAACTATGCAAACATTTATACTCTCATCCTAAAGTCGAATGCATGGCCTACATTACTAGAACGGATTTGTAATGAGTTAAAGAAACTTCCATTGGAGGACCTAGAAGATTACCGGCCGAACCCTAAAATCAATATGGAACTTGCCTCTAGTTACCAAGCATATGCGATATTAGGCATGATCATCGAATGGGTCAACACTGGCTTTAAATATAGCGCTGACTATATGGCTGAACAGTTGCTGGAAATTCTTAATAATAAATCGGTAAATGCCGTCTTTAAAATAAACCATACTTTTTAAAGCAGAAATAAGAGGGTTGCATCGGCAACCCTCCTCTCGTATTAAAGCGCCTGTCATTTGAAAAGAAACCTTTTTACGGCAGACAAGAAAGCTGGCAAATTATCTTCATGCACAAAGTGTCCGGCATCCTCTATCGTCACCAATTCGCAATTGGGAATAAGCTCGGAAACTTCCTGCAATTTGTATTGGGGAATATGGCTAGCCCCGCCCCCTATAACAAGCGTCGGCATCATAATATCGGTAAGCCGCGCCCACCATTCTGGTTCGGGATCATTAAGCTGCTGTAGAATCGAAGGCACAACCTGCCAATCAAACGGCAGAGGTACAGAAGGTTTGGAAGGAACCTCCATTGGCTTATCCGAAAAAGGAGGAGGCGTATCTTCGACAATCAACCTATCTAGCCTCGAAGGAAAAGTTTGCGAGAATAGATAGGAAACTGTCCCCCCCATGGAATGCCCTATTAGCGAAAACCTTCCCAAATTAAGCGCATCCGCAAAATGAAGCAAATCATCGCACATCAATTCAAAAGTGTATGTATTAGTTCTCGCACTCCCACCATGGCCACGTTGATCTAAAGCTAAAACACGATAATTTTCTCCTAATGCTGCAGCCACTTGATCCCATGAATCTGCACTTTTCCCCAGAGCGTGAAGAACAACAAGCGGCGGTGCAGAAACATCCCCGCTCTCCCGATATTGAAACGTGAGTCCATTCAACTCAATTTGATTAACCCGTATTTCCATCCCCGGTCATCTCCCAGGATCTGATTCATCATTTTGAACCCGATCTATTTAATAAAAACCTCCTAAAATACTATGTTCACTATAATTAAATTATACTTTTTATGCCTTCACCCGTTTATTCGTCCCAACGGCGATTTAATCCTGTCTTCATCCGATTATTTCGGCCTTCACATTCGACCTATATCCGGTAATTCGGCCTCCGTCCCATTATTCGTCCTTTGGCCTAGCGGAGTTGGCGGCAGCGAAGTAATCCATGACAAATAAGCGAAATTGCTTGGCTACTGGAGTGAAGTAGCGTTTTTCTGACCAGCCTAGCCCTATTGTTCTTTGACAAGCAGGTTCGGTTATTCGGATTTTATGGGATAATGATCCGGTTTGATGGAGCCAAGTCAATTCGGATACGAAGGCGACCCCCAACCCTTTCCTGACAAGGTCCGAGATGACAGCTGGTTCATCTCCTTCGAAGGCAATGTGCTGGACGAACCCCGCTTCGAGGCAAAATTGGTCGGTTAGGCTGCGGAACCCGAAGCCTGTGTTCATACTGATGAATGGTTCATCTTTCACTTCTTGGAGTGTAATGCTTTCCATGCCTGCCAGCCGGTGATTGGGAGGCACGATCAAGTATATTTCTTCGGTGATCAGCGGTTCCCACCTTAAGTCTGGCCCTTCTATCGGAACGGAAGAAATGCAATAATCGATTTCTCCTTCAATTAGAAGCTGCTTCATGGATGATACGGATTTTAGGAATTGTTGAAAACGGACATCCGGGTATTGAGATAAAAATGCACCCAATAAATCAGGCAGGACCCTGGGAATGGTAACGGCCAAGGTGATGTTCCTTTGGTCTTGATCTGTTAATTCCGCTATTTCGCGCCTTCCTTCATTCAGTTCCGCAAAAGCACGTTCGACCCGATTCAAGAATATTCGTCCGGCTGCATTGAGCTTGATTTTCCGGTGTTCCCTATCGAACAGTGCGACTCCCAAATCCTCTTCAAGCCGGGATATGGTTTTACTGAGGGATGGCTGAGCTATTTGAAGTTGTTCCGCAGCCCTAGTCATATGTTCCAGTCGTGCTACGGTTTGAAAGTACTGCAGCTGTAATATTTCCATTTCCCCACTCTTTTCACATAGATTTAAATCTATTATTACATAATCAATTATGTATTATACAGTATCTAAAAAAGCCATTATGATGAAATAATCTCTTAGTTAGAAAGGGCAGGCTCAAATAATGAAAGGTTTACAACTTGTATTTCAAGATATAAAAGCAATGTGGAAACATAAACACGGGAGAATCGCCTTGATTTTCCTTTTGGTCGTTCCATTGATTTACTCAGGTTTCTTCTTGGCAGGATATTGGAACCCTTATGGGCAGTTGGACCAGCTCCCTGTAGCAGTGGTCAATCTCGATAATGGTTCGGAAATGGATGATAAGCCAGTCGAGGCTGGAGATGATTTCGTTATACAATTGAAGAAGAAAAAGGAATTGGACTTTCACTTTGTCACGGCAAAGGAGGCTAATACAGGTCTTGAAGAAGGTACCTATTATATGGTTGTCACGATCCCGGAGGATTTTTCGGAAAATGTCACGACTTTAATGGATGAAAAACCGGAAAGAGCTAAACTTTTGTATACTGTCAATCCAGGTAAGAACTTCGTTGCCTCACAGATCAGCTCAACTGCTGTTGAAAAGATGACTGCAAAAATCAACGCAAGCATTACGAAAGTCTATTCTGAAGGCATCCTTTCGAAATTCCAGGACGTTTCTAAAGGCTTGGCGGATGCCGGGGCTGGAGCGGAAGAGCTTCATCGAGGAATGGCGGATGCGAAAAACGGCAGTAAGAATTTGAATGATGGCATTAAGAATTTGAATGAGGGCACCCAGAAGCTGTAAACAGGTAGCACCAAGCTTTTGGATGGACAAGAAGCCTTAGCCGATGGTGCGAAAGGATTAACATCAGGTTCCCAGAACTTGTATACCGGCATAAAGCAGCTATCGGATGGACATCACTCATTGGAAAATGGGATGAATGAAGTAAGTCAGGGTGTTGAGAACTGGTCAGCCGGAAATGCAAAGTTGATGCAAGGGCAAGAACAGGCTGCCGATACAGCGAATAATCTAAAAAAACAATTGGATGCCTATATGAAAAATCATCCTGATGCAATAAAGGATCAAGACTTCAAGCAAGTCGTTGCCCTATCAGAAGGTTTATCCAAAGCAGCCACCACTTTAAACGCCGGACAAAGGCAATTGGGCGACGGTGCTGCTAAAGTGGCTGATGGACAAGAAACCATTCAAACCGGGATGAATACCTTTGGTGATAAAATGGCTCAAGCTACCTCGGGTGCTAAGCAATTAAACGAGGGATCTGAAAAATTCGCGAATGGTTTCTCTGAATGGACAAATGGTTTCTCCACTTTAAATGCCGGAATCGTTTCGCTAGCTGGCGGAAGCAGTAAGCTAGCCAGTGGATCGACGGAACTACAAGACGGACTTGCTTCGCTGGAAACTGGTTCAAACAAGTTATCCTCCAAGCTTAATGAAGCTGCGGATAAAACGGCCAGTCTTCAGTACGACGATTCGACCACTTCGATGTTCTCTGAACCCGTGCAATTGGTCCAATCCAATTTATCTCAAGTTCCTAACTATGGAACCGGAATTGCCCCTTATTTTCTGTCATTGGCCTTTTATGTAGGCGGCATCATGGCTTCCAATATATTGCCGCTTGGCCGCAGGCAGAACCTTAAGGTTACCGGAACCGTTCATTTCACGAATAAATTAATGCTTGTTTATGTAATCGGCTTGATTCAGGCACTTCTAGTGGATGCAGTGGTCCTTCTTGGATTCCATTTACAAGTGGCAAGTGTCCCTGTATTCATTCTATCAAGCATCATCGTTTCATTTACCTTCATGACTTTTATTCTTATGTTGGTGACCGTATTCGGAGTTGTCGGCAAATTTGCAGCCGTGACCCTTCTCGTGTTCCAATTGGCTACGTGCGGCGGAACATTCCCAGGCGAACTGGGCATGTCATTATTGACGAAAATCGGTCAATTTTTACCTATGGCCCACTCATTAAAGGAACTTCAAGAGGTCATCTCCTTAGGCGGCTGGGAAAACTTGCAGACGCAGATTTGGATCTTACTTGCCTATCTCGTTTCTGCAGCGATCATTGGCTGGATAGCCAGCCATATCCAGCATGCACAAGTAACCTCAGAAGAAGTGACTTCTTGATGTGAAAAAAGCGCAGCGAATTGCACTGCGCTTATATTGTTTACAAATGAAATCACCGAAAAAAGTTATAGGTCGGATTATTCCGTCGTAGGTCGAATTATTCCACCGTAGGTCGAATTATTTCCTCCGTGGGTCGGAATATTCCGCCGTAGGTCGAATTGTTCCACTTTAGCCTGAATCAAATCCGTTCCGGCCCTTATACCGAACTAAATCGGCCGAAGTTATAAAAAAAAGCCCTATGCTGCCTGACGATTCAGGTGGCATAGGGCTTTTTATTGTTTCATTTAAGCGGTTTGGTCTTTTTTCATAGCTGGTTTTTCTTCAGCTGGCCATGCGCGCTTAATGAATAATGTCAGAATCAGTGCCACAGCAGCAATGAATGTGGATACAAAGAAGGAGAAGTTTATTCCATCGAGCATCGCCTGCATTCCGATTTGGGCCTGCATTTGTTCCATCATTTCAGCAGTGGGCTGGCTTGTTAGTTTGCTCATTGCTTTAGTCATTAAAGTTTCTCCGGAAGATGCTGCATGGTTTGACATGACTGTAACAAGCAATGCGGTTCCGATCGCACCGGAGATTTGGTTCAGTGTGTTATTCATTGCTGTACCATGCGGGTTCATACGGGCTGGCAGCGAGTTCAATCCATTTGTCATGATCGGCATCATGGCCATGGACAAACCGAATAAACGGACGGAATACAGGATCACAATATGTGTATAAGAAGTATCCATTGTTAATTTACTAAAGAAATACGTCGTCACCACAGTAATAAACAAACCGGTTGAAGCAAGTACGCGCGCACCGAATTTATCGAAGAGCTTACCGGTAATCGGTGACATGAGGGCCATCAATAGTGCACCGGGCAGCATCAGCAATCCTGAATCGAATGGTGAAATGCCACGGACCGTTTGTGTATACATCGGCATTAAGATCATCGCCGAGAACATGGCCATATTCAACACGATTGAAATCGTTGCAGATAAGGCGAACATCGGATGTTTGAAGATCTTGAATTCAAGCATCGGTGTTTCCATTTTCAGCTGGCGTGTAATGAAAAGGATCAGGGAAATGGCACCGACAATCAATGTTCCATATACCCAAGGGCTATCCCACCCCTTGCTGCCTGCCGAACTGAATCCATAAAGCAAGCCGCCAAAGCCTAAGCTTGAAAGAATGACCGATAATTTATCAATTTTAATATCGACTTTTTCCTTTTTGTCTTTAAGTTTAAAGAAGCCGAGAATAAGCACTAGTAAAGCAAGCGGAGTGATGAAGTGGAATAGCATTCTCCAATCATAATGTTCGATGATCCAGCCTGAAAGCGTCGGCCCGATTGCAGGGGCAAACATCATGACCAAACCGAATAATCCCATTGCCGAGCCCCGTTTTTCAACAGGGAATGCAGTTAAAAGCACGTTCATTAATAACGGCATCATGATTGCAGAACCTGCAGCCTGAACCATACGTGCGCTCAATAATAGCGGGAATGTATGCGCTACACCTGCAACGATCGTTCCGATTGAGAATAGCAGCATGGCTGTCAGGAACAGATTACGTACAGAGTATTTTCTTATTAAGAAGGCTGTTGTCGGAATCATGATTCCGTTCACAAGCATATAGCCCGTTGTCAGCCATTGAACTGTGGAAGTCTCGATTCCCAGGTCTGTTTTGATTGATGGCAGTGCAATATTTAAAAGGGTTGAATTCAGTATCGCTATAAACGCCCCGACCATCAGTATGGCCAAAATGCCATACGAACCCTTTTTTTCATTTGTTTGTGCAGTACTCACTTTTTATCTATTCCTCCATTCAAACTATTGGTTCATTTAATTAGACGAGTGGTATATTCCAAACTTACAAAATCAATAATATACCCCCAGTTCATTTTTTGCAATAAAAATTTACTGGTTTAAATAAGGGTTTGTGCTGTGATGAAAAATAGAGTACGATTACATTTATACAAGCAGTATAATGAAAATTAGGTGATATGATGAATAATCGAAGGCAGAATGTCATCGATACGGCTCATAAGCTGTTTATTGACAAGGGTTACCAAGCCACGTCCATTCAGGACATTTTAGACGGCAGCGGTATTTCAAAAGGTACATTTTATAATTATTTCCCTTCGAAGGGTGAATTATTTATAGCCATTTTCCGTTCCTTCTATACAAAGATTCGCCATGCCCGGGAAAAACTGTTGATTGGTCAAGATTCCGCCGATATTGAAATTTTCATCCAGCAGCTCGAATTGCAGATGATGGTGAACAAGCAAAGCAAATTGCTCATCCTGATCGAAGAAGTCCGTGTTTCCAACGATGAAGAATTAAAACAATTCATCAATAAGACGCTATTGTTGAGCTTACGCTGGATGTATACCCGTTTTCTCGATATATTCGGGGAAAGCAAAAACCCCTATCTTTTAGATAGCGTCATTATCTTTCATTCGATGATGACCCACATGAATCATTTTAGTTATCGTGCTAATGCCGCCGGTACACCAGACATACAAATTATCCGCTATTGTATGAACCGCATTGTCCATATAGTCGATGAAGTGGCTGAAAGCGGGGAACAGATCATTGATCCTGAACTAATGGATACGTGGTTTCCAAACTTTACAAACCAACTTGATCCTTGCCATAATGATTTGCTTCATTCCACGACGGAATTAAAAAAAGCGATAAACAAAGCCTTTCCTTGCGATGAAGATCGAACAAGAGCCATTGAATTGGTCGACTTTATCCAAGATGAGCTGATGCAGTCCGACAAACCGCGAAAATTCTTGATAGAAAGTTTGCTTCTCACTTTGAAGACTCAATTTGCAGCGCAGGTCCAAGCATACATTGAGTCTTTTGAAGAAAGCATCAACTCTTGCTTGAGCCGATGAAGATTGAAGACACTCGCACCTACCGAAAACGGTAGGTGTTTTTTTATGGCTATTTGAATGCCCTAATTTTATAAAAGAGTTGGTTTTATAAAAGGGACCTAAGGAAACACTATCTTTATCATAATAAAGGGAGGTCTACCTACTTGAGTGTAAAAGAGAATGCTTTGTCCATACTGGCTCTGGGCGGAGTGAATGAAATCGGTAAAAACATGTATGTGGTTCAATATTCGAACGATATTGTCATTATTGACTGTGGTGCCAAGTTTCCTGATGAAAGCTTATTAGGAGTCGATTTAATCATTCCTGATATTTCTTTTCTCCAGGAGAATAAGGAGAAGATTCGGGCTTTGATTGTTACTCATGGGCATGAAGATCATATTGGCGGTATCCCCTATTTCTTAAAAAAATTGAATGTACCCATTTATGCCACACGTTTAACACTTGGGTTGATTGAATTGAAATTAAAAGAACATAACCTTTTGGGTGATACGAAGTTGATCCAGATCGACTCGGATTCAAAATTGGAATTCGGGGAGATGGTTCTGGACTTTTTCAAGACGAATCATAGTATACCCGATTGCCTTGGAGTCACCATGCATACGCCAGAAGGCACGGTCGTTCATACAGGGGACTTTAAGTTTGACTTGACTCCCATGAATGATCAGTATCCCGATATTCATAAAATGGCCAAAATCGGGAGTGAAGGTGTTTTGGTTTTATTATCGGAAAGCACGAACGCTGAACGTCCCGGCTCCAGTCCCTCGGAGCATCTCGTTGGCAGCCATATTGAAGAGGCATTCATGCAGGCAAAACAGAAAGTCATTCTTTCGACCTTCGCTTCAAATGTCAATCGCGTTCAACAAGTTGTGAACGCTGCACATAAGACAAACCGGAAACTCGCCCTAGTTGGACGCAGCATGGTGAACGTCGTTTCCGTTGCCATTGAACGCGGCTACCTCGAGGTTCCAGATGGGATGCTTATCCAACCGCATGAAGTCGATAGCTATGCTCCTGAAAGGGTCGCGGTTTTATGTACAGGAAGTCAAGGAGAGCCGTTTGCTGCCCTTTCTCGCCTTTCCAGTTCGAATTATCGGGATATGAGCATATTGCCTGATGATACAGTGATTCTTGCCTCCACCCCAATACCCGGAAATGAACGGGATGTTTCACGTATCATCGACAACCTGTTTCAACTGGGGGCCAAAGTCATTTACGGTTCTGGGACAGTAACGGGCATGCATGTTTCCGGACATGCCTATCAGGAAGAGTTGAAGCTCATGCTTACCCTGATGAAACCCAAGTATTTCATACCCATTCACGGTGAGTATCGGATGTTGCACCAGCATCGATTACTAGCTGAGTCTGTTGGGGTGGAAAAGGGCAATACTTTCATTATCAGTAATGGCGATGTAGTGGATATTGAAAACTCCGTTGCCCGTCAAACGAGAAAGGTGGCTGCCGGCAATACCTTTGTTGACGGTGTTGGCGTTGGGGATGTTGGAGAAATCGTACTGCGGGACCGTAAGCAGCTTTCCGAAGATGGAATGCTCGTAATCGTCATAACACTAAGCAAGACGGAACGAAAAATAGTATCAGGACCTGATACCATTTCCCGTGGATTTGTATATGTTCAAAATTCCGAGGACCTCCTTAAACATGTGAATCGTCTTGTCACAAAAACGGTCAACGACTTACAAAGTGAAAAAATATACCGGTGGAACATCATCAAACAAACCATAAAGAAGGAACTGGGGCAATATCTCTTTACTCAAACTAAGAAAAAACCAATGATCCTTCCAATCATCATTGAGATTTAAAGCACACAAAAAGGAACTCGACTTTGTATAGTCTAGTTCCTTTTTTTATCAATCAAGCTCTGATTTACTGGCTTTTGCGGCCATCGCCTTGTTCTTATTCCAAACCTTGAATTTCATGAAAACGGCGGCAAGACCGATGATCACGATGAATAAAAGGCTGATGAAAAAACCTGGACGTATTTCTTTTTCAAGCAGGGTGCCACTGACCGCGGCTAAAATTAAAAGAAGTCCGAAGACGGCCGTAATCTTACTCCAAATCTTATTTTCCAAGATTTTGAATGAAGAAAGTATGATGAATGCCCAGTTATACAAAAGCAATATTCCAGCAGATGTTGTAATGTATTCATAAATCTTGCCTGGCAGGAGCAAGGCAGTGATGATTGATCCTAAAAGTCCTAAGGCTCCAAGACCCAGTGAAGGCAGTGGAAGGTCCTTGAATTTCTTGATCTTTTGCATGAAAAATGAGGGTGCATTCCCGTCATTGGAGAGGGTTACCAATAGATTGGTTACACCAAATAGTGAAGCGGTCATCGTCGAGAAACCGGCAATGATGATTGCACCATTAAAAACGTGCGGGAAAAATGTCAGATGATAACTGTCCAATGCCGAAACGAATGGACTTTCTTTTTCACTGAATGCCCCTAACGAAATCATGGTTACGGCTAACCCCAATGAAACCACATATATGATTGTAAGAACCAAGAGCATGATCGTCCCTGCCTTTGGCGCATCTTCCTTCTTTTTAAGCTGCATCGCCATCAGTCCAATGACCTCAATGCCGCCAAACGCATAAAAAGCATAGATAAGTGATGTCCAAAACCCTTTTAGTCCTTTTGGGAATAATTCATTGAATTTATTCGGAAATGATGGCGGTTTCGCTCCATCAAGACCAAACCAGCCGAAAACGGCACATATTGCAATAATGATGAACATTACGATCGCTGCTGTCTTAATTACCGCAAGGATGTTTTCCACCCTGTCGAACCCTTTTGTTCCCAGCAATACCACCACGATTGAAACAATTGCGAATCCGGATGCAAATAGCCACAGTGGTACCTTTGGGAACCAAAATTGAGATAATAGCGAAAGCGCAGTAAGCTGACTTCCCATGATCAATATATTGGAGGACCAATAATTCCAGCCACAGCTAAAGCCAGCCCATCGTCCAAATGCTTTATTGGCATAATAACAAAAAGAACCCTCTTGAGGATCGGCAGCCGTCATCTTAGCAAGCAGATTATAAACGATGTAGGTACCTAGTGCAGCCAATACAAATGAAAATACAATGGATGGCCCAGTCGTTTTAATCCCTATGGTCGATCCGAGAAAATACCCTGTCCCGATCGTACAGCCTACACCGACCAATGATAGCTGCCACCATTTCATATCGCCTTGTTGTTCACCTGATGCTTTGGAATCTTGACCAGCCTTCCCTTTCGCTGAACTGCAATTGGCTTTTGTTGTCATAACATTACCCCCTTCCATCATTCATAGTGTTGATAATGCCACAATGAATTATGCAAGGAAGAAGTTTTCAACATGATAAATCAAATATCCGAATAAAAATTGAAGTAATATGTAATGTACTTATGCCTTATGATACGATGGCAAAAATACCTTGATAAGCAAAATAAACCCCAAAGCCGATTAATGATAATCCAGAGATGATCGAAATGGCCATTAAGCTTTTTTCATTTAAGAACCTGCGAAATCCATTCGTTAATGCCGCTACAAAAAAATCCCAGCAGGTAAGCCCAAGGAAGATCATCCCGCTATAGATGAAAAGTTGGGATGTCCCATAACTTGAAGCTGTTTTAGCTAAAACAGATCCATATATCCCCAGCCAAAATAAAATGGATAATGGACTGGTCACTGACATGATGAACCCAGTCAAAAAACAGGAAATTAAAGAATCCCTATTCCTGTATTGATTTAATAATATCGTATTAACCCGTAAAACACTTTCGACCCCAGAATAAATAAGCACGAATCCACCAAAAAGCCATAGAAAGATCTGGACGATCGGAATTTCTAAAAAACGTACCATACCTACATACACTAAAATCATGAACAAGGCATCTGCAATCATCGACCCTGCCCCAACGATCCAGGCATGCCAAAACCCGTTCTTGATTCCTTTATCGATACGAGCGGAGTTCACCGGACCGATCGGTGCTGCAAGGGTAAGTCCCAGGAAAAAGTAACTCAGCAGTAAATGTACACTCAAAAAGCATCACTCCTTCGAGCTAGTTCGTGACTTGTACATTCTATGTGACAACCCCTCTCCTATAACCAAAAGCCAAAAAAAATTTTTTCCGAGTTACAAACAAAAAAAGCCGTGGGAAAGCCCGGCTTTTTCGGATTTCTATTTTAGGCAGCAGCTTCTTTTTTGTCTGAACTAATGAATTTCCAAACAATCAAGACGATGCCTATGCCTATGATCCCTGTAATGATATAGCTCAAATTGAGATGATTTTTCATGACAAGGGACATGACCGGAGGGCCTGCCGCAACTCCGATGAACCTTGATGACATGTAGAAGGAGGTTATCGTCCCCCGCTGTTCCTTTTTTATATTTTGTGTGATGATTGCATCGAGTGTCGGCAATAACGCACCAATTGCTATGCCCACCAAACTCGTTACGAGTAATAACAGGAAAACCTTATTTTTTGTAAAACCGACAAATACAAGGCTGATTGAAAGGACCGCTAAACTGATCATGATGATTTTTTTCATGATTGGTAATTCACCCTTGATTTTTTTCCCGGCAACATAAGAAGATACACATAGGAAAAACAGCGGGATCGCTATCACTAAACCTTTTTTGACTCCATGCAAATCATGGATTTTTTCCAGATTGTCAGACAAAAAGAAAAGAACACCGAACAAAACCAACATGACAAATACACCAATCAGGAAAACTGTATATAACCATTTCCCCTCCTGCTTGAATATCTTTTTCGTGTCATGCCAGAATTCTTTGAATTTCAACGGATCATCCTTCTCCTTTGGTACCTTTATAAAGAAAAAGACCAAGACAATAGATATTAAACTGAAGAATGAAATCGAGAAGAATGGTAAAAACCAGATAAATGCAGCAAACAGGGAACCCAGTATTGGACTCAGTACTTTCCCAAATGTATTCGAAGTTTCTATGATTCCCAAACAAGAACTGGTTTTTTCATCATCATCCTTGTATAGATCCCCCACCAGAGGCAAAATTATGGGCGAGGCCCCGGACGCCCCAATCCCCTGCAATACCCTCCCAATGATGATCCATGTGTAGGGATTTTCCATTTTCCATGATGCATAACCTGCGATCAAGCCACCGATAAGGGCTAGGATCAGGCTTGGCAGAATCACCATTTTCCGTCCAAATCGATCTGATAAATAACCAGCTATGGGAATTAAAAAAATTGATGCTACGGAATAGCTGGTTATTACCATACTTGACTGAAATGAAGATATCCCCACCTTTTCCTCGAAAATGGGCAAAACCGGGATAAGCATTGAATTTCCAAGTGTCATTACCAATGGAATTGATGCCATACTGATCAGGCACCACACGCTTACATCTTTATTTTGCTTCTCATGACCTTCCATACTTACACTCCTCATCCATTATAAAAGCAACTTATTGCATAAAAGGTAACCAATGTGAAACCAATTTGTTTGCATCATTTATTAGATGTCTTCAATTATTATGTTATAGCGCAGAAAGATTTATTCAGTAGCTTTTCACCCAAAATTACCCCTTTTGACCTTTAAAAACAAAAAAACCATTCTGTTTAAGAATGGGTTTCCTGCATCTTCTTTATAAAAGAATAATATTCCTCTCTTTACAATCCTTTAATGTTTGGTCATTCCATACAGAAACCTGAACCTCGCCAATATGTGCTTTCTTCAACAAAAACATGCATAATCTCGATTGCCCTATTCCTCCGCCTATTGAATACGGAAGCTTTCCTTCCAAAACGGCCTTATGATATTCGAGCACCTTACGATTTTCGTTTTTGGATAATCTTAATTGTTTTAACAGTGACTTCTCATCTACTCGAATTCCCATTGAAGAAACTTCAAAAGCACATTCCAAGAGTGGATTCCATAAAACGATATCCCCATTTAGGTCCCAATCATCATAATCTGGTGAACGTCCATCATGCTTTTCCCCAGATTGTAACTCTCCGCCAATCTTCATAATGAAAATCGCACCATATTTCTTCGTCACGACATTTTCTCTTTCCTTCGGAGTCAGATTCGGATATAAATCCTCCAACTCCTGGGTCGTAATGAAGTGAATGTCATCAGGTAACACAGGCTTGAGCAGATGATGGAACTCAAACATATAACGTTCGGTCGATTTGATGGCTCCATATATTTTTTTCACTTCAGATTTTAATGTATCTACATTACGTTGTTCTTTTGCAATGACTTTCTCCCAGTCCCATTGGTCCACAAATATCGAATGTAAATTATCCAGTTTTTCATCACGTCTTATCGCATTCATATTTGTGTAAATGCCTTCATCACAAGCCAAACCATACCTTGAAAGAGTGATTCTTTTCCACTTTGCCAAAGATTGAACCACTTCTATTTGTTTATTCTTAATATCCAGAGCTTCAAAAGTAAGAATCCGCTCCATACCATTTAAATTGTCATTTATACCATTACCCCCATTTAAAATGATAGGGGCTGATACTTTAATAAGGTTTAACGCTTTTGAAAGTCCTTCTTCAAAATGATCCTTAATTTCATTAATCGCAATATCAGTATGCATGATATCAAGAATTGTTTTATATTTATTCGGCATCGATAATTCAGGCATAATTATCCTCCAATTCCGCTTTGAACAGCGCATGCATTAAATGGATTTCTTTCCATTTGACTAAATTACATTATGAAGGACTTTTATGTGTTGTTACAAAAACATCCAGGTCACGACTAGGTACATTCATAAGCAACATATCACCTCAAAAAAAGGGCTAAAAATGTGGTACAAGTCCATTTGTTTGAATACATTCAAATAAGCGAAGATGTATTAAACGATGAGGTGATGATTTGGGTGTTTTTTTCAGCTATGTATTATTAGGCTTATCACTGGCGGCTCCTATCGGTCCCATAAACGCTGCTCAATTGGACAAAGGAATCAAGAAGGGTTTTTGGCATGCCTGGGTTTTTGGCTGGGGCGCCATTTTAGCGGATTTTGTTTTTATTGCCCTTGTCTTTTTTGGTGTCGTCCACTTTTTGGACAACTCCTTCATGAAGACATTTTTGTGGCTTTTTGGCTTTTTCGTCCTGACCTATACCGGAATCGAAAGCCTGCTTAGTGCAGGTAAGATTGAAGTGAATGCACGAAAAGCGAAAGATTCCCTTTTTTCTTCATTCCTGACAGGATTCATCATGTCCCTTTCGAACCCTTTATCCATATTGTTTTGGCTGGGGATTTATGGATCCATTCTCGCAAACTCCGCTTCAAAATATGATATGGATCAATTACTTTTATACAGTTCAGGGATCCTTGTCGGCCTCTTAACCTGGGATTTCGCAATGGCCATCATCGCCAGCACCTTCAGACGCTTTTTATCCAAACCCATTCTAATGGGCATCTCGATCATTTCAGGAATATCCCTTATAGGGATTGGCATTTACTTTGCCATCCAAGCAGCCAAGGTTTTATTTACATAAGATTTAAGAAGATGTGAGCATTTACTCGTGAGTTTTGGGCATTACTCGTGAATTCGTAATGAATTTATTAGCTTTATATATATATTAGGCCGCCTATTTTATTGTCCTTCTTTGTCCATGTCGGACACTAATATCCCTTTGTTCATAGTCTGAAAGGGTAAACACAAAGGGAGGATTTCTTGAATGTATAATAATTACGGTTATTACTCTTATAATGTTCCATATTATTATAATCCATATTATTACGATAATTCTTATGCTAATTTGCCTTACTATGATGACAGAATGCCTGTACAAACACTGGTTCCGGCAGCCACTATTCAAAGCCATTTAAACGCAGGCCGACAAGGTCATTGTTTCAGAGCATTTTGGGGTAACACCGATCACACTTTTATTTTGATGGGTCTCAATACTGCTACTGGTATGGTACAGATACTCGAAGGTGGCATCCCGAATGAGGTTCATCGTTCAGATATAGTCGGATTGCAATATCTAGGATTAACCTGCCCTGTCGGTGGCGGCGGCCAAGGCGGCGGCCAAGGCGGCGGTCAAGGTGGCGGTCAAGGCGGCGGTCAAGGCGGCGGTCAAGGTGGCGGTCAAGGCGGCGGTCAAGGCGGCGGTCAAGGCGGTGGTCAAGGCGGTGGTCAAGGCGGACCGGGCGGTAACTGTTTCCAGCAGTTCATTCCCGGCGTTGGCTGGGTATGGATTTGTAGATAGCAAAAAGACAGCCGAGTTATTCGGCTGTCTTTTTTTATCCAAACCTAATCCAATGGGCATTTACTCGTGAGTTTCGAGCATTTACTCGTGAGTTCCGCCCTTTTACTCGTGAGTTTCGCGCTTTTACTCGTGAGTTTCGGATTAAGCTGCTATTTTATTAAATGCTGCGTTCTTTTATTTGCTGGACCATTTTCTTGATGAACGTTTCTGTTGCAACATTTTCAAATTCTTGATCCCCGTATTTCCGGACATTCACTTCCTTTTCTTTCTCCTCTTTATCTCCAAGTACCAGCATATATGGGATTTTCCCCATCTGTGCTTCCCTGACTTTATACCCCAGCTTTTCATTCCGATCATCAATTTTCACTCTTATGCCTTGATTCTTCAGTTCTTTTTGAACCTTTAAACAATAATTCAAATGAACTTGTGAGACAGGGATGATCTGTACTTGCACCGGGGCAAGCCATACCGGAAAAGCACCGGCAAAATGTTCTATCAGGATTCCAAAAAAACGATCGATCGATCCAAAAATGGCACGATGAATGACGACCGGACGAACTTTTTCATTATTTTCATCGATGTAAGTCAGATCGAATTTTTCGGGCATTTGAAAATCAAGCTGGATTGTTGCACATTGATGGCTTCGTTTTAATGCATCTTTAATATGAAAATCAATTTTCGGTCCATAAAATGCTCCGTCCCCTTCATTTAATTGATAATGTATCCCGATGCTTTCAAGAACATTTTTTAAGGCTGTTTCAGAAGCCTCCCAAAGGGAATCATCGCCCATCGAATTCTCTGGACGAGTCGAGAGCTCCACGGAATACTCAAATCCAAAAGTGCGATACATCTTATCAATCAGATCAAACACTTGTTTAATTTCACTTTCGATTTGATCCTGCCGAACATAAATGTGGGCATCATCCTGACAAAATGTACGGACCCGCAGCATCCCGTTCAATGCCCCGCTATATTCATGACGGTGGACTTGACCAAATTCGGCCATCCGGATGGGTAAATCCCTGTAAGAGTAAAGATTGTTTTTGAAAATAAGCATATGACCCGGACAGTTCATTGGCTTCATCGCGAATTTTGTCTGATCCACCTCAGTGAAGTACATATTCTCATGGTAATGATCCCAGTGACCCGATTGTTCCCATAACCGCTGGTTCATCATGAAAGGTGTCCGAACTTCGTCGTAATCAGCTTTAGTCTGAAGCTCCCGAGAAAACTTCTCCAATTCATTTCTAACGATTTGTCCTTTCGGTAAATAAAACGGCATTCCAGGAGCTTCCTCCGAAAACATGAATAACTCCAACTGCTTCCCTAATTTCCGGTGATCGCGTTTGGCCGCTTCTTCCAGGAATTTAAAATGATCCTGTAAATCCTTTTTCTTTTGGAATGCCACGCCGTACACCCTTTGAAGAACTTCATTTTGATTGTCTCCCCGCCAATAGGCACCAGATACACGAGTCAATTTGAATGATTTTACAAATGATGTGGAGGGAAGGTGCGGCCCTCTGCAAAGATCGATGAATTCCCCCTGTTGATAGAGCGTTAGTTTTTCACCCTTAGGGATGTTCTTTGCTATATCCAACTTGAATGACTCTCCTCTACCCTCGAATAACTTCACTGCTTCTTCATAAGACACTACTATCCTTTTGATTTCCAAATTTTCACTTATGATATGTTCCATTTCTTTTTCAATAGCTTGTAGATCTTCAGAGCTCAAAGGATGATCTAACTTAAAATCATAGTAAAAACCATCTTCCACGACTGGTCCCATCCCTAATTCCACATTTCGGTATAATCTTTTCACAGCCTGTGCCAAAACATGCGCCGATGTGTGTCGTAAAACTTGTAATCCTTCATCCGAATCCAGAGTCAAGATCGACAGTTCGGCATCCTTATTCAGCTTGTGACTTAGATCAACCAGTTGCATATCCAGTTTTCCTGCTACTGCCTTTTTCCTTAAACTGGAGCTGATGGACCCTGCCACACTTTCCACTGTCACACCTTGCGGATACTCCTTTTGCTGCCCATCCGGGAATTGAACCTTAATCATTTTTTCACCCATCACATAAACACCCCTTTTTTAATAATAAAAAAACGCACTCATCCCTATGCAAGGGACGAGTGCGTTTACTCGTGGTTCCACCCAATTTCCCATAAGCAAAATACACTTATGGCTCTGGAGCTTGTAACGCAGCTTAGACGATATCAGTTACTCTTGTTCACCGATATAGCTCAAAGGCGGTAAATCAGTTTCCTAAGCCAGGAAGTTCGCAGCTGCCCTTCCCTCTCTGCAGACCGTAAAAATGATTCATGTCCTTATCATCGCAATATTTTTATATAAAAAAAACGCACCCATCCCTATATAAGGGACGAGTGCGTTTAGACCCGTGGTTCCACCCAATTTCCCATGAGGAGAAACACTCATGGCTCTGGAGCTTGTAACGCAGCTTAGACGATATCAGTTACTCTCTTTCACCGATATAGCTCAAAGGCGGTAAATCAGTTTCCTAAGCCAGGAAGTTCGCAGCTGCCCTTCCCTCTCTGCAGACCGTAAAAATGATTCATGTCCTTATCATCGCAATAATTAAAATAATAAAAAACGCACCCATCCCTAAGTAAGGGACGAGTGCGTTACCCGTGATTCCACCCAATTTCCCATAAGCAAGAAACACTCATGGCTCTGGAGCTTGTAACGCAGCTTAGACGATATCAGTTACTCTTGTTCACCGATATAGCTCAAAGGCGGTAAATCAGTTTCCTAAGCCAGGAAGTTCGCAGCTATCCTTCCCTCTCTGCAGACCGTAAAAATGATTCATGTCCTTATCAATGCTTCTAAAATGTAAATGGATTTTTATATTGTTATATATATTACAATATATTTCCATAAGTGACAACCTCAAATTTTTTAATTTTATTACAAACAGTTAATTGGTATAATTAGTAAAAAAGGAGTCGCTATGAAACGTTTAAGCAATTGGTCTATCGTATTTGCAGTGATTGGTACACTATCATTTTGCTGTTCTCTTGTCTTGCCAAAAGCCTCCGAGCTGCTTATGATCTCAGGATTCGGTGCGTTACTTATTGGTATGTTATGCAGTTTCGGGGCCATGTATAAAACTGAAAAAGGAAAGTCCAAATTTTTGGCCGTGGCTGCATTTTTTCTTTTAAGTTTCATTCTCGTTTGGAATGAACCATTTCAAATTATCAGGCTCTTGACCTGGATGAAAAATTAATCAAAATAAAAAACCCGTTCACAATGACGGGTTTTTTGAATTCAATTTTTTATCGGCTACTCTTAAATTCTTTATTTTAAGCCATAACATAAGTCCAGTGGTCCAGAGAATTAGCGCGCATCCAAAGCCCAGCAAGGATAACGGTGCAAGGATTTGATGCTCACCAAACATGACGGTGTCTGGCACAATAAGCAATGTGATAAGCGCCAATAAACAGAGCAGCACTCCTGTTGCATAGTAGATCTTGATTTGGAAAAGCGACGCCAAAGGTAAAAAATGAATCCCTACAATAATGGCGATGATTAACGGTATAAGATCGGTCTGATTGATCAAGTTACAGATGGCAATGGCAATCCCAATCAGCAGACTTTCGGCAATGAAGACCATATTAAACAAAAATCCGATACGCTTCATACGCCTAGCCCCAATTTCTGAAACTTGGTTGGACATTTTTTTTGATGCATGAATCAATGAAATGCCGCCAATAAACATTATGATTCCTACGAGTATGGCTGCGAGTTCCACATAGGGAAACCCCCACCCCTGCAATCCCATTACACCGATACCTGCCCACAGTGTACCGAAGAACGCCATGAAAATGACGCCCATTCCAGAACCGCGAAACGCCTCTTTCATCATCAGTTTCCTTTCATCCACAGTAATATCGTACATAGAATAATAGTATTGCACACCCTCCCCAATTATTCAGCTGCAAAAAAATGATTTAAATACCTTATTGCAAAAATTACCATACTGCGATATTTATGTTATTAATTAGTGATTGATTAATCACTAATTAATAATACTCTGGAGGATACCGATGGCCAGACCAAAAAAAGAGAATCGAAAAGATGACATTCTGGAAGCTGGTTTGGAGGTTTTTGCAGATAAAGGCTATTACAATACAACCACTGCCTTAATTGCAGAAAAAGCCGGCATATCCCAGCCATATGTGTTTAAATTCTTTAAAACTAAAGAGGAGTTATTCGTAGCGGCTCTGGATCGGGCATACGAAAGGATCCTTCAAGCTTTTGAAATTGAAACAGAACCCGAAGACCTTGTTAACCATATGATCAAGGTATATGAAGAATTGACTGAGTCCAATCCCAATGAAATTGCCCTTCAGGTCATAGGACTTTCAGTGACGGAAGACGCAATAAGAAATTCTACTCGATTAGGGTTAGCAAACATTAGAAATCAAACACTTGAAAAATTTCAAGCTGCTGGAATTCCGAATGCCGAGGACCAAGTGACCACATTCCTAGCAAGGGGGATACTCTGTAATATTTCCCATTTCATCAATATGCCAGAGCTTATAGATGGCGGGGACAGGTAAGGACCGATTTTCACCGGTTTCTTATTTTGAATCTTTATTTAGTGATTGATCAATAAATTAAAAGGGGATGAAAGTATGAAAAAAGCTATTGTATTAGGAGCAACCGGTGGATCAGGTCAAGTCATTGTTTCAGAATTGTTATCAAGGGGGACAGAAGTCATCGCTTTCGGGCGATCAGAGAGTAAGCTTGAGCAATTAATGAAAGAGCATGATCATTCTCAGCTATTATCATACACAATGGGTGACATCTTTGATTTCAAAACCATTGTAGAGGCTGCAGAAGATGCGGAAATCATTTTCCAATGTGCCAACGTTCCCTATCAAGAGATGGCTTTGAAACTCCTTTCACTTGGGGAAAGTGTAATGAAAGCAGCCGATGCTTTAGGAAAGAAGATTGTCATTGTAGATGGGATATATGTTTATGGACATCAAGTTGCGAAAGGAGATGAAAACCATCCAAAACAGCCGCATACAAAAAAAGGGCAAATCAGGTTGGAATTCGAGAAACTCATATCAGCCAAAAATGGAAAAATGCCAGAGCATTGATTGTCAGGCTGCCCGACTATTATGGTGCCACCTCACAGAACTCCTACCTTCAGCCTACCTTGAATGGTCTCGCAGCAAATAAAACGACCGTCTTTATCGGGGACTTAAAAACTCCAAGAGAATATGTCTACTTACCGGATGCAGCAAAAATGATCGTAGAAATAGCAGAAAAAGACGACTCCTATGGAGAAAATTGGAACATCCCTGGGCCTGGTCTGATTTCCGGAAACGAAATCATCCAAATTGACCGTCAGGTAACGGGACAGAGAAAGATGGTCCTTCCCCTTACAAAAAACATCATTCGGATACTCGGAATGTTCAACCCTTTCATGAAAGAAGTAGTGGAAATCATGTATTTAACCAAAGAAGGATTCATCCTGGACGGAGAAAAATATGAAAACCGCATCGGCCCCATCCCTAAAACTCCATACAAAGATGGAATGGAAGAAACACTGCGAATTTTAATGAGATAATTGTCATTTACGGAGATATAACTGGATTTTCATCGATATCGTCTAATTAGAGTCCATAAAAAAAACCTGAGTCCGTAATGGGATCTCAGGTTTTTTCCATTCATATCAAGCCACATCTGATTTATCGAATTGACAATCTTTTAATGATATTAATTTGGTCTTGTGATAAATCTTGTATCCTAACCAGATCACCAGGAATATCGGTAGTCCAATATAGGAGACAGCGACGCCATACCAGTCGATGCTGCCGCTTAGGAATGCTTGATAATTCTGTCCTGCTATGACGAGCATGCACAGGGTGAATGAAAGTATCGGACCGAATGGAAACCATTTTGCTTTATATTTCAATTCGTTTAGGTCACCACCCTGTGCAACATAGGCACGTCTAAATCGATAATGACTTATGGCAATTCCAATCCAGGCGATGAAGCCGGTTAGCCCGGATGCATTCAATAGCCATGTAAATACATGGTCCCCTAAAATGGAGGTCAAGAAGGCGAGTCCTCCAATTAAGGACGTGATGATCAAAGCATTCATCGGGATCCCCCTGCGGTTGACTTTGGCCAGGAATTTGGGAGCTTGACGATCTTTTGCCATTGACCATAACATCCGCGTTGATGCATATAGTCCCGAGTTCCCGGCGGATAGTAAGGAAGTTAACACGACCGCGTTCATGACGGATGCCGCGAATGCCAGCCCTGCCCGTTCAAAGACAAGTGTGAAAGGGCTTACAGAAATGTTTTCGACATCTCCGTTCAACAAGCTTGGACTCGTATACGGAATTAGGAGGCCGAGTATCAGGATGGCCCCGATGTAAAATAATAGGATGCGCCAAAATACTTGACGGATCGCATTCGGAACATTTTTTTCGGGTTCTTCACTTTCTCCGGCAGCAATACCAACCAGTTCCGTGCCTTGAAAAGAAAATCCCGCGATTAGAAAGATTGAGATGATTGATAAGAATCCTCCCTTGAATGGTGCCTCATCCATGGTGAAGTTTTCAAATCCGATCACCTTTCCGCCAAAAACCCCCAATATGGTCAATAAACCTATAATGATGAAGAAAATGATGGCGACGACTTTTATTAAAGCAAACCAATATTCAGATTCACCAAAGCTTTTAATGGATAGGGCGTTAAGGGTGAAGACGATTCCAAGGAATAATGCACTCCATATAAGGCTGGGTACATCAGGGAGCCAGAATTTCATGATGATGGCTGCTGCAGCTATTTCCACGGCAAGGGTGACTGCCCAGTTAAACCAATAATTCCAGCCAAGTGCAAAGCCGAATGCGGGATCTACAAAGCGCGTGGCGTAGGTGGAAAATGATCCCGACACAGGCATATATGTCGCCATTTCCCCTAAGCTCGTCATAAGGAAATAAACCATGATTCCAATGCATGCATATGCAGCGAGGGCACCGCCGGGCCCTGCACTCTGGATGGTTGCCCCGCTTGCCAGGAATAATCCGGTTCCTATTGAACCGCCAATGGCTATCATGGTCATATGCCTTGCTTTCAGATTCCTTTTAACTGTCGGTTCTTGATTATCATTAAGATTCCTTTTAACTGTCGGTTCTTGATTATTAATGAGATTCATGTCCATATGGTTCCTACCTCATTTTCTTTTAATATTAAAAGTTCAAGAAATAGTAAAAGAGATTTTTTTAGATATGAATAGTCTCCCACAATCGTTTTGTGGAAGACTTTATTACAGTTAAGGAAAATCCTGATATTTACTGGCTAGTCTACTATCCGGTTTAATTGCCATTGCCTTGAATCGTCAGCTTATTCCCTATAGGAATAGCCTCATCCTGCTCAGGCTCCATTCCACACCATTGAATTAAAGTAAGGGCAATGATCTCGGCTGTGGTAAACACGTTGTCGAGCAGGATGTATTCATTTGGATAGTGGGCAACCTCGGTTACTCCTGGCCCGAAAACGATTGCAGGCGTTTCACCGACATGTGTCAGCAATCCCCCATCCGTTCCCCAAGGGGATGCTTCAATGACCGGGTCCTGTCCGGCAACTCGCCGATATTGATGAACAAGTGCATTCATCAGTTCATGCTCTACATCAATTGCTCCTGGAACCCAGCGTGCCCCGAACCATTCCAATACGGGCGGGTTTTCCTTGAACCATTGGTCCACTTCCTCCAACTGCAATAACCAGACGGCCATTTCATCCTTCGCCTGCTCCATCGTTTCCTCCGGCGCGACGCCCATCCTTCCTTCGATTTTCACAAGGTCGGGAACGGATGACGGCCAATTACCGCCTTCAATGACACCTAGATTGATCGGAATCGGAATTGGCGTGTTCTGATAAAGCGGATCACTGATACGTGCATTTCGCTTTTCTTCCAAGGCACGAATATGATTGATGACGGTCATGCTTTTTTCAATCGCACTAACGCCTTCATACCTTGTTCCTCCATGGGCTGACCGTCCTTTAACATGGATTCGGAACCACATCGAACCTTGCTGTTTCGGGAAGATCCTCATATTCGTCGGTTCAGGGATCAGGGCGGCATCGGCTTTATATCCCCTTAGGACGGCCGCTAATGTTCCGGCCCCCCCGCTTTCTTCTTCAATCACACTTTGAAAAATGACATCTCCTTTTAATTGGATGCCATTTTCCTTCAACGCCTGCATCGCAAGAATCAGCGATACATTTCCACCCTTCATATCGGTTACGCCGCGACCAAACATTCTTCCATTCTTAATCGCTCCACTATATGGGTCGTCGTCCCACTGATCCCGGTCCCCATCTGGAACCACATCGATGTGTCCGTTCAAAATGATGGAACGTCCCCCTCCAGTCCCTTTCATGATACCCACCACATTGGGGCTGTTGGAAAAATCACTGCGCGGAGAATGGAAATAAGAATGCTTTTTCAGCTCGCCGCCGTCAGGTTCCCAACTATCGATCTCCAAACCCATCTCCTGCAGCTTTTGGGCGACGATGGCCTGTGCCCCTGCTTCATTTCCTTGTGTACTCGGGGCTTGTACCATTTTTTGCAATAGGTTTGTTCCTTCTTCCCGATGATCCTTGATCCATTGGTTTATCCGTTTTTTTATATCCGGCACGTTTATCCTCCTTAATTGCACATATTCTTATTCAATGGTGGTGACGGCAGCATGGATTTTCAATGTCGCCTCTGTATTCCTTATCACATCATCCACGGTATATGGCGTCATGACTTCCTTCAGCACCAATCCCTCTTCTGTAACTTCCATGACTGCCATTTCCGTAATGATTAAATCCACACTCTGCCTTGCCGTCAATGGAAGCGTACATGTCTTCAATATCTTCGACTCACCCTGCTTATTCACGTGATTCATCAGGACGATCACCTTTTTGGCTTTCTGGGCAAGCTCCATTGCCCCGCCCATACCCGGCACCCGCTTTCCTGGGACGATCCAATTCGCCAAATCCCCTTTTTCACTGACTTCCAGGGCTCCAAGGATGGTGATGTCGATGTATCCTTTCCTGATCATTCCAAATGCCGTTGCACTGTCAAAGTATGAAGCTCCCAGTACAGTGGTAATCGGGAAACCTCCCGCGTTACAGAGGGCAGGATCTTCTTGCCCGGGATCAGGACTTGGACCTGTACCGAGAACTCCGTTTTCCGCATGGAACAGCACAGAGATATCTTGATGTATATGGTCAGCCACCAAGGTAGGGATGCCGATGCCTAAATTGACGATCAATCCGTCATGGATTTCCCTGGCGGCTCGTTTCGCGATGCGATTTCGTACATCTACTGCCATGCCCATTTCCAATTCACCCCTTTTGTCGGAATCACCATATCTACATAAATACCTGGTGTGGCAATACATTCCGGATCCAATTCGCCTACAGGAACAATTTCCTCCACTTCCGCAATCGTGAAGGCTCCTGCCATCGCTACCAGCGGATTGAAGTTACATGCAGTCTTGTCGTACACTAAATTCCCCAGCGAATCTGCCTTTTTGGCATGGACGATACTGACTTCAGCCGTCAAAGCGGTTTCCACCAAATATTCTTTTCCTTCTATCACAATCTTGTTCTTGCCCTCTTCGGCTATCGTACCAATCCCGACATCGACAAAAATCCCGCCTAAGCCTACACCGCCAGCACGAATCCGTTCGGCTAATGTCCCTTGCGGTGAAAATTCGACTTGCAGCTTTCCTTCAGTCATGAGCCTGCCGGCATTAGGATTTGACCCGATATGTGAGGCAATCACTTTCTTGGCCCTTTCAGCAGTCACAAGCCGGCCAATGCCGATGTCAGGGAATCCAGTATCATTGCCAATCAAGGTCAATTCCTTTACGCCCTTGTCAAGGATGCCCTGTACGAGCGTCGGAGGAGTCCCCACTCCGCCAAAACCGCCATACATGAGTGTGCATCCATCGGAAATATGCTCCAGTGCTTCTTCCATCGTCACAATTTTGCTTTTCTTCTTAATGACCTGCTTCATACCGTTCCTCCTAAATAGCCTGCATGTCCTCGATCAAACCTTCCGTGTGCAATTCTTGCTGCAACTCTTCGAGGGAAGCTTCCAGTATTTTGACGAGGCGATCGATTTCTTCATTCGTAATGATTAATGGCGGAGATAGGATAACCGCATCGCCAGCGATTCCTTCAATCGCACCTGCAGCAGGATAGATCAACAGCCCCTTCGCAAAAGCCTTATTGACAAGCCTTGTAGTCAGGCCGACTTGCAAGTCGAATGGCGTTTTTGAAATCCGGTTGGAGACAAACTCAAGTCCAAGGAGCAGCCCTTTCCCTCTTACATCACCAATGATGTCGAATTTCTCAGCCAATCCTTCCAGCTTCTTAAACAGATATTGACCTTTCTCTTCCGCTGCCTGAACCAGGTCATTTCCCTCAATGTAGGAAAGCACTTCCAATGAAACGGCAGCAGATAGAGGGTTTGCACTATATGTGTGTCCAGCCATGATTGATTTCGAGCCTTTTAAAATCGGCTCCATGACACGGTCAGTAACCATTGTGGCTGCCATTGGAGTATAGCCTGCGCTCATTCCTTTACCTAATGCGATGATATCCGGAGTGACTCCCCAGTGTTCCATCGCGAACATTTTTCCTGTCCGGCCGATTCCCGTCATTACCTCATCGGCAATAAAGAGAATCTCATAGTTTTCGCAGATTTCCTTAATCCTTTGATAATAACCATCCGGCGGTGTTACAGCACCAGCCGATGCCCCGATTATGGGTTCTGCGATGAAGGCGGCGATATTCTCGGAGCCGACCCTTTGAATGGCTGTCTCCAGTTCATTTGCACACTGAAGCTTGCATCCGGAAGTTTCATTATTATAAGGACAGCGATAACAGTAGGGAGCCGAAATGCTAGGGAAATCCTCCAATAGCGGAACAAAACGCTTTCTTCTTGGTACATGGCCGGACATCGATAAAGCGCCCATCGTGATCCCGTGATAACTCGTCCACCTGGAGACGATGCGGTTTTTTCGCTCAAACCCTTTTTCTTGCCAATGTTGAATCGCGATCTTCATCGCCGTTTCGGTGGCTTCCGATCCACTATTCACGAAAAATGACCAATTCAAATCCCCAGGAGCCAACTCACTTAGCTTTTTGGCCAATGCCTCTGCGGCTTCACTCGTAAAATGAGACCTATATGCAAAAGAAACTTTACGGGCTTGCTCCGTCATTGCCTCGACAACATCTACTACACCATGGCCAATACTTGCTGTGACCGCTCCTGATGATCCATCTATATACTGATTTCCATCTATATCATAAAGATAAATTCCATTCCCATGAGAGATAGTGGGATAGTCATGATCTAAAGTAGGCTTAATCAAATAATTGCGTGTCATGTCATCTCTCCTTTTAACGTTCGTACCCACTGTGCATTTTCTATTAATATATTAAGTTCTTAAAAGGCTCATCCTGAATCAGGATGGATTCTGTAGGGCATCCTTCCATGGCATCTTGCATGTCATCATGCAGGATTTCAGGAACTTCGGCAATCCCCTGATTATCGTCCAAGATAACGAAAGCGATCCCTTGATCGTCATAGTCATAAATCTCAGGACCTGTTGAACCGCATGCCCCGCACGCAATACAGGTTTCTTTATCAACCCATGTGTATTTAGCCATAGAAACAATCCTCCTACTTGAGGGATAAATCTTTACCCCAAATATTCATGTCCTCATACTTATCCCAAATATTGCAATTCTTCGTTAATCTGCCTCCATATTCATATCCCAGCTGATGAAAGACCGCATTCATGCCCATTGACAATGATCTCGCTAATGAATAAGAGCAATAAATGTTTTTCCTGAATAATTCTTGTTCCAATGCGGAGATGAGCACCTTCATGAAACCATACTTTCGATGTTGGGGAATCGTTGCACAGTCCGTTAATTCAGCATTGTGATACATCTCATTCACTTCCGCGGATGCAGCACTCACGATGGATCCTTCATATTCGATAACACTAAAGATCGTACCTTCCCCCATCACTTTCTTGATATATCGCTCATCATTCATCGGTGTAGGATAGGTTTCAAAAATGGCACCATATAACTTCGCCAGCTCTTGTGCATCTTCAACCGTAGCAAACCGGAGGATATAATCCTCAGGTATTTGCTGAGATTCAATCATTCTAGGAATCTTACTTACATCTTGGATGACTTTATCTTCCTTGACCCAAAAGTCGCTTGTTCGCCTTTCATCCGTTAAATAGAAGGCCATGCAATAGGCATCATTCCCTTTGAAATACTTGCTCAATATTCCTTCCAGCATGAATCCCTGACCCAATGCCGCTGATAGATCTTCATTTCTGGCTTTAAGTATAACTTTTGTAAAGCCCTGCTCCTTTGCGATGGCAAGGGCCCGATCGATCGCTTTTTTGACATTTCCCCGATAATCATCCATGCGTAAGCGCTGATTGGCATGATCATGATAGAGTTCCATCGTATAACAATCCCCAGTCTCCATTTGGGTGAAAAAAGGCAGCTTTTGAACAGGCATTATGTACCCCCCTTATTTAAAGAATTTGGGAGAAGAGATGCATATCATCCGCTTCTCCCGGCATTCTATTTCCAATTGAATAATTTTTTGACAGGTGCCTGAAGAAGCTGATCATACGTAAACTCATCAGGGTATTCACTCACATCATATATGGATAAGGCTTCATCCACCTTTTGATTCATCGAATCGGACACATAGATTCCACATTCAGGACAGTTCAAGGCTGGAACTTGAAGGACTTTTATTGAGCGTTTCCCATCTGGCATGATCCAGTAACAATCCTTCTTTTCGCTTTCTTCTACGTTAGGGGCATTGCACCATAAGCAATCCATCTTCATTCCTCCTTGCCATCAGATTTCACCGAGCCACTAGCGGCCATGGCGTTCTTTTTTTCTTGGGCTAACCTTAATTTTTCCTTCATTTCATCCCGTTTATCACGGCGATCCTTCAAGGAAGCATGTTCATCAGTGCTTTCATACGCTTTTCGCTTGTCAAGACGACGAAGGCCCTCTGGCACCAGGTTGAATTTCTCGTCCGTCATAAGAGCGGAAATCCCGACGGCTTCCTTCCTATCCGCAGTACCATATACTTCATCAAAGTAAGCATCCGCACTGCCGGCAACATAATTCTTCGGCTCCGGATAGCTTGTGATCACTCCTTCAAAGTTCCGTAAAACGACTTTATCCGGACTTTGCGAAAGGAGGTAATTCGGAGTCAAGGCAATCTTTCCGCCACCGCCAGGAGCATCCACCACAAAGGTTGGCACCGCATATCCTGATGTATGGCCGCGCAGAGCTTCAATGATTTCCAGTCCTTTTGAAACCGGAGCCCGGAAATGGCCAATTCCTTCAGATAGATCACATTGATAAATGTAATAAGGTCTTACCCTTGCTTTAACACAGTCATGCATAAGCTTTTTCATGATATGAACACTATCGTTGATACCAGCCAGGATGACTGCCTGATTACCAAGCGGCACCCCTGCCATCGACAGCATATCACATGCTTTTTTCGCTTCATCCGTCAGTTCAAGTGAATGATTGAAATGCGTATTCAACCAAACTGGATGGTATTTTTTCAGAATATTACATAAATTCTCAGTAATCCTCTGCGGGAAAACGACCGGTGCACGTGTGCCGATCCGGATTATTTCCACATGCGGGATGGCACGTAAGTTACTCAATACGTATTCAAGGATCTTATCATTGATCAACAAGCCGTCTCCGCCTGAGATCAACACGTCCCTTACTTCCGGAGTGTTCCGGATATATTCAATCGCCCCGTCAAGCTGCTTCTTGGGAACACCCATGCCAACCTGACCTGAAAAACGGCGTCGCGTACAATATCTGCAGTACATGGAGCATTGGTTCGTTACAAGGAATAGAACGCGATCCGGATAACGATGCGTCAATCCTGGAACAGGGGAATCCTCATCCTCATGCAGCGGATCCTCCAAATCATATCTAGTCTTGTTCATTTCTGCCGAAAGCGGTACCGACTGTAAACGAATCGGACAGCGAGGATCATCGGGATTCATCAAAGAAGCATAATAAGGCGTAATGTTCAACGGAATCGTTTGAGTCGAAATCCGGACTCCTTCCTCTTCATCCGGTGTCAGGTTGACGACCTTTTTCAGATCATCCAGTGTTTTAATAGTATTGGTCAATTGCCAGATCCAAT
This sequence comes from Bacillus sp. ISL-34, assembly GCF_018613325.1. Taxonomy (GTDB): domain Bacteria; phylum Bacillota; class Bacilli; order Bacillales; family DSM-1321; genus Peribacillus. The sequence goes on along the minus strand of NZ_JAGGQJ010000008.1, from coordinate 154,073 downwards.
CATTCCACTGCTCTTCCGTTACATCCTTCCACAATTCGATATCATTATAATGCCTGCGTCCACCTAGGTATTCTTTATGTTTTACATCCATTCCCATCAAATTCATTAATAATGCCCCCTTATTATAAGAACTTATCTATATACTTTCGCAAGAATGATGCCAACATGAATAACAAGGAAAACATAAGCAAAAGGGGGCAAACCGAGCTTAAAATCGCAAGATATTTTTCATTATGCATAATTTTTTGCAGCCAGATTCTTTGCACCAAGCAAAAAAAAGAGGGTCTCTTTACACAAGAGCCCTCTTCAAGTTACATGATCAAGAAAGTGACAGCGTTTCCAAAAAACTGAATTCACTTAGATTCCTTCGATCCTGCCGTATAAACTTTTTCAATGCCGTACTTGTTTAACTTATATTGCAGTCCCTGTCTTTTAATATTGAGGGCTTCAGCCGTTTTGCTGATATTCCCGTTATATTTCTCAAACATATTGATGATCATTTCCCTTTCCATTTCTTCAAGGACGACAGGTAAATCAATCTTGTTTTTCAATGGGGCAGGATGGCTTTGCGCATTTGCTGCAGCGTAATTTCCAGAAGGGAAAAGATAAGCAGGCAGATGATGTTCATCAATCATATCTTCCCCTGCGTCCATGACGTTAAAGGTCAACTCGATGGCATGTCCCAGTTCGCGAATGTTCCCGGGCCATGGATATTGAAGAAGCCGCTCCATCGCCTTTTGACTGATCCCGCGCACTTCCGTAAAAAATGATTTGTTGAATTTTTGAATAAAGTGATTCACGATTTCCGGAATATCCGTTTTACGCTCCAAAAGTGAAGGCATTTGGATCGTCACGACATTGAGGCGAAAGAATAAATCCGAACGAATGATTCCCCGCTCCAACGCCTCTTCTGGAGAAATGTTCATCGCGGCAATGATCTTCACATTAATCTTTTGCTCCTTCGAACCTCCAACACGGCGCACCTCACCTTCCTGAAGCACTCGAAGCAATTTTGCCTGCAGACCTAGGTCGAGGCTATTCAGCTCATCAAGGAAAAGGGTACCGCCATTAGCCTGTTCAAAAATGCCCATGCGATCCATCGCTCCGGTAAAAGCCCCTTTCGTCGTGCCGAACAGCAGCCCCTCCATCAGTTCCTTTGGAACAGCCGCACAGTTTTGCGCGATGAAAGGCTGATTTCGCTGAGCACTTACATTATGTATACTTTGAGCGACAAGTTCCTTCCCTGTCCCTGTTGGTCCATAAATCATGACTGGGGAATGTGTACGGGCCGCTTTTTTCGCCAAGGAAATCGCTTGCTGAAAGGCAGGGCTAGTACCGATCAAATCACTAAAATGATAGGTCGCCGTCCCTTCAGAGAACTTATTTTTCTTATGGGTCTCTGCCAGCTGGGAACGCAAATCGACAATTTGGTCGTACATATTCATGACCTTCGTAATATCCTTTGCGATTTCCACTGCCCCAATAATTTCACCATCTTCATACAGAGGATACGTACTATTGATGGACGTTATCTTTTTCTCCTTCAAATTGACATACGTTTGAATGGACTCAATCGTTTCATCGCCTTTTTCCAATGCTACATGCAGCGTACTGGATTCATCAGTCAATGAAGGATAAAGCTGAAAAATATTCTCCCCCAGCACCTGCTCACGAGCAAGCCCGTCGATATGTGCCATCATTTCATTGTAAAAAACCGTATCCCCATCTTTATTCACAATATGGACACCCACATTGATCACATTCAATATCCATTCAAATTGAGTGGAAAACTGATTTACTGAAGATTTCATTTCTTCATCTCCGTTCTCTGTCATTTGATAGAATCACCTGTAAATTATAGCATTTAATGGGAAACATTCATCTCTTTATTCTTATTAAAATCAAACTTCCACATAAAGGCAATAGTAGAATAAGATCAAATAAAGGAATCTCGCATTAAGCCAAGAAGATTATATAAGAAAATATAAAATTCAGGGGTGAGTCGGATTTCAGAACGAAGCAAAGAAAATAAAATAGAAATTAAACCGTGGGAAGAAAAAGACCTGGAATTACTATTTCAACTAAATGCCCCAGAAATGATGGAACATCTTGGCGGACCAGAAAGTAATGAACAAATCCTGAAACGCCATCAACGGTATCTACAGATTGGAGAGAAGGGATGCATGTATAGCATCAACTCGTTTCCAGAGGCAGAGGCAGCCGGTTCCGTTGGCTACTGGCAAACAGTGTGGAACGAGGAAAATGTGTACGAAATCGGTTGGAGCGTCCTCCCTTCATTTCAAGGAAAAGGAATCGCATCTCATGCCGTGAAGGCACTGATAGAGAAAATTAAAGCCGAACGAAAATACAAACAAATACACGCATTCCCTTCGATCAATAATCCTGCGTCAAATGCAATTTGCCGCAAGCTCGGCTTCACCCTCATCTCCGAATGTGAATTCGAATACCCGCCAGGGAGCCTTATGCGATGCAATGATTGGTGCTTGGAACTTGTATGAATTCCGTTGATAAGAGCGGATTTGTATGTAGGGAGGATTATTCCGGGTAAGTCGAATTATGCCGGGTTAAGGTGAATTATTTCCCGGGAAAGCCGAATTATTCTGGAGGTGGGTCGAATTATTCCCGGGCTAGGTCGAATTATATCCGCTAAAGTCGAATTATTCACGGTGAAGGGCGGATTACATCCCATCCGCCAACATTCCTATGACTGGAACTGTTGAACCCCGCTACTTTTAGAATTTCTTTAGTGTCTGCCTAAAAGGATAATGAACCTAAATATGATATTTTAATGATGGTTAGGTTGATTCCCTGATTTTAAGTTTGGTAGGCAATTTAATAACGTCGCGCTTTAATTTCAAATCATCACTTAAATATTTTATTAATTCCATTACAGTGCGTTGTCCTAGTTCCATGATTGGTATATCGATTGTGGTTATGGTGGGGGTTGTGACTTGGCAAATTGATTGATTATCATAACCAACTACAGCTAGGTATTCCGGTATTTTGTAGCCCAACGTAGTTGCCCTTTTAATAATTCCTGCTGCGACCTGATCATTTCCAGTAAATAAGGCAGTAGGTTTTACTATTAATTTTAATATTTCATCACAAATACGGAATCCATCTTCAATATTAAACCCATGTCCAAATATCCAGTCTTCATTATGTAGTAAATTATTATCCGCTAAAGCTTTTAAAAACCCCTCTTTTCTTTGACCCTGAGCCTGACTATAAGAAGTATCGTAGCAAAAACCTATCTTCCTATGGCCTTTTTTTATTAAATGATTAACAGCTTTGTATGTCGCTTCGAATTCGTCATAACCAATAATTGGTATGGAAGCGGAATGATGGTATTCATTACACAGTAAGATTGGGCCGTATTTCAAATAAGGCTTTATTACATTCCATTCATTTTCTAACGCTCCTAAAATAACCCCATCTACTTCTCTATTCTTTAATTTTTCCATAACATCCAATTCATTTTTCGAATCATAAAAGGTTTGAAAAACAAGAACTTTATAATCATTTTCCAATGCTGCTAGAGATACTCCTTTGACCAATTGGGCAAAGAATGGATGATCAAATCTTGGGACTAATATTGCAATGGTTTGGGTTTTATTTGTCCTAAAATTCCGGGCAAGTGAACTTGGTGCATAATCAAGCTCTTCAATGACCTTTAAGATTTGTTCCCTTTTTTCTTTTGATACATATGGATGATTATTTAAGACTCTAGATACCGTTGTTTTAGAGACATTACATATCTTAGCTATCTCACTAATTTTAGTCATTTAATCCCATCCTTGTAATAAGTGGTTGACATGTTATCGATTTCAGAAGTTATCATTAAACCGTTCCTAACATATCACATTTTAACAAAATATTCCTAAGTTGAATTTTAATAAGTTATTGAAGCGGATATTTTTAGCTAATGGAGGGATTGTTATGTTATTGAATAAAAAGGGCGGTTTTCAGTTATTGCCAAATGTTGAAGAACCAAAATACATTGTATTCTGTGATTTTGATGAAACCTATTATCCTCACTCCATGAGTCACGAGAGACAGAAAGATTTATATGAACTTGAAAATTACTTAGAAGCAAAAAGTAATGATGAAGAACTTGTCTTTGGCTGGGTCACTGGGAGTAGTATCGAATCAATATTACATAAAATGGAACACGGTGGCTTCAGATTTTTCCCGCATTTTATTGCCAGTGACTTAGGTACCGAAATCACCTATTTCTCAGAAAATAACTTTTTGGAAAAGGATCCAGATTGGCATTCACAGATTAATATCGAAGAATTTAATAAAAGGAAAGTTGATGAAATTTATAATGTTCTACATAACGGCAATATACCATTGATTCCTCAGACTCAAATGGGAAGTTCACGCTATAAAAGAAATTACTATTATCAAATACAACATGAATCTGTCGACAAGAAGAACTTATCCACCATCCAGAGGGTGGCCAAAGAGTACGGGATAGGTGTAAATATCAATCGTTGTAATCCCCTTGCCGGCGATCCTGAAGATAGTTATGATATAGACTTTATTCCATTAGGTACTGGAAAAAATGAGATTGTACGTTTTATGCTAGACAAATTCGGGCTGAGTCGGGAGCATGCCTTTGCTTTCGGGGATAGCGGAAATGATCTGCTCATGTTAAAAAGTGTTAAACATGGTTACCTGGTAGCGAATGCAACTCAAGAAGCCAAGGAAGCTCATCCTAAAATAGCGACAGGTACGTACTCTAAAGGAATATTAAGAACTTTGCAATCCATAATTAATATTTGAGGGGAAGTATAAGTAATGAGAAAAGGTAGTTGGTGCGCTCTTGCCACAGCTTTATATTTCTTCTAACAGTATGGATTCTCTATCAAGCAAACAATTCATTCCATGTTTCTTTGCCTGCAAGCTTATCAGCGGATAACTTGCTTGCCTTTTGGTATTTGAATAATGCCGCCTCGGTTTTCCCCCCGAATTTCCCGTCAAGGGGCCCGGGGTTAAATCCTTTCATATAGAGCGCTGCTTGCAGGATCCATGTGATATTGCAGCTAGCGCCTTTTTTTATTGTGATGATCGCATTCTTGGTTTTAGGTCCCCATTTTCCATCGACAACAAGCCTTTTATTGAATTGCTTATTCAGCTCCGTTTGTAAACCTTTTATAAGGGCCGATCGAGTTTTGGGACCATAAAACCCATCACCCTCAATAGCCGTTTTATATCGGCCATTTAACGTTATTTGGATCGAAATTATTTGACTATCTCCTTTGCTGGTCTTCGGCATTTCCGTTTTTTCTAATTTGTAGGTAAGGTGAGGTTTCTTTCCTGCTTGTAATTGTGTATAGGATAACCCGCCTGTCATCTCCAAGTGGGGATAATCCTTGAATGAACTCCAATCCCCTCCCCATTTAAACCCTAACTCCTTACCTATGGCAGCTACGCGCTGCCACTTTGCATTCACAGTCCATATCGCTCTCTTGCCATCATCACTCACAATGAAGAAATCAATAGCCAGTCCAAAATTATGATAAGATTGCCCTGGCTTAGCGTTCGTCACAATAGGTTTAGCTAGATTACTATAGTTTTTTCCATTATAGCTGTAAACTCGTCCTTGACCATAAAGCGCGGCTTGTTCTTCCAAAGAGCGATAACCTGCACTTATCTGTACAGTGATCCCTTCATTATAAGCACGTTCCACCATTTCCAATGCTGATGCCTTCACCACAGAATGCATCCCTTTGCCCATCTTTTTCACTGATCGGTCCAATAATGTCTGTAAAGCCACTTTCACTATAACCCCTCCTTTTTAAGTTTCCATCAGAGTTTATATAAGCCTTTTTAATGGAAAAGTAGCAGAGTTGGGAAATTTTGATTTTATCCTTTAGAGAATAGAAGTAATATGTTATTTAACAAAAGTTCCAGTTGATTTCAGAAATCCGCTCCCTTTCCGCCGACTGCCTGCCAAGCCTCCTCGACGCAAGCGTCTGTGGGGTCTCGGCTAGCCAGTTTTTCGGCAGGAGTGTCGCATATTTCTTCAATCCATTAAGGATTACAGTAAAAAAACAGGAAGGATAAGAAGTTTTCCTTTTAAAAACATGTTTGGGGGTGAGACCATTCTGAACTCCATTTTGTCGACAAAAGGGTATCTGGATTTTTTAAACAAAGTTGATTGGAACGGAAGGTACGAGACTCCTGCGGGAAAAGCGAGTCCAAGGGAGACCCCACAGGCGCAAGGAGCGCCGAGGAGGCTCCCGGACCGCCCGCGGAAAGCGAGTGCCTGGAGTGGAAATCAACGTTCATATTTTAACAACCATCAAAAAAACATTCAGTTGATTACAGATTTATTTTTGAATATATCATCTTTATCCAAGATTGATAACTGAGGTGAAAAGGCCTGTCGTTCCTTCATTATAGAAAGGGAATTTCCAAAAAAATTAGACTGCTTCCGTTCGCCCGTTTGCGAATGAAAGCAGTCTAAGAATGTATTATTTTATTATTCTCTTTATCTTACGCTCTAATTTCAATAGAGGGGCTTATTGTAAAGTCAGCCTCTGTTTTGCTTTTCACTTCATCAAGTGTTATATCATTTTGCAATTCAATCAATTCCATGCCAGCTTCTGTAAATTGAAAAACAGCCAGTTCGGTAATCAGGCAATGTACGACTTTTTCTCCCGTCAATGGCAATGTACAGTTCTTTTTCACTTTGGATTCCCCATGCTTGTTCACATGATCCATGATGACAACAATTCGTTTTGCGCCTTGGACGAGGTCCATTGCTCCTCCCATTCCTTTTACCATCTTCCCTGGAATCATCCAGTTTGCCAGGTCCCCATTTTCGGAAACTTCCATCCCGCCTAAAATGGCTAGATCGATGTGGCCGCCGCGAATCATCGCGAATGATTCAGCGCTATCAAAAAATGATGCCCCCGCTTTTGCCGTTACTGTTTCTTTTCCTGCATTGATCAAATCTGGATCGACTTCATCCTTTTGTGGATAAGGTCCGATTCCCAGTAAGCCGTTTTCCGATTGAAGCATGACATTAAAGTCATTCGGAATCATGTTGGCAATCAAGGTCGGCATTCCAATCCCTAAATTCACACACATACCATCTTGTATTTCTTTAACGGCCCGTTCTAAGATTAGTTGTCTTGTCATTCGAATACTCCCCCTTTTTATGCGTTAGCAGTTGTAAGTTTTTCAATTCGTTTTTCATAGTCATTTCCTACAAGCACTTTCTGTACATAAACCCCTGAAGTATGAATTTCATCTGGATCGAGCTCTCCTGTGCCCACAAGCTCCTCCACTTCGACAATCGTGACTTTCCCTGCGGTGGCAACGACAGGGTTAAAATTCCTTGCCGTTTTCCGATATACAAGATTACCGAAATGATCTGCTTTCCAGGCTTTTACAAAGGCAAAATCTCCGACTATTCCTTTTTCCATAATGTATGTGCGGCCATCAAACTCTTTATGTTCTTTACCTTTTGCGACTTCAGTCCCTACTCCTGTAGCTGTATAAAAGGCAGGAATTCCCGCTCCGCCCGCTCTCAAACGCTCGGCCAGCGTTCCTTGGGGAACTAGCTCGACCTCCAGCTCGCCGCTTAAAAATTGCTGTTCAAATAACTTATTTTCCCCTACATAAGAAGCGATCATTTTTTTGATTTGTTTATTTTCAAGCAATAGACCTAGACCCCAATCGTCGACTCCACAATTGTTGCTGACAATCGTCAAATCCTTTACACCTTTGTTACGCAAAGCAATGATTAGTTTTTCTGGAATTCCGCTTAATCCGAACCCGCCAACGATAATGGTTGCTCCATCCTCGATTTGTTGAATAGCGCTATCAAAAGATGTTAATAATTTACTCATTTTCCATCATCTCCATTCCTAATACTATTCTATTAAATAAACAGTGATGTTGCAAAAGCAATGATGAACACGGTCACTGTTTTCAAAACCGTAATCGCAAAGATATCCTTGTAAGATTGACGATGTGTCAGTCCAGTAATGGCAAGCAAGGTAATGACGGCACCATTATGCGGCAGCGTATCCATTCCGCCAGATGCCATGGATGCAATTCGATGAAGCATTTCCGGGGTGATTCCGACACTTTGGGCCACCTGCAAATAATGACTTCCCATTACTTCCAACGCAATCGAAAGTCCACCGGATGCAGATCCGGTAATCCCTGCCAGCACATTGACGGCAATAGCTTCGGATACGAGTGGATTGCCGCTTGCATTGAACACCCAGTTTTGAATGACCGAGAATCCAGGAAGCGTTTTCACCACATTCCCAAAACCAACTTCAGATGCAGTATTGAATATGGCAAGCAATGATCCCATTGCCGCAGCTGTTAATCCACTTGCCAATTTGACCTTGATACGTCCAACATTCAGAAGCATCGCTGCAATAATACCGATTGTCAATGCAACAATCAAAGACCAGGATGAAGTGACAGTGCTTACATCGGCAATGTTGAAAGTTTCCTTCAACATCGATGCATCATACCAGTGTTTAACAGAAATGGCACTCCGGCTGAAAGCAAAATTAAACGCTACGACAAGGATGAGCGGTACGATGGACAGCCAAAAGTTAGGCAGGTTTTGCTGTTCTGCACTTTCCGGTTCATTAATATGTCCTTCCCCGTATCCTTCACCATTTGCCACCGCTTGTTTACGACGACGCTCTAACCAGATCATCCCTCCAGTAAATACCATGATCGCGCCAATAATCCCCATTATTGGAGCTGCATAAGTATCTGTTCCGAAATAATTCGTTGGTATGATATTTTGAATTTGAGGTGTTCCAGGAAGGGCATCCATCGTATAAGTGAAAGCACCTAATGCTATCGTTCCCGGCAATAATCTTTTTGGAATGTCTGCTTCTTTAAATATTGCCGCTGCGAATGGATAAACGGCGAATGCCACTACAAACAATGAAACCCCGCCATAAGTCAGCGCCGAACACGCCAGCACTACAGCAAGAATAGCCTGCTTTGAGCCTAGTGATTTTACGATGTTCTTGGCAATGGATGCTGCTGCACCGCTCATTTCCATGACTTTTCCAAATACGGCCCCTAATAAAAATATCGGAAAAAACGCTTTTATATAGTTAGCCGCAAAAGTCATATATGTCTCTGTATAACTCGGCAGCAAATGTCCACCGGATAAAATGACCGCCAATAAAGTAACAATCGGCGCTATGATAATGACCGGATAGCCCCGGTAGGCTAAAAAGATTAAAAGTCCCAGCGCCACAACAATGGCTAAAATTTGAATCACCAACTCAATTCCCCCTTTTCTCCCCTTGCCCCAAAATTATTCGGAAGCCTTTAAGTAGAACTATTAATCTCCTAAATTCCATATTTTTAATTTTTCCGCTTTTACCATCCTAGCCTGCCTTCCCCAAGTCAGGCTGAATGATCTTGCTAAGTGTTTTCCAACTATTGAGAACGCTTTCAACATTCTGTTAATTTAAGAAATCCCTTTTCATTTTACGTGGAAACACAATATAAAATGACAGATTGGCCATTCACTAAAGTAATTATGCAATTATTGTGCCAACTTAAATACAATGGGAAATCTCATCTTTTAAAGCCTTTTCTAACATTTTATTTCCCTTTTAACAGCTAAAATCCCTTAAAACTGTCAAGGTTTCAGTACACACACGTATAAACTCCAAAAAAGTGTAAGCCTTTTCTTACAACATTTATATTTCCTCTTGTTTTATGTACGGATTTCCGAACACACTTCATTATTTGCTAGTGTGAAATATGCACAAATGCGTGTCTATCCTTATGAGGAAGTTAAAAATCATAAAAAAGTACCCTTTGGCTAAAGGGTACTTCAGTCTGTAGACATACTCAATGAAAATCGAGTTGGTCTACAGTTTTTTTACGGTTTGTACAATTTGATCGTTGATTTTCTCTCCAGGCACTCGCTTTCCGTTCCAATCTACTATTTTAAAAATTTAGAAAGTATCCTTCGCGCAAAAGGACACTTTCTACAGTCATAAACCATATTTATTCATTTTTTCATACAATGTTGTTCGACTCACTCCGAGTCTCTTTGCCGTTTCTGATTTATTACCAGAGGTCATTTCCAAGCATGAAACGATTGTTGCCCGTTCGGTTTCATCCATTACTTCAGCTAAAGTGCGGATCGAGACTGATTCTTTATGACCCGTTATTTCTTTAGGGAGGTGCTTGGAACGTATCATTTCCCCTTCTTCAACAATATTCATTGCGCGTTCAATGATATTCTCCAACTCACGAATATTACCCGGCCATTTATAAAGACGAAGCAGCCGTAATGCTTGATCACTCATCCCCATTACGTGTTTTTTCATGAGGTTCTGGTACTTTTCAACAAAATGATTTCCCAGCATTTCAATGTCCTCCGGTCGCTCCCTTAAGGAAGGAACCTGGATTTGCAAGACTTTCAACCGGTAATACATATCAAGGCGGAATTCCCCTTTCGAGACCATTTCCTCCAGATTACGGTTCGTTGCAGCGATTACCCGTACATCAATCGGAATACTTCCCGTAGACCCGACCCTCTCAATCTCTTTTTCTTGTAAAACACGGAGAAGCTTCACCTGCATATGCAGTGGCAGCTCACCGATTTCATCGAGAAAAATCGTTCCGCCTTCAGCCGCTTCAAACTTACCTGCTTTTCCGCCTTTTTTTGCACCAGTGAAAGAACCCTCATCATAACCAAAAAGCTCTGACTCCAGCAGCTCTGCCGGGATGGCGGCACAGTTCACTTTGACAAACACGCCCATGGCCCGTCTGCTATCATTATGAATGGAATGGGCAAACAGCTCCTTACCTGTTCCGCTTTCGCCCAAAATCAACACATTTGAGTCGCTTTTAGCCGCAATTTTGGCTTGACCTTTTACCTCCATGAAAGCAGGACTTCTTCCCATCAAATGATCAAACGTATATGAGGCCTTATTTCGCTCGCGAAAATCGCCTTTGTACTTTTTCAGCTCTACTTCAAGTGAATTTATCCGCTTGGAAAGAGCGGTAAATTGCCCGACATTCTTAAAAAGGATCTTTCCGACCGCTCCTATTAATTTATCTTGTTTCCGTATCGGGGAGCGGGTCGCAATTATATAATTATCTTTAATTTTTTGTAATTCAGCGACCTCTTGCTTGCCAGTTTTGGCTACCACATGCATACGGGTGTTTTCAATGACCTCCGTTACATGTTTCCCTATTGAGCTTTCCTGATCAACCCCAAGAAAATCCGCATAAGCGTGGCTCAGCATTTGGACATACCCTTCCGTATCGACCATCACCAAGCCGTCATAGGCAAATTCGATAATATCCTTAAACAGAAGTTCTTCATGATTATCGATATTAAGAAAATCACTTTTATTATTTGTAAACAATAGGAGATAAATCTGATACTCCTCATCACCCATTTGAATGATGGCTTTTCTGACAATCCCATTATTATCATTCAAACGGATTGGAGTATTTACAGCTGGTACAAGGTTTTTTTCTAAAATCAAATTTATGTGCATATCAAATTGATTCTCAGCAAAAGCCTCTGATAATACGCGATTGCAGAGGACGATTTCTTTTTCGTTTTTCATCACCAAAACACCAAAAGGCAATTCTTCCAATATCGCTTTCACTAAGTCCAATTGAATAGTTTTATTATCGCTGGCCATACCTATTCTCCTTAACCCGTCTGAAGTTTCCTCCATTATATCATAGGAAAATGAGGCCAAGACATTACCGTTCCACAATCAGCGCAGTTCCTTGTCCGCCACCGATACATAAGGTGGCAAGGCCCGTTTTTGCATCTCTAAGCTTCATTTCATACAATAAAGTCACTAAGATGCGGGCACCTGAAGCACCTACCGGATGACCCAGAGCAATCGCCCCGCCATTTACATTCACTTTCTCCGGCTTCAGATCAAGGTCCTTAAGCACGGCGAGTGACTGTGCCGCAAAGGCCTCATTCACTTCCATCAAATCAAGATCATCTATCGTCAATCCCGCTTTTGCCAAAGCTTTCCTTGTCGCAGGCACTGGACCGTATCCCATGATTTTCGGATCAAGCGCGGCGTTTGCATATGACTTAATTGTTGCTAATGCTTCCAATCCCAGCTCGTCTGCTTTTTCTCTAGACATCAGGACCAACATCGCACCTCCATCATTGATTCCGGATGCATTTCCGGCCGTAACCGTTCCATTTTCCTTAAAAGCAGGACGCAGCTTCGCTAGCTGGTCTATCGTCAGCCCATGACGCGGGTGTTCGTCTTGGTCCACCAAGATCGTTTTTCCTCTGCGTTTATATTCAACAGGTACGATTTCATCTGCAAATCGTCCTGCAAGCTGCGCCTTTTCAGCCTTTCTTTGGCTCTCTAAAGCAAATTCATCCTGCTTTTCACGGCTGATTTCCCACTGCTCGGCGATATTCTCCGCAGTCACGCCCATATGATATTGATTAAAAACATCCGTTAGGGCGTCATATGTCATTGAATCGACTGCTTCGGCATTACCCATTTTCTACCCAAAACGATAATTTGGAAGTAAATACGGAGCATTGCTCATGTTTTCAATACCCCCAGCAAGAATCACATCAGCATCACCAAGGGCAATGAATTGCGCCCCCATTATGACCGTACGGAGGCCAGATCCGCAAAGTTTATTAATCGCCATGGCCGGTGTTGTTTCCGGAATCCCTGCATGAATCGCAACCTGACGTGCCACATTTTGCCCTAATCCAGCAGATAGAATATTCCCAACCAATACCTCATCGATCAAATCAGCCGAAATATTTGCCCGCTTAATCGCTTCCTTTGCTGCCACAACTCCCAAGTCAACCGCTGAAACATTGGCAAGACTGCCTCCAAACGCACCAACTGGTGTTCTTGCTGCCCCTACAATAACTACTTCTCTCATAATACTTCCTCCTTCTCCATTTTTAATTTTCCCAGTTTAATAAAATTACGGTCCCGCTCATTGATTTTCTGAGAAACGGTAGATTCTTCATACGTAAAAATCCCTTCTCCCGACTTCGCCCCAAGCTTACCCTTAGCCACCAAATCACGAATCAAATCAGGGGCTTCCTTACTCTGATCCAATACCGGTGAAACATTATCGAAAACACGCTGCCATGTGTCCAGTCCGCCAAAATCAGCAATCTCGATCGGCCCAGTGAATGCCCATCGAAAACCTGGTCCAGCCGTTATCGCTGTATCGATATCCTCAGCATTGGCTACGCCCTCTTTTAATAGATAAAAGGCTTCCCGCATCAAGGCAGTCTGGAGACGATTGGCAATGAATCCTGCTATTTCTTTTTTCAAGAGAATCGGAGACTTGCCGATTTTACGCATCAAATCCATTGTTGTCTTCACGGTTTCCGGCTTTGTTTCGTCATGCTGAACAATTTCAACCAATGGAACCAAATGGCCAGGATTAAAGAAATGCGTGATGACCATTCGTTCCGCAAACGAGGCCTTCTCCATCAATTGAGAAATTGGAAAGGTCGACGTATTTGAAGCAACAATGGCATCCGGTTTGATTATTTCCTCCATTTGCTCATATAGATTCAACTTCAGCTCAATGACTTCTGGAATGGCCTCAATGATAAAATCAGCATCCCTTACTGCCCCTTCCAAATCTACGCTATATGTAATATGGGCTAAAGCGCCTTGCTTTTCCTCATCAGTCAAAACCCCTTCCTCAATGAGCAATGATAGATTCTCGGAAATTCGATTTTGGGCACGGTATAGCAACTCTTCCTTTATATCGTTAATGGTGACGAAATACCCGCTAACTGCAAAAGACTGAGCGATTCCACTTCCCATCACACCTGAACCGATAATGGCTATTTTTTTAATCATCCAGCTTCCCCTTTCCGTTTTAATTACCTTTATTTACTCACCTTTATATATGCAATATCTATGCCAATGATAAGGGGAAATAAAATTCTTTTGTTATCTTTAAAATCATGATAGACTCTTACTCATTAACCTAAATCATATTTTTAATAACCTTCCCTTTATATTTCCAATGGAGCTTACTCTATGAAATATTCCCTGTTTACGACATAAAATGACAGACCTGGACCATTACATTTTTTATTGGAGGAATGTAATATGGTTAAAGATAAAGTGGCGATCATTACCGGATCCGCTAGAGGAATCGGCTTTGAAATTGGAAAGATATTTGCTGAAAATGGCGCAAAGGTCGTTTTGTCCGACCTTGACCAAAACACAGTTGAAAAAGCTGCTTTAGACCTAAGGAACAAAGGCTTGGAAGTTATCGGCTTAAAAGCAGACGTAACAAGTGAAGAGGATATTATCCAACTAATCAAACAAGCTAAAGACAAATACGGACGAATAGATATTTTCATCAATAACGCCGGCCTTCAGCATGTTGCTCCAATCGAAGAGTTTCCAACTGAAAAATTCGAACTGATGATCAAAATCATGCTGACTGCCCCATTCATTTCAATTAAGAACGTTTTACCCATCATGAAGGAACAGGGCTTCGGCAGAATCATCAACATCTCTTCCATTAACGGTCTGATTGGATTTGCCAACAAAGCAGCGTACAATAGTGCCAAACATGGTGTAATCGGATTGACGAAAGTGGCCGCCTTGGAAAGCGCCTCTTTTGGCATAACCGTCAATGCCCTTTGCCCAGGATACGTTGACACACCTCTCGTCCGCGGTCAACTGGAGGATCTGGCGAAAACAAGACAAGTACCGCTAGAAAGCGTTTTGGAAGAGGTCATCTATCCACTTGTCCCGCAAAACCGCTTACTCGATGTAAGTGAAATTGCCGACTACGCCATTTTCCTTGCGAGCGACAAAGCACGGGGCATCACAGGTCAGGCAGTCGTGTTGGATGGCGGATATACAGCTCAATAAAGCGAAAATGCATCTGTAATAAACCCCGAATGAATGACACCAAAAAAGGTGCTCTTCATTCGGGGTTTTCTGTTTAATTGGAAAAATTTGGTGGTACAAAGAATTCACACATGTTACAGTAATATAGGGATACTTCCCATTTTACAAATATAAAAGGGGGCCTCGTCATGATTATTAAGTGGGTTAGACTGCGATAATTAAAAGCGCAGGCCAATCATCATGCTCCGGAAAGAATTTATTGATCTGCGCCATGGTAACGGCTATTAGATAATATTTAATACGGAGGTAAAAAACATGAATGAACAGATACTGAAAATAAATAAAGTGGATATATGTACAGAAAGTTTTGGAAACCCTAAGGACCCTGCTGTGCTTTTGATCATGGGAGCGATGTCTTCATTAGACTGGTGGGATGATGACTTCTGTCTCCGCCTCGCTGATTCGGGGAGGTTTGTCATTCGGTACGATCATCGGGATCTGGGACGATCGGTCAGTTATGAACCCGGTACCTCCAACTATACAATAACGGACATGGTTGACGATGCCGCGGGTGTCCTGGACGCTTATTCCATAGAACAGGCTTCAATCGTTGGAATGTCCCTAGGCGGTTTGATCGGCCAGATTCTTGCCTTGAGATATCCGGAACGCGTGACTACGCTTACGCTAATTGCATCTAGTGTGTTCGGGACCGTAATGGAAAAACTGCCTCCGATGGATCAAAGCATATTGGATCACCATGCGAAGAGTGCTTCCATGGATTGGTCAAATCGGGAGATGGTCATCGCTTTTCTTGCGGATGGATGGAAAACTTTAGCCGGCTCCAAACCTTTTGAGCAGGAAAGAATGTATAAACTGGCAAAAAGAGAGGCGGACCGCGCCAAACAGCTGCCGAGCAGATTTAATCATGCAATGCTGCAAGGCGGAGACGAATATTTCGATAGAATGGGTGAAATATCCGTACCTGTCCTCATCATTCATGGCACAGAAGATCCAGCCTTGCCATACGAGCACGGGCTTGCTCTTGCGAAAGCCATCCCTCATGCTGAATTAGTGACTCTTGATGGATCAGGGCATGAGATTCATAGTGAAGACTGGGATGAAATTATCGAATCAATTATAAAGCTTACTTCGTGATAGTAAAAAAATCAGCCATAAAAGAAGCCGACCAATAAAGGTCGGCTTTTTTATATACTATTAGCAGAAACCGCCATATCCTTGAACGGCGCCATGACCGCCACCGTAACCTCCATCACCACCGAAACAAGCCGCTCCAACAATGATTAAGAGTATAAACAAAACGACTATAAAAGCGAAACCGCCACCAAATCCACCAACATCGTTACCACAACCACAATTTGATTCATGACCACAATTTGACAATAGAAACAACTCCTTATTTGTTTTAGGAGGAAAAAATTAAATGGGTTAATTCAACATATGTTCTAATTAGGATAATGACACAAAAATCACCGGGAATTTTTTTACCTCCCTTAGATGACCCGAAATAAACAGTCGTATTTTTACTGTTTGGAGATTTCATGCAGCTTCGCCTGACACAGCGTCGAACTGCCGGACACCTTCTCCCTTATAATATGAAGACCCGTTAGTTCATCAAAGGTTTACTTAAATTCTAATCCCCACTAACTTTCGGCTTATTGTACAATGAAGTTAAAAAGGTCCGAGGTATTTATGATAAAAGGAAATTCTTATATTCTTGTTTTCTCCGTGCTTGTTCTGTTGACAATAGTAATTGTTTCAACTACACCAATGATAATTAAAATTTTACTAGCTTTTATAACGATTGCATTTTTATTTCCTGTGATTAGAAAAACTCTGTTTAAAGACAAATTCAGAAAAATTAAAGTGGCATTCTACTCATCATTGACCTTTACAATCGGATTATTTCTAGTCTCGATCTTTGAAGAACCATCCTTTAATTTAGATGGAGATTTCTTCCCGATTATTGTTATTGTGCTTTTTTATAGTTTGATTGGAAATTTCTTTTATGGCTTACCAGTATCACTAATTGCTGAATTTATCTCAATGAAGTTTTTCAATATTCGTTTCTGGTTATCTGGATTAATACATATCGGTTTTGGATTCGCTACATACTTTATTGACCCAGGAGGTTTCTTTATCTCTGGGGTTATTTGCTCCATAATCTTTTTTGCACTAGATGAAATCACTAAAGTATATTCATCTAACCAGCGCTGTTAGTTTCATTAGAACAAACTCGATAATTATTGATTTTGCCAACAGTGTTTTTGAGGTTTTATAAGATTGAAATGTAGGGCACTCGCTTTGCGCAGGCGGTTCGCCCTCGGCGCTCTTTGTGCCTGCGGGGTCTCCCTTGGCTACGCTTTTCCCGCAGGAGTCTCGAACACCTGCTCCAATCAACTTTGTTTAAAACTTTAGATAGAACCCCATTAGTCTTCAAGAACTTCAACAATACTCTTTTATCAGAGTGATTTTAAAAAAAGTAATAATTTTACACTTTTACACTGGAACACTTGTTCTATTTATGTTATTCTTATAAAAACAAATAAAAAAATCAAATCGCAGCCAAACGATTTGATCCGTAATTATAAATAAAGGTCGGTTGTATCCGCGGGCCTAACACGGTTGTACCGCTGAGCCGAGCCATTTGCTAACGTTCAGGGTGCCGATGATAAAGACAGCTCCGAATTTCAGCTAAAGCACCCGTTAGTTCTATAACTACTTTCTTATTACCAGTAGTGTTTTCTCATGTAGTTCAATGTCACAGATGTCATAATTATTAAGTGTGATAGTTTGGTCAAATTCAACATTTCTTTCCTCTAATTCATCCCCAACCCAGCACGTATAAAATTGACAATGGTCTCCTTCATCAAGATGATTGTCCAAAAGTTCACATAATGCCTTGAAATTTTGTTGCCCTTCTTTATGGCTTTTTGGATATTCACTTTTGTAGTAATCATTAAACCATATACCTACAAATTCATTCGTATAAACTTCATAAACATACTCATGCTAGCTTGAAAAGTGTTTCCTCACGTTTTCCCTGTCTTGAGCTTCAGAAAAGTTGGTACCAATCAAAATTTCATCAGAACAATCATCATCACTAAAAGGCAAAATAAAATCACAGCCAAGATAATTTACTATACTCATTCACTTTTTTCCCTTTTTCAGTACTTTATTTTTATTTTACCAGCTTTCTTTTTGAACTGACCTGCTACTATTGAACCTAGTGCATATTCTCGGCAATCTTTTTCAGTGCCTTTGCACGAGAAACGATAAAGGCTCTCATATATTTCTCCAAAAACAACTTATCAGCTAAAACTCCAATTGGACCGAACGGTGACTTATATTGAAATTTATCTATCATTATAGTCCCGCCCTGTTCTTCTATAAACTGATGTGTGTGTACGAAGGAATGGAAGGCTCCCTTCACCATAATATCTACAAACTTATTTGGTTTTTCCATGAATGTCACTTGGGCTTTCAGCCTTTGTTTAATACCAAAGTGAATGGCTTCCCAAGTCACTGTATCTCCCTCCTCTAATAGCCCTTCTGTCACACCATCAACAGCAACCTCCTTTGTTTTCGCTGTCGTTTCGGTATGGATATCCACGCTCCTCTTAATGTCAAAACATAATTCAACTGGTGCTTTAATAAATTGTTGATACTCAATAACAGGCATTTTACAATCTCCTTATGTAAGCACTTTATAACCATCATTATAACTCGTGATAGCAAATATTACCTAGCCCTTATTCCATTCCCCCTTCCTGTTTTCCCCATAAGAAAAAGCTGCCTTAAGACAGCTCTTCAAATAAATCTTTGCTTATATTTACTTTTTCATAACGGGTATCCATATTTCACTTCTAAATGTTGGTGAGGTTATATCTTTATTTTCGTTCCAAAGGATTTCCGGCCCTTCTCTTTGTTCATAGTTGGAGGATGGAAACCATTCGGAATAAATCCGGCCCCATACATTTTGCAGTGTTTCAGGAAAGGGTCCGACTGCTTCGAATACCGCCCATGTAGATGCATCAACTTCAAGCTGTGTTAAGTTATCTGGACACTCCTTCGTTGTTGCTGCGCCGATATAATGATCAAGCTCCCCTTTTTCCTCCAACCTCCCTTCGGAAAAGTTCGCAGATGCACTAAGCAGTCCTAATGGCTCGACATTCGATAGGCTTTTAAGTTCATTTATCGTTTTCTCGTCTAAACTTTGCCACATAGATGCAATCTCTGGATTTACCCCGTTAAAAATGATCGGAACTCTTTTTTTAATTCCAATTATGTGAAATGCCTCTTTTTCCTCAATTCGATAGTTCATTTCACTGCCTCCTTTAATGGATAGTTGGAAGGACATCGGTGGATAGGCTTTAAGTGAATGGCCATTACTTCTCGCTTCTGATGGTGTGATGCCATGCAAATGTTGAAACGCTCTTGCAAACGAGTCTGGTGAGCTATATCCGTACTTTATCGCTAGATCAATGACCCTTAGGTTGTTATCTTTAAGCTCAAACGCTGCAAGTGTAAGTCGTCTTCGGCGGATATACTCGGATAGTGAAATACCTGCAAGGAAGGAAAACATCCTTTTAAAATGATATTCCGAGCAATACGCTAGCCTTGCAACTTCTTTAAAGTCAATTTCGTTCGTAAGATTTTCTTCAATGAATTTAATGGCACCATTCATATTTTTGAGCAAATCCATTCAATGACCTCCCTTATATCAACAGAATAGCAGGAGTTGAAACTAATCATCCGACATTCTGTGCACGATTATGCAGGGTATAAACTTTAGCTAAACTTTTCCGTTAGTTTATGTACAAACCTTCACAATTCTCTTATAGATTTTCAATAATAAAACAATTACTTCCTTTTACAAAAGTAATGAAAATATAAACTCTGTAAGTCATTTTATTATTTCTATTTTTTATAAAGGAGCACCTTCAAAACCAATAGGGCATCCACAGTCTATAAAACGCAGGAATGAAGTTTATTAAATATTCGAATGCTCGACTAAGATGTAAATGCAATTTGATTGTATATTTGCCCCGCCATCTCAATAGATACTTTATAGATTTTTCATCATTCCCGTGCACAATAATTTCTACATCTGCCAATTCTCCAATTTGGCACGTAATTTACGTCATAATATTCATATTTAGAAAGAAAAAGCTTTTCGTTCCTTTAAATTTGGCAACCGCATATTTTGCTTGATTTTAATCAAAATGGCGCATTTAACGAACCGCTGTCATATATCGGTTATATAAATCATCACATTTTTTAAGGCATTCTAAATATAATTGACTGATTTCTGATATAGGACATAGTTTTATATAACTTTCATCTTTTATTATCCTAATTAGTGGCTTCATTTCGTAATAATAACCATAATCTTGGGTTTCCTTATTTAAAATGTTTTTATATCTTTTTAAAATAGTTATATAAGCATCGTCAATTAACCTGTATTCACATTTGGCTCTCTCTTGTTTATAAAACGTATAGATTTCTTTTGCGAAAAATTTACCTTCCGTAAAGAATGAAGAATTTACTGGCGAATAATAATGAAACTGATCTTGATAAGGTCTCTTAATAATCTGCATTCTATGCCAATTTTCAACTTCTTTATACCGAGTTCCTAAAGCTTTATAATTATTTGATATCGTTTTTATTTGGAGATTCGATACATAATGAAAAATGGCAGAATTATTTTCATAGTCAGTAATAGTAGTTATAGAACACCAGCATATATAGTTATTATCTAACTTCCCAATAATGCAGACCTCTTGGTAGGGACTAATGTATATATCAAAAGAAACCTCCTTATCATCTACATTATAATTTGGAACTACACTATTATTTTGCTTGATTAAATTAAACTTTTCCATTTTTATTCCTCTCATATCATTTGTATATTTACTGTACCCCTGCATATAAGTAAGAATTCCTAATTCAGCTAATGCCCCTTTTCACTCCAAGAAAAGAGAAATTCATCATAGCCCCGCACAAGTTAATGAAAATAACCTTATTGTTGAGATGGGGATTTACGGACTTTTTGCATAAATAGCTCTGGATTATCAATCTGATTAAAACCGTATTTTCCCCCAGAACTTTTTTAATTTTCTGTAATTATACTAAACCACCGATTTTTAATCTTTTGAACTAACCTGCCGCGTCAGTCGAAATGATTAAAAGCTGCCTTAAATATAACTCGATCTTCAGTAACGCACCAGTTAGTTAAGTAAGGGTTTAAGGAATTCTTGGAAGAATTTTAATTACAACAAGTATATCTATGTAATTTGGAACAAATATTATACATGTTGCAAATTCAAAGGAGGTGGCTAAAATGAAAGCACAACGAGCAGAAGAAATTGCTTCTTCACCAAATATGGTTAATGTAACCTATAATGAGGAAAGCATATACATCGAGCACGTGGATGAACAAAATGGAACGGCTACAATCCATCCCCTTGATGATCCAAATAAAAAACAAAGTGTTTCTGTAACCAGCTTAAAGGAACAGTAATTTCCTCGATTCAATAATAAACCTCCACTTTCGGGTGGTGGTTTATTGTTCGATTAAGTTCAATTACCACCTTATTTAGTTGTACATCCTGCCCCTTTAATTGAATAGCACAAGCATGCTATTAACTTCGACTTGCTTCACAAAGTTCCTGCTATTCTTCCACAATCCAGCCCAATTGTTGAATTACAGTACTCTTCAACTTTCCGTCCCGATAGTTAATTAAGGATATTTTTTTACATTCAAAAGGCCATCCAATGATGGCCCTTTTTTAAGGTACTGACACAGGAATGTACTATGGAAATGAGGTTGACCGTGTGTAATGTCCAAAGAGTAAGACTGAGACAAGCTTATGGTTTTATAAAGTCCCACGCACTCGTACGTCCTACCTTGCCTACTGATATAAATTGTTCTATTAAAAAAGGTCAACCAGTAAAATAAACTGGCTAACCTTATAATAGAAATGCACCTGTTTTTTGATTGAGTACTGACTTAAAAGTTAAATGATGGAACATACAACGCTTCTATATTGAATTTTAAAACCAACCAGCATCCCCGTTATCATTCATGATTTGGATGAAGGGGATCTCAGGGTTTGATGCCATTATTTATCCGCGCGATTTTCCACCTGAAATATTAACGGTTGTACCTGTAATATAACTAGAACGGTCTGAAGCTAGATAAGTGACCAATTCACCAATTTCATCCAATTTACCAGGTCGTCCAAGTGGTATTGTTTTGCTGTAATCTGATCCAAGACCTTCTACTGTCACTCCACGTGTGTAAGCTAATGCTTCATTATAAGCATCTGTTGTTAAACCTGTTTGTTCATTGATCCCTGGCGCAACACCCACTACGCGGATGTTGAATTTCCCTAGTTCTTTTGCCCAAGAACGGGTAAAGCCATTGACGGCACCTTTTGTTGCCGAATAAACACTTTGTCCAGAAGATCCTTCCATACCTGCCTCAGAAGATATATTAATGATAACGCCTTTATTATTTTTCACCATTACTCTCGCAACTGCCTGAGCACAAAGGTAAGGTCCTTTTTGATTGACGGCAACCATGAAATCAAAATCCTTTTCACTTAACTCATACTGTGGCTTTTCGCCACGGAAATCAACAAGTAAACGTGGTAAGTTTACACCAGCATTATTAACTAAAATATCTACAGTTCCAAATAACTCTGTGGCTTTGGTGACCATATTTTCAACGCTTTCTTTATTGGTAACGTCGCATTGGATATGATAAGTACCATCAGTTTGTTCGCCAGTATTTACATTTAGATCGGAAACAATCACCTTTGTACCATTCTTTACTAAATGTGCTGTAATTTTCGAGCCAATCCCAGAGGCACCACCCGTAACGATTGCCACTTTATTTTCTAGTTGAGGCCATGATTCATTCATTCTTTTTCCTCCTTATTATATATAGAGTCGAGAATCATAGGTTAAATTTAAAAATGAGTAACAAACTCTAAATTATTTTTGTCTTGTTTTAGCTGTGTTAGCTCTCAATGATTCAATTTTCGGGAGAGTTTTGCTCCTTTGAGGAAACATCCCTCTTCTTGCATTCAATTATTCTATATAAATCTTTGACAAGCTTATTTTTTCAAGATTTGAAGAGTTGTCCCTGCTTGCGGCATTTGAATATCTCTTTCTTCAAGATGTATAGTGCCAGGTAATTCTGCCGTTTCAGAACCATTGAATTTTAACGTGATATGTCCAAGTGAACCTAAATTCTTCTTCACCACTTCACCTACAGAGGTAATGGTATATTGATGATTGCCTAAGACGAGAATGTCGTCCTTTTCGATATCACCATTAACTTCATTTACATCAATTAATAGGCAATAATCCGCTAATTCACTCGGGGCATTAGCTCCGAATAGAATGAACATTTTTTCTCCAAGAAAATCAGAGACAGATGGACCAAGTTGGTTAATTTTAGTTTGATAAACTGTCTGCACAAGAAACTCCTCCAATTCTTTGCTTTAAATCATCTATTCAGAATCTATTCTAGTAATTATTCATACAAACCGAAGCTTGCGAGCCAAGCAATGAAAACGGTTGGTGCCCCGGTTAAAAAACGTCCGTACAATACGGAAGGAACTCCGACTTCAATGGTTTCCACTTCTGCCTCTGCTAAACCTAGCCCAACTGGAACAAAATCAGCTCCAGCCTGTGAGTTAATCGCGAAAAGAGCTGGCAAGGCAAGGTGCGGAGGGATATTTCCTTTTCCAATTTCCACTCCAATTAATGTCCCAATGACCTGTGAAATAACAGCTCCCGGTCCCAAGAATGGTGATAATAATGGGAATGAGCAAATTAAAGAGATTAAGAGCAAGCCCGGCAAAGATCCTGCAAATGGTGATAAGTATTGTGCGAACACATCCCCAATTCCAGATGCTTTAATCACCCCGATTAACATGGCCACAAAAGCCATAAACGGTAAAATGGTTTTAATGACAGTATCTATCGTGTCACGGCCAGCCTGATAAAAGACATTGACGATGGAACCCATCGCCATCCCAATGCGTGCTATGACGCCTTTAGGCTTTCTTTGTTCACTAATTTTTTCATCTGCGCTATACTTAGGTTTAGAAATTGTTTTTTCAACTTGTCCGTTAGCATTGTTCACATTGGATGTTGGAGGTGTTGCAGCACCTTCATACAATTCAATGTTTTGAGGCTTTACTCCAGAAACGTAAATGTCCTCGGTAATGTGCATTGCTAACGGGCCACTTTGTCCAGTAGGCATGATATTGATCGTCATGATTCTTTTTTTGGGGTATAAGCCACATCTGAGCGTT
The DNA here is from genome assembly GCF_018613325.1 of Bacillus sp. ISL-34. Lineage (GTDB taxonomy): Bacteria > Bacillota > Bacilli > Bacillales > DSM-1321 > Peribacillus. Next base: position 129,829 of record NZ_JAGGQJ010000008.1, on the reverse strand, counting down.
CCGCCACAATCAATGATGACACATGCCATTTCATTCTCAGGTACACTCGTTTTAAAACCGTCGACTAATTCAGAGCCTGTTAATTCTGCAATGGTGTCTGCAATATCCGGTCTTGTTCCGCCCGTTACATAAACCACTTTATTTTTTTCTTCTGTCGGTGAAATCACTAATGGCCCGCCAAATCCGCCTTGCCCTGCATTGACGATAATTGACTTGTACTTCGTAACCGTTTGAGTCATTCCTTTCCCCTCCTTAGAGACCCACTGTTTCTTTCAATTTAACGCCTTGCTGTTTAGATACATAATAAGTTGTTAAATCTGTTACCCAACCTCTTAAAAAGTTTGTGAAAATCCCCACCAAGAAGTAGCGAAGGGCAAGTTCTGTTGTTTCAAATCCCAGTGTTGTAATTCCTGCAGCAATTCCCAAGAATACGAACAGCTCTCCTGGATTAACGTGTGGAAAAAGTCCGTTATGCGTGTGGCAGGAATAAGAAGCAGCAGCATAATAGCTTGGTTTGTATTTTTCTGGCAAAAATTTACCAAGTGATAATGTCATTGGATTTGCCAAAGCGAACGTTCCAATTACCGGAAGAACAAAATATCTTGTAAGTGGGTTCTTACTCGATTTCTTCGCGATCCGTTCCACTCTTTCTTCTCCAACCAACCGTATAAGGGCATTCATTGCAACTAAAAGCATGATAAGGAGTGGAACAATACCTGTTACTAAATCGACAAAAGTTTCGGCACCTGCTCTAAATAAATTCATAAAGCCATCTGCTGCATTTGTAAGCCAATCCATTCAATTCACCTCAATAATTCCTATTTTTTTGATAAGAGTAAATCAATCCAGCCTTTCTTAACCTTCAATTCACCTCCTTTAGAGATAATATGATAGCTGTTCAGTGCATCCTCAATGGCTAACCTTGTTAACTTATTTACTTTATTAAAATCCTCTTCACCGAGGTGTAAGAGGTTTTTCCCTTCAAATCCTTTTAAGTTCCTTACTCTTGAAAGCACGGTCACTCCCTGCATTTTGGCGGCTTTCAAAATGTTGTTTTTTCGGTCAATTGCAAACATTACGACAGTGCCTGATTTAAAAAATCCCGTTCTTTTCCCAATCGCGACCCTTCCAAGCTTTCTCAACTCTGCATACCTTTTATTGAAATGCTTGATTTGCAAAAATCCAAAAATGCTTTGAAGAAGCCAAGAAAAACCAATTAATATAATGACATACCATAGCATTTTGATTTCCTCTTTTCATATGAACTGAATCTTACATCTTGTTTCCGTTACAATCAGATAATTACTCCTTAAGATAAGGCAGCTCCATTTTCTTCTATGATTTCAATGATTTCATTTGCCGTTTCCTCAGTGGTGATCAGAGTATTAATGTAACCTCCTCTTAATCCCCCGATAATGGAAGGAGCTTTTTCAACAGACTCTGCAATACCGATTGAGTATGGAATATTTTTTAGTTTTTCCAGCTCAATGGCTATTGTTCGATCAGATAAGTCAGATTGAATCAGGTTTCCATCTATATCATAAAATCGTGAGCAGATATCACCTATGGCACCTTGTTGATTTAAATCTTCAATTTCCCGATTGCCGCAAAAGCCGGCCCAGACTAAATTAGATGATTGGTTTGGGTTCCCAATCCCTACTACCGCAATTGTTAAGTTGTCCCAAAGCTCCGTTATTTTAGTGAAGTAGTGTGATTGAACAATGTCATCCTTTGTTTCTTTTTTTTCCACTACTGCCGCAGCATCAATAAAATAAGAAGTTCCTCCAAAATCTTCCGCAATATTATAAACAATTCTATTGACGTGATGCTTCGTATCCATTGGTCCAGGCCCGCCTACTAAAGGGACAAAATGAGCGTCTTTTTTTCCGGCGTTGGTAAATTCACCGATCAGACTTGCCATTGTGCTTCCCCAGGCACAGCCTACGACATCACCGTCTTTAATAATTCGTTTTAGTAATTCAGCCCCGGCCATCGCTACCACTTTCTTTTTATCCAGTTCGGTGCTGTCTCTTTTTTCAGGAACAATAATTACTTCTTTTAAGCCAAACAACTTTTCCATTCGACGTTCCAATTCAAAAGCTCCATCAATATCGCTGCTAACAGTAATTTTAACTACTCCATCTTCCCTTGCTTTTTTTAAAAGTCTGCTGACGGATGTTCGGTATATACCTAACTCTTTTGAAATGGCACCTTGAGTCATATCTTCTTCATAGTACATTTGCGCAATTTTAACTAAGAGTCTTTTTTCTTCCCTTTTATCCATTTAGTCCCTCACCCTTTTTAATATGCACATTTGTGCAGACACAATCATTTGTGCTTTGTTGAATTTAGTATACGCTTACAAAAATAGCTACGTCAACAAAAAACTGCCTCTTGTGCAAATTTTAAAAAAATTATGTCATTTGTGCTTCTTGTACCAGTTATTATCCATCGAAAAGCAAAAAAAAATGAAGCAGCTTCATTTGATCAGGCTGCTTCATTTCTATAAATCTAACAGTAAGTTGTTAGCATCTGTTTGTAATATCAAATTATTTATACAAAATTATACCAATTAATGGAGAACTCCTTCCTGAAGGTTGCAGATGGGTGCAAAAATATTTTGCTATCGACACACAAAAATTATTCATGCAAAAAAAATTGGCAGTCTATAGTTTCTAAAGCTCTTTTAAAGCTGCGAATTACTTTGAGAAAGAAAGTTGGCGCGATACTTGCATTGTAGATTGATAAAGATTTAAAAACTTAGGAGGTACGCACATATGTCCTTAACCAAAAAGATTTAAAAAAAGAGGAGAATAAAAAACGGATTTGGTTAAAATTTTATTCCACTACTCAGAAAAAGAAGTTTCTGAAAAACTGCGCAAAGTTAATGGTCGATTTATCATTCTAATGGAAAAACAGATTTAAAAAACTTTTTATTGGAGGCCTGTTATGTGGGTAATCACTGTTCATTCAAAGAACAACATTAAAATATATGGGTTTGACTCTGAAAAAGAAGCTAAAGATGCTTTCAGGAGGATGCAAGGTTGTAAAATCCTAACAGAAGTAATTTATTTTAATGATTATGATTTAGTTAACGTATAAAAATTCAGAATTTTTCGCTAATTAGTACCTTGTTCAAAATCGAATCGATATGAAAGTTAATTAAAGGGGAGATATGTTAATGGAAACTAAATACTGTAAAGAATCAAGAGTTATAAGAACAAGTCGGATTTTTCCAAATGATGTAAACAATCATAATACTTTGTTCGGTGGCCGTTTGATGAGTCACTTGGATCAAGTATCCTCAACTTCTGCAGCGCGTCATAGCCGTAGGGAATGTGTAACTGCTTCAACAGATTCAGTTGATTTTTTACATCCAATTCAAACAACAGATGCAGTCTCCTTTGAATCTTATGTAACATGGACAGGCACCTCATCGATGGAGGTTTTCGTTAAAATTATTGCAGAAGACTTAAAAAGCGGTAAACGTAAAATCGCAGCAACTGCACTATTAACTTTTGTGGCACTTGATCAACATAACCGGCCCACACGTGTTCCACAAGTCATTCCTGAAACAGAAGAAGAGCGAAAGTTACATGAAACCGCACCTCATCGAGCAAGAATTCGTAAGGAAAGGAAACAAAACAGTAAGGAATTGGCTGCATTTTTAACTACAAATTATCCCTGGGAACAATATAGTTCATGCTAAGCTTCTTTACGGATAAGGGTAAACCAATCTACGAAAAATAAAAATCAAAATCCTTTGAGCCTTTACTCCCGTGAGCAGAGGCTTTTTTTGACAAGTTTCTTCTATCTATTGATAACGATTAACATTATATTCTTTAATAATTAGTTCGGCGCATTATCCCAACAATTCCACTTAAGGGACATTTCATCACCTTCTTATTCTCTTTAGATGTAGTTGAATGGATTTAACATCCCCTTCCTTAGCTTGTTTAACGTTGAAGTACTTGGAAATTCCACATTCACAAAGGTCTAATCGAATTCAGAGAGGTATACAAGAAGAAGATATAAGGGAAACAAATCATTAATTTGGACGATAATTTATGTATCCCCCCCCCAAAAATTTTAGTTTTTTGAGGGATAGTTTTAAAGTCACATATGTTTACTATTTTTTTCTTTCCTGGGCTTTTAATGCTATTTTTTCAAGTCCATTATTCGCAAATTCTACATCCGTTTTAGGTAAAGCATTATTATTCTTAAATTGCTTATTCTTATTTTTAGACATTTTTTCACCCCCCTGTAGATTGATTTAGTGCTGCTTTGGATACCTCAGGATCCCCGTCAACTTATTGACGAATTCATTCCATCGTTTTTTGCCGGCAACCTTACTATACAACCTGACACTGTGTTAGGCTCAAGTCCTTTTAGTTATTTTCATTAAAAAGTTTTATCTATCCAATCAACACTTTATATCAGCCTTTTATCTTTGAGAAGTAAGCCATTTTATATTTTATTGAATTACCCTAAAAAGCTTATTTCGTTTGTTCCATAAAGAAAAAGCTGCCATAAAGACATCTCCAAGCTTAAGCTAATACACCTGTTAGTTTTATAAAACTTATTGTTGAGTTGACACAAACTGTGAAGGAGGGATTAGAGTGGAGAATATCATTAGAGAAGAGAGAAAAACGCCCTAAAAAAGGCGTTCAATTTAATCATTTTTATTGATTTTACCGTCGTTTCCCTTGTCAATACCAGTAGCGTTATTAAATATTTGTGGAAACAAGTTTAACCCCTGATCCATAGCATTCATTGAATCTGCTTTTTGGCCAAGTTTTTTTGACTTTTCTTGTTTTTTCATTTTTCCGCCTCCTAAAATTAGGATTCGTAGTAAATAAAAAAATATTCCAAAGTAATTTAAATACAGTTCGAATAAACTATGCTACTTGAACTAAACTGCCCCTTTCTGCATAACAAAAGGGTTTACCTCAGCAACCTTCCTTATCGAGGCACCTGTTAGCGAGCATTCGTAAGAAATAATAAATTTACCGGGGGAGTTCTATTAGACATATTGTTGAGTTGGCACAAACTGTACGTCCGTTTAATAAAGAAGTAGTTTAGTGGAAGTAAGGTGATTAATAAAGCTTAGGCTTTTTACTTGGAATATAGTAAAAAAGCAGTGAGGGATTTCACCTCACTGCCCCGTTTCTTTATTTTGTTAAAATCTTCGTGTGTTGTTTTCGAAAATTAATTGAATTATTTTCACTAATAAAAGTTGAACCTAAAAGGAGTGTGCCACCTATAATTTGAACAATTGTCATTTTTTCCTGTAAGATTACAGCCGAAATCAGTATAGCTACAAAAGGATCTACATAGCTTAGCATAGCAATACTTTGTCCCTTTAACTTTAGCATACCAGAAAAAAATAACCAAAAGCCAATACCAGTGTTAACAACGCCTAAGAGTATTATAAAAGGAATGGAAGATCTTGATACTTCCAAGATACCAAATCCCTCAGTGAATAATACATAGGGAAAGAGAAGTAAAGCAGTTGTTCCAAGTTGAATGATTGTAATCTCTAACATGCCCATGTTTCGAATGAATTTATTTAATAACATTAAGGCTGCGTAAAATGCAGCCGCAACTAACCCGAAAAGGATTCCAAGTAGATCATCTTTACCAGAGGCGCTAATGCCGTTTCCAATAATCAATAACATACCTAATATCGCTACACCAATACAAACAATTTTTTTAATTGGTAAAAGCTCCTTAAGTACAAATGGTGAGAGAACCATGACAAACACTGGCGCAAAATAATACCCCAGTGTTGCATTAGCGAGTGTTGTATGATCGTAGGATTGATAAAGAAAAATCCAATTCCCTCCCAATGCAATCGCAGAAAGAAAAAGGGTAGAAGCATTACCTTTCACCAATTTCCATGGAATGGATTTCTTCATAATGAAAAATACAAACACTAAAAATAGACACCCAATTGAACTACTTAAAAAAGCTGTTTCACTCGAAGATAAATCAATGTATTTTACAACTAAACCCATTGTACCGAAAATAATCATTGATAATATAAACTGAATTTTAGATTTCATCGTCTACTCCTTCGAATCTGCGAAACAGCTTATATATTTCGCAGATTCTTAATCTGTTTTATATATAAGCGTATATAAAGGAGTAAACGGTGGTGGTGGTGATGTCGAAACGGGCTTTGTAATGTATGGATTTATAAATGATATTGGCATAATAAGCCTCCTGATTATTCAAATGTAATAATGATTATACATTATAATATTTTTTTTGAATTGAATATTTTTTATAATATTTCTATATTTCTTCATTTTAACATTTGGAAGGTATTTTCTCTTTATTTAATTCACGATGTAATACATCACCCATACGCTTCATACCCTCAATGATTTGGTCTTCAGGCATATTCGAGTAATTTAAACGTAAAGTGTTCTTCTCTTTGCCATTTGGAAAGAATGGAACACCAGGAACACAAGCAACATTATTTTTTAAGCACTCTGTAAATATATGTTTGGAATCTACTCCCACTGGGAGCTCAACCCAAATAAACAACCCACCTTCTGGCTTACTGTAAGACAAATTTTCCGGAAAGAATTCTTTTATGCAATTTAACATTTTTGTACATCTTGCTTTATATACTGCTTTGATTTTTTTAATATGCTCATCCATATCGTAAAGTTCCATATACTTAGCTGTTATCCTTTGAGCAAAGCTGTCAGTATGTAAATCAGCTGTTTGCTTGAAAGCCACGTACTTATCAATAAACGATTGATCTGCACAAATCCATCCAATTCGCATGCCTGGAGTGAAAATTTTAGAGAAAGTGCTCATATAAATTACTCTGTTCTCTGTGTCAAAATGTTTCACTGGCGGGATTCCTTCTCCAGCAAACCTTATAGCTCCATAAGGATTATCTTCTACAATCAGTACATCGTATTGATTAGCAAGTTCGATCATTCTTTTACGTCTTTGAAGTTTTAATGTACGACCTGTAGGGTTCTGGAAATCGGGAATAGTATAGATGAATTTTGCGCTAGGATGCTCTTGCAGTTTCCTCTCCAGCTCTTCCATTATCATCCCATCATTGTCCATAGCTACTTCCACAAAGTTTGCATTGTATGATTTAAATGCATTAATTGCTGCAAGATAGGTTGGGCTTTCACAAATAATAGTATCTCCTTCGTTAATAAATAGTCTTCCAGTAAGATCTATTGCTTGCTGGGACCCTGAAGTGATAAGAATATTGTTAATGGCAGAGTTAATCCCAATGGCTTTCATCCTTTGGCAAATAGCTTCTCTCAACGGACCATAGCCTTCAGTAGTACTATATTGAAGAGAAGCCGCTCCCTCTTCATTCAATACAACATTGCAAGCAACTTTAAGGGCTTCTACAGGAAACAGCTCCGGAGCTGGAAGTCCTCCCGCAAAAGAAATGACTTCTGGCCTTTCTGTTACTTTTAATATCTCACGGGTCTCAGAAGAATTAACTAGACGGGCCCTCTCAGCAAATTTATTTTCCATTTTAAACATTCCTTCCTAAAAATTTCAATATTTCACTAGTTTTATTAGAATATTCAGTCTTTTTGTATCAAGGCTTATTCTAATGACTACTAATCAAAACAACAAACAGGATAAGAGCAATGAAAAAACTAACATAATAGCTAAGTTAATTTTCCAATTAATCAAGTAAACTAAATTCATCATAATATATACACACCTATAACAGTCAACACACTTATATAACAGTGAGTGAAAAGAATAAACCAAATTATAGAAAACACACAATGTCCTAAATATTAAATAAAAAAGGTGAGAATTTAAAAGTTGTCGAATACCGGTTGTATTGGTAGATGGACCAGTTATCCTACTTTTGCTCATCCTCATTTACCCTCTCTTCGTAAAACTGCATCGTTAATTCTCCCTCTTCCAGTGTTATAATGTTTTATTATCTATTGCTTTCTTATCTCAAAAAAATATATAACACTCAACATTCTTATATAACACTCAAAGGAGATATGAACATGCATATTGAAATTCAACGTAACGCTGAGGTTTCACTTTCAAAGCAAATATATCAATCCATTGTGGATCACATCCGTTCAGGACTCCTTCAAGAAGGAATGCAATTACCATCAGTACGTGATTTATCAAACCAACTAGGAGTAAGTTTAGTAACAGTTGTAAAGGGCTACAAAAAATTAGAAGAAGAAAACTTCACCATATCCATCCAAGGAAAGGGAACATTCGTAAACGCAGAAAAAAGAGATATGGTAAATACACGACAAGAGGCTCTCTCTTTTAATTGGCAACTATCTGTTCAAGATTATTTACCTAGATCTCAGTTTGCCCAGTTTCACCATGTCCCTGAGAAAATTCACCTTTCATCCTCTATGATCGATCCAGGGCTTCTCCCTAATCGATATTTGGAGCAAGAGGTACACCAAATGCTTTCAGAAAATCCAAAGATTTTGTCTCAATATGGAAACATTCAAGGTGATGAACAACTTAGAAACGCAATGTACGAGTATTTAAAAAGGCTTGAAGTTCCTACTGCACCAGACAATATTATAGTTACGAGTGGTTCACAACAAGGAATAGATCTTATCGCACGCACATTTGTTGGACCAGGTGATGTAGTGGTAATGGAAGCCCCTACTTATCCAGGAGCTATTGATGTTTTTAGAGGAAGAGGGGCTACAATACTCACCGTTCCTGTCGATGATAGTGGAATAAGAGTAGATATCCTTCAAAATTTATGTGACAAGTATAAACCAAAAATCATTTATACAATTCCTACTTTTCATAATCCAACAGGCGCTGTTATGACGTTAAAACGACGTAGACAGATGCTGGATATAGCTCAAAGTATCCAATGCATTATAGTTGAAGACGATCCATGTAGCGAAATTTACTTTGATAAAAAACCACCGGCTTCCATTAAAAGTATGGATCAGTACGGCCATGTCGTTTATTTGAAAAGCTTAACCAAGACTCTAGCTCCGGGTTGTAGAATTGGAATATTAGCTGCTTCTGGATCTATATTCAAACGTCTACTGGCAGCAAAAGCGAATACTGACTTAGGGAGTCCATTGCTAACACAAAAGGCCATATTACCATTTATAAAATCTCAAAGAATGATTGATCATACTAAAAAATTAAGAACTGCTCTGAAGATCAGACGTGATTTAGTTCTTGAGTTGCTTTCTCAACATGCACCTTCCGAAATATCGTGGGTAATTCCTAAAGGAGGGTTAAACTTGTGGCTCACACTTCCATCCTGGATGGATACTAACCACCTTCTATTAGAAGCAAAAAAACAACAGGTAACATTCTTACCTGGGTCAGCATGTTACCCTGCAGATCAAGAAAATCAACACTTACGAGTAAGTTACTCTTATATGAATGAACAGCTATTACGCCAAGGGATTACAATATTATGTAACATTTTACAATCCGAAATTTCATCAAAAACAGTGTATAACGACTCACCAAATTTTTGATGCGTATCAGAATTTGGTGACAACAGTTAAATGAGTAACCCGATTTCACTATGATCATGTAGTAAAGTCGGGCTTTTTATAATGAGTATTTTCTGAACGTTGCAGGTTCTCTTTTCCTGTTGCCCCCCATCTAACAATGGATAATCAATTTCATCCCTTCTTGAACTTTCCTGCCCCGTTAGTTCCATAATAAGAGGCTTTTGCAGCTACCATTGTCCATCCAGAAGCGTAACAAAAAAAGCCAACATCAAATGTTGACTTAAAATATATATCGACAATCGTATATCCTATTACTTCTAATTCAATACTGGAATTCCAAGCAATCTTTTTACATTAATTAATATTACTTATATATTTCATTTTCCAATATTATCACTTTTTCCGCATTCGCTGCTTTCCCTATTTGCTTCGTATTTTCAACCAACCGAAAAATATTATCACAGCATTGTTTGGCACCTATAACTAATAATGGTACACCTATAAAATCAATTTTTAATTCTCTTGATAAATATCCCCCTATAGACATAGCAATAGGTACAGTTGGTGATGTATGGGAGAATACTATTTTTTCGTTAAAATGAAATTTCTCTTCCAGTAGTAAAGTCAATTCTTTTAATGCTGGAACCACAAGTTTTTCTCTTTTATGTCCAATTGTATAAACTGAGTTGCCATCTTCATCTGTCCCGCGTAAAATTAGCTTTCCAAAATCTTCTTTCGTTAATTTATTAAAATATTTTACATTTAATATTTCTTCCGAAGTTAGTTTTCTTTCCGATTGAGGTAATTGTTTTAAATGATATGCGGCAGCCAAAGACGTGGTATGTGTACCCCCATAATCATTATAGATATACATCATGATATCATCCCTAATAGTTTTATTTAATACTATTATGGTCATATATTCCATTTCCAATTCGGTTGATTATTTTAAGCTTTTATTACACTTTATGTGGCAAATGCTACATGCTCACCGCTAAAACTAACTGCCCCGTTAGTTTCATAAACAGAATACATATATACCACATATTTTAGGGAAATATATCGAATTTAGTCATGTTCTCTTGATTCACATAATTAGATTATAAGTCCTGGAATCATCAAGACCTAAATCATAATGAGGGTTAAAAAATAAAAGAGTACACCTATTTATCATGAATGATAAGTGCACTCTTTCATTGTCTTTATTATTTATAAGCTCCCCTTTAGTGTCTGGGGTATGTATAAGGCAGCAAAGCCTCTGATTCCATGCGGGGATTTTTTTAGTAAAAATGACGAAGCTTCCCCATCCTAGAGATGGAACATAAAATTTAGCAGCTTATCATTGATTGGTTCTTTTTTAATCGGGGCAGGCAATACCGTGTTCCTGATATCAGCGACCGTTTTAAGATCAAAGGATTCTATTGCTTCTCCTTCTTGGTTCATGATTGAGAGAATTCCATCATTACTCGTTCTTAGACTAGGTTCATCACTGATTAAATGAGTATAGTATAAGTCTTCGTTCAGCGTGTAGGAATTAGAGTAGTCCGCTGAATAAAGTTTGCTTTTTTTATCAATTTTACCTGATTTAAAGTTTTCAAAGCCATAGCTGAATAAAAGCTCAGTGTCAGAGTAGGCCACCTTGTCTGAAGGAGCTTTTAGAGTGACGGCAATCAAGTCCTGTTCTCCCCTAGTGGCAGTAGAAATCAGGGTGTAACCGGACTTACTGACGAAACCGGTTTTTCCGCCGGTTATTCCCGTATAGGGGAGTTCGCCTTTTAACATTTTATGATGGGTAACGAGAGTTGTGTCCCATGTTTCAACTTCCCATGGTAACTCCTTCTTCCCAAAATACTCACGGAAAGTTTCATTTTTCATTGCATATTGGGTAATTTTTGCAAGGTCACGGGCTGTAGTTACATGGTTTTTATCAAACAATCCATGGGGGTTCGTAAAATGAGTATCGGTGACGTTTACTTCTTTTCTTAAATACTCATTCAAATCTTCCATGAACAGTTTTTCACTACCAGACATATGCTCGGCAATTGCGATGGCTGCATCATTTCCGGAGTTGATTAGCATTCCTGCGATTAATTTGGAAAGCTCTATTTCCTCCCCAGGTTCAATAAATACCGAAGACCCGTCTGCCTCCGCTGCTTTTTTGCTTACAGTCACTAGTTCGTTCATATCCCCGTGTTCTATAGCATATATAGCAGTGGCAACTTTCGTTAGACTGGCTGGATACATACTTTTATTCATATTTTTTTCGTATAATACATTCCCACTTTTCGCATCGATAATGATCCCTGCTTCACTATTGAGAGGTAAGTCAGATTCTGCACTTACAGTCGTAGAGACGAAGGGGACTAAAGCCAAAATGATGATGAAGAAAAACTTTTTCATATGCCTCTCCTTTAATGCTAGTAAAGTTCTATATAGTCATAATAAAATAAATCCGAAAGTTAAAAGATGTTTTATTGAAAGTGAAATACAAAAGTAATTACCCTTTAATAATTTTGGAAACATTTCGGTTAATGACCTTCATTTTCTTTCCTGAAATAACTTTAAAAGGGGTATTGCCCTTTTAGTGGGAGTATTCTTTTAAATAAAAAAGATTCCCCTTTTAAATAGATATTTTTTTGTAAATCATCAAATTGGGGTATCTGTGTGTTTTTTTATCTCGATGTCGATGGGGTCCTCCTGCATGACAATATCTTTACATGAAAAAACCCTTCAAACTGAAGGGCTAGTTACTGTTTAGTTGCTTGATCATTACATTACTTATATGAAATATTCATGTTCATGTATTTCGGACCTGAAATTTTTTTCTGATTCAGCTAGTTTAGATGATTAAAATTCTGTTATGCTTTCATTTTCATTCCGATTAACATACATTCCACTTTTACTATCGGTTTTCTTGATAATATAAATATTATAGTTACAGGTATGACTAATAAAACATAGTATTGGCCACTTTCTTTGATCCAATCATAAATAAATGAGTTGTAAACATATTCCAGGAAAAACATATGAAAAAGATAAATACCTAATGTAATTGATCCTATTTCAGTAAAAAAAGTTTGTTTTTTAGGAACTATACATAAAAAACAGTAAGTTGCTGCTCCCATAATTAAATATACGAGTAACTTATATATAAAACCGAGGGCAATGGAGCCTTCCATTAATTCCTGATAACCTAAGCGGCCATAAAACCATTCCCTCCAAGTCATTTCCCCATAGAAATAAATACCGATAAAGATTAACCCTAGTACAGCCCAGCCGATAAGGGCATTACTTTTCTTTTTAACCCATTCAAAATGATTTTTTTCTAAAAAATGTCCAATTAAAAAGAAAGGAAAGAAAAAGAAGGTTCTCGATAAACTTAACCATTCATTCACTTCACCAATGTAACCAATTATTAGAGATACAATTATCGAAAAAACGATTCCATATTTCCTGGAGGAAAATATAAACAATAATATATTCCAGCAGAATAAGCTTATTAAGAACCATAAAGCCCATCTTGGAGTCAATATTGTGAAGTCTATTGGTTCATCAAATACCTTCTGATAATAGAAGGTATATATCACCTGGAATATTACATAGGGAATTAATATTTTCTTAATGAGCCCCCAGAGGTCCTTTTTACTTTTTATCTTTCTGGAAAAATAACCGGATACTAAAATAAAAGCTGGCATATGGAATGAAAAAATGAACAGATAAATAGTTAAAATCCATTGGTTTTCTTCCACCATTCTAGCTAATGTGTGCCCCAAAACAACTAGTACGATTAAAACAGCTTTCGCATTGTCAAAATACGGATCACGTTTCATGAAATCTTACCCCCTATAAAGAAACTGCCAGTTATATCTTCTAATCCTCATTTATGGTTTGAATGAAAAAGCCGGCGTTCCTCTACTATAGGATTGCCGGCTTGGAACTTCATTGGAGTATCTACCATATCACAGCTTGTTTACAGTTTAGTTAATGGAAAATAACAGTTTGATAACAGTCAAAAAACTGCCTATATCATTAGTCCACCCGCCAATAGGCTTACGTACCCGTTAGTGACTTGCCTGAACGAACAATCCCGTCCATCATCAAAACTCCAGGCAGTTCCAGACGTTTTCGCCTTTTCAAAACGGGTAGTGTATTATATAAGCATGCATATGATAACGTCTCTCTATAGGAGGAATGTTCATGAATCCGGTCATTTTGTTTGATGGTGAATGCAACTTTTGCGATTCGAGTGTCCAGTTCATTATAAAGCGGGATCCGCAGGGGCTTTTTCATTACGCTTCGCTTCAAAGTGAGGCAGGACAAGAGTTGCTGAAGAAGTATGATGTTCCTGCAGATATAGATAGCATGGTGCTGATCGAAAAGGATAAGGCCTACTATAAATCGTCTGCAGCCTTGAGGATTTGCCGCCGCTTACAAGGGGCATGGAAATTGCTTTACGGTTTCATCATCGTCCCAAGCTTCATCCGGAACTTCGTTTATGATTTCATCGCCAGGAACCGTTACAAATGGTTCGGAAAGAAAGAAGAAAGCTGTATGCTGCCGTCGCCAAGTGTTCGAAAGCGGTTTTTATAAATAGACTTGCAAACATTAATGTTAATTTAATTAAAGACCGTGGAGAAAAAGTTCGCACTTAGGGAAAGAAAATCGAGAATAGGCTAATCAAACATCTTCAGAAGTTTGGGGTAGGAGCAGATAAAATTAATAGCAGTTGCCAGTGAAAAACCGGAAATTAATCTAGATACACTTTAATCGCTCTTTACCGGGAAGTGAACATTGTAAATCGAAGCCCCTAACTGCCATATTAAGCTCGGAATGAAAACACAGATGGAAAAGGTATTTAATTTTCTCGTTATATTAGTCTCTTTATTGGCTTTCTATAACGTAAAAAGGTAATTCAGCTGAATTACCTTTTTTTACGTTATAGAATTGCCGGTAAGACTCTTTAACAAATGTGGTTAGTACATTAAAGAACAATATTTATGAAGTGTGTTTATGTATTTGTTAAGGGTGAGTTATTATTTGCTCAACTTTATTAAGAGTACTAGCATTACTTGGAATAAATTGAGCAGTTAATTGATAGTCTCCTTTTGAAAGCAACTTCGAATTAATTTTTATAGTATACTCCCATGTGTCTCCTTTATTAAAATCTTTTTTATGTTTTTTAGTCGGTTGAGATTCAACAGTAATGATATTACCCTCTTTAATTGGACTATTCGTTATTGTTTTGAATTCTACGTCTATTTCATTACCTGTAGCAAATAGCAAATTAAAGTTCTTATTTGTATTATTGGTAATTTTATAAGTAAAACTCTCATAGTCTTTTGTTGTCAATTGATGTTCAAGGGATTGTTCGACGTTAAGATCGAGTTTATTGTTCTTTTTATCAATTTGAGCAATGTAGTAGTAATAGGCAAATATTATTAATGAAATAATAACAATACCAATAATTAACTTTCGCACAAGATACCCCTTCCAAATGTTGAACATTACATGTTTTATTCTCTCTTTTTTGTTACTCTAACTATTTATTTAGTAACTTTTTACACTGCTTATAGGAGGATTATCCGCGTAGTCTTTACCCGTTCCTGTAGAAATTCCATATGAAAAACCTCCTGAGCCACCACCAATAGATGGAGTTATCGTGATATATTTTACCATATTTTATATGAATCGGTACATTTTACTTATTGTATTTTATTTTCGTTTTTGAATTTTGGTCAATAATTAGTTAAATTAAATTTCCTAAATAACTAATTAGCCAAAAACCAGTAGGGAAAATTGGAAGATATAACAAAAGCGATCATTACCGAAAATTCACTAATAATTGAAATAACTTAATAGCTGCTACTCTGGTCTAGCAGGTTTCAAGCAAAAAGGTATACGGATAGTCATACAAGGATTGCCGCATTTATAATGACTTAATCTTGTTTCACATCTTCTCACAGATTTGGAACAGGTATTTTAACGGGACTATAAAAAAATCAATGCTTTCCTATAACAAAGGCTAATAAACAAAAAAAGGACGATAAGCGATCTTGGCTTTTCGTCCTTTTCATTGTGTGAATGTGGAGTATCTCCATAAATGATTGGCCGTAGGGTGCGCCATCATTTCGAGCCCTTTGTTTTCCGCTAGGTGCAGCGGTTCCCAGTTTTGGTCGTCTGCCTCCTTTAGGTAGACTTCGTGATGCGGGGCCTGATCATGATAGCCGGCGATATTGATTTCACCATTTCGGTAAAAGGTCCCGATCACTTTATAATCCACGGCAGGTGAAATGATGATCGGGTTGGCTACAGAGTGTGTCAGCTGAATTGTCGTTTTCTCATGATTGGATAATACGTGCTTCACTACAATGTCTTCATCCGAGGCCACTCCTTCTTCGAGGAAATCCCCATCATGGTTGTAGGCCTCACTTTTCCCGACTGCTTTGGAAAATTCAATCTCGGCATCACTTTCCTTTTCGTGAATATACACATCGACCCTAGTCCTGTATCGGGATGATTCAGGATCAAACCCGCGGTTGTCTCCTTTAAAATAGGGAACCTTTGAGGCCAGATTCGGGTTCTTCAGCCACTCTTCCGGTAAAAAGGTGGAATAGCGCAGATGCCAATTTCGTTTCTTTTTCCCATCGGCATCGTTTTCAACCGGCTGCAAAAGCTGTTTTACAGGTCCTATCTTTTTTGTATTCGTTATTTCCTCGATCGCTGCCTGTGCTTGGGATGAACCTTTTTTTACGGCTCCGACAATACTCGCTACAAGGGACTTCACTGCATAGGACTCCTGCTCTGAACGTGGAAGGGGCCGCTTTGCTTTAATGGTATATGTGTATTCCTGATCTTCACTAATACTCCGATCATTGAAGGAACATCCGCTCACTTTCCCAATATCCACGCCGTTTCGATAAATCGTATATTCTTTTATTCCCTTGATGGGCTCCCATTCCAGGCTGGCTTGGCCTTTTGCGACAATCGTGGTGAACACCAAATCCAAAAGGATATTATCCTCTTTTTTATTTTCGGCGGTCGTTGATGTCTGTATTTTCATCCTGTTCACTGGCTGTTCTTGTTCATTCAAGCTATCTATCGTGTACGTATAGATGGTTCCGGGAGTCAGTCCCCGATCTGCAATACATGGCTCCCGACCGCTGTAAATCAGCTCTTGCCCCCTAAATACCCGATAGAAATCACCTTCATCAGGCCAAATAAGCTTGATGGAATCCTCTTTCCGTTCGATCTTACACATCAATGAAGCCGTTTTGAATACCGCTTGACGCTTCCTTTTGTTGGAAATGAGATAAGCGATTCCCGCAAGTCCAAGAGCAAGCAATGAATGCCGTGCAGTGAATGTAACTCCGCCTAGTTTTAAACGGGGAAATGAATAATGAGCGATCAACTTCTTCATCACCTCTTCTTTTATAGGTGTTATTCTTTACCCACTTTAATCCCTGAGCACACTTTGCGATGTGCTATGCTGGCATAAAAAAAACCGAGGGAATGTTTACTCCCTCGGTCATGTATAAGTTTCACTGGATTATATTTTAACGGCGGCTTTTTTCCCCGCCTTTGCGTCCTGCTTCTTCACGGCTCATTTTTCCATCATCGGAGTCATCACGTTGATTAGACCGTGCCTCTCCGCCCTTTTCGCCGATTTCCTGATAGAATTCCTTGCCATGACTTTCGGATGTCGCTTCTCCGCCTTTTTGGCCAATCTCTTGATAGAATTCCTTATCATGATTTTTTGCTGTTGTTTCTCCACCCTTACGGCCTGCTTCTTCACGGCTCATTTTATCATTGTTGTTAGTCATTAAAAATTCCTCCTTATTATTTGGATTTTCCATGTACTAGCTACATATATCATGTACCCGCTTGAACAGCTATAAAACTAGAATCTGCTAATGACTTCAGGTCGCTTCTTATATTTAGCGGCGACTTTTTTTCCCGCCATTGCGTCCTGCTTCTTCCTTGCTCATTTTTTCAATCATCGGACCCATCACGTTGATCGGCTCGAGCCTCTCCGCCTTTTTTGCCAATTTCCTGATAGAATTCCTTATCATGATTTTCGGAAGTGGCCTCTCCGCCTTTTTGACCAATCTCTTGGAAAAATTCCTTATCATGATTTTTTGCTGTCGCTTCCCCGCCTTTACGGCCAGCTTCTTCCCTGCTCATTTTTTCATTGTTGTTAGTCATTAAAACTCCTCCTCATTGTTTGGATTTTTGATGAACTAGCTACAGTTTTATGTATACCCGATAGTTTTGATATAAAACTAGTATCTATTAAAACTTTTCCATTTCAAAAGGAAAAGCATCATGAATGGTATCACTCATGATGCTTCCTAACCTACTTGGGAATCCCTTCTCGCAAGCGATTTGGCAGCTCTACAAGGGTTTCATTCAAAGTATCCAATTTCGTTTCAATTCTATGAAGCAAATAAAGGGTAACAATGATCGGGAACCCAATATCACTGACAAATGGCAGGATTTGATCCACTTTTATTCACCTCACTTCAAATGTGACCAACAACGATGACCTTCCCGTTCGTTAAATAAGTTCCACTTCCTCGACATTCCGCTCGACAAGGCGCGCTGCCTTCAAATCGACGAAATCCCCGGAGGATGTAACGAACCCGTTCCCCGCAATGATTTTTTCCATTGCCTGTTTAACCGTGTTTACTTCGACCGGCTCCTTCGGATTATCTACGGAAATCGTCGCTGACTTTCCTTCCTCCGTAACGAAAATCAATTCCAGTACTTTAGCCATTTCAAATCACCTCCCCCTCGTACGACATCTCTCCAAAACCGATTAACCAATCAATGAATACGTATCCACCCGGGTCACTTCACCCATTGGATAATTCTGCACACTTGCGATTGCAATTGCTGTCGAAAACAACTGATCCGCCGTCGCCTCGACCTTGATGTTCGAAAATGCCCTTCGCTTGAAAACGAGAGCCCCTTTTTCATTTAACCCTGTCTCAAAATCGATTCGCAGCGTACTTGAAACTGGAATTTGATTTGCCATATCACTCACCCCCTTTCACACTCTATATAAACTTTTACAGGATGAAAGTAGCATGGTCTTGAAACTTTTTCAGGGAAATGGAAAAAAGCCGCCCATCATTTGGGCAGCTTTTGATCCGTATTTTGTTTTGACTTTCAAGAAAATTTGAAAGGTTACACCTAATTAGCCCGTTACATCACCAAAAGAAGGGCTAAAAGAATTTTTTCTAGACCTGGTCTCCCTGCCCAAATGCTTCAAAGATTCATTTTGTTTTTCCCACGTCTATATATAATGCAATTGGTAACCTGCTTTCCCCTTTGAATCTGAAAACCCGGCGTATCGGATAGCATGAGTTCCGTTTCTAAAACTTTCAACACTGCATTTGCCAAAAGGTGACATACATGTATTTCAGGAAAACTTTTTCTATATATTGTAAATATATTTACACCGAATGTATTATGTAAGTACTATATCTTTTCTTAAATGAGGGGTTTTTAAAATGAAGGTAGTGTTATCTTTTGCAATTGCCATGATTGCACTTACAGGGTGTTCTGCAATAGCGAATGATGGAGCCAGTGAATTGAAATGGTTTAAAACCAAAGAAGAAACAATTAATTATGGCATTAAAGAAGAAAAGATGACAAAGGATGACATCATAGGCGAAGTTAGTGAAAACGGAGAAACATTTGTTATTTATAAGAAACAATTAGAAGAAGGCTTGGGAGTAGGGGTATCAAGCATCAGCGAGCAAAAAGGAAAATTTGCTTGGTATGACCCTGATCAAGATGTTCTTGTTAAGAATGATAAAGTCAAAAAGTATTCCTCCCAAATCAGTTGGGGAACAACAACACAATCAGGAAAGGATTTTACAATTTACACTGGTTTAAGTGAAGATCAAAATCCTATCTTTAAAACCCAAACTAGTGATGTTAGCCCTACAGTTGACACCGAATCTGGAATATTTTTCTACATTGAACCTACTAAATAATTAATAAGAACCTTTACTCAAATGGCTAAAAAATGTCTCAATAAATTACTTATAGGAAGTTAATACTCAAAAAAATTCCGTCTCAAAACGACTGTAATTGCTTCCATCCATACGGAGTAGTCTTAAGGTCATTGGAATTTGTCACCTTAATCCTGGGATTTTTTTAAAATTAGATATTTTATTTTCCCTTTAAATCATTTTTTTATAACTGACATTTTTGATGCGAAGATAAATTGCATTTGGTTTTAAATGGCAGGTCATGTTCGCCTTTTCTGGGAAATAATAATCACGAAAGGAAGTGGATGTTGATGTCATTAGAATGGTTTGACAGAGTAAGCGGGGAATTGCAGGATCATCTTAAATCAATTTGTGAAAAGTACGACCGCAATGGTAGTATGATCGTGGAGCGCGGGTCTAAGCATCCACGGATAGAGTTTTATACAGAGCTGGATGACAATGAGAGGGATTATTTTTCCACGCTGTTTTTTGATCCGTATAATGAAGAATTTTATATGGAATCGTTCGAGCCGGATTTAGGGCAGATCAGCAAGGTCATCCTTACAGACATTGAAGATATCGTTGACGCTGTTCATGAGAGCTTCCATAACTATTTGGAAGAGGATGATGCCGATTATGATTACGAATATGATATGGATATGGATGATGAAACTGATGACGGCGAAGATTCCGATATATACGAAATCGATGTAGATTGGGAAACGCCTGAAGTGACTGCCTATATCCAGGATAATGAAGTCGAGGTCACCTATCAATTCGGTATCGTTCAGGAAACAGGTGATGGTGTGCTGAAACGGATCAATCGGATTCGGACAGCGGAAGATGATCTGATAAAGGATGAAACGAATTTCATTTTCAGCAAGGAAGAAGCAAGCACGATCATCGCCATGATTGCCAGTCATATGGATTCACTTAGTGAAATGGAATAAAAAACCAACAAAACCTTGTCCATGATCATCATGGACAAGGTTTTATTATATAATAATCAGTTCATAAACCTCTGATAATTGCGTGACCCGTTCCGTATCACTCGCTTCCTTCGCATGCTTAATTTCCTGAGGAAGAATATGGTTAAGGAGACTGGCTTCTTTACCGGAAAGCTTATTGACGAGTTCTTCTTCAGAATGAAAATGTCCGCTTTTGATTTTATTATAAATTTCCTGCGCTTCAGGATATTGGTCCGTATAGTTAGACAATATCTCACGTAAGTAACCAAGCGTACGATCCATCAAACCATCCCTCTCGAATGTTAGATTTTTGCTTACATGCTATACCTTCCCCCATTTTTTGATGATAAATTCCTAAAAAAAAAGATATCCAAGTCAATGGATACCCCTAATCAATCTTCCTCCCAAAACAAATCATCCAATGTACGGGATAATGCTTTACAAATACCGACACACAAACTTAAGGAGGGATTATACTTTCCGGATTCAATCAATCCTATCGTTTGCCTGGATACGCCGACAATCTTGGCCAGTTCATCTTGTGACAAGTCCTTTTCTACTCTCGCAAGCTTCAGTTTTATATTTTTCAAGGGAAGGCACCTACAATTTCTTATTATCTTCGCTATTTTTCATTCCGATTTTCTTCGCTAGCAAGTATATCCCACCAAAAAACAGAAGTAAAATCGGCAAATAGATCATAACGGATACAAACGATACCAATACAAAATACCATACGCCCTGGGAACTGCCATCCGCATAAGATACAGCACTATTCACCCCCATGAATATAGCGATGACGAGCGATAAAGTAACCGTACCAAGAACCGTCTTCCTGCTCATCGGTGTTTTGCTGGTGCGGTCATGCATCTCCACTTCATCCCAAAATACACCTAAGAAAATGGAACGAGCTAAGTAATACAGCCCTCCTGCAACAAGGATTGCGAATTCCAGATATAACTCCCCGCTGCCTGCACCATATTTATATAGTTTGAAAAGTGCACTCCCCAGGCAAATCGCCAAGATGACGTAATACATTTCTTTATAAATTTTATTTCTTACATTCTCAATCCTCTCATCCGTGATCTTTTTCGTTCGTTTAAATATATTCACATTGATCAACCTCCATTTATTTCCTTCGCTTACCCTTATTATATGATTTATTTAACTTTTTGCAACATATATATTGCATTTTATAATTTATAAATTGCAAAATACATAAAAATAGGTACCCACACATTAAGTATGGATACCTCACTAGCCTTATTTTGGGTTTTACTCGTAAGTTTTGGGGTTTTACTCGTGAATTCTAAGCTTTTACTCGTGAGTTTTGGAATTTTACTCGTGAATTTCAAGGTTTTACTCGTGAATATGCTGCTTCCATAATCTTGTTTTATATTGCAGCTTATTACATAGTATTAAAAGACTGAATCAAAACTAAGGAGACTTGCTATGAAAGCAATGGTATGCACAAAATACGGATCACCCGATGTACTGGAGCTCATAGAGGTAGCAAAACCAATACCCAAGGACAACGAAATTCTGGTAAAGGTCCACGCGGCAACAGTGGCTTCAGGGGACATAAGAGTCCGGAGCTTCAATAGCCCCTTCTTGTTATGGCTGCCGATGCGGATCTTCTTGGGGCTTAGAAAACCGCGAAAATCGATACTCGGAGTGGAATTGGCCGGGGAGATAGAGGAAACAGGGAGGAATGTTAAAAAATTCAAAAAAGGCGACCAGATTTTTGCCATGACTGGAATGAACTTCGGGGCTCATGCCGAATACACATGCTTAACTGAAGACGGGGCAATCGCAATAAAGCCTGCCAATATGACCTATGAGGAAGCCGCCGCCGTTTCTTTTGGGGGAACGACAGCTCTGCATTTTTTCAGAAAAGGCAAGATCCAGGAGGGACAAAAAGTCCTCATCTACGGTGCATCCGGTTCGGTAGGAACTTCAGCCGTGCAGCTAGCCAAATACTTTGGAACAGAAGTTACCGGAGTATGCAGTGCCGCTAATTTTGAATTGGTGAAATCATTGGGAGCAGATAAAGTAATTGATTATACGGAAGAAGATTTCACGGAAAGACAAGAGCGATATGACATCATCTTTGATGCAGTCGGGAAATGCTCGAAAGCCAATTGCAAGAAGGCACTTACCCCGAACGGGAGATATGTGTCCGTTGAAGGGCAAGGAATAGCAAAGGTACTTACGGAAGATTTACTATTTCTCAAAGATCTAATCGAAACTGAAAAGATAAAATCGGTCATTGATAAATGCTACCCGCTGGAACAGATTCCCGAGGCTCATAGATATGTAGAGCTAGGACATAAAAAGGGAAATGTAGTCATAACTTTGGTTGATCATTACAAATCCTGACAAAACCTGTTTTTTTATTTAGGCTTTGTTAAGTAGTATTGTTGTTTTTCAAGTATAAAATATGGGAACGTCCGATTTGGACGTTCCCGTTCTTATTCCATTAAAGCCCCCTATAATGGAATAACTGTAAAGCTAATGAAGCTTTTTTAAAAGCTGCGTTTCCCTGGCCAAGCTCCTTGCATTTTACTAAGGAATACAATTTGCCCAATATGATATGCGTCGTGCATTGCTAAACTCTTTAGTTCAAGCACTAATGAATTATCTTCTCCTGGGATCTGTCTATACAAATCTTCATGTTCTGATTTTGCTAGTATTTTTCCAAGTTCACGATGAACATTAAAGTATTCTTGTTTTGTTTCCTTCCAATTTTCTAACGTCTCAGTTGGTAATCGAAATGTAGATTCATTATTTTCTGCCTGTGGTTCATTCGCTGTTTCACCAAGAAATCGCATCAGAAATCTCTTTTCATAGAAAAGTAAATGACAAACTAATTCCCAAATGGAATTCATTGCCCCATCAGCTGGTTTCCAAATTGCCTGTTCAAAAGTGATATCCTCTAGCACTTTTTCAAGTGGTGGAAACCAGTCTTCTTCATCTAAGCAGCTTGCCCATTGCTGTAACAAAAGTGTTTTTACATCCATTTTCTATTCCCTCCAATTTAATCCCTTTACAAGATTATCCCGTTGGTCAAAATTCATTTGCGGCTTGTTGTAGAGAGGTCACTAATTAAGCTGTCATGCCAATTCCTTGTTCAATTAAACTGGCCCTTTAACGGAACAATGAACGTTCCGTTATTTGGAAAATTCTGATAACCCTAGTTTATCATAAGTTGTGTTAACTGAGAAAGAACAACTGTCTAAAACCATTTTGGTTATCGTAAAGTTATCTTTTATATGTTTGATGGCGTCTAAGAATTGGAACCAGCTCCGCACTCCCTAATGAGTTTGTGAAGAACTCCTTCAATCGCTGCTGGTCTCTTTGGCTAAGATTTCTGATTTAATTAATTATGTCCGGGCGGTGGTGGCCCTTGGGGTGGCGGTTCTTCCGGTACAAAATGGTTATCTGTAGAGATGTCTTTGTAAGTGCCTTTACAATTTTGTCTTGTAAACATATTTTCAGCGTATTTCGAATTCTAATCTTCTCTTTTGGATTTTTCTCTTTTTCATCAACCCAACGTTTAGCGTAAATCATAACCTGATCTTGAGTTAACTCTTGTAAGTTCAAATGCAAATATTGATTTCCGTTAAACTCTTGAATATAGCCTTGTGGACGAGTTGAGGCAATGATTCTAGAAGCATACATGCAACCCGACGGAAGCTATATTATATTAGATTACGGAATGTCTGATCACGATATAGGAGGAGAATGTACCGAGGATTTTGCTAAGCTACAAATTTCCGAAAGCTATGACTTGGGATCTGATAGCAGTCAGCATATTTATAAGGTTATTCCGAATGATGGTGAGGATCGAATTCCTTTTTATTTAACTTCTCTTCAGTGGTATCATAGTCAGTTTGATGAATCGACTTTGATTACTACATTAAAAGAACTTGATGATATAGAAGATATGTTGCCATTTCCAAAGTTTCAATTAGCTAAAAATAGTATGAGTACGGTCTTACAATCAAGGATATTTTTTTCAACACCTGCGACTCCCCACTTATATGGCATTTCTTGTCAAAATTAAGATAAAGAAAATTATGGTAATTACGGGACTTATGTATTAGTATAGAAAAGTATTACATAGTTCTTAATAACGAATTTAGGGGGAGAAAACGTGCGTAATAAAGGTATTTTATCTTTGGTTGCTGTAGGTCTATTTGCTTCATCATTGTCTGTAGGTGCTGTGAAGGCCGAAGGAAACGAGAACGGATTGGCAAGTAAAGCTATTGAACGTCAAGGGGAAAAACCACTTGAAAAAGGTTTCATTGATTCTAAAACATTTAAACAACTTGAAAAAGAAGTAAATGGTTCTCAACCGCAATCAATTAAAGGTTCTAACAAAATGAGTAGAATGAGTAGTTCTTCCAACGATGAGTATATTTTTGAAACTGAGTACAATGATGACTTTGATTCAGCAGACAGCGCATCATACGAAAAAGCAACAATCGGTCAATTGCTTCCTTTGAATGATGTGGATTTTCATAAAATAGATGTCCCTAGTAGTGGAGTTTTATTAGTGGCTGGATTATCTGACTCATATGTTATTGATCTAGGATTTGCGGCTGTGCAAAAAGATTTTGTTACAAATAGTAAATTAGAATATTTAGGTACTGAATATGAGGATGGTGTTGAAGTACAAGCGTATCAAGCTAAAAAAGGCACCTACTATGTGGGTGTTATTGACCAAGATAACGAATACATTGACGATAATACTGAATATGACATTTATGCTACCGCAACAGCATTTGTAGACAATGTTAACCCATCTAAGCCAACTGTTTATAAGGTTGACAACAATGATAAAGTTGTTACTGGTAAAGCAGAAGCTAACTCTACGGTTACTGTTAAAAGTGGAAGTAAAGTGTTAGGATCTGCAAAAGCAACATCTAAAGGAACGTTCTCTGTTAAAATTGCAGTTCAAAAAGCTGGTACTAAATTAACAAGTACAGCTAAAGATAGTGCAGGGAATGTGAGTTCAAGTACAACGGTCACTGTTGTAGACGTTATTGCACCAAGTAAGCCAACAGTAAATAAAGTAGATGACAATGATAAAGTTGTTACTGGTAAAGCAGAAGCTAATTCAACTGTAACTGTGAAGGTAGGAAGTAAATCCCTCGGTTCAGCTAAAGCAAGTTCTAAGGGGACCTACTCAGTCAAGATTAAAGCACAGAAAAAAGGAACTACACTTTCAATAACTGCTAAGGATAAGGCAGGGAATACTAGTTCAAAGGCAACTACTAAAGTTGTAAAACATTAAGTTCAATATAACAAAAAGGGGGCCTGATGGTTCCCTTTTTCCATTTTGGGGGCCTAAAATCAAGTCAAAATAATATTCAAATTAAAGAGATACAGTACCTCCCCTTTTCAGTGTCTGAATATTTACATTAAAATTGGGGTATGTTATCCTTATATTAACATAAACTAAAAACACCCCCATGCTGGTAACATGAGGGTGACAACTAGCAAGAGTGGTTGGTCACAACTAATAACTCTTAATCAGAAGAATCATAAGAAGAACCATTTCCATCTTGGAGGGCGGAGTGGTTCTTTTTCTTTTTCTTACTGAACGCAGATAGGATGAGACTGGTTGCTACAGCAACTATAGTGTCTTTACCAATATCTGTTACAATGTTCAATAGAAAATGTATCATGCGGTCACCTCCCTTCCCATCTATCATTAGATGGTAAAGGTGAAACTGTGACCTCCCACTCTATCCTCAGTTGTCCCTCTATTTTATCATATATTTCCTCTTATGGTAATTATACGCAGAAAAAATCAAAGAACTGTATTGATGGGTTTATACTTTCTAACCTAAAAAAGAGTGGGCGTTAGCCCACTCTACATTAACATTTGAACAATTTCAGGCAACCACCGATATAGCTGATAAGCAATGGCTAAAAGGCTTCCCGCAATAACTGCTAATAATCCTGCTATAATTAGCTCAAATTTATTCATTGCTTCGTCCAGATTTCTTTACAAGATTGTGAAAACTGCAAGGCACAGCAGCAGCCAATCAAGAATATGTTTATGAAGTAGTCAAAAAATATATCTCTACGATGCCAAGCAAATAAGGTCAGGTTGGAGCGTATTAAAGAATAAGAATCTTTTTGGTCAACTATCCCTATAATGAAATAAAGAAGAGCACATATTATATACGATAATATGTGCTCTTCTTTTATTCGCCGAGGGCTGTGCCCGATTCTTCCTCCTTGCAAAAGGTTAAGCTGAGGTTATTCAACGTATAAAGTCTAGCGGTAAAAATGAATAAATCATTGTAGTTATTTTCTACAAACTCTTCAATGATACCCATCCCTTTTCTGAATCTATCAACTAATAAATGTGTGTAGTTTTCATCCCATGTAAACCGATTGATTCGTTTAAGTTCATCTGCCAATACTTGAAACTTAAACTCCTCAACAAGAAGCTTCAATTGATACAATTTATCTCTATTTAAACAAAAGCAATTGTTTTCACTTTCATGATTTTCCCGTACGAATGTAATGAAGCCATTTATATTATCAGCCAGCATATTCGCTATTTGCATCTCGAAGTTCATTTCTAACATCTCCTCAATGTCTGGAATCTATATGAAGAGTGTATGATTTGAAATGATATTTTAACACCAACAATTCTTTTTTAGAAATAGGTTTCATTATTTCACATGCGTCATTTCCTTCTATGATAGATTTATCCAAAAAAAATTGTCCCCCTTTCCTTCCAAGGGGACAATCTCACTTTTTCGTTATCACATCGAATCCAGAACCAAAGAGATAAGCAGGCCGGCTGCGGTGAATATCCCCGTGATCGGTCCTCCATCTTCATATGCTTCAGGCATCATCGTTGAGGCAATCATGGCGATGATTCCGCCGCCTGCAAATGCTGCCATCGCTGCCAGGACATAGTCCGGGGCATGATCGAGGAATAGATAGCCCGACATCGAGGATAGTGCCGAAATGAGCAATACGGAAAACCACAGCAGCATGATTTTCTTCTTGGAATAATCACTTTTGAGCAGCCCGGTTGTACTTGAGAGCCCCTCCGGAATATTACTGATGAAGATGGCAATGACCAATAGCCAGCTTACCGAGCCACCGCTTATTAAGCTTGCGCCAATCATGATCGACTCCGGTATGGCATCCATCACCGTCCCGATGAAAATGGCTAGGCCCGCTTCCTTCGAGGAGCTATTATTGGACCGTTTCCTTTTATCCGCACCTTTTTTGGAAATAAGAATATCCAAGGCGGTAAACACGGCGGCCCCTGCGATGAATCCGATCGCCGTCGCCCAAATTCCTCCATCACTCACCGAATCAGCAAGCAGCTCATATGCCGCTGCACCAATCAATACGCCCGTTCCAAAAGCCATAATATAGCCAATGATGTTTTTCTTTATCGGAATGAAGATGGCTGCAAGTGCGCCAAGCAGGACAGCGGAACCCGAAACCCCTCCCCAAAAGACCGCATTCCACATAGAATACCCCCATTTCCTGTTTATAGGATAGTGTACCCGGCTAGATGTTGGGGTAAACAAGGGGCCGCTTTTTGCAAATTCCAGCAAAAAAAAGCAGTTATATTCGCTGCCATTGTTTTTGTGTATAGAATAGTAGAGTCATAATGGTTATGGTGCATCGCTGCCTTATATGACTGATATTTGCGGTTTTCCTTCTTCTCTTTCACTAACCTTTTCAATTTTATCGACAAACATTTGAAAAACCTTTCTCTTTTCTTCCAGCTCTTTTATTGATTCTTTCAATTCATTCAGTTTTTGTTCAAAAGGTTTATGATAGAGCTCGCGGATGTTTCGAATAATTTCATCATTTATAGTGGATTGTACAACCTGTTTGGTAATATTGAATTTATAGGAATAAACCTGAAGTTCACGCTTAACTTCTTCATACTCTTTTTCTATACCGTTTAACACATCACTAATTTCACCATTCCATTCTACTAAAGCCTTTTTCACATGTTCCTCCACCTTTATTCCCCCTCTTTAACTAACAAAAATCCATCTCCATAAAAACTTATTTTATCAAATGTTCATTTCGGTTTCTTTTCGGCTTAGTTACTTAACATATAAGTTTCATTAAAAAAAGATAACAGTTAACAACGAGTTACGAAACACTTTTGAAAAATCACATAGAATGAAACATGACAACTATAACCTATGGAGGTGTTCAGACTGATTCATACAGTTAAACCAGGTGAAACACTGACACAGATATCCAGGGACTATCGGAAACCGCTATCGGCAATCATCAATGCTAACCCGACCATAAATCCAAATGTCATTTATCCTGGTCAACCCATTATGATCCCTGGTTTTCCTCCTGCTGATACCATTCCATTTCAGATCGATGTGTCCGTTAACACTCGTAAGTTAAAGCTGCTAAAAAATGGAGTATTGCAAAAACAATATCCAATCGCCGTTGGAAGAATGCTTTCCGGTACACCAGTAGGACAATTCATCATCATTAATAAAGCCCCCAACCCTGGAGGCCCTTTCGGTACAATGTGGATGAGTTTATCAAAAGAGCACTACGGCATTCATGGAACGAATGATCCCAGCTCTATCGGTAAAGCCGTCTCAAAGGGCTGTATTCGCATGCATAATCGGGACGTGGAGGAATTATCAAGAATTGTTCCAATCGGGACAATGGTTACGATTCATCCTTAATGTGTTTAGGGAAACCTGGACACTTTTTTTCAGTCAAAAAAAAGGCAGGGATCTCCCCTGCCAGTACATGAGTATATGTCATTCAATTCATATTTATCGGCCAATAATAAAACACTAGTGTAACCATGATGATCATGACGCCGCTGATCATTAAGTAGGCAGGGTATCTGCGGGTAATGTTCATTTCTTTTTGCTCGTCTATTTCAATAGGGGTTTGAAGGATATTTGCCTGAAACTCCCTTTCCTCGGTGGTGATCGTTCCATACTTGGAGCCAATGATAAGTGCGCCTATGCTTAAGATTAAACCAATGATGACAGGATTGAGGTAAACGGGAAGGCTTATTCCGAACATGCCGAGGCTTTCACCGAGAATCACTCCAAAGAATCCGAATACGATGCTCCAAAAGGCTCCTTCTTTCGTTACCTTCTTTGAAAATACGCTTGATATGGCAATCGGCCCCCATGATGCTGCAAATAATGTAGCCGCAAAGTAGCCGATCCACATGACGGCAGGCGGCTGGAACAATCCAATCAATAAAATGATCAAGCTGATCACAACCATGGAAATGCGGCTGGCCCGTAATAGATGGTGATCTGTGTATTCCTTTTTCCGTGATTGTTCCATGATATCCCGTGTAATGCTGCTTCCTATTATTTGAAGGAAGCTCGAACAGGAGGATAATGCCGCAGCCATGATGCCGCTGACAATGATGACTCCAAGCCATGTCGGGACAATATTCATCGCTGCCCAAATGAATACCTTTTCTGTCGGGGCGATATCGGCTTTAATCGTGGTGATTGTCGAGATGCTGATATGGAGAAATAAATAGACAGTCAAAATCGATATGGTTGCCCAAACGCCTGCCCGGATGGCTACGTGCTCATTCCTAGCCATTAAATATCGGCTGCTTTGCCACGGACTCACTGCAATGACAATGCCCCAGACCAAGCCCATGATGACTGCCCAGGCCAACGCCTCCCATGGAGTTCCCATCGTTGCGGCAGGTCCGGTAATGCCATGCCAGCTTAATAAATCAGGCCGTTCCGCCAGGTTTGCCGCTTTAGTAACGGCATCAGGAAACCCGCCTGCTGATTTGATAATATAAGGAAAACTAATATACGTTGCGATCGAGAATAAAAAGAACATTATGGTATCATTCACCATGACCCCCTTCGCTCCTGAGAGAATGGTAAAGGATGAATACACGACCCACATGATCACCAGGGCCATTGGATAGGAAACCCCGGAAACCTCGGCCAATAAAACGGCTGCCCCTTGGGTAACGGCAACCAAATATGCTGCAATTCCGAGAATCGTCGTGATGGCAGCTGCCAGCCGGACCTTCTTGGAATGAAAGCGGTTACCAAAAAATTCAGGAACCGTCAATGATTTGCTTCTTCTTAAATACCTGCCAAACAGGAACACTCCGAATATATAGCCGCTTGCATTAAAAATCACGAGAATAAGCAGCAGGATCGGATACCCCTCATAGGAAAATCCCGCTTCTCCCATGAATGATACAGTACTTAGGAAGGAGGCAACAAGCGTACCAGTTATCATCAATGTGTTTCCGCTTCGTCCAGAAACATAGTACTCCTCTGAGCTTTTCACTTTCCTGAATAAAAAAATGCCGATCGAGACATAAACACAAAAAGATATGATAATACCAAGGAGAAAGGCCACTTACATCCCCACCTTTTCAATCGGATCTTTTTCTTTTATTTCTTCTTGGCTCTTTTTCATTTTCACTAGGAACACCTTCGTGACCCACCCCATGACAATTAAGGAACCTCCATAACTTAAAGAGAAAATTAACTCACCCATTTCTTGACCCCCTTATCAAAATAGAAATAATCAATAGTTAAATATGCAATATCCATACCAAGTTTTTGAATATTCGGATTTTAACAGAGGTTAATTTTATTTATCGTCATGATAGCTAAATTGGTATTTTCCTAGTTTGCGCATGATCGTCGTTTGACTGACCTCTAGGGCTTTGGCCATTTTTCGGGTTGATTTATAGGTGGAAAGGGCCTGTGACAATAATTGCTTTTCCGTTTCCTCTAACGCTTTTTTCAAGGGAATGATTCCTGTTAAATTGACTAGCGCCGTATCTTTGTAGGTTAAATCGGAAGGCAAATCCTCTATCGTTACGATAGGCTTTCTAGCCGTCACGACAATTTGTTCAATTACATTTTCCAATTCCCGAACATTACCCGGGTAATCCTGCAGCTGCAGAATTAACTTCGAATGATCATCGATACTGATTGATTGTCCATATTTCTCATTGAATTTCTTCAGAAAATAATCGGTTAATAATAGAATATCTTCCTTTCGCTCGCGTAGCTGCGGAATTTCCATTGGAACGACATGCAATCGATAATATAGATCTTCGCGAAACTGATTATTCTTGATCATTTGCTTCAAGTCTTTATTCGTAGCGGAGATAATACGAATATTCACCTTTTTCTCCTTCGTTCCGCCCACCTTCATGAAAGTTCTCTCCTGGACCAGATGCAGGATTTTCACTTGAATGTCGAGCGGCATTTCCCCGATTTCATCAAGAAAAAGCGTGCCGCCATCAGCACTCTCCACAAGCCCTTGTTTCCCGTGCTTATTGGCTCCCGTGAATGCACCGCTTTCGTAGCCAAACAGCTCGGACTCAATTAAAGCGGATGGAATCGCGCCGCAATTCACTTGAATAAATTTCTTATCCTTTCTGCTGCTGAGATCATGAATGATTCTTGCTAATACGCCTTTCCCGACTCCGGTTTCACCATGGATGAAGATCGATGAATCCATCGGGGCGACTTTTTCAGCTAATTCCAAAACCTTTATCATCTTATCCGAATTTGTAATGAAGTTATTGAACGAAACGGTTCTCGAATTCTCATGCTGGGCCCGCTGATTCCTAAGATTCACTCTGTTCAATTTACTCTTCATCTCAACCAATTCCGTAATATCCCTGGAATTCGAAACAATTCTATATAAGTTCCCCTCTTCATCAAAAATCGGCTTTGCTGTGCAGAATACAGTCAACCCATGCGGATACGTTTGTTCCGCTGAATGGATCGCTTTCGTTTTCATGGTTTTTAGTGTAACCGAATTGACGATCAATCCCTTTTCAACTAACTCAATGATGTTCTTATTAATAAAGGCCTCAGGCGGCAGCCCTGTAAGCTTCTTACACGCTTCACTCACAAATAACGTGTTCCCGTTCGCATCCGTCACGAAAATCTCATCATAACTGGAATCCAAGATTTGTGTCAGCTCTTTGACCTTCCTTCTTGTCACCTCCAGCTCTTCATGCAGTGATTCATTTAGACTTATTAAGCTCTTAATCTTCTTTTTAAGCAGAATTTCCCTGACTTCATAAATCGGATAGCATCTATATTGGTTATCATTATGTTGGATCACAAAATCGTAGGTGCTCATATCCTCTTCACTTAGCTTATCTAAATCCTCCACAACGACAAACGATGTATTAAGAAAAGCCATTATTTCCTGATTTTGCCCCTCACTATCCAATTTCTTCAAAAAGAAACCTTCATCTAATATGCCGAGGATTTCCAAGTGATTTTTCATGACAATAAAGGGAGAGGAATTAATTTTCAGTAATGATTTTACATCCAAAATAGAAATATCGGAAAATACAATTAGTGATTCTTTTTTTAATTCATTGTCCACACAATCACCCCATCATTCGAAATCGAACCGATTTTGTTACACTTTTTTATACGCAAAGAAATAAGTGACCCTTTCTTAGGCAATGAATGTCCATCTATCAACTAATCTAATGCTGAACCTATAATGAATCACCACTTCTCAAAAAAGGTTCAGTTATCTATATATAAAATACTATATTCATGGGCAATCCCCTCTTTATAAAAGTAAAAAACGATTATTAATCACCACTCCCCGAACGGCATGATTATTGCATATTGAACCTATATAGGGATAGGTAGAGGGCGATTGGTGCCATCTATACTCTCATTCTATCTAAAATTAGGGAGTGGTCATGATCATGGCTCAATTCAAGAATCTGTTTACCCGGTTAACGATCGGTTCTACTGAATTAAAAAACCGGATCTTAAGTACAGCACATCAAACAAATCATGTCACGGACGGAATCCCCACTTCGGATATGGTGGCCTATCATGAAGCCCGTGCTAAAGGGGGCGTCGGATTGATCATCCTTGAAGCAGCATCCGTACATCCATCCGGCATGCTTACGTCCAAAACGATCGCAGGATATGACCAAAGAATTGTCGATGCCTACAAAGAGATTTCCGAAACGCTCCATAAGTATGGAACGAAGGTATTCTCCCAGCTATTTCATGGCGGAAGGGAAGTTGTATCGAGCGACTATCGAAATGCGGCATGGGCGCCATCTGCCGTTCCCAGCCTGCGCTTCGGCGTCATGCCAAAACCAATGAGCCTGGAAGATATTGAAGGAGTGATTGAAGGCTTCGCCCATTCAGCACAGCTGGCAAAGGAAGGCGGACTTGATGGAGTTGAAATTTGCTGTTCACACGGATATCTTCCTGCCCAGTTTTGGTCGGTGCAGACAAATAAACGCACCGATCTCTATGGCGGGTCCTTTGAAAATCGGATGCGATTCATCGTGGAAATATTGGAGAAAGTATGGGAAAGAGTGGGAGAAGACTTTACCGTCGGCATTCGCATGAGCTCAGATGAATTGACGATGGACGGGACAACGATGAAGGATTCCGTGCAAATCGTCGAATATCTCGCGGAAAAAGTCCGGTTGGATTTCATCAATGTCACAGCCGGGGATTCAAGCACCTTCGAGGGATCAACTCATATCGTGCCGCCCTCACCGATAAAGCACGCTTACCTATCTCCACATGGATTCAAAATCAGAATGGCAGGAGCGGTTCCGGTCTTTGTCGGTAATCGAATCGTCGACCCCGTTGAAGCGGAACAGATCGTATCAACCGGAAAAGCCGATGTCGTGGGAATGACCAGAGCCTTAATCGTCGACCCAGACATGCCCAACAAAGCAAAAAGCGGAGACCTGCAAACAATCGATGCATGCATAGGCTGCTTACAAGCCTGTATCGGTCACTATCATAAAGGACTGCCAATTGGCTGTGTCCAAAACCCGACAACGGGTAAAGAAGCATGGATATTACCAGAATTAAAGAAAACAAGAAACAAACAGAATGTCCTGGTCATCGGCGCCGGACCTGGCGGATTACAGGCAGCCATTACTGCTGACTATCTAGGACATTCCGTTACACTGATGGATCAAAGCAAATCAATCGGCGGCCTGCTCCGCACCATGCGCAAAGCACCCATGCGGCATGAACTCGCAGAATCGATGCTCGATAACTACTCCCGGAAACTAATGAGAAGCAATATAAATGTACAATTAGGAAAGACGGCCACCGCCCAAGAAATATCCGAATCGAGACCGGACGCCATTATCTGTGCAACCGGCTCAAGGCCCTATAGACCAGCAATCGAGGGAATAAATGACTCACGAGTTATCATGATGGATGACCTCTTCAGCTCAACTAAAAAAGTTGGAGACAACGTACTCGTATTCGACTTTGGCGGAGACTGGCCTGGCATGGAAGCAGCCATTTATCTAGCCGAAAAAGGACACCAAGTAACACTCATATCAGCCAGACTCCACATCGGTGAAACCGTCCACCAATATCTCAGAAATGAATACCTAAAAAAACTATACAACCTAAACGTCACACTCCTACCCCATTACGACATCGGGGCAATCAAAGAGAATCACGTCATCATCCGGAACCTATTCACCCAACAAAAACAAGAACTAACAAACTGGGACTCCATCGTCCTCTCCCTTGGCCGCATTCCCAACACAGAACTATTCGAAGAAATGAAAGGCCATGCTCCCGTTGTGAAGCAGATTGGGGATTGTCTGGGACCGCGTACCATCGAAGAAGCGACGCATGAAGGGATGATGAGTGCTATAAGTTTATAAGGAGAGAGACATTCCTTTGGTGGGATGTCTCTTTTTTGATCATATAGGTCTAGCATTAGTGGCTCATTGGTTTTGATCTTATTGTCTAACTCTGTATCAAAAAATTTGAATCCAAATACTTTAAACTTAATATAAAACAACAGCAACAACTTATATTTAACAAAGTATATACTCTATTTTTTCTCTTTATCTCCAATTCAATTCCTTTTATTCTTTAAAATGTATTTTTTTCAATCCATTTTGTATATAATACTATACATAAGAGGTGAAAAATTTGAAAAGAGGAAAAGTAAAAAACAACGTGCGATATTTTCGAAGATTACATGATTTTACTCAAGAAGAACTCTCGGATCGAATAGGTGTACACAGACAAACCATTGTTGCTTTGGAAAAGCAAAAATACGAACCCTCAATAGGAATTGTCTTGATGCTCTCTGCTGTATTAAATGAACCAATTGATAAATTATTCTTTTTAGAAGAAAAAACAGATTAAATTCAGGAGGGATCTTTATGCGTTTGAAAAAGTGGATGATTTTAGTTGGTTATATATGCTTATTCTTAGGCTTTGGATATTCATGTTATTCAATTTTGGTAGATGAATCAGGAAGTAATTTCTGGGTTATGTGGGGAATAGCTTCTCTTGTTATTGGTTATCAAGTAATTAATTTCTTAGTCGAGAAAAAAAATGATAAGTGGAACAGTAGTTACGTTGTTGCAGATCAACGTATTTTTCGTAAAATTCTAGTTTCTCTCTCTATATCATATGTTTTTATTCTGATTTTTTTATTGATTGGAACAATTGGATTCTATAATGATTTCATTTCAGGCTATAATATTTTGGTCGGAGCTATTATTTCAAGTTTGTTGGTTTTTATGATTTCCCAAATTGTTCAAGGTTTTGTACACTAATCTAAATAAAACTTCAGTGAGGTTGTAAAAAAGTTAGTAAATCCTCCCTTATAGATTGAAAGGTAAAAAATTATAAGGAGGATTTTAAATGACAATCATTAAATCATTATCTTTAAATGCGCTAGAAAAACAATCGTTTAAAGAGAAAATCCAGGAAAAAGTAACAGCCCAATTTAATCTTGCAGCTGACTTTAGTAAGTTGCAGGCAAACGAAATTGATTATTCTGTGTTAAATGAAGGCAAAGTTGCAAAAATGGAAAGTACGATTGGTAAGCAATTTACTATGCCTGTGAAAACACACGAAGGATTAGATGGTGAAGTACATTACACCGAAGTTAATGGGACCTACCTTTATAACGTTGCAACTAAAACTAAAGATGATATCCTATTAACAGATCTACGTAAACTCGCTAATTCAAATTGGGAATTTAACAAATTATCAAAGCACCTTATTAACGAAGGTTATACTTTAAACAATGATGAAGAGTATGTCATTCAGAACACCAAGTATTTAGAAGATAAAGAGGGTAAAGTACTTTCAGAGTCCCTAAATATATTTTCTCTTCCTTTATACCAAAAGGAAAATTTAATTGGTATGCTTTCTATTGATGAAAGTAATATGACACCAGTTATTTTAATTGGTAATGAAAGAACATTTGTTTATGAAAATGGAGAAATCGTTACAATCCAGGCAGATTCTTGTTCTCTATCATGGACAGCATGTATGAACAAACAATTAGGAGGATGTTCTACTTGGAATAGTTGTTTAATTACTTATGGAAGTTGTCTTGGTGGGTGCTGTACTTGTTTTAATCCACTTTCTTGTATTGTATGTGCAGTATGTTCAGTTGCAGTTGTAGGTGCTGCATGGACCTGTAGAATGTGTGTTCCTGGTGCTGCAAGACCAAAAGAATGTCCATCAAAATAATTTCGGAGACTGTCTAGCTTAGGCAGTCTCTTTTTCTATTTTAAAATACTAAACAAATAAATTTAGAAAATCACTAAAATGGTTGTTTTATTTGAGACTTTCGGACTTTAAGAAGAGAAGGGGGAAAATTCTAATATTCTGGTTGTGCTGCAGGTAACAATGGTAATGTGGATAGTTATATTTTTAAATCCTGATTATTACCTATTTGAGCTGTAAACTACCCTATTATAACTAGGTTAAAAAAGGAACATTAACAAACATATGCTCCAATTATTTTATTATATGAAATAGGAATAAATAACTAATTATAGTATTATTCAACTAAATAACAACCAATGTTATAGATGTTAAGGAGGATATAAAATGAATAAAGATTTATATGAATTGGTGAGTGAAGCTAAGTCTAAACCTCATAAGTTAGAGCCGGTTATCTTTTTATTTCAACCTAAAATTCTGAAATCATTATTCCAAACAAAACTACAAGAAAGAGAAGATTTAACTCAAGAATTAGTTATTTTGATTATTAAAATCGTAAATAGATACGACGTTGATAAAACTCCAGGATTTTTTGAGTTTCAAACTAAATATCACAAAAAGAAATAAAATGGAGGGGTTCTTATATGGAAACTTACACGACCCTTGTTAATATAATTGGTAATTTCGGATTTCCAATCTTTGTTGCCTTATATCTTTTTATTAGGTTCGAAAAGAAATTGGAAAAGCTTGAAAAAGCTATTGTGGAATTAGGAAATAATATTCGAGGTGAGAGAAAATGAATCCAAATATTTTCAAGTGTTTTTGCGAAGTAAGAAATACACAAACATTTATCACAAAATGTTTAGATGACAACTCACTCTCCAATGAAGACAGAGATTTTCTGATTGATTTAGTTCAACGGACATCAGAAATCTCTAATAAAATAGTAAAGTATTATCCACAAAAAAGAGGTGATGATAATGACGAAATCTGATTGTTGCAGCAATCAACTTTTCGAGTTTGAAGATAACAATAAAAAGTTTATAAATAATAAGATTATAAAGTCCTTTTTAAAAGAAGAAAAAAATTATGCACTGTATAAAAAAGCCATATGTACTCCTTCAAGC
The DNA here is from genome assembly GCF_018613325.1 of Bacillus sp. ISL-34. Taxonomy (GTDB): domain Bacteria; phylum Bacillota; class Bacilli; order Bacillales; family DSM-1321; genus Peribacillus. The sequence goes on along the minus strand of NZ_JAGGQJ010000008.1, from coordinate 91,746 downwards.
AAAAACAAGAATAAATTAGATGAAGAATTCAAAAAACATTTATTTTATATTCGTTTTGTATCGCTCATATCCAAAAGCATACATTTTACAGCAGTTAAATATGATATAAATATTAACGATCAAAATAAAAATTTCCCTATCATTCTAAATGCTGAAAATGATGAGTCTATCCCCTTATTAAACACGATTGAAGTTAAAGAAGAAGGATATGATGAGATTTATAATGGAGATGCCGAATCCATCGAAGATATTACCTCAGATAAGGAAATTGCCAACGCTCTATCCCAATTAACCAATACTCAAAAGAAAACACTAAAGTTAAAATATGTTGATAATTTGGCATTTAAAGAAATAGCGGTAATAATGAACATCTCTCAGCAGGCAGTTTCTAAAAACCACAAACTAGCAATTAATAAATTAAGGAACCTCCTTCAAGAAAAATAGTTACTTGTCCCCTCCTTTTGCCTGCAACCACACTCCCCTTAGGAACCACAAAAATTAGCTCCCATATTAATGCGAAATGAAGTTTCGAAATTTTTTCAAATAAATGTTTTCATTGTGTGGAACCCATCTGCTGAAGGCCCTTGGCATCCTAAAAAATAAAAATATAAGATTAAGATTGAAGATGGTATTATTCTTCAGTACCTTTTGATGCCAGGAATACGGCTACTGCACAATTTCTGTTTTAAAACCAACAATAAGTAGTGGAGACACTCCTTTTGGGAATGTCTCTTTTTTGAGGATGGGTTCTTTTACTTAGCCTTCCGTTCAAAGTAATAATGAAGTCGACATTCACAAATATCCTTGGTCATATTAAATAAAACCCTCTGGTCTTCTGGCCTGACAACAAAGTTCAGCTTAAAAATTTAAAACAGCTGTCAAAATTAAAATTAGCTGTGGTAAGATCGAAACATCGAAATAATACATAATTAATTTAAAGGTGAGTGTTTCTTCATGGAAAATAAGCTTATTTCTGTAGCTGAAGCAGCAAAGCTGTTAATGTTATCCCAAGTATCAGTATTGAAGTTAGCAAAAAAAAAAAATATATCAATTATAAAAGTCGGTAACACCGCAATGATTGAAAAAAGTGACGTGGTGAGAATGGGAAATGTAGAAGTCACAAAAGATAATATGCCGAAATCAAAAGAATCAAAAGTAATTGATTATTGGATGATCCCCAGATCTGTCAGGAAATGGACAGGTCTTTCTCAGATGATTAGATCTGATTTTAAAAATGAAATTATCGGTTCCAAATGGAAAGGTGATCGCTCAAATCACCTAAAACGCGATGAGCACCTGCAAATTGACGGTTTAAGAGGGAAATCAATCGGGGGTTTTGTTGATTCAAGCCCCGGCGGTGCACGAACAGATGTGGCTTTAATCGCGGCCTTAGGACTTTATTTTTTTGATGAAAATGGGTGTATTCAATTAACGTATCAAGGTGAAAGACTGCTTACGGCAACTGATCCTGCAAGCGTTTTGACCGAGCAGTTATTTCAATTCCGTTATCCGTCACCTTACTCGGCTTCTATTAAAATGGATGAAGAAATTGAAATCTTTCCGTATCGCTTTCTGTTCAACCTATTAATGAGAGAAGTACTGGTCGATGATGGATCTATATTGGAGGATGACGGTGTAATTAGGATAACTCAGAAAGAACTTGCGGAGTTTGTGATCCCAATGGCCAAAAAAGACAGTGATTTGGATAAGGTTGTTCAACTTATCGTCGATCATCGGAAAAGCGGCATTGCTTTGAGCCCAAGTGAATTGTACAACAATATCGCTAATACTTTTATCAATAATATTGAAATCAGCGGTTTTATTGAGCGTTCTAAAGGGTCCTTCTGGTTAAAATCCGACCTAGAAGTTATTGAAGAAGTGGAAGAAAGACTTAATAAAAAACCAAGAACTTTTAAATACGAACTGGGAAGAGAGATTGAGTTTCAACAGCGGCTGGGAATGGATCCATCCAAATCGAAATTTACCCATTCTCAATCTTCCAATCGTAAAAGCGGTGAAATTGCTTTGAAAATTAAACTGGCAGAAGAACTTCAAAACAACCCTATGACTGCAGAAATGATCGATAAGAAATTTATTACTCTTCTTGCTAGAAGCACCGGGACCTCAGAAGAAACAGCAAATAAAGTGGTTAACGAGGTTTTAAAAAAAGAACCTTCAGATTACTTTTCGGAACAGTATCTAATTTATTCAAAGAGCGGCAGAACGTTTGCAAGAGACTTCGAAAAAACAACAACGAAAATTTTTATGGAGCTGCTCGGCCAGGACAAAGCAAGATGGACAGGAAAAGAAGGAAAATCTCCTGATGTGGTGATTGAAATATTAAATTTAAATGGATTAATCGATTGTAAAGCAGAGAGCGGATATAGTATTCCTAATGACCATTTTAACAGGATTTCTGTGGAAGAAAGCGGTTATATTCCATCCTACAAAGCTAAATTCTTCATTTACGTTGCAGAAAGTTTCGGTAAAAGCTTCGAAAAAAATTTACGAAGAATTGAAACTAAAACCGGGGCAAAAGGGTGTGGTATAACTGCTGAGGATTTACTGTACTTGCTGGAATTTCATCGAAAAAAGCATTTTAGTCAAGAGTCGCTTTATAACTTGTTTACATCCAGTATGGTAATAACTAAAGCAAATATTAATGAACTTAATTCCAGTGATTCTTAATTTGCTTTACGCTTTAAAACAAATAGATAAATTATTGCAAAAAAAGAAGACAGTTAAATATTAACTGTCTTCTTTAATATTGTAGTTAGTGCCGATATAAAGAGCCGTTTGGCCCTTCTGTAGGATCTTCATTTTTTTCTTTCCTGGATACTTTTTTCATTGTCCAGCTGTATGCATTTCGTTTCCACCTCCCAATTTGTAAGGTTCTGTATGATTAAAAACATTGGCTAATGATTTGATTTCAATATCCTTTAGTTTTAAAAAAATACACACTCAAGTTTGGTGCAGATATTTTGTAATTAAGACGATATATCCCAGCGGTTGTCTGTTTATTATTTAGAAAACTTATAATCTCCTGGAACAAAGTCAAAAACAAAAGGGGAGACACTTTCCCAATCAGAACCGTTATAGCTAAGAGTTATTGTTTTCTTTGCCCGCGTTAGGGCAACATACAGTACTCGTTTCTCCCTATCGTAGATCTGCTTCATATCCTCTTCGTAATGACTTGTATTATATGAGTCCTTATTATATTTTTTTAATGAAGATAATTCTGTTTGAAGCGGGTAATTATTTCGATCAAAATTAATTATATAAACATGATCAAACTCCAAACCTTTTACTGAATAAGCATCAGTTACATAAACATGCTGCCCTGAGCCTGCTTCGTTTTTTTCATCTACTCTATTAGTTAAAAAGTGCCTTCCTAAAGTTGTCCTTAATTCATTTTCAAGCCTTATATTTTGAAAACGATGAATAATCGCTACAGTCTCTCCCGGGTACTGTTTTTTCACTTTTTGAATATCTTTGATGATAAACTGGATTTGAGAATGATAAGACGGGAAATACAATAACTTTGGGATGTAGCCTTCGCTGTTATACTTTTCATTTTCTAGGTTCTCTTCTTCCCCCCTGTTAAATTGCAGAGAGTTTGCCAAGGTCATAATCTGTTGAGTAGAGCGAAAAATCCCTTCAAGTACGTAGCTGTTGCTCCTATCAATTTCAATCCCCAGTTTACTGTAAGAATAAGGACTGTTTTTATAAATTTTTTGTTTGTCGTCCCCGCAGATAGTCAATGTTCCTTTGGTTAAAAGTGCTAAAGCATAGAGTTGCATTGGTTGAAAATCTTGAGCTTCATCAATAAAAATATGATCATATTTTAAGGAGTCTGGTATACTTCGTATATTTTGAATCAGCTGTAATGCGTAATCCTCTGCATCTAACCTTCCGTGAAATACAGAAACCTGTTCTTCCCTGTATTTTTCGAATAATTTAAAAATTGTCCGTCTTTGTTCACGGGAAATCCAGGGCAAATTACCGCGACCTGCACGCTCAAATTTAATATAATCCTTTTCAGTAAGATAGTTATTTGCCTTCATCCATAAAAATTCATCTCTCAGGAAGTCCACATTTTTCTCTTTTCTGATCTTGTGAATAGCAGGCATATCTGCGAACTCTTCTGTATCAAGGACCTGTATTACACGGTGAAGCTGACGAATCATCATATCATTACTTCTTTGCAGTTGCTGAGGTGATGTGCTGAATTCAGGAATGAAAATATTCACTTCATCAAGTAATTTTTTTACTGCATAGTGAAATGTGTAAAACTGGACATTATTCTTAGCAATATGACGCTCCTTTATAGCTTCATAATAAGGCGATTGTTTAAGCCGGCGATACATATCGTAAATGAGTTTTTCGTTATATGTTACATAAAGGTACCGTCCCGAGTCCTCTTCAAGCATTCTGCCCATCATTCTTGAGATAAGAGACAGGCTCTTTCCGCTTCCTGCTCCACCCTTAATCATTAGAAACTTACTATCCTTTAATACTATATCTACCTGCTTCTTCGTTAAAGTAATATTGTGTAGGAGCTTTTCTGTCTGATATTCAATAGAAGAATGGTGAATTGATTTAGAAGAAGACACCCATTTCAAAAAAGAATTCCAAGTAAGTTGATTAGAACTAGAATCTTTAGCAACTTCTCTGTTCATGTTCTTTCCTCCCTACCCTTCATATCTCTCATCATCAACCGCGTATCTCGCTGATGGACAAAAATTTTCATGAGGACAGTACTTACAGCTGGAACTTGGGTTTGCTTTAAATAGCTCAATAGAAGATTGAGTTAAATTATACCCTTCATTCTTCCAAGCTCTCCTCCAGCCTTCTTCCTTATTACTTAGGTTAATTAAATATTTTATCCCACTTAAGGCTTGATGATTTTCGCCGGCAAACTCAAAAGATTGAATTCGCTCATTACTGTAACTTTCTGCGGTAGCTGCTTTCGCCTTTTGCTTAAATTTAGTCCAATAAGGAAAAACATCTTCTATTAAAGAAGCGGGTTTAGGGTCGAATTTAGAAAGTAACTTGTACAAATTTCCGTATATAAAGCTGTAATGAAAGTCAGAAGTATATACACTAAACGGCTGTGTCAGATAACTGTAAAAAAATCTCCGCTGACAAATATTTAATTCTGATAAAGCATAATCAGAATAATGACTTAGTTCAGAACTGTAGACTGCAGTCTCATTCTTTAATTCCTTAGAAGGAGTAGTTGGATCCTTAATCTCCTCGATATAACTTTCCGATTTTTGATCTACCTCTTCCAAGATCTTAAGATAGAAAGAAGAACCAAGGGAATTTTTATCGCCGCGCTCTCTTAACCAAGAAAGCGTGAGCTCCTGATCTCCTGATAAAAGAATATAGAAAAGGAATCTAGGAATTATATCCTTATGTTCTTCTCTTATTACCATCACGTTTAAAGAATCAACTTTGTCAGACAAGTTTTTAACTGTCTCAATAGTAAGAGGCCAAGGGATGGATGACTCAGCATGAGGAAAAGAAAATTCATCCATGCCGGATACATGAATATTTCGTTTTTCATCAAAAATAATTCCATCTATTTCAGCAAATGATCGAATACGGAGAGCTTTTTTTTCCTGTTTCACTTCTGGGCTAGGCTCCTCTTCAAATTCAGCTGAGAGGAGCAGATGCACGGCTTCCGCAATATCCTCAATATGATACCGCTTTCCGTTTGGGCTTGATTCATAGTAGTAAGATATTTTTTTTATTCTATTCAGCATTTCCTTTTCATGCTTTAATAATTTTTCTTCCGGCAACTGCTTTGTAATAATTTGATCAAGAAGACCAAAATATTCTTTGAAGGAGAAAAGATGATCCATGTCATTAAACAGAATTTTGATGTGAGAATCCATAATACTAAGAAATTCTAATATTAGCTTCCAATCCTCAGCTGGGATGGAATAAGGAGCTACTTTTTTTATAGGATTTTTTATTTCATCTAAAAATCTATGATGCTCAGGTTTTCCTGGAATATCTCTTATTAAAAAAGGGCTGCTTTCTGTATCCTTAATTAACTTTCTTACACTCACTTTCCATTCCTGCATGGTCATTTTAGGAGGGAAGAAGTTGTCAAGAAACTGCATTTGGTATACATAATCCGATGCAAATCTTTTCTCGCCTGTAACTCTGTCCAAAGTGTGAAGCCACGGCGAGACGAAACATTCCTGAAGGGTTATAAGATCTACCTCTTGTTTTTTCTTTTCTTGATCCCAAATTTTATGCAAATGAAGCAAGTATTGACCAACTGGATAAGAAAGAAAATTTCGTTCCGACAGAGAATGCTCTGGAAAAAATTCTTCTATCCTGGTATTGAGCTCTTGATTTATAACCGTTAAATGGTGAGGCCCTTCTTCCAATTTTTCAATATCTTTTTTGAAGTCTTTCATCCACTGATACACGTTTTTATAGCAAACTTGAGTAACTCTTTTCTTATCATGTTCTTCTTGATGCATACTGGGACGATCTTCAAAAAAACCAGCAACCTTCGGGGCTAATATATGTTGCTTGTTTTCATCTTCTTTCTGTACTATCCAATCAGATTTGGGAATCCACCCGTTCTCTTCCCCTAAAACATTTTCAATAAATGAAAATGTTTCAGGGTATTCGGGATTATAAAGTTGAAGAAAAGTAATATTAACCCCTGCTTTTTTCAAAGTCTGAAAGACGCTTTGCTGAATAGGCGTAAGAAAGTAGAATCCATGTAAAACAACGGAACCTTCTAAATTCAGCTTGTCTTTGCATACTTTAAGTCTATCTCCATTTTCTATATCTTTATTATACTTCTCTTTCAGCCGTTCATTTATCATCATTTTTAAAACAGATGGACGTTTTATTGCAAAATTGAATAATCCTAATTTTTTAAAGTGGCCGCTTTCTTCATCTTTTTCAACCATTTTCTCCCACAGTCTTGAGAGTTCTTTTTCATATTCCGTTTTTCCGAACTCATTTAAGTCCTGCGGTCTAATCCCAACCTCTGTCAGCATTCTAATTGTTAATAATGCATCTGATTTATGGCGGCGAACAGCCCGTGTGATCGGCTCATCTTTTAAATTTTCCTTTGAACCTTTTCGAACAAGTTCTGATAAACTCATCATTTGCTCTAATTTCGTAGATATGTCCATCCATTTATCAAGGAGGGCATCGATAAACCACTTAGCAGAAATAACATTCTCGCGCTTATTAAATTTCCCTATCATCGCTTCTGTAAGACTTGCAGTTGCACAAATATGGAGAACATCTTCACGGTCACAGATTTCAGATATTACAGAATCTTGTGGACTAGAATATGTAACTATCTTTACATTATTCATAGAAACTTCTCACTTTCTGGTGAATTATAAACAGGAAGATATTTTGCCCAGCATTCTTTTGTTTTAGCTGTATATTTGATAATCCACAACTGTTGTTCTGCCCGAGTCATTGCTACATACAGCAACCTTAATTCTTCAGCCGTAATTGCCTTCCGCTCAATATCATCCAAGTTTCCGTATTCATTGTTATAATAATTTAGTTTTTCTGAGTTTGCTTGTTTGCTTCTATTTACAACAAACTTCCAGCCTGCTTTTGTTTTTTTAGTATTAAAAACAACTCCACTTTTAAAAAGGGTCGTATGAAAATATCTGTCCGTAAACGGTATAATAACTGTATGGTATTCCAATCCTTTAGCACGATGGACAGTTAAAATATTCACTGCATTTTTGGTTAATTCCTCATCTTTGGCTTCATCTTCATTTCTATTCGTCTTTAATTGAATGTTTAACCATGATAAAAGCGATGGAAGAGATATATAATCATTACTGAGCTGCTGGACCATCAAATCAAATAAACGGCCAAGATTTAATTCATATGACAGAGCTTTTCGTTTCGCATCCTCGGGGCTGAGCCCTTGCTTTTTCTGCCGCTCGTAATATCTGTTAACAACTTCAGTTTCCTCTGTAATTATTCTTAATAAAGATAAAACTGGAATTCTTCGAGCTTCTACTTGATATTTTTTTAGCTGAACTGTGTAATCATCTAACAACTTTAATAACTCTTCTTTTTTTCCATCTGCAGAAAAAAGAAAAGATGGCTCCAAATAAAATTGACTGTAAGGGGTAGTCAAATAATCCGAAATATAGCGTGTATCATTTGGATATAAAAGAGCGCGCAGAAGACGGTTTAGGTCGCGGGTAGCTTCACTTTCAAATAAAGTGCCGCCGATATCTAAATGATAAGGTATTTGTTCATCCGCACACCATTCTGCCACTAATCGAGCTTCTCTTCTAGTACGAGTCAATACTGCGATCTTAGATTTTTCCTTCCCTTGAGTTTGCTTCGCTGCAATTTTTAGCCAGTTAATTACCGTTGAACCGCATTCATCTTTTTCTTCATAATTCAGAGGTTTAATGTATAACGGGATTGCTCCTTCTTCTTTAACTTTAAAAGATATTAACCGGTCATTTTCTCCATACTTAAATTCGCTTCCCCAATTAGAAAAATATTTTTTGTCCAAGAGTGATAAAAGATCTTTGTTGGAACGATAATTTTGATTTAAAGAAAACTCAGAGAAAACTTTCTCCTTCACGGCAGATCCATTAGGGTTAATTTTGTTAAAAGCATTATCGTCGGCACCTCTAAACCGATAGATAGACTGTTTTATATCGCCTACGACAAAAAGACTGACATCCAATTGTTGCCTCATCATTTGAGCCAATTTAATTTGAAAGTCACTGCTGTCCTGAAACTCATCTATAAATAAGTACTCATAGGGCAAGCTGATGTTTCTGAATAAATAAGAATTACTCTTTAGAAGCTGATCAATTATTCTAGACATATAACTTAGAGTTACTGCATTATCGTCACCCTGTATTTTGCTGAAAGATTTTTCACACTCAGCCAGCACTTGGACAATTAAATCTTGCAATGGTTTGTGCACTTCATCTACTTGGCCGAATAACGAATCAAGTTCTTCTTTAGACTGTATTTGCACTCCTTTTTTTTCAAACTCTGTCCAAAAGTCATCAATTAATTTAATTAACTCATAGTCACGAATGTTGGAAAGAAGCCGATCAAAATATGAGCTTTCCCCAACTTTATCTGTATATTCACTAATAAATGCATCGACGGCTTGTTCAATCAGTTCCTTTCGCTCCTGCTTATAATTACGAATTCGCACATTAGGACTCAGCCCATGCCCGCCGCCAAGCTGCCGAAACATCTTATACAGAAATGAATCAATAGTGCTAATTTGGATACCATTTAATTTTTCAATATCTCTTAGATATTCTGCTCTTTGGGTAATTTTAAATCGGAGGAAAAGAGCCTCACTCAGTTTTTCAAACATATTCTTTGCTGCCTCACGTGTAAAGGTAATCATTGCGATCTTCTCGGGAGATATGCTCTCATGTTTCATTAAAAACAAGACTCTTTGAACCATAACCGTCGTCTTTCCTGCCCCTGCCCCAGCAGCAACCAAAACAGACTCCTCTTTAGTATTGTGCTCAATTATATATTGCTCGGCGTTAAAGGTTGGAAAATAACTTTTAAGTTCTTCATAAATATGGTCAAAACCCTTGCCATTTTGATAAGACAAATAATTTTGTTCAAATAAAAAATCGTCATCACAATGTACTTGGTACATCATACTCTTTTTCAAAAGCTTCTCGTTTTCTTTATCCGGCCAATTAACCTCTTGATTTGTTAAAATGATAATTTTCGTCCCGGACATAACTTTTCTATAAATGTCCTGTATATCAATTAGTCGGCTTTTAGCAATTATTAATTCTGAATAAACCTGCTCCATGTTCTTCCCTCTCCTAAAGCGAAACCAAGCTTTGTTTTTTTAGCTTTTCCTGAAATGATTCCCAGCAACCCGCTTTTTTACAATATTGCGTTACGTTAGCTCCTTGTTGAGGCGGATTCGTAATGTGTTTCCATGAGAATGAAATTATCAACTCTATCTCTTTTCTTAACTCGTCATCGATTTTTTGACGATTCCATATCTTATCAAAGTCTAGATTTTCTTTTTTCAAAAAAGAAATTGCTGCAATTGAGTAAGTTACAAGATTTGCTTTGTAGCCTTTATAACCGAGTGACTTTACTAAATTATCTGTCTCTCTAAACAATATGCCTTTAGCAATCAAATGACGGAAGTACCCCTCATCTGCTTTTATCTTCTCTTCTCTGACTTTGTTGCAAAATTCAAGAAAGTTAGCTTCGGCCCCTTTACTTACAATATGCGGGAACTGTTCCCAGCTCATCATGTATTTAGCAGCTTCTGTTTTAGTAATAACTTGATTCTTTGGGAACTCCTTTTGATATTCTCTTTTTTTGGCAGGAGTAACACCATGCCGATTGAGTTCTACATTGTACTGCCCGCGCGTTCTTTCATAGAACCACTTTGTTGCAGGATCTGCAGTATGTGGAACCGGTGTTTTATAGGACAAGCGTTCCAAATCAGCTTGATAAGCATCATTAGAGCGCAAATCAGAAATAGAAATTTTATTTTGGCTGTTCGCATACTCAGATATTTTTGAGATCAATTCATCTTTCTGACCCATATCCTTAATCACATTTAATTTTATCTGTACAAAGATTTCTGACAAATCTTCTTTTGATGTGTATGCTCTGTATAATGAAGCCGTAGTTTGACCTCCATTCACTATCTGCCAGCCTATAAGTTCACTGATTTCTACAAAACCGCTTTTTTCTTCTTGGGAAAATTTAACTTCTTCTGCAATAGTTGTTAATCCGTTATTGTAAGCCATAAACATAGTGGGATCATTTTTGGCTGTAGAAATAATTCCGCGGTTTATTTTGCCCCTTGCTTGTAGGTAAGAGCGGACATTTCTTTCCATTAAACGGTTCCCGTAATATTCATAAGCCTTTGCAAGCAAAGATCCTGAAACATAGCCTATGTAGCATTCGTATGTATTATTGACAACCGGTGTCTTTATAAGGCGCAATGATTCGTTAAACTGTTCGTTCAACTTAATGTGCAACTCATCCATTTGTTTGCCTTCAATATTGAAACTATATAGCTTTCTTAAATCCCAAATGTGATAAGTTGTCTGGGTGGTCTCGATATCTTCTTCCGGCAAAATGTCTTCTAATTCGCAGATGCGGTTTGTAAGAACATGTATAGAAGCATGCCGAATTGACTGGCTATTCTCACTGATTGTCATGGCTAGATCATAAATTTCCGGGTCTTCAATTGAATTGATTGACATATTATGCAGCTGTCCTGTTATTGCAGTATAAACAAACATTTCAGCTTGATGTATTAAATTCATGGTTTGTTCTTTGCTTATGACTTTGTTACAAGGATCACTGTCCAAATCTGAAATAAAGACATGTAACGTATTCATTTCTTCACTAAGTTCATAGCCGTCAATGGATATCCCGTCTCTTGGACTTTTAAATGCACAAATACTCGGTGAAGCAAAGACTTCACCCTCAACCAAGTAATCACTGATAATTTCACTAAAAGCTTGTTTCCTGTCGATGCTGTTTATCTCTGCTCTGTTTTGCACTTCGTCTAATATATTAAAATAGTAATGGTCGATTGTATCCAAAATATTACACCTTTTTCTTTTTGAATTACTAGATTTTACGGAAAATGCTATCACGAATTAAAATTGTTTTATAAACTTAGTTTATAAATTTATAACAATAAAGAAAGATTTATAAGGAAAAGTACTGCTTTAAAACGTTTAATCAGAGGGAAGATAATTTCCCTAAAATACAGACTGAAAAATCTGACGGCTGTACGCACATTACAAATTTGAAAAATAATCAGCAAAGGGATTATAAAGACGCGGAATCTTCTGCAAAAAAATATTAAGAGTTTTTTTGGCAAACCAGATATTGCTATAAAAAATATAATATAGCTTCTTAAATATCACAAAATCCCAATCACTAGTTTTGTTATTTAAAATCTTGATGATCAAATCTTAACGAGCTATCTGCTTTCAGCTTTTAAAAACAACTATTTTTTTAGATAGGAAAAAGAGCAGTAAATTCATCCCAGTCAGTCCGCAGCCATTTTATTGGTAAACCGTAATTAATATTTGCATCAAGCTGAATGTTTATTCTCGTGTTTCCCCCGCGTTCTTCAATACTGGGCAATGATTTAGCTAAATAATTCTCTAATCCTCTTCTATTAAAAGGGAACGTTTTTGGAAGCACCCTTTGATTCCATGGCAAGCTGCCTTTAGTCCATTCAAACCAAAGCTGACCCCTGTCCCCAGTTTCATAAAAATCTTCGAAAGCGGCCCATCCTTTTACCTGTGCTTCATACTCTTGATCTATAATGATCTGAGGATTTTCTCTCAAAGCACGGTTGCCGGGGAATGAATCTCCAAAACAAACCATTACAAATGCATCTGATTTTCGTTGTTTCGTCCGAGGATCAATGAATTTATAGTCTTCTACTAAAAGCCACTGAGCAAAATTAGAGGAACCTTTTATATCTACTCTGGTTTCAATCAGCCTGTCTTGTAAAGCGATCATGAAGTCTCCATTATCAGTATTATGCTCACCCTCATAATGTTTAAAATCAAGATTTATATTCAAGCCTTTCTTTGCTAAAAATTTCATTAAAACGAGCTCTGCCATTTTCCCCTCAATTTGATCAGCAATAAATTGTTTTTTAGTCCTTGGGGTACCACCAAAATGTTTTTGGCTTTGGTTGCCCCATGCTTTTACAGCAAATTCATAGCAAATGTTAATATCATTTTTTTCTAACAAAATATTAATAATATTCCACCCCATCCTAATTATTAATATAAACTGAAAATAAATCACACGGCGGTCAAGAATTCTATTTGAAAGCTGCTCTTTTAACAATAACTCTTGCGGTAAAATAGTCCTCGTATTTCAGTAAAAGATCTGCCTTATCTCTAGTTTTAAATTCCTCATGGTAAACTCAGATAATTTCATTAATCCGTAGTCCCAGGCAACTTTCAATACTGTACTTTGACAATCAGGACAAAAATAGGAGAAATGAACCTGCTGGTTAGGGTGGCCCCGATGCTTTATATTATGTGTACACTCTTATAAATAGATCATAGGTCTATTATACTGCTAAAAATGGCCGAAATTTATAAAAATTTTAAAATACTGTTCGGTCCTTTTTAAATATTTTCCTTCACTTTCTTAAAGACACGCTGAAAAAAATACGGTCGGAATAGCCAGAGCTTTAAAAACCTGATTAGATGCCTTCATTTTTTGCACGTTTAATAAAATCCACTACATTATTAACCACTTCATCCGGGTTTTCTTTTATCTCGTGCTCCCAAACTCTCTTAAAATTCCAGTTATTCTTCCTATAGAACTCCTCTACCTCGATGTCCCGATCCTTATTTCGTGCCAGTTTTTTATCCCAGTACTCTTGATTGCTTTTAGGCCTATTTCCATGAAGTTCACAAGCATGCCAAAAACAAGAGTCAATAAAAATGGCAACTTTATATTTCTTAATGGAGATATCAGGTTTGCCAAATAATGATTTATCATTCTTTCTAAAACGTATCCCCCTTATCCAGAGCTCACGGGAAACCCAATTTTCTAACTTTGACTGGGAACGAATGGCCTGCATATTTCTTCTGCGCTGCTCTTTAGATATTGTATCTCCCACAGAAATCCCTCACTTCTTCTTTTTCGTCTTATTCCCATTAGTAAGGAAATTCACACAAAATTGAAATGCTTTTTTCATTTATATAATACTTCGATATAAAGTTAATTATTCTTGAGCTTATAGGGCTGCTTTTTTTTCCAAAAAGGTGTAGAATAAATAGCATAGCAGTATGCAAGAACATATTTTCTATTTTTACTACTACTACCAAGGAGCGATGTTCCATATGATTTTCAAAAAAGGAGAACTTTTTAACGGTCCGGGTGGTCTGAGCTTAGCCGCAAAAAAAGCACGAGTTATTCATCCGGAAACTGGTGAAGAAATGAGAATTGAACACTTGTGGTCAAATGATTACGATTCGACAGCTTGTGAAACTTATCGGTTAAATATTTGTGGGGATATAAACGATTCATCCGTACATTGCGGTCCTGTAGAAGATTTGCCCATCGGTGACAAATCAGTGCTCGGAGATATCGATTGCTTTGCCTTCGGATTTCCTTGCAACGATTACAGCCAGGTTGGTGAGAAGCAAGGATTAGACGGCACTTACGGCCCGTTATATTCTTATGGGGTGAAAGTGTTAAAGGAATATCAGCCAAAGTTCTTTGTCGCAGAAAATGTTGGCGGTCTTCAAAGCGCGAATGAAGGACAAGCCTTTATTCAGATTCTTACTGAACTTGAAGAATGTGGATATAAACTAACTCCACACCTATATAAATTCCAAGAATACGGAGTCCCGCAAGCACGGCACCGTATTATTATTGTCGGAATCAGAAACGACTTCTCTGAAAAGGGAATAGAGTTTAAAGTGCCTGCTCCAACAACATTTGCTTCTACTGAATATAAAACTTCCTATGAAGCCATTACAAATCCGCCGATTCCTGAAAATGCGCCAAACAACGAGATGCCGAGGCACACTGCGAAGGTGAAAGAAATGCTTAGCTTTATTCCCCCTGGTAGCAACGCTTGGTATCCTGGAATTCCAGAACACCTGCAGCTAAAAGTAAAAGGAGCAAGATTAAGCTCGATTTACAAGCGATTGGACCCAACTCGTCCAGCTTATACTGTAACCGGAAGCGGCGGAGGCGGTACCCATATGTATCATTGGGATGAACTGCGAGCCCTAACTAATCGTGAACGAGCACGTCTTCAAACTTTCCCAGATGACTTTGAATTTGCAGGCAATAAAGAAGCCGTACGCAGACAAATAGGAATGGCCGTACCACCACATGGAGCGCAAATCGTATTTGAAGCTATTCTTAAAACATTTGCCGGAATAGATTACGAGCATGTTCAGCCAGCACCAAAACTTCAGCTGGAAAACCTTAGAGGTAAACAAAAGATCACTTATGAAGAAATATCAGCAACAGAGAAACAAGCTGTCTTTAATTTATAAATCAGCACAGAAAGAGAGTTAACGGAATTTGTTTCTGCAACTCTCTTTTTTGCATTTAACTCAAGGATTTACTGATCTAATACGATGAATGTTTTCAGTAACAATACTTAAAGTAAAATATAGTTAATGATGGATTTTTAAAAATAGGAGTTGAATGAGTGTATAATTTACCGCATGATGCTAATTCATTTAGGTATACTTAAAAAACTCGAACGCTCAGGCAGTTAGAAATAGTTCACTGCCTCTTTTTTGTTATTTGACAATCATAGAAGAAATACAGGAGCGGGTAATATACTCTACGCAAAGCCGATTTTTAATTGACTACAAATTTGAACTAGGTATATAAAACAAAAGCAGGTTTCTCAAACCTTCCATTTTATAACAGTAAAAAAAGATTAGCAGAGCCTTTCACCTATGTTAACTAAGATTTTTAAATTTATAAATGTAAAAAGCGAACCAATAGATTCGCTTTTTGCTTTATCTATGGCATTTATTCATCAGGTTCAAAAATAAGCGCCGCTCTTCCCGATAAAAAAGAATGGCACCGGCTACGTATTGGTCTGAGATTTCTCCTGGCACTTTTTGTTGTAGGAATTTCTCGTAGGAAAGATAATCCTTAGTTCGCCAAACATATTTTCAGTTCAACACGGGTTAGTATTTCACCAGCCTGATAAGGGTCATTATCTAACATTCGTAATGCTTCATATTCTATATTGCGAAGGCGGGTCTTCCGGTATACATCGGGGCCATATTTTTAATGGATATAAAGAAATCGATTGTGATGGGAACGGTGTTTTATAGTATCTTCTTTAAGAGTTGATACGTAGGTAAAGTCACATACAGGACAGGTTTTGATGTCCAAATGGATGACCTCCTTTCCCATCTACTATATCTATAAAAAAGTTAACCATAATAGGATAAATACTTGTACGTGCCATAGCTATTACCTCCTTCGTCATTTTATCACCTTACACTAAAGCTTAAGTTACTGTCTCATAATAAAACCTACCAACCTAAATGATTATCCCTAATGCTTATTATGTTTCCTTTTTCTTTAACTACTCGTTTTGATGAGTCAATGGTTATTATCCCTCTTGTTTTTTTCGCATGGCAGTTAGGACATAAAACCCAAAGGTTATCAACTGTTTCTCCTCCTCCTTTTGACTTTTCAATAATATGGTCAACCTCTATTATCCACAGCTTTTTATTTTTTGTATTAAAATACCCCTCTTTAAAACCACAAACCTGACAGGTGTGATTTTCTAATATTGCTATTCGCTGTTTTTGGGCTTTACTTTCTTTTCTCCTTTTAGTCCTTTTTTCGCTCTCTTCGTATTGTTGTTTATAGTCTGTAAACTCCCTAACTTCATTTAGTATTTCGTCTTTGCTTTTATGGTTTAACTCGCTATCTATAACTTCTTCATCATAAAAATAGTAATTATCCAATTTAAATTCTTCTACTGAATTGTATAAAACTAGCTCACTAGTAAATCTAATGTGAATATGGTAACGTTTTATCTGTCCATTCTCTTTATTGGAAGTAACGTTTGCATTTAGGACATAGTTATACAAGATTTCAATTGGTACTTTTGCTATTCCTTCGTAACCTAAAATTAATACAATATGTGATATATTCATTGATTTATATAATTTTATTGCATTTGGAGTTACACCAAACCAATATGATATCCCATCGTCAGATAACTTAGAATATTTAATGATTACCTTTTCATTATTTTCTATGTAGTAGAAAACAATTCTATTAATTTTTTCACTTCTCTTATACCCACCTAGTATTTCTAATGCGTTTAAATCACTTATTCCTCTTCTCTCTGCCATGTTTTCTCCTATGCGATTATAATGTTATTTTGATAATTATAAATTATAAGGTTAACCTATGTTTTGACTTAAATCCTTCTAAACTCGATTTTCAGTTGAAAGTTGGAGTAAGTATAGTTTAATGGAAACATTTTAGTTAAGTCCTTACAATGGTTTTTGTGGGGATGTGTCCATCTTGGAACGTAAGATTACAGATAAAAATATAATAATGAATTCAAGAAGACTATCTTAAAATAGTGTGTTTTTAAAGCCTCTATATTCAATCGAATGAACCCTTAAATCCATAAAATAAAAGTTAATTTCGCAGTAGATCGAATCACAGCATTAAAAAACCAGACATATAAAGGGTAATTTTTACTGAAGAAAAAAGTGAATTAGAGTACAGGCATTATTGTACGCATTGCTTTATATGATGGTCTTGGATATGGTTCCGCCAATTCTTTGACCGAATTACCCGAGCGATAAAGATCTACAACTTTCTTCAATCAAAGTCACTTTAGCAAGGATGAAAATCGTTGCTCTACCCACTTACTCATCCTGATTCATTTTCATCTATTTCAACATTCCCCTCTTTTTTCTCCCAGCGTTCTGGGATAGGTGAAGTTTTTAGGATCAGCTGCAAGTTGGGCTCTTGTAAACTTTACCCCTGTAAATTAATACACTTACCAATAATTTCTGACTCCACTATCTCCATTGAAATTAACTGTTCCTTTAATCCAATACTATTAACCGTATTATAAGGTACTTCCCCTGCCAATAACAGTTGGTTTTTTGGATTGTATGGCATTAGATTAGGGATAGAGGCTAATTCTTTAGCTTTTTTAGCCCCTTTTACTGCAGACGCTTTTGTAGACGCTATCAGTTAGTTTGTAGCCTAACTGTGTCTTTTCCCTCCCCTATACAAGTATTAAACAAAATTCCTTAATGGTACTAACGTAATGGGCTATGAGTACATCATCTTCTGCTTCAAATATTCAGCAATTTCTGTTTGCCCAAATTCTCTAGCATATTCATATGCATCCATATTTTTAATACTCTCTCCTGTATATCTAATTGAAATATCTATTCCTTTTTCAACTAGAAACTCAACTACTTCTTTATACCATAAATTGCTCCAAATAATGGATTTCTTTTTGCTAAGGTCACATCTAATTCTGCGCCTCTCTCTATTAAATACTTAACTATCTCCAAATGCCCCGCTCCTGCAGCCACTCTTAAAGGAGAAGCATCAAATATATCCCCTTTTGTATTGACATCAATTCCTTTATGAATCAGATATTCTACTATTCCAAAATGTCCTTTCTTTGCTGCAACATGTAACCACGTACCAAATGGTGTCATTGTATGTAAAGATTCTGGATTATCGCCTATTAAACGCTTTACTTCATTAATATCACCAAGCTTAATAGCATTTCTTATAGTTTTATTTAGACTTTTTTCATCCATAACATTACCTCCTGTATTTCTACTATCTTGAACTAGGTCTCCTAAATCTTCAAGAGCTTCAACAGTCCTTAACCGATTCAATACTTTCTCTAAACTATCAAGACTATGTTGTCCTAATACAGCATTGGGTGCCAAAATAAAACTAAATAAAAAAATGGATAGTCCCTTTGATCTTCGAAAGGCACTATCCACTTCTTCTTATATAAAAACTTTTCATACTTTATAACAAAGCAAGATAAATAACTATTACCCTCAGATTTTACTAATCTTCTTCATCTTCATCCCATTCTTCTTTTGCCAATTCAAGGCGGTCAATACAATAGTCTACAAAATTATCAGCAAGCTTTCGACCATAGCCTTCTTGATTATCCCACATTATAACTGGACATTCTCCATTTTTCATTTTATTAGTATCGAGGCAATAGGCAAATTCATCAATATCTTCTATAACCACAATTCCATCGATTAAACCATAATACTTTTGATGATCTTTGGTAGCAGTTACTACTGATGGACCTACAAAGTCATAACCAATTATATCAATACCAAAACTTCCCCCTGAGCCATAGTTTTTTAAAAACCATTTGTAGCTCTCCGGAAGTGGGACTTGTAATTTATTTTCTGTTTCTTTAACTTTGTCTTCACTTACTCCACCTGTAAAATCAGCATCTTCGCCATACTGCTTTATAAATTCCTGTAAAGTTGCATATTTCACCAAAATCACCGTCTGGAAGATACACTAAGGGAATAATCAAATTAGAAGCATAAATTCAATTCTCATTTTTCTTGAATCTTTCTGGAATTTTATCTTTCCAAATTAACATGAGTTCTTTAAATTGCTCTGTCTCCATTTCATTTTCATAAGGCTCTTCAAATGTAAAAAGATGTTCCAATACTGTCATATCTTTTTTTATTAACACACTTGTGGCGTTGAGTTGAATCTCAAAATCCTGGTATAAACCATTTAAAACATTTTCAACCTTTGTAATATACTCATCTGCTTTTTGCTCAGTAGAAATGTCTTCAATAAAATCAGCGAATAATTCTATCTCACCTGGTAATTTTATTCTAAGCATTTCTAAATGATCTCTATAAAACTCGTATGAATATTTCATAATCAACCTCCTTCATAAATTGGATAGGCAGTTGCAATTGAACCGTCTGGTTTTAGATACATTTCTATTGTAATTCCTGAAGAAGTTAAAGTTGAATATTTATTTCTACCTATTTGCCTTTTATTATTAAAAGCCTCTTCAATAGATTTTAATACCTGAACACGATCCCATTCTTTTGGAAAAAAACTTGAATCTACATTTTTTCTAACTCCATTAATTTCGATCGTAGCTCTATATACTCCATTTCTATCAGGCATTGTTTCTGTTCCTGGAACTATTTTACCACCCATCATACTCTCGTGATGATACCCAACAGCCTTCCCACGTCGATTTATCTCTCCATGATAAACATGTCTCATAGTATCTATAGTAAACTTTTTCCCACCATCTCCACTAACCTCAGACTCAACTTTCGCCATCGAAATTAACTGTTCCTTCAACCCAACACCATTAACCACATTATAAGGTACTCCTCCTGCCAACGACAGTTGGTTTTTTGGATTGTATGGCAATAGGTTAGGGATAGAGACTAGTTCTTTTGCCTTCGTAACGCCTTTTACTGCAGCGGCTTTTGTTGTCGCTACCCCAGTCTTCGTTACAGCTCCTGCGCCTTTTGTTCCGACCAATGATGTGACGACTGTTCCAAGGGCATAAGTTACCCAGTGAGCCCGCGAATAGGCATCGCCATTAACCATATCCCGTTCATATGAGTCCGAGATGGACTTGGAAATATATTT
Organism: Bacillus sp. ISL-34; assembly: GCF_018613325.1. Lineage (GTDB taxonomy): Bacteria > Bacillota > Bacilli > Bacillales > DSM-1321 > Peribacillus. The sequence goes on along the minus strand of NZ_JAGGQJ010000008.1, from coordinate 71,556 downwards.
ATAGGTTTTTATCGGGTGCATGATTGAATTTGCCACGCCTTCAACCGTTTCCCCAGGATCTGTGACAAAGTCCCAAACTCCTGTCACGAAGTCTTTACCTACATCATACAGGCCTACGCCGATTCCTTTTGCAATGTCTGCGGTTTGCTTAGCCGCTTCTAGCTGCATGACATATTGCTGTTGGGTGGGCCCTAAGTTTTCGTACCCGATTTGCTTGGCGATTTTGAGGAACTCCTCCGGATCTGTGACTTGATCGAGTTGTGCCTTCAATTCTTTGATCCGGCGATTCTCTGCTTCCTCTTTCTTAACCTTCAGGTATTGCGCGGTTTCTTTTTTCCTAACTTCTAGGTTTTTATAGGCTTCACTATTTTTATAAGCTGTTGCATTAAAATAGAGAGGGGATACTACTCCTCCCCTTGTACTGGATACTTTCAATTGCTCCATGAGTGCCGTCACTGCCGCTTGGTCCGCTTCGGATTTGGCATATTCAGCCGTCCACTTATGATCAATCTCTTTTACTTTGTCTATCGTTTGGTTCCGTTTCCTTTCAGCTTTCTCCATATTCTCAAAGAACGCATCATCGGAAAAGGGTTCTAATTGAATGATATCATCAATTCCAGCCAATATTTTTTTCAAATCATTTTTTTGGGCTGTTACCATTTCCTTGGAATTTCGGCTGGCGCTTTCCAGCTCTTCCTCTAAAAAAGGGACCGTAACTACGGTTTCACTCAGGTTCGCTTCGATTGTATCTCCTTGAATTCCACTTAAAAAAGCAACATGCCGATTGATCAGGCGCAGCCAAGAATCCACGACATCGATCTGTGCTTTGTAAAACCCTTTAATGGCCTCTGCGCCTTGACCCTGCAGCTCATCATCCAAATTAACGATACTCTCTAATCCTTTTTTTAATTCCGCGAGCTGTTCTTTCAGGTCCTTATATTGTCCGACACGCGTTTGCATGGCAGAAACTAGTGTTTGAGATTCGTAAATCATAGACATTATGGAAAGTCCTTTCAACTACTTTTCTTTTAAAGTTTTAGAGATTATCAAATTTCTTTTTTATGTAATATTTTTATTCACTGTAAAATTATGGACTAAATATATTTTAGAAGAGTTTCTATATTTATTCAAGAATTGAAGGGACTTTTTACTAAACGAAATCAACTTTAACATACGCCTAAAAACTTTGAGACGCTGTAATGATATCCAGCGATACTGAACATCAATGCAAGTTCTTCTGTTGTGCAGGTTAGTAAGTTTTTTCCAACAGAACAAAATCATGTAAGATAATCTAACATATAATATATTGTAAGTAATATCTAAATATGATAGTATTTTCATATATTATACATAATTTAATAAAGAAGGAGCTAACTAGAAATGAACATTAGAAAATATCTAGGAATCACGTTTCTATCAGTTACACTATTATTTTCTGGATCTATCACCACTATCCATAGCTCAGCAAATAGTAAGCCAAAAGAAGAGAAAGTAGAAGCAACTTCAACAAATCCCAAGTTAAACAATGTGAAAATTTTAGCTACTGGTGGAACGATTGCAGGTTCTGCTACGTCCAATACTGACACAACTGGTTATCAAGCAGGTGCACTTGGTGTTGAAACACTAATTAAAGCTGTTCCTGAACTAAAACAAGTAGCAAATGTGAGTGGTGAACAAATCGCCAATATTGGCAGTAACAATATGGATAATAAAACTTTATTAAAGTTGGCAAAACGAATTAATGAGTTATTAAAATCTAAAGACGTTGATGGAATTGTCGTAACGCATGGAACAGATACCTTAGAAGAAACTGCTTACTTTCTGAATCTGGTCGTAAAAAGCAACAAACCTGTCGTGGTTGTTGGATCAATGAGACCGGCTACAGCTATTAGTGCAGATGGACCTTTAAACTTATATAATGCTGTAAAAATTGCTGCTAGTAAGGATGCTAAGAACAAAGGTGTTTTAATCTCATTAAATGACCGGATAGGTTCTGCACGTTATATAACAAAAACCAATACAACCATGACAGATACATTCCAATCTGAGGAACAAGGCTATTTAGGATCAATCTCAGGTGATAAAATATTTTTCTACAATGAACCCACTCGTAAACATACAACCAAATCGGTGTTTGATGTATCAAAACTAGATAAACTTCCTCAAGTGGACATTATTTATAGCTATCAAAATGATAGTAGATATTTTTACGATGCATCTGTGAAAGCAGGAGCTAAAGGGATCATAATAGCAGGTGAAGGAAACGGTTTAACTTCTGATACTGCTTTTGAGGGTGCTAAAGACGCTGTCAAAAAAGGCGTGATTATTACTCGCTCTAGCCGTGTAGGAAATGGTATTGTTACGAGAGAAAAGATTGACGATGAAAATAATTTTGTTACAGCGGACTCACTTAATCCTCAAAAGGCACGCATTTTGACGATGCTTGCATTAACAAAAACAGATGATCCAAAAGAAATTCAGCAATTTTTTAACGAATATTAATAATTAAAATTAGAATTCCTTGATTAACTAAAAGTGAATGAAATTTAAAGCATACGATGGTATAAATCATCAACGTATGCTTTTATTTATTTTTAACCATCCCTTGGTTGAATTATTAATTTTGCGATTACTTTCGTAAAGCCAATTTGGCCAAATTTTGCGGCACAATAGGAGGATTTGTATGTATCCAGGATTCTGCCGTGTTCAGACGAAATATTGATGATGCGTCCTTTATTTTTGCGTGGCTGACAGTGCATGTTTGGTCAATAAGAATGCTCCTTTTAGAATTACGCCATTTACAAGGCACCTTTTTTCTACAGGGAAGTCTTCCACTGGTGAGATGAATTGCAGTCCTGCGTTATTTACTAGAACATCCACCGTACCACGTTCAGCGATGACTTGATTGACAGCAGCATTTACAATATTCGTATGCTACGTTTACCTTGTAACCTTTTGAGGATACCCAGTGTGCCCGGGAATAGGCATCTCCATTAACCATATCTCGTTCGTATGAATCAGATATTGCCTTTGAAATATATATATAGGTTTTAATGGGGTGCATGATCGAATTAACCACACCTATACCTATATGAGCTGTTTTGTTCTTTTTTTTGTAGGATGTGGAAGTGCATAAATCTAAATGAACAAAAAAATGGATAGTCCCTTTGATTTTCGAAAGGCTCTATCCACTTCTTCTTATATAAAAACATTTTTTACTTTAAAGCAGATCAGGATAAATAACTATTACCCTCAGCTTTTACCAATCTTCTTCATCTTCATCCCAATCTTCTTTTGCATCTTCAAGGCGTTCGACTAAATAGTCTGAAAAAATTATCAGTAAGCGTTCGACCATAGCCTTCCTGATTATCCCACATAATAACTGGGCATTCTCCATCTTTCATTTTATTAGTATCGAGGCAATAGGCAAATTCATCAATGTCTTCTATAACCACAAGTCCATCTATTAAATCATAATACTTTTGATGACCCTTAGTAGCATCTACTACCGCTGGACCCGTAAAACCATATCCAATTATTCTCACTCCAAAAAGTCCACCGTAACCATAATTTCTTAAAAACCACTTGTAACTTTCCGGTAATGAGACCTATAATTTTTGTTCAGTTTCTTTTACTTTGTCTTCACTTACTCCACCTGTAAAATCATCATCATCGCCATACTGCTTAATAAATTCCTGTAAAGCTGAATATTTCACCAAAATCACCTTCTAATCCTTAGTTTCGTAACGCACGGACAAGTTTTAAGAATACAACATGGGAATAATCTATTAAATTTTTCCGCTAATTTATCGGGCAGTTGATGACTTCATTGGATTTTAAACGTACCCCAGTATTAAACTAAAACTCCATGATGTACAACCTTCATTGAATTTCATAATTCTCATAGAATTCAAGTTTAACTGCTTTTTGACTTTCTAATGTTTAAAAAAAGCACTTGTCATCAAAAGACAATCAAATGCTTTTTTGTTAGCTTTATGAGTATTTCATGACAAATCTAATGCGTAACCTAACGCTCTTGTTTAATTTCGTAATTTATGGCTTGTTTCCTGTAAGAATACTTCTTACATTTTCGTTAAACACCCACATGCTTATTTCCTTATATTCTTAGTAATGTAACTTATCTAAGAAAAACCCTGTCCATTTCACTGTCTACAACCGAAACTATATACCAACATTTACCCGATGTATGTCCAATACATCTGAGATCCCTTTCTCACTCATTCTTTTAAGTAGATACTCATGACCTTTTTCCAATGCAAGATTTCTTTCTTCTTCATAAATAGGAACGAGTGTATAAATGTGTACGTTCCCCTGTTTAGTATGAACGTTATCCATCTCGGATTCTTTGGGACGACATACCATCATGCATGATAACTTTGTATTTGATGCAAATGGCTGTGGGGGTTCTCCATTCGGAAGAATAACCCCTTCTTCAAGCCATCCATCATAAATATGTGGAATATGAGCCACTTTCCTTAGCCACCCAAGAGGCCAATAATGGATTTGATCATTCATATTTTCATTATCAATTATCCAACTTGAAGGCAATTTTAGTAATAACTCTGCATATTTAAAAACACTTTCTTTGTCTGAATAGTCCATAGGTTGATCACTCATACCTGTAGTTACGAGAGTTACATAATCTTTATTTATTGCTGGAGGAATTATGTGAATATTGACCGACACTCTACTACCAGGAACAGTTTCACTTATAGTATTTTTGATAGGGCCAAAGTATTTAGCCACATATTCTAAAATCACATTATGATGGTCTTGATCATTATCGTTTGTTTCAGTTACAGTAGTAGACCATCCTTTTTGATTTTCTAACAACTTAACGATTTCTTCTTGCCCTTGTTCCCTTGCAAAAGTTAATGCGTCCATATCTTTCTTAGATTCACCACTATATTTAACTTCCGTATCTATGCCACTTTCAATTAATAGTTTTGCAATATCAACATGCCCATTACTAATTGCACCAAACAATGGGTTTCTTTCTGGTTCACTTACGTCCATATCAGCTCTACAAGATAATAAATAGCTTACTATATCAATATGCCCTGCAGAAGCAGCTTCGTTCAATGCTCCACCACCGTATACTCCACCTAGCACATTAATATTTGAACCAAGTTCTATTAGTTTTTTAACTATATTTAACTCCCCTCTAGAAGCTGCGACATGAAGCCACGTACCAAAAGGAGTCATCATATTTAAATGTTCAGCATTAGAGCCGATTAATTCAACTACTTTTTCAATATTGCCTTTTTTTATAGCCGAACGAATTTCTTTTGCAACTTGTTTATTATCCATCCTTTAACTATTTCCTCCTTTTCGCAATATCACCAAGTTTATCAAGCATTTCCACCATATCTTCTCTGTCTCCATCAGCATCTCTTACTTTTTTAATATTATCAACAACATTCCTAAGTGCTTCAATCCCATGTAAATTGTGTCGTTACTTCCTTTCGGGCAACTTTACAACTCTATATAAGTTATAAAAAAACCTTGTCTGACTTTATCAATCGAGGTCCAATTATACGTGTACCAGCTTATTTCTACGCTAAAATACAAAAAAGCACTCGTTGCCATAAGTGACAATCAAGTGCTTTAAGTTCATGTATTTTTTAAGTTTTTACGTTTAGTTCTAAGTTTGTGCATCTCATTACGTCGTAAAAACAGTATGACACCTTTTGTGTATCATGACAAGTAATAACTTTAAACCGTACAGCTTGTGTGCATTCGTTAGGTTATTATACATTCCATGTCTTTGTACCCACCACACAATAAAATGTCATCTCGCCTAAACTCGTATGTATTATTCTATTGTGTCAAGAGATGGGAGTACAAACAAAAGCTTATGATGGTAAACCATCATAAAGTCAATTCTTCAAAATGACCTTTTCTTTTTCTGTCCACTTCTCATATGCTTTGCTTTTCAATTATCTGCACATGCTTTACTTTACTATTGAACTGGTCCCATAAATTCAGTAATAATGAGGATATGTTCTTTTAATTTAACCTTTTTTAAGTTCTCTACTTTTTCTGCTCCACCCAGACCTAATAACGGTGTATAACCAAAACATTCATCATACTCCAACTCATTATATTGTTTTATTGCTTCTGGATAAGGTTGCCAAGATAAATATTCATCTCTGAATTCTAAGTCAGCAATATTTTGGAAGAAAAACTCAAATGTAAACATAATAGTCTTTACCTTACCGTACCTGTAATTAAGTAATCTAACATATCCATCTGACCAAATAACCAAATCCCCCATGCCAGTAGCAAACAATACTATTGAATTTTTATACCTTTCACTACTATCTTCTAAAACTTCTTGAAATTCTTCTGGATTTACACTTTTAAAATACCCTTGCATAAACGTTCCAAAACCATAGCCTTTCCATAAATTCACCATTTCTTCTGGAACTACATGTTTATATTTTTCGATAATTTCATTCGAAACTTTATTATGTAACTTAAAATCCGTTAAATACTTATCCATTCAAACTCCTCCTCTAATTTGTTAATTTTACATTTAAATACGTATTTTTCCGTTGTTCTTGTGTCATGTTCTTTGCTAATCCATTAATTTGTTCATCTACAATATCAATTCTATATCGCCATTGACTACCTATAGAAGAATTAATTTTCTTATCTCCCATTCTAACCCCGCACCATTAACCACATTATAAGGTACTCCACCTGCCAACGACAGTTGGTTTTTAGGATTATATGGCAATAGGTTAGGGATAGTGGCCAGTTCTTTTGCTTTCGTAACGCCTTTTACTGCAACCGCTTTTATAGTGGCTGCCCCAGTTTTCGCTACAGCACCTGCGCCTTTTGTCCCTACTAATGATGTGACGACTTTTCCGAGGGCATAGGATACCCAATGTGCCCGCGAATACATGAGGAGTAAATTGTTAGCTTGTGTTTTAATGTTTCACTTTCGATTTTAGGACGTTCTAATATGTAAGGAATCGGTTATATAGGTCAAAAAGAAAACCTTGGCTGAGTGACGAACACTCAATCAAGGTTTTTCAGCTAATTGGTTTGGTCTTTTTTTATATTAATTATTTTCATTCTTGATTTGTTCAAACCATATCCTAGCGATAGAACTTGCAGTTTTATTAGAATCATTTGTATGTACAAGATCATATTTATAATCTGCCGCCAGTTTATTTGCTTGTACATCATAAACAATCTTAATTTCTGTTGGCATTTCACGATCATATTTTCTGCATAATTTAATCAATTCTTTAATATTTTGATTTATTATTTTTACAACTGCTTTTTGTCGATCTACTGATATATCATAAGAAAAGTTTGCATTACCCTCTTCATTGACTAATGCATCGTTGAGTTTATGTCTCTCTACAATCTTACCATTGATATTATAAAAAAAGTCATTAGAGACAAGGCCTTCTTCATGTGAACAATATATATATATTTTATTAGCTCTTTCAAAAACATACTCTAAACATATCGAAACCATATCTGCTTGCAATTCACTAAAGTAATCCTCAAATACTTTACCCACTTAATCCACTCCTAATTCAATATATTTACTTCATCACACTTTCCGCTATATCATATTGTACGGTTGGTTATCTCAGTGCTATATCTATATCTATAAAATTTAACCCTCTGGTTCTTTGTATCTTTCTGGAATTTTATTTCTCCATATTAGCATAAGTTCTTTAAATTGTTTAGTTTCCATTTCGTTCTCATTTGGCTTGTCGAAGATATAAAAATGGTGAAGAACCGTTGTATCTTTTTTTATCAAGACACTGGTAGCATTCCCTTCTATTTCAAATTATTGTATTCACCTTCCATTACTTTCTCAACAATATCAATATACTCATCCACTTCTGTTTCAAATACAATATCTTCAATGAAGTCTGAGAAAAGGTTAATTTCTTGTGGTAGGATTATTCTTAGATATCCTAATGGGTTTCTTTTAAATTCAAATGAATATTTCAAACGCTTTGATCCCTTTTTAGATCATTTATATATAATGGATATGCCGTTGCTATTGATCCATTTTTACTCAAGTACATTTCTACTTTAATACAAAGCATAAAATCATTATTCCATGGTGGTACATGATACAACCTTCATTGGCTTTGAATTTTAGTCAAGCATCATTCAAATCGTCCAAAGTATAAATATCTCATAAGAAACAAAAACACCTGTTGCCTAAAAGATAATCAAGTGCTTTATTGTTAAAGTAATTCATTACAAAAGCTTATCTTTAAACCAACGAGATTGTTTATTTTCGTAATTTTATACCTTGTCCCTTGTAATGATACTTCGTAAGCTTAAAATGACATTTCACCTAGCTATCTTTCGTATTTATAACTTATACAAAAAATCTAGGATTGCTTAAAATGGATAAATGTAGCGTTCTATGAGTATCATTATTCAGAGTCATATAGGTTATTTAAGAACTCAGCAAAACTATCTGCAAGGATAAACGTATTGCCCATTTCTTCCTCTGGTTCTATATCATGAATCCAAAAATATACCTTTCCCTGATACTCTCCACTAACCCCTAATAAAATCTCATTTCCACCTGGGTCATTAGCAATTGAAACAAAATCTTCTGGTATTTCTCCTTCTAAAATCTCAAAAACTTTAGCTAAATTACTCTTCATATCCCCAATTCCATAAAACTTATTAACTAAACTTTCTCCTTCATCATCAGATATTCTGAAGTTAGATTCTTGAGGATATCCTCCATTGTATTCTAGTAGGAAATCAACATATTGTTTAGGTAGCGTAACATCGTACTCCTGTTCAAATTCTGTTATATCTTGTAAAGAAATTTTTGGATTTTTGCTACTCATTTTGTCATATTCGCACTCCTCTAATATTACTTATTTTTCCATTAACTTTTTTATTGACCACAATATGTCTAAAATTTTCTATGAATATCTTCATCTACTAGCCTCATCGTTTTTCCATCTTGATGATGATGCTATGTATACCCTTCTGGCAGTTTCCTGATATCAATTATTGGAGGATCAGATTGGACCATTATTAGAAGCATCAACTAGAAATCATAACATCAGTAATGAAAAAAGACCCCCATTACATCCTTACAAAAAGTTGCCCCCTCCCCCCCGTTACAACTAGTGCCTTTTTAAATGATAAAGAGATATCGGCCTTTTTGTTGTGAATGGTTTTGGTTTAATAGCAAAAAAAACACTTGTTGCCTATATTAGACAATCAAGTGCTTTTCGTTTATGTTTTTTAGCTTAACAATAAGTAGCATGTTAATAAAATGTATAACTACAATAGAAATATTTTATTCTTAACTAGAGCCCTGTTAAAACAATAAGCTGTTCATCTCTTTAGTTAATCGCATTTGCCTTACTTTCGGTAAACATGTCATGTCACCTATTCCTAGTATTATGCGACCTTTCATTATAATACTTTCGACGTATAGAATTACAGAAGGCTTGCTTCAAGTGCATCACTCAACATAGAATCGAAACTATCAAAGAACTGAATTAAAGTTCCTGAGGGTTTATCAAGTTCTACATATACTCCCTCGTTTAAATCATAACAATACCATGCAGTATCAGAATCCCCCAAAAATATGTATTGCTTTTGCCAATCATTTTCATACCAAAGCTCGTTTGTTTCAATAAACCCCTGAACCTCTTCATCTACTTCGTTATCAAGTAGCGTTTCATCAACACCATAGATTACTAATCCATTAAAGTCTAATCCATTTACATTCTTTAGAAAGTCAATATACGACTCAGGAATAATAATGTTTCCTAGTCTCTTCTGAATGGTTTGTTTCATTTTAATAATTTCTAAATTTGATACAGGATTCCTAAGTGAACTATCATATTTAATTTCAATTTTTTCTACTTCTATCAATAATTCTTTCCACTGGGGCATCTACTCTTCCTTTCTTTAAAGCCGTTTTGAAGGGTAAACATCATCCTCAAATATTAAAAAAGTATTCATTGTCTTCATCAACTTTTTTTATAAAATTCTCTAATGAATCAACTATTTTATTGTCAAAGAAGTGTACAGAGGTCTTTTGAGTATCATTTAAATCAAGTGTTAAATATACACCCTCGTTTACTTCATAAAAAACAAGTTTGTCTGCTTCTTCATATATCCCCTCTAAGTCAGGGTCATACTCAAAGATCCCTTCCCTTAGTGTAATATCTGCAATAGTATCAGGATCCATTAATCTACTAATTGAATTCTCATTATTGCCTTTTAAAAAACCATAACCAACTTCTAAGTAAAACTCCCTTAGTTCAGGAGGGAATTTAAATCCGAGTCTTTTCTCCGCTTTAATAAGGTCTTTTTCTTTTAATGGAAAAAACTTATGATTACTATTTTTAATATAATCAAATTTAGCCACCATCAATTACCTCCTTGGAAACAATTTATTTGATGGAGATCCTTTACCATGAATGCCTGTCTGATGTTCATCAGGAAATTTGGCAGGACGTATATTAATTGTTCCATTTGCAATTTATGAATTTTTAATCCTGTTGTTGTCTCTACAATTCTAATATAATCTAAATTCACCCGTTTTTAGGCAGCATTAAAAATTTGTAAGTTTCATAGTAACAGTATGACCCTTTTATTCTTCTTCATCCATCTTATGCTTTAAATAATCAGCAATTTCTGTTTGCCCAAATTCTCTAGCATATTCATAAGCATTCATATTCTTAATATTTTCTCCAGTGTATCTAATTGATATATCTATTCCCTTTTCAACTAGAAACTCAACTACTTCTTTATGTCCACCATAAATCGCTCCAAATAATGGGTTTCTTTTCGCTAAGCTCTCATCTAATTCTGCGCCAGCCTCTATTAAATACTTAACTATCTCCAAATGCCCCTCTCCTGCAGCCACTCTTAAAGGAGAAGCATCAAATATATCACCTTTTGTATTGACATCAATTCCTTTAAGAATCAGATATTCTACTATTTCAAAATGTCCTTTTTTTGCTGCAACATGTAACCATGTACCAAATGGTGTCATTGTATGTAAAGAATCTGGATTATCGCCTATTAAACGCTTTACTTCATTAATATCACCAAGCTTAATAGCATTTCTTATAGTTTTATTTAGACTTTTTTCATCCATAACATTACCTCCTGTCTTTCAATTCTCTTCTACTAGCTAATTCACCTAATTCTTCGAGAGCTTCAATAACCCCTGCCATGTAAAACGTCATCTCGCCGGGTTATCATACTTTTTATACGAACCAAGCATAAAATCATTTCTCTATGGTCTAACCTTCATGAGCTATGGGTTCAGTAAAGTATAATTCAATTCGTCCAATAATAAATATCTCATAAAAAAACAACACTTGTTGCCTAAAAGGCAATCAAGTGTTTGAAAGTTAGCTATATAAAGTAATTCATTACTAATCCTGACTTTTAACCAACGAGCATGTTTAATTGCGTTAGTTTTTGACTTGTTCCCCTTTAAAATATCATCTCGTCAAATTATCATGCTTAATTTTATAAACAAAATATTTTAATACAAATCCTTGATGGCACAACCATCATGATAAATTGATTTCGTTTAATCCCATTTATAATTTGCTTCTAGTTATCTATTTTAAAAATCTTCCTCCCATGCGTCTTTTGCATCCAATAACCTTTGTGATAAAAACTCATAAAAGTTCTTTGCTGTATTGTAGTCATCAAGTCCCCCTTGTCTATTCCACGCTATTACTGGGCACTCATTATTCTCCATTTTGCTTGTATTTAAACAATAAATATATTCTCCAGCATTTTCAATAACCACTAAATCTTTATCCAATCCTAACTCTCTATAACTCTTCGTGATAACAACAACAGGAGCTCTATTTGACTTAGCCACTCCTAAAATATCCACACCAAATGATCCACCAGAACCATAGGTCGTTAAAAACCACTTATAACTTTCTGGTAATTCCACCACTAACTCATTTTGGACGACATTGACTTGACTTTCAGCTACTCCACCTGTAAAGTCATCTGATTCGTTATGTTCATTAATGAAATTTGTTAATTCCTCTTTTTGCATTCAGTACTCCCCCTGCCAACAATAGTTGGTTTTTATGATTGTAAGGCAATAGATTAAGAATTGAGGCTAACTCTTTTGCCTTTGTAACGCCTTTTACAGCTACCGCTTTAGTAGTGGCTACCAGAAATTTGTATCCCTAATGGTGTCTTTTCCATACACCCTATACAAGTATAAAAACAAATTCCATAATGTTACTAACGTAATGGTCTCTGAATTCAAATATAAACGTTTTATAATATTTCATGCTAAAAAGCAAAAAGCACCGGTAGCCTAAAAGGGAACCAAGTGCTTTCATCATGTGCTTTCATCATGTTCTTTATAAAATAATTCACAATAATGTTAAGTTAACCTTTTTTAATTTCGTTAGTTTTTTGTTTATTCCCTCTAACTATATACTTCTAAGTTATAAATGTTCACTTGCCTAGTCATCAATTCATATTTAAAATACTAAGTTTAGTTATACAAATCCATGATGATACAATCATCATAGGCTTTCGTTTTCTAATCCCAGTTATCAATCGCCTCTTTAAAGCTATCTTGTAAATATTCATTAAACGTTGTATATCTATCTAATTCTTTTTTGCTTCTATCATCCCATCGCACAACATTATATTCATCTAAAGTGCTTAAGCAGTAAACAAACTCATCAACATTCTCTATAACAACATATTTTTTTGTTAAACCTAACTTTCTATAACGCTTTGTACTTTCAACTACAGATGCGTAGTCTGCTCCTTCAACACCAAGTACGTCAACACCACATATCCCTCCGGAACCAAACTTTTTAACAAACTCTTTATATTCTGGCGGGAAATTCACTTCCAGTAATTTCTCTGCCCTCGCTATGTAATCATCAGAAACTTCTCCAATAAAGTCTCCTTTTTCCATATATTCATTTATCAATTCTAATAGTTCAATATTCATGATTAATCACCTCACTCTAGATTATTAGACCGCCATTTCCAGTACTTCTTTCTGAAGTTGTTGAATTGTTTTAATAAGCTGTTGCGTTCCATCCTATCAGCCTTAAAAAGATATAAATGAATAAAAAAATGGATAGTCCCTTTGATTTCAGGCTCTATCCACTTCTTCTTATATAAAATATTTCTTACTTTAAAAGAAAATAAGATAAATAACTATTACCTTCAGCTTTTACCAATCTTCTTCATTTTCATCCCAGTTTTCTTTTGCCTCTTCAAGACTTTCGATTAAATAGTCTAGGAGTTATCAGGTACCTTTCGACCATAGCCTTCTGGAGTTAGTATAGTTTCATGGACACATTTTAGTTAAGTCCTTACAATGATTTTTGAGAGGATGTGTCCGTCTTGGAACGTAAAAATACAGGTAAAAAATATAATAATGAATTCAAGAAGACTATTGTAGATCTTTATCACTCGGGTAATTCGGTCAAAGAATTAAGCGGCGAATATGGCGTATCAGAAGTTACCATTTATAAATGGGTTAAAGAATTTACTCCAATCGGTTTAGGGGAAGAGTCCATGACTCCAAAGGAATTAGCCGCCATTCAGAAGGAAAACCTTCGGTTAAAGCAAGAAGTTGAAATCTTAAAAAAGGCTATGGCCATATTCGCGAAAAAGTAACCGAAACAGATCTTACCGAATTTATTGAGGAACACAAGAAACAATATCCCGTACAGAAGATGTGTGAAATACTAGAAATCCCAAGAAGCAGCCATTATCAGTCCCTTCAAATAGTCGTATCAAATCGTGAACAGGAAAACAAAGAACTCACGAAGGAAATTCATCTCATTTACCTGGAAAGCAAGGGACGATATGGGGCTCCAAAGATTCATGAAAGCTTATTAACCAAAGGGTTTTCCCTAAGTCTAAAGCGTGTTCAACGCTTAATGAGCAAGGCGAGAATTCGTTCTATTACTAAGAAAAAATACCGTCCCTATCCATCTAAAGAAAAGGTTATTCAATTGGATAATTTGCTAAAACGAGACTTCACTACTCAGACCATTAATGAGAAATGGGTAGCAGATATTACGTATATCCACACGTTAAAAGACGGATGGTGTTATTTAGCTTCGGTATTGGACCTTCATTCTAAGAAAATAGTAGGATATTCATTTTCTCGTTCAATGACGACAGAACTGGTCATAAAAGCTTTCAATAACGCACACCTATCACAAAAGCCCTCGGAGGGCTTAGTTCTTCATACCGATCTTGGCTCACAATATACAAGCAGTGAGTTTATTCAACATATCCAAACCCATCATATTAAGCAATCCTTTAGTCAGAAAGGTTGCCCGTACGATAATGCCTGTATTGAATCCTTTCATGCCCTATTAAAGAAGGAAGAAGTCAACCACGTACAATATCTAGACTATCAAACAGCTAAATTAGCGATGTTCCAATTTATTGAAGGTTGGTATAACCGAAAAAGAATTCACAGCAGTTTGGGTTATCAAACCCCACAAGCCATTGAAGACCGAATTAGAAATACAGCTTAAGATTTAACTTTTTAGTGTCCAAAATATTGACTCAAATCCATTCTTGTTAAGTATCAATAGCTTATTTAAACTAAATTACTAATTAGTTTTACTTATATGGTACAGTACCAATAAATTTAATTTCTATATTTTCCGTTCCATCTCCACTTTTCGCTTCATCGTATTGAAAATCATAGAGTACAATAACAGAATTAATCCAATATGCTAAATTATCACCATTTACTAACTCTTTTATATTCGGAATAATTACTTCGCTATATGAAAAATCATTTAAAATGTCGTCTATATTATTTTTTGGTTCTTCATAGAAACAAATTTCAATGTTATCTTCATCATAATAACCAAATTCAAAGTTTGTACCAAACTTTGAGTCTATTGACTCCCCATCTTCCGTATACTCTATATCAATATACTCTTCAAGATTTTCAAACGATTTAGAAACGCCAAACCACACTGAAACCACGCCACTATATTCCATAATTTCACTCCTATTTTTTTAGATTACCTGGTAAACCCTCTACTCCACCCTTGTATCTATAATGAGACCACATCTGTAACCGTCTTACAAATGTATCATAGACAAGGGATGTGTCTATTATTTCTAATATTTCATTATGCGCTCTTTTAGAACCAGGAGCACGATGATGTCTACCTGGTGGATTAATAAACTCTACCCTACACTGATATGACGACAGTACTGAGGGCATATGATACCCAGTGAGCTCGCGAATAGGTGTCGCCATTTACCATATCTCTTTCATATGAGTCGGAGATGGACTTATATATATATTTATAGGTTTTTATCGGGTTCATGATCGAATTTGCTACACCTTCAATCGTTTCCTAAGGATCCGTGACAAAATCATAAATACCTGTCACACAGTCTTTATCTATATAAGCTGTTTTTTTTCATTCTTTCCGGTAGGATATAGAATCACATAATCTTTTGGACAGAAGAAAGTTGAGCTAACATCTCCTGTAAGCCCACCCTGTCAATCTCTAATGATTCTTCCTTTAGTTTTGCGCCACTGGTTCCTTGATCTCTAAAAATATGTATCAAGTTTTAAAGCCTTGTTCTTCACAATAATATTGATTTCCTCTTCTTGATATTTCAAACTGTATCCATCTCTTGTTTGCCCTTGAGTCGAGACTTGCATATACCCAACAACGTTCAACTTTAAACTAAAATAAAAAGCATTAGATGCAAGAATCAAATCCCGCATCTAATGCTTCTCATTTTTATTCAGCTAGAATTTTTAGAAACTCTTCAAAATTATTACTCGCAAAATAAGTCACGGGTTCTAAATCTGCAGATTCTTCATGATTCCAAACACAAACAGAAGGTTCTTCGTTATTCCCTCGGTAATCTAAACATACAAAATCACCTGCAAATAAAACTGCTATTGGCAATAATTCTACCCCTACTAAATCTTCATCAGAAACAATTCTCTCTTCTAACTGGGTTCTAACAACACCAATATCATAAAATTCATCATCACTTTGGCCAGTCACTTTTAGTATACACAAAAACCTATCAATAACATAACTATGATTATTACAGACGAAACTATCTTTTATCGGAACAGCTCCATTATTCTTTTTAATAAATTCTTTATATGCACTAGGTAATTTAATTCTCCATTTCCTTTCTTTCTCAGATAACAAAGTATCGTCTGGTACTGGATAAATTACAGAACCATCTTTAATTTCCATAATACTTATACCTCCTCAATTTTATGTTATCTTGGAGCATCTGCCCACATACCTTTTGTTCTTCCACCATTATGAGGTGTGATATTATGAATGCCAAATGGAACTAATTCCATCTTACCAGGCACTTCGGTATGATGCCAAGTCATTCCTTTTTGAGTTCCACCAATTTGTTCATCTAACCATATAAATTGGTGTTTATCTGACAACTTCCAAAACTCTTCAGGCAGATGAACTGTTTCCTTAACTAGATCCGCACTAGCAAAATCAGCAAATCCATATCTCATACCTTCTACTTTATTTACAGCTATTTTTGGAATATGACCTTTTGATATTGCCATTTCTTTTATCTTTCTTCTTTGAGATGAAGATAAACTATCTCCACCTGGAATATTATCATCCCAAGACCATGGTCTATTAGATTCCACATGTTCTTTATATACTTTTGCAAAGTCATCTATAACGTCATCAAAGTTCTTACTTCCATTAATAAACTCGTCTATATTTTTTAAATTAGCTTCACTTACTCCCTTACTTCCATTACCTGTACCCTTATTAACTTCCGACTCCACTTTCGCCATAGAAATTAACTGATCCTTCAATCCAACACCATTAACCACATTATAAGGTACTCCCCCTGCCAACGACAGTTGGTTTTTAGGATTGTATGGCAATAGGTTAGGAATGGAGACCAGTTCTTTTGCCTTCGTTGCACCTTTAACTGCAGCCGCTTTTGTAGTTGTTACACCAGTCTTCGTTATGGCTCCTGCGCCTTTTGTTCCTACTACTGATGTGACGACAGTTCCGAGGGCATAAGTTACCCAATGAGACCGCGAATAGGCATCGCCATTTACCATATCCCGTTCATATGAGTCCGAGATGGACTTGGAAATATATTTATAGGTTTTTATCGGGTGCATGATTGAATTTGCCACGCCTTCAACCGTTTCCCCAGGATCTGTGATAAAGTCCCAAACTCCCGTCACGAATTCTTTACCTACATCATAAAGGCCTACGCCGATTCCTTTTGCAATGTCTGCCGTTTGCTTAGCCGCTTCTAGCTGCATAACATATTGCTGCTGGGTGGGCCCTAAGTTTTCATATCCGATTTGCTTGGCGATTGTGAGGAACTCATCTGGATCTGTGACATGATCGAGTTGTGCCTTTAGTTCTTTGATCCGGCGATTCTCTGCTTCCTCTTTCTTAACCTTCAGATATTGCGCAGTCTCTTTTTTCCTAACTTCTAGGTTTTTATAGGCTTCACTATTTTTATAGGCTGTTGCATTAAAATAGAGAGGGGATACTACTCCTCCTCTTGTACTGGATACTTTCAATTGCTCCATGAGTGCCGTCACTGCCGCTTGGTCTTCTTCGGATTTAGCATATTCAGCCGTCCACTTATGGTCGATTTCGTTTACTTTGTCTATCGTTTGGGTCCGTTTCTTGTCAGCCTTCTCGATATTCTCAAAGAACACATCATCGGAGAAAGGCTCTAACTGAATGATATCATCAATTCCAGCCAATATTTTTTTCAGATCATTTTTTTGGGCTGTGACCATTTCCTTGGAATTTCGACTGGCGCTTTCCAGCTCTTCCTCTAAAAAAGGGATTGTAACCACGGTTTCACTCAGGTTAGCTTCGATTGTATCTCCTTGAATTCCACTTAAAAAGGCAACATGCCGATTGATCAGGCGCAGCCAAGAATCCACAACATCGATCTGTGCTTTGTAAAACCCTTTAATGGCCTCTGCCCCTTGACCCTGCAGCTCATCATCCAAATGAACGATACTCTCAAATCCATTTTTTAATTCCGTTAGCTGTTCTTTTAGGTCCTTATATTGTCCGACACGCGTTTGCATGGCCGAAACTAGTGTTTGAGATTCGTAAATCATCGACATTATTGAAAGTCCTTTCAACTACTTTTCTTATAAAAACTTAGAGATTCTTATGTAATATTTTTATTCACTGTAAAATTATGGACTAAATATATTTTAGAAGAGTTTCTATATTTATTCAAGAATTGAAGGGGATTTCACTAAAACGTTTTTTTAATAATCACGATATTTTACAACATAACAGGTTACGGTAAAATTAGTGGATAAATCAGCTACAAGCTTTTTAGCAAGAAATAATCAACGATAACTAAGCAAGGGTTTTCCTCGTAAAAATGTTTTATGGTATGATAGTTAAATTGTTTATCTACCCTGTGACACATTTACATTCATCTAAGAAAAGAGGTATTTATGCACGCCACAGAATTAACCAAGCGACATTGGTTACTCATCTTAACACTTACTTTATTAACATTTGTTCTCGGGACAAGCGAATTTGTTATCATCGGGATCTTAACCGATATTTCCTCGAGTCTCCATATCACAAATGCAAAAGCAGGCACACTCGTATCTGCGTTTGCGATTACGTTTGCCATTGCCACACCACTCGTGATGTCGGCAACAAGCCATTTTCCAAAGCGTAAATGGATGTTGTTTTTGATAGGTTCGTTCATCATCCTGAATGCTTTGTGCGTGATTTCGACGAGCTACATCATGCTCCTTGCACTTCGGATGATGACTGCGATTGTAACGGGAGTTTTAATTTCTCTTGCCATGATTGTTGCAAGTGAAACCATGCCGATCGCTAAACGTGGACTTGCTATATCATTCGTTTTCGGTGGTTTTACTCTTGCAAACGTGATTGGAGTACCAATAGGAACTGTCATCGCTGAAATGTACAACTGGAATGCAACCTTCCTGTTAACGACTTTTCTCGGTGGAATTGCGTTTTTGGCATCTTTCTTCATTTTGCCTACTATGCACAGTCCAATTCGGAGTTCGATGCGTGATCAATTTTCTTTGTTAACACACCCACGAATCTTAATGGCTTTTTTCATTCCATCTCTTGGATTTGGAGCGACGTATGCCGTTTACACGTATCTTGTCCCGATCTTGAAAGGAATGGAAGCACCAAGTAATTCAATCAGTTTGATCTTGTTTGGCTACGGATTCATTTCCATTTTCAGCAACATACTCGCTGGTAAAATTGCCAGCTACAATGCTATCGGACGACTCCGGTTTGTTTTCCTCGTGCAAGCAATCGTTCTGATCAGTTTATTTTGGACCACAAATAATTTTATCTTTGGATTGATTAACATTGGCTTGATGTCATTGATGGCCATCCTTTTAACAACATCTACCCAGCTTTATTTGATAGACCTTGCCGGAATTTATCAACCAAAAGCAACAGGGCTAGCTGCTTCACTGATGCCAGTAGCAAGCAATGTCGGTATCGCCTTTGGTTCCGCTTTAGGCGGAATGGTTTACCATCAGGGAAATTTGATGAGTGTGACGTGGGTCGGTGGGCTGGTTGCTATTCTTGCAAGTCTTCTAACTTTCCTAAGTCATCGCTTAGACCAAAAACAAAAGAAAGCAGCATAAGAGAAACTACGAACGCCTTGGTATGCTTCCTAGGTTACCACTTCAAGACATTGACAAACGCCGTACGAAACTCTCTCGCAATCATTTACAAGTCAATCTAAAGTGGTTGTTACTAGTTAAACTGATACGTAAAAAAGGGCTATTCCTGTTGAAGGAATAGCCCTTTCTTTGTAACAAAATTAATATGCCGGGATGGCAGTTTCACTATATTTCTCTTCTAAAAATTTGCGCACCTCTGGGCTCGTCATAGCCTTGGCCAACTTTTGGACTGGCTCAGAATCCACGTTATCCTTGCGTGCCACTAATGTAATCGCAAAGTCATTTTCAACACCTTCTGTGAGAAGAGCGTCATTTTTTGGTGTCAAACCAAGCGGTGCAGCGTAAGCAGGTGTTATCACTATCGCATCTGCTTCATCATACGTTCTCGCTAGCATTAATAAATCCACTTCTTTAAACTGATAGTTTTTAGGGTTCTCGGTAATATCAGACATTGTATAGTATGGACCCTTTTTTTCCTTTAAAGTAATAACTTTATGCTGTGCCAGCAATGCCAATGAACGATCAATATTCGACACATCATTTGCAATGGCAATAACGGCACCCTCTGGCAATTGATCGATTGAATCGTATTCTTTGGAATACACACCATAATTGGCAAAATAAATGGGTTTCACTGGTACAAGCTCGGCATTTTTGTTTCGATTGAATTCCTCCATATAAGGAACGTGCTGGAAGAAGTTCACATCCACTTCTTTTGCCGCTAGTGCGGTGTTCGGCTGCACATTATCACCTAATACAACCATTTCCAGGTTAATGCCCTCCTCTGCCAGCTGTGGTTTGACAAGCTCAAGAATTTCCGTCATTGGAGGAATGAGTGAGGCCACTTTCAATGTTACCTCTTCCTTCTCCTGATTCTGGGCATTTTCTTTCTCTTTTACTTCATTCTCCTTTCCACATCCTACTAAAAGCAGCATGATTGCTGTCATGAGAAAGAGTATTTTTTTCATGATGTTTCCCTCCATTATTTATCTTTTATCAATCATTCTTGCTACTGCCGTTCCAATAAATTGGATAAGCTGTACTAGAATAATCATAATGATGATCATATAAATCATTAGCTCTGTTTTAAACTGCTGATAGCCATACCTGATGGCAAAATCGCCGATACCGCCGCCTCCGACCACTCCCATGATCGTTGAATAGGAAATAAAGCTGATAATCGATGTTGTAAGTCCGAGGACAAGCCCTGAACGAGCCTCCACGTAAAGAAATTTAAATATGACATCCCTAACAGAAGCCCCCATGGAAATGGCTGCCTCGATCACACCCTTTGGCACATCCAATAAAGATTGCTCGACCAACCGCGAATAATGGGCAATGGCAATGATCGCTAATGGAACGCAAGCAGATGCTGTACCAATGGCTGTGCCGATTATGAGCCTTGTAAACGGGATTAAAAATACAACCAATAATAAAAATGGGAAAGAACGGATAATATTGACAAATAAATTCAAAATCGAGAAAGCCCACGGATTTTCAAGCAAATGCCCCTTCCTACAAAGAAATAGCAAGGTCCCGACAGGCAATCCAATCAAAATCGCAGCTAAAATGGACACACCAACCATGGTAATGGTTTCTCCAATTGACTGCCAAATTTCTGCTTCATATTGAACTAAAACCTCAGGCATGACCTAGCCCACCATTCCCTGCTAATTGTTCGATAAAGTATTCTGGACGACTATCCCTTTTTTGAATCCCGGTTGGTTCGATTAAGACCGTGTCATAAATCTCTCCCTCTGCCATGATCGATACACGATTGCATATACTTTTAATGACATCCAGCTCATGACTAACAATGACAATCGTCACACCGAAGCGTTTGTTTATGTTCTCTAGCACGTCTAAAATTTCAGCCGTTGTATTTGGATCAAGGGAAGAGGTCGGTTCATCGCATAATAACACTTGCGGATTATTCACCAATGCCCTTGCAATGGCAACACGCTGCTTTTGTCCCCCGCTTAATTGTGCAGGATATCTCTCCATCTCACCCTCCAATCCGACAAATTGAAGACACTCTACAACACGGCTCCGACGTTCTTTCTTTGGATAATTTGCCAGCTCTAAAGAGGCTGCCACATTGTCATAAACCGTTTTATTTGCCACAAGATTAAAATGCTGAAAGATCATGCCAATCGACTTCCGTGCCCCTCGAAGTGCTTTATTGTTCAATGTTGTCAATCTTTGGCCGTTTACCTCCACTTCACCCGCGTCTGGGGTCTCCAACAAATTCATTAGCCGCAGCAACGTTGATTTCCCTGCTCCGCTTGCTCCGATTATTCCATGAATTTCACCTTTAGGTATTGTTAAAGTAACAGACTTAATTGCCTGAAACTGTGAAAATTTTTTACTCACTTGATCCAGGTTAATCATAAAATCCCACTTTCTATTTGTTGAAAGATAAGCATATCGCTCCACATTATCGTTTCATCAAAGAAACACGACTGAGAACATTTTATCAACTAATGAGGACCTAATGCAAAGACACAAATTAACAGTTAAAGACTTCCAACCCCATTAAGCTCCCACTTTCTATTGGCTTTTTATATACCATTCTTAGATATGAGTGATTATTTCATTATCATCATCCTTTATGACTGCACTCTATTAATCGGATTATTCCTTTCAAAATAATAGAGTTATTTGCGTCAGATCCAGAAGGAACTCATGATGACCTATTCTTTTCTAACTGCTTCATTCAGTCACTTATTTGGCATCGAAAATAAAAACAAAACGATGGATCGTTAATAACCTTAATCGATAACTTGTTCTATATCACCCTTTTTTCTGAATTACCTCACAAACCAATATTTTACGATTACTTTAATGATTTGATTTAATGTCACACATTCAACAAGGTAAAAAGAAAGGATAGATGAACAGTGAGGAATACCTGTTAACATCTATCCTTTTGTACGGCATATAACCTCATTTACAACAAAAACCAACTATTTCGTTAACTGGATATACTTTCATTCCAGAACACCGTGACGTTATTTCGACGACACCACCAAAAACCGGACAATTTGATCCGAGAAGTTAAACCAGTAATGGGCTTTTCTAGCATCGAACATGAATGACTGCTGTTCATGGAGTTCTATTCTCTCTCCCTCTATCTCCACTGTTAACTTCCCTTCGATAATGAATAAGAATTCATGACCTGTATGAGAAAAAGCGCTTCCTTTATTTTCTCCTGGCTTTAAAGTGACAAGAATAGGCGAAAAAACAGCATCACGAATGCCGCTGGATAAATTCTGATAATGAAATTGCTCATGATTCGATTCTGAATTACCTTGGGAGCGGTCCTCAGAAAAAAAGAAACTTGGGTTGACATCCAATGTATCAGCGATTTTTTTTAATGACTCTAATGTGACGCTTGATTTTCCCCGTTCCACTTGTGATAAAAAGCTGATTGAAACGCCTGTTTGTTCAGCCAGACTCTTTAATGTTAGTTTTCGCTCTTTCCTCAATAATTTCATTTTATTCCCGATTGAATCAAAAGGCATACAGATGCCCCCTTTTTTACATAGTATCTAGCTACATTATACAGTACAAATTTTGATATGTTCCGTCATTAATAACTTATTAAAATTATTGACAGAAAATTTCAAATTATTTAAAATGAAAGAAATAAATTGAAGTGATACTTCAATTTTGAAGGGGTGATTCAAGATGGAGAAGAAACAAATGCGGCGAATTTTAGTCGCGAGTTTAGTCGGAAGTTCAATTGAGTGGTTTGACTATTTTTTATATGGGACCGTTTCAGCTCTCGTGTTTAACCAGCTATTCTTCGTGAATGAGGATCCGACAATAGGGCTGTTGCTTTCCTATGCATCCTTTGCGTTAGCATTCTTCATCCGCCCTTTTGGCGGGGTGATTTTTAGCCATATTGGCGATCGTATCGGGAGAAAGAAAACACTTGTTTTAACACTTAGTTTAATGGGTGTCGCAACATTTGGGATGGGGCTTCTTCCTACGTATCAAGCCGTTGGTATTTGGGCGCCGATTTTATTAATCACGTTGCGCTTAGTTCAAGGTCTGGGAATTGGCGGTGAATGGGGAGGCGCGCTTTTATTGGCCGTTGAATATGCCCCCGCTGAGAAACGGGGCTTGTTCGGAGCTATTCCTCAGATGGGTGTTACAATTGGAATGCTGCTTGGAACCGTTGCCTTATCTATTATGACACTGCTACCTGAAAACGCATTCATGACTTGGGGATGGCGTATACCATTCATTTTTAGTGCTCTGCTAGTATTTTTTGGCCTATGGATTCGTAAAGGAATTGATGAAACACCGTCTTTCAAAAAAGTAAAGGAATCCGGAGAAGTTCCAAAGCTGCCGATTGTAGAAACTCTTAAGAATTATTGGCGTGAAGTGCTTATCGCCGTGGGAGCCAAAGTGGTAGAAACAGCTCCATTTTATATTTTTAGCACGTTTGTCGTATCATATGCCACTTCAAATCTCGGTTTCTCCCGGACAGCTACATTAACTGCAGTCATGATTGCGACAATTATAACGACGATTTTAATACCTATCATGGGGAATTTATCTGATACAATTGGCCGCAAAAAGCTGTTTATAGGCGGAACGATTGGGATGGCACTGTTTGCGTTCCCATACTTCTGGTTGCTGCAGCAAAAATCGGTACTGCTATTAATCGTTGCAACAGTGATCGGTTTAGGGGTTATTTGGGCTCCCATCACAGCCGTTCTTGGAACGATGTTCTCGGAAATTTTCGATGCGAAGATCCGTTATACCGGCATCACGCTTGGATATCAAATTGGAGCAGCTCTGGCAGGAGGAACAGCGCCGCTAGTTGCAACGGCTTTACTTAATAGATTTAATAACTCCTATGTTCCAGTCGCCATTTATATTATTTTTGCATCTGTCCTTTCACTAGCAGCGATTTGGGCAGTTAAGGATCGCAGCAAGCAAAAATTAGACGAAACGCATAATACTAGTGCCATGTAATCTATGTTTTTTACTTCAAGGAGGACAATTGTATGTTGGTTATAAGTGAGAAGGAAATTCAAGAATCATATGGAATGAAAGACGCAATAGCGGATATAAAGGCCGTATTACGTTCACATGGTGCTCAAAAAATAGACAACCCTCATCGCACAGTTCTTGATTTTCCTCAACACGAGGCATCGGCCCTTTACATGCCAAGCGCTGATTTATCTGAAGAGGTTTCGGCGGTCAAAGTCGTTACCATTTTTCCAAAGAATCCTTCAAGGGGGATGGCAACCACACAAGGAGTCATCTTGCTGTCAGATGCAGAAAATGGCGAACACTTAGCATTGTTGAATGCCTCCTATTTAACACGTCTCAGAACGGGGGCATTGAGCGGCATTGCCACAGACCTTCTTGCTCGTAAAGACGCTAGGGTTCTCACGATTATCGGAACAGGGGCTATGGGATTTGAACAAGCAATTGGTGTGTTAGCCGTAAGGGACATTGAGCGTATTTTATTAGTAAATCGTACACCAGAGAAAGCGCAGAATTTCGGTGAAAAGCTGCGGGCATTCGGAGTAACCGTTCCTTTTGAAGTTTGCGAGGATGTTTCAGCAGCTGTTCGTCAAGCAGATATTATTTGCTGTGCAACCCGCTCGAACGAGCCAGTATTTAATGGACAGGATTTAAAGCCGGGCACACACATTAACGGGGTCGGGTCTTACTTGCCATATATGAAAGAAGTGGATAATACCACGGTTTCACGCGCTGCTAAAATTATCGTCGACGATTTGGCGGGCGTGAAGGCTGAAGCAGGAGAACTCATTTCTGCAGCCAATCAGGGAAATTGGTCGTTTAATGATATACACGGGGAGCTTTATGAACTTGTCATGCGGACCAAAACAGGCAGGGAAAATGAAGAGGAAATTACCTTCTTTAAATCAGTCGGTGCCGCTTACTTTGACCTCGCTGTGGCAAAAGGTGTTTACAGCCAATCGAAAGAACGGAACATCGGGATGGAGATTGAGGTATAACAGAAGAAGCTCGTATATGTTGCGGTCTATTATTTGAGTTAAATCAGAAGGAACTCATGATTACCCATTCTTTTCCAACCACTTCATTAAGTCGCTTCGTCGGTTATTTGGCATTGAAAATAGAAACGATGGATCGTTAATCATTAAAATAGCCGCAAAGAATGGTGATGTTCACCAAGTCTCGGCGGCTGGTTTTTACAAAGGTCTTTATTTATCGGCGAATGGTACGGCACTGCTCATGGTGGTCAGCATTACAGACGCATGATTTTCATCCATTGCTACATACAGCACCACTGCTAAATTTTTCAATCACTTTTACTTCATTAATTGCTGTAGAATACTTACCAAATGTTTTAGCTTTAACCGTACCCCTGCCAACAACAGTTGGTTTTAGGATTGTAAGGCAATAGATGTGTTTAACTATTTAATATACAGAAATCTTTAATTACTTAACTTACGCCAGAATCATTTCCAAGTATTTTCTCTAATAATCCCATCTGACTAACTATTTCAATATCATTTTTAAAATTTTGTAAACTAGCTTTATATTCATCGTATTCTAAATCTTTGGAGTAGCCAATACATAAGTTTAATATACTGTTTAGTTTTTCAGCAGAACCACTAATAAAATAGGTCGTGAGTATTTTATTATTTGTGCTTGCAAGTACTACAATTGTTCCCATGTCCAGTGCATATTCTATGTCTGTATCTGAAATCTTTCTATTCTTTTTCTTAGGGTATTTAAATTCATAGCTATTAATAGAATGAATTTTTCCTGTGAGTAATTCTAGTATCGTTTTATTATAGATTAAATATACTCCTTTAATTAGCTTCATTTCTGGAGCATAAGGATCAGCCAGTATATATTTTATACGTTCATCTTCTTTAGGAATCTCTATTCCCTCTAAATCATGCTCTAATATATAAGCTACTTCCTCAATTCTTTTAGGAGGGAATAACTTTGCGAAGTCGTATTTTTTTTCCATAGAATACTTCCTTTATAAACAAATTTGATAAATTACCAGAGCTTACCTCCCCCGTAGAATGAGTGAGTACCATATTCATAAGGATGATAATGTGCAAATGTACGTTTTCCTTTACCAGCAGTATGTGCTGAATCAAATCTATATCGTCCAGTTGGTGAAGCACCTTTTGCTATACTGAGTGCATTTGATGAGCCAATACTCCAAGTATCTAATCCACTTTTTAATCTTGAAATTGCTTTCGATTTAGATCTACCTGGACCAACCCATAACCCCTTAGAGTTTGAAGTTCTCATTGCTTCATAATGCACATACCTCTTATTTTTTGTGTTATTATTAGCTACGTTACCTGCTACCCATAATGCACCTGCTTTTAATGAAAGAAGTCCTTGAGCAGCCAAATATACCAGTGTAGTTGCTCCAACACTGACAGCTAGTAATTGAAGCATACTTGCAGTCGCCACCACTCCTAGAGCTGGAATCCAAAAGGCAGATGTTGTGTATTCTTCATTATTGAAATCTACACTCGCCTCTTCTCCAGTATTTAAATTAGTGACATCTGCTTCTAATGCATCCTCGGTAAGAGTAGTTAACTTAATTTCATATTTTGTATATTCACCAAGTTCTGTTTCTGAGAACACATTAATTATATTGTCCCCAATTTCAAAACCAAATCCTACAAGAAATTCTTCATTAGATTCATTGGTTCCTTCAATTTGGACAATTATATCATTACCATCAATAAGCTCTTCTTTGCCTCCTTCATGTTCAAAAACTAATTTTTCTTTTATCTCTTCGAGATATTCTATATCCTCTTTTGTTTCCTCAACACTATATACTAATTCCTGAAACTCTTGAACGTCTCCTTTTGTAAACTCATATGACTTTTCTTCGATCTCGTTTAAGTGTTCTATGTCACCATGTAGCTCTTGATTATCTTGATTAATTACTTCTTGAAAAGATTTCTCAATTGTTCCCTTGAATTTTTCTTCATAAATTTCTTCTACTTCATTTTCTAGGTTTTGCGTTTGTGCTTCCATAGGAGATAATATATTAACTGCGGCTTCTTGTATTCCAGCTTGATTTAGTTCATTTACTAATTTTTCTTTAAGTGCATCTAATGATTCTTCATTTATTACATCTGCATCTGCTGCCTGAGTATAGGGAACATGTAAACTAGTAACTAAACATAATACTATAAAATAAATTAAGAATTTTTTCATATAAATCTCCTTTGTTATTATTCTATCTAATACTGTTTTGAATAAAATGTACTTTAGTACCATCATTTGTATTTAACTTTTTAGCACTATCTTTTAAAATACTCATGATTTCATCATGCTGATATACTTCAAATTCAGAAAATTGGGATAATAAATCTGATAATATACCTGTAACGAAAGCCGTAGATGAAGATGTATACCCTAAATAATTATATTTTTTTTGTGGGAATGTGGTTAAAATACTCTTACCAGGTCCAACAAAATCCACACCTTTAATAACTGTCCCGGACACTTGCTTATATTCATTATTTACAGCGCCAACTGAAATAACGTTTGGTAGATATGCGGGAAACTGTAATTCATTATTAAATTTATTCCCTGCTGCTGAAATAATAAAAATATCTTTATTAATCGCCTCGATAATTAGCTTTTCTAGTTCCGTATTTGCTTTTGATGCACCTGCGCTAAAGTTAATTATGTCTACATTTTGATCTATAGCCCATCTTAATGCTTTTTTTATGATTTCTTCATCACTATAACTGTTTTCAAAAGCTTTTATTGAATAAATTTCTAAGTTACTAGATTTTGATACACCCCGGATTCCTTTTTTATCATCTATAGCTCCAATAATTCCTGCAACAGCTGTACCGTGCCCTGTATCATCAATGATTTCATTATTAGGATTTATTGCATTATACTCTTTTGTAACAATTCCCTTTATATCAGGGTGAGATTTATCAATTCCAGAGTCAATTATTGCAATTTTTATTATCCTCTTGTGAACTTTGTTACCTTGAATATTTAAAGATTTATACCCCCAACTTTCCATTTGTTTATCATATAAACTTGGAATTTTCTGTTCTTTCTCCCAATCTTGAATCTCAATACTTTCAGGATTATTTATCCAAATACTCATAAAAAGACCTGAAACGATCATACCAACCATAAATACCCATTTCATTCAAACCACACATTTCTTAAAAATTATAACTATAGGTAGAAGAGCCTTGCTCAAAAGGAGGCGAATATTGTTAAATAGAACAAAGCAGATAAAAAAGTAATCCGCATCACCTACAGTTTCTTGTGGAACATCCACATCTACCGCAAAGGTACCATCCATTTCATTACCTTTAGATTTTTTTATCCTCCGAACTTACGTCACTTACATCATCTTTCTTGGAATCAGAACAAGCTGAAACTATCAAAGAAAGACTAACTATAAATAATAGTGAAGCAAGTAACTGAACTTTTTTCTTACCCATCGTCTTCATTACTCCTCTTCCTATTAATATTTCTTATAAGCAGCGGTATAAGAAGATTTATCATAATGCTATAATAACCAAAAATTCAGATTGAAATATCCCAAAAATTGAATTCAGGATTTTCATATATGGAATATTTAATAATATTAATTAAATCAAATACTCATGAGATATCAGATGCATTGAGGAAAAAACTATGATTACTATTTTTTTACAATCTATTTACCCACCATCAATTACCTTTTATATTGGTAAAAGTTTTAATTCAAAATCATTCATATTTTATTGATTTTTGAACGAATAAGTATAGATATGGCACAAGTACCATAGAGAAATAAAGCTACGAAAAGTAAAGGTACTAATATTGTTGATATTTGATCTTTTGGGACAACCCAAAATAATAGAACTGCAAAGGAAATTGTTCCACTTAACCCCACGAATATCGCATAAAATAATAATCCGAAATTTAAAGCCTTTTTATAATTCTCTTTATTTGTAGACATCAATATCAAAATTCACCACCTAATTTTAATTTTGTTTTAACTACTGTTTTTTAGAATTACTTATCTTCTTCTAATCCTACCTTTACTCCTACTCCGATACCATAACTTATTATTCTCGTATTTCTTAAAACTTCGTTCAGTGCCTCCATTAGAAAAATAACGCCGGAAGCAACTCCCTTTTTGGGGTAACCACCTCTAAGTTCAGTCAAGTATCCTACACCCCAATCTTTCACGACAAATAAAAAGAATCCACCTTGAATAAAGATGGATTCTTTTTATATCTGCGTTGCTGTGTCGATCTTGGATTAACTTTATAAATTCATGATCCACTTGTTTCTGCTTCAGCTACCTTTTTGACACGCTCTAAAAATTCAACTACCACTTTATCGGTGGCAAATAATAAAAGTAATTTCAAAAACCACTTTAATGGGCGACTGGTGACTGTATATGTAAAGGAAGTCTGATTGTCATTGATTTTATTTAGTTCATAAAAAGCGGTAATTTCAAACATTTTAGCAAGTATAAAGCCTACTTTAAGCTTTTTCTCATTAGTCTCATTCAAATATTCTAATGTTTCTATATCATACTCTTCTGTTCGTTTTCCTTCTCTATATTTTTGGCGATATACGCTTCCAACCACTTCTTCCGTTATTTTAACCGGCTTGTGTTCAACTACTTGAGGCATGATTTTTTGCATATTTTCTACAGAACCATCAAGAAACTTCCATACCTGTTCAATTGGGGCGTTTATTTCTATTGCTTTTGTCCACTTTTTCAATGATAATCACCTCTACCTTCATTATATTTCCTTTATTATGTAAAACCAAATTTACAATTGGTATCTCGGTAAATAATTCAAGTTACATTAGATGCACATTAAGCAACACTTATTTTGAATTTAAATCTCTTTCTGTAAAAAAATTACTTTATTAAGATTCTCTTTTTTAGCGTTATTCTTGTATAATAAACCAAACGGTTACTTTTTCAGGAGAATCCAATGAATTTTATTTATATTAATCAAAACATATTAGATAACCTCTTTTATATCTTGGTAAGTATTTTGATTTATTACATTTTATTAGATCATGGCAAAAGGTTAAGTCAGTATGGCAAGACCCTTATCACTGCATGCATGAGCATTCCTATTATTTTATGTATGAAGTTTCCTATTTATATTGATGAATATTGTGTCCATGATCTCCGGCAAATTCCTTTTATAATAGGGACACTTTATGGTGGTTGGCCTGTAGGGGCTGCTCTGTTAGTCATCATATTAACTTTTAGGTTTGCTTTTTATGGCTTCAATTTCCTTACGTTAATTGTTTATATCGTTATCTTTATAATAACGGCTCTATTTTCTTCCAAATTCAAAAATTTCAATAGAAAAAATAAGCTTAATAGCTCCATACTATTAATTTTGTTTCTAGGAATACTCACCAGCTTTATTTCACTCGGTATGTCTGATCATTTTCAAATAACGGAGGCGTATGTATTTTACTTTATTATCCTCCCTCCTTTCATTATCGTTTTGGCTTTATATATCATAGAAATTTTAAAAGATGCCATTTTAATCCGAACACAAATGGTAAGGCTTGAAAAAATGGAGGTAGTCAGTCAGCTTGCAGCTAGTATTTCACATGAAGTTAGAAATCCTTTAACAGTTGTGAAGGGATTTGTTCAACTGCTAAAGACTCCTGATCTTACTCAAGAAGTAAAAGAACAATATATACAGCATGTTGTTAGAGAGCTTAATAGTGCAGAATCCATTATTAGTGAATACTTAGCATTTGCAAAACCTGGAACCGAAAAAGTGGATCCTATTTTAATTAACCGTGAAATAGGATATGTAATTGAAATGATAAAACCAATGGCTAGCATGAATTTAGTTACTATATCTGATCAGTTGACTCCAGGCATTACCCGGGGGAATATTCAACATTTCAAGCAATGCTTCCTGAATCTGATTAAAAATGGGATAGAGGCTATGCCAAACGGCGGGGAACTTAGTATTGTTTCCTATATAAATAATTTCGACATCATTATCGAAATAAGTGACAATGGAGTAGGAATGAACAAGGAACAAATAAATCGTTTTGGCGAACCTTATTACAGTTCCAAAGAAAAAGGGACTGGGTTGGGATCAATGGTGGCTGTTAAGACCATCCAAACGATGAATGGTACACTTCATATAACTAGCCTTTTGAATAAGGGAACAACGATTTCAGTAACACTTCCCGTTTATCAAGAAGATTATTCTGCAAAATAATAAAAAAGTCCGCCATTTACAGCGGACTTTTAGTTTGTAGACAAAAAGGGTTTTATCTAAATTTTAAAACAAAGTTGATTGGAACGGAAGGTGCGAGACTCCTGCGGGAAAAGCGTTTCCAAGGGAGACCCCGCAGGCGCAAATGCGCCGAGGAGGCTCCCGGACCGCCCGCGGAAAGCGAGTGCCTGGAGTGGAAATATCGTTTAAGTTGTACAACCCCTTATAAAACTGTAGACAAACTCGAAGAAAAGCGAATTTGCCTGCAGTTTTTTTATTTAAAAAATATACCGGTGAATTTCAGAAATCCGCTCCCTTTCCGCCGACTGTCTGCCAAGCCTCCTCACCGCAAGTAGCTGTGGGGTCTTGGCTAGCCAGTAATTCGGCAGGAGTGTCGGAAATTTCTTCAATCCAATGAGATTACAGTAAAAAACCATTAAAACCGGAGCACTTTATTCGACCAGCTGGACTGTCTTGGGCCATTGACGCAGTTTATCGACCTAAACCACAGTATTCGGCCGTTCACGCACAGTATTCGACCTACCCCGCATAGTATTCGACCGTTGAGGCACTAGATTCGACCGTTCACGTATTTTTTTCGACCTTCACTTCACTAATCGGACTCCGAACTACAAACAGAAAGTCCGCCATTATCGGCGGACTTTTTTCAATAGAGTGCTGTCATTATTTATTCTGTTCAAGGCATTGATAAACCGCCATCATGTCTCGTTTGTTCAATTCACGAATCCGGGCGAAAATGGGGATATCGGCCACGGCCTCGGTACGTTCACTTTCAGCCACGACATCCTTCACTTTCCCTGTCAGCCAAGTCTGCACGTCTATGCTTTCGACGATTTCTTTACGTCCTTCATCATCGATGCCACTGGCATGACAACTCACACAAGGGATCGTTAATTTATACACACCGTCATGGATGTTATCTTCTGAAATGACTTTCTTTCCATTACAGAATGGGCATTTATGACTTGCTTTAATTTTATTGATTTGGGTAACAATTTTTTTGTAGCCAAATGCTTCATAGACATAAGTTAGTTTTTTGTATTTGCCATTGGTGAAATATTTATCAATAATGGTCTCTCTTGTTTCGTTAATATTGGCAAAGTCACAGATGGTAATCTGGTTTTTGCTGCTGATTGCTTCGATATTGCCTTTAATGCTGTCCCAGAATGGCAGGGCATTTTGTAAAACCACTTCATAGCCGACGAAGCTTGCCAGTTCCAGTTCGAGCATTTTCAACGCTGCTTTTGTTTCCCGGGGAAGGAATGAGACATCATCTGTAAGTGCGATATCGCCGCCCACAATTGCTTTTAGTTTTTCCAGTTCCGGCATCTTCCCTACAATTTTGATGACTTGATCAATTGGCTGTTGGATGATTTCGCGAATGTCTGTATCACCAAATGTCAGTTTTTTATGATGGTTCAGGATCGTTCCTTGACAGACTGGACAGGCGATCATTTCTTTTGATGCTTTCATCTGCTCTTTAATGATTGATTTCGATATGAAGATATAACGCCCAATGATGAAATTGAATCCTTCCCAAATCCTTGATGCCTTGCCTGCTTTATCGTAAAAGGACTTTTCCCAATATCCATATAAGAACGTCTGCTTTTCGGCATCTGTCATCTCATTATAGCTTTTACTAATATCGTGACCGAGTTCATTCTTGATCTCATCAAACAGGAATTGCAGTTTTGAATGTTGATAATATTTTAATACCTCCATCACGTCCGGATGTAATAAGCCATCCCAGAATGGCACGTTTTTGTCTTGAATGACGACATCGAAATCAAATTTTTCAATGACCCGGCGACCCGAACAGCTTGGACAATGGTTTTCTGCAGAATAGAAATCGAAGCTTCTTGTATCCTTATTGGTCGGATGTGCAGCGACTAGATGGTTGATCATTCCGCCCACTTCATAAAGAAACGTATATTGACTGTACAAGTGCCGTTCAAGATCGATGGCGATGACAGGTGCAATCGTGTCTGACTCGTACTCACCATAAATCACGCGAGCGATTGGTGATAAGCTTTTTAAAATGCCGCCCTTAAAGACGTTCTCTGCGTTTTTGAAATAGTCCAGATGATTTTCCTGTAAATAATTCAGTCCATCTTTTGACCGAAGTGTGGAAGTGATATGCAATGGCTTCACTTGATCTCTACTGTTTTTGTGACGATAATGCTCATCATGACTGACAACGTCAAGATGCTGGACAGGTGCAAGCTGTCTTTTACCAAAATCAACGATATAATCCGAGCTTTCCAGCATATAACCATTATGTTCAATCATGATGATGGAGACGGATTCATCTTCCAGGATGACCCTGACACTATCGATGAATTGGTTTAGAATATTTTGCGATAACCCTTTTGAAGGCTCGTCAAAAATGAACAGCGTGTGCGGGTTCCTTGTCTTCGAAAAAAGCTCGGAAACTAAATGGACACATTGAAATTCACCCGTCGATAGTGTTTGTGTTTTTCTTTCTAACGTCAAATAACCAAGACCAAGTTTGATCAATAAGCTCAAGCGTTTATGAGCGATGTCTTCTTTTGGCAGTTCTTCGATGATATCTTCGATCGAACGCTGAAAAATGTCATCAATTTCATCACTGTATTTGGTAAGTTTCTTTTTAATATCAAGAAACGTCGCAACGGTTGACCGGCTGGTAATCGATTTGTTTCGATCCTGCCCGACCATGACCAGCTTATCCTTGGGATACCGCTTCTGAAAATCTTTAGAGATACATTCATTAACAAGTGTAGATTTACCGCAGCCTGACTCACCCGTAAAGGTAATGAGCCTATTCTTGGGAATCCGGATTTCCTCCATTTGAATATTACGGCAGTAAAGATCGTGAAATTCGTAATATTCAGTTGGCGTTGCTTCATTTCGTTCCCAGCTGATTGGTTTAGGCCGCGGTGATTCCTCAACAATTTTTCCGCCATATTTCCCGCTGCCAGGTCCAAAGAATAATTGCTCATCCGTGCTATCTAACACCGTGTCTGAATGATCAATGAGCCAAATTTGATTTTTATAACCTAATTGTTTAACCTGTTCCAAAATTTTCAAAAGGGTTTGATGATCAAGACCGACGGAGATTTCATCGATGATGATCACGGTATTTTCACTTGTTGCCATGAATTCGGCCAAGTAAAGCCGTGTTAGCTCTCCCCCTGACACTGTCCCCATAATACGGTTCAAGCTTAAATAACCAATATTCATATTGATTATATTTTGGAGAATATGCTGTTTAGCTTCACTGATATGTAATGTCTCTGCAAGTGAAAGGATCGTTTCAATGCTAAAGTTGTTGATATCGGAAATAGTATGCGGGTGATCTAATAATTCAATGGTGTATTGCTCGACTTCTTGATTGTAGCGCTTCCCCTCACACTTTGGACATTCGACATTTTTCGTCGTACCGCGTCCTTTACAAGTGGGGCACCAGCCTAAGGCATTATTAAAGGAAAAAACTTCCGGAGAAAGATTGAATTTTTCAGCAAGACAAACACGAATCTCTTTAAACACACCAGTATGTGTGCCAATGGTTGAACGGGGATTGGCTGAAATGGATGATTTGCCGAGAAAAAGGACCAGCGGCATGTCTTCCATCTTGATGGCACTGAAGTTGGTTTCCATAATATTAGGAAATAAATACTGATATTCAGACTTTGGCAATAAGGAAACGAGACGCTTCTTGGATTCTTCCCCAATGGTTTGACAAAACGTCGTCTTCCCGGAACCTGATAACCCAGCAATTCCTAATGATTGATTGTCTGGCAGTGCTGCATCTAAATGGTTGATATTGTTCGCTATCAATCGATTTATTTTCATATGTAACTCCTCTCCATTTTATGATGCTCAGTCTTCCATATTAGCACAGCGACATATGTATTTGCTATTTTTTAACGGTAGCTCATCCTTCTATTCTTTCACATTACACTACTCTAAAAACGTATGATTCACCGACAAAAATCAAGAGTTACATTATGTATTTACGGTTCAACGTTAGTAATCACTTGTTTTCCGAAAATTAATCAGTTAAACTGATTATATTAATAGCTGATTATCACAGGAGGTGAAAGTTCAAATGAATAAATGGAATCAATCTTATGGTTTTTTGCTCGGAAAGGCTCTGCAGCAAATGGAAAGTAAGTTTGCTGAAGGACTAATCCCATTTGATATTAACTCCAGACAATATGGAGTACTTTTATTCATTCAGGAAAACCCTTACTCATCACAAAAAGATATTTCTGAAAACCTACAAATCGATCGGACGACTATGGTGAGTCATATTGATCATTTGGAAACTTTAGGATTTGTTGAGAGGACAAGGAATCCTAATGACAGAAGGTCCTATAGCCTTCTGATTACTGAAAAGGGAAATGATGTTTTGGATTCACGTTGGGAATTTTTAACCAATATAGAGTCAGAAGTTTTAGCCCCTTTAAATCAGCAGGAAAGACAATTGCTTAAAGATTTTCTCGTAAAAATTTGGAAGTCACTATAGAAAACGGGAGGTTATAAAATATGAACGCACTTGATTATTTTAATGCACGTCTTCAAGCAACAATAAGCCCTATGGATTATTTGAGATCCAAGCAAATGGATCCCGAGAAATACTTCTTAATCGATGTAAGAAACGGTCCCATTCATTTAAGAAGTCTAACCATTAAGGATGCTAATGTTATACCTGAACAAGAATTACAGAATCGTTTAAATGAAATACCAAAAGAAAAGGAAATCATTGTTTATTGCTGGGATGTCTGGTGCAATACTGCTGCCAAAGTGGCAAAGGTTTTATTGGAACGAGGTTATAATGTTAAAGAGTTGACCGGGGGTATTGCGGCATGGCAGGAAATGAACTTTCCTGTGTCAAAATCCACCCATAATGATAACATATCTGATAATTGCGGGTGTTGACTCAAGTGCAAAATAAAAGGTATTGGATGGAGTTGCGTCTCGCGACCATGTAATGAAGAGTATAGATGGTGGATTCGCTCAACTTTGTCATGGCAAGGAGGCTCCTTTAAAAAAGATGAATTCTGGTGATTGGATCATTTATTACTCTTCAAAGGTAAGTTTTAATGCAAGTACGCCGCATCAAAAATTCACTGCTTTAGGCAAGGTTATCGATGATGATGTTTTTCAATTTGATATGGGAAATGATTTCATCCCTTTCCGAAGAAATATAGATTTCATTAGATGTACAGAAACATCTATTCATCCATTAATCCCATACCTCACTTTCATTAAAAATGAGAAGCGTTGGGGTTATCCTTTTCGATTTGGCCATTTTGAGATAAGTGAAAAGGATTTTAACTTAATTGCTGAAAAAATGTGGAAGTTAAAAGTACTAATCTAAACTAGCCCTGTCTTCCCTGACACAGTTATATAGCATAAAGCCCCTCTCGATTAAGAGAAGGGCTTTCTTTACAAAGTATGACCATATTTTTGCCCAATGTGCTTATTTTGTATTGGACTTTTTTGCCTTGTTTTCAAGCTCGCTTTTTGGCTCTGTGGAGAATTCCACATCTTTTCCATGTCCCTGCGGGTTAACACTTGGTGCGATTCGGCCTCGACCTGTCTTTTTACTCATTTCCTTCACCTCCAAGTATATAATTACCTTAAAAACCCTACTATGTTGAAAGAATCTACTTTAAAAGACGAGTGTAATTAAATGTGTCTTTGTTCTGAGGAATATCGCGATTTTCTTTCCCGGCAGGCTGTACTGCTCTTCCTGTATTTCCACTATAGCCTTCTTCCATAGGCCCTGGATAATGATAATGACCATCATTAACTGGTTCAATTGTTGATTCACCATTCGCATGACTTTCTCCCGTTTCCACCTGATCAAGTCTTACGGATCTGTTTTCTTTTTTGTTAGGCAATTCATCTCCTCCTTTTCTAAAGATTCTTTTATAGTATTTGATAAAAGAACAATAAAATTAAAGGAGAAAAAAGGAAGCACTAATATGTCAGAAGTAAACGCTTCGTTGCATCGTTTTGTAAGAAAGGACTCGGTTCGCCAACCGTATAGATCTGCAAGTTATGCATAGCCCTGGTACATGCGGTGTAGAACAATCTTCGCAA
Organism: Bacillus sp. ISL-34; assembly: GCF_018613325.1. Taxonomy (GTDB): domain Bacteria; phylum Bacillota; class Bacilli; order Bacillales; family DSM-1321; genus Peribacillus. The sequence goes on along the minus strand of NZ_JAGGQJ010000008.1, from coordinate 33,465 downwards.
GCTCTCATCATCGTATGTTTGTACAGATGCATCATAAATGATGACAGCATCAAATTCGATGCCCTTGGCCAAATAAGCAGGAATAACAACAACACCCTGTTCATATTCATTTGTGCCTTTCTGTACAAGTTTAATTTCACCAATGACACTAAGGGCATCGTATGCAGCGGCACTTTCCGCAGCAGATTTACAGATTATTGCGATTGTATTATACTCACGACTTTGAAAGTCTTTCACTTTAGACATGATTTTGTGATGCAATTCATCACGGCTGGACACTTGAGTCAGTACAGGCTTCTCGCCTTCACGGTCGAATGCCTTAATTCGATGGCCTTCAGGGACTAGTTCCCGTGTAAATTCTATAATCTGCTTTGTGGATCTGTAGCTTTGATCCAAGGTAATGCTCTCGGTTTCATCTATCCCGTATAAACTGGTAAGAGTCTGGAAATCCACACGTTCGCTGGCATGGGCAAATATTGCCTGGTTAAAGTCACCGAGCACTGTCATCCTTGCAGAAGGAAACAACCGTTTCAAAAACTCGAATTGAAATGGAGAATAATCTTGTGCTTCGTCCACAAGCACATATTTTATAGCGGTATTCGTCTGAAATCCTATAATTAGCTCCTTCAACAGCAAAAATGGAGTCGCGTCTTCGTAATACAGTTTACCTTCGTCCAGCATTTTTTGCGTTGATAAGCATATTTCCCGTTCGGCAGGTGTTTCACCCTCATTCCACAGTTCGACCCGTATTTGTTCGTCAAAAAGTTGCTTGTATATGCCCTTAATATTGATAAAATGAAGTGCTTTTATCCGTTTGCGTAACGTCTTCAATTTCTTTCGAACAATCATACGCGCAAGCCTTTTATTTTCTATCTCATAATCGTCAAAGGAATCTTCATTATGACCGCGTTTTTTTTCTAAATAGGTGTATACCTTTTGGTAATCTTCTTTGCTAAGATACTCGATTTCCTCCTCGACCCAAGGTTGTTTCAACTCAAACTTTTCCCTTTCATCAAGTAGCTCACATAACCACTCTTTCAGCTTTTCAATCCTATTGTGAAACCTTAATGTGGTGTCTGTGTTATAAAATCTTTCTGAGATTTGTTTGGCGGAGACGAGCGTTTCCCCTCGGAACTTTACCCCTCTAAAGATCATTCCGGATTGCTCCAGTGATTGTCTGTAGGTCTTGATGATTTCAAAGAAGCGAATGGATGCCTTAAATTGAATACTCGCTGTCCTGGTGCTATAGGAAGGATCATCCGCTGCAGTCAGCAAATATTCCAATTGCTCATAAGGATCCTCAACTTGAAAAGAGTCAGTCAGACGATGATCCAGGTATTCCTGGAATGTTACCTGCTGCATATTCTCTTCGCCAAGTTCGGGTAACACATTGGATACGTAGTTATTAAACATGGAGTTAGGAGAGAATAGAATGATTTGATCCGCTTTCAGCCTCTCTCGATTCTTGTAGAGCAAGTAAGCGATCCGTTGGAGGGCAGCTGATGTCTTCCCGCTGCCAGCGGCACCTTGAACAATGAGCAGACGTCCGCGATCGTTCCGGATGATCCTATTTTGCTCACGTTGAATGGTGGACACGATACTGTGCATATGCTTATCCGTTCCCTTGCCCAGTACCTGCTGCAGAATCTCATCCCCAATGGTGAGACTCGTATCGAACATTGATTCGATAACGCCTCCCTTGATGGTGTATTGCCACTTGTTCTCCAGCATCCCCCGAATTACGCCTCCGGGAGTGGAGTATTCTACAGGACCGGGAGGATAGTCATAATAAACACTCGAAATCGGGGCCCTCCAATCGTAGATAATGAAGTATTCTCCTGTTGCATCAGTAAGAGTGGAAGTCCCAATATAAATTTTTTCCGTCTGGGAAGACCCTTCTTCAGTGATATCAATCCGGCCGAAATAAGGCACTTCCTGCATGCGGCGCAGTGTTGACAGCCTCTTGAAGGCATATCTATGTGCGCCTTCGCTTTGTGACAAGTCTTGAGCCTGCTGCCTTAAGCCAATGATCGTCTCGAGGTAATCATCGAAAGTATCGATATTAACCTTGAGGTCATCCCAAAAGTGTTTACGGATATTAACTACTTCTTTTCTGCGCTGTGAAGTTTCTCCTTCTATTTTGCTGATTTGTTTCGTAATTGTTTCTATCACCTCATTCAAACGTTCTTGCTCCAGCCGAATTTCATTGTTCATAACAGACACTCCTTTAAGAAATGAGAAATTAGGGGTTGACTAGAGGTGAGTTTTACCTTATACTTATAGTAAGGGGTAAACTGTTTTTGTATATATTTAAATGTGTTTCTATACTAATTTATCATAAATTCTGAATGATATCAATGTATTTTGCACAACAGTTGCCATAATGAATCGTCATTTTAAACTTTAATTTAACATGTAAAGTCAGTAACCAGTTAAGCAAGCAGCTTGACTGGTTATTTTTATGCCTACATATTTGAAAGCCTCATTGCTTCGCTAGTTCTTTTTTCTATAGGTTTGAAACAAAGTCATATTGTTTATAAAAAAATACGGAGAAAATAGCGATAAAGACAAATCCCATATAAACGGATTTGTCTTTATGTTTCTTCCATCGAAAAATACGAGAATGTTTTTGTGAATTTTCAATCTATTCCACTTGTGTTACTGGTTTATTATTTCATCATCTGCCTTGCTTCCATAAACAGCACTTGGATAAACTTTTTCATATTATTGCGGCTCTGACTGCTTACTTTTTTGCTTTTGTCTTCTAGCTCCAGCATTTTTTTGCGGACTTCCGAGAAATCAAAAAATGTGGATGAATAGGCTTCGAATTTTGGATTCATATAATCCGTCAATCCTAATGAAGCGATATGGATGAGTGCCTGGTTAAGAGCGCGACGGACACGCTGCTCAGAAGCTTTCATTTCTTTCTGGATTTCGGCCTCTTTCGCTTGATCTCCCAGCTTTTCAGCAGCAATCCCAGCAAAAATCTCCTTTAAATATGGAAACGTGTAGGCAGGACCGAGTCTTTGCTTTTCATTTTGGAGGAATCCTAAAATGTTTAATAAATCCTCGCTTCCCCCTTCGCCAATCATACCTAAATCGGAAATTAAGGACCGTCCGGCCTCCATGATATTTTTTGTATGAAAGGAGGACACTTTCGAAGACTTCGGGCGTTCCGTAAACACGTTCAACGACTTTTGAATGCCCTGGATCGATTGATCCACCAGTATTCGCTCGTTCACTTTGTTTAATATGCATGAAATTTCAACTTGGTTCAGCGGTTTTGTAATGTAGTATTCCGCTCCTAATCTATACGCCTCTCCAATCAGTTCTTTCGATTCCACTTGCGAAATCATCACAAATCTTCCTTGAAATCCATCAGCAAGAGACCTGATAGTTTCAATTCCATCCCTTAATGGCATGAGCAAATCAATTAAGACAACGTCTGCTTTTTTAAAAAACAACAAGCCATTATTCACTAAAGCTCCGTCTTCTGCTTCTCCCACCACTTTGCCTAAGTCTTCGTCTTCAATTATCTCTGTCAACATTCCTCGAATGGCAGGATCGTCATCTATAATGAAATAATTCATCTCGTTAACCCTTTCTCCATAATAGCATCAATCGGAAGTCCTACGATGAATACGGTTTCTTCATAGGTATCCATTAGCCTGATATGTCCTCCAAATTTTTCAACAGTTTGTTTCACATACGATAAGCCAATTCCCGTCGAAGGGTTTCCCGCCTCATCGAATTTCTTTGTATATCCTGCTGTAAAAATGATTTCCTTCTGCTTCGGCGCAATGCCGGGGCCATTATCACAGATGCAAAACTCCACGAATTGATCGTTCCTTTTCACATGCAGTGATACGTATCCTTCTTCTTCAATGGCTTCCACTGCGTTGGCCAATAAATTATTTATTAATGATAATACCATATATACATGATAGGGGGGATGGTCACCATCTATTTGCAAGGTAAATGTAATAACTTTGCGAAGGGACTCTGCATATCGTCTATTGGACACGATCATGATGTTACCCAGGTCTTCGATCTTCATATATTCCTGCAGGTTTTCGGATGACATAAGTTTCGACAGCCCCGCATAAATCCGCTGGTTATCTTTTTTGATCTCATGCACGAGACCGGCAATCTGCAACGCAGTTTGCGCATCGCTTCCATTAGTCCCACTTGTTTTTATCCGACGGTAAAAGTCATAACAAGTGCGGGTGATTTCTTCCGCGCTTTGCATCGTTTTCTTCAGTTGAACCGATTCCTCATACAAACTTGAAATGAAAAGCAGCATTTGTTCCTTTTGCATGCGCTGCTCCGCTTCTGCGGATTTCGCTTCTCTCAGCTTTAATATATTAAAAAAGCCGAGAACGAAAAAGCTTCGAATAAAGGCGATTAAAACAAGTTGGTCAATGGCTAGCAAGGGTGTGTCCTGATTCGCCAAGATGGATCGGATCGTCATCTCCGATACACTTGCAAAAAGCTCGATCAATACCCCTAAAAGCCCGATCATAAACGGCTGATCGTGCCGTTCGTTCAATTTCGTTTTATGAAATGCCAACGCGTAAATGAAGTAATAGAAAAAGGCGGGAACATGAAGATAAATCGCATCCTCAACGGATATGTCCCGTATCCCGACAGCCAGTGAAAAACGTAAAAAAAACACACTCATTCCCGTCACTATGCCTGCAATAATTGGGTGGATCCTCCTCCCCCATAGTAAAAACAAGAAGAAGACGGGGGTTCCCAAACTGACTCTGAATGTATCATCGAAGGGGTAAAACTTGAATTCGCCCGCAAGAGGCACCGCAATCATAATCAATAGTAATATCCTTATACTCTTTTTCAATACGGTCCCTCCCCAGTCACTATATTAAAAACATAACACATGAAAAGGTAAAAAAGTGAGAAGGGTTTTGACTGAAATTATTATTTTTTCTGCCCTTGTAAGTATCAGTAGGATTCAGTAGGTTCCAGTAGGATGATCATAAACTTGAAATAACCTAAAGAATGAAAGCGTTAACAACAGAGCAACTATCAAAGGAGGAATTCAAATGAACAGGTTTGGCTTAGCTACTCAAATTCTTATTGCACTTGTACTAGGTATCGTTGTCGGTGCTTTATTCCATGGTAATGAAACAGTCATGGCCATTTTGGTACCTATCGGGGATATTTTCATTCATTTAATTAAAATGATCGTCATCCCGATCGTCATGGCTGCATTAGTCGTCTCCATAGCGGGAGTCGGCGATATAAAGAAACTAGGAAAATTAGGTGGGAAGACTCTTCTTTATTTTGAGATTGTCACCACAATTGCCATTGTTATTGGATTACTGGCGGCAAACTTGTTCCACCCAGGGTCTGGTTTAGATACTAGCAATCTTGAAAAAAGTGATATTTCAAAATATGAAGAAACAACAAATACCGCTGGTAGCAGTGGCTTTGGAGAAACAATTTCTCATATTGTTCCTCAAAATGTATTTGAATCAATGGCTCAAGCGGATTTATTACCGATTATCTTCTTTTCTGTTTTATTCGGCTTAGGTGTCGCTGCGATAGGCGAAAAAGGAAAGCCTATTCTTGGATTCTTTGAAGGTGTGTTGGAAGTAATGTTTTGGGTGACGAATCTAGTCATGAAATTTGCCCCCTTTGGTGTGTTTGCGCTGATTGGTGTAACCGTTGCAAAATTTGGTATCGCAACATTAATTCCTTTAGGGAACCTAGTAATTGCTGTTTATGTGACGATGGTATTCTTTGTATTCGCCATTCTTGGAATTATAGCGAAAATGTCAGGGACAAGCATTTTTGTTATCCTGAAAGTGTTAAAGGATGAATTGATTTTGGCATTTACAACAGCAAGTTCAGAGTCGGTATTACCAAGGCTTATGGACAAAATGGAGAAGTTTGGCTGCCCGAAATCCATTACTTCTTTTGTTATTCCAACAGGCTATACGTTTAACCTAGACGGCTCATCGATTTATCAAGCACTTGCTTCACTTTTCGTGGCACAAATGTATGGTATAGATTTATCCATTACACAACAGATCACTTTGTTACTAGTATTGATGTTAACGTCAAAAGGAATGGCTGGCGTTCCGGGTGCCTCATTTGTTGTTGTTTTAACAACACTTGGTTCTATGGGACTGCCTGTGGAAGGTGTTGCGTTCATTGCCGGTATCGACCGAATTTTGGATATGGGAAGATCAGCGGTTAATGTCATAGGGAACTCATTGGCGGCGATTGTCATGTCGAAATGGGAAGGGGAATTTGACCAGGATAAAGCAAACCATTACGTTGATTCAATTAAACAATCAGACGTAGCATAAACTTATAAAGGAGGAAATACGGTGTCAACAATCCAAATAAATCATGACGAACGTATTAAGAAAGACTTTTTGGGATCAAAACAAGTACCAGTGCATGCATACTATGGTATCCAAACATTGCGTGCAGTCAAAAACTTTCCGATTATAAGTTATCCATACGATATGACAAACCCAGGTATTTCTGGTGCTGAACTGTTTGATAGATCGTAATTTCCGATTTTGATGAAATGGCAGATGTGGTGGATGAATAACAAAAGTCTGGGGAATTGATATAAAAGCCCTCCTTTATTGAGAGGGCTTATTTATTTTGCAGGATGAGTAAAAATAATAATCCGGAACAAAAAAATGGATAGCCCCAAATAAGGCTATCCAGCGTAATTTATAAATGCCATCTAAAAAATCACTTTACCTTTACACCAGTTTTGATCAAGGTAGGCGGAGTTTCGCCCTGTAATCCTGCTACAAGGTTGGTTGCTGCCAGCATCGCCATTTTCAGGCGGGTTTCATATGTTGCGGAACCGATATGAGGCAAAGTGACGACATTCTTCATGGATAGCAATGGATTGTCGTCCTTGACGGGCTCCTGTACAAAGACATCCAGTCCTGCCGCGTGAATTTCACCGGTTTTAAGCGCAGCGATCAAGGCTTCTTCATCCACGGTTTTCCCTCTTGAACAATTGATGAAGATGGCGGACTCTTTCATGAGCTTGAATTCTTTTTCCCCCATCATCTTTTCAGTTTGGGGAGTTAGCGGTGTCATCAAGCAGACAAAATCAGATTGCTTTAACAGATCTTCCAGAGAACAGTATGTAGCTCCATACTTTTGTTCCGCTTCTTCATTTCTAGATCTGTTGTGATATAAGATGTTCATGTCGAATCCAAAACGGGCCCTTTTTGAAACGGCAGAGCCTATTCCGCCCATACCGATAATCCCTAATACTTTATGATGCACGTCCAACCCAAACGATTCTTCCCCGATATTCGATGTCCATTGCCCTGACTTTACCATTTGATCCATCTCTGGCATTCTTCTCGCTGTGGACAGCATCAAGCCCATAATCGTATCTGCGACCGTCTCATTCAATACCTCGGGAGTGTTCGTAGCCATGATTCCGCGATTGGACAGCTCGGTTACATCCAAATTGTCGTATCCAACCGATGAATTACAGACGATTTTTAATTGCGGTGCCTGATCCAGTAAAGCTTTATCCACTTTTAATCCTGAACCTAATATACCTTGTGCGTTCTTCAGCTCTTGAAGGAATTCAGGATATTTTTTTGAATCAAGACCCTCAAAATAAACGACATCACAAGTCTCTTGAATATAATCCAACACTTTTTGATCCACTTTCTTATAGATGATTACTTTCGGTTTCATCATTGATACCTCGCTTCCAATAAAGTAGGACCCCATCGGGATCAACAGTCGACATAACCTTTATGTTTTGGGCCTCTATCTATAATCTACCATTATTTTAAAAAAAGGTAGTAGCTAATTGAACGGCGGACCAAACAGCTAAAACGGAAGCTAAAGTCAGAATAATATTTTCGAACCAATTGTTTTTATATTTTCCCATCAAGCTTTTTTTATTTGATAGCACCAGCATGCCAATTGCGATAACCGGAAAACCGATTATGTTTATAGCATTTACGCCAATTGTCAATGCAATGAAACCAGGCATGCCGGGAATGGACCAAATGATTGGCGTAACCAATACAAATATCATAACCCATTTATACATTGGATCTTTTTCATATTTACCATTGTACTTTTCGCGACGATCCTTATTTATTACGTAAAAGGCATCTACAATCAATCTTGGGAAACCAGTTGACTTGCCTACTACACTCGCGAACAATACGCCAAATACACCAAGATAGAAAATGTACCAGCCAAATTGTCCTAATGACATTTGTAATGCCATTGCCAAGTCATCAATCGTTTCTACATGAATTCCATTCGGTTTTAAAATTTCTGCCCCTACAACCCAAATGGCCAAATTGATCACGATGCAAACTCCGATGGCAAACAGTAAATCATTTCTTTGAACCTTTAGATGACTCGGTTTCGTCCAGCCTTTTTCCCTCATGAAATATGGATGAACAAAGTTCGAAATCGAACCTGCCACTGCACCGATAATTGAAACCGCCACCAATAATGCGCCATGAACACCAGTATCACTTGGAATGCTAAAACCGACCGTTCCTTTAATGATTTGCCCCACATCCGGTGTTGCTGAAATGGCCAGGTACAAGAAAGCAACGGTCAATAATGCCAAAAGCACTTTCATTACACTTTCAATTCTATTATAAATATTTCTGCCAATAAGCATGAAAACTAATGCTACAACTACCATTGAAGCCAAGAATGGCTGATTAACATGGAATAGGGTCGATAATACCTCTCCCGCCCCCTTAATCATATATGCATTAAAAAGATGACCCATTATTAATGCATAACCAAACATGAAGTAACCGAAAAATGGATGAATACGTCCATATCCTTCAAGAATGGTCAACCCCTCTGTATTACAAAGCTGGAACCGGGCGATAACATTGACGATAAGAAAACGAAGAATTAATGACAAAGCTAAAATCCACATTAAACTATATCCATAATCTGCCCCGGCAACGGAAGAAGTCACCAGATCCCCGGCTCCAAGCCACGTTAACACGGCAAGAATTCCCGGACCATAGGATGTTTTAAACTTCGTGATGAAATTTGGTTTCTTACTTACGACCTCAGGAACAATCACAGTGGATTCAGCAAGATTTGATTGATTTTTCAAGTTATTCACTCCATCCCAAAGAGTAATGTATTCGCTTTCATTTTTTTCTAAAGCATTAATCCTTGATAACTCTGGACATACAGATATTGAAATTATGACAGAACTTTATGCCATTTCCGGAATTGACATAAAGTTTACGCTGCAGTATGTTGTCGTGCTTCATGTTGAAGTGAATCAGCTCGTTAAAAAAGCTCCCCTCCATTTGATTGAATGTTTTGACTATTTACATTGAAATTGTAAGACAAATTAAAATGTAAGTCAATAATAATATTTTTAAGTTTCTTTAAAATCATTTCATTAACAAACCATGTAGCTCAAAATGCTGATACAGACGGATATTACGAGGAGGAGTTGTATTGAAAACGGTTGGCGAATCAATAGAGCTGTCCAGGCAGGATTCGTTACTGGATTAGTACGACCGCGAATAGATTAATGCCATCAGCAGATAATATAAGCAAGGGAGTGAAATAGATGCCACAAGATAATAACAATGAACCATTTAATAATGCCGGGAACCTTGATACACATAGAGACCCAACTAGTAATCCCACTAATGATGACAACGATACAATTGAAAGACCTGTAATGATTGATGATGGTTTGAACCCTGGATTTCAAAGAGAAGAACGCCCTAGGCCTAATGGTAGTATCCCAACAATAGAGGGAGTTGCAAACGTTAGGGAACGTTTTCCTTCAGACCACGAGAGACTTATGAGCAGAATCAATCTTGGTGATGCACTAATAAATCGGGAAAATACACATTTTGGACGGTTTGAAAGATAAAAAAGATGAACTCTTATTGAATTAAATGAGTTAGTGGAAGATAAACCACGAGAAAAAAGCTAAAGACCTGTATAGGCTTTAGCTTTTTATTAATTTATCATATTTTTTTCCCCACTCTCCCATACTATCCAGTATAGGAATAAAGCTTTTCCCTAAAGGTGTTAGCGAGTATTCTACCTTTGGGGGGACTTCTTTATATACTTCTCTGTGAACCATTTGGTCTTCTTCCAATTCTCTCAACTGACGTGTCAGTATTCCTTTTGAAATACCTGGTAACAGCCTTTGAAGTTCATTAAATCTTCTTGTATTTGTTCTTAAATGCCATAAAATGATGATTTTCCATTTCCCTGCAATTATGTCTTGAGTTTGTGTAACTGGACAAACCCCTACTTGTTCCTCTGGAGGTTCACCGAACCTGCTTCGTGCCATCATACATACCTCTCTTTCTCAATGGTACCATTTTTGTGACTATGTTATAAAAAAATGACTACTTTCAAAAAAATGTCTAACACTATAATATTAGGTTACGCTTAATAATCAAAATTACTTGGAGGAGATTCGAAATGAAGCACCTAGTTGTTTATGCACATCCATACTCTGAAAGCTTAAATCACTCTATTTTGGAAACAACAGTCAAAGCATTAAAGAAAAACGGTCACGAAGTTGTTGTCCGTGATTTATATGCACTTGATTTTCAACCTGTTCTGAAACCGGAAGATACAGCAGCCATGAAAGCGGGAAAAACTCCTGATGATATTAAAACGGAACAAGAATTTATTTCTGAAGCAGAAGCTATAACATTTATTTACCCTATTTGGTGGACGGGTCTTCCAGCAATTCTTAAAGGGTATGTAGACCGAGTATTTGCATTTGGGTTTGCATATTCTGCTGGAGAAGAAGGGGTAATCAAGTTATTAAAAGGTAAAAAGGGTCTAATCATCAATACACACGGAACTCCTAACGAGGTTTACGATGCGGTGGGTATGACAGCTGGTTTGAAAGTTACCTCTGACATTGGAATATTTGATTTTACTGGAATTGAACCTGTGGATCATTTACTATTCGGAAGTATTGGATACCTTGATGAAGAAGCATATAAAGACATGTTAAAGAAAGTTGAAGATACAATTAATTCCCATTTCTCATAAACATATACTAATGTTGAAAAAGACTGTTCATATCTAGGAAGTCTTGAAAGGTTCTTAACGAACGGATGCATACTTATTATTGGAGCTAATCGTAGCTCCTTTTCTTATAAAACGAACGGGACAGATTAACAGGTGCTATCTTTTTCGGACATCTTTTCAGTAGAACCTATCTGGAAATTACATGATGAAGTTGGAGTGAAACAAAGGATAGATTGGTTCAGAACACGTTTTTTATCAGAAGATGATTACTATGAAATGAACTATGGGAAAACAGACCGCCAATTCGGCGGTCTTCCTCTCACTTTATCATTCCTTCCCTTTCACCCTGTAATGGACCTCACCAGGTTCTTTGCAAAAGGTGATTCCGCTTCCCGGTTCGTAATAAAAGGTCTTATTGCCTGAAGAGCGTTCATGGAAGGTTGTATGCAGATAGGATGCTTGGTCCCTTTTGAAGGCAAGCTGATTTTTGCTTAATGATACAGGAAGGCAATGTCCATAGTTTGTGTGGACCAGCGTTTCTTTTTCGTTCATTTCCTCTAAGTCACGAATGTGGATGTAGGAAAACCAGACTCCGCCTCTTTTCCGGAATGAGCGGGAGGAGAACCAGACCATTCCCAGCTGGGCGTTTATACAGACGGGCAGCCTGTATTTTCCGCCAAGCACGGATTTTGCTGCTGCAAGTCCGCCATCTAGATCCAATCCATAGTAGTTTAACGTGTTATTCAGGATTTCCTTGCGCGGTTGGGCAACATGGAATGTGTTCTCTCCCTCCACTACCGTGGTCATCTCGACACCATTGGAATCGTAACGCTCCATCATTCCCACCGTTTCCCTATTCAATAAATAGTTTTTGCGTATCATCCTTCCATTCACTCCCCATTTCCCTATTCATTTTTTTTGGAGTATACTGGATATAGAGGCAGGTATACTCCTGCTCGCAAGCCCTTAGGTGATGTCTTCCAGGACGTCCTCACCTAGGGGTTTTTTTTCCGTCTATCTTCACTTTCATTTCTTGATATGTCATTCACCTCCATGCGACCATTATCCTATTTTATGGTTTTTTTGTAAAATCCATCTGATTTTACCTATATCAAAATTCGTTTCCCTTTGTGACTGCATCGCTCGTTTGATTGGCTCACTCTATACAAAATCTCGAATTTCCTTTTAAAATCTGCTACTCAGATTGCTATTTTCTTGCTAATTTGTGTCCATTTAGAGAACAAATAGCCATAATTCATATAAAAGTGAAATGAAATGACATTTTTGTGAAGTTTTAACCACATCAAAAAAGTCTATCGAGATGATAGACTTTTTTCTTGGTTATTCTGCCATTTTCATTTCAATTGCTAAATTACGTAAATAATCCAATAAGGGCCGAACTTCCTCTGGTGCTGTAATGTCAGTAAACGAGAAAGACTGTTTCTTCTTTTCATCGGCTATATCCAGCTGGTATGAAAACGCGTCGAACCCTTGCGCTTTAGCTCCAGCCATTTTACTTTGGCTAGCATTAGGCAGGTCAGCTGTCTTCATTAAGTTCTGCAATTCCTCATTTTTCTCTTTCGGCAATTCATCTGTATCTATCTGGAGATTCAAGTCGAGGTTGGCAAATCCCCCTATGCAGCTAAATTTGATATGCATGGTAGATGAAGCCTCCTATTCATGGAATATGACTACTCAGGCAGTCCAACCGCTTTAAAAGCATTTTCAATTGTTCCTATCGCTGTTTCAGGCACTTCTCCGCTATCAACAAGTTTTTGCGCTGCCTTGATGACAATTTGCACGAATTGATTGAAATTTGCCGTTGCAAACAAATTCTGCATCGCATTGAACCAGATCAAGGCCGCCTTGTCCGTTCCGATCTCCATCGATACTAGATAAAAGGCTTTGTTTGGTATGCCGCTATTGATATGGACACCATGATTATCGCGTTCTCCTTTATAGAAGTTCTTCATATGATCAGGCTGAATATCTTTACCCATTAACTTATTGTCAAATGCCGTACCTGGTGCTTTCATCGAACGGAGTGCCTGCCCTTTCAGTGTTGGCCCCATTATATCAGCACCGATTAGCCAATCGGCATCACCTGCCGTTTGCTTTAAGTGAAATTGTTTTATGGCAACACCAAAAACATCTGAAAGATGTTCATTCAAAGCCCCGGACTGGCCTTCATACTCCAATCCACTCGTGAACTGCGTAACCCCATGTGTCAGTTCGTGTCCGATTACATCGAGTGAATTGGCAAAATTGCTAAAGATGACCCCATCGCCGTCACCAAATACCATTTCATCTCCGTCCCAATAGGCATTCGTGAATTTATTCCCATAATGCACGTTGAGAATGATATCAAGGCCTTGGTTATCAATTGAATTACGGTGCAAAACATCCTTGAAATAGTCACGCACAACTCCGCTATAATCGTATGCAGCGTTAACAACAGGATCTGCACTAGATCGATCTCCTTCTTTCCTTGCCTCATTCTCCCGGAGTTTGGTTCCTCCCTTACAATCATAAACATGGCGGGCAGACTCGCCTTGACGTCCAGATCCTGCATCCGTTAAAGCGACAACACCGTCAATATCATATTCTTTGAAGATTCTGCGCCTGCGCATTTGACGGCTTTTCGCTAAACTGATCCGAGCTTCTTCCACTTCATTTTGTGCCAAATTCTCAAGAATATAGTTAGGTACAATGAAACACTGACACTTATTGGAACAATCTCTTTTATGCATATTTGACACTCCTTCATGATTTTTTACGATCTATACAGTCTCTTTTTTCAAGACATCGGTACATTAGCAGTTTACTTGGTCACCTTGATGCTCTTCCTATCTTCAACACAGTTCTATAGATTACTTTCGCCGCACTTACCTCATTTCCCTTCATTCCATTTCTTCCGACCCGTTCAATCCTTTTTCCCGGCAGTCCCGGTTTTGGCAACTCATCGTGAATGCAGTTTCTGGCAGGGTAAGTCTACTTCACCTTTGTTTATTGGATTATTCTCCTCGTGCTGCATATACTGGACTGTTCCTTTAAATAAAGGAGCTTCCGCAGAACATGATCATTAAGGGAGGGCATAGCATTGGTAACTTCACAGGGAACTGCTTCAGTTAACTTTCCATTCCCATCAGTATGGGGTATCCACTCTTCAATAGCTGGCAGAACGATCATTTGGGGCACACTTACCATTAACTCCATTACGGATAATAGGGTAATTGGTACGGTTAATTTTCGGGGTACACCTATTCCGATTAATGGATTTTGGAATGAAAGCACTAAACAAATCTCATTTGATTCACCTTATGCCACATTCTCTGGCAACTTAACCATAATTGATGATCAGCAGATTAGGATTCGACATTTTATTCTACAAGGACGTTTTCTTATGAAGCCTCCCTCCCTGCAAGCAGGTGAGTCTGGATCGTGGATTGCCACTACTGATATAGCCCTGAATGAATATCCTGTTAGTGGTAATGCCTATACCGGGCAATTACCTCCAGTTGGAGCTTTTTTAACATCGAATATCCTTCATCAGCATCAGAATTTTTAGGAGAGGATCGATATAGGGTAATCCATTCTGTGTAGAATTGGTGTTTAACATAAGGAATCGTCTCTGTATATCATATGGGCGATTCTTTTCCTATAGCAAATTACCAAAAGCCTTATTGAACTGACAGGTTGGTTGAGAACTTAGGGATTACATTGATTCAGGTTCGCAACAAGTTACTCCTTGGCATTTTCACTTGCGTTCACTGACCGCATTGCTTGACCTGTTTGGGGTCCCTTCTGAATAAAGAAAGGTACCATTTTGTCACTAAGTAGAAATATAGTTGAGATAGTGATTTTGGTAGATTACTTTTGAATCCATTAACTTAAAATGAGTACAAATGGGATATAGATTGACATCATTTTACCTGTACTTCATACTATTGTAATAACAGAAGTGACAGAATATTTAGTAAATTAGGAGGATGAAACTTATGAAACCAGCAGATGTTCTTAGGGGTAATAATTGTGTATTAATATTTGAGGATAGCTGGGGGGATGACATATGACTAAACTCAGAATCCTTTTAACCATTCCAATTTTGCTATATGGAATTTACGTATTTGTTGTCATTCAAAACGATAAGGATATTCCACTTTATTTGCATCTTCTATTAGCAATCTACTTGATGTTGTTTGTACATTATGAAGAAAAAACGGATGTGAAACCATGACAGATTTTTTTATCTTGGAGAATTTCGATGCTCGTGTTGGAAGAAGTTTTGACCTTAACTTATTGTATCGAGCTGCTCGGCATAACCCGTGACAGGCTGAGTTCGTTGTAATCCCTAAGTTCTCAACATGTGAGTGAGTTTAATATGATCACCACAATAAGTGGCTTTTCATGAACAAAGCCTAAAAAAAGCCCCAACTCCTTAAAGGAATTGAGGCTTTCACTTATCAGTTGAGCCGTTCAATTTAGATGATGCGAGTTGTAACAATGCCTTCGATTTGTTTGATTTTTTCTTCCAAGCCAGGAATGATGTCGCCGTTTACTTCACCGTCAATGTCGATGATCGTATATGCGTATCCCCCACGGCTTCTGTTGACCATGTCAGCGATGTTCAAATTAAAGCTTGATACAGCCAGTGTGATTTGCCCAACCATGTTCGGAACGTTTTCGTGGAAAGTTGCCACACGACGGTTTCCTGTATAAGGAAGGGAGGTGTTCGGGAAATTCACAGAGTTCTTGATGTTTCCTGTTTCTAAAAAGTTCTTCAACTGACGAGCTGCCATGATGGCACAGTTTTCCTCTGATTCTAGTGTAGAGGCACCTAGATGCGGAATTGGAACGACATTGTTCATTTTCAACACATTTTCATTCGGGAAGTCTGTAATGAACTTGCCTACTTTTCCGCTTTCTAATGCAGCTTGCATATCAGTCTCATTCACTAGCTCGCCGCGTGAGAAATTCAAGATATGTACGCCCGGCTTCATGATGCTGAATGTTTCTTGGTTGAACATTCCTCTTGTGTCGTCAGTTAATGGAACGTGTACTGTAATATAATCAGATTCTGCAAACAATTCTTCAATCGTCATGGCGCGCTGTACATTGCGTGACAAGTTCCAAGCTGTATCAACAGAGATGAACGGGTCAAACCCAATGACATCCATGTCCAGATCCAGGGCATCATTCGCTACAAGTGCACCGATCGCTCCTAAACCGATTACGCCAAGAGTTTTTCCCTTGATTTCTTTACCAACGAATTGTTTCTTTCCTGCTTCGACGAGCTTTGGAATTTGTTCTCCTTCGCCTTCCAGCGTCTTTGTCCAGGCCACACCGGCAAAAAGGTTACGAGATGAAGCCATTAATGTCGTTAGCACCATTTCTTTTACAGCGTTTGCGTTAGCACCTGGTGTATTGAAAACGACAATTCCTTGCTCGGTACATTTGTCGACAGGAATATTATTCACTCCAGCCCCTGCCCTTGCGATTGCTTTTAACTGATCGCCGAATTCCATAGTATGCATGTTATAGCTGCGAAGAACGATTGCATCAGGGTTTTCACTGTCATTATCGACCTTAAAATCGCCTTTGTTGAATACATTCAGCCCGCTTTCGGCAATATTATTTAACGCTTTGATCGTTTTCACTTTTTCTAAAAGAATTGTGCTCATTTTGTTTGCTCCTCTTTGATTATGATAGTTTTGAAATTTCAAAATACTGACAAGATTTTTAAGCCCATGAAAATCTGCATCCTTTAAACCTTCACTATCTGTTAATATACAGAAAGAGGCAAGGGATAAAATCCCTTACCTCTGCCCAGGCGAACGGCTACGACACTATGTGTTCCCTCACGGTTATCCGTGTTTCGCCAGTTGCACATAGTCTTTTTCATTTATTTTATTCTATCAAACTATTCTGCAATCTTCAATATCAATTTAAAGGTTTATCTCTTTTTTTGCAGGAGTCAGAAATATCGACGAAATCTATAGTTTTATCTCCGAAACATGGCTGTTTCAATCGGAATATATATAATTGCAAAATGGATAATATTAGTAAAAAATAAGGACTATAGCAAACTTCAAAAAAGGAGGAACTAATATGCTAATAAGAGAGGCAACGGTGGCTGATGCTGAAGGTATAGCAAAAGTCCATGTGGATTGCTGGCGAACCACATATAAAGATATAATGCCGAGTGATTTTTTAGATAATCTGTCTTATGAGAAAAGGAAAGAATTATGGATAAAGAATTTAACTAGAGATGGAAATTATGTTTATGTTGCTGAAAATAACGAGGGAAGAATAGTAGGATTTATAAGTGGCGGGAAAAGGGAAACGAATAAGGTTGAGGATTCGGGTGATTTAACTTCAATATATATCCTCGAAAATTTTCAAAGAATGGGGATAGGTAAGAATCTCATCAAGGAATTATTCTTTAAATTCGAAGAACTGGGATTCAAGACCATTTTCGCTGAGGTGCTCGAAGGTAATAAATCTCGATACTTTTATGAGGCATTTGGTGCTGAGTTGCTTAAAACCGAAAAAGTCAAAATGGCTGGTGCTGAATTGAATCTATTGGTTTATGAGTGGAAGGACATTAGCCCTGTATTGTTATGAATCACATCAGGTAAGATCGCTTACTTAACACTTCAAAAAAAAGACACAGTCCTTCGTGAAGGATTGTGCCTTGCTTTTGATTTAATTTTGATTAAATCCGCTTTCGTCCATGTAAAATACTTCCCAAGAATGTCCGTCGATATCCAGAAAACTCCAACCGTACATGAAACCATGATCAATGGCTTCATTAAAAGGCTTTCCGCCAACATCCAGTGCCCTATTCACGATCTCATCGACTTCTTCCTTACTTTTAACGGACAGGGCGACGATGGCTTCCGTACTCGCTGCAGAATCCGGGATTTCCTTCTTGGTAAACGTTTTAAAGTAATCTTCCACCAATAACATGACATATATGGACTCGCTGATAACCATGCATGTCGCATTTTCATTGGTCATTTGCTCGTTAAATTCAAAGCCGACCTTTGTGAAAAATTCTACTGAGGCATCCAAATCTTTAACAGGCAAGTTTACAAAGATCTTTTCTGCTTGAACTCCCATCCAATTCACCCTCGCTTGATTTATTTGTTCACCACCTACTATTCGCTGCATTTTTCGATTATCCTGCTTGCAGCAAAAAAAGGAGAGATCACAGTCCCCCCATTCATAAAACCAATTCAAGAACCATCGCCGACGTTAGCACTTTAAACTTCATTCTACCAAAAAAAGTAAAAACAACCTTGCCAGCATTACCTGCAAGGACTGTTTTTACGTGTTTTTCTTGTTTAGAAGTTTCTAATATAGAAGGCACTTGACGATTAAGCCCCTACTTCAAATAAACACTCATAATCTGTGTTTCGTTAATATTTGCTTGGGTACTATTTGTTTTTTCCATTTTTTCAACCAGGTCGCCATTCGTGACAACAATCGGAGTTACGATGCTTGGAGCTTTGGATTTTAGAAATTCAATATCAAATGTAACAAGCTTGTCCCCTGCTTTTACCCTTTGCCCTTCTGTGACATGGACTTCGAATCCCTCGCCTTTCAGGTTCACTGTTTCTAATCCAATATGAATTAACAATTCAATGCCATGCTTTGTACGGAGGCCTAGTGCATGTTTAGTATGAAAAACCTGGATCACTTCTGCATCAATAGGAGAAACAACGAGCCCCTCCTCAGGAAGAATCGCTATCCCGTCCCCCATCATCTTACCGGAAAACACCGGATCTGGAACATCTTCAATATTTATTACTTGTCCATTTATTGGAGCAAGCAGCTGTTCCACACTTTCTTTTTTACTGAATAATTTTTTGAACATACTATTTCCACCCTTCTCTATCGTCTTGAATCTCACAATCAAATGTTAAATTTTCGCAGAATTCTGATAATCATTTCTGTTATTATTTCTTTTTCAATGTCCCTTCTGCTTTCTTTTTGTTCTCTTCCACTCTAAATATAACCATCTCGGTTATTAATTCATAAGGAATTGGTTTGTTTAGTGGAAACTGAACGGCCCCTTTTGAACATTTATATTCCGTTAAAGCAGATTTAAAGGCAGAGATCGCGCTTGGAGTTGGATAGAATCCTATATGTTTTTTATAGGCAGCGAAATGTACCAGATTTCCATATAAAACAAAAGTGGGCATTTGATAGCTTATCTTCTCTTCTGCATCCGATGCTGCATCCTTTATGACTTTTCTTAACGTTTTGAGTATCTCCTGTACCTCTTCGGGAAATTGTATATTGTATTCGTCAATTGAATGAAATGTATTGGTTCCCTCCATGATTTCTCCCTTCATAACCAAACTACAATACCATTATTATAACATTTTCCCCCTCCACCAACCCGAGCTCATGTAAGGAGTCATTTTTTTAAGAATTCTTCCATTCTATTGATGACACCTTCTAGCATGGAAATCGACCTTGAAGTATTCAAAGGTTCAATATCCAAAGAATGATTTGCATGTGGAATCTTATCCACGCTTATGTTCGTTTTATTTTCAATCATTTCAATCTTACCTGGAATATAATGGTGATCTTTTTCTCCTATAACTATATGTGCTGAATGATTGCTGCTCAATAACCCTTCAAAAATCGAATCAAACTTCAAAAGTGGCGTAAGCAAAATCATTTTGGCATTCATAAACCGCTCACTTTTCATGATTCCGTTGATGATGGGTATGGTACCAAGTGATTTGCCTAGAAACACTGTTCTTTGATATTCATGATTTTGAAGTACTTCCGTAATGACGGGATTCATATCATTAACGATCACTTTTGTGATATCTACCAATGGATGCTTGAAAATATCCTGGTCGTAAGCGTAATGAATATGCACGACATCATACTGGTTTTGAAGCATGACCATCGTCGAATAATAGAATAACGGCTTCTCATACGTGTACCCCGCACCTGAAAACATAAAACAAACGGCTGGACTTCCGTTTTCAATATGTGTGTATGTAATTTCTTTTTCATTACTATTTATTTTTCTTTGGTTAACCTTCATGATAGATTCCTCCCATTCTATCGTTTGCTCTATATATTCATTACCTACCCGCTTCATTCCTCCTTGATTGATATATCCAGACAGAATCCAAGAATAAGGTTTCGTTTTTTAGTCTGAATAGGTATACTTTAGCTATCAACCTATTTTTGGAAATTACTTCTGATGATCGATCAATCCATGCCTTAAAGGAGAGTGTGTAATGAAAATTAAAACGTTATGTTTCATTCTTGTCCTGCTAGTCACTGGTTCCATGAGCACGATTCATGCTAGTGCAAACGATCAAAAGGTGAAAGAACTGGATATTGGGGAGTCTTTCGATGGTGCGGAAGGTACGATGGTTCTCCAAAACTTAAAAAATGATAAAGTTTTTATCTATAACAAACAGAGAAGTAAGGTACGCTACACTCCAGAATCGACATTTAAAATTGCGAATGCATTAATTGGCTTACAGACAAAAGCGGTGAGCGATGAATATGAAGTGAAGCGCTGGGATGGCGTATTCAGGGAATTTGAGGATTGGAACAGAGATCATACGCTGGCTTCAGCCATGAGGCATTCTGTGATTTGGTATTATCAGGCAATGGCCCGCGATATCGGGGCGGAAAATATGCAGCAATATGTGAACCTGCTCGATTATGGCAATCGTGATATCTCCGGTGGGATCGATCAGTTCTGGCTCGACAGCAGCATAAAGATTTCTGCCCGGGAACAAGTCAAATTCATCGAAAACCTTGTAGAGGAAAAACTGCCTATCGATAAGCAGCATATGAGGACCGTAAAGAGAATCATGATCAATGAAGAAGCAGACTCATATGTCCTCCATGGAAAGACCGGTACACGCCTTTCCGATATGGGATTGGGTTGGTATGTGGGTTACATCGAAACTGACAAAGGAAAATGGGCCTTCGCAACGAACATCGACGGCAGCGGAGGCAAAGCCAAAACGATTACGCTTGATGCCCTGAAAGAGTTGGATATCACAGAAGAATAAAAGTTCACGCATGCTCTTAATTCTTGGGCATGCGTTTTGCTTTGTCTAAAAAGATATCTAAAACCATTTTAATACCTACAAATAATCAAGTTGCATTGCCTGCTCTGAAGCCTTTTTTTAGTTTGTCCAATCAATAAAAAGAAAATCATCCTAATATAGTATTGATTATATAGAAAGGGGGATTAATAGTGAAATTAACCGAAATCAAGAAATCTTATGATGTAATCATTCCTTGTGGCAGTGCTTGCACTCCCACTTTGAACCTAGGAAGACTTGGTTTAAGAATATTTTCTTTGCCTCTTGACTGGGTCTATTCTGAGTCATTTGCAGAAGTGGCTAGGCTATATAGAAATCAGTTCAAGGAATATATGACTTTAGTAGATGGTTCCGGTACTTATTTTGACGATGACGTAGATATAAATGCTGTAAATACCTATTTGGTCAGAGATAACCATTATAAAGTTATTTCAGTTCACGATTTCCTCATCCTGCCTGATAAAGAATGGTTTGAAACATATCCCGATTTCAAAGAAAATTTAGATAAAAGAATAACAAGATTCAATGAAACGATCAACGATAGTGATTCAATCCTATTTGTAAGATGGTCAACAAAATATGAACAAGCCTATTTGTTTCAACAAGCAATGCAGGACATGTTAAAAGAAAAAGAATTTATTGCATTAATATTAATACCCTCGGATGATGCAACAAGTATTTCAGAATTAGAATGGAATCTAGAAAATGTTTGTGTTTTAGAAGTTCCTAACCAGATTTGGGATGAGGCCATTTGGGATCATGTTTATAGTGGCATTCAATTCAATTAAATTAATTTCATTCATGCTAATGCCATTATGATTTTAATTTGGACAATGCCTTAGGTTTTTCATCGAGTTCGCATCTATCATTTTCTTTTGCGTTCGCACTTCAACTAAAAAAGAGCTGCAAAAGCAACTCTCCGATTCAGATTTCAAAGGATAAGCCCATATCCTTTTCATTTGAAGCATACATACAAATACTATTCTTCCAACATATGAATGAACAACTGCCGAGCATTTTCAATACATAACAGTGTAGCGGAACAAACAGTAACCAGCTCCTATAATCGTAATCATTTATACTCTTCCTTTCTTCTAACTTTGAAAAATGATAAATTATGAATTTCTCGTTTTTGCTCCATATTCTCAATGTGCATCATGTGTTTATGCCTTGTTGACGATACGTGTTTATTTGATATAGTTTTAAAATAGTAATTCAAGACTGACAAAATCTTTTTAATAATTTATGTGGGTCGCCGTCACTGTAGTTTAAGTGTTTCAATCTAGAGCAATCCCTTCATAAACTCTTAAGACTAAATAAAGCAGAAAAACTGCATCATAATAAAATGGAGCTAAGGATTATTTGTTTGTAACGTTTATATAAACTCTGCATAAATAAAAAATGGGCCTTTAGTGAAAGGGGCACCTTCTGTGAAAACCATTCAAAGTCGCTTATTGTTAATGTTATTTCTTTTTATCATCTTACCGTATTTTCTATCAGTGTTTCTGATTTACAGCTATACAAAAAATAGTGTGGAGAGACATGAGCTTGAAAATAGCCAAGAACAACTTCAGAAAAACGCTGAAGAACTGGAGCAATACTTTGATGACATGATTAATCTTCCCTATCTATTATATCGAAATCCCGATTTATTCCGGATTTTTAAAAATGGTTTTGAAGACTCGATATACTTTAACCCGATTGCGATGGAAAAAAGTATAGAAACCTTTTATCTGATGCGAAACGAAATCCGTCAAGTACGTTTTTATATTGATAAGGATAAAGAATCGTTTACAGTTTATAATGCGACGGTCAGTGCCCGGAAACCTCAACCCGATTTATTAAATGAGGATCCGATAAAACAATTTTATAACTCTGACTCTAATTACATGATTGAGCCGCCACATCAAATTCAAAATTACAATGACACAGCGATCATTCCCCAGTCGGACGACACAATGGTGATGACTTTTCACCATAAAATAGTCGATGTGCCTTCAAATGAATATCTCGGAATAATTACCGTTGATATAGATTTAGATGCCTATGCACGTATATGTAACAGCCTTGTTCAAAAGGATGAAGAATCTGTAATACTTATGGATTCGCATAACATTGTCATGTATGCAAATGATCGGTCCCTTATAGGAAAATCCGTTACTCCTGATTTTAAAAAGCAGATTACGAGTGAAGATATTATCTTAACCAAAACATTATCAGGAACACTAAATCATTGGAAATTAGTTAAGATAACCCCTAATCATGTATTATTCGATGATGTCCGGAAGACTGCCTATACAAATATAATTGTAGGACTAATAGTCGGCTTGTTAGGGCTATTAATGATTGGTATTATTTCATACAGAATTACTCGTCCCATTAAACTTCTTAGCAAGAAAGTGAGAACAATCAAAGGTGGAAATATGGATGTCCCCTTTGATGATGGAAGAAAAGACGAAATTGGTGAGCTGGAAAAACATATGAAGGATATGATGAACCGAATCAATCTACACATTGAAAGAGAATATAAACTCGAAATAGAAAATAGGAAAAACCAATTCAGAGCATTAAAATCTCAGGTTAATCCGCATTTCTTATTTAATTCGTTACAATCTATTGGTGCAGTTGCCCTAAGATCTAATTCTCCAAGAGTTTACCATTTATTGACGTCACTATCTAAAATGATGCGCTACTCCATTAAGGCAAACCAATGGGTGTTGGTTCGAGATGAAATGAATTATATAGAAGCATACCTAAACCTTCAAATGGAGCGTTTTGGAAACAATGTGAACTATTCTATTAAATTAAGCGAGACGATTCTTGATATGACGATTCCAAGTATGATTCTTCAGCCCCTCGTTGAAAACTTTTTTAAACACAGTTATGAAGAAGGTTTCTATCATGCTCATTTAACTATTTATGGAGAAATACAAGGAGAATTTTTACACCTTATCGTTGAAAATACGGGTCCTAGTTTGACTCAGGCGGAGCTTCGAATATTAAGAGAAAATATATACGCGTCCCCACATGAAAGCACATATTCACATAATCATATCGGTCTGAAAAATATTTATGATCGTTTAGTTCTAAATTATGGATCAAAAGCAGGCCTGGAAGTGGATACGTATCAAGGACAAGGATTTTCCATTAAAATAGTGATTCCACTAGAATTTCCGCTTGTTAATGAATAGATTGCTTCGTAGCTATTCAAAAACGGATACTTTAACTCATTCATATAAGGAGATGAAATCTGTGAAAGCTTTAATTGTCGATGATGAGTTCAATGTACGTGACGTAATACGCCATTTGGGGCAGTGGGAAAAATACGGTATCACCCAACTATTAGAAGCAAGTAATGGCGATGATGCAAAAAGAATGATAGAGAAGGAAAGTCCGGAAATCATCTTTACAGACGTAAAAATGCCTGGAATGAGCGGTATGGAACTAATCGAGTGGCTAGATTCCATTTCTTATCCTGGTAAAGTGATTTTAATTTCGGGTTTTGACGACTATTCATTTATGCGTAAAGCAATTCAGTTTAGCAGCTTCGATTATTTGTTGAAACCGATTGAAGCTGATGCATTTAACAAAACACTGGAAGAAGCCGTTAAATCATGGGCGAATGAAGAGGAAGTTCGTGCTAATGAGGATACCGCTGTATATGAAGATGTTAAAAGGTTTCGGAGTAATCAATTAGTTACTGCCGCTTGTATGGGGGAACACTACGACAAAAACGATATTGAGTCATATCTTCCAAAAGCAGACGGATACACCCTTACATTAATTTCCTTTTATCACATGCACCATCCTGCCCCCTACATTCAGTTACTCGCTGACGAACTTGTTGAGCGGAAAATCGGAAATGTATTTGCGCTTCAGAATGATCATAATCTTTGTCTAGTGATCACCATACCAGACCATTGGTTATCCGTTGAAGAATGGATCAGTCATCAATTTGATATTCCTGTTCGCCTTGTTTGTGGCGAGCCCTTGGAATCATTAGGGGATATCCACAATTCCTTTAAGTCATTACAAAAAGCAATGAAAAATCAAAACTTCAGATCCATCCACCGTTTGGATGACTTGGATGTTGCACGTCGCATAGAGGACATAGTTTCGTATGTTGAAAAATATTACATGGAAGAATTGAGTTTAGAAAAACTATCGAATGTATTCTTCTTAAGTCGCGAACATATCTCAAGAAAGTTCAAACAAAAAACCGGAATGCTCCTATCCAAATACGTCACTAAACTAAGAACTGACCAAGCAAAACGCTGGTTAAGAGAAACCGAAAAAAGTATTTACTCCATCTCTTTAATGCTCGGCTATCAGGATGAGAAATACTTTTCAAAACTATTCAAAAAAGTGGTTGGCATGACACCATTCGAGTACCGAAACGGTGAAAAGAATGCAGATCAGAAGTAAATAATTCACCTTAATTAGAAAATTGCAGGGGTGACATGATGAAAAAAGAGATACTAAATATATTTTTAATCGGAATATTGAGCCTATCACTTTGTGCATGTCAAACAAAGACCGAGAGCGGAACAAAAAAACCGGAAATTTCAGAGAGAAAAATCACTTTGAATGTAAGGAATCCGAAAGTTGAAATTTCTACGCAGTTCGAACAAATGGTGATTGCTTATGAAAAAGAAAACCCAAATGTAGATATAAAGGTTCACACGGTTGGCGGGGCTATGGATAACCTTGCTGATTTGAAAGCAAAAATGGCCACTGGCAATGGTCCTGATATTTTCACAAACAGCGGATACGAAAATGCCAAACAGTGGAGTGAATATTTAGAGGATCTTTCTGACCAACCCTGGGTTGAACATGCATATGAAGATGCGTTAACCCCTATGAAATTCGATGGGAAAATTCATGGGATGCCGGTTAATATGGAAGGGTACGGATTCATCTATAATAAGGATATATTTAATAAGGAAGGAATCGATGAATTACCCAAAACGCTGACTGAATTAATAGCAGTGGCTGAAAAATTGCAAAAAGCAGGAGTTACTCCTTTTGCAACTGGATATTATGAAGAGTGGAAATTGGGTGACCACTTAATGAATGTCGGTTTTACAGAGCAAGAAGATCCACCGGCTTTTATAAAAGGCCTAAATGATGGAACTGAAAAAATATATAATAATCAAAAATTCAATGATCTAATCAATTTGTTGGATGTAACATTAAAGTATGGAAACGATAACCCGCTAACAACAGATTACAACATGGAAGTGAATCTATTCACTTCAGAAAATGCAGCGATTATTCAACAAGGAAACTGGATACAGCCGATGATCGATCAACAATCACCGAATATGAACATCGGATTTATGCCAATACCAATAAATGATCAACCTAAGAAGGAAGCCTTGATGGTCGGCGTACCGAATTATTGGGTTGTAAACAAACAAATCACACCAGAAAAGAAGAAAGAAGCGAAGAGATTTTTAAATTGGATGGTTTCTTCCGAACAAGGCAAAATGTTTTTGACAGAACGCTTTAAATTCATTCCTGCTTTCACTAACATTGAAGCTGACAATTTAGGACCTCTTGCTGATGAAACGATTCAGTATTATAAAGAAGGAAAAACGTTATACTCAAACTGGTATGATTTCCCTGTCGGAATAAGAGAAGAATTTGGGGCTGCCATGCAACTATATGTAGGAAACAAGCTTAATCGTGGTCAATTACTGCACGAGTTTCAGAGGTCATGGGAAAGGGCTTCTAGCGAATAAAATAGGATTTCTGTACACTTCTTGCCTCCTTTGTTGGGGCATTTTTTTGTACGTCGAAAACTACGATATCAATATAAGACTAAATTCTAATCAATATATGACATATCCATAGAATTAAGACTAACCTATAATTTTATTAGTACTTCAAACAGGCGGGACTGTTACTCCCAAAAAGTAATCGTTCCACTAGACTTTATTTTTATATACTAATAAACATTCTAGGAGGAAGGCATATGAACCTTAACAGGCTTGCCAAACAAGCAACAGTAATAACACTTAGTACAGTTATCTTATTAGGAGGCAGTCGCTCTGAAACTTTCGCGGCACCAAAAGACCCATTAGATCACAATGAAAAGTATGGCACTTCACAAATCACTCGTTACGACATGCAAAAAATGATTAATCAACAAGGCGATGCAAAGTTTACAGTTCCCAAGTTTGACGAATCAACAATAAAAAACATTCCCTCAGCAAAAAAGTATGACAAATCAGGAAATTTAATTGATATGGATGTATGGGATACCTGGCCATTACAAAACGCTGATGGTACAGTGGCAGAATATAAGGGCTATCATATCGTATTCGGATTGGCTGGAGACCCTCAAAATGGTAGTGACACGTTCATTTACTTGTTCTACAAAAAAGTTGGAGAAACATCCATTGATGCTTGGAAAAATGCTGGCAGAGTATTTGATGATAATGATAAAAATGTTCCAAATGATCCTTATTTAAAAAATCAAGCAGAAGAGTGGTCCGGTTCTGCAACCTTCACGTCTGATGGGGAAGTTCGCTTATTCTATACAAATCGCGGACAGTTTTCACCAGATTCTAAGCAATACGGTAAACAAACATTAACAACGGCTCAAGTAAACTTATCTGAGTCAGGTGCTGGTACATTGCAAGTGGATGGCGTAGAAGATTACAAATCCATCTATGAAGGCGGAGACAGCAAGTTTTATCAATCACATGATAAAGCTTTCGGTGATGAAAATTTTAGTGATAATCATACATTGAGAGATCCTCACTATATTGAAGATAGGGGTCGTAAATACCTTGTTTTTGAAGCGAATACTGGGACTGAATATGGTTACCAAGGAGAAGAATCCCTTTACAACAGGGCTTACTATGGCAACAGCAATAAGTTCTTCCAAGCTGAAAAGGATAAACTTCTGCAAAGCTCAAAAAAAGGTTTAGCTGAATTAGCAAATGGTGCAATTGGCATCATTGAAATAAACGATGATTATACATTAAAAAACGAAATGAAACCCTTGATTGTTTCGAATACAGTAACAGATGAAATTGAACGTCCTAACATATTTAAAAAGGACGGAAAATGGTATTTATTCACAAGTACAAGAGGATCAAAAATGACCATTGATGGAATTGATGATAAAGATATTTACATGTTAGGATACGTGGCAAATTCTTTAACTGGCCCATACAAACCGTTAAATAAAACCGGAATTGTCTTACATCAAGATCTTAATCCTTATGATATTACTTGGACATACGCTCACTATGCTATCCCACAACCGGAAAGCGATAATGTAGTTATCACAAGTTACATGACAAATAGAGGTTATTTTAAAGACCATAAATCTACCTTTGCCCCAAGTTTTTCACTTAACATTAAAGGGCCAAATACAGCTGTGATAGAAGATAGTATTCAGGAACAGGGTCAACTAACGAATAACCAATAATTTAATGTTCATCCGAATTTATACAAAATAAATCAAAAAAAGAAAATGTCTATAAAATTGGCATTTTCTTTTTTTGATTAGGGTGGTGATTTACTTGGACAAAATAGTTTTTAATAAGAAAGGTTTTAAGTCGTTGGCACTATTAATACTTGGATTGTTCATAGCCGGATTATTAGTCTTTTTAGTCAAATCAACTTTACCAGTTAAGCATGAAGAGGAATCGTATCGAGCTAACTACCATTTCACTGTACCTGACAAATGGAAAAACGATCCTCAGAGGCCGATTTTCATTGATGGTGAGTACCATTACTTTTACCTCTATAATGGGGATTATCCGGATGGAAATGGAACAGAATGGCGTCATTCAACATCAGAGGACTTGGTGCATTGGAGTGATCAAGGGATAGCCATTCCGAAATATACCAATGATAATGGAGATCCATGGTCGGGATCAGTCGTTGTGGACAAGGAAAATACGGCAGGCTTTGGAAAAGATGCTCTTGTGGCAATTGTTACGCAGCCCTCCAAGGATGGCGGTAAACAGGAACAATTTCTATGGTATAGTACGGACAACGGTAAAACATTTACCTCCTACAGTGATGATCCTATCATCTCAAATCCAGGAACGAAAGATTTTAGAGATCCAAAAATCATCTGGGATGACAGTGATCATAAATGGATAATGGTCATGGCTGAGGGAACAAAAATAGGTTTTTATAAGTCTCACAACCTAAAAGATTGGCAGTATATGAGCAGTTTTGTCACGAAAAACATTGGTATTGTAGAGTGCCCGGACCTTTATTTGTTACGGGCGGATGACGGGACTTTAAAATGGGTCCTTGGTGTCAGTGCTAATGGGCAATCGATTGGTAAACCAAACACATATGCCTATTGGACTGGTAGCTTTGATGGAACGGAATTCTTCCCAGATCACAATGAACCGCAATGGCTGGATTATGGCTTCGATTGGTATGGTGGAGTAACATTTGAAGATGGAGTGGAAAGCGATAAATATAACAAACGGTATGCTCTCGCTTGGATGAATAATTGGGCCTATGCCGATAATACTCCGACCCTACAGGAGGGTTTCAATGGAATGGATTCCATCGTTCGCCAAATCGGGCTAAAACATGCGGGCAACAACCTATATTATTTATCTTCACAACCTATCGAAGCATTGAAAGAATTGACCAGTTCAACGGATTCCTATGAACAAATTGAAGTGAACGGTTCCGAAACACTTGATGTAAAAGGTGATGTATATCAATTGGAGGCGGATATCAATTGGTCAGATATAAACAATGTAGGCTTAAGGCTTCGAGAATCAGCAGATCGAACACGCCACGTTGACGTAGGAATTTTTGCAGAAGAAAACTACTCTTATGTCAATCGAACTTTTACCGAACACCCTGACGAAAGTAATCAATATATTAAAAGCATTGCTCCATATGATGCTACCAAGAAGCACGTTCACTTAAAGATCCTCATTGATAAAACAAGTATTGAGGTGTTTGTGGATGATGGAAAGGTTGCACATTCAAATTTAATATTCCCTGAATTTGATGATAAAGGAATATCCCTCTTCTCAGAGGGAGGCAAAGCGGTCTTTAATAATATTAAGATCAAACACCTCGGTTCGATTAATTGAACCTCATTATGAATGGTGACCACAAAAACTGGTGAATTGTACATGGCAGGAGCCATGTACAGCACGATGTCTTCCCAATAACTCTTTAAATAGGAGAAAATAACGAAAAGCCGGATTCAACAAGTATTGAAATCCGGCTTTTCGTTATGGCAAGAGGCTCCCTACAAGTGGTACGTCAAAAAAAGGCATCTGCCAAAAGCGGATGCCTTTCTCTTCTATACGGAGTCATGTTAATCCTATCTCCCGTTTTCTTTTTTGTTTTAATAACGCAGGCTTTGGCACTTGCTGAGAGAGTGCGGCACATTCAGCGAATGAAAACTGTTTACACCCTTTACAACGGTTCTCATCCAGTTTGGATAAAGCTTCATTAATGGCATCACCCGTGCTGGAAAAGAATTGTTCCTCACCTACCAGTTCAATAAATCCGGTTTTTTTCAGCATATCTTTAGGTTCGGGTTGAATACCGGAAATCAACACTTGTAGTTTGTGGATCTTGAATTGCTTCACGATGTCGGTGAGAAGTGCTTCCCCAGATGTATCAATAAATGGCACATTGCTCATTCTTAATAGAAGGACTTTTGGTTTAGAACGCATTATTTCTTCGATTTCTTCTTGCAGCCTTTCGATCGAACCAAAGAATAAAGGTCCTTCTATCGTATAAATGTTAATCTGCGGACAGCTTGATCCTTGTTGCACCATTTCTGGTTTAACTAGTTTATCGGCTGGATCTGGTAATACCTTTGATAATTTCAATGTACCGCTCATCAGTTTAACGAACGATAGAATGGCTAATAGTAAGCCAATCCCGACACCTGTTGTCAGGTCAATCAATACGGTTAACACGAAGGTTACGATCAATACGATCGAGTCCATGGTTTTTGCTTTTAAGATATGCGAAAATTCTTTGCGTTCGCTCATGTTCCATGCGACAAACATGAGAATGGGGGCCATACTGGCCAATGGAATGGCTGAAGCATAAGGAGCCAAGCTGACTAACACCAGCAATACCACAAGCCCATGAATCACACCTGATATAGGGGAAACTGCACCGTTTTTAATATTCGTTGCGGTACGGGCGATGGCACCTGTAGCCGGAATGCCTCCAAATAAAGGCGTAATCATATTGGTCAGTCCTTGCCCCATCAGCTCTTTATTGCTGTTATGTTTACTGTTGGTCATTCCGTCTGCCACTACAGCTGATAATAGTGATTCAATTCCTCCAAGCATGGCAATGACCAAAGCAGCCGGAAGGAGTTCAATCACTAGGCCGCCAGTGATATGGGGAAACTGAAAATGGGGCAATGCATTAGGAATGGCGCCATAGGCCGATCCAATTGTCGCTACCTGACCTGGAAAGAATAAGCTGGCGACTAGAGTTGATACAATCAATCCCAGCAAGGCTCCAGGAATTTTCGGTAAATATTTTGGAGTTAATATGACGAGAGTTAAACTTATGATACCTACCAGTACACTATAGATATTCACTGTATTGAAATTCAATAAGATTTCTTTCATATTTAAAAGAAAGGCTTCTTCTTTTTTTAAGTTACTGAGTCCAAAGAAATTGGCAATCTGCCCTGAGAAGATAATCACAGCAATTCCAGCAGTAAAGCCGATGGTAACTGGACGGGGAATAAACTTGATGAATCTTCCCAGTTTGAAGACACCCATAAGAAAAATCATGATACCTGCCATGAAACCGGCGATTAACAGTTTTTCATATCCGTACTGCATGACCACCCCGAACAATACAGGGACAAAGGCTCCAGTTGGGCCTGCAATTTGATATTTGGATCCTCCAAAAAGGGAGACCATGATTCCTGCAATAATTGATGTGTACAATCCGTATTCCGGTCTTACTCCAGAAGCAATGGCAAAAGCCATCGCTAAAGGAATCGCTACAATCCCAACTACCACCCCGGCAACCAGGTCTTTCTGAAAACTGCTAAAGTTGTATCCTTCAAGCCTGCTAGATCCCATCATTTTATCGCCCCTTTTTTTGTTGAATATGTATTTCGTCCTTGCTGACAACGTTGCTATATCCATCTATGATTCGCTCCAATTTACCCGTTTCGGGATGGATGACCATACCGTGAACGGCAACGGAATCCGGTAATAATGGATGGTTTTTGATCAAACCGACACTATTCGTTACACTCTCCTCAACGCATTGAAAACCTGAAAGCCATTTTGATAAATCAATACCGGAGTTTGTAAGGACATCAATTTGCTCCTGACTGACTTTCTTCTGCTTTGCGGCATCAAGAAGCGAAGAAGATTGAAGTCCCACCATACCGCATCCGTGATGTCCGATCACACACACTTCCTCCACCTTTAGCTCATAAATAGCGACAAGGATACTGCGCATAATGCTGCCAAAAGGATGCGAAACAATAGCTCCAGCGTTTTTAATGATTTTCGCATCTCCATTTTTTAAACCCATCGCCTTTGGAAGCAATTCCAATAGGCGGGTATCCATACACGTTATAATGACGATCTTTTTATCTGGATACTTTGTCGTTTGAAACTCTGTATATTTGTTTTGATCGACAAACGTCTTGTTATGATCCAAAATACTCGAAATAATTGACATTCATTATTCTCCTTTCCGTTGCAATTCTTTGTTAAATTGTTATAGAAGGTAATGTTCTAAAAGAGGGTATGTACAATGATCCATATGCCTTTCATCCAATGATCTTATTTGGCTTCATTTTACATGGATGAAACCTTCTTTTAAGCTAATTCCATGTTAAAGTTATTAAATTAGAGGTAAATGATAGATGGATTAGAAATTGGTGAGAATTATTACAATTTCTTCTCTATTTTTTTGCATTTTTTTTACTCAAAAAAGGGTGATACCCATTAGACATCTAATTGGTATCACCCTTCAGACTGTAGACAAACTCGATGAAAATCGAGTTTGTCTACAGTCTTTTTATGGCTTTTACAATTTGAACGTTGATTTCCACTCCAGGCACTCGCTTTCCGCGGGCGGTCCGGGAGCCTCCTCGGCTTGTGCCTGCGGGGTCTCCCTAGACGCGCTTTTCCCGCAGGAGTCTCGCACCTTTCGCTCCAATCAACTCTGTTATAAAATTTAGATAGAACCTCTTTTGCCTACAGTCTTTTTTGTTTTAAAATGGAAGTATTAAAACTTGAGGTGATGAGGATGCTTTCTAAACATGATTCTATTCAGCGAGATCAACTTGAAATGATTACTTTAGATCAATTGGTGCCAGGTAACC
>NZ_JAGGQJ010000007.1 GCF_018613325.1 Bacillus sp. ISL-34 | reverse complement strand
TAGACAAAATCGATGAAAATAAAGTTTGTTTCAGTTTTTATGAGGGTTTATAAAACCTCGAACGTCGATTTCCACTCCAGGCACTCGCTTTCCGCGGGCGGTCCGGGAGCCTCCTCGGCCTTGCGCCTGCGGGGTCTCCCCTCGACGCGCTTTTCCCGCAGGAGTCTCGCACCTTCCGTTCCAATCAACTATGTTTTGAAATTTTAGGTAAAACCACTTTTGTCTATAAATTTAAACCGATAGCCATATGCTATCGGTTAATCTTTTATCCCTCTATTTGTTGATCATCGTCAATATCTTCTTGAGGCACAATCAATTCTTCATAGAATGCAGCCGTTGTTGTTCCTGCATAAGGAATCAACCATAGTAAACCAATTCCCAGCGTGAACATGCAAAGGATGCCCCACCCGATGAAGCTTAGGTGCATAAGGAAATACTTCCATTTCAAGCCCTTCATTCTTTTTTTGCTCTCTGTAATGGCTTCAAGCACCGTGTATTCAGGATGATCCTTCAATAAGAAAAATAGCTGCGAATAGGCGATGGCTTTGATGATACCCGGAATGATTAATAATAATGACCATAAAAAAATGAAAATAGCTTGTAAGATGGATGCCCCAATAAGCTTGAACGAGGTTTTTCCATCTTTATAGATAGCGAACACTTCTGGAATGCCAGGATTTCCATCCCTAACTAAATTCAGGTAGAACCAAGTGGTTGAAATGGTAAGCGGGATTAAGGCAATGGAAAAGACCATGCTGAAGATATCAGACCATAACGGTGTTTCTTCCTGCATGAGCCATTCTGAAAACCCACCGCTTCCGATCACTTCGACAACTAAAGGAAAAATGAGGTTGATCAAGAATAACAGCAACATAAGCGAAACAGTTACTCCCCATTTACCTCCCAACGACTGAAGGGCTTTCCTCTTTAATTCTGAGATTCTCATACTCTGATTAACTCCCCTCTTTTAAACGGCGGAATTCTGAATGTTTCCTTTTCATTGTAATTATGGATAGATTCAGAAAAACCACTATTTATTTGATGTCTAAATCTCAATTTGTACTTTAACATACTAGCTTAGTCGTGGGCTTAAATTCCTAGAAAGCACACACGGATAGAGTCAAGCGGTTGAACCGGTTTCGAGCAACCATGATCAACTCCTCTCTTCCACTGGCTTGTTTGTTCCATAACAGTTTATGAAAGGGAATAAGACAATATGCACTCTATTACTTAAGCCAACGAAATCCTCTACTCAGCAGGCCTTAAGATGTTCAAAAGAAGCATTACTTACTTCATGTGAACTCCTCATATAAACACGCGCCATGATAAGTTGGATTCCTTCAAATAAAAAATACCTTCGTAAAATGTACAATTAAAAAAGTATATCCAGCAAAGGTATTTTATTTACAATGCAAGGATTCCACTGATCATTACCCATGATTCAATGTCCTATATTTTGTTATTTATTCAATTATCTCCAATGATCTTAATCCCTTATAATGCGTTTACTTCACCATCAATAATTGTCTTTTCAACTTTCGTTCGCAATAGATCGTCCGGATTTTCCATTAAAAAAAAGTCATTCGAATAGATCATCATATCTGCTAATTTCCCTCTCGTTATGCATAAGCCTAAAATCCTTCTGATTCAACTACTACTGTTTCAACCTTAGGTTGGTTTACATCTAGTGTATAATCATTCCATTCGTATAAATGGTCTTTGTCATACAAACCCTCCATAGTCTCCTCGTCAATCGCAACTTTCCTAATAAAATTATCCCGATAGACATATCAAAAAGCAAAAAGGGGAATTCCCCCTTTTGAAGTACAATACTATTAAATTTTAAGAATTTACCATAAATTCCATTCATATTTCATTCATCTAAAACCTTTAATCATAAATTAGCTCCCCACCCTATAGATTGGGCGATAATTAGGGAAACTGCTGCTACTCCATACCAAATCAGCAGGAGTGGAGCTATAAAGCGGACCCATTTTGTATAAGGCACTTGAGCAATAGCTAATATTGCCATAAACAAACCGCTAGGGTAAAGAATGTTTGTAAAGCCGTCACCATATTGAAATGCCAAAATCGCTGTTTGCCTTGTGACTCCAAGTAAATCGGACAACCCGCTCATAATAGGCATGGTAATCATGGCTTGTCCACTTCCAGATCCAACGAAAAAGTTAAATAAAGATTGAAAGACCATCATCACTAGTGCAGCTATCTGGCTTGGCATGGAACTCACCACTACGCTAATACCATTTACAATCGTATCCAAAATATTCCCATTCTCAAGAATGACTGAAATGGCTCTTGATAGTCCAATAATCAAAACACCTAAAAGCACTTTTTTAAATCCTTCATTAAACACTTCAGCAATAGTACTTGGATTGAGACCATAAATTAAGCCGAGAACAATCCCCATAAATGCATACCAACCACCAATTTGAGTGAAATACCATCCCCAGTTCAGCAAACCATAAATCATCACACCAATGCCAGCGAGCAAAAAGAGAATGGCAAAGATCTGCCTTTTTGAAGCTTTTTCTTCTATTTGCTCATCACTATTAATATATTGAGCATCCAAACCATCTCCATATAAGTATCCGAGCGAGGCGTTTCTCTCAATCTTACGCGCATAACACCAAACATACCAAATCCCAATTAATACGGTAATCACCATAAAAATCGCCCGAAAACCAATTCCAGAGTATAATGGCAGCTCCATTAATGTCTGGGAAAGTCCCACTGTGGCTGGGGAAGTAAGTGCAACACTAAATCCAGCAGCCGTACTAACAAGCACCATCGCAGTGGCTGTGAAACGATCATAGCCTAAATTCAACATTAACGGGATCATGATTGGTGCATACATAAGCCCCATCTCCATGGCCCCTGTAAATGCCGTAAAAGCAGCCATGGGAACCATCAATGCGGGGATGGCCCATATACTTCTGTTTTGAAATGCATGATTAATTCTTTGAATGCCCAAGGTTAGAAGTCCTGTGCGTTCAATAACACTGAACAGTGCCCCAATCATTAAACCACCAAAGATGATTTCACCTGCCTGAACCATCCCAGTAGGTATCGAAAACATTAAATCGAAAGGAGTCAAATTGGGAGCATCCACAAACTTAAACGTCCCCGGCACCAAAATTGGCGCTCCTTTCGGTCCTTCCACTCTTTCAAATTGACCTTTAGGCACCAACAATGTTGCAACATAACAAATCAAAAGCATGGTAACTAAAATAACATAAACATGTGGTAGCTTCAGCCACTTCTTACCTGCTTTAGGCTTGTCTCCTCCGTTGATTTCATTTAATGTGACATCTTCGTTACGTATCCCCATCTCTTGCCCCTTTTCCCCATTCTAGTATTTAATTTCATTGATATACATTCAATTTTGAACGTTACAAGTAGTAGCTAATTTTACCCAAGGTATTCTATACTAAAATCTTACATACAGCATTTATGAAAATGTTTACACCATATTCCATGGCATCTTCATCAAAAGTAAAACGAGGATGATGGTGAGGATAAATAATCCCCTTTTCTTTATTTCCAGCTCCAATTAAGAAGTAATTGCTCGGTGCTTTCTGTTGGAAAGCCGAAAAATCCTCAGCACCCATTTTCGGCCCTTGAAGATCAACAGCCTCTTCCCCACAGACCTCACGTACTGTTTCCTCTATAACCTTGGTTACTTCATTGTCGTTTATGACTGGTCGATATCCGGTTAGATATTTAAACTCATACGAGGCGCCATGTGCTTCTGTAATTCCTTTGAT
The DNA here is from genome assembly GCF_018613325.1 of Bacillus sp. ISL-34. Lineage (GTDB taxonomy): Bacteria > Bacillota > Bacilli > Bacillales > DSM-1321 > Peribacillus. Next base: position 86,161 of record NZ_JAGGQJ010000007.1, on the reverse strand, counting down.
GACCCTTTCCATAAGAACTGGCGTGGATTCACGGAATTTCAAATCAAAACTTCGAACCGTCCCGCTAATCTCTACGGAGTTTGCAATAACATTGGCAGCTTCCCCCCCAACGAACTTTCCTATGGAGAGAACCAAGTTGTCCAGCGGATTTGTATTGCGGGACACGATATATTGAAGATTCGTAACGACCTGGGCACCGATCGCGATGCTGTCAATCGTTTCATGAGGTGCGGAACCATGGCCTCCCTTTCCTTTAATGGTTAGAAAGAAACCATCCGGCGCAGCCATCATCGGTCCATACACGATGCCAACTTTCCCTACTTCAAAGGTGGACATGAGATGGGCACCAATCACGATATCCACACCTTCCATAACGCCTGCATCGACCATTTCCTGCGCTCCCCCAGGAAAATACTCTTCGGCATGCTGAAAAAAGAAGCGGACTTCACCTTTCAGGCTATCTTTCATTCCGGAAAGGATTTTCGCCGTGCCAAGAAGCATCGCCGTATGACCATCATGACCGCAAGCATGCATGACTCCTGGTGTGCGGGATTTAAAATCGAAAGAATTTTCCTCCTCAATCGGCAGCGCATCCATATCTGCACGGATGCCCAATGTTTTCCCCGGTTGAGAGCCAATCAAGCGGGCCATCACACTGTATTTTGTCGGACGTGTAACTTCCAGGTTTCCAAATGACAACAAGGTTTCGTATACGAATTGCGATGTCTTCTCTTCTTGATAAGATAATTCCGGATGCTGGTGAAGATGACGCCGCCAAGCAATCACATCTTCTCTTACACCTTTTATTTCCGGATATAACTTCGAACTTTGCATGACCATTTCCTCCTCAAATATGAACTATAAGATCTATCTATCTAGTAAACCAGCAAGTTGTGTGCCAATTATTAATTTTCTGCAAATTACGCTTCCCGCTCCTTGAAAAATAAGGTTTGCGCCTTATACTCTCAAACGGCAACATCGCTTCCAAGGCTTCCTCGCATGGAAGTGTAAAAATTTTTACCCTCTAGCGTAAAATTTTTTTTACTATTATTGAACATCCGCACCAAGAAATCGAAAGGGACGAAAAGGAAATCAGCCCTTTTCGTCCCTTTATCTTCTATTTATTTATCGCCGTTTCTTTTTGATAAACCAAAGAACCGCCCATATAAGTTTCTTCCACTGTAATCCTATCGATTTCCTCCGGTCTGATCTCCAAAATATCTTGGTCAAGCACAATGAAGTCTGCCCGATAGCCCGGAGTGAGCTGCCCGACATCCGGGATTCTCGTTATCTCCTGAGCGGCCCGTGTGTAAAGTGTAATCGCGGTAGGCACATCCACACGCTGATCCTGACCGGTGTCCGTACCGTCATAGGCAATTCGAGTAACCGCTGCCTTGATTCCAACGAACGGATTGACCGGATCGACCCATGCCGTTGCAGGTGCATCGGAAGAGAATGCCAGTTTAATGCCTGCTTCCAACATGGATTGGATGGGGTAGGTTTGTTTCAAACGTTCTGCTCCTAGATTTTTAAGGTAGCTTTCGATTTCGGCATATAAGAAGATTGGTTGGGGAACAAAAGCGATACCCGTTTCAGCTGCACGCTGAAGTGCTTGCTTTGTAGGCATGGCTGCATGTTCAATCCTTATCGATGGACCATCCGTGATCCATCCCGTTTTTCCGTAAAAGGTATTCACGATCATATCGATCGCTTGCTCCCCCATGGCATGTATGACCAATTGAATATTGTTTTTCCTGGCTGCCTCAGCTGCACTTAACAACTCTGCCTCTGATGTCATCTGTATGCCATGGTTCTTTTCTTCTCCTAAAAACGGCGGATCGACCCACGCCGTTTGACCCGACACGCTGCCATCCGAGAATAACTTAACCCCACCTATATGATTCTGGCTTTCTCTGTTTGTTTTACCCTTATCCAGGATCATATCATTCTTTATATCTTCCCAAATATAGTATAAAATTGTACGTTGCTTCAGGCCCTTTTCGCTTGCTGCCCTATACATATCCAAGTAATCGATCGGCTGGGTCCTTGCCATGAGTTCAGTGATTGCCGTAATCCCATGTGATAATAATTTGGGACTCAGTTCGGCGAGAGTATCTGTTTCTTCTTCGAATGTTTGAATCGGCATCACTTTATTGACCAGTTCTTTTGCATTTTCCCGTAATATTCCGGTCGGCTCCCCTTCTGAATCCCTGTCAATCTCTCCCCCCGCTGGATTTGGTGTGTCCTTCGTGATCCCCGCCATTTCCAATGCCTTGCTGTTCACGACAATAATATGGCCGCAGGTCCGGGTTATGACAACAGGGACGTCCGTCGTCGCCCTATCCAAATCGTAGCGTGAAGGGGACCGTCCCTCCGTCAATTTCCCTTCATCATATCCCCAGCTTTCAATCCAATCCCCTGAATTTTGGGATTCACATTGTTCACGAACGGCTTTGATCAAATCCTCAATCGATTCAACGACAGGTGGCATACATGGAATTTGCTTGGCTGCCTTAGCCAAAAACAGCGGATGCAGATGTGCATCAATTAGTCCGGGAAGCACCCGCCGTCCTTGAAGATCTATCCGTTCCCCATTCATTCCATCTGTCTCTGACTGTTCTCCAACCCACTCGATGCGCCCATTACGAACAACCATGGCACTCGCATAAGGCTGTTTTGGATTAGCTGTAAATATTTTCCCATTCATATAAATAAAATTCATATTTCGTTTATTTTCATTCATACTTTCCCTCTCCTTAATAAGTAAAATCCAATATGATGAAGTGCAAACTTCACTTCATCCTTCCATATTTAAACCTTATGCCGATTCACAACATTTAAGATAAACGGTTTTCTCCATTCATCGGGCTTGAAGGAATTTCCTGAGCCTGTTTTCCGTGAATGAACGTTCCCACGACGAATCCCAGTACGGCTGGAATGAGCCATGCAAACCCATATGAACTGAATGGAATGATGGAAATGAAATCATTCATGAATCCCATATGGATACCGATGATTTCCAAAGATTCGCATAAACTGATGATGAAAGTGGCCAGTACCGACCCCTTATAGGCTCCCGCGTTTGGTATATATCTGCGGAAAACGCCAAGTAAGACAACCACAATCGAAACAGGGTAAATTCCCATGAATAACGGTACGGAGTAGTCGATGATTTTTTCGACACCCATTAGCCCCATCAACACTCCCGTGGCACAAACGACGATAACCCAATTGCGGTAGCTCACTTTTTGTTTCGTCAACCCGCTAAGGAAGTCTGCTATCGAAGCGGTTATTCCAATTGAGGTGGTAAGGCACGCTAATGAAACCGCTATAGCCAATGCAATGTTGCCATAATCCCCAAGCAGATTATAAACCAGGCCCGTCACCAGCTGCGCACTCTCCATGTCATAAGGAAATAACCCGCTTCCTGTAGCACCGATGTACAAAAGCCCTCCGTATATGATGAGCAATCCCAAACCAGCCACAATGGTTCCATTCATGACCACTTTCTTCATTTTGGAAGGTTCCGCATATCCTTTAGCAGCAATCGAGCCAATGAAAACCGAGGCACAAAGAAGGCCCGTGAACACGTCCCCCGTCTGATAAGCACTAAAAAAGGAATGGCCAAACGGATTTTGAATTTCCGTATTTACAGGCACCCCCAATGGATCTAATGTGCCTTTGATGACGATGAAAAGAAGAATGGCGAACAGAGCAGGCGTTAGCACTTGTCCGACTTTATCAATGAGATTGGATCGGTCGCTGGCAAAATAAAAATTCAATCCAAAGAAAACGAGCATCGTCACGAAAGATGGTACATTCGGGAATAATGTATGAACCCCCATCTCATGGGTGGTAGCGGCCGTCCGGGGTACAGTGACGAGCATCGCAATCCCTATCATGACGACCAGATTGAACACCTTATAAAACCAAGGGCTGATCGGCCTTGTCAGTTCTTCAAATTTCCCTTTTGAATTCAGGACCGCCACAACTCCCAGTATCGGGAGTACGATCCCCGTAAGAATGAAGCCCACTAGCGCCACTAGCCAATCCGCCCCTGATGCAAGTCCGATCGACGGAGGGAAAATCAGGTTGCCAGCCCCAAAAAATACGGCAAATAAAGCAAAACCAAAAATAAGGCTGTCACGTACTATCTTGTTTGTATTCATCCATTCACCTCTATTTTTTTATCACTCAATGAAACCAGCTTTTAATACGCCTATCACTTATATAAGCAAATGCCGTGCCAATCTTAACAATATTTTAATTATTTTTAACATTACTTGCATATGACGCTACACACAAGGCAAAAAAAGGGTCACGATTCTATTTAGCGTATAGAATCGTGACCCTTTGATTATCCAAATCTATTAAGAAGTGGTGAAATTTTTCACTCTAGCGTAAAAAAATTTTTACCGCAATTTATGTTTTTCCATTTTATATTTCAATAATTGTTTGGAGATACCAAGCTGTCTGGCAGATTCCGCAATTTTTCCATTCGTATTTTTCAATTGACGCACAATGATCTCTTTTTCATATTGCTGAACCGCATCTTTTAAGGAATCCACATTAAGACTGTTGATATTAGCCATTGGAGCAGCCGTATAATCTCTGATTCTACCAGGAATATCATCAAGGGTGATTCTACTGGCCTGGACATGATTGTAAGCCGTCTCGACCGCATTTTTCAATTCCCTGATATTCCCTGGCCATGGATATCTTTTGAAGCATTGGAGCACCTGATCCTGAACACCGTCTATATATATATTCATCGTATTGTTGTAAAAATTCAGATAATGATTAACAAGGACTTCTATATCCTCTTTTCTTTCCATCAAGCTTGGCAAGTCGATTTGCACGACACCAATTCTATAGAATAAATCCTCCCGCAACCGTTTCTCCGCCAGTAAAATATCCGGTACCTCATTCGTTGCTGAAATTACCCTGATGTCCAAGCGGATATTTTTCTTGCCGCCCAGTCTCCTGATCGTTTTCTCTTCAATCGCCTTCAGAAGCTTCACCTGTAGGTTAATGTCCAGGGAATTGATTTCATCCAGAAATAATGTGCCGCCTTCCGCCTGTTCGAATAGACCCGGCATGTCTTCCGACCCGGTGAAACTCCCTTTATTCGTGCCAAACAAAGTACTTTCCCATAAACTAGCAGGAACCGCACTGCAGTTAAGTGAAATGAAGGGCTTTCCAAATCGATCGCTTAAATTATGGATTGCCTGGGCAATAAGTTCCTTCCCTGTGCCCGTTTCCCCAACGATCAAAACATTTGAGGTCGTTAACGCAATTCTTCCCAGTTTCTCTTTAATGCTTTCCATTTTAGGGTTAACCGTGATAATATCATCGACCGTATAAACGGTATTATTTCTCCTGAAGATTTTATGGCTCGAATATTTGTCCAAATGTTGGATGGCATCCTTGGAAAAGAAACGCTTAGAGAATTCTACGGCCCCAATGATTTTACCGTTTTCGGCTATCGGAAATGTGGAATTGATCGTTTCGATGACCTCTCCCGTTTTGGTGATCATCTCTTGTTTAATATTACATAACGGTTTCCCCGTCCTTAATACATTCATCAACGTACTATTTTCGTTCGTGATGTTTTTATAAAAGGAAGCGACACTCTTCCCCATGAATTCTTCGGGCCTTATCCCAAGCTCTTTAAGGACATTTAAATCTGCCATATCATAAAAAATGATCATCCCTTTATCATCTACGACCAAAACATTATCAAAATCGGATAATCGCCTGAATATATCCACATTCACATTCACCATTCCAGCCTCCTCGCAACTTTACATATTCAAACCCTGACAATCCCCGCAGACCGGTCCCTTCACTTTATAGCTTCTTGGTTTGGAACTGCTTCGTGCATTGTCCAATCATTCTGATATTTTACCATGAAACGGGGCGTTTTTTCTTTTCAAACTTTTACCTGGTTTTGTCATCACCATTAATGATCACAACAAAAAAAGAGCATCCCAAAGCCGAAATCGCTTCCGCCTTTGGAACACCCTCTTTCCTATAATCAATCAGAGCCAGTTATAACAAAATCGTCTTGGAGCAAAGCTAAAGGAAGCTTTCTATTTATAGGATCCCCTGCCGAAACATTAATTTCAGTAATGTAACCACTGGCACCTATTGAAACATCAATCAATTTCCCATCCTCCGTTTTCACTAAAAAGAGCCTCTCCCATTCATAAACATAGGAATTCTTTTGAACGTAAACTTGTTCGACGGTCCCATCCTGAGCACACTCGATGGTATGAATCGGTTTTAACACGGAATCACTCCTCCACTCCCCGTTATTTGACTAAAGCTTATACCCAGCCACGGAATATCGAGGCTTCTGCCATTTTTCTGACACCCACCATATATGCTGCCAGCCTCATATTTACTTTTCTTGTCTCGGACATTTCATATACTTGATTAAATGAATTGACCAATAACTCTTTTAATTTTGTTTGGACTTCTGCATCTTCCCAATAATAACCTTGATTGTTTTGAACCCATTCAAAGTAAGAAACTGTCACACCGCCTGAACTTGCCAATACATCAGGTACGAGAAGCACATTGCGTTCCGTCAGGATCTTGGTTGCCTCCAAGGTGGTAGGACCATTCGCTGCTTCCACGACAATTTGGGCTTTGATAAGATGTGCATTTTCTTTGGTGATTTGATTGGAAATGGCAGCAGGCACTAAAATATCACAATCTTGTTCCAGAAGTTCCTGATTGGTGATTTTGTTATCGAATAGTGTCGTTACCGTTCCAAAGCTATCCCTTTTATCAAGTAAGTAATCGATATCCAGACCATCCGGGTTATAGATAGCACCATATGCGTCCGAAATGCCAATCACTTTCGCACCTGCATCATGCATGAACTTGGCCAAAAAGCTTCCTGCGTTCCCAAACCCTTGGACGATGATGCGTGCACCTTTCAATTCTATGCCCTTACGCTTTGCCGCTTCCTCGATACAGATGGTGACACCTTGTGCAGTCGCCTTTTCCCTACCGTGTGAACCGCCCAGTACCAGTGGCTTACCTGTAATGAAACCAGGAGAATCGTGTTCTCTTATTCTACTGTATTCATCCATCATCCATGCCATGATTTGTGAATTCGTATAAACATCCGGGGCCGGAATATCTTTAGTCGGCCCCACTATTTGGCTGATTGCCCGAACGTATCCACGGCTAAGCCTTTCCAATTCACCGATGGACATTTGGCGCGGATCACAGATGATGCCGCCTTTTCCTCCGCCATATGGCAGATTCACGATTCCGCACTTCAAACTCATCCACATTGAAAGTGCCTTGACTTCTTCCTCATCGACCTCGGGATGAAAACGGATTCCGCCTTTCGTAGGACCGACAGCATCGTTGTGCTGGGCACGGTATCCAGTGAAGATCTTCGTCGTATTGTCATCCATCTTAATTGGAATCCGGACGGTCAGCATCCGAAGAGGTTCCTTCAAAAGCTCGAACACTTCTTCAGAATAGCCAAGCTTATCCAGTGCCTCCTTGATTACGACCTGTGTTGAATCAAGCAAGCTGGCAGTTTCTTTTTCTTCTTTGATCATTGTACTCAATGGAATTCACCTCATAGGTATATTAGGATAAAACTCTTTTAATGCGTTCGATTGCCCAATCCAAGTCTTCTTTTGTAATCACTAACGGCGGAGCAAAACGGATGACTGTATCATGTGTTTCTTTACATAGCAGTTTTTCTTCTTTAAGCTGCTCACAATAAGGTCTTGCAGCTTCTGTTAATTCGACTCCGATGAATAAGCCTCTGCCACGGATATCTTTAATCATTGGATTCTTGATTTCTTTTAAACTATCCATAAAGTATTGTCCAAGCTCCAATGAACGTTCCGCAAGCTTCTCCTCTTCAAGGACTTCCAATGAAGCGATGGAAACAGCACATGCCAATGGATTGCCGCCGAATGTAGAACCATGGGAACCAGGATTGAATACGCCAAGGATTTCACGGTTTGCAGCCACGCAAGAGATTGGGAAAACCCCGCCGCCCAGTGCCTTACCTAAAATGTACATATCCGGAACTACTCCATCCCAGTCAGAGGCGAACATTTTTCCTGAACGTCCAAGTCCTGACTGAATTTCATCAGAAACGAATAGGACATTATTTTCTTTACATAAATCGTAAGCTTCTTTTAAGAATCCTTGTGGCGGTATGATGATTCCCGCTTCACCTTGAATCGGTTCGATTAAAAATCCAGCCGTTTGCGGTGTAATCGCTTCTTTCAATGCATCAAGATCGCCATAAGGGATAAGCTTGATCCCTGGCAGCATCGGTCCAAAGCCCCTTCTGTATTCCTCATCCGATGACAAGGACACGGATGCCATCGTACGGCCATGGAAATTCCCGATACAAGCAATGATTTCAGCTTGGTTTTCTGCTATTCCTTTAACATCATAACCCCAGCGCCTAACAGCTTTGATTGCTGTTTCAACGGCTTCAGCACCCGTATTCATAGGCAGCGCCATGTCTTTTTGCGTAATGCGTGAAACCATTTCATACCATGGGCCTAATTTATCACTATGGAATGCACGGGACGTCAATGTTACGCGATCAGCTTGTTTTTTTAATTCGTCGATGATTTTCGGATGCCTGTGGCCTTGGTTCACTGCTGAATAGGCACTAAGCATATCCATATATTTGTTGCCTTCAGGATCTTCCACCCAAACTCCTTCTGCCTTCGAAATGACGATTGGAAGTGGATTATAATTGTTTGCACCATATTGTTCTGTTTGCTCGATTAATTTTTCCGTTAATGTTGTCATGTTAATTCCCCCTAAAATTTATAGCGTTTCAGATGTTGTTTTACCTTGAAGATGAAGAACTAAATAATCAGGACCGCCCGCTTTTGAATCTGTACCTGACATATTGAATCCGCCAAATGGCTGGTATCCTACAATGGCACCAGTACAGCCGCGGTTGAAGTACAAGTTACCTACGTGGAAATCCTCACGCGCCTGTTCGATATGGTCAATATTGTTCGAAATGACCGCACCCGTTAAACCATAATCCGTGTTATTGGCAATCTCGATTGCATGATTGAAATCTTTTGCCTTACAGAACGCAACCACTGGTCCGAAAATTTCTTCTTTCATGACACGTGCATTCTCATCCACATCGGCAATGATTGTTGGCTGGATGAAGAAACCTTTTGAATTGTCCCCTTCTCCCCCTGTAACAATTTTCCCTTCTTCTTTACCGATTTCAACGTAGCTCATGACTTTGTCGTAAGCTGCTTGATCGATAACCGGACCCATGAAGTTGTTTACATCTGTTGGTTCCCCGACTGTTTTTTCTTTCGTTAATTCAATGGCACGATTCAAGACTTGGTCATATACATCCTCCACAATGACGGCACGTGAACAAGCAGAACATTTTTGACCGGAGAAACCGAATGCAGAAGCGACGATTGATTGTGCCGCCAATTCCAGATCAGCCTCTTTATCAACAACGATCGTATCTTTACCGCCCATTTCAGCGATGACACGTTTTAACCAGATTTGGCCTTCATGCACTTTTGACGCACGCTCATAAATACGGATTCCAACATCACGAGATCCGGTAAAGCTGATGAAACGTGTACGAGGATGGTCTACCAAATAATCTCCAACCTCAGCACCGCTTCCTGGAATGAAGTTCACAACTCCTGCAGGCAAGCCTGCTTCTTCCAACACTTCGATGAATTTAGCTGCAATGACCGGTGTTGTACTAGCCGGTTTCAATAAGACCGTATTACCTGAAACAAGAGCAGCCGTCGTCATGCCTGCCATGATTGCAAACGGGAAGTTCCAAGGTGAGATGATAACACCGACACCAAGCGGAATATAATTGAAAGCATTGTGTTCAATCGGACGGCTTTCCACTGGCATGCCGTCTTTAAGCTTCAGCATTTGGCGTGCATAATATTCCATGAAGTCGATCGCTTCCGCTGTATCTGCATCCGCTTCATTCCAAGGCTTTCCTGCTTCTTTAACCAATAGAGCCGAGAAATAGTGTTTTCTTCTGCGAACGATGGCTGCTGCCCTGAATAAAATATTTGCACGCACTTCCGCTTTCGTTTTTCTCCAAGTTTGGAATGTCTTATCTGCCGCTTGCATCGCTTGCTCAGCAAGATCCTTATTCGCTTTGGATACGGTTCCAATAACTTCTTCTTTATTTGCTGGGTTTACAGAGGTAATGACTTCATCAGTAAACACTTTTTCACCATTAATGATCAGCGGATATTTCTTCCCTAAATCATTAGCTACATCATTCAATGCCACTTGAAAAGCTTTATTGTTTTCTTCGATTTTAAAATTAGTAAATGGTTCGTGTTTATATGTTTGGACCATTATAGCTCATCTCCCTAAAATTTATGTTTTTTTCTTCTCCCTTACTTAACAAGCAAGTTCCGTGCCAACTTTTCGTTTTTTTGAAAAATTAATGATATTTCATGAAATATGCAATGAAATTCAGCACTTTTGGGGCAAAATTAACATAGTATGCCATTATTTTTTGCTCTAATCCCTATTTTTGTCGCTTAAACCTTACAATTTTTATTAATGCAAGATTCATGCCAACTATAAAAAACATAAAAAACAGCGTTTTTTCTCTTTTTCCGCAAAATATTTTTGCACTTCGATGCAAAATAATCTTGCTGTGCAAATTTTATTTGCGCCTTTTATTCAATTCCTCTACAATAGCTCTAAGAAAAGAATAAAAAACGGGAGGCATTCATGTATTTAGATCAAATCATTAAAATAGATGGTTTCCAAACCATTCTCTATTCGCTAGTGGATGTAATCGATATCGGGATACATATTATCGATATAAAAGGGCGGACCATTGTATATAACAAAAAAATGGCAGAAATAGAAGGAATGGATTCAGACGAGGTATTAGGGAAGAAGATTCACGAAATCTTTAAATTCAAGGAAGAAACGGAGAGTACATTAATAAGGGCACTTCATTCGGGAAAGACAACCGAAAACTCGAAGCAAACCTACTTCAATAATCTTGGACAGGAAATTACTACAATCAATAATACGTTTCCGATTTTGGATCAAAAGCAAAATATCATCGGAGCAATTGAAGTGGCAAAGGATATAACGAATCTGGAAAGAATCATTAAGGATAATATCTTAAATAAAGGTGATACCAAATATACGTTTGACAGCATCATCGGAACGAGTGAAAATTTCTTGGAAGTCATAGAAAAGAGCAAGCGCTCGACCAGAACGACATCCTCCATCCTCATCGTCGGGGAAACGGGAACCGGAAAAGAACTCTTCGCCCAAAGTATCCATAATGGCAGCAGCCGTTCGACACATCCTTTCATCAGCCAAAACTGTGCTGCCCTGCCGGATAGTTTAATTGAAGGAATACTCTTCGGCACAAAGAAAGGAGCCTTCACCGGATCGATTGAAAGGCCTGGATTATTCGAACAGGCACAGGGCGGTACCATCCTGCTTGATGAAATCAACTCATTAAATCCGAATTTGCAAGCGAAATTATTACGTGCCCTTCAAGAAAGGACGATTCGCCGTGTTGGGGATACAAAAGATAAAAAAATTGACGTTCGCGTCATTGCAACGATAAATGAAGATCCGATAGATGCCATATCAAATGACCATTTACGAAAGGATTTATACTACCGATTAAGTGTCGTTTCGTTATTCATCCCGCCCCTTCGTGAACGGAAAGAGGATATTCCTTTGCTGGCGCAATCCTTCATCGGAAAATTCAATGCGCTGTTCGAATTGAATATAGAAGGAGTCAGCGAAGAGGTCTACTCGCTTTTTTATGATTACGACTGGCCCGGGAACGTAAGGGAACTTGAACATATCATTGAGGGGGCCATGAATTTAATGGAACCTGGCGATACAAAGATAGCCATCACCCACCTTCCGACTCTATTTAGAAAGAAAGCCCATTTGGAAGACATTCATTCCGATAGAAAAGAGAATGATGAAAATGGAGATTTACAGGAGTCTACCTTATCTCTTGATGATTATATTGCCAATACCGAAAAGCAATATTTGGAAAAGATATTAAAAGAGCATGACATGAATATCTCCCAAGCAGCCAAGGCCCTTAATATCAGCCGCCAAAGCCTTCAATACCGCTTGAAAAAGTATCAGGTCAAATAACATCCTTCCTGCACAAAGAAGGCCCCCCATTATATGGAGGGCCTTCAGTTTGTCTACAAAAGGGGAGTGGGTTTAATGCGTGTACCTTAAAATAAATGCCCCGGATTCAGAATAGTGAGGTGTGGGTTGAAAAAATTCGTGAACGGTCGAATTTAGTACCATGTAGGTCGAATAAATGCATGAACGGTCGAATTTAGTACCATGTAGGTCGAATAAATGCATGAACGGTCGAATTTAGCGCCGTTTAGGCCGAATAAATGCATGAACGGTCGAATTTAGTGCCGTTTAGGCCGAATAAATTTGTGAACGGTCGAATTTAGCGCCGTGTAGGTCGAATAAATGCATGAACGGTCGAATTTAGTGCCATGTAGGTCGATTAAATGCGTGAACGGTCGAATTTAGTACCATGTAGGTCGAATAAATGCATGAACGGTCGAATTTAGTGCCGTTTAGGCCGAATAAATGCATGAACGGTCGAATTTAGTGCCGTTTAGGCCGAATAAATTTGTGAACGGTCGAATTTAGCGCCGTATGTCGAGGCAAACTCTCTTTTCTCCGTTTGTCTACAGTCTGAAGGCCCCCATTGATAGTGAGGGCCTTCTTTACCTGCTATTATTCATTTCACTTCGCAATCAGAATGCTTCAGCCGCTTTTGCAACGTTTTCCAAACCATCCGCGATGATTTTTTGAGTCCGATCCGGATATTGATTATGTCCTTCAATGACCACGACCTCCGGATTGTTGATCCCCCACAGGCCAATGATATTTTTCACTAAATTAACGGCCATTTCAGCGGAAGCCATTCCTTCCAATGCGTAATCAGAACCGCGGGCATTCAATAGCATGACTTTTTTATCACCAGCATAGCCGACAGGACCTTCAGCCGTATAATTGAACATTTTACCGGCTTGTGCCAAATAGGAAAGATATGTGATAAGCGGCGCAGGAACCGTTGAGTTCCATAGAGGGAAAGCGAATACCACTTTATCCATCTCCAGGAATTGATTTAAATATTGGTCAACCAGTTCTGCCGCCTTTTCCTCTTCGGCTGTCAGTTCAAGACCTTGGTTACGTTTATACAAACCGGTAATCGCCGTATTTCCATAGTAGGGAAGTTCTTCTTTAAATAAATCCAGCTCTGTCACTTCATCTGTACGGTGTGTCTCTTTATATGCTTTTAAGAAGGTGTCATACATTTTCGAGCTGATTGCCTGTTCTGCCGGACGATCGTTCACTTTTACGAATAATACTTTTGTCATTTTTCCATTCTCCCCTGCCGCGGTTTCTTTATTTCCAAATAATCTACTTAAGAATCCCATTATCCTCACCATTGCTTTCTGCTTTAATAATTTAGACCACTAAATGAATCTCATTGCCTGATGGATCTGTTACAGCGAAAAACCCTTCTTTTTCCGTGACGATAGCCCCGATTTCCTTCAGTTGTTCCGCTACTTTGTTTCTCGCTTCTTCATCTGCATAAACGAGCGTATACCAGTTTAGCCCTACACTATTTTCCTTAGGAGCAGGGGCGCCAACGCCATTCCAAGTGTTCAACCCGATGTGATGATGATATCCGCCGGTTGAAGTAAAGAGCGCTCCTCCATATCGATTCACGACGGAAAACCCAAGTCCTAGCATGTAAAACTCCTCCGTTTTACGTAAATCCGCTACATGCAGATGTATATGCCCCATTAAGGTACCTGCAGGCAGTTTTCTCCACTCATCATCGCTTTCTTCCAGAAGGTCATTCCCATCCAACGGATCCGTGCCCATTGCGACTTCCCCCTCGGCCCATTTCCAATCAGTGGATGGCCGGTCAGAGTAAACTTCTATGCCATTGCCATCCGGATCGGTAATGTACAGCGCTTCACTCACCTCATGATCAGCCGCTCCAAATGGATATTTCGTTTGAAGTAAATGACGCAAAAAAATCGATAAGTCAGCACGGCTTGGCAGCAAAAGGGCAAAGTGATATAAGCCCGTCGTCCGCCCTTCTTTCGGAATCACATCAGCAGGCTGCTCAAGTGTCAGCAATGGGGTTTTTCCGTCTGTCGTTAAAACAGCTTGCCGGTCCGCTTTCTTCAGTACTTGAAGACCGATAATTTCTTGATAAAACAGAATAGCCTTATTCAAATCCAAAACATTTATACTGACTTCGCCAACAAAGGTAATTGGTTTTTGATGAAAATTTTTATCCATATTGTCACTTCCCTTTTTTATTGAAAATCACGTTATCCAAAGAAAGAACCGTGCGGTTTGCACACGCTAGATAGACAGACATGGCCAGCAGTGCCAAGTCCAGTTCGTAGCCCGCCGCTTGCCCGTTTCCAAGAAAACCGGCAGGTAATTTAGCGGTGAAAATCGCCCCCGCCATAATGACCGCAAATAGGACGGAAACGATTCGTGTTCCCAAACCCAGTATAACCGCAAGTCCTCCGATCAATTCGATTCCTGCAACGATGTAAGCCATGAACCCAGGAATGCCAAGGCTATTGAAAAATCCCGCCGTATTTCCGATGCCCCCTTGAAACTTTGAAACGCCGTGAATGAAAAAAGTAAGACCTAAAATCACCCTTAAAAAAACTTGGCCTGCATCATTTTTATTCATGTATGAATTCTCCTTTTGTCGGTTACTTTATGTAAGTAATTATATTTTCATAAGTTTATAATGTCAAGTAAGTTTATTGGAATTTCTTTTTTTACCTAAAAAAACGAATTGCCGAAGCAACTCGTTCCATAGTGTCACTATTTAAATGTGTAATATATGGTTGAATTGATGATGAAAGAATCCGCAATCGTTCTCCCGACTTCCTCACATGCCACTTTACTGAACTTTGTCGCATCAACGGGCTCATATAATAATTGATGAATGCCGTCCACCGACCGTATTGCGACGGTTGCGTCAGGGTTCGTCCGGTATATCCGTTCCATTATTTCTTCTTTATTAGGAACCAGGCTGGCAATCCATACAAGATCAAACTCCGTGTAGTCATGAAGGGCGCCATCATTCAAGATATACTCTGAATTCCCTTCGTTATCCAGTTCTTCGACGATGCGCCTGCCAAGGAAATGGGCTTGTTCATCTATATCGAGACATGTCATCTTTGCACCCAACTCCCGTTGAAGCAGCAAGGGACTTAATGGCAGAGGACCCGTCCCTACAAATGCAAATGATTGAATATCATTTTTCACCTTTTTCAATTCATTGATTTCCGTTGTAATCAGTTCTTTATAGTTATCCCAATAAATGAAAGAACGAAAGTCATCCAGGGAGTTCACACTGCCAACAAATAATTTGGCATAATGATCCTCCATCAATGTTTCAGCAATCGTCAGCTTTTCAAGCATGGTACCCCGAATCGATTGGATTTCATCATGGTTGAGAATTTCTTCTGCCACATGCTGGTCCAACGGTTTCGAAATCATCGAAACAAGTTCGGTTAACACGCGATTGATGATTTCGTTATTTGGTGATAAATCATCTTCTTCCAGTAAGATTTTATAAGTATCCATATATGTATGAATGATTTTTTCCTGTTTTCTAGACCATTTGATCGTTTTCAAGGCGCACACTCCTATTAGGAAATAATTTACTGCTTAACCGTGGTATATACAATGCCAAAAATACCGAACGTCCTAGGCTGAATACAGTAAAGGCCAGCCATAATGCATGGTTTTGATATGCCGGCACAAAAATATAAAGAGTTATCACAAAGGCAATCAAGGAATAGATCATCGAGTTACGAATCGGGGCCGCTTCAGTCGCCCCAGTAAAAACACCGTAAAAAACGATGCCTACACTGGCCGATAGAGGAAACAAAATAAGCCAGATTCCATAAATGTTTGCCAGCTCAATGACACTTGGTATCCGTGTGAAAAGCGATAGTATGGTATCACCGCATAAATAATAACTGACAGCAATTACCAGGGAGGACAGAACACCCCACTGCAACGACAGGAGCAGGGTCTTCTTATATAAGTGCTTATCTCCTGCACCAATCGCTTTTCCAACAAGTATACTTGAAGCATTTGCGAACCCGTCAAAGAAGTAAGCCATCATATAGTGAATCTGGATGAGTACGGCATTCGCCGCCAAAATCTCCGTTCCATATGCGGCACCCTTTGCCGTGAAGATATTAAAAACGGCCAACAGGCAAAGCGTCCTGATGAATAAATCCCGATTCACCGACATCATTTTCTTAATGGATGACGGATCGAACATTTCTTTCAAAGGAGGCATTTCCATTCGATGCGGCGACGCTTTCACAATAACGATCAGTCCAATGAAAAAGGCCGTCACTTCTGAAAGGAGGGTCGCTATCGCCACCCCTGGCACACCCCATTCAAATCCATGAACAAATAGCAAATCCAAGGCAATGTTCATCAGGTTCATGAACACCTGTAAAACTAGCGAAACCTTGATCTTGGACATCCCCATCAGCCACCCCAATATGACGTAATTCATCAAGGTGAATGGGATTCCCCATATTCGAATGCTGAAGTATTCAGCCGCATACATTCGGACGTCAGCATCGGGATTCATCAGTGATAAGGAAACATGTTCAATTGGTCCCTGAAGCAGGATGAAACCTACCCCTGCAACAATCGCCAGTATAAACGGCCTTAAAAAGGCTAAGATGCCTTGCTTCCCGTCGTTTGCCCCAAGTGCTTGTGCAGCAAATCCCGAAGTGCTTACCCGCAAAAACCCAAACAGCCAATACAAGGTATTGAAAATAACCGTACCTATAGCTACGCCACCCAAATAAGCAGGGTTTGGTAACTGACCCACAACAGCGGTGTCCACCGCACCTATCAATGGCGTCGTTATCGTCGATATGGTCAGAGGAATGGCCAAGGCCAAATATGATCGATGGTTCACCTTACTTCCTCCTTAAGTTGCAAACACTAATTTAATCGCAATGATTACGATTTAAAACTCAAATAAACACAATCTCATTATTCAAACATCGAAATCAGTTCTTTTGTGTATGAATGGCGTTCGCTGCAAAAAAGCTGTTCGTTTTCGAAAGAATCTACAATAACACCCCCTTTCATCACCATGATCCGTTGGCTCATCTCCTGTACTGCCGACAGATCATGAGAAATAAAAAGGTAAGAAATGTCCAAAGTCTCCCGCAGCCCGCCTAACAATTTCAGCACCGCAGCTTGTGACAGCACGTCCAGGCTTGAAGCCGGTTCATCCAATATAATGAGGGCCGGTTCAATGCTGATCGCGCGTGCAATGGTCACCCGCTGCTTTTGTCCTCCGCTTAGCTCATGCGGGTAACGTTCAGCAAAACTCTTTGGAAGCTCCACGGTTTCCAGGAGCTGTCCGATAAAGTTCGCTTCACTTGTATACGTAAAATGTTTCAGATTGACCTCGCTTCCAAATTGAAGATATGGATCCATTAGTGAATCTTTTATCCTTAGTTTTGGATTCAAAGCCGATGCAGGATTTTGCAAAACGGCCTGGATGTTCTTGCGATACGGTTTTAAACTGCGTTCGCTTTTGTTTTGCAGCGCGGTTCCTTCAAATAGGATGCTGCCTTGGTCAAAAGATTCAATCTGAAGGATGCATCTTGCCAGTGTGCTTTTTCCGCAGCCGCTCTCTCCCACTAATCCGAGGCATTCCTTCCTTTCGATGGTGAAATTCACGTCCCTAAGTACTTCCACTCCGTTATCATAGCTTTTATGGACATTTCGTACGTCTAATAAACTCATCCTGACACTCCTTCAAGCTTAAATGGAATTCTGCTCAATGATGGCGATGATTGAATCAGTTTATTTGTATAAGCATGTTGTGGATGATTCAATACCTGATTTTTATCACCGGTCTCAATGATGGCCCCGTCTTTCATGACCGCAATGCGATCCGCATACTTCCTGACATGACGTAAATCGTGGGTAATGAACAAGACTGCACATCCGGTTTCTTTTTGGAGCCTTGATAACAGCTGTAAGACCTTAAAGGAAGATACACTGTCCAAGGCTGTGGTCGGTTCATCCGCTATCAATATATCCGGTTCAAGCAGCAGGGCTATCGAAATGGATACGCGTTGAAGCTGACCGCCGCTTAATTGAAAAGGGTATCTGCCATAGATATCTTCATTCAAGCCCACCGATATAAGTGCCTTGACCGCTTGCTGCCTCCTTGCCTTTTTGGAAAGGTTCAAATGTGTTCGCTGATATTCGTCGAAATGCTGACCGATGGTAAGGAACGGTGTGAATGAACCCTGGTAATCTTGAAAAATATAAGCCAGGCGCTTTCCGCGAATCTTCCTGATTTCAGAGGAAGATAGCGTTAATAAATTCTTTTCCCCGTACCATATTTCCCCCTTCGCTTGGAGATTGGGGGCAAGCAGCTGACATATTGCCATGGCCGTCATGCTTTTGCCGCTCCCACTTTGTCCGACAAGTGCGAACCACTCACCTTTCTGCACATCTAATGAAAGATCCTTGACGATATGATTTTGCTTTCCCATGATATGCAGCTGCCTCACGGATAAAATGCTCATGATTCCACCTCCTTTTTCACATCGAATGCATCGCGTAAATAGTCACCGAGTATGTTGGATAGAAGGACGACAAATACGATGGCGAGCCCTGGGTAAATCATCAGCAACATATTGGATTGAAAGTATGGACGGGCATCATTCAGCATGGCTCCCCACTCTGGTGCCGGCGGCTGCGCCCCGAGCCCGATATATGATAATGAAGATATGAGCAAAATGATTTTTCCTAAATCGAGGCTAGCCAATACAAGCACGTTCCCGATCAGGTGCGGAAATAGATGCTTCCGCATAATTCCAAATGAACTTAATCCATTGATTTTAGCAGCTGTGACATAATCCTTCTGACGTTCGGTGATCACCGTACTTCGCACAAGCCGGGCATAATTCACCCATTTCACTATAACGATCGCCAACAGGAGATTTTCGATTCCTGGTCCTAATAAGCCACTAAGCACAATGGCAACGATCGTATCAGGGAAGGCTAGAAACGCGTCTGCAACGCGCATGAAGATCCGATCGATCACCCCTCCTTTAAAACCGGCAATCACCCCGAACGGGACGCCGATGATAACCGCGGCAAACAGGGATAAAAGACCATAGCCAACCGTCAGCTGTGCGCCAAGCAGAAGCCGTGTCAATACATCACGCCCTAGATGATCCGTCCCTAACGGATGCTCCATGCTTGCCGGCCATAGCCTTTCTCCCAGATTGACCAGTGTCGGGTCATGTTTCAGAATAAGAAAGGTGTAGGCCGTAACGGCAAGGACTGTAGCCATCACCATAAAAAGGATGGTCATTCTCCAGCGTCTTTTGGATTGTTTTTTGATTACTAACTCCATTTTCCATGCTTCCTTTCCTTCAGCCTTAGCTCCGGATTTAAATAGCGATAAGATAAATCCACGGCACTATTAACCATGAATACTATGATGGCCATGACCAACAGGTACCCTTGGATGACTGGATAATCCCGCGACCGAATCGAATCCACGACCATCTTACCTATGCCTGGATAGGCAAAAATCACTTCAATCACCACTACACCGCCGATCAGGCTGCCAAGGCTGACACCGAATACGGTAATGACCGGGGGCAAGCTATAACGAAATGCATGGGCAAAGAATATCCGAATCTCTGAAATCCCCCTTGATCGGGCGGCCCTGATGAAATCATGACTGAGGGAATCTATCAAACTCGAACGCAGCAAACGGACGTACACACTTGTGATGGCCAGCCCCAACGTGACTGACGGCAGAATCAAAGAACGGAAGCCGTCTCTGCCCATTGTCGGAAGGGCCCCCCATCGTACCGCAAATAAATCTATCAAGAGCAGCCCCAGCCAAAAGCTAGGAATGGCTGCGCCTAACAAAGAAACGGCACGGCTTATCTGATCAATCCAGCTTCCCCTGTACAATGCAGCAAGTGAACCTAAAGGTATGGCTATAACAAGCATCACAAACAATGCGCCAACCGCCAGTTCAAGTGTTGCAGGCAGCCCGCTCATGATCATCTCCATCACAGGCTGATTCGTCAGATAGGAATGCCCGAAATCCAATTGGATAAAGTCCGCAAACCAATCGCCATACTGCACTAACAGCGGATCATTGAACCCCAATTCTTCACGAAGCTCATTGACCTGCTCGTTTGTGATCGAAACATCATCCACTTGAAGTATCGAGAGAACCGGGTCTCCTGGAGCAAGCCGAACAAAAAGGAAAGATATGAATGTAATTACAAGGACAAAAATAACGACCTCAATGAATCGCCGGACTAAGATGCGGAACATTTACTTCACATCCAGTTCATTCGTCAGCATGTAGTATTCGCTTCTCGAAGTGATCCAGTTTTTAACTTTATCGGCATCATAAGCAACAAGTGTATTCGGATGTAAAATGAATGAATTATACACCTGTTCATCCACATACATCGCAATATCCTCAGCTATATCCGAGCGCTTCTCCTGTCCGACCGTTACGTTAAGCCTATCAATCAGGGAGGTCAGGTGATCATCATCGGCCCCACTGAAGTTCAAGGCTCCCTTTGGATGATAAGTAGCATTTAAATAATAGCCGGCATCCCCGCGCGGAGCCGTTAAATTGCTGTAGGTCGTTAAATCCCAATCGCGATTGGCAGCCATATACTCCTCAGGGATTTCAATTTGCTTGATTTTCACATCAATCCCCAACTGGCCGGCATCCGATTGAAAAACTTGGGCAATTAACGGCAGGTCGGCACGTGAACTGTATGTAAGAAGTGTAAACGTTAACGGTTTGCCGTCTTTTTGCATGACTCCATTCACTTTCTTATATCCCGCCTGATCAAGAAACCTCTTAGCCGCTTCCATTCCATTCTCTTTTTTCGGATAGTCCGGAGCAAAAGAGAATGTGGATGGAAATGGCCCTGTTGCCACTTCCGCATGACCATGTAAAATCGTATCCGCAATCGATGAACGGTCGATCAAGGCATCTATCGCCTTTCTGACGTGTATGTCCTGCAGTGCTTTTCGTTCCAAATTCATCGTCATTTGATGCACGCGGAAAGTCGATGTCGATTCCACCTTCACACCATCTATCGCTTCTAAATTTTCCAGGCTTTCCACTTCCGGCCGAAAGACAATATCGGCGTCTCCCGATTCAAGGGCAAGAGACCGTGCATTGGCATCTTCATTAAACGAAAACCTGGCTTTTTCAAGCTTTGCGGCTCCATCCCAGTAAGACTCATACCGTATTAAATCAACTGCCGTACCTGGTATGAATTTCGAAACGGCAAATGGCCCTGTTCCTATCGGCTTGTTTATATAGTCACTTTCCTTCACGTCAATAATCGATGTATTCGGATGGACCAATTCAGAAGGAAACTCCGGAAAAGGAACCTCCGTCTTAATGGTCAGAGCATTCCCGTCCGCTTCAATCGATTCAATGCGCAAGGCATTCTTTATCGCCGGACTATCTTTCATCGCCCTCTCCAAGGAAGCCTTCACCGCATTGCCATCCATCGGCTTTCCATTCTGAAACGTCACACCCTCCCTTAACTCAAAATTCCATAATTGACCATCCTTGCTATCCCAGCTTTTCGCCAGCCAAGGTTCGATGGTCAAATCCTCATCATTGAGATGCACCAATGTCTCAGTGATTCCAGCCCTTAGTGACACATAACTAGTATCAACATTCGGATCAAGCGAGCTAGTCGCAAAATTAAAAAGCAAGTTCACTCCCTTCTCCCCTCCCACTTGATCTTTCGCAGACTCGGTGGAACAGGCAGCCAAAAGAAAGAACGCTAGACATACAATAAAAATCGATTTACATTTTCTGTACACAATATATTTCCCCCATTACCTCAACTATTTTTATTGGCCGCTATAAAACCGTTATGATTACGATTTAGATTGCAGCATTACTATCATGAGAAACCACGTAACGCATTGCGAATGCTTATCCGAAATCAAACTATGTAATGCTCCTTTGAGAGTAAACACTAATTCACGAGTATTTTTGCCATATTCACGAGTATTTGCTCCAAACTCACGAGTATTTGCTCCAAACTCACGAGTAAACACACCAAAATCACGAGCATTTGCTCCAAACTTACGAGTAAATGATCCAAAACATGAGTAACAGCTCTAAATCTTGTGTAATAGCACCAAATTCTTGATTATTTCAACCATACTCTTGATTTATTGCACCAATCCGCCTTTTTTCAAGCGATTCCCTATATTTTCAACATATAAAGCCCCTTTCACCAAACAAATCAAAATGGTTACGATTTTCACTTTAACAAAACCCTCTTCTCTTGACTGTCTCCCATTATAAAACGTAATGATTACTGTTTACAAGGTTTTTTTTGAGCTTTCAAGATTATCGGATGATAGTCCTTCTTTAAATGCCTTTTTGATTAAGAAAAAACTCCTGAAAAATGATTTCAGGAGTTCTTCGGCTTTTATTTCAAGTTGTTGTAATGATTGATAACTTCTTTGGTTATTTCGCTATTTTCGTCCAGTCCGCTAACTTCCTTAAGTGCGGTAGCTACACCGTGTTCTTTGATCATCGTTTGCAGTTTAAGGGCTTCTTCATCTTCGTTAAAATCAAAGAGTAATGCGGCGGCTATCGCTTTCGCCAGATTAGTATAGGAAAGTCCGGCTTTCTTGGCTTCTACGGCAGGGCGCACGAGACGGTCGTTTGGCCCGAGCTTGCGCAGCGGTGAACGTCCGACTCTATTCACCGAGTCATTAAGGTAGGAGTTTTTAAACCGATTAATGATTTTTTCGATATACTGCTGAT
This sequence comes from Bacillus sp. ISL-34, assembly GCF_018613325.1. Lineage (GTDB taxonomy): Bacteria > Bacillota > Bacilli > Bacillales > DSM-1321 > Peribacillus. The sequence goes on along the minus strand of NZ_JAGGQJ010000007.1, from coordinate 63,201 downwards.
GCTCATCTGCTTCCAAACCATATTGCTTTATTAAATAAGCGCCCGTTTCCCCCAAGGTTTTCTTGACTTGCTCTACAATGCCTGCGTCCTCCAATGACTGGTCAATCGTCGATTTATTATCTTTGAGATAACCGAGGTAAGCAATGACGGCATGTCCTGTATTAACGGTAAACAGTTTTCTCTCAATGAATGGAGCGAGCTCTTTTACAATGGTCATCCCTTCAACGGCAGGAATGCTTTCAGTCGTTTCAACCACCCATTCATAATAAGGTTCCACCAAAACATCGAGTGATCCTTCATTATTTTGGATAGGAACGATGCGATCGACTGCTGAGTTAAAGAAGTAGACTTTATCGGCTAGTTTTTCCTTTGTATCTTGATCCAAGTTTTCTAGAATGTAGCCTTCTAAAAGGTCTGTTGCCGATATTTGGTTTTCACAAGCGATCACATATAGTTTTTCATCGGTTTCCTTCACCCTTAAAGCTAATCCTTTTGCAATTAAAGGAGCGATATGAGGCAAAATATTTGGGCCGATAGCAGTGGTGAGATAGGTTGCTTCAGAAATTGCTTGAATGATTTCCTCTTCCTGCTTTAAGCTGTTTAAACCCGAAACATTTTCTACTGTGACGGATTCTTGTTGATCGGTAGCCAGTTTGACTTGATATTGCTTTTTATCATTTAACTGATCGATGATTTTATCAGCTATGTCTACAAATGTCACATGATATCCAGATTGTGAAAAGAGCGCTCCGATAAATCCTCTTCCAATGTTTCCTGCACCGAAATGTACTGCTTGTTTCATTACAATCATCCCTTTATCAAGTTAGTATATAAATAGTCTAAAAATATGGCTTCCAGCCTTCCGTTAATCATTTCTTCGTCCGAAGATGAAAAAATCATGATGGATTCATTGCTTTCAATTAAGCTTGAACTTATTAAGCTGACGATTTCCTGCTGCTTTACACTCAATTCTTCAGGTGCCAGCATCAGCAGTAAATTTTTCATATGGACGTCATTTCCATCCATACCTTTGACCAGACGATATTCCTCCAGGTGGGCCACCTGGAATATCAGTTCTTTCACATTCTTATGCCTCGTATGGAAAAGGCCCATTCCAGTGCCAGGAATGCCTAAACCGCCTTTTTTTTCCCGTTCCTTCAAGGATCTGACCACATCATCCGCACCAATTAGCAGATCTTCCGTTTCAGCCATCCTGACCATTTCTTCAATGATCTCCGGATGTCCTTTCAGATGCGGCAGCCGATAAAACCGGAAATTATCCATGATTGACTCGATGCTTTGCTGGGCGTCTTTCAATTCCTGCAGCACTTCTTTCAATTCGCCATCCTCTTTTTTGGTCAAGGTATCCTTATGGGCTGAATGACTGCCATAACGCTTATTCTTCGTGAAGTTTTCGATATTCTTCCTTAAATAATTCCTGATGTTCAATATATTCTCTTCACTCAAAAGAGGGGATACAAGGATATAATCACTATCGATATACGGAAGCCGGACGGTAGAAATGATCACATCATAGTTTGACAGGCTCTCCTGCTGCTGGATGTCTTTGATCGTCTTGATTTCTACAGTCTCGATTTCGATGATTTCTTTTTTGATCCGGCTTGCAAGCATCTTCGACGTCCCGATACCGGTAGGGCAAACGATAAGTGCCCTTATTGATATTTCTTCCTCCCGCAGCACTAATGCAGATCCGAAATGAAGGACGATGAACGCTATTTCATCTTCAGGAAATTCCTTTATTTCTTTGAATCCCTTTTCCAGACTTGTCTTCACTGCCAAAAAGAGAACCGGATACTTTCGTTTAATATCTTCGGTTAAGGGGTTGTACAATCCCATTTCCTGTTTGATACGGAAAAGCGATGGTTCCATATGGGCAAGGAGCCCTTGATACAATGGGAAGTCCTTGGTCAAATCGATTTGCAGTTGTGCCGAAACATCTTTTATCAGGTTTCTTATCAGCTGGCCTAGCAACACACTGTCATATGGAACGGCATCCGCCGCATGAAGCTTGGAACCTTTCAGTATGGCTGCCAGGTAGCTGATATCATCGATGGTAAAAGAGACTTCCAGCATGGTGCTGAGTTCCTTGCCTATTTTATTCATGAGATTATTCTCATCGGAAAGTTCGCTTATTTTCTTGAAGTCCTTCTCCAAAAAAAATTGGCTTTCATTCCTTTGCAGGGTTACATAAATATGTACAATTAACCCTATATACCCGCTATCCGCCAAACGGGAATGGACACTGTTAAAAGTTGAGTTCAGCACCCCATCGATAGCCAGAAGATATTCGGGATCGAAATAGTCGAGGATTTTCGCTTCTGGGAATTTTCCTTCTTGCAGCAAAAATAAACTTTCAATCAGCTCTTCATTAAAAAAGTGCAAGAAATAGGCTGCCTGGGCTTTCCGTTTATTTTCTTCAGTGCCGGCAAGCTCTATTCCGACACCCCTTTTTCTGGTAATCACGATATTAAAATTCTTTAACCATTCAGTCAGTTCGTCCAAATAGGTTGTAAGAGTCGTAATGCTTATACCGAGATCCCCCGCAAGAACTTGAGTTTTATACGATTCTTCCTGCAGTAAAGCTAAAAGGAGATGCAGCTTTCTTTCTTGTGGCGTTTGATCGATAGGATGATTGCCCATCAGATGCTGTACAAGCCGAAAGACTTGTTCGTTCTTCCCGTCGATGGACAGTCCCTCATGTGTATTGCGTGTTAAATGCAGCTCAAATGAGTGCAGGATTTTTTCTATCGACTTCAGATCGCGTTGAACCGTCCGGACACTAACATTCAAATGTGTCGCAATGGATAAGGCTGTATGTTTTCCTGAAGTTTTTATGATCAGTTCTATGATTGATTTTTCCCTTGAAGTAATATACATGCTACCAACTCATTTCAGGTGGAGTAACACGAGAAAATACTGAATAGAAAAGCGTAAAACGCTTTTCTATTCTTGGTTACGAGTATTTAATTATTTCCGACATTTATTATATCCATCAATTCCCTGGCTGATGTGGCTTTAACCATCTTTTCGATATTCTCCATCTCAGAGCAGGTAACTGCAATGCCAGATAGAATTTCAAGATGTGTCCCGTCCTTGCCGGCAATGCCGAATATCAATCGTGCCTTTTGGCCGTCAAAGTCGACACCATCAGGAATTTGTAGGACGGTAAATCCAGATTTAAGGACATCTTTCTTAGCTTCCTCGGTTCCGTGCGGAATGGCTACATCATTACCCATATAGGTTGAAGTCAATTCATCACGGGCAATCATTGCTTCAATATAACTTTCCTTAACGTAACCTGCATTGACCAAAGCTCTTCCCGCAAAGCGGATCGCTTCTTCCTTATTGGCGAATTGTTGATTAAGGAAGACGTTTTCTTCGCGAAGCAATTCATTATCATCCTGCTCATCCTCGTTGATGCCAGGCTCGATTGAATGTTCACGAACACCGGGAACCTTCTCTTCAGCATCTTCGACGATTTCATGCAGCTCATCGGTACCGTCATCCTGAAGCCGTGCAAGCAATGAATCGTATTCAGGGCTCGATAGGAAATTATCGACGGATACATGATAAGCATTCGGCACTTTATTCTGTGCCCTTGGAGTTAACTCTTCCTGTGTTATGACGATTTGTGCATCAGCAGGAATGTTTGAGATCGCCGTATTAGTAACAGTGATATTCAATCCGGCTTCCTTCACCTTCTTGCGAAGCAGTGAAGCCCCCATCGCACTTGATCCCATCCCGGCATCGCAGGCAAATATTATTTTGCTGACGTTTGTTGGCATCGTTCCCGGATCTGAAGCGAATACATCGGCAACAGAGCTTTTCTTGCCTTTCATTTCTTGCATTTTTTTTGCGGCATCTTCAATATTCTCTTCAGATTGCTTTCCTGTTTTCAAGATGAATGCACCGACGATGAATGAAACAAGGGCCGCTACGATCACGCCTGCAAAGTTAGCAATATATGCGCCCGCATTATGCGGAGTTACTGCTGTAATGGCAAGTATGCTGCCTGGAGAAGCTGGAGCGAACAATCCTCCGCCTAGTAGGACCAATGTGAAAACTCCACTCATGCCCCCAAGAATGACAGCTAAGAATAACATCGGCTTCATTAGGATATAAGGGAAATAAATTTCATGGATCCCGCCGAAGAAATGAATGATGGCAGCTCCTGGCGCCGATCTCTTCGCCGTTCCCTTTCCAAAAAAGCAATAAGCAAGCAATACGCCGATACCCGGTCCAGGATTCGATTCCAGAAGGAACAGGATGGAAGCCCCTGTTTGTTTAACTTGCTCTACACCGATTGGTGATAGTACACCATGATTGATGGCATTGTTCAAGAACAATACCTTGGCAGGCTCGATCAGGATACTTGTCAACGGCAGTAAACCTGTACCGACAAGCCAATCGACTCCTGCTACAAGCCAGCCTGTAAAAACGTCTACAGCAGGCCCGATGGCCAAGAACGATAGAATGGACAATAAGCCGCCAATTATCCCCGCTGAGAAATTATTAACAAGCATTTCAAAACCGGCTTTTATTTTCCCTTCAATCAATTGATCGAATTTCTTGATGACATAACCGCCGAACGGTCCCATTATCATGGCTCCAAGGAACATCGGGATATCAGATCCAACGATGACGCCCATTGTCGCAATGGCACCGACTACGCCGCCACGGTGGTCATGGATTAGCTTACCGCCCGTATACCCAATTAAAAGCGGCAGTAAAAACGTAACCATCGGTGTAACCATTTTGGCAAGGCTTTCATTTGGCAGGAAACCAGATGGGATGAATAGGGCAGTGATTAGCCCCCATGCTATGAAAGCTGATATATTCGGCATGACCATTGAACTTAGAAAGTTACCGAACTTTTGAACTGCAACTTTTATATTAAATTGAGCCATTTTGCTCTCTTCCCTTCATATTAATATAGTTTCCTTTAATCTTAAGGTACGTACCTTCCGCATTCAATAAATCAAAAAGCTAACTTTGTCGCGAAAGAGAAGACAAACATAATGTATCTCACTTTTCCAGATTTATTCAGCGCTTGATACAGACAGAAAAGAGTCCCGTTCGCATCTTGACGAACGGGACTCTTTAGAGCCTTATAGTGGGATGATTCCCAATAGGACAGATACCACTATCATGACAAGCGTCGAACCGCATGCCCATTTCAGGAAAGTGCGCTGCAATGCACCGAAATCTTCCCCTACCATTCCAACCAATAGATAAGTAGATGGAACAAGCGGGCTTAATAGATGGACGGGCAACCCTAATAGTGAAGCTCTACCGATCAGGGCAGGGTCAATTCCATAAGCAGCTCCCGCTTTTGCAAGTAATGGGAGCACACCATAATAAAATGCGTCATTAGACATGAAGAACGTAAAAGGTGCTGAGATGATGGCTGTGATGACAGCAAAATGTGCACCCATTTGATCTGGAATATGCTGGATCAAAGAGTTTGCCATGGCATCGACCATTTCCGTACCGGCAAGGATTCCTGTGAAGACACCTGCTGCAAAAATCATCGAAATGACAGATAAAGCATTGTCCGCATAGTTTGCCACACGCTCTTTTTGATCACTGAGTTTCGGATAATTAACCGTAATGGCAATCGCAAAACCTATCATGAATAGAACCGCTGAAGGCATAAGTTCCATGATCAGCGCAACCAGCAGTGTAAGAGTCAATGCGTAATTGAATATTATCAATTTAGGACGCTTAAGATAAGCATCTTCCGTTGCAGCCGCCTGCTGTGCCATAACATGATAATCGACTTCTATGATCCCGATTCTTTTTCTTTCTTTTTTACCCAGGCAATATGCCATGAAAAGGACGAATAGGACTCCGCCGATCATCGCTGGAATGACAGGGGTGAAAACATCGGACATTTCAAGTTTTAAAGCGGTCATCACCCGTGCTGTAGGGCCTCCCCAAGGAAGAAGGTTCATGACTCCAGATGACGAAACGGCAATGCCTGCCAATACAAGCGGTCTCATTCCAATCCGTTTATATAGCGGAAGCATGGCTGAAATCGTTATCATATATGTGGTTGTACCATCTCCATCCAAGGAAATCAGCAAAGCCAGGACGGCCGTACCGATGGCAATTTTCACTGGATCTCCTTTTACGACTTTAAGGATCGTATTGATGATCGGGTCAAAAACCCCAGCATCGATCAAAATGCCAAAGAAAAGGATCGCAAATAAAATCATGATTCCCGTTGGCGCAACGTCTTTGATCCCTTCCAGCGCCATCTCACCCATTTTACCGCCAAACCCGCCAATAAGTGCAAAGGCACTTGGAACTGCAATCAATGCTATCATGGCTGAAAGTCGCCCTGTCATAATTAATATCATAAACGCTACTATCATCAAGTATCCTAATAAAGCGAGCATATCTATCACTCCTTATCTTCTAATAAGATAAATTGTATATGAAATCGCTTTATTTGTAAGCGTTCTCAATTTATTGTGTTTTAAAACTATTTTGTTAATTTTGTTCATTGTGTTCACGGAAGGTGTTCACGGAAGCGTTTTTTCGAGGCTGAACCAGCGCCACTCCCCGGGTAGAATGGCGGGTTCTTTAGGAGATGATTATGATTATTAAGAAAACTTCGACTATATCCTTATTGCTGGCAAAAGAATTGCTACACTAACTCGCATTGCTTTTTTTGAAATCTTTCAATCCATGCATGCATAAAAAAACACCTCCAATCTTGAAGGTGTTTCACACTTAATTCTATTGAATCTTATAATATCTTCGCTCAGGTCTTCCCACTACCCCATATACGACTTCCGCTTTACATTTCTTTACGGATATCAAGTATTCCAGATAGCGTCTCGCGGTTGTCCTGGAAGCGCCGATTTGGCCGCTCACTTGCTCAGCCGATAAACCGATATCGCTTGCTTTGAGCACCTCGATCACTTTCGCCAAAGTGATTTCGTCGACCCCTTTCGGTAAGGCCGGCCCATCGTTCGTTTCCGAAACCGCAGATCCCTTTTTCAAAATGAGATCAACAAAATCCTGATCTATCTCTTGTTTGGATTTCATCAGATGGACTTTCTTCAAATACTCTTCGATAACTTGGTTGAAGCGCTTCATTTCCACTGGTTTAATTAAATAATTCTCAACACCATAGTGAAGCGCCTTTTCAAGTTGGTCTTTATCCGTTGCCGCGGTAATCATGATGATATCCACATTCGGGAATTTTTTCCGTATGTCCGGAAGGAGGTCTGTACCAAGCTGATCTGGCATATAAACATCAAGCAAAAGCAGATCCGGGCTTTTTTGTTCCAAGATCCGAAGCGTTTTTTTGGCATTGACAGCTTTTCCGACCACTTCTATTTCATCAAAGTTTTTCAAGAATTTTTCATGGATATCCGCTACACGAAAATCATCTTCTGCGATGACTGCTCTTATCTTCAGCATTCTTTCCCTCCTCACTGTTCTTTAGGAAGATACACGGTGAATATGGTGTTTCGATCCTCGCTGTGAACTTCGATGATGCCGCCCAGCTCTTTGACGACATGATCAGCATTTGAAAGTCCATAACCACTCGGACTTCCGCTGTTTTTCGAAGTGAAACCCCGATCGAAAATATGGGCGATGGCATCCTCAGGTATTCCTTTTCCGTTATCACTCACTTCAAATACCATATCATTTCCGATATCTGTGGCGAAAAATTTCACGAGCGGCTCTTCCATGCCTGAAACCGCTTCAAGTGCATTATCGATAATGTTGCCTAGAATCAATGTTAGCTGTGACAATTTTATATGATCCGGGAGTTTCTCTAGGTAGCTTTGTGCGTCTATTTCAAAGATGATCTTCTTCTCCGATGCTTTCCCTATCTTACCAAGTAAAAGGGCTTGTACCTTTGTATCCTTTATCTGTTCGAACACGACACGGTTCAGGGAATGCAATTCGGATGTTTCGCTTTGAATCATTTCTATTGCTTCATCGTATTCCCCTAATTGTATCAATCCTGAAAGGACGTATAGTTTATTGGTGAATTCATGGGTTTGTGCCCTTAAATCCTCTGAATGCATCTTCACTTCCGATAATGTGTTGAGCATTTCCTCAATTTCCGTTCGATCTCGGAACGAAGCGACAACACCGCTTACACCTTCACTATCGAAGATTGGCGTACAATTGACAATGATGGATTTGTCTTTCCATGAAATCTCCTTATCCATTCGCGGTTCACCGGACTTCAGCACTTCGAATAAATATTTCGAAGGAAATAGGCCATCCACGTTCAAATGGCGAACGGACTCTTTAATATCCAGCAATTTTTTCGCCGGCTGATTCATCGAGGTAATCAACCCATTTTGGTCAATGGCCAGAATCCCTTCTTTCACCGATTGAAGCACTGCATTTTTTTCCTTATATAAATTGGCGATCTCAAATGGTTCCAGTCCCAGTGTATCTTTACGTATGCTTCTTGCCAGCATATAACTGCCAATGATCGATATCAGGATGGCCACTAAAGATACAACCATCTCTCTGGACAAATCCTTGAAAATTTGGGCGCGGACATCGTCGACTAAAAAACCGACGGAGACGATACCAATTATTTTTCCATCCTCATTGAATACCGGTGACTTCCCCCGAATGGAAAGCCCGAGTGATCCTGCCGCTTCGGAGACATAATATTCGCCTTCCCGAATGGCCCTGCTATTATCTCCGCCTTCCATCCGCTTCCCGATTTCGGAAGCCAGCGGATGGGAATAGCGAATTCCCTCTCTATTCCCTATAACGATGAACTCAGCCCCTGTTTCCCTGCGGATCTTTTCGGCAATCGGCTGGATTGTGGCAGCGGGATCATCCGTTTCAAAGGCCTCTGTAATTGTAGGCATGAAGCTAATCGTCTTTGAAAGTTCCAACGCCAATTGACCTTTATCCTTCGCTATTTGCCTTCCTTCCATATAGGAAAAAGAAGTCGTCAATAAAAGAATCAAAAACAGGCTCAACGATAAGACTAACCCGAGAATCTTGGTTTCCAGCGATACTTTCCTCATATTCAACAGCATCCTCTATTTTCATTTTCATTCACTAAATTTTATAGGAGCATAATGATTTTACCATTTCTATTAAATATTGAACATTGTTGGCCGTTTATTTCGCCACATTAACAAAAAAGGGAGTGCGAAATGAATTTCTGGATTCCTTTTCAAATGATTTATATGATCATCATCACCCTTTTGCTTATTTATGATTTCTTTCCAGTCTTTTTTCTGATATCGTTTCAGGGTTTATTTCGCAGTGTCCTTTTTAAGAAAGATCTTCACACCGATCATGGTGTGAGGATCAAGTCGCAATTGTTTTACACCATGTATCTCCTTTCCCTAGTCGGAGTGTTGACCGCTTTAGGGGGACGATCCACGGTAGGCTACCTTTAATAATGTTTTTCTTTGGATAGTGCTGCTTTTTTCTTGCTACCATATCTTTTCGTATTGAAAGAAAGCAAGGCAATCGGAAACATAAAATGCTCAAAGGAGACATTTCCTTTGAGCATTTTTTCAAAAACAGCTAAATGAATTGATTTGTCTTGAATCGATACCAAAAATTGTCCAGAACCTGCCATTCCACCTGAAGCCTGCAACAGAACGCGGACCGACGAAAATGGGATAATACCAGAAACGCGCACCATTGTTTAGCCATATAAAAGTATTCCTGAACAGACAAAACGAAATGGCACCTGGATCTACGGCAAATGTTGAAGCCGATTGCTGGTGGGGGATAAACGCTGGCGGGGGAGCTGTTGGTGCTTGCGAACCCGGCGGCGGCCCTGGCTGACCTGGAAATTGAGGTAATCCAGGTATGCCCGGAAAGCTGGATAGACCGGGAAACTGCCGTTCAAGAAAAGCTTGATCTTCATAATGATACGTTGGGTACATATACATGGTCATTCACCTCTATAAGATAAATGTAATAAGGTATGTTCCATGGACTTAAGGTGTGTTTGGGCTGGAAATGCATTTATCTCCGGAGATAGGAATATATCGACGAAACTTACTATTATATCTCCGAAAATAGAAATATATCGACGAAGTCTATAGTTTTATCTCCGAAAATTAATTCAAGTCAATATAGCATTCTCCATAAATAGAAGGTTGCATAGGATTCCCAATCGGCCCACGCTTCCGATAGTTTCAGGATTTCCGCTTTCGTTGGTTTTGCTTCCGTTTGCATGACCAGTTTCATGGAATTATGCAGACCGACGTCATCGATTGGAAAGGCTGATGGAAAATGTAAACAGCGCATCAAGACATAGTTCGCTGTCCACGGACCGATTCCCCGTATTTTGGTCAGCATTTTTTCAGCCTCTTTTACATCCTTTGCATTCAACAGCTTTTCTTTTGTAAGTTCCCCTTCTGCAATCAGTTGAGCTACACCTATTAAATATTCACACTTCTTCACCGTCATCCTCAAATCGGCAAAATCTTCGACCGTTAATTTCGCGATCACATCAGGCTTCGGAAACAGCCAATATTGCTTTCCTTCGAATTCAACAAAATCGCCAAATCCCTCAACAAGCCTCCGTTTCAAGGTATAGGCATAAGTCAAGTTAATCTGCTGTCCAAGTATTCCCCAGGCAATCGCTTCAAATAAATCAGGGATGCCCATATTTCTCAAACCGAAGAATTGGCTTACCGGCTTTTGCAATAAAGGATCATATTGCGCCAGCTCATAAAAAGGAAGCAGATTTGTCTCAAGATCGAACCAGTGACGAACGTATTGCGAAACAGCATCCTTTACCTGATTATCCATCGGTGCTGTTCTTCCTGGAAACCGAACGGTCAGCTCCGTTTCATTCATCGCACTGATTTCTACTAAAAGTGTCTCGTTTTCGACAACAAGTGCACGATAAATCTTTTGATCCACAATATCGAACAGACATTCATTGGAGGATCTTGATAAGTATTTAAGATTTTCCGAAAAACTAAACTCTTTTGGTGCACGAATTTTCAATTCAGTCATGCCTTCATCATTTGATAATGTCTCTTTCATTCCGCTTCCTCCTTTAGCTTTATACTAAAGAAAAATGGGTACGTTATCTTGCTCTTTTCTTTTTCATTCAACTCCCTTCAACTCCTTATTTTAACCAGCCAAATAGTCATCTTCCCTAACTTTATTAAATAATTACGTTATCTTGCTTTTATATTATCAAAATGTTTGTATATCAACCCTTTCTTGTATACTAAAAGGTGAGGTGAATGTGGTGAATCCGAAAAAAGCAGATTTCCCGAATGAATATTGGAAAGCTATTATAGATTGTGATGCCGCATATGATGATCATTTTTTATACGGAGTAATTACGACGGGCGTCTTTTGCAGGCCTTCCTGTAAATCCAGGGTACCTAATAAGGAAAACGTGAAAATTTTCAAAAATGCCATGATGGCTTTGGAAGAAGATTTCCGGCCTTGTAAACGATGTAAACCTGAAGGACTTAATTTGCCGACAGAAGAATGGGTTGAACAAATAGCCGAATGGATCGACATCCATTACAGGGAACCCATCACATTGAACAAATTGGCTGATATTTCCCACGGCAGTCCCTATCATTTACAACGATCATTCAAGCGTGTGAAGGGGATATCGCCCACTGAATACATTCAAAGGCTTCGCCTTGAAAAGGCAACGTGGCTGCTGGAAAACTCTGAACAGCCGATTACTGAAATAGGCTTGGCTGTCGGGTTCTCTAGTACACCCTATTTCATGACGCTATTCAAAAGAATCATGGGGAATACCCCTTCAGGATATCGGAAAGCTTATCTCGAAACTCGAGATTTGGAGCGTGAAGAAAATGAAGAATGAAAAAGAACAAACCATTGACTGGGCCATCTTGAATTATGATAAGTGGCAATTATATGTGGCCAAGACGGAAAAAGGACTTTGCTATGTTGGCTCTCCCGGTCAAACGTATGAAGAACTGAAGTCTTGGCTACAAAAACGCTTTCCAATGGCGAGCCTTGTTGAAAATGAAAAAACATTAACACCATATCTAAAAGAATTACAAGAATATTTCGAAGGAACCCGGCAGACTTTCTCTCTTCCGGCAGATGTAAAAGGCACGCCCTTTCAACAAGAAATTTGGTCAGCGCTGAATCAAATACCTTACGGAAAAACCTGTTCCTATTCCGATATTGCACAAATCGTCCAGAGACCTGCAGCTGTTCGGGCAGTCGGTACGGCCATTGGTGCCAATCCTGTTCTGATCACGGTGCCATGTCATCGGGTTATCGGAAAAAACGGAGCCATTACCGGTTACCGGGGAGGTACGGAGATGAAACGATATCTGCTTCAATTGGAAGCGGAAATGAAAGCATGAGTTAATTTGACAGCAAAAAAAGCATCCGACTATAAGGATGCTTTTTTTGCACTTTTGTTTTTTAGTACCAAATGGTCACCGCTTTTTTATATGCATCACTATTAGGGATCGCATGTATCCCTTGGGCCTGTGCTTTTCGCGGGTCATAATCATATACCATTGGTGTATAGCATGAGGTCTGCCCGATATTCACAACACCATTTCCCCCGGAACTGGAGCATGTATAGGCCTTACCATCAGTACTTCGGACGATCCTGGCATCCGCTTCATGGTTGTATACGGCGGGGCGTGTTACGGTCACTTTTGCCCAGGCGGTTTTACAGACAGTACTGAATTTCAACTCTACATACGAATTGGAATCGATCCATTTTTTATCCTTCGTTACCGCCGAACTTGCACAACTATTATAGAATGGACTTTTCCCATCATAAGTATGTGTTTCGGCCAGTGCCTGATTTTTTCCAAATCCAAAGTCGACAAGAAACATCGACAGTGTCATCAACATGGATAAAACTATCATTTTAAGCTTTTTATTCAATTCATTCATCCTTTCTTTCCATAAAAATAGATGAAGGCTTTTCCTGTTTCATTAATACCAGTCGGTTTCACCTGCTGTATATGGCCAAAAAGCGACCGCTTTTGCTTTTCGCGGATCCAAATCATATACCATTGGTGTATAGCATGACGTTTGACCTTTATTTATTTCACCATTTCCTCCAGGAGATGCACAGCTAAATTGTTTATTATCAGTATTTCGGACAACCAATGCCGTTGCCTCCCCATCTGCTTTAGCCGGTCTGCTTAGAGTGAGCTTTGCCCAAGCCGTTTTACAAGTTGTGCTGAATTTCAACTCCAGATTGGCAGAAGCACCGTTGGCATAAATTTTCACGGCCTTCTTTGTTACTGCGCTATTCGCACAACCATTATAGTAAGGACTTTTTCCATCATAGATGTGTGTTTCTGCTGATGCTTTGCTGGCAAAAAGATCAAGGGAGCCAAAAAGGACTAAAGAAGCTACAAAAAATGAAATGATTAAAACCATTTTTTTCATTATTTCACTCATCCCCTTAACAAAATTTGTACACTGTTCATCTTACAATTTTGTCATATTCTTACAAGTGATAAATTCCCTAGTTCATGAAAAACTACATCCCCACCTTTAACTTGCAGGCCTGACATCACTATTACAGTCTGGTATGTCTCGCTTTATCAACTGAATCACCACAGAGACAAAGTCATTATCCCTATGAGCAATTCAGGACAAATAAGGTAACAACTAAGGACATATTCGTGTCTCGCTGAAACAAAACGAGCCAATAGGCTGCCGTTGACCGGGAAAGATACAGGTCGATTTACTTAATGTTTTTTCAAGAAAAAAGAAAAGCCCCAACAAAACTCGAATCGTTTTGTCGGGGCTTTATTTTCATTTAGCATGGTTTTCTCTGATCAATCTAATGATGCTTCTAAAATAGGAAAGATAATGTATCATCGCGTCCAACAAACCGGTCGATCATCCTATAGCCTTCGTGATTCATTTCAAATCCCTTAATATTCACTTTGTCCTTCGCTTCGATCCAAAAAGCTCTTCGAAGTCAATCAGTACAACCTTCACCATCCCGAAAACCTCTTCTTGCTGCAGGGTGAAATCATCGAAGCCATGTGCACTTTCATATAGTTCTTTGTCGATGTAATCTCAAAGGAAACGTCAATGCCTATTTGTTCTTTAGTCTCCCGACTCCTTCGTATACCGTTCATGAGCCAGTAAATGGCCGGCAGCCGTAAATTCGGATAATCTTTTTTCATCCACACCGATGTTTGTCCCAATCTATACACTTCATCATGCACGATCTGAATCGAATACTTTCAACACCTCAGTTTCCATGGAGCTTCACACCTAGCAATTTATATAAAACTGCTTCACCCTTTTTCTTTTCTCCAATTTTTCGGGTTTAAATAGCCTTTATATTTAGCTGCCACTTCTTTCCCAACCAAAAGCGCGCCTGCCCAAAACATGACTTCCGCAAAGACGATCGCACCTGTTATGACCCCTGCTTTAACCGCAGTCGAAAATGGCGTAAAAGGTGCTACGACAGGAATGATCCAAGTAAGAAGGGAAATGATCAGGAATCCCATCCCTACTTTGTAAAACTTCGATTTCTTTACTTCCTTACTTTCTTTATCCAATTAAATAACCTCCGTCATGATGATTTTCATTTAATTACCCCGCCAATCATTCCACTTTCAAATATACCATTGAATATATTCTTTTTTTATACGTTTGAATGTTCATTTCGTTTCATAAATATGAGAAATAAATAAATTCCATTTGAGGAAAACTAGAGAAGGTTTTTGATAGGAGGTCATTGTATCTATTAATGAATTGACTTTACTATTCTTAATGGATTTAATAATCTTATAACACTTGCATACAGGAAAGGAAAATCCAATGTACATTGAATTCATTGCCACAACGATAGAGGATGCCATATTAATCGAAAAATCGGGAGCAGACCGAATCGAGCTTGTCAGTTCTTTAGCCGAGGGGGGATTAACTCCCAGCCACGCCCTAATAGAAGCTGTCGTCAATTCGGTAAGGATACCAATCAACGTAATGGTAAGGCCTCATAGCCAGTCGTTTTGTTATACGCAAAATGATTTGGAAATAATGAAAAAAGATATCGAAATCATTCGATCACTGGGAGCGAACGGGGTTGTATTGGGTGCATTAAATGAAAATAATGAAATCAATCTTCCATACCTCGAAGAACTATTGACGGTATGTGAAAGTTTGGAGATTACATTCCACCGAGCCATCGATGACACAAACGACCCAGTCATTTCAGCTGAAATGCTAGCACAATATCCAGAAATCACAACGATATTGACCTCAGGTGGACATGGTGATTTCCCCAGCCGCATGAAAACGATTCAACAAATGAAAAGAGTCTGCGGCGACATAGCGATACTGGTTGGAAGCGGCCTAAATAAGGATAATATCCTTCCTATCCATTCCGAACTGCATACCGGTCACTATCATTTCGGTACGGCTGTTCGAAAAAATAACAGTATCATTGAAGGAGTTTCATTAGAAAAAGCTAAAGAAATCGTAAACATGCTAAAGAAAAAATAATGTTGGAAAGGGACCACATCACTGGTCCCTTTCATGATTCAGATTTCTTTTTTTGTAAAAAGACTGAGTCCCAAAACCAAAAAACCAGTGCCGCAGAAAGGCTTATTGCATAGTAACACGATAATGCCAAGCACTCCCCAGGAACCCCAGCTAAAAATAACCAACACCGTAGAAAGCGATAGAGACAGGATGAGACTAGACTAAAAAAATAATAAGGAATCACATCGCTTAGCTCCGATACCTTTTGACTCATTTTCCAAGTTCCATTTTAACCAGCACCTCGCTATAACGCAGACGGACAACACAGCCTACAATAATATAATGGGAATTTTTACATATTCATTATGCTATATAATTACCACTAAAAATTAAATCGATAAACAGTATGAGAATATCTCTCCTGTGCCTGACGCATACTGGGATAAAAATTCAGCCTGGGTTGACACTATGACTGATTATTATTTATGGTCCTTTTTAATAATTCTCCTATTCATCTATTTTAAATGGTTCACAAGTGTAGAAAGTAAGGAAGCGAAGGGATGAGTGATAGTTAGCTTCATTCCATCAATGGCCCTTTTTTTACTTTTCATTTTCATACGGGTACAGGCCATAGGGGTTGGATATTGCCTGACAATCAGCTCCAAAATAAGAAGGTTGCCGCAGCAACCTTCCATCATGAAATTTCTAATCTTGGGATTTAATTTTTGTTAGCGTCAGCAAAATGACCCATCGCATCACACATGAATTTTGCTAAACCATCACCATATTGGTCGATATTTTTGGTGAAGCGTTGATCATCCACGTACATTTGACCTAATCCTTTGAAAGCCTCCAGTGAGTATGTGCCGAAGTTATTGTTCAAACAATCATACCATTCTTTAATTAACTCTTGTGCCTCCGCCGATTTGGGCGAGGCAGTACGGATTGTCGCAAGTTTTAAATAGATCTCCGATACAACTTTCTGTGCATCTTTGGACATTCCCGCCACTTTAGCCTTCGACTCATCGACAGCCTTATCCCCCCAAAGCTTGCGAGCTTCTTCTTCATATGGATTCTGACTGAAGTCAAATCCTTCAAATTTTTCTTTGTCCGTCATTTCAATTTCCCCTTTCATATGTTTAATCGATTTTTCGACCGTCTTAATTAATTTATCGAGCTGACTTCGTTTCTCCAGTAATATTTTTTGATGTTGCTTTAATGCTTCTTGTTTATCAAACGAAGAGCTGCTTATCATTTGTTTTATTTCCTTTAACGGCATGCCAAGTTCCCTGAAAAACAGGATCTGCTGCAACATTTCAAGATTATCATTCGAATAAAGGCGATAACCTGCATCGGTTATTTCCTCTGGCGATAATAACCCGATTTCATCATAATAATGCAGTGTCCGCACACTAATGCCAACTAAATCGGCTAGCTCTTTCACTTTCATCGCCACTGCTGCTTACCTCCTTTCGATATCTTTTACTCTAAGGCATTACGCAACGTCAGAGTCAAATGGTAAAATGAAAATTTCCCGCCCAATTTTAAAAGACGATCCTTCCTAATGAAGAATCGCATGTTAGTCAGTGTTCAATCTTTGTAAAAGCTTTGGATTAAAGCAAATCTATGTATTAAAATTTCCAATTACTTGTGATTTGGATGTATTTACTTGTGAGTTTGGCGCTTTTACTCGTAAATTTGGGCTTTACTCGTGAGTTTAGTGCTTTTACTCGTGAGTTTAGCACTTTTACTCGTGAGTTTAGCACTTTTACTCGTGAGTTTTACGCTTTTACTCGTGAGTTTTACGCTTTTACTCGTGAATTTAGTGCTTTTACTCGTGAGTTTAAACAATTATCTTATTTGAAGCCTTTCATGAAAGCTAGCTCCGATCTTAGCTATACTTCTACCTCCAATGATTGGGAATGCTTAATGAAAGCGGTAATTTTGTCTTCATATCGCCTTTAGCCGAATTGATCTGTGCTTGTGTGATAAAGAAACTTCCGGTGAGATCGGCACCGCTTAAATCAGCGTCCCTAAAGTCTGCACCGATAAGGTCAGTCACTCTCATGTCAGCCTCTCTGAGGTCAGATGCAATAAACAAAGCTCCTCTTAAGTTCGCTCCCCTAAGGTCAGCACCTCTCAATTTTGCACCGATAAGGTCACTTCCCCTACCTATTTTGTTCTGTTTTTTTGAATTTTTATTTTTCTTAATTGGAACCTTTGCACGTACGAGTTCACTTGTGCGCAGAAGTAAATCATTTATGATCGCTCTATGAGCTGGTACATTCAGGTCCATGATAGACTTTGGACTTTGCTTAGTGAGATATTCCGTGTCTTCAAAAGCAGCCTGCAATTCTCGGTGAAGAGGTTGCGCATCTTCTAAATTCAGTGCTTCATTTAAGTAACAAAGCATTTCATGAAGTTGTTGCATAATAGGAAATACCTCGAACATCTCCTTTGCTGACGCTGGGTTGTCTCTCCAGTCTTCTCCATTATAAGTAAGTTGAGATACTTTTTGACCGGCCCCGAAGCATTCATATACCGTGCAGCCTCGAAATCCTTTTGCTCTGAGATTTTCATGGATGCCGCAACGATAATCTGATTGCAGGTTGGAACATGGTGTACCTCCATCTTTATCAAATGCAAAATCAGCAGATTTTGCATAAGGCAAAGCTACACAGCACAAACCAAAACAATTCTCACAGTCTGCACGTAAATGATCAAGTATACTATCGTTATTCGTTAATTGATTAAACAATACTTACACTTCCTTCTATTAAAAATTGGTTCTATAAAACCAATCGGTTCATACTAGTAGATTTTTTGTTCTCTTCTATTTTATCAAAAATTCCAGTAAATCTATATATTAACAAAATACAAGTAAACAAACGAGATAATGAAATTAATCATGTTATAATTTCTACAAGATGTCACAGGACTCTAGTGAATAAGATAAGGGAGTGTAGGCATGAATCCTTTTAATGGCAGAAAAAAAGGGGAGACAAAAAAAGAAATGCAGTATTGCAACTACACGTTGGAAACAGAGGCAGAAGGAGATATAGACGAAATGTCTTTTCAAATCGCAAGAATTCTTCGGGCAACTTCCAATGAGATCATTTTTTTATGTATTGGTACAGATCGTTCTACAGGAGATTCATTCGGCCCTTTAGTGGGGACGATGCTAAGAGAAAAACAAGTCCCTTATCATGTCTTTGGAACACTCGCAGAACCTGTTCACGCCCTTAATTTGAAAAGTGTTTTAAAAGAAATAAAAAGGCAATTTAAAAATCCCTTTATTTTTGGCATCGATGCTTGTTTGGGTGGTTATCATCAAATCGGTTCCATTTTTCTGACAAAAGGTCCTTTTAGCCCTGGCGGAGCCATGAATAAATCCTTACCTGAATTGGGTGATTATCACCTAAAAGCCGTCGTGAATTATTTAGATCCCCTTTTCCCCCAACAATCCTTAAATGATACGAGACTGGATTCAGTCATGAATCTAGCGAAGATTACCACAAGAATCATTGTTAAAACCGTCTAAAATAATAGTAAAACCCCAATAAAGCCTAAGCTTTTTCGGGGTACACTTAAATGCATAGTCTTGAAGGATACTCGGAGGTTTTGTGTTTTAACCATCATATAAAGTTCCGCTTCCAATTTCGAATAACCCTTTATTGTCAACTAGCCATAAATACCTCTACGATTCATTGCTATCACTATGCTAAACCTGGGTCATTAAAATAAATGATTTCTGAAAGAACCTTATTGCCCTGAATATTCCAAAAAACTTCCCTTGCTGCTTTTTCTGTTTCAAATTCATACATTACAATATCTCTGTTTTTATAGAGTGTGATGACCCACATTGAAAATCCTCCAATTTAAAAAATATCGTTGCATGATCGGCAAGATAGTGACTATATGACTCCCAAGATTATCGCTGCTATTGTCATAACAGTGACAGTCCCTAATGCCCATTTCACGGCAAACCGCTGTAAATCCCCAAAGTCAGTGCCCACTAAACCTATTAGCAAATGTGCTGCAGCTACCAAAGGACTCAATACGTGTATCGGTTGCCCTATTAACGAGGCGCGCCCTATTTCTGCCGCGCTTATTCCATAAGCATCAGCGGCCTGAGCGATAATTGGAAGTACGCCAAAATAGAATGCATTATTAGACATAAAGAAAGTAAAAGGGGCACTTGCATACGCTACAATAACCGGTAAAAATGGTCCTAAAGGTTCTGGAATTAGCGAAACCAACGTAATGGCCATTGCATCAATCATTTTCGTTCCAGACATGATGCCGGTAAAGATCCCGGCTGCAATGACAATTGAAACAACGGCCAATGCATTTTTCGAATGAACGGCGATTCGATCCTGCTGATCTTTCAAATCAGGATAATTGACCAATAACGCAACGGCGAACGCAATCATGAATAAAATGGTCAAAGACATAAAATCAATGATTAATGAGGTCATGAGCACAATCGTTAAAATGAAGTTGAACCAAACCAATTTCGGTCTGCGATAATCACGGGAGACCGTTGTTGCGGCTAATTCAGAATTAGCCTCCGAATTCATTTCTTTTGTGTGATTATGCTGGATCTCCACTACGCCTAATCTCTTTCGTTCCCCTTTTCCCAATATAAAAGCCGCGACCAGAACCCAAATGAGGCCGAAACCCATGACCGGAAGCATTGGCAAGAACAATTCCGATGCATCAAGATTTAACGAAGCCATTGCCATGGCGGAAGCTCCCCCCCACGGTGTCATATTCATTACACCCATGGATAACATGGCTACAGTCGCTAATATTATTTTGTTCATGCCCAGACGCTTATAAAGGGGTAAAAGCGCTGAGACGGTAATGATGTAAGTAGTTGTCCCGTCCCCATCTAATGCAACAGTCATTGAGAGAATAGCGGTTCCCAACACTATCTTTAAAGGATCTCCTTTTACTATTTTTAATATTTTGGAAATTAGAGGATCGAATAAACCGGAATCTATCATTATTCCAAAATATAAAATCGCAAATAAAATCATTATGGCTGTGGAAGCTATTCCTTCAACACCATCCTGCATCATGGGTCCCAGTTCTGTAAAAAATCCTCCGATCACTCCAAATATGATTGGAACGAGCATAATGGCCACTAATGCCGATAGCCGCTTCGACATAATTAAGTACATGAATACTGCAATCATGGAAAATCCTAAAATGGATAACATCTTCTAGCTCCCTTCTGTTTTCCACCATCTTATTTGACAGCGCTTTCTTTAGAGACTATCATCCAATAAACCTTATTCACATATAAAGAAAGTAATAAGAGTTTTTTTTATAAATGGAGTTTTATTCATTTTTTTCACGCCTGAAAAAGAAAAACCCCTGTTGATGAAAGCAAATTTCATCAACAGGGATTTATAGTTGTTTTATTTTGTATTTTCTTTCAGGCCTACCTACACTGCCATACAAAACCTCGACTTCCATTTCATTACAGGAAACTAAATACTCCAGATATCTGCGCATGGTCGAATAGCTAATTCCAACGAGTTGACCAAGTTCATCAGCGCTTAAACTGCCATTGACGTTTTGAATCTTACTTCTGACCATTTTCAAGGTATGTTTGTCAATTCCCTTGGGAAGAGGATTTAAGTGGACATCATTTGCTTTAATTGGGTTACTTATGGTCCGAAAAAGAGTATCCACATTATCTTGATTTACTAAGTTGTTATTATGCAGCTGCTGTCTAGTCAGGTCGTATTGGTTGAGCGTCGCTAAAAGCTTATCGATAATGATGGGTTTTATTAGGTAACCAAAAGCCCCACCCCTAATCGCTTCACTGACTGTTTCGGTATCATTCGCGGCTGTGATCAGAATTACATCAATCCCCCGGTATTCCCTTCTAATTTCCCGAAGAAGGTCAATTCCATTCATATCCGGTAAAAAGATATCCAATAAAATCAGGTCCGGCTGTGCGGCATGTAATATATTTAATGCTTGCTTGCCAGTGCTGGCTGTAGCAATGACAGTAAATTGATCTAGTTGATTCGTAAAGTGTTTATATATATTCACTGCATTCTCGTCATCTTCAACAATGACGACTGTAATCGGTCCTTTGGACATTCTTACGCCTCCTTTTCAGCTTTTAAATCCTTCGGGAAGACGATAGTAAATCTTGCTCCGCCCAAATAACTGTGATCAATATAAATTTCACCACCTAAAAGACCAATGGAGTTTTTTACAATGGCCAAGCCGATCCCATGATTATCCCCATTTTTAGTCGTATAACCATCTATAAAAATAATATCTTCCATTGCATGAGGGATACCTGGACCGTTATCCTCGATATCAAATATAATTTCGTTTCCTAAATCCGTAAACGAAACTTTGACCTTTCCCTCATTTTTGTTTTTATGCCGTGCTGCCTCCATCGCATTATCGATGACATTACCAATAACGGAAACCAAGTGATGGGAATCCTCAGGCTTTAATGAACTGTTTAAATTGCTTTCCTGTTCTATTTCTAATATAACCTGCAATTCTTTTGAACGGTTTATCTTTCCAAGTAAACAGGCGGCGATTAACGGATCTTTAACAGATGACATAAGAAACGAAATGATATCTTGCCTCTCCCTCACTTCAGAAGAGATGATATTCAATGCCCTATCATATTGTTTTAAACTAAGTAATCCATAAATGGTATTTAATTTATTTAAAAACTCATGGTTTTGTGCCCGCATATTTTCTGAAAAGGCCTTGATTTCTGAAAATTCATCTGTTAATTGTTCAATTTCGGATACTGTTCTTATTGTTAAAACGATGCCCCTGACGTCATTATGATTTAGAATTGGGGATAAATCCAAAATGTATAGCTGTTGGCCTAAAAGTAACTTACGATTGAACTGCCCCTCCTTTGTGCTGATTACCATTTTGATAAGTTGTACTAAATGCTCATTCACAACCCGCTTTCCCACCATAAGCTGATGATCATGAAACAATTCACGTGCTCTTTTATTCATGGAAGTAACCTGTTTTTCTATATTGATCGTAATGGTAGCATATCGGATGGCATCAAGTGTCGCTTCCCTTTCTTGAAAAAGAAAAGAAATTTCCTCCGGCTCCAAACCTAAAATAAGCTTTTTTAAGCGTCGTGCTATAAATATTGCCCATACGATTCCTACACCGATTGGGATAAGTGACAAATGAATGATCTTCATTTTATAATTGGATAGTTGATCTTGCACATTCTCTACCAAAAACCCTACAGATGAAACACCGATAACTTCGCCTTTATCATTCCAGATGGGCGCCTTAGCTTTAATC
This sequence comes from Bacillus sp. ISL-34, assembly GCF_018613325.1. GTDB lineage: Bacteria > Bacillota > Bacilli > Bacillales > DSM-1321 > Peribacillus. Next base: position 40,413 of record NZ_JAGGQJ010000007.1, on the reverse strand, counting down.
GCTGGACCCGATATCCCATTTCCTTCATAAATAATTGATTTGTGTTCATTGAGTACTGCATCATTACTAGTAGCCGTAGGCTTCCCAATATAGTCTGGATTAGGATGAGAGTAGCGAAGTCCTTTATCGTTCGCAATGGTTACATAATCGGCACCCGTTGTTTTACGAATCATTTCTGATGCGGGTTGAATCACCTCTGATGGCTGATCATCGTTAAAACCCTGGATGATGGTTGGATTTTGAGCCGCTAATTTTGCCACCGTCATTGCTTGCTTTCCCATATTTTTTTCGACGATGTCTTCGAGCAGTGTAGAGAATAGAATGCTCACAAGCAAGGTACTGATAAAAACAACGAATATGATAAGTAATGTTATTTGAGTTAATAAGTTCACTCTAATTTTAAACATCCGCATTTATGCTCTAAGCCTTTCCGTATTGAGTTAATAGTTCTTCCCATTCTTCAAGTGAAAGTTTTTCGTTCATATGCTTATATGCATCAGGGACTTTTACCGAACACATAAGTTCCAGACTATTGCCATCAGGATCATTGAAATAGACGGAAGCGTTTCCTTGGTTCGGACGCACAAAAGGTTCAATCGTTGTCCTTTTTCCAAAAGGGACGACTTCAATTTTTAGAGATTGGAGCCAAGTTAATGCATTTTTCATATTATCATAAGTTACCCGAAATGCGATATGCCTTAGTGAAGGGTGGTATGTAGTTTGATATTCCTTCCCTTCCCACAAGCCTACCCAGCTTTTGTTTTCCTCCATCCAAAAGAAGGCCGTATCTTCATCCCTCCAAGCTAGTTTCAAGCCTATTTTCTTATAAAAATCCATTGAGATGGCCAGGTCCTTGACGGGTAAATGGGCTTCATATAAACCTTCTATCATATTACATTCTCCTTTTTCCGTTTAAGTAAATGAACTCTTTTGTCGGGAAACTATCTCGCGATTATTTCTTCATTGCTATATCTCTTACATCCTTTGCAATTTATGCGGTATATTAATAGAAGAAAATGGATTTATAAGTTCTTACTATAATGGTAGAATATTAGCTTTTGACCCGTATCCGCACTATTTTCCTCATTAATCGAAATCCGTTCAAAACCGTTTTTCACCAATACCTTTTGGGAGGCAATATTGTCGATTGTCGTTTTGGCATGTATTTGAGTCACATTCAATTCCGGCGCCAGAGTCACCAAAAGCCTTAAAGCTTCATTCGCAATCCCTTTTTGCGTAAACGCTTCACCGATTCTATAGCCGACAGAAGCCGTACCATTAATGGGGTCAATATCCACAAGATTGATCCTGCCGACGAAAATGCCTGAACCATCCTTAATCAAATAAAAAGAGGAGATAGCATCTTCTTGTTCTTTTAATAATTCCTTATGCCTGATCTCAAACGTTCCAAAGCTATAATAATCATCTCCCCGGCCTGGGACCGTTTGCTCGAAAAACCTTCTATTATTGCATTCAAATGCAAATAACGCTTGTGCATCCTGTTCATTAAGCCTGTCAATATATATCCATCATTCCTTCACCCTTTCAAAAAAAACGCTAAGCATATACCGCCTGATATATCATTCAAGAAAACCAAGGGCTTATCCTTCCTGATGAATATTTCTTCATTCAACAGTCTTTAGCAGCAATCAAGTGTTTTTGTTAAGGAATCTATTTTTAATCGTTCGATTTTTGCCAACAAACCGTTTATATGGATAACACTGTCGCATACTGATAAAATTTGATACCCTCAATACCGTATCATTCCAAGTGCGAATGGAACCATCATACCCACTAATTTCTATAAAAACCCAAAATTAGTTGAGAATAAATCTTTTTACACACGTTGTATTAAGTGTAAAAGCTTTTACAAAAAAACAAGGGGAATCATGTCATGAAGTCTACTGATATAAATTTTATCGAGCGGTTGCAACGCCAAGAAGAAGACGCATTGGAATTTATAGTGGATACCTATTTGCCACTAATCAAGGGGGTTACATATAAGGTTCTCTCTCCTCTTAGGAACGACGGTGTCATGGAAGAATGCATCAATGATATCTTTCTTTCAATCTGGAACAATTCAAAAAAGTTCCATGGGGATACATCAGATTTCAGAAAATGGATTTGTGCGATCGCTAAGTTTAAAGCGATTGATTATTACCGAAAAGCCATGAAGAAAATGGAGCTTACATCAGGTTACACAGAAGTAGATACAGAAAAATCTGCAGAAGACGAACTAATTATACTGGAGGACAGAAAAGAACTACTTCAGTTAATTGACCTTTTAGAGCCTGTAGATCGGGATATTTTTATCATGAAGTACTTTCTTGGTATAAAAAATGAGGATATTTCGATAAAACTTGGGTTGACCAAAGCATCAATAGATAATCGAATTTATAGGGGAAAAAAGAAGCTAAGTCAAAAAGCTACGAATCTTAAGTTAGGAGGCAGTGTCGTATGAAGGATATTTATGAATTATTAAATGATATAGACATAGACGAAACTGAATTTAAGGAAATGGAAGTATCCGAACTAGAAAAAGCTAAAGTCAAAAGGTCCCTAAAAAAATCAATAAGCAAGAAGAAAAAAATGAAACGTTGGCAAAAGAATGTTCTGGCTGCTTCGATTATATTCGGGTTATCCACCGCAACGATTGGTTTATCGTTCACGGCTTCTGCTAAAAGCATTCCTTCGATGGGAGATATTTTCAGCTATTTTAGTAATGAAAACTCAGGTCTCTCCGAGGATATCAAGAATAATGGAAAGGGTCTTTATAGTGATTATAAGGCCTACTCTAACGAAATTGGCTTTACCGAAGAAAGCAATGGACTTACTTTCACGATAAATGACGCCATTTATGACGGAAAAACGGTAACCATCACTTATACTATTGAAAGCGAAGAAGATTTGGGTGACGGATCATTCTATGTTCCCAGCCCGAATATAAAAGAAATGAAAGCACAAGGAGGATCGGATGGAATTTCAAAAGTAGCTGATAAAAAATATGTAGGCTTATTAACGGTTAGTAACTTAGAAGATCTTAAAGTAGAAAAGGTAAATATAGACTGGAATATAAACAGCATTAGTATTACCGACATGGATAAAGAGATAAAAGGAAATTGGGACTTTGCCTTCTCTCTAAAGGCAATTGAAAGTAACGAGAAGGTCATCAATAAAAGTGTGAATCAACATGGTGTAAAAGTATCCGTCGAAAAACTATCGATCTCGCCAATGTCCTTTGTGGTTGATTATCATCAAGAAGTGTCCGACTCAGTTAAAAACAAATGGCATGAAGCCTATGTGGAGTTGTCCATTAAAGATGACTTAGGAAATGTGTATGCTGGTCAAGGTAACGGAGGAAGCGGTATCGATTCTTATAATTTGAACTTCAGCAAAACATTTCAAAAAATCGATCCAAACGCTACGAAACTGATTGCGACACCACATGTAACATTACGTAATTTCACTTCAGAGAACCACGGAGAAGTAACCATAACGGAAGATGGTGAAGAAAAGGTGTCATCTTTCCCAACAAAACCGAGTAGTGCTCCAAAAGAGTTGGTATTGGATGATATCGTGATTGATTTGAAGAAATAACAATATTACCTTCAAGAGGTATACTGAACCCTAGATCCCAGAGTGGAGAAAGGTTCATGTATATCTCTTTTTTGTGACTTCTTATTCAGTCCATGAATAGAGATAAATACATGAATTCCTTCAAAAGTCAAAAATAAATTATTTTCTTCTGGTAAAAAATCAACGGATGATGTATCATAATCATCAGATATTTATTATTCTCATTTGGTTAATCGGAATTAGGAGGAATATATATGATTGGTTATGTGTTTTTAAATCTTGCCATAATGCTCGTTCTTTTAGGCGTTTTATTTTACATGAATAAGAAGCATGTTTCCTTTACAAAAAGGGTCTTTACTGGACTTGGTTTAGGGATTGTATTCGGACTTCTTTTGCAGTATTTCTATGAACCTCAGTCAGAAGCGATCGTTAAATCGGTCGATTGGTTTAACATTGTAGGTTCAGGCTATGTCAAGTTCCTGCAAATGATCGTTATGCCGCTTGTCTTCATTTCGATCTTATCAGCATTTACAAGATTGAAACTAACCAGCAATATCGGAAAGATCAGTGTCCTGATCATCGGAATCCTGCTTGGAACGACTGCGATTGCAGCAGCCGTCGGGATCACCTCGGCAACTGTGTTCAATTTGGAAGCCGTTCAAATTGACCAAGGGGATGCAGAGTTAAGCCGCGGGGATGAAATAACGGAAACTTACGGTACGATTCAGGATAAAACGATGCCGCAGCAAATCCTTGAATTGATTCCGTCCAATCCGTTCCTTGATTTAACGGGAGCACGACCGACATCAACCATTTCAGTTGTGATTTTTGCCGCATTTCTTGGGATTGCCTATTTAGGGGTCAAAAGGAAGCAGCCTGAACAAGCTGAATTTTTTGCTAAAATAGTAGATACATTGCACAGCATCACCATGCGCGTAGTCACATTGATCCTTCGTTTAACACCATACGGAATCTTGGCGATCATGACGAAGACAGTAGCTACGAGTGATTTGGATGCCATCCTGAAATTGGGGAAATTCGTCGGTGCCTCTTATGTCGCCCTGATTGTCATGTTCCTCATCCATTTGTTATTGCTGACGATTTCAGGATTGAATCCAATCGTATATTTGAGAAAAGCTTTCCCGGTATTATCGTTTGCCTTCACTTCGAGAACAAGTGCAGGAGCACTTCCATTGAACATCCAAACACAGAAACAACTAGGGGTGTCCGAAGGAATTGCCAACTTTGCCGGATCCTTCGGCTTGTCGATCGGTCAAAATGGCTGTGCCGGCATCTATCCGGCCATGTTAGCGGTCATGATCGCTCCAACGGTAGGAATCGACCCACTATCGCCTTCCTTTATAGCCATGTTGATTGCCGTCGTGGCCATTAGCTCTTTCGGGGTTGCAGGTGTAGGTGGAGGAGCAACATTCGCTGCCATTCTAGTATTATCTGCAATGAACTTGCCAATCGCTTTGGCTGGTATTTTGATTTCCGTCGAGCCATTGATCGATATGGGAAGAACAGCTGTGAATGTCAGCGGTAGCATGACTTCCGGTATTCTGACAAGTAAAATAACTGGTGACCTGGATAAAGAACAATTCAGCGAAGAATCATCTTTGAAAATTGAAGCAGAAATGTAAAATAAAAAAGCATCGGACTTCCTGTCATGGGAGGTTCGATGTTTTTTTTTTCATGGGCTGAACATTCAATTCAGCCAAAATTCTTGGTGCAAAAAATAATACGGGAATGATGATTGAAACCCAAGTTAAGATAAAATTCATTTTAAATAAGTATATGCAAGATATTTTCTTGCTTCTTATATCTTCCCTTTATTTCTCCAACACCATCAATTGTAAGCGAATCAATGTTTTCAATGGGTTTATTCTCTAATATAAGGTGTAATTTATTTATGTTTTGAACTCCATCATCGACATGGTCAATAACCTGTTGTTGAATAAGAAAATCTTGATTGTTCATTCTTACTTTTATAAAGCTCTTATGTAACAGTCTATCTTCTAATGGGATGATATTCATCGGGTCAAAGGATACAGCAGTTATTTCCCCTTCAATATATAGATGAATACCTGCTTGTTTATTAAACTCATTAAATGCTTTAATTCTCTTTTCTATAGCAAAATTAATGACTTCCTCTGTTTCAGAACTTATTTGCACATCAGCTATTGAATAATCCATATAATCACAGGACTGCTGTTTTAATAGGTCATATAATATATCTTCTCTATCAAAAAAACATTCCATCCAGCCTGGTGAAAGCTCCTCCAGTAACAAACACATAAGCAAACCGGAACTATAACAACTTCTTCTAATACTAGAAGTAGATTCATATTTGTTTATTAGTTGTTGTGCATACTTTTTTAAAACTGAATGGTAACCAAGCGGGCTTTTTTCCGAGTAAGCCCTCAATTCGACATACCACGCAGGTCCCTCAATGGTTTCAATCAATTTCTCATATGTTAGGTACTCTTCAATCATGGCTGCTCTTTTTTCCCTTAGGACAATGAAAGCATTAAGGTATTGTTTCTTCTTAATTATGTTATTTTCCAACAAGGCACGATAAAGATTTGTTCGTTCCTGATTTCGTAATTCCACATTTTCTTTTGACAACGGATATGTGATTCCCATCATTTCATCAGGAAACCGTTTTTCATCCTTTATATACTGATAGCCGTGAAATATTTTATGAACCAGTATTGAATACAAATCTTCATATTCCTCATAGTAATCCATATTAACAATTGCAGTGGGATATTCTTCATACATAATGATTGTGTCACCAGTAAACTGTACATCCCAGCTTAAAGTATGATATGTACATTGTGAATTGTTACTTAATTTAGGATGATTGAATAGATAAACATTGCTCTTATCATATAATGCATACGCAACAAGTTCAAAACCCGGCCAATAATTTTTCAACTTTGCTTTAACCAAGTCTTCAGCAATCCGATTAAGATGATGAGGCATTCTTTTTCTCCCCTCCATTAGGTTAAAAACATAATACCATATATAATTTAACATAAATATCCAATTTTCGATTGAAACAAAAAAAGCCACTGTAACATATCAGCTCATGGGAGCGAATATTCTTACGGTGGCTTTTTTCATATGGTCACTTTTTAATTTGCCTCGCTGCGTAATGATTGGCCTGAAAAGCCGATAGCGCTTGGAACATATACTGGACAGCTGCATATACGCCACATGCAAGGAGTATTCCTGCGAGTACATCCAATACAGCATGCTGTTTCGTAAATAGCGTGGAGAGGATGATCAGTGTTCCGAAGGCAGTGACACTGGCATACTCCCATTTGTGCTGTTCTTTCCGCTTATGGGCGACGATCATCATGATGAATGTAGTCAGTACATGTATGCTGGGAAGACAGTTGACAGGTTGATCATGACTATAGACGAATCGCATTAACTGGGCAAAGATATCATTGCCCACCACTTCTGGACGCGGAACTGTCGTTTGCCAAAGGCAATATACAAGAAAACAGAAAAGTTTCCCCGATATCAAGCAGCCTAATCCTATGAAATACTGCTTTCGGTCAACGAAACAGTAGTAAATCAGCAATCCATAAATATACGGATACCAAAGTAAATAAGGAACAACAAATTCTTTAATAAAGGGAATCTCCCCATCTATTACAGTCGTAACATCGACAGCATGACCTGAAGATTGATTGATGATTGAATAGATGGAACTAGTAATCACCAAAAGTATTAAATAATATAACGGGTGAAAGGATAGTAAGGAATTGTTTTTCATAGCTCGCTCCGACTTTTCAATATATTGGTTTTTTCCAAAGATTATTATACAACATTTTTCACTAGATTAACTCTTTAATTGCTAAAGTTAATGATTCCCATGAACTAGTAAAATGGTTATCTCTTACTTTTCATGAGGCCAAGAATACATGAAGAAAGCCGTGGCAAACATACCACGGCTTGAAACGGAAACTTATATGTGAGAAGGCAAAAGTATTATCGCCGCTTTCTCTAGATTTGGTTATGGCGTTTTTTCCATACAAACGTTAAGGAAATGAAGATGTAGATGCAAAGTGTAATGACCGTAACGATTATGGAAGTCGTGAAAATGATTCCGATCAGAATCGTTATTAAAGCGATGATCGCAGCCCAAGTCGTATAAGGGAACCATTTTACCGAATAGGCACTTGTTTTTCCGGACTGTTGTTTACGTGATTTCAAATGGGCGAAAGCAATGATCAACCAGATGAATAACACGGTATATCCCAGCGAACCCATTAGGAAATCGAAGGTCTTGCTTCCAGCAAATAAGGAAATCAATACACCGCCATATAAAGCGGAAGTACACATCAATATTGCGGGAACAGGTACTTTCTTCTTGGATAAACGGGAAAAGATTTTCGGAACGCGACCATCCACGGCTTGTGTATACAGAACGCGGGATGAACCATACAACCCGGAGTTCATCGATGATATGATCGCTAATAGAACAACGGCATTCATGATATGGTCGGCACCTGGAATCCCGATCATTTGAAAGACCATTACAAACGGGCTTTCCTTCACCCCGTTTACTTCGTTCCAAGGAATTAAGCTAACGATGATGAAAAAAGGAATGATATAGAAAGAAATGATCCTGACCAATGTACTGCGAACGGCCTTTGGAACCACTTTTTCAGGATTTTTCGTTTCAGCTAATGTGACCCCGATGATTTCCGTACCGCCATATGAATAGATTACCACCAGCATCGCCGTGATCAAACCTGTCGATCCATTCGGAAAGAAACCGCCATGTTCGGTCAAGTTAGAAAAACCGACCGCGGTATGATCACCAAAAGTAACGAGCAGCAACAATAATCCAGCCATGATGAACACAATGATGACCGTAATCTTAATTAAAGCAAGCCAGTACTCCGTTTCAGCAAAAACCTTTACCGACAGCAAGTTAACCGCAGTAACTAAAACCGAAACAGCTAATGCCAGTATCCAGATTGGATATCCAGGCAGCCAATATTGAATGAAAATCGCTGCAACCACTGATTCGGCCGCGATATTCAATACCCACATTTTCCAATAGATCCAATCCAGGAAATAGGCAGGATACTTTCCTAAGATCGATTGGACCAAATCCCTGAATGTTCGTGCACCGCTATTGCGGACCGCCATTTCAGCTAAACCTTGCATGATGAATAATAGGATGATTCCTCCTATCAAGTACGCAATGATTACGGAAGGGCCTGCCATATCAATGGCTGAACTGCTTCCTTTAAATAAACCTGCCCCGATTGCACCGCCTAATGCCATCATCGTAATATGCCTTGAAGTCATTGTCCTCTGTAAATTCCGTTTGTCCGTTTCCATATCCTTACCTCCCAAAAATCAAAAAAGCATATCGTCTCTTCCTTCATAATCAAATGAAGAAAGAGACGATATGCCTTAAGCTTACCGCGGTACCACTCTTATTGGCTCTTTAATGAACCCTGCTTTAAAAACCTTGTAACGAAGGTTAATCGTTAAAACAAAAGAATGGAATCATTCCTATCTTTCGCTTTACCACTCCCAGGCAAGTTCAAAGTATCATTGGACTGCGTTGCACCAACCCGCAGCTCTCTTCACCGAATAATGAGCTTTTACTACTCCTGTTCATTGCGTTTCAAAAATTATATCTGAATATTTTTAATAATATCCAATACTATACGGACTCAAGGTAAATTTGTCAATAACTTTCTTAGGATAATATTTTTAAAGAAACAAATCATGGGAAATCGTGGTGATCCGGCCATATGGAATTAGAAAATTCTATTTAAAAGAAAGCCACTTTCCGTCTTTCTTATTGCGCTAATGCACCCGTTAGTTTAACAATGTTGACCTCTGGTATAATTGGTATAAAAAATAAGAAAAGTACGAAAAAAAAATCAATAAACTAAAATCCACCATCATTAAATCGGTGTTTTTTTTATAATTTTTTTCCTTTTTTTGAAGGTTATTTAGTCACCTTTCTATATTCCAACTACCTCTCATTCGCAAAAGAATTCAAAAAGAAATAGACTCCCTTCCTTTGAGGAGAGAGGTCTATTCTTTGGTTAGATCTCGTATTACTTATTTAATAGTTACTTTCTCTTTATAAATTTATTACACGCATAAAGCCCTGCGACACCAGTTATTTCTGCTGCTAATGATTTAAGAGCAGATCCACCTACTCTCAGTTTTTCCTCCCAAGTTGTAGCTCCTGTAATAAGCTTTGCTGTTTCTTTGAAACCACCTAATGCATTTATATATTTTTTTACTTTAATAATCTTTGCCGCCACGAAAAGATTTGAACCCACAAACCATGTTAAAGCCGCAGCACAAGCCCCAATTGCAACCCAATCAGGATCTGCTAATACAGGAAACGCTGTATTTTTGTTAAATTCAACTACTTGTATTAAAGAATTATCTATAATTTCATAATGAGTAGGTACATCATTACCATTAGCATCTTTAGCCCATGCTTCTCCAAATATACTTTGAATGATATTATTTTCATCAACTACAAAAACCTCTTCAATATCATCTTCCATTGCTAATTCTTCTCCATAATAGTCGGAAGAGAATACTAATTTATGACCTTCTGGTAAATCTAGTTTAAAATCATATTTATTAGGTGCATTCTCATTATTAATACTAACAATACTTCTTACTCCACCTTCAGTAGGTTGAATTACTAAGTCTACATTCTCTTCACCATTATATTGATAGCTGCCATCCTTTGTTACTACTGGATTACCAAGCTTCATTTCATTTGGTATACCAATTTTAATATCTGGTTCATTTTTAGGGTCACTACTTACAACAATTTCATTAAGAAATTGATCTGGTAGTTTAATAGTATTAATTTCATTATTAATAGAACCATCATCATCTGCTTTTACTAATTGTTCTGTTCCAGTAATTTCTTCAGCTGCTTTTGCTGCATCAATTCCATCAGCTGTTATTGCTTGTACATTTGAATGAATAGAGACTATCGCTGTAAATAATACTAAACTCAGGAATACCATAAAAATCCGATTGGAATTTTTCATTACTCAAAATACCTCTTCTCATGTGTTTGTTTTAATTGTATAATAATGGATGTATGATGTAAATATTTCCCTTAGAAAAGGTGGTAAATATGAATAGAATTTTTAATTACACGACTGTATTAACATTCTTTCTTTTAATTTTATTTAGTGCGAATATGATTAAACAAACAACTTTTGTAGTTCTATTTATTCCTTTAGGCCTTTGTATGTTAGGAGTTGGAATAATTCAATTAAAAAAAACTATAAAAAATAGAAATAATATTGAAGAAGAAGCAAGTACATTTAAAGCTTTATTAGAAAAAAGAATAAAATAACCACACCTAAAAAAAGTGGAAGAAACCACACCCTTTTTTAGGTGTGGTTTTTATTTTTCCACCTTTGTTAACTACCTGGTCTCAATAGTTAAAATAAGGGTATTTTTCAGGATTTTTCTTGTTATTCCAAGAAAAGAAGAATCGTACATTTTGTTGTAAGGCCTCTGGAGAACTGCTGTTTCACGGTTTATTGATTCTTACTCTTAAAAGTATAATAGAGTTAAAAGTGAAAGAGGGTTATTCAAGATGATTGGTCATGAACCTAAAGAGTTATTAAGGACTCTGCTAAATGATTATAAAATGCCCGCAGCATCATTAAGTAAAATTACCAGAATATCTGAGCAAGTCATACTAGATTTTGCAAATGGTGAAAATATTCAACCCGCGATAACTCAAACAGAAATGATGGACCTAATAGATATGGCCGGCCTTTTAGTTATCGGGGTGCCTTCAACCGATGCAAATGAAAGGGTCTCCGCCATAACTCAAGCACTGAACAATGAACTTGGTATACCAGTGGAGACGATTTCCTTATTCTCTAATCTTGACTGTGAAGATATCGAAGAATTCATAAAAGAAAATGATTCTCTGTCAATTGAGAAAAGATACAACCTTGCAGTAACAGTCCTTTTTTTGCAATATATATTTAAATGATGATTTATTTATATATGAAACACTTACCCGGGTTTGGCTTTTACGCAACGGAGCTTTTCCAGGGCTAACAAAACGTTTCAGTATAATGCTTAAGTAACTCCCCCTTTTCACTATCTGAATATTCACAAAACCACAACACCCCAATGCTCGATACATGAGGGTGACAACTGCAAGAGTGAGCAATCACTTTTCTAATCAGTTTAATCTTGGTCAGAACCAAGAACCACTACTATTTTGGGAGGATGAGTGGTTCTTTTTCCGTTTCTTGGCGAACGCAGACAGGATTAGATTGTTTCTACTGTAATAAATATCTCTTTACCATTTCTGAATTAAGTTCAATAAGAAATGTATCATATGGTCTCCTTCCCCATCTATTATTAGATGGAAAGGCAAAACCGTGACCTCCCACTCTATCCTATTTGTCACTCTGTTTTATCATATATTTCCTGTTATAGTATTTATATGAAGAAAACAAATCTAACGTATAACTTAATATCTGATTGGAGGACATAATGAAAAAGACGTTAATTATTATGATTATTTTATTATCTGTTTTGGTTGGGTGTAGTAACGGTGATAAATACATAAAACTTTCTGGGGAGAGCAATAATTGGAAGGGAGAGTATGTTGCAACCGCAACCGAAGATTCGGAAAATGGAACTTTCACTTTTAAATATAAAGATCTAGATAGCGAAGTGTTTTTCAAGAATTTGGAGATTTCAATTAATGATGGTGAAACTAAGCAGAAAACGACAAACCATAAAGAACCAACCGTTGAAATTCAAACTTCATGTAGCGGCTGTTCAGTTACTAATGAGAGTATGCCGATACATATAACAATTAATTGGGATGGTAATGAAGAAATCTTTTATTTGGAGCAAAGCAAATAAAAAGAGTGCGTAATTGCCCACCTTCAACTCTAGCCGAAATTAATTCCCGCAAGTGCAGCTAACATCTGAACTAGACCACCGAAATGAGTAGCCAACGTATAAGCAATGACGAAAAGGCTTCCCCAATAACAACTAAAGACACCGTTCTATTTCAATATAGGATATACAACTTCTAATATCCTATATTGAAATAGAACCGATATATCCGGAATGACGCGGCCTTTAAAGGTCATTTTCCTATCCATCATCAATAATTCCGGCTGAAAAAACCCCACAATTAACACAACTCCTGTTTGCCTAATCAAATCAATATATTCATAAAAGCCTAGGCTTAAAACTCCTTCCCTAACCATGATGCAGCCACCATCAGAACACCAACGACAATCACTATAACCGGTCCTACAACAATTAATCCAAATAGCAGTGAGCCTACTGCGTCCAGGAAGATTCGAAATGGTCCTGCTTTTTCCTTTTTATTCTGTTGCTGCGTTAATAAGTCTTCAAGATGACCTACTTTTTGATTCAATTGCTGCAACTCTTGAATCACTTTTGTGTCCTGGTCCATGAATTACCACCCTCTCAAATTAACAATAAGTGTCAATTCTATCATTTACATCCATTTTTTAAAAGTGAGATTTAACCTCGAAACCAAATCTATTTTAAAACTATTTTTTCAAATTCTGTCATCAATGATACAATAACATGGTCTGAAATCAATCCACTCTATAGAACACGTGAGGTATCATATTTTTTATGAAAGCAATACGATTATTAAAGAGTTTTAACTTTTTATATTTTGGACTGCTTGCCATTTTCATTCCGTTTCTCCCAGTCTATCTGGCTGATCAAGGTTTGCGTCCAGCCCAAATCGGATTCATCATCGGTACAGGAGGTTTTGTCACCCTCATCACCCAGCCTTTATGGGGAATGATCAGCGATAAAACAAGGACTATACGAAAAGTCCTGCTGTTACTCATCTTTTTCTCGAGCGTAATCGGTTATTTCCTCTATGATTCAAGCAGTTATCTTCAGCTCATCCTGTTTGCCATGCTGCTATATTTCTTTCTGATGCCGATCGATCCCCTGACGGAAAGCCTCAATTTTACGATGGCAGAGAAATCCGGGATCAGCTACGGCTCCATCCGGACATATGGTGCATTGGGTTATGCGGTCATATCGCTGATCACCGGCTATGTTATGTCATATTTCGGAGCGAACAGCCTTGCGTTCCTTTTTGCAGGCATAGGTTTGATCAGCTTCATTGTCAGTTGGATGATGCCTGATGCTCCCGTTTCAGGGAAACCTGTCACCTTAAGCAGCCTTAAGCATTTTTTCAGCAATAAAGAGACGCTTCTCTTTCTGTTATTGGTCTTTATCTGTGCTGTTCCAGCAAGGATGAACGATACCTTCCTTGGAGTATATATCCGGGAACTTGGGGGAAGTGCCAAGCTTGTAGGCTTGACCTGGTTCTTGGCTGCGGGAAGTGAAATCGTTGTATTCGCCCTAAGCTTTTGGTGGCTGCGCAAAGGTAAGGAAATCATCATCATTTCGTTTGCAGCAGCGTTTTTCTTTATCCGTTATTTCGTCTCTGCGTGGATTACCGATCCACAGCTATTAGCTTATTTGCAAGTCATGCAGCTATTGACTTTCCCGATTTTCTACTCGGCGGCCATCCAATATCTTTACCGGATTGTTCCGGTGGAATGGCGTGCCACAGGCCAGACCGTACTGGCGCTGCTATTCTTCGGGGTTTCGGGAATCATTGCTTCTTATATAGGTGGAGCCATATATGGAGCATATGGCGGGAAGACCCTTTACTTGTTCATTTCCTCCATCTCCTTTATAGGAATGGTATTCGCTTTGGTTCTTTATCGGATATACGGAACGAGGCTCGATACCGCAGAGGAAGCTTGATTTAATTCTACGGATTCTCTGAAACAGAGTCATTGTAGAAAACACTGAATTGTCTACACTTATCTGGCCAGATATTTTAAGGGCAGTTACAATAACTAACTACAAATAAGTCTAGACGATTCAAACCATCCAACTAGTTCGTGAGGTAGACGGTAAGCAATAGCTTTTCCATTCAACAAATAAATAAGCATCTCAAAACAGCAACGCCCCATTTCAAAATTGGAATTTCGTTCCTCTCACTTTGTATTACTATAAAGTTATGAATTAAAATATCTATTAAACACAAAGTGAGCTTAAACTTGCCTTTGGAAGGGGAATGTTCGTGAGAAGTAAAACTTTAAAAGCCTTATTGTCCGTTATCCTATTAACCAGCATGTTTAGTATTACATCACTGGCAAAACCATAACCGGCAGCAGCATGTTATCCTGCATATAAATGTATGAAAGTACCTCCAAAAGACTATTCATTGGTCTACCAAAATTCAGATAGGCGTAAAGGTCTGATTATTGGTGGGGTTGTATTGGGTGGTGTAGGATTTTTAGGGACTACTGCAGGTGTCGGCTCTTTTGCAGTTGCTACATATACTAGTTGGAAAGAGTTATATCATGGTAGTCTTTCATTTAGAAACTACATTAAGAAAAGTGACCTTAAAGCTTATAAATTTAAGTCAAAAACAGTATACTATGAAATTCAACTACAAAGGTAAGACTACGACTAAGTACAAGTATCACAACTAAATAAAAGAGGTGTTTTGATGTCAAAATATCGTTTATTCCACACTCTTATCGTGGTCATGTTCTTCGAATGCTTTCTATATGGTGTCACCACCAGAACACCTGAAAGTTTCACAGTAACCATTATTGGTGGGTTTGTTGGAATAGGTTTATTGTTGGCTAATCATAAGATGAATAAAAAGTGTGAAACATAAAGACTGGGGCTACAAGGTAATGTCCTTTTGAGACCCCAAGAGGGTCTTGGTACAGCAGCGAGTCTATCAACTCCTTATCCTCTCCCGTTCACAGACGTAATATGGCGATTTCTCGCCTTCTCTAGTCTCTGCCCAGAACCATAGAAAAAGGGGGCTGTCTCATAAGTCCAATTTAGACTTATTGACACCCCATCTTTAAAATCAAGATGTTGATTTAACAGCATTCTTGATTTTTTTATTTGCTTCTTTTTGGCTGGTTTTATCCTTTTGGGACAGCCCCTTTTTTTGCATCATTGTTCGTCATGAACGAGCGAATGCTTAAATGCGTAAATCACTGCTTGCGTGCGGTCCTGTACCGCAAGCTTGCTTAATATATTGCTGACATGCACTTTGGCGGTTTTCAGGGCTATGTATAGTTCATCGGCAATTTCCTGATTCGTCTTCCCTTGTGTCATCAGCAGTAAAATTTCCATTTCACGGTTTGTCAATTGATCATGAAGCTGGGTGATTTTTGGGCGACGCAGCTTTTCCATCATTTTTCCCGTCACTTCAGGTTCAAGTACGCTTTGACCCTGGAAAGTGGAACGGACGGCTCTCGCAATCTCGCTGGCCTTTGATGTTTTCAGCATATAGCTCGTCGCTCCGGCTTCCAATGCCGGGTACACTTTTTCATCATCCAGGAAGCTTGTCACAATGATGATCTTTGCTTCAGGCCATTTTTCGATAATTCGTTTCGTCGCTTCTATGCCGTCCATTTCCGGCATCACCAAATCCATCAAAATGATATCCGGACGCAATTCCATTGCCAGTTCGACAGCTTTCAAGCCATTGTCCGCTTCCCCGATCACTTCGATATCCGATTGTGCGGATAAATAAGCCGATACACCTATCCTTACCATTTCATGGTCATCGACAAATAGTACTTTAATCATCATGATCACCTCCAGCATTTAATAATGGGATTTTCACTTCAAGTTTCGTTCCTTTATTCGGAACGCTTACAAGTTGCATCGTTCCGCCTAATTCAACAGCCCGTTCATGCATGTTTTGCAGACCATATGATCCCGTTTTCGACTCCTCGACGTTAAAACCGATGCCGTCATCCGTTATTCGTAAAATGATCATCCCATCACGAACGATCAATAGCACTTCAAGCGAGTTCGCTTTTGCATGTCTCAGTGTATTGGAAATCGATTCTTGTAAAATCCGAAACAGATGGTCCTCAATCCCCTTATCCAGAGTGACAGGCTCCATCTTCCAATTTATATCCATCGTCACTTTTTGGGCCAATTCCAAAAGAAGCTCCTTCATTCCTTCATGTAAAGATTTTCCCTTTAATGCAACAGGTCTCAAGTGAAGCAATAACGCCCTCATTTCAAGCTGGGATTGATGGATCATTTCTTCCACTACCTTGAATTGTTTCATTTCCGTTTTTTCCATATCGGATTGAGATTCGGTGATGGCCGACATGAACATCGAAGCGGCAAACAATTGCTGGCTCACCGAATCATGCAGTTCCCGCGCCAAGCGGTTTCGTTCCTGGGAAACGATTTCCTGGATCTGTTTCTCCTGATCAATGGCCTTTTCATTCGCCATTTTTTGCGATAATTTTGTCTGCTCATTGATTTGCTTATGGATTAGTTGCATCCGTTCCGCCATTTTAGCCATCTCTTGGACGGGATACGCCTCCTGTTGCGAAGGCAAACGGCCCTGTTCAAGTAAATGCAGCCCTTCATCCACCCTTTCGAGCTGCCTCTTCCAAAACATTCCCGAAACGACTCCATAAATCAGCCCTACCGTCATGACCAGGCTTGGCAGGAATATGACGAAGGGTAACCCCATGACCACTTTCTCCCACAATAAACTCCAGTCGGATAAAGGGAAAATGAAGAAAACCGCCGCCGGCAAGGTTAGGGAAAGAACGAAAGCAACACCAAGGGCAGTCAATATCTGCCGTGTCAGTATGCTCATATCCGCTTCACCTCTAAATCGCCAACTAAGATTGAAGTGATGATATGAACCTTGTGATCCGTTTCATTGAACCCTTCCGTTTGGTAGGAATAAATTTGATTAAAGACCCTGGATTCAGGCTTATTTTCAAAGATCCGCGCTCTGCCTGCAATGACAGAATGATGGACCTTGATTTCGATGCCATACGGTACAAGCACAGTGATATTGCCAATGATATTCCTGATGGAAATGACAGCGTCGCCTTTCGGTAAAATCGTTTTGCTTAAATCGATAACCGTATCACCGACCCCGCCCTGAACATTCACGGAATTCCATTCATACACATGTTCGGACGTTTGTTGATGACCGAACAGCTTATTTTTAAATAAATAATCGGTTTTCAGTAATCGTTCTTGATTGATCTTTTCTTCGTCCGAATCATCATTGGTTAAAATGGGACTGACCCAATCAGGATTCTTTTTGGACTGATAATATAAAAGCAAAAGATAAATGAGGATCGCCATTAGGAAAAATCTAAACACGAACATATTCAAGACTGTGATAATAAGGGAAATCAGCCCTATAAAAAATAGGATTTTCCCGATTGTACGTTTTGTGAATTTCCTGCCTAAATAGATACATCCTATTGAAAAAGCGATGGAAAAAAGGAGACCTCCACCCGTAAATGAAATCTCTAAAAAAAGCAGGACGACTCCGATGAGAAGTATCCATCCCATATAGTCCGTCTTCACCTTGTTCAACATCGGTTCGCCTCCCCTGTATATGATCATGATATTCTTAAAAGGCACAGAAACCCGTGCCTTTTAAGAATACCATGAAATTATCACGTTCTGACAGCCTGTTTTCCCCCGCCCTCCATTCCAAAAGGCCAGGGGATTAACAGCGATGCCTTACAAAACCTTTACGCTTCTTTCTGTTCCAATTCTTTTTCAAGCTGGACAATCCTGGCATCGATCGTATGCCGATTATAATCTGTATGGACCTGGTGCTCGATGCGATCGATATAATGCTCCATTTCTTCAAACATCGCTACAGGTTTGGCTTCGGAACTGCCTCCGTCCAAAACCCGATTAATCCGGTTGTTTGCCCGGGCAATATTTTCCCTGCCCATCAGTTCCAACCGCTTTAGATGCATATCCTTCAGCTTATGCTTCATTTCTTCATATTTCCGCTCCAGTTCAGCTAACTGAACTTCTGCACTTTTATGCGCCTCTTTCAAGCTTAGAGCCCGATCTTCATAGTGCAGGCTTTCCTTGACAGCAAATTCCATTAAATCGGTTTCTCCCGACTGCTTAGCAATCTCAGCCTGATGCTTACGTTTTTCAGCTAGATTTTGCGCTTGATTATATTCACGCGTAAACTCTTCTTTCAAAAGATATTGACGTTCAAGCAGCTTACCGACTTTTTCTGTCTCCTGCTCACATTGACGCAAATATTGATTTAACATTCCAATTGGATTTTTTTGCTCCTTCTTATCCAACAAGTCATGAAAATCCGCTGAAATCGTTTGTTTCATTCTTGAAAATAAATTACCCATTTCAATTCCGTCCCTTCTATTAGTTCTTATTCAACTCTTTCCACTCTCTTTCAAAATTTGAGAATGGGTCATTTTCTTTAGATGATGCACTTTCATCATTTTCATTCCATTTTTTATAAACCAGGTAAAGAACATAAGCTGCCACCAGTCCCAATATTGCCGGGATATGGGAAATAGAAACGATCAGCACGATAATGGAGACTGATCCCCACGCAATCTTCGCCCCTGTCGATTCGGACTTCATGAACTGCTTGAACCCAAAGTATAGGATCGCCAAGCAAATCGCCAGGCTGATCAGTGGACCAACGTTCGCCAGTAACAGGAAAAGTGCGATCAGTCCTACAATAAATAAACCAAATTTCTTCATTGTTTTCGTCCTCCTTTCTATGTTTATATCTTATCTACTTTTACAAGTTCGTATAATGAGCCTTAGCTATATTTTCTAGTAAGACTTAAGGCGTAGACGCTGTAAGTCCCACGCTAATGAGGGCGTTTTATTCATGTGTTTGAGTGCTTTAATCGTGGGTTTGGGCGATTTACTCGTGAATTCCGCTGTTTTACTCGTGAATTTGAGCGGTTTACTCGTGAGTTTGACGTTTACTCGTGAGTTTTGATGATTTACTCGTGAGTTTGGGCTGTTTACTCGTGAATTTGGCGTTTACTCGTGAATTCCGCTGTTTTACTCGTGAGTTTTGATGATTTACTCGTGAGTTTGGGCGATTTACTCGTGAGTTTCGACGATTTACCTGTGAATTCAGTGTTTTTGTTATAAGGGATTAATTCTGTAAAACCTTGAATAAAAAAAATCTTCCGATATACCGGAAGATTGGTGAACTGCATATATCATTACAAATACAAGCCTTCGACGTAAACTGAGGTGATGGTTTGAGCAATTTCTTCGACAGAACTTTGATGCTCGTTTCGGACAATTTCCCACAGATACATTTCATTTGTGAAAAACCACCCTCTTGCCACAAGCTCATGGTTTAGTTCAGCTCTTGCCAGCCCATTGTGCTGTGCATAGGCGACGTCCTTTGAAATTCGCTGAATGAACTTCATGCGGATCGCTTTCCATTTATCTGAAATAATGGTCGATATCCCAATGGCCTGTTCGAAAACTTGCATCATATTGCGTTCAGCTTCTGCCATTTTCAAAAAAGCATTAGCTTGTTTGTTTATGATATGTTTTGCTTCGTCTTTTGATTTTGGAAAGAAAGAGGTCTCGGCAATTTCATAGAATTGCTCCATTACATTTTCCATTAATACAATTAACAGATCCTCTTTCCCTTTAAAATGAACATAGGCCGTTCCGTATCCAATGTTTGCCCTTTTGATCATTTGGGAAATAAGCGCAGCTTGATAACCTTCTTCAAGAAATATTTCCTTTGCAGCTTCTAATAACTTTTGACGTGTCATGATCGAGCGTAAGTGCCGTTTATCCCCTACTTTACCATTTTCCATGCTTATTCCTCCCCTTATCTTCTAGAATAAAGGATTTCCATAAAATAAAAAACATTTGTTGGAAAGATTGATTCAATGTTTATAATTTTCTGAATTAACTTATTGACACCATGTCATATTCTTTGGTACGATTCTCCTAGAAATATTTAGAATACTAATATAGGAGGATGATTATGGTTTCTGAATACACATTGGATCACGCTAAACAAATGGATGAGAATGATAGTCTTAAAGGTTTTCGAGAAGAGTTTTATTTAAAGCCGGATTCCATCTATATGGATGGAAATTCATTGGGGCTTCTTTCGAAAAGGGCTGAACGAACTCTTTTGGAATCTTTGGAAGATTGGAAGGAACATGGGATTGATGGATGGACGCAAGGGAATCACCCATGGTTTTTCATGGCAGAGAAATTGGGTGCGAAGATGGCCCCATTGGTCGGAGCTTCTCCTGAGGAAGTTATCGTAACCGGCTCCACAACTGTAAATCTGCATCAGCTTGTTGCCACTTTTTATAAGCCTGAAGGTACGCGCACAAAAATTTTAGCAGATGAATTAACCTTTCCGACTGATATTTATGCTCTTCAAAGTCAGCTGCGTACACATGGATATGATCCGGAAACAGATCTCATCCGCGTCAAAAGCTCGGATGGCAGATTTCTTGAAGAGGATGACATCATCGAAGCAATGACCGATGACATCGCTTTGATCATCTTGCCAACAGTCCTGTATCGCAGCGGTCAAATATTGGATATGAAACGATTAACTGATGAAGCTCATAAAAGAGGAATAGTAATCGGATTTGACGGATGTCATTCTATCGGTGCCATTCCGCATTCATTCAGCGAATGGGATGTGGATTTTGCGTATTGGTGCAACTATAAACATTTAAATGGCGGTCCTGGCGGTGTTGGCGGTTTATATGTAAATCGAAAACATTTTGGAACGATGCCTGGATTGGCTGGATGGTTCGGCTCCAAAAAAGATAAACAATTCGATATGGAACATACGTTAACACCAGCTGAATCAGCAGGCGCGTATCAAATTGGCACGCCGCATGTGTTAAGTTGTGCACCTTTGATTGGGTCTTTGGACATTTTTATTGAAGCGGGAATCGAGAATATTCGTGAAAAATCCCTGAAAATCAATCAATATTTAATGGATTTAGTCGAATCCGAATTGGCAGACATGGGATTTTACATTGGAACTCCTAGAGAAGACATACGCCGCGGTGGTCATGTAAGCCTTGAGCATAAAGAGGCTGCACGGATTTGCAAGGCATTGAAAGAGAACGGTGTCATTCCTGATTTCCGAGCACCTAACATCATTCGTCTCGCTCCGGTTGCACTATATACTTCCTACGCAGAAGTTTGGGAAGTTGTACAAATACTCAAGAAAATCATGTCAGAAAAACAATATGAAAAATTCAAGAATGAGCGTGAAGTGGTCGCATAACATGGAATTCCGCCAGATGGGGCCCATCCCTCAAATGGTTAGTTAATTAGGGCATGATAAAATCTTTTTTGATAAAAAGGGGATGAACTATGGAGAACAAAAATACTCAATTGAACTTTAAAGATGAGCCAGAAAAAGGATTAAAACGTGAGCTGGAAACAAATCAGCTTTCCATGATCGCAATGGGCTGTGCCATCGGGACAGGGCTATTCCTTGGCAGCGGGCTTGCCATTCAAGCGGCAGGGCCAAGTGTATTGCTCAGCTATGCACTCGGGGCGTTCATTGTTTTACTGTTGATGGGCTGTTTAGCCGAAATGACTGTTGCCCATCCCACTTCAGGTTCTTTTGGGTCCATTGCTGAAAAGTACATGACTCCGATGGCTGGCTATCTTGTCCGCTATTCTTATTGGATTGCCAATGTTTTGGCTGTTGGGGTTGAGGTAAGTGCAGTCAGCGTGTATATGAAGTATTGGTTTCCGACCGTGCCGGGAATCGTATGGATTTTGGTGTTTGCAGGTGCCCTTATTTATGTAAATGCTACTAGCGTGAATACATTCGCTACATTTGAGTATTGGTTCTCCTTCATTAAAATAAGTGCCATTGTTGGTTTTATCCTTCTTGGATCCTATGTGCTATTCGGTTCTTCCGATCAGCCACATATAGGATCTGAGAACTTTGTAAATGAAGGCGGTTTTTTCCCATTTGGCGGGTGGGGAATGTGGGTAGCCGTATTTATTTCTTTATTCAGCTTTCTCGGAACCGAAATGATAGCGGTTACATCAGGAGAAGCAAAAGATCCGGATGCAGCTGTTCCAAAAGCCTTAAAAGCGACCGTGTTCCGTTTATCCACCTTCTATGTGTTGACAATCGGCATCATGTTGATGATCGTTCCGTGGAAAACGGCTGGGATTGAGGAAAGTCCATTCGTCAAAGTAATGGAAATCTTGAACATTCCTGGTGCATCCGGGATCATGAACTTTATTATTTTAACGGCCGCTTTATCTGCCATGAATGCCCAGCTCTATGCTTCAACACGTATGATGTTTTCATTGGCTCGTGGAAAACATGCGCCTAGCTTTTTAGGAAAGTTAAACAAAAGGGGCGTTCCGGCAAAAGCACTTGCTGTCTCTACAACTGGGATTTTCATTGCTGCAGGCGTTCATGCTTTACTTCCTGGTTCATCCTATGCATTCATGATGGGGATTTCCATGTTCGGTGCCATGTTCACATGGCTCATGATCTTCATTTCCCATTTGTTTTTCAGGGTTAAATGGGAGAAAACCGGCGGACGCAAATTGCCGGTAAGGATGATCGGTTTTCCCTATTTAACGATACTGGGAGCCGTTCTTCTATTCAGCTTAATGATTACAACATGGTTTACAGATTTCAAGATCATGCTTCAATTCGGGATACCTTGGTTACTATTTTTAACTGTTGCTTATTTTATTTCAAAAAGAAGAAATATTAACCATAATGTAATGGAAGAATCCCTGGAAAAGAAGATAGAATAGAATGACAGAATAAATAGTTTTGCATATGGAAAAGTGAGGGGATTGCGGAATGAAGAATATGGATAACAAAGAACAAACAGTAACTGGTCTAGAGAAAGAAATTCAAACCGATTTTCAAAAATCGATGTCTTACGGAGATTATCTCCACCTTGATAAGATTTTAACTAGTCAACATAGATGTTCCGATCATCATGATGAAATGCTATTCATCATTATCCATCAAGCGAGTGAGCTATGGATGAAGCTCATTTTACATGAGTTGACAGCAGCAACTGAGTCCATCCGCCAAAACAAGTTGGAACCTTCGTTTAAAATGCTGTCGCGCGTTTCGAGGATCCAGCAGCAATTGATCCAGTCATGGAATGTCCTTTCAACTTTGACGCCGGCTGAATACATGGAGTTCAGGGATAAACTGGGACAATCTTCCGGATTCCAATCTTATCAAAATCGTTTGATTGAATTTGCATTAGGAAACAAAAATGTCCATACGCTATCAGTCTATCAGCACCAGACAGATTTATACGAGCAAATGCAGCAGGCCCTTCATGAGCCAAGTATTTATGACGCGGCGATCAATGCACTTGTGGCGCGCGGATTACCTATTGATCAAGAAGCCATCAGCAGGGATTGGTCACAAAGATATGAACCAAATGCCAGTGTAGAAGAGGCGTGGCTGACAGTTTACCGCGATGTTGAGCAATATTGGGACTTATATGAGCTGGGCGAGAAGTTAGTGGACATTGGCCATCAACAGCAATTATGGCGTTTTAATCATATGACCACAGTGGAAAGAATTATTGGTAATAAACAAGGTACTGGCGGATCATCAGGGGTAACGTATTTAAAAAGAGCCCTGGATCAACACTTCTTCCCGGAACTATGGAGTCTAAGAACGAAGCTTTAAGATTTTCAAGAAACAGCCAGTAGAGATGGAGGTAAATGCATGGGGACATGGATTGATATTTCACAACGTCTGGATGAAAATGTTGCAGTTTGGCCTGGAGATACACCTTTCTCATACAAAGTCAATTGGAGTAAAGAAGAAAGTGGATCTGTCAATGTAGGTCAAATCAATATGAGTATCCACACCGGTACCCATATTGATGCACCTTTTCACTTTGATGACGATGGAAAAAGAGTGATTGATTTGGATCTCGACTTATATATGGGAAGTGCCCGAGTTATCCATTTACCTAACAAGACAAGCATCGGTGTCAATGAATTATCCAGTATAGACCTACAAGGCGTTACCCGTCTGTTAATTCGCACGGATGCATGGAAGAATCGGAGTGTGTTTCCACAAACGATTCCTCATATCCAACCAGAATTAGCGGCATATCTTTCAGAAATCGGCGTTCGTCTTATTGGTCTTGATTTACCATCAGTGGATCCACTGGATAGTAAAGAACTGTCTGCACATCATGAACTTGCCGGTCATGGAATTCACATTTTGGAAGGACTTGTACTAGACAGTATAGGACCGGGTAATTATGAGCTGGCAGCCCTCCCACTTCCTTTAGTTGAAGCAGATGGAAGTCCGGTACGTGCTGTGTTGAAAAAGTTACCTTAACAAAATTTTTTCAATAAAACGAGCCAGATCATAAAAAATGATTTGGCTTGTTTTTTTGTTCCGTTAGATTGACTCCTTTGTATTGAGATAATCATGACTTTCATATTTATCTCCCTAATCCAAGTACATCTATGTTATAATTTTCAGAATTCATCGTCTAAGAGTGGAGGTCCTAATATGGAAAACTTTTATTTGTTCATCATCATGTGCATTCTTCTCATCATCTTACCTGGTCCAGATACAGCAATAGCCACAAGGAACACTGTTACCGTAGGGACGTCGGGAGGTTTTAAAACGATGTTCGGTACGTGCTGTGCCCTGCTTATTCATACATCAGCTGCCGTGTTCGGACTTTCGGCAATCATTGTGAAATCCGCTTTCCTATTTTCCATCTTTAAATATGTCGGTGCCGTTTACTTGGTATATCTAGGCTTCAAGACCTTATGGGGATTAAGAAATAAGCAAGTTGCCGCAGCGGCGGAAACGTCAGTCAAAAGTAAGTACGAAAACCAGTCTTGCTTTAAGCAAGGGTTCCTTACCAATCTGCTTAACCCTAAAGTGGCCGTCTTCTTTTTAACATTCCTGCCTCAGTTCGTGAATCCAGGCAAAGATACGTTTTTACCGTTCCTGATCATGGGCATAACGTATACCGTTTTAACTGCGATGTGGTTTGTATTTTATATCTATCTGCTGAACCAAATCAGCGCTTTCATGAAAAAGCCTAGAACTCAAGCGATTTTCGAGGGTATAACCGGGACGGTCTTGATTGGTTTCGGGATAAAACTAGCTCTGGAAAAAGCTCATAATTAATCTGAACTGCACCCTAATTGTTAGACAACACCTAACAATCAGAGGTGCAGTTTTCTGCAGATGCAGGATATAAAAAACCATAATTTGTTGTTTTAATAAAACATAATGCTCACGAGTAAATTTTCTTGTTATCTCTTTCTGGAATGGACAAATAAATAAACTCCCTTAAGGGAGCTTTTTATATTCTTTGGTCATTCAACTTTTTGGATAGGGTTGTCCAAACATATTGAGGAATTAATGCATTTATTAATATGTGGGAACTTTATCAACAAAAAGGATGAATGCTGTGTCAAAGAATAAAGATAAGAAAACCAGTAAGAATACGAGTCTGAACGCCAACGGTCAGAGCATTCGGTATACAACCGATGTTTGTGTTTTCATTTTAGGTGACGCCGCTGGAGTGAGGGAAGAAGATATAATAACACAATTTAAATACGCAAGTGACATATGGGGAATTGATTTTCGGCCGAATATTTGTGATTTAAGAACTAGAGAAGGAGCCCGGAAGTGTGGTTTAAGTGTTGATGCCACTTTAGCAAGGATCTCCGTACCTTTGCAGGTGCGGAAACGAGAGAAAGTTTTTAAAGCATTAAGAAAAGGTAATTGTGGCCGTAAAACTGGACTTGCTGTGTTTTACATTAATGCACAAGACCTTCAAGATGGAAAGGCCATTGGTAACGTCAGATGGGATAATAACGGAACTCGAGGTAATATTGTAATGACATATGCTACATTCCAACAAAAAAATATGGATATCTTGGCTCATGAATTTGGACATGCCTTGTTAGTCAATGCACGGCATTCAGATGACAAAAACAACATTATGTATCCCTCAGGAACAGTAATTGTATCACCAATCTCACAAAGACAACTAAGGTCCATGACTACCTCCAAACAAAGAGCAAAAGCCTATAAAAGACCTTATGTTAATAAAATTTAAAAGAAGCCCAGAGAGGTTCCAATTGGTTGGAATCCTCATTTGTGATACATGTACAAGCTATATAAAAAAACTCCCCAAAGGGAGCTTTTTCATTTTATTAAGGCTTATAGATCCACCGTCCGTGTTAGCATTCGTATATTACTTTTTTGGTTAGGATCGTACTCAGGTAGTGTACTTTCTTTTCCTTGTGCACATATCACTCAACGTAACCATTCACGAAAAAGCCAATCGTTTCAAGCTCGCCCTCAGTTAGATCCCGCTTTAATTCTTTAGCCAATTCCTGCTCCATTAAAGCTCGGTTTCCCCGATGTTCGACCACCGCTCTGGTACATTCTTTCATTAGCTTAAGCTCCGTCTCCATTTCCAGTCTCGTGCAAGGCTGATCATGATGGGAAAGTATATATGTTTCGGCATCATAGGCTTCAATTTTCTTAATGAGCAGCGAAGCCTGTTCTGCCGTATAATTCCATTTTTCAGCATATAGATTGGCATAAAGGCAGTCTCCCAAAAATAATGTTTTTTCCTCTTGTACATAGATGATGCAGGAATCTTTGGCATGGTCGCCGCCAACATGTTCAATGACACAGGTTATATTGCCGAGATCGATCGTCATCGTTTTTTCAAAGATGATATCGGGCAGGGGAAAGGTAATCTCTCTATTTGTCCCATGTTCCAATTTGATTGCATCGGCACAAAAGGGAATCTCGGTCCCTTCTTCGACCCGTTGATCGAGGGCCTGATCTTCCCATGAAAGCTGCTGCATATCTTTAATGTTGATGTATGTTTTTTCCTGACAAATCACCGGAATCCCGATATTCTCCAGTCCGAAAACATGGTCCCAGTGTGAATGGGTAAGAACGAGGAAATTCCCGCTTATATCATTCCGAAGCAATTCGTCCTTAAAGAGCTGTGCATGCCGGACAGAGTTACCGGCATCGATGATGAGCGTTTTCTTGTTTCCCATCACGGCGGCAAGAACCGGGCGATCCGTTTCCTGAACTGGCGGCAGGTAGGCAATATGTTTCGATAGGTGCTGTAATGTTTGCATGTTTCTGTTCTCCTTGCGATAGTTGTGATTAGGTTGCTCAAGTATAGCAAATTACACCTGTTTTCATAAGATAATCTCCGCAAAAGGCTAAAAAGACAACAATCACCGCGATTGCTGTCTTTTCGTCATCATTCAAATGAATCTATTCCAATATACTGTAATTTTCGAGAGGGCATTTAAAAAGGTGGCTTTAAAAAAAGACTCTTCCTTTTTCTGATCTTCAGGCGGTTCTATATATTTTTTATTGTCGGCAACGAGTGTACTTTTTGAGATTTTCGATTCGATTGCTCCTATCAACTGTGCTGCAAATGCTTCACTATCAATGACCACCATCGATTCTGTATTTAAAAAGGCAGATCGAGAATCCAAATTATAGGAACCCACTGCACTTAATCGTTGATCATAGACAACCGATTTACCATGCAAAGAATAAGGCTTTGAATATTCGTAAAGCCTTGCCCCCGTCTCAACGATACTATCCCTAAGCGCCAAGTAACCGGAAAAAGCGATCATATTGGGGGTTGATGCCGCAGAGTTGGTAAGTAGTGTCCAATCAGCCTTTGAATCCATCTCTTTCGGTACATATTTCTTCAGAGCATCCGCAGGAACAATATAAGGACTTTGGATTAAAACCGATTGATTGGCGTTCGCAGCTATATCCACTAGAGATCTCCACACAATAGGGTGTTTGTTGTAACGTTCGATTGGATTATGAATGAAGGACACTTTTTTAGTAGGTGTTGTAGCCTTGCTCCAATCGATGACTGGGTTAACGAAATCGGTTTCAGTGCGCAAAGCTTTACTGTATTGTTTCGCTAATTCATCTCTTTCACGTTTTCCTTTTTCCGTTTGCCTTTTTGAGAGATCCGAAAAAACATCGCTCGTATAAGGATGAATCCATAACTCATTCAAATAGTCCTTCATTTCAACGATTACACTATCTTTCTCCTCTTTAGCATTGAAAATGAGTACATCCCTGTCATAGACAAAATTCCTTGGCGGCTTGCTTGCTAAATACTTATCTGCGATATTTCTCCCTCCGATGATGCCTAACTTTCCATCTACAATGATGATCTTGTCATGAAGGCGATTATGCCAGGTCCACGGCTTAAATGGCTTCAAGGTTTCGTAATATCTTAATTCAATGTTTTCATGCGAAGCCAATGCATAACGGGCACTGCTTAATTGACCCCTGAGTCCATGAGATATTCCATCCAGGAGGACTTGGACTTTGACACCTCGGTCAGCCGCATCGATCAATGCTCCAAGAAAAAGCTCGGTTGATTTACCTTTCCCAAAAGCATAGTAGGCAATATCGATTGACTGCTGTGCATCCTGGATCATACGCATTCGGGCGAGTCCCGACTCATAGCCGTCTTCGAGAAGCAGAGCACGATCCACGGTGGCTTCCTTCTCTCCCATATATGCACTTACTTGTTTAATCGGCCTATTATCTTCTTTTTCTTCTTTGGGGAAAAGAACCACTGCCGTCACTGCTACATAAAGGAAATAAAATAGAAGAACGAGCAGAACTCCTTTAGTTGCCGTTTTTACAGTCATTGAGCACTCCCCCCTTTACGCGATATTTTATTACTATTCGTAATATGCAAAGACTCTATTCAACATCTGCAGGCTTGATAAATCTGACTGGTTAGCGAGCGGTGCCATTTACTATCCTGGGTGGTAATGGTGTATTTATTTTCCTTTTAAATGTGACAAAGTGGTGAACATGAAAGCAGTTGCATAATATGATATAGAAGGAGGGATTTCATGCTTAAACAACCTGATAGAATAAGTATCTTTAATTATTGTTTTGCATTAGGGGTATCGGAAGTTTTCTTTTTATCCAGCTTTTATCTTTCCATTCTTGGCGTTTCATTATTTGCGATCGCTTTACCATTTTCCGCATTATTTCTAATGTTCTCCCTGTACCTGTTCCTTCGAACGCACAAAGCAGCAAAGACCTTACCCAATCAAGATGAAAGAAGAAGGGAAATTCATGCATTCTATCATCAATCTTTCGGGATTTTTACGATCATTTTTTTCACTTTACTTTTTGTTGCTTTAGCCTATATTCCCTTACTGGAAAACGGAGGGCATTTCTATCTTCTTTATTGTTTACCGATGGCCTTGCTTTGTATGATTCCTTCGATTGTATCTTATAAAGGAATGAAGAACTGGAAGCCGGCAGGAATTTAACGAAAACCTAAGAATCAATGCTCTTCCCATGTTTTTTAGTTGAATGTATAGGTAAAATGAGGATATAATAATGATAACTAACAAATATAAAAAAAGACACTGGTTAAACCAGCGTCTTAATGAACAGCAAACTGCATAAAGAGCAGCGGCTTTCTGTGGTAAGTCAGAAGCTACTCAATCATGAAAGTAACCCTTTTCCTACATACATCTGGCCGGAGGTATGGAGGGGGTTACTTTTTTAATGTAACCGCGATTACTGCGACGATTAAAGAGGCGAATGAAATCATTAGCATCAGTCCGTCCATAATAGAAATCACCAGCGACACCCCCTTTCTGAAAAGGAGTGACCGCTGCCCACTATACCAAATTGCTGTCCATTTATTATTATATCTGTATTTACTTGTTATTTATAGCCAAAAATAGATGTATTTAGTCATCCTATAATATCCTTGCTTCAAAAAAAAAAATCACACTTAAAGTGAGAACATTTTTTGCATGTATATCCCTTTATTGTTCCACTACACGGCCATCTTTATAAATGTGGAACCACCCAATCGTTCCTGTCCCGCCTTGATCTATCCAATCTTTATTAGCTGCTTTATATTTGTAATATGCTTTTCTTTTGCCATCTTTCAGCAATCTGCCATCACCGCTGAATATGATCTTATTACCCAGCTTCTTCTTCCCTAACGCGATTGCGTCTTTTTCCGTGAACTGTTTTCTTTCTACCTTATTTTCATCTAAAGCAGCCCATGTCAGCGGACCGACGATACCATCCGAACTCAAGTTATGATCCACTTGAAATTCCCTTACCACATTTTGTGTTTGGGTACCGAAAATCCCATCAACGCCTACATTATACTTTACATCTTTAAGGCTTTGCTGTAAGTCTTTTACATAACTCGAACGTGAGCCTTTCCTGAGGGTCGGGCGCGTTTCCGCCTTAGTTTCGAATTTCTGGGTTTGACTGCCCTTTGATGCTGCTTGGGTAATTGAAGTTCCCGTCCCTAGAGGGGCCAACATCAGGGCAACTGTTGGAATAATGACTAATAATTTTTTCTTCAACACAAATAACCTCCATTCATATAATCACTCCTGCAGGTTTCTGACTGACTTTCCTTGGAGCCCATTCATTATAACGTATGAAGTTATTTATTTGGTGTTTTATTACTTAAATTATAAAAAATGGTAAATAGTATCCATGGAGTGCATTAAGCTTACATGATGGAGACCACGTTTCTTGAATAAAAACAAAAAAATCCCCTTAAGGGGATTTTTTTTTATTGATAATCTGACTGTTGTTGATTCTGCCCTTGCATCCCAGTACCCATTCCCATCAAATTAGTGGCAAGCGGCACCATATTTTTCATTTTCCCGCCATTTCCACTCAACATTTGATAAGTAGCGATACCCACTCCGACCGAAGCGACTACTGGTAAAATTTTATCCATGTTTGCTCTCATTTACATCACCTTATTTTATATATTTTTGTTCATTTCCTGAACTCTTATATCTTGTTCAAAAGAACCCAAAAAATTCAAGATGTTTGTTACCAAAACAATTAGTAATAAAAATACGTTTTAAAGGGAAAATTCTTTTAAGAAGGATATTAGCACTCTTCGAATGGGAATTTCATTTTTATTTCATCGGTCTGCTTATATAACAATTCATGTTGACCTGAATAAGAATGATTGAAAAAGATTTAAGATAGTTGAGGTGAATCTTCATGCCCATGTTAGATGTGGACGGTATTAGCTTGTATTATTCTGTTAAGGGAAAAGGGGTTCCTATTGTTTGTATTCATCCTCCTGTACTGACTAGTGTGAATTTCCAATACCAAATAGAGGAATTATCCGAGGAATTCAAAGTAATAACCTTTGATATCAGGGGTCATGGAAGAAGTCAGTATTCAAGACTGCCAGTAACTTATCCCCTGATTATAGAAGATATCAAACATCTGTTGGATCATTTGAAAATTAAAAAAGCAATCATATGCGGATATTCAACCGGCGGCTCTATCGTAATGGAATTTTTGCTGAGTTGTGCCGATAGGGCTCTAGGAGGCATTGTTATAGGTGGAATGTCTGAAGTGAGGGATAAATATTTAAAGCAAAAGATTTCTTTAGGAATATCACTTGCAAATAAAGACGCAGTTCCAATACTAGCGCTTTCCATTTCATGGAGCAATTCAAATACAAAAAAGTTGTTCAACACAATGTTTAATGAAGCCCTAAAAGGAGATGCCAGAAATATTGAGCAGTATTACCGTTACAGTTTGCATTATAACTGTACCAATCAGCTAGAGAAAATCAGCCTTCCCATATTACTTGTCTATGGTAAAAAAGATAAACCATTGCATCAATACGCTAAGTTATTGCACGAAAAATTGCCATGTACGGAATTAAAGTTCATTGATCAAACAAAACATCAGATCCCTACAAAAGCGGCTAATGATTTAAATGAAAGCATTAAGCATTTTATCCATTCACAGATTGTTTGATTTTTCCGAATGCAATTCAATTATACAAAACCTAAATTTATGGAGTGAAAAAATTGGGAAGAGATAAAAGTACACTGATTCATTTAATATTACTATTGCTAGTATCTGCAGTTTTGATTTGGTCAGTTATTAAGCCTGAAGGATACTTGATATGGACAATGGAAGTACTTCCTGCCGTTGTGTTTCTGATTTATGTAATGGCTACATATAATAAATTCCGCCTTACTACATTATCCTATTTCGTTATTGCCGTTCTTTCAATCATCATGTTCATCGGTGCCCATTATACGTACTCAAAAGTCCCTCTGTTTAATTGGTTAAAAGATCATTACGACCTAAACCGGAACCACTATGATCGGTTTGGACATTTTATAAAAGGTTTATTAGCGATTGTGATTAGAGAAATAGTAATACGTAAAACCCCTCTAACAAAAGGACCCTGGTTATTTGCTGTCACATTAAGCTTTGCGCTTGCCATTGGAGCCTTATATGAAATCATCGAATGGATAGCTGCCCTCATTTCAAAAGGCGGAAAAGCTTCAAAGGACTTCTTAGGAACTCAAGGTGATATTTGGGACGCACAATGGGATATGTCGTTAACATTAATCGGCTCTATCCTTGTATTGGTTACCTTGTCCAAGCTTCATGACAAGCTGTTAAGAAAAGTGAAAAACAGAGTAGAAAAATAGTAATTATGTGTCCGAATTAAAACTGTATACCCTCCCACTTTCCTTAAAATAAGGCTCTGAAAAACGATAAATTTAAAATAGTGACCTAAATAGATCACTATTTTTTAATTAGAATTTGATTGTTAATATGATGTTCCATATGTTCTAGATAATCTTTTATTAGCCACTCCAATGATTTTTGTTGATTATTTCCTATATCACAAAGATTAGAAAATCTATCATTTGGTGTATTCGTTATTATATGTATGATTTGCTTATTTAGAGCACAAAAAAGGTTAACTATCTCATCCATTGGTCGCTCCTGATAATTCTGGACTAATACCCATTGGTCTTGATTATATGATTGTATAACATATGGCTGTTCTTCGTACTGAATCTTGATAAACCTATTCATATTGTTCAATGCAGAATCGCATAGATGACCTAAAATCTCTTTTTTGGACCATTTGTGTGGCATTGGTCGATGATTTAATTCTTTTTCTGTCATCCGGTTGTACTCTTCAGGTATAAAACCTATCCAATGATTGATTCCATCTATTACATTTTCCATGTGGTGCTCCTCCTAAGTTTTTTGCGTATGGGTTTTTATTCGACAACCAATCGGAAAATCCCTTCTTTCAACTAACCTGCACGGTTTATTGAATCAACAGCATTCAATAACGGACCCAAAAGAAAAAACCGAAATCAAAAATGGATTTCGGTTTTCATTTTTAACCAATCATGATTGTACTAGCTTACTGC
This sequence comes from Bacillus sp. ISL-34, assembly GCF_018613325.1. Classification (GTDB taxonomy): domain Bacteria; phylum Bacillota; class Bacilli; order Bacillales; family DSM-1321; genus Peribacillus. The sequence goes on along the minus strand of NZ_JAGGQJ010000007.1, from coordinate 6,639 downwards.
CCTTTTTTTCATTGATAGCTTTTTGATCGATTTTTGTATAGATGCGCTCCACTTCAATTTTGTCATGCAACAGAAGTTCGCGGTTTTCTTTTAGCAGTTCAGTATAAGATTTCCTTCTCCTAGACATTTTTTAATTCACCTCTCAATTGATTGAATTCCTTCTGTAAAATAACTATTGGAAGCTCGTATAGTTGTTTATTATATTTTTTAAAAATCCCGAATTTCAGAAGTTCTTGTATAAGTTCCTCTTTTTTTGCTTCTCCCTTTGCACTTAATTGGGTAATCATCAAGGACCCTCCTTAACAAAAATACAAACTTTTGGTATTTGGGGCTGCCTAGCATCCGATCCCATATGGAGAATCTCCTCTTCTTCCTATTGCTTCCCCATATAAGGGCATGCTCTGCAAAGTCTTCACATTTCCTTAATTGTTCGTATGTAGTGCTTTCCTGGTGTAATTTCAATACTTGATCATATACATCAAATCCAAATTGCTTCATTTTATCGGAAAGGATATCTATCGCGGCGCACGGTTTCGAATGGGTCAAGTCGCCGGCACCAAAGAATGCGACTTTCACTCCGCCAAAGTCCACTTGGTCAATTTCTTCATAAAACTCTTTTGCTTCATACGGTAAATCTTCAAGATTCCATGTATATAAACCAATAAAGGCCAAATCAAAATCCTTTAAAGCATCAACCTCAACAGTATCCAATCTTTCCATATATACTTCACAGCCGACAGCCTTCATTCTATTCTTTATGTTTATAGCCATTTTCTCGGTATTACCGGATAAACTGACATAACCAATGAATACCTTCATCTATATCACCTTCCTAATTGAGAATTACTTTCATTACACATTTCACTATAAATGAAAATGATTCTCATTGTCAATTATTCACCTCTGTTAATTATATTAAACAGTCCGTCTTAGCCTTGAATATAGTATAAATATCCTGTTAATTAAGTAAAATAATCAAAATATTTAGGTAAAAAAGACTACTTTTTATAAAAAGCCATGATATAATATGTGATAATTCAACTATATAGGTAGATGTAAGGAAACAAAAAACACCGTCCAATTTCATATCTACCTTTCTAGTTTTTGGCTTGGACAATACAAGTTGGTGGAGATGTAATCGCTTATAGCAATGTAAAAGTTACAATACAAAAACATCACGGATTTCTTAATGGCGGTTGGAAAAATTATAAAACCCACAACTTCAGCTATCCTATAAACCGACCAACTTCCACAATTAGAAATGAATCATCTGACCGATTATCTGCTGGAAAATACCGTGCAAAACTAGGTGGAACGTTCAGGACAGTAAAAAATGGCACTTATTCAGCCATTGCAAATAGTTATAGTTATTTTGAATTAAATAAAAACTTACTAGGTGGGCTACTAATGGAATGGTTGAAACCTTTTGAAGCTACTAATCAGTTCGAAGACAATACAGACAGTTTTTCAGATTTCAAGATCAGGGAATTTATCCCCAATTCAAAGGTCCAAAAAAAATATTCACTATTAACTCAATTCTTTTTACTGTTAAGTTATCAAGATGAAAATAGTGTTACTTCGTTATTTGTCGATAATAGAATTGATAATCAAGTAATCGAAGAAATTATGATGCATTTTGACAACACGAAGATTGTATTAGAAAACGAATTACCATCAGAAATAATGTTAAGTAAGCCGAATCAAGAATCTCTCTCCTTGATCAGGTCAAATAATTTAAATCCAATAATAAAAAATCTATATGGGACAATTAGCAAGACACAATATGAATGGAAACCTCAAAAATCATACAAGATAATATCTGAATTTATAGAGAAATACGAAGATATGGAGTTCGATAAGGTGTTAGATTGTTTAAAAAACACATCAAAGGGGCCTTTAATCTCTCTCTCCTTATACAATTGGACTTTAGAAGATTATTTAAAAGATACTTTTGCCATTAGATATTTCACGCATAAATGTAGTAATGTTTATTTATGGATTGATGATTCTAATATTGTTACTACAATTCAACTAGAATTACATTAAAATCCCCCCTTTATATTAAACAGTAAATGGAAGGGATTTATTGTTTTATAAAAGGGGGTTTTCTGTAATATTTAAGTATTCTAAAATTAAGCCCTAATGTAAGGAGTAATCTAAAATGAGTTTAACATTGTATATCAGCATTTCCATGACAGTTCAAAAGGCCTTTAGCAATTCCCCTTACCATCACATTGCAAGCCATCAAATTCATTCCGTTTATTTTTTGCTTCTTCCTTCTCAATGACTTGCGCTAACCTTTCTTTGCTGGCTAGACCTTGAATAACTTCATCACCAATAATAAACGTTGGGACTGCCCTGATATCTGCTTCTTCATAAGCATGTTTAAGTGCTTTTTGGTGCACTTCCCGATACTTTCGTGACACTAATGCTTCTCTAAAAGCATCTATAGGAAGCTCAACTTCACCCGCTAATTTTGACAATACTTCAATATCTTCAATATTTTGTTCCTCTTGAAAGAACGCTGTAAATACTCTATTGTGGAATTCGTTCCCTTTTCCGTGCTCCTTTGCAAAATGGCACCCTTCGAACGCCAAATGTGTATAGGGATGCGGGGATACACGGGGTAAACGCATATCAACCCCTAGCTTCTTCGCAGCAGGAAGAATGTAAGAATCCCATGAATTCAACTTATCTGGTTCTCTCCATGGATCAATTTTGGAATATGGACTCGGACGCAATTCAAATGGCATCCATTCCACTTCTACATCCTTTTCCTTCACGATTTCGTCCAAAGGACCTTTACCTAAAAAACAAAATGGGCAAATAAAATCAGAATACGCTTTAATTTTCACTGTCATCATATATTCCCTCACTTTTCATCATTAGCTAAACCTGTAACCTAGTTAGTTACAATTCAGAACAAAAAAATATTTATATAAGAACATAGCATTTTTAGTAACTACACAGTCGATTGTATCACCCTCTGATGTAATCATTTTAGTTACAGGTTAAAGGAAAGTCAACCATTATTTTAAAAAAACTATAAAGCATGCACTATATTACAGAAAAAAGTTTGCAGGGAAAGCGTTGCTTTCCCTGCAAACTTTTTATTATTACATCTCGATTTGTTCGTTAACGGGTTCCCTCTTTTTCTTTCTCTGTTTTTTCGATTTTTTATAGTACAGCAATTCGTATATACATGGAATGACGATAAGTGTGAGAAGTGTAGACACAGCTAGCCCGCCAATGACAACGATCGCTAAACTTTGTGAAACCAGGCTTCCTGTTTCCGCCTTTTTATATAAAAGCGGCAGCATGGCACAAATCGTTGCTACAGCCGTCATTATGATCGGACGGAATCTTGTAGCAGTCGCTTCGACGATCGCATCACGGATAATCATTTTTTCTTCGTTTTGTTTGACTCGATCCAGAAGAACAATCGCGTTTGTCACAACAATTCCAATCAACATGAGAGCACCCAGCAGTGCTGTAATATCCACTGGAATTCGACTGATAACCAATCCTAGTACCGCTCCAATGGCAGCGAATGGCAAGGAAAATAGAATGGCAATCGGTGCTTTGATCGATTTGAATGTTATAACCATGATTAAAAAGACAATGCCGATCGATATTAACATCGTAAGGAACAAATCGGAAAAATCATCTGTCTGCTGAGCACTGGCTCCCCCGACTAAAACTTCTACATCATTCGGAATATCAAGGCCTTTGTTCTCTTTATCTCCAAATATCTCAAGATTTATTTTGCTTGCAATATCGGAAAGCATAGTCGGGTCGACCGTTGCCGTCAATTGAAGATACGTTTCCCCATCTTTATGGAACTGCGTTGTTGCACTCTCTTCGCTCTTTAAAAATGCAACCTTAGACACCGGAGCTAGACCGCCGTCTGTCATAATTGGAATACTTTTTAAATCCTCTGGTTTTTTAGGATCTAAGATTGGTTCAAGGACGACAGGTGTCTGCTTATCCTGCAAAGTTATATTGCCGATAGGGGTTTTATTGAGCATGATACCTAATTGTTGACCGATTTGTTCTGTATTGCCTTTAGCTGGATCTACCTTGAATGAATAAATGGTTTTCTTTTCGTCTTGGTTCGTTGTAACACTTTCAATTCCTTTAATATCCTGAATTCTTTCTTTGACCTTATTGGCCGTTGATTCCAAATCTTCAACATTACTGCCGATCACATCTATCGTAATGTTCGTCTTTGATGCGCCCATCATAAATGATGAGGCGGTGGCTTTAAGCTTCGCATCAGGATAGTTTTCTTGTTCCTCTTCCATTTTTTCCAGGATTGTATCTACATTTGCTTTATCCATCACCAGGATGCCGAAAGTTGCTTCTGTAGGTGATGTGACTGCGCCATATTGTGCCGTCTCGGCAGAGTTTCCTAATTGCATGAAAGTATTATCCACTTCACTCATATCCTGCATCGTTTCCTCGAGTTCAATCGCTTTTTCCTTTACTTTCTCATAGGGCTGATCATTTGGATAAGTTAATGTCACGGAGACATAGTCTGCTGAAGAATTATCAATCGCCCCTTTTGGCATGGCAAAATATGTACCAACGGAACCGACAAACAACAGCAAAGCAACAATTAAGACTACCCATTTATGATTCAATGACCAAGTAACCAGTTTGGTAAAACGCTTGGCCGGTAGATGTTTTGGCAGCTCCGTCCTTTTCAGCAATCCTGCGCTCATTAACGGAACAACCGTTAATGCCACAATTAAAGAGGCCAGCAAAGAATAAGTGACCGTCAAAGCGAAAGGAAGAAGAAACTCTTGAAGCCCTCCATTCAATAAAGCAACCGGCAAGAAAACGGCTACAGTAGTAAGGGTTGAAGCTGTTATCGCCACTCCCACCTCTTTAGTTGCATCCATCACCAATTCGACTGAAATCTTCTCCTGCTGCATTTTCCGGAAAATATTTTCAATAACAACAATACTATCGTCCACCAAGCGCCCGATCGCTACAGCGACACCGCCCAGCGTCAAAATATTCAGCGTCACTCCCGACAATGACAGCAAGAATAACGTAAAGCCAAGAGATAACGGTATGGAAACGATTGTAATGAATGTAGATCGTACGTTCCGTAAAAAGACCATGATTACAATCGTAGCAAATAGCGCACCTAGCAGAACTTCTTTTACCATCGCCTGAACGGAAGTCTCCACCATATCAGCTGTAGATAAATAAATGGTCGATTTCTGGTCACTATACTTTTCATTAATTTCCTTTGCTACTTTTTCAACCTCTTTACTGATTGTGACAGCATTTGATTGACTGTCCTTGATAATGCTTAAGTCAATGCTTTCCTTTCCGTTAAAACGACTGATGAGATTACCAGCCTTCGCTTCTTCAACTTTTGCTATCTCTCCAAGGGGGACATTTGGAGTGACCTTTAACGCTTTTAATTTTTCAATACTTGTTAAATCCCCGATAACCTTGATGTTGCTTGCCTTCCCATCAATCACTTTTTCGCCTACGGCCAGAGCTGCATTCTGACCGTTAAGGACGCTCATGACATCTTGAATCGAGACTTTCTTTTTAGCCAATTCTTCATTATCCACTTTGACTGAAAGAATAGATTGCGAAACTCCAAATGTCTGTACATCCGAAACCCCTTTAATATCTTTATACAGAGGCTCTAATTCTTTCTTGGTAAAGTCTATATTTTCAGCTGTTAATCCATCCTTGAAAGTAACAGCAACAAATGAAATGGGAATCATTGATGTATTTAACTGTGTAACAGTAGGCTTTGCCATGCTTTGCGGCAATGCTACACTGCCTAAAGCCTCTTGTACATCAAGTTTCGCTTGTTTCATATCCGATCCTGCTTCAAAGAATAGATCTACTTTTGAAAACCCATCTCCAGTGGTGGAGTATATTGAACTCTTTCCTTTAACTCCCGTAACTGCCCTTTCAATCGGATCTGTAACTTGTGCTTCCATTGTTTTTGAATCGGTGCCCTGCCCCATTGTGATAATCGTAACTTGTGGATTATCGGCAGATGGTAAAAATTCCATCGGCAGTTTAAAATAACTGATAACTCCTAACAACAAAATAAATATGGTTACCAATGAAACGGCAGCCTTATTCTTAAACGACCACTTAGTAAAAAACTCCACGCACTAATCACCCCTGAATAAAATTTATAAGAAAATAATCCCATTTAAAACATTACCATATATTGATAATTTTGGATTGTTAAATTTTTATTGATTTTTATATTTTTGTATGCCTCTCGATGCACACAAAAAAAGGCTGCACAGCAGCCACCAGATTTTAGACAAAAGGAGTTCTATCTTACTGTTAAAACAAAGTTGATTGCAACGGAAGGTACGAGACTCCTGCGGGAAAAGCGTGGCCAGGGGAGACCCCGCAGGCGCGAAGCGTCGAGGAGGCTCCCGGACCGCCCGCGGAAAGCGAGTGCCTGGAGTGGAAATAAACATTCAAATTGCACAAACCTAAAAAAAATGTAAACAAACTCGATTTTCATCGAGTTTTTTTACCATTCCGAGCATCCAAAACCGATGGTCTTTTTGCTAGTCATCTCCGGGTTCATTCATTCAACAATGATATCTCACTAAACAACATTTCCATTACGAAACTTGA
>NZ_JAGGQJ010000006.1 GCF_018613325.1 Bacillus sp. ISL-34 | reverse complement strand
CATCCGGCTGGTCTTTTTTTGCTGTTGTCATTCCTTCAGTATCTTAGTATTTAAACCTTTAAAAAGTAGAGAAATAAAAAGGGCCATAAAGAAAGTTATATGCAGTATACATGGTAGGGCATACTATGAATGCATTTTAATTTCTACTTCTATCTGTATTATCCATATCTGATTAAGACAAAGGGACAGAATTCTTCGTTTCTATAGGGATATATGTTAAACTTAACGTAGTTCTGAAACTGTCATTGGGGGAATAGCCGATGGATACCTCTGCTAAAGATGAAATGATTTTTTCGTTTGCTGAATGGTTGAGAGACCAAGGCAAATCAGCTAATACGATCAAAACGTATACTGGTGTCCTTTCACAGTTTTGTGACCAGACACAAAAGATATTGATGGAGATTCATTCTGAAGATGTTCAGGGTTATCTTGATTATTTAGAAAATTGCAAGAAAAGCCCAGGAACAATCGAAAAACACTATATCGCTTTAAATGTTTTCTTTAAATTTTTAGGTAAACCGCAAGTGATGCTTTCTGTGGAACGTAAGGTTAAGGAGCACAAGCTTGAGCTACCTGAAACTTTAAGCATGAATGAGCAGCAGATTCTGTTAAAAGATATAGAAGCAGAAGGAAATCTAAGGAACATTGCCATCGTCTACCTTTTGTTACATACAGGAATCCGTGTCTCCGAATTATGTGACTTGAATGGCCGTGACGTCATCATGGAAACAGAGCGGAATTATATACTTGTCAGGAACGCAAAAGGTGAAATCGATAGATCCGTTCCCCTTACAATATCGGCTATACAACATGTACAAAATTATCTTTTTTCTTTAAAAGAAAAAGCAGATCCGTTATTCATCTCAAGCTATAATCAGAGGATCACTCCGAGGTCAGTTCAATATATATTAAAAAAATACAATGTGCATCCACATAAACTGCGACATACCTTTTGCCAAAGGTTAGTTGATAATGGAATAGATATACAAACGATATCCAAGCTTGCCGGTCATAAAGATTTAAACGTAACGAAACGTTATCTAAAAGAAAAATCGCTGGACCTGGCAAATGCGATAGACCAAACTTTCACAAAACACTAATCCATAGCAATTAAAAGGGAAAGCGAGCTCTTTCCCTTTTTTGTTTATATATAAGATTTTCAAACAAACAAATTTCCTTGGAAATGACGAAGAGGACTTGGGGGCCAGTAGTATGAGGGCAGTTGTATTTATTAAGAGCATATTGATGCCATTGTTGAATCAAGAAAGAGGGGATTTCTAATATAAGGAACCCCCTCTTTTTTGATTCTTTACTTAACTGTTTTTTTCTTCTTTTTACCTATTTTCATTATGACTTCGTATACTACCGGCACTATTACAAGTGTTAGCAATGTAGAACTCACAAGTCCGCCGATAACGGTAATCCCCAAACCTTGTGATATTAATCCACTGCCTTCTGCACCGATTGCCAGAGGTATTAAAGCGCCGATTGTGGCAAGGGCAGTCATCAGGATTGGGCGTAGACGGGTGGATCCTGCCTCGAGTAAAGCTTCCCTGGTAGATATCCCGGATTCTTCATTCTTGATAACACGGTCCACTAATACGATGGCATTGGTTACGACGATACCAATAAGCATTAGGACACCCATCATTGCTGAAACGCTGATGGTCTCACCTGCAACGAATAGCCCTGCCAATGCCCCGATTACCGTAAATGGTAAGGAGAAGAGAATGGCTATTGGTGCTAAACCACCATGGAAAGTAACGACTAGGACAAAGTATACGATAGCAACGGCCGCTAACATAGCGATACCAAGTTGAGTGAATGATTCCTGGATATCTTCCGTCACTCCGCCATAGTCTATAGTGACGCTTGCGGGAAGGTCTAATTTATCAACTTCCTTTTGTACCTCAGCTGTTACTGCTGCCACATCATCCGTTTTGATTGTTGCAGACACGTCGGCATAAATTTTTCCATCGCGGTGGCTGATTGTATCGGAAGCTTTGCCTTCTTCAATTTTCACTAGCTCTTTCAATGGGATTTCCATTCCCATTGGAGAAGAAATTTTCGTATTTTCAAGATCTTTTTTGTCTTCGAATGTCGTTTCTTCTGTCTCGATATATACTTTGACTTCTTCTCCATTTTTCTTAATCGTAGTTAGAGCATCATCTTTATTCGTATTGGCAATGGACATACCAATTTGTGCAGCTGTCAGTCCAAGGTCACTTAGCTTTTCCTGGTCTGCAACTAGAGTATATTGCTCATAAGCATCGGAAAGACTTGTATCAACATCTTTTAAATCTTTATTTTTCTTCATGATATTTTGAATATCGTCAATTACCGGTTCAATATCTTTTTGTGTATTTCCGTAAACAAATAGAGTGGTTTCATTGCTTGATGTTGACGTGAATTCTTGTTGTTTCCATGTTCCAGGCGACTCAAGTTCAGTTAAATCTTTTATGACGGTTTCTTTTTTGTCCCCGAAATTTTCGGTGTCTTCATCATAGAGTACATAGAAGAGAGCCGAGTTACTCGAGCCGCCCATCATGCCGCCCATCATGCTTTCACCAAGTGTGTATTGAACGGTCTTCACATCGTCTATATCCATGAAGTATTTTTCGACTTTTTCTGTTTGCTTTTGAATATCCTCTTTTAACTCTCCAGGTGCGGGAGTGTAAGTGACGATAATCGTTTTTTCTTCATCTGCAGGCATGAAGCTGACACCGATGCTTGGGATTAGGAATAAGCTGCCGACCAATAATACAATAGCTGTACCGAACGTGATTAACTTATGGTTTAACGACCAATCCAGTGCTTTTCGGTAGAATGCTGATAGTTTGCTTGGTTTTTCTTCATGTGATTTTAATTCTTTTTTTGATAGTCCCTTTTTAAATAAAGAATCTGCCATTGCCGGAACAAGAGTGATGGCGATTATTAATGAAGCGACCAATGCAAACACCATTGTTAAGGCGAATGGCATGAATAGTTCCCCGACAGGACCTGTAACGCTTGCTAAAGGCAGGTATACGGCTACAGTAACGATTGTGGATGAAAGGATGGGGATGAACATTTCCTTAGTGGCTGATCGTATTAATTCGCCGCCTTTTAATTGTTCGCCTTTTAAAGCCATCCTTCTATAAATATTTTCAATGACGACAATGGAGTCATCGACGACTCGGCCAATGGCAACCGTCATGGCCCCAAGTGTCATGACATTCAATGAAATATCCATTTGTTTGAGCACCAAAAGCGCTGCTAACAGGGATAATGGAATCGAAATGACGGAAATGAGAGTCGTTTTAAAGTTCCTAAGGAAAAGCATGATAACAATGACGGCAAACAGACAGCCGAAGAGTGCCTTGCTGATCATGGTTTCAACAGAGTCTTTAATCGGTTTAGCTTGATCAAGCGTAGTGTGTACACTTACGCCTTTAAAATCTTCTTTGAAATTAGATACTTCTTCGTTTACTTCGTCTACGATTGCAACTGTATCGGCATCAGGCGATCTTGTAACCTGAATCCCAATCGATTCGCTGCCGTTTGTTCTTGAAATCGATTCAGCCTTACCGGTGATTTTAACATCGGCAATGTCTGATAATTTGACGTTTTGCAGTTGGGCATGACCTGTTGCCATTTCAGGAGATAATTGATTGGTTTCCGGTCCGTTTTGTGCTGGCGTTCCTGTTTGAGAGCCGCCGGTTAAAGGTATCTTTATATTTTTCAGGTCTTTTAATGTGGAGATGTTTCCATCCACAACGATCGTTTTTTCTTTATCATCAAAGTTATATATGCCAAGCGGCATGTTGACGTTTGCGGCCTGGATAACCTTCTTTACGGTATCTTCATCGAGCCCGTATTGAGCCATTTTTTCCTCGTCGAATACAAGGCTGCCTTCATTTACTTGTTGTCCGGAAATTGATACGGATGTCACGCCGTCAATTCCTTCAAGTTTAGGCACTAACACCTTTTCGACGTTTTTTGTAAGAGCTGGTAAATCGGAACCCTTATCTGTTACACTGAGTGCGACGACAGGAAAAGCGTTTAATTCCAATTTTGATACGCTTGGGTCATCCACTCCCTCAGGAAGTTCCAATTTCTCTAAAGCTTCTTTCACTTCTTTTACAGCGTCGTCCATATCCCTGTCATAATCATATTGTAATTGGACGGAAGAGGCATTAGCCATGGACGAAGAACTGACTAATTCGACTCCTGGCAAATTTGTTACTTTCTGCTCAATCTGGTCTGTGAGTTTCTCTGCTACTTCTTCAGGTGCAGCACCAGGATATACAGTGGAGATGCTTATTAAAGGAGTCGAGATGCTTGGGATGGTTTCTTGTTTCATGTTTAAACCGGAGTATAAACCAGCTGCAACGATGATGATCGTAAGCAACCAGATTGCCAATTTATTCTTTAATGAAAATTTAATTATTGAATTCAAGCTTGTACCCTCCATACATAAAATTGTGACTAGTCGGTCACAGACTCAAATATATAGTATATGGATTATGATTGCAACAGATAATATTCGTTAGTGTCAACGTTGTGATTTCAGGGGTTTTGGGATACAATTTGAAAGATGTGACCCATCGGTCACCAACGGATAATTTTAAGAGATAGGATGAATTTGATGAAAGAAAAAAATAAGATGATCATAGATAAGTCTGTAGAGCTTTTCGCGGAGAAAGGCTATCATGCCACTTCCGTTCAGGAAATTGCTGAAAAATGTGGGATAGCAAAGGGGTCTTTTTATAATCATTTTAAATCGAAGGAAGAATTACTGGTCTCCATTTTTAAATTTTATTATGAAGCGTTGACGGACTCATTACTTGATCTTGAACTGGATGCTTCATTGTCCAGCAAAGACAAATTCATGAGGCAAATCACTGTTCACATTGAGCATATGACGGGAAATACCAACTTGATTCAAATGATGATGCAGGAACAAATGGTTCATATCAGCAAAGAACTAGATAGATTTTTACATTTTATCCATGAAGAGGGCCTGATTTGGTTCAAGCGTAAAATCATTGAGTTATACCCGGGACTTTCGGCTGATCTTTTGCCGGATTGCACCATAATTTTAGATTCCCTTTTCAAAGGATATATCGGAATATTGATCAGGAAACAAAATGCTTTCAATGTGGAATTGTTACCTAGTTTCATATTGAACCGGATGGATTCAATTATCGCAAGCCTCCAGAACATGGAAGATCCATTATTAAAACAATTTCCCCTGCCGGGATGCTCGATGCGGGATATGAGCCCAAAAGAGGAAATCCATTCGATCATTGTCAGGATGCTGGAAGTGGAAACACGTAAAGAAGAGGGAATGGATACACGTAAAAATACGGAAGCACTAAAAGCGATCCAGGAAGAATTTTCAAAAGTTAAGCCAAGCCCCATCATCTTGGAAAGCCTTTTGTTATTTTTGGAAAAAAATGAAAAAAGAAGTTCCTTGTCTTCAAAGCTTATTTTAATGATGAAGGATTATTTGACAAGTATATGAAGGCTTTATCGAAAGGGGCGTATAGCCTCTTTTTTTCATTTTATCTTAATGAGTTTCAAAAGCGGGGGTTTAGGAAAAAGTAAAAGTGATGGGAAGAAGACGATTCTTTCAATAATATGGGGGCAAAAATCATGCGATGGAAAAAGGGGATGCTGATTTATAATGAAAATGCCGGTAATGGTAAACTCGAAAGGAATCTTGAGGGTTGTCTTCCAATAATAGCTCCACATATTGATGAGTTTCTCATTCTGCAAACGAAGGAAAAAGGCGATGCATGCCGTTTTTGTTTGGAATACGGTGAAGACATGGATGTAGTTTTCGTATTAGGAGGAGATGGAACGGTACATGAGTGTGTAAATGGCCTTTCACCGCTTCGGAGACGGCCGTTGTTTGGGATTTTACCTGGAGGGACTTGCAATGACTTCTCCAGAACATTAAAGATTCCTCAAAATGTTCGTCAAGCTGCGGAAGCATTAGTAAATGGTAAAGTTCGTTCGATTGATATTGGGCAGGCCAATAACGATTATTTTTCTAATTTTTGGGGAGTGGGGCTTATTTCAGATGCATCAAATAATATTGATGAGCAGGAAAAAAGCAGGTTCGGAAAGATAGGATATTTATTAAGTGCTGTAAGGATGATTGGTGAGAATGCTCCCTTTTCCTATAAACTAGAAAATGATGGGGATTTGATTGAAGGGGAAGCAGTTATGATTTTGGTCTTGAATGGTTGTTTTATCGGCACTAATTTATTGCCCTTTCCCATGATCAGTCCAGACGATGGGCTCTTTGGCGTTGCCATCTTGGAAAATGCAAGCCTTGGTGCATTTTTAGAAATAATTGCGATGAAACGTTCATGGACTCAAAATATGAGCACTGACTCCGGGGTGACTTATTTACAAGCCGGTACCCTGACCGTTGAGACCAAGAGGCCGCTTGATGTGGATATGGATGGAGAGAACTATAGACAAACTCCTGCACGCATTAAAGTTCTTGCCCATCATTTGTCAGTATTAACTCCAAATTAGTGTAATGGATTAAATTTGAAGGGTAATGATTATGTGTTTTTTTTGTATATTCATTCCTTATTTCTGCAATTGTTTCCAAAATAAGATAAAATATATGATGATATATCAATTTTTGCAGGAGGACCACATATGGTGTACCAGGTCAGATTGTTAAAGGGCATTTTAGAGCCTCATCGAAGTCGTTATCAGCTGCAAAATGCAGAGGCAGTCACAAAGCTTGGATTGAAATTGCTATTTTTATATTTTCTTAGTCTTATAGTATTCGCCCTTGGGGGATACTTTGGCATTGGTTCAGAATCGTTCTCCAAGGAAATCACGAAGATGAGTGCCGATGAATTCGAAGCAGCAAAGTTGCTGATTTTGAGCGGCAATATAATAACAGGCATAATCGACCCTTCCCTATACATATTTTTATCGGCTCTATTCTTTTGGATCGTTACTGACATCCCATATTTAAAATTAGTTATCGTTCAAATGATTCTTTTTGTTTTGCAATTAGTGGAAAAAACATTACTGATTCCTCTATTCGTTTTAATGGATATAGGGAGTGATGCCAATCCTTTTTCATTGGGGATCATCAGTCAGTATTTTCTCAGAAGTGATTATTTCATTCACTTTTTCAGCGAAATCACCATTTTTCAATTTCTTATTATTGCTCTGCAATATTTTTATTTAAAGGGGTTTACAGGACGAAATAATTATTTGATCCTTTTAATGATTGTTCTATTCTATCTGGCCACATGGTTTGTTAAAGCCTTTTTAGCATGCATCCAAGTAGGCGTATTTGTATAAGGCGGGTGAAATGAATGAGAGGGAAATGGAAAATAGCAACGGTCTCCATTGCGTCGATAGTGTTAATAACCGTTAACTTATATCTTATTGAAAAAAAAGAAAGCAAAGTGGAACGAACTGTTTTCGTTGAAAACTGGACAAAGGTAAAAAAAGATACAATTACGGATACCATTCAAACAAATGGGGTAATTAAACCTGAAGAAGAGTATGATATCTATTTCGACACCAAGAAAAATGATTTTAAGAAATTCCTTGTAAAAGAAGGCGATGCGATTACGGCTGGCTCCTCGTTGTTTGAGTATACGACGACCGAACTTGATGCACTTAAAGCGAATTTGGTAGCGGAAAAAACGGCAGCTGAGGGAGAAATTGCAGGGATTGAGGAATACATAGGGAAGTTGAGGTCTTATCAAGGGACCCTGACCAGTGATCCTGAAAAAGCAGCAATTGATGAATCGGTGGAAAAAAACTTGAATATTGATATAACAACAAGTTCTTCAGATCTTATTAAAAGTAACGTTGAGCAAGAAATTTACAAGCAGGAACTGGAAAAAAACAGTTTGAATGAAAAAGTGAAAATGCTTGACGCTAAATTAAGTTCAATTGAGGAGCAGTCCAGTGCGATCGTGTCGACGAGTGAGGCTGATGGTGTAGTTAAAAGTATCAATAAAAACCTGAATAATCCCATTATATCCATTGTTTCTACAAATATGGCAATTGAAGGTGATTTCTCCGAAGAGGAAATGAAAAAGGTTGAAGTGGGCATGACTATAAAAGCAAGTTCCTCTGATTCAAAAAAGGCATTGAAAGGAACGATAGGCCGCATCCATTCCTATCCCGCTGAAGAGCCGTCATTAAAAAAAGATAACAGATTTCCATTTCAGGCACTAATCGAACCGGAAGGTGAAGAAACGGAACCTTTGTTGGTGGGATCCAAAGTGAATCTTACTGTAATAACCAATGAGAAAGCCGGTGTACCCTCCATTCCTATAGAGGCGGTACAATACCAAAAACAGCCTTATATTTACAAACTGACTAAAAAAGGCCATGTGGATAAACATTACATTACAAAAGGGCTTAAGGGCGAAGGGAAGCAAGAAATCATAAAGGGACCGTCGGTGGGTGACGTCATTCTACTGGAGCAGAATGTGGAAGTGAAGAACCATTCTTACTTTATTACCCCAATTCAATTTGAAAAAGTGAAAGCTGCAACTTATAAAAAATTCACCTCTAGGGAAAAAGTAAGATATCTGTTACTTGGCATTTTGGAAAAATAACCGCTTCTTTCATCAAGAGAGGTGATGTCAAATTATATCAATATAACTTATATGATTAAAAATCGGGAAGAGTAATTATAGATACAATAGTGTTTAATACAGAATATTCAGACATATTTAAAGATTTTTTCTAGAACTGATGCGAATAAATATTTACAGATTATCATTTTTAGTATAATATTTTATTATAAGTTAACTCGCTTAATCTTATTCCAAGAACGGGGGACCCATTTTTGTGGATTTTATCCGCTAGGGGTGAATTCAGAAATGAAAGGGCATTTGTGTTTCCAATTCCTAACCCGACAGCTAACCTCGTCAGCGTCTTTAAGGGAACATGTGTGAATATTCACGCCAATAAGAAATCGACACATGAAGTGTCTTTTTTTTCGGCGTAAAGACAGAGTTTTTCAAAAAAAGAAAAATTACTTTCTTTTTATTAGTATCTTGTTTCCCTTACCGAGACAAAAATGTTTTTGCATCAAAGACTTTATGGAAGGTGAGGAAAGTAAATGAAGAAATTCAAATTAAGTTTAGCTAGCCAAATTTTCATTGGTTTAATTCTAGGGATTACCGTTGGTGCCATTTTTTATGGTAATGAGACGGCCCAAAACTTTTTACAGCCATTCGGAGACATTTTCCTACGAATGATTAAAATGATTGTAGTGCCGATCATCGTTTCAAGCCTTATCGTTGCAGTTGCCGGTGTAGGTGATTTGAAAGCGGTAGGTAAACTAGGTGCTAAATCATTATCATACTTTGTTGTGGTAACTATGATAGCAATTGCTGTTGGTTTAATTTCAGCGAATATCATCCAGCCTGGTGCTGGTGTGAATATGAATAATCTGGAACAAACTGATATCTCCACATATGTTGATACAGCAGAGACTAAGCAGCATGAATCGTTCGTAGATACAATCGTACACATTGTACCATCCAATCCAGTTAAAGCAATGGTAGAAGGCGATATGCTAGCGATCATTTTCTTCTCCGTGTTGTTTGGACTTAGTATTGCGGCCATCGGTGAAAAGGGCAAACCAGTATTCCGTTTCTTCCAAGGTACAGCAGAAGGAATGTTCTACTTAACTAATATGGTCATGAAATTCGCTCCTATCGGTGTATTTGCACTAATCGGTGTGACTATCTCCAAATTCGGTTTGGAATCTTTAATTCCGTTAGGAAAGTTAGCGCTTTCTGTTTACGGAACAATGCTTTTCTTTGTAATTGTCATTCTGGGTCTTATTGCAAAATTTGTAGGATTCAATATCTTTACGTTGATTAAGCTTCTAAAAGAAGAATTGATTCTTGCTTTCTCTACTGCAAGTTCAGAAGCGGTTCTTCCGAAAATCATGGAAAAAATGGAGAAAGCGGGATGTCCGAAGCATATTGCTACATTTGTTATCCCGACTGGATACTCCTTTAACCTTGATGGTTCTACATTATACCAAGCGTTAGCAGCTATCTTCATCGCTCAAATGTACGGAATCGATTTGAGCATGTATGAGCAAATTACGCTAATGCTAGTGTTGATGATCACGTCCAAGGGAATTGCGGGTGTACCGGGTGTATCTTTCGTAGTTCTTTTAGCGACATTGGGAACTGTCGGTATTCCTATTGAAGGTCTAGCATTTATTGCCGGTATCGACCGTATTCTTGATATGGGACGTACAGTAGTAAACGTTATCGGTAATTCACTTGCAGCAATCGTCATCTCTAAATGGGAAGGTCAATTCAACCCTCCTTCCAAAAAAGAACTAGAACAAGTTTCTTAATGCTAAGTATCCAGAGTGAAATGTCACTCTGGATTTTTTTGAATAAAAAAAGCGCTTCCTTATTTTTGGACGATCCAGAAGCGGCAATCGGAAGAGAATGCGATGACATCATCGTTTTCATGGAATAATTCACTTCGATAAAAGCTTTCGATGACTGTAAACCGTGCTTCCTCCAGGCACTCAAGTACTTCAAGTTTAGTTGGGATATGAAGGTAAGTATCTTCTTGAAGCGTCTTTCCGGATGTCAAAATATCCCCAAATTCATAAAGCCTCTCATCTTGTTTACCTCCACACCAAATCATTTCCTCTTGCTCCCAGAAGTTCAGGTAATTCTCGTTTTTATCACGGTCATGTGTTGTGAAAATGAAGAGCCCTTCAGGTTTTAAAATACGGTTGATTTCTTTTAGAGCCAATGTGCGGTTTTTTCGCTGGGGAATTTGCATTAAACCATTAAAAGCGAAGATTGCTTTATCGAATGATGAGTCGTCGAAAGGGAGGTCCGCTGCATCGCCAAGGATAAAGGGTATGTCCAGGTTATATTCATGCGCTATTTTTTCGGCTTCATTAACCATGGCAGGAGTTAAATCGATTCCCGTTAGATTTTGGTATCCTTTTTTATATAGTGCGAAGGTGGTTCTTCCTGTACCGCATCCGATATCAAGGATTGCATCTTCCTGATTTAAATATTTTTCGAATGCATATTTCTCTGATTGCCATAGACCTAATTTTTTAGTTGCATGAGCATAACTGGAAACGGCTCCATGAAAAGAATTAATGATAAAACCTATTTCAATTTTATCCATGAACAATTCCTCCAAATCTTCATTCTTACTATAATATGGATATTTTAAGGTTGTCGAGTGTTTTCCTTAACATTTGGGTTAATATGGAGTTCATGTTTCACATTATTCACACGATGCTGATGATGATTAATATTGGGGGTTATATAACTTACGTGAAAACCCAAAAGTTTGATAAAATAACATTATTGATTGAGAGCTCGGAGGGGGTCAGGTTATGAAGAATGATAGCAATGATATCTTATATATGTATATGCAGGCTTCCGAACGGTTTGTCCTTTTTAATGGACTAAATTTTCGTGAATTCGTCTATTCGCTGCCATATACCTTGGATTCCATCTTATTATTGAAACACCAATTCGATGGTGGGGAATACAATTTGAATGTCCTGCTAGAGAGCGCTTCATCTGAAGATATTGCGAAGCTAGTTAAAGAAAATGTCCGGGCATATGGAGATTTCTGTTGGATCGATTTTGAAGAAGCGGAAGGGCTGGATGAATTGGATGGAAGGGAACTAGCGGAACTTTTATATTTAGGGCACGCAAAAACTCATCTGGATCCGCCATTTTTCCGTAAATTGAATAATCAATTTGTGTACCTAGCCCAGGATGATGGCTGGTTCAATAAAATTTATTTTCGTTCTCTTTCAACATATTATATGATGTTAGGAAGCCTGATTCCGCTAAAGCTGGAGCTTTTAAAAGTAGAGAGGACTTGGCTTGGAATCAGAAAGAAAAGAGAGCTGACGGCGATTCCTGTAGAAATCATTTCTTCCTTGGCTCATATCCTGGCAGAGGGGCTCGTTTTTTCCTTTCGGCATGTTAAGTACACAAGAACGAAAATTGAGATACCTGCATGGGTCGTAGGGGATTATTTAAACATGGATGAAATGCATGATGACTTTTCGGATAGAGATATTAAGGAGCCAGATGCCTTTATTACCTTCAATCGAAAAGAAAAGGTATGGGAAAGCGTTATTAAAAATACATCATCCTCCTGATTATCCAATCGTCCATGTGGATTGGAATATTTGACATCCTTGAATTCTTTAGGTGTAAGACTTACCATCTCATGCATAAAAGATTAGAGAGGGCGCCGCACAGGCTGCGGCGGTTTTATCCTGTGTTCCGTTTATAGTAATCATTGGAAAAGCGCCAATGATGGAAGTTTCGCTTTACCCCGCATTAACAGGCTGTAGATCAGGAGGAAGGTCTGTAACAAAAAAGAAATGTGGAGGTTTAACAGCCTGTAAATGCCCGATTGGCTCAACTAACCATCATTGGAAAAGCGCCAATGATTGGAAGTTTCGCTTTACCCCGCATTAACAGGCTGTAGGGCAGGAGGAAGGTCTGTAACAAAAAGGAAATGTGGAGGTTTAACAGCCTGTAAATGCCCGATTGGCTCAACTAACCATCATTGAAAAGCGCCAATGATGGAAGTTTCGCTTTACCCCGCATTAACAGGCTGTAGGGCAGGGCGGATAGAAGATGTAACAAAAAAGAAATGTGGAGTTTGCTTTATCCATTTTAGTGTAAAGTGATACAATGAACATGGTTAAAAGAATATTGGAGGGTAATAACTCATGAAAACTAAACTTGGTTTGCTTTATGGTGGAAAATCTGCGGAGCATGAGGTTTCTATGCAGACGGCTTTAGCGGTCATTAAAGCTCTCGATTTAGCAAAGTTTGATATATATCCGATTTACATAACAAAAGAGGGTTCATGGATTAATGGGCCGAAGTTAACAGGACCTGCCGAGAGTGTGGAGGCTTTGACATTCTCATCGGACAAATCGGGCTCACCTCTTGCCTTGCAGGCACATTCAACTGATGAAAATAGTGAATCAACAGGGTATGACGTAATTTTCCCATTGCTTCACGGACCAAATGGAGAAGATGGGACCGTACAAGGGATGCTGGAACTATTGAACCTTCCTTATGTAGGCAATGGCGTTTTAGCTTCATCAGCAGGAATGGATAAGGTCATCATGAAAAACATTTTTGCCCAGGCGGGTCTTCCTCAAGTCAAATACACTTGGTTCATTCGTTCTGAATGGGAGAAGAATACTGAAAGTGCCATCAAAAAGGTAGCGGATGAATTGGGGTACCCTTGCTTTGTCAAACCTGCCAATTTAGGCTCGAGTGTCGGTATCAGCAAATGTGATGATGCTGATGAACTGGAAAAAGCGGTAGCGGAAGCTTTCCAATTCGATCGGAAGATCATCATTGAAGAAGGGGTCGTAGCTCGTGAACTCGAGTTTGGAATTCTTGGTAATGATGAACCGTCTTGTTCGGTGGCAGGCGAAATCATCCCTAAGAAAGATTTTGCCTTCTATGATTATTCAGCAAAATATGTTGACGGTAATTCAGCGATGGTCATTCCCGCAGAGATAACGGAAAGCGAGTATGCAGCTTTATCCGAAATGGCCATTACTGCCTTTAAGTCATTGGATTGCTCTGGATTGGTTCGCGCTGATTTCTTCTTAACGAATGAGGGGCAAATCTATATTAATGAAGTGAATACAATGCCTGGGTTTACTCCTTTCAGCATGTTTCCATTATTGTGGAAGCACACAGGTGTCGACTATCCAGCGTTAATTGAACAACTCGTGAAACTTGCCTTGGAACGTCACCAGGAAAAACAACAAATCAAATATACAGTTTGATCAAGCAGGTAATGTATCAGTAAACTCCACAATCCATCAAGCATTGATTTGAGGGATTACAATCAGCAGGAACCGGTGCGATTTAAACTGGTTTCTGCTTCGTTTGGTTAATGGAGAGCGATTAACGGTTCGATGAATGTAGGAGGAACAAAATGATTAAGAGAACGTTAAAACAAGTACATGAAATGGCAGAGGGATTGAATGATATCAGTCCATTCCAGTCCAAAGGAATTAATGGGGTTACCATCGATTCAAGAACGGTTAAGGAAGGATGTTTGTTCATTCCGCTTAAGGGTGAGCAGGTTGACGGCCATCAGTATGTCAAGCAAGCTTTAGCGCAAGGAGCTGCGGCGTCTTTTTGGCAAAGGGATGTTCCGAATCCTCCTAATGATTTACCGATAATCATTGTCGAAAATACCGAGAAAGCACTTCAGCAATTGGCGCGTTCTTACCGTCAGCAGTTAAATATAAAAGTCATTGGGATAACAGGCAGCAACGGCAAGACGACTACGAAAGATATGACGGCTGCGCTGCTGGCCACTTCCTATAAAGTTCATAAAACAAATGGAAACTTCAATAATCATTTAGGTTTGCCACTAACGGTGCTTTCCATGGCAGAGGATACTGAAGCGGCTGTTTTGGAAATGGGAATGAGCAGCCGTGGTGAAATCGAGTTCTTATCCAAAATGGCAAAGCCTGATATAGCGATCATTACCAATATCGGTGAATCACACTTATTGGATTTGGGATCACGCGAGGAAATCGCGAATGCGAAGTTGGAAATTGTCGAAGGTTTGGCGAAAGATGGAACGCTGATATATCATGGTGATGAACCATTGCTCCGCAATCGAATCAAAAAGGATTTTCCTGATTTAAACGTAATATCTTTTGGACGTACGGAACAAAATGATTTATATCCACAGACCATTAGCCAAGGTGCAGACAGTACCACATTTACAATCGCAAGCGGTGATAAGGAAATCAATTATGAGATACCCGTTTTAGGCCATCATAATGTTCTTAATGCGTTGGCAGCCATCTTGGTTGCTAAAGAATTCAATGTGGATGATTCAGCGATCCGTAAAGGTCTGTCGACCATTCAATTAACGAATATGAGGATGGAATTGGTCGAGGGCGCGAAAGGGCAGAAAATCATCAATGATGCGTATAATGCCAGTCCAACTTCAGTTAAGGCAGCAGTGGAGTTGGTTGAGGGATTATCTGGTTTCGAGAAAAAGATCCTTGTATTGGGAGACATGTTGGAGTTAGGGCCACAGGAAAAAGACTTTCATTTGAAAATTGGTGAACTGATTTCCAGTGAGCGGATCGATAAGGTCTTCACCTATGGTCCTTTAGCCGAGTTTATTGCCAAGGGAGCGAGCAAGGCTTTTTCAGCGGAGCAGGTTCGTCCTTTTCAAGATAAGCAGATGCTTATAGAGGAACTAAAATCGTCCACACAGGAAAATGACATCATTCTCGTTAAAGCTTCTAGGGGCATGAAGCTTGAGGAAGTCGTGCAAGCCTTGCAAAAATAAAACAGTGTAAAAAAGGCCGTTTCTTTTTGAAACGGCCCTTTTTATCTGCTTAAAAAAGTGTCCCGGCAATAATGCAGATGTCATCGTTAATCACTGAATGCCTCATCCTTGAGACCAATAGCTCCTGAAGAAGGTCTTGTGTATCGAGATGGACATTTTTGATGAATTCCCTTTCGATATTGTCAGATCGGTCAATGGCGGAAGGTAGGGGCGTTTTAGAGAGTCCGTCTGTATAGATGATGAAACGGCTTCCTGGTTCATAATGAAAGACTATTTTTTTAATGGGCAATTCGGGAATCAGTCCGCTTGGGGTGGCCCCTTCGTTCAAATTGAGAATTTGATTGGTGCATGGGGAATACAAAAAGGCTGAAGGATGTCCGTAGTTTACATATTCGATGAGTCGATCCTTTGTATTCACGTATGCGATGAAGGCAGTAATATGGGCATGGTTTTTGTTTTCCCGATTAACTCCTTGAAATAGATCCCGCATTAGTTTGTCCAGTTCCTTTGTTATGAAAATGGGATCTTTTACACGTTTGATAAGGTCGGGAATCAATGTGCGTATGGACATGTTTATAAGTGCTGTATGAATGCCCTTTCCCAATACATCGATCACTATGAAGCCGTATATCCTGTCATCAACCTCCGTCCAGTAAAATAAATCCCCTGACAGTTCACTCGAAGGCTGGGAAAGGCCTTTGACCTCTATATCTTCATTATTGATCGACAAAGGTAAACCTGAAAGTTGAATGCCCTTTGCAATTCGAAGGCTCCTTGCTGATTTTTGGTGTATCTTTTCAAGCTCTTCCCCCTTCATTTTTGCCGAAAACAGTTGCATGCTGATGTTTCGGAGTGACTTTAATTTAATCCGGACTTCTACTGAATCGGCAGGGACCGCCATGGTTTCATAAAAGGTCTTTTCTGGTAAGGCCAGAGGGGTCTCCATTCCTGAAGTGCGTTTGTAAATGAATAAGATAGGGATTTCGTGAGATTCAGCTAAGGCGAACAAGGAAGTTTGCTGCCAAGAGTCTTTTGATATGTGTAAAGGTAAAATAAATAATGATTTCATTAAGTCCGTTGAATTCTTGAATAGATGACTTTGATTGAGTGGATCCTCCAAAAAGGTGACTTTCTTGTTCATTTTCTTTAAGATTCGACCAAAATCCTTACATAAAGGAACATCTATTGTGAATATGTTCATATAACCCCCCGTTGGTTTGTTGATAGGTCAATCATACTGCATTTGGACTTATTTGCTATAATTTTTAAGAAAAAAGTTGGAATTTTTCGAATTCAAATGATCCCATATACCTGGAAATTCAAAGGGGATTCATGAAAAATCCTTTCTTTTTCCATCGGGGGTAACTGTGGAAGGGTGTGGATCATTCGAACTGATCCTTCCTGAAAAAGGTTTATTGAAACTATTTGATTTAAACACATATCATATATAAATGGATGTTCGTTTTGTAAAACATTTAAAAGGGTACAGTAAGTCGACAAGGGGGGAGGCTATCCTCCCGAACCATGATTTTTACGGATAAATAACCCTCACTGGATTGAAGAAATTTGCGAAACTCCTGCCGAATAACTGGCTAGCCGAAACCCGCTAGATGCTTGCTTTGATGAGGCTTGGCTGACAGTCGGCGGAAAGAGAGCGGATTTCTGAAAAAAAGCTGGAACGTTTAAGAAAAAAACTGTAGGCAAACCCGTTTTCTTCGAATTTGTCTTAGTCTGAATCCACTTAAGCATAAATGGATATAGTAAAATGGTAATCCTATTAATGAAATACAGTCCATGTATCTTTTTAACCCTTTATTGAATGAAGAAGCTATATTCTTACTCAAAAGTGTCACGGCTGCATATTTAACAGGCACAAATAACCAATTTCTTCGTTTTTGAAATGGTCTAAAGTTTTTAGTAACTCTGAATGGGGCGATATCCTTTATTGCATTAACAGTTTGAAAATGGTAATATGAGTATGAGTTTAAATGTCTTATCATTGATGATTATTTAAAATTAATCAGGTTGAGGCAACAAAATTGTATGTTCTTACATGTTTCATGAGTTCATTCTTGAGATTATTTTAGATTAAATAGGCCGCGCGTCTGGTCATATATAAAAGCTGCATCTCTTGGCGGCTTTAGTAGCTATTGGGAATCAAGCCGCATTTTAGCGCTTTTCCACTTCTGCAAATCCTCAACGCACCGGGCCTGTTTTGTATAAGAATCTTGGCGCTCGTCAAGTTTTGTTCATACAGCCTTTTTAAGTCTGATGAATAATAGGTGCAGCAGCCCTCACCTGAATAAAACGGTGAAACACCCGTTTATGCTACTTTTAATTTTCCATATTGAATTTAATTTTGGTTACATGTACTTTTAAAAAGATGAGCGTATGTTAATGATAAGTTTACACGTGCGCGAAGTTAAAAATGCCAGTGAATGTCCGTACTGGTATATTTCCTTTTTAAAAAATCATATTGAGTTCATTTGAACTAAAAGGCAGACATACTTTTAGGTGATAATGATAAACTTTTTTATAAGAGATTAAGTAGAACATCCGTCATGATGATGAGGATTTGAACCAAACATCTGTGCATGATATGCACGTGTAAATTTACGATATAAAAAGGAGTACGAAAACATTGACATTGTTTAGCGAATTAGGATTAGATAGAACGTCCATGAAATCAATAGAAAAAATGGGATTTGAAGAAGCGAGCCCGATTCAATCCCAAACGATACCTCTAGCACTTGAAGGTAAAGATATCATTGGTCAAGCACAAACAGGTACAGGTAAGACAGCTGCATTCGGTATTCCATTGATGGAAAATATCGATATTAATAACGAAAACGTGCAAGGGATTGTCATTGCACCTACACGTGAGCTTGCCATTCAAGTTTCCGAGGAGCTTTTCAAGCTTGGTTACGGAAAACGCGCTCGTGTACTTGCGGTTTATGGTGGACAAGATATCGACCGTCAAATCCGTGCTTTAAAGAAAAAACCACATATTATCGTTGGTACGCCTGGTCGTCTTTTAGACCATATCAAACGTAAGAATATTAAATTAGGCGGAGTTCACACTGTAGTTCTTGATGAAGCGGATGAAATGCTTAACATGGGATTCATTGAGGATATCGAATCGATTCTTTCAACGGTTCCTGATGAAAGGCAAACATTGCTTTTCTCAGCTACAATGCCTGATCCAATCCGTAAAATTGCTGAAAGATTCATGCAGGAACCCGTTCTTGTACGTGTAAAAGCAAAAGAAATGACAGTGGATCGTATCGAACAATATTACTTGGAGTTAAAAGAAAGTGAAAAATTCGATACACTTGCACGCCTTTTCGATATTCAAACACCGGATCTTGCGATCGTCTTCGGACGTACGAAACGCCGTGTGGATGAATTGGCATCCGCATTGAATATCCGCGGTTATATGGCTGAAGGCATCCATGGTGACCTTAGCCAGGCGAAACGCCTTTCTGTATTGAAAAAGTTTAAAGACGGCAACATCGATGTACTTGTTGCTACTGATGTGGCTGCACGTGGACTTGATATTTCCGGCGTTACTCACGTATACAACTTTGATATCCCTCAAGATCCGGAAAGCTACGTTCACCGTATTGGACGTACAGGACGTGCGGGTAAACATGGTATTGCCATTACGTTTGTAACACCAAGAGAAAGAGGCCAACTGCATGCAGTTGAACATACAACGAAAAAACGTATGGAGAAACTTAAGACTCCTACGTTAACTGAAGCGTTGGAAGGTCAACAAAAAGCAGTAACGGAAAAAATCCTTAATACAATCGAGAATGAGGATTTAACATTATACCTTGGTCAAGCGGAAGAATTATTGCAAAAACATAGCGCAGCTGATTTAGTTGCAGCGATGCTTAAATCAATGACAAAAGAACCGGATCAAACGCCTATCAAGTTAACGGAAGAATCTCCATCTCCAATGCGTCGCAATCGCGGAGGAAGCAGTTCTTCTGGCAACAGACAGCGCAATGGCCGCAGTTCTTCAGGCAGAAAAGATTACGGTAGCGGATCAGGGAAACGCCCAAGCACGAACCGCAAATCGAATGGTTACGGAAACCGTAGCACGAGCCAAAAAAGGGAAAAATCAAATAAGATTTAATTGAATTGGAAATGCCGCTCATTTGAGCGGCATTTTTTTATGTGCATCTCCAATACTTCATATGGTATCCGGATGGTTGGCTGTTTTTGGATGGACTGCTCAAAAGGGGGTAATTTCCAGCATTTAATTATAGTATAATGGATGAAAGCGAAGGATGGATGATGAAGATTCATTTAAAAATTACCTGTCCGGAAGAGGAGAAGCACATGGAACCTGAAAATCGTATATCGAATAAGGCCTTGACCGTATGGAAAATCAGTGGTCTTATAAGCTGTTCAATAACTTGGATTATAAGCATCACCGTACTCGTGCTTACAATCATTTTTGATTGGACATATTGGGTGTTTGGAGCGTTAATCATAATTTCGATAATCCAATCCTATCTGGCCATCTTCCTGATTCCATCGGTGAAATGGAAGAGATGGCGTTACGAAGTGAGAAATACCGAAATTGATATCCAAAGTGGGATTTTCGTCATCAAAAGAACACTCATACCCATGATTAGGGTTCAGCATGTTGAAACGAAGCAAGGGCCTTTATTGAGAAAATACGATTTAGCCTCCGTTGAAATTTCCACTGCAGCGACCCTTCATGTTATCCCTGCCTTGGACCTTGCAGAGGCAGATGAATTGCGGCACTATATTTCCAGAATGGCAAGTGTGGAGGAAGAAGATGTCTGAACCTAAAAGGCTTCACCCCATAGCTGTATTGCTTAACATCATTAAATCAATTAAGGAATTAGTCATCCCTTTTTTATTAGTGGTCGTCATTCCTGGGAAGAATGAAGGGATTCCTGGATGGATACAACCGCTGGTCATTGCCATTATTATACTTTTACTGATAGGCACTGCATTCCTTCAATGGTTACGTTTTACATATCGCATAGAAGAGGGCGAATTCAGAATTGAGTCCGGTGTATTCGTAAGGAAGAAACGGTATATAAAATTTGATCGGATTCATAGCATAGATATATCAGAGGGCATCATCCAGAGGATATTCAGCCTGGTGAAGCTGAATATTGAAACGGCAGGCGGGTCGCAGGCGGATGCCGTATTATCAGCCATAAGCAAAAGTGATGCGGATCGAATCAATGCTTTTATAAGTGAGGAAAAAAATGCGAATAATCCTTTTGATAAGGATAAAGATGAAGTCGCGAATAAAGAATATGCAGCAAAATCGTCTTCCGTTTTTAAGCAGACATTGCCGCAGCTATTCGTTATGGCTGCCACTTCGGGAGCGGTAGGTGTCTTCTTATCTGGGGCAATCGCTTTTCTTTCTCAGTTCGATGAAATGATACCTTTTGAGAGAATATTTAAGGATTATGAAGATTTTATTGAAATGGGGACCGTTATTCTAACCTTGTTTGCCCTTGTGGCTTTATTGGTGGTTTATGTATTGGCCACATTAAGTATGGTGATTAAATATGCTTCCTTTACCGTGATAAAAACGGATGAGGAAATCGTCATTTCCAGAGGGCTTCTTGAGAAAAGACAGCTGACAATCCCTATCCATAAAATTCAAGGTATCCGGATCATGGAGAATTTGATTAGAAAGCCATTGGGATTGGCGACGGTTTATATTGAATATGCGGGAGGCAGTATGGAAGATAAAGAAAGTCTATCCATCATGCTGTTCCCTTTAATCAGGAAGAGGCATTTACATGAGAAAATCCTGGAAATTCTACCGGTTTATGAAACAACCACTGAGATGACACCGATACCTAAGCGTGCACTTTCCCGGTATGTGTTTCGTAAGTTTCTATCCCTGATCCCGATCATCGGTGCGTTGGTATGGTTTTTCAGACCTTGGGGTTATTTTTCCCTTTTGCTTGTACCGTTGGCGATTTTTTGGGCTTACATGCAATATAGAGATGCAGGATGGAGCATAGAAGGGAATTTGTTGCTATTAAGCAGCCGTTTTTTCTCGAAGCAAACATTGATCATGCAGAGAAGCAGAATTCAATCAATCACATATAAAAAAAGTTGGTTTCAGAATCGAAAAGAATTGGCTTCGATTTCAGCATCGATTAAATCAGGAATCACCTCCCGGGTCGGCATGGTTGCGGATGTGGAAGAAAAGGATTGCCAAATAATTAAATCATGGTATTTACCTAAGAAAGCAGTCGACTCCCAATGATTAAAAGGAAGAGTCGGCTGTTTGTCCTACCGTTTTTTTCTTAAGAATAATGGAGCTGTTAAAAAGCCGGTTGCAAGTCCAGCCAAATGACCGACAACGTTGATCTGCGGTTGAATGAAGGTCATGATGATGGCAATTCCGGTCAGTGTATATACGGTATTTCTTTCGTTGTTAGTAAAATTGGTTTTATTGAACAGTACAAGATATAGAAAGAATCCGAGTAAACCAAAAATTGCTCCGCTAGCACCTACGTGGTTATATGTCAGTGGGTTAATTAGGAAGGTTGCGATATTGGCAAGGATACCTATCGATAAAAAGAAGATTGAAAACTTGACGGTTCCGAGCAATTTCTCTAGGAATGGACCAAAGATGGCAAGTGAAAATCCATTAAACAGTAAGTGTGTAAACGTGCTATGCAGAAAGATGGGGGTGATCAAACGCCACCATTGTCCATCAGCGATGTATAAGTTCACACCTGCGCCATAATAAAAGAGTACATTGCCGGGAAATATGGGGAAAAGGACAAGAACGAATACAATCATCATAATGAGTATGAGCACAGTAACAGCTCGATATGAATTTGCGTATTCGCGGAAGCTTTCTGTTCTTGTAAACATAAATTCCTCCTTATTATCGTTTTTATTTAGATACAATATTATCATTTTCAGGTAAAAGAGTCCTCCTAATGATATGCAGCTTATTAAATTAATAGAAGAGGTGTCAAAGTGATTAAAGGTATAGGCGTGGACATTACTGAGTTGGATAGAATGGAAACACTGATTAATCGGCAACCCCGTTTAAAGGAGCGTATATTAACAGAAAGGGAAATCTTGATTTTCGAAAAGTTAAATGGAAGAAGGAAGGTCGAGTATTTTGCTGGGCGTTTTGCAGCAAAGGAGGCATTTTCAAAAGCAAACGGTACAGGAATCGGTAAGCACTTATCCTTTTTGGATATTGAAATCACATCGGATGATAAAGGAAAGCCGGTGATTTCCAAGCCGTTTTCTGAAGGGGTCCATCTTTCGATTAGCCACAGCAGGGATTATGCGGTTGCTCAAGTCGTAATTGAAGGGTGAATGGAGTTTTGTCCAATCGGGTCATAAACCTTTAGGTTGTCTCATATACATTTAGTGCTATAGGGAGACAAGGCCCGGTAAAAGGTACATGGCAGAGTAGGTGCTCTCGAAAAGTTTTTAGCCGGATCGAGAATGGGTCCGTGTCTAAAATACCGAGGAATCTAAGACATCAGTCGAGCCAATGTCCGGATCCTGCCTTTTCCTCTCCCTTTTACGTTCAAATGACAAAAAGGGGTTGAAAAGATGAAGAAGATGTTAATGCTTTTTGCAGGGATCATGCTCTTGCTTGCTCTTTCTGCTTGCGGCCAAAAATCACAGAGTGACGTAGTGAGTGAATTGAATGAGAAGCTTGGCGAAATGAAAGGATATAAAGCTAACGCGAAGATGACATTGAAGATGGGCACTGAACCTCAAGTGTATAATGTGGAGATTTGGCATAAGGACCCTTCTTTTTACCGCGTAAATCTGAAAAATGAAGAGAAGGACCAAAGCCAGATGATTTTGAAAAATGATGATGGTGTATATGTTTTGACGCCAGCTTTGAATAAAAGTTTTAAATTTCAAAGCGAGTGGCCGGAGAACAGCAGTCAGGCCTATTTGTTCGAGTCGTTGGTGAAAGACATTACGGAAGATAAAAGTGCGACATATAAAGAAACGGGTAAACATTATGTCTTTGAAACGAAAACACGCTACCAAAACAATAAAATGTTGCCATATCAAGAGATTACTATAAACAAAAAGGATTTATCTCCGGTCAGTGTAAAAGTCATGGACCCCGATAAGACCGCATTGGTTCTTGTTGAATTCTCGAAAGTTAAATTCGATACGACTTTTGATAAAGATTCATTTGATATGAAGAAAAACATGACAAGTGCACAACTTGAAGCACCCGTTATGGCAGAAGTCCAAAATGAAGGATTTGCGGTGAAATACCCTGAAAATATTGGTGATATGAACTTAACGGAAGAAAAAGAAATTACGACGGAAAAGGGAGAACGTGTCGTTTTGACCTATGAGGGTACAAAAAGTTTTACATTAGTTCAGGAAAAAGCTGAGGTAGTTCAAACTTCCGTTTCGACGAATGTGAATGGAGAACCGGTTGATTTAGGTTATACTGTCGGAGCCATGACAGGAAATACGATTGCATGGACTTTTGAAGGTGTCGATTATATGCTTGCATCAAAGGATTTGACACAGGAAGAGATGATAGAAGTCGCCCGTTCGGTTGGGGAAGATCCAGTCAAATAGGATTACATAACAAGCTGATGTTTCCCGTCTCCTTACGAAGGTTTCTTCTGGGTAGGTTAGGCGGGGAAGCAGCTTGTTGACATTTTTAATCCTACGATCTGATTTAGTCTGGCAGTTGGGAAATTAGAATCAAGGTGAAAAAGCACTTTATCTTTCTGGCGGTTGGTTATAGAATGGTCCTATAATGAAACGAAAACTTCGCTACTGGGAAGAATCTTATTGTGAGTGTAGGAAAGAAGGAAATGGCCTTGGAAACGAAAATATTTCATCGAGATACGTGGGCAGAAGTAAATTTGGATAATATTTTTGAAAATATCTCTTCAATGAAAAAAAGACTGGGAAATGGCGTTAGTCTTTTCGCTGTCGTTAAAGCGAATGCATATGGCCATGGGGACTATGAAGTGGCCAAAACGGCGCTTGAAGCGGGGGCGGATTTTTTAAGTGTCGCTTTTTTGGATGAGGCTCTTGCCTTACGGAAAAAGGGAATATTGGCTCCAATTCTTGTACTTGGGGCATCGAGGCCTGAAAGTGCAGCACTTGCTGCCGAGCATGGGATTTCCGTGACGGTTTTTGATGTAGCATGGTTGGAAAAGGCAAAGGATTTGTTGAAACCGGGACAAGTTTTGCAAATCCATGTAAAAGTGGATAGCGGCATGGGGAGAATCGGCATTCGTGATAAAGGCCAACTCATGAAAGTGGAAAGTTTGCTTGAGAGGGAAGCTTGTTTCAATTTCCAAGGGATATTCACTCATTTCGCGACGGCGGATGAAATGAAGACCGACTTTTATGAAAAGCAGCTTGCTTCATTTAAAGGGATGCTTTCCGTATTGACTGGAAAGCCTGAATATATTCATGCAGCCAATAGTGCAGCTTCTTTAAGATTCACCGACCCTGAATGGAATGCAATAAGAATGGGGATTTCCATGTATGGATTGAGTCCTTCCGTGGAGATTAAGCCGATATTGCCATATCCATTAAAACAGGCTATATCATTGAGAACGAAGATGGTTGCGGTTAAACAGCTTGCCAAGGGTGAAAGCGTCAGTTATGGAGCGACTTATACGGCTGAAGGTGATGAATGGATTGGGACTTTGCCAATCGGTTATGCTGACGGCTGGATCCGTAAGCTGCAAGGTCAGGAAGTTCTTGTGGATGGTAGAAGAGTACCCATAGTCGGGAGGATTTGCATGGATCAATGCATGATCAAGCTGCCTGGACCATACCCTGTAGGGACAGAGGTCACACTGATGGGGAATGATGGGGATGAATCGATTACTGTCGATGAGATTGCGGCAAAACTGGAAACGATCAACTATGAGGTAACATGCATGATAGGGGCAAGAGTACCTCGTATATATATAAAAGACAATCAGGTGAATCATGTACGCAACTTCATTTTGGAATGACCGGATTGTAAAAAAATCCTAAGATTGTGAATAAGATTTCCTTTATTATGCTGATAATAGGATTGAGAATAGAATATACTCTTTGCAGATAGGCATTTTAATGGTAATATTGAAAAGGATATATATAATAAAGGTGTGTAGTGATGGTGGAGGTGTATGTTTGTGTCTGAATCCAGCGCAACAAGAGAGATATTAATTCGATTACCTCAAAATTTTTTAACAGAGTTAGATGGGTATGCGAGTGAGGAAAATGTAAATCGCAGTGAATTTATTTATCGTGCCACAAAAATGTATCTTCGCGAACGTAAAAAGAAAGAGTTTCGTGAATCGATGAAACGCGGTTATATTGAAATGGCGGCCATTAACTTAACGATTGCTTCTGAAGCCTTCCAGGCTGAATTCGAGGCAGGTCATTGCGTTGAACGATTAGTTAGCGGAGGCTGAGCCATTGATTGTTGTTAAGCGTGGTGACGTATACTTCGCAGACCTTTCCCCGGTAGTTGGTTCAGAGCAGGGTGGGACCCGTCCGGTACTAATTTTACAAAACGATATTGGTAATCGCTTTAGTCCGACTGTGATCGTGGCAGCCATTACAGCTCAAATTCAAAAAGCGAAATTGCCTACACATGTCGAGATTAATGCAAAAAAGTACGGATTCGAGCGGGATTCCGTCATTTTATTAGAACAGATCCGGACAATTGATAAGCAGCGTTTAACTGATAAAATTACGCATCTCGACGAACCGATGATGCAAAAGGTCAATGAAGCTTTGCAAATTAGTTTAGGCCTCATTGAGTTTTAAAGAAAATTTTTCCCGTTAAACCGGGCGTTATTATAATACAAATCATTCATGATGTTATTTAGATGGCACGATTCCTGCAACTGCGGGAATCGTGTTTTTTTGTGAAATAACATAAACATGTCCAAAAAGTATACAGCAGGAAATATGAAAAATTTGACGAATAAAAACAGTATACAGTTAGATATTGGATTGAATCGTTCATTTTTTTTTATATTATCTCCCTAACTTTTTTAAAATTGATGTTTTTCTTGCCTGAATATCGGGTATGTAGTTATGTTGTAAATACTTAAAAAAAGCAAAAGTGCAGTGGGGAATTTATAAGAAAATCCAAATGGAAATAAGATTACAGTTAGTTAACATCCTTGTGACGAGGAGAGGGAAACAAGGCAATTGTGTTAGAATGGGAGGATATTATGAATCAATTGGTTTACGATTTTATTAAGCAAAATCAAGATTACATCCTTAATGAGTGGATGGGCATCATGAAGGAAAGTACTGACGAAAGATTAATTAAAGTCGTCTCAGATCGAATGTTCACGCAAACGAGCAGTGAATTTATAGATATGATCATCACGAATGTTGATAGTAAAAACAAGGAATTCACGTTGAAGCTTTCGGATTTTGCCGAGAAAGTCGTACAATTGGGTTGGCCTCTAACTTTCGTCAATGAAGGACTTCATAAATTCACGTTAATTGTCATTAATGGAATGGTCGAAAAGGGTCTGGTGACTCCTGATAACCAAGTCAATCTTGTTAATCATTTGGATAAATGGGCCACACCGATAAATAATGAAATAGTCAATATATATACCCAAACTTGGGAAAGAACTGTTTCCATGCAAAAAATAGCGTTGCAAGAACTTTCGGCACCGCTCATTCCTGTATTGGAAGGCATTACGGTCATGCCGCTGATTGGTACGATTGATACAGAACGTGCCAAGCAGATAATGGAAAACCTGCTGACTGGCGTTGTTAAGCATAGATCTGAAGTTGTTCTTATTGATATAACGGGCGTGCCGGTCGTGGATACCATGGTTGCCCATCATATCATTCAAGCGGCGGAAGCGGTCCGGTTGGTGGGCGCCAAATGCATACTCTGCGGCATTCGCCCTGAAATAGCCCAAACCATCGTTAATCTTGGAATTAATTTAAATGAAGTGGTTACAAAAAATACGTTGAAAAAAGGGATAGAAGTTGCGTTGGAATTAACGAGCCGAAAGATCGTAAAGGTGGAGGGATAAGTATGAGGATTCCGATATTAAAGCTTTATGACTGCTTGTTAGTCTCTATACAGTGGGAATTGGATGATTTGACAGCTCTTCAATTTCAAGAGGACTTACTGCATAAGATACATGAAACAAGCGCGAATGGCGTTGTTATAGATATTACCTCGATAGATTTTATTGATTCTTTTATCGCAAAGGTATTAGGCGATGTCTTTAGTATGTCTAAGCTTATGGGGGCCAAGGTTGTAATTACGGGAATCCAGCCTGCTGTTGCAATAACATTGATTGAACTGGGTATTAGTCTCGAGGATGTTCTGACAGCATTAGACTTAGAGAAAGGCCTGGAGAAATTACAACAGGAATTGGGGGATTAAAGAATGGAGTTCCAATCCTGCGTAAAAATCATAAATGAATGGGACATCGTAGCTGCAAGGCAGCTTGGAAGAAATGTCGCTAAAGAGTTGGGGTTCGGCACTGTAGACCAGGCCAGGATCACAACGGCCATTAGCGAATTGGCCCGAAACATATACCTATATGCTGGACAAGGCAGTGTAAGCATAGAAAAGCTGAATATAAATGGGAAGTCAGGATTGAAAATCATTGCAGAGGACCAAGGGCCGGGAATTGAGGATATCCGCAGAGTCATGGAAGATGGATATACTACCTCGGGGGGACTGGGCGCAGGCCTTCCTGGAGCCAAACGTTTAATGGATGATTTTGATATTGATTCGATACCAGGTGAAGGGACTAAGATTATCGCTACGAAATGGCTCCGTTAGGGGGGAAAT
The DNA here is from genome assembly GCF_018613325.1 of Bacillus sp. ISL-34. Lineage (GTDB taxonomy): Bacteria > Bacillota > Bacilli > Bacillales > DSM-1321 > Peribacillus. The sequence continues at coordinate 7,610 of NZ_JAGGQJ010000006.1, read as the reverse complement.
ATGGATATTAGGGAGAACATGGAGAAAAAGTATCATGAGGCGCTTTCTACTTATCTTAAAGACCAAAATGAGCAGGCACTCTACCAAGGGCAAAAGATTAGCCGCCTACATATCAAATACAATATATCTCCAGAAGAAATCATCAGTATGCATAAAAATAACTTAATGGAACTTTATCCGGAATTACCGGGAAAAGTATTGGATTCTTTCGATTTTCTGCTGGAAGTCATGATGGGCTACGGCATTGCATACCGTGAACATCAAAGCCTTAGACATCAACAGCAGGAACTGAAAACGGAAATCGAGATCGCGGCAAACGTGCAACATACTCTTTTGGAAACGAAAATTCCTGATATCAAAGCTCTTGAAATTGGGGCGATCAGTGTTCCGGCGAGACAGATGAACGGAGATTACTATCACTTCGTCCAAGATGAAAATGAGCGTATAGGAGTAGGGATAGCAGATGTCATAGGAAAAGGGATTCCTGCTGCATTGTGCATGTCGATGATCAAATATGCGATGGACAGTCTTCCCGAGCATCGCCATGAACCGAAGAGTGTGCTTGAGAGTTTGAACCGTGTTGTGGAGCATAATGTGGATCCAAGCATGTTCATAACCATGTTCTATGGTCTATATGATCCGCATGACAGGCAATTTTCCTATGCTTCAGCCGGACATGAACCTGGCTTTTATTATGATGCCGCAACAGGTACTTTTAGCGATTTGGATGCAAAGGGCTTATTGCTTGGAGTTGATAAAAAAACAAGGTATCGCCAATATGAAAAAACGGTGAATCGCGGGGACATGATCATTTTATTATCCGATGGAGTAACGGAGTGCCGGACGAATGATGGGTTCATAGAAAGGGAAACACTTATCGGTTTCATTAAAAAGAATATGCATTTGCAAGCCCAGGAAATGGTGAATAATATATATAAACAATTGGAGAAAATGCAGAACTTCCAACTGAGGGATGATTTTACATTAATAATTTTAAAATCAAATGTTTAGTATTGTTTCTGCTGGGTATAGATATAGGAATGAAGAGGATTTGAAGAGGTGGGTCAAGGATGAATATAACGGTAGATGTTAATGAATTGAATACTGAATTTATTGTAAAACTAAAAGGTGAAATCGATGCCTATACTGCACCGAAATTAAGGGAATCACTATTCCCGATTTCAGAGCAGGACAATGTTTCGATTACGATTGATTTAACTGAAGTCTCTTATATGGATAGTACGGGACTTGGGGTATTTGTCGGTGCTTTCAAAAACGTAAGGGCACATAATGGCGAATTCACACTAGTTGGCTTATCAGAAAGGTTACGTCGTTTATTTGATATAACAGGTCTTGCAGATATCATTGATATAAAAAGTGGTACAGAGGGTGGGTTAGAATGAGTCAAGTATATGATTACATCGAAATGAAAATACCTGCAAAACCAGAATTCATCGGTGTCATTCGTTTAACGCTTTCTGGGATAGGAAGCCGGATGGGATTTGCGTATGATGAAATTGAGGATTTGAAAATCGCTACAAGTGAGGCTTGTACAAATGCGGTACAGCATGCATATAAGGATTCTGAAAAAGGTGAAGTTAAAGTAAGTTTCGGCCTTTATCCTGACCGTTTGGAGGTCATGGTTTCTGATAGTGGTAAGAGCTGTAATTTCGAAGAGGTTCGTCAAGGACTCGGTCCATACGAAAATGGACAAAAAGTCGAACTTTTGAGAGAAGGGGGCTTGGGTCTTTACCTTATAGAAACTCTGATGGATGATGTGAAAATTCATCAGCATGATGGGGTTACAGTCTTTATGACTAAGTTTTTAGAAGGAGAGCAGGTGGAGATGGATGCAAAAACAGTCTCAACCTAATCAGGCACAAAGAGAACAGGTAAATGAATGGATTAGAGCTTACCAGCAGAATCAAGATGATGAAGCACAGAGTAATCTAGTCATCCATTATAAAAGTTTGGTTGAAACAATCTCCCGTAAGTATGCGAAAGGGAAATCATTTCAGGAGGATATCTCCCAAGTCGGCATGATTGGTTTATTAGGTGCCATTCGACGATATGATGAATCTTTCGGTAAAAGCTTTGAGGCATTTGCCGTCCCTACTATAATCGGCGAAATCAAAAGGTTCCTTCGTGACAAAACATGGAGTGTCCATGTGCCAAGGAGAATTAAGGAACTTGGTCCGAAAATCAGGGTGACTGTCGAGGAATTAACGACAACTCTGCATCGTTCACCAAGAATAGATGAAATAGCCGATAGCATAGGCGTGACTGAAGAAGAAGTTTTAGAAGCGATGGAAATGGGAAAAAGCTATCAAGCTTTATCTGTGGATCATTCCATTGAGGCGGACTCTGATGGCGGTACTGTCACATTGCTTGATATATTCGGGAATGTCGATGAAGGTTTTGAAAAGGTCAATCAGCGTCTTGTGCTTGAAAAGGTGCTGCATGTGCTGAGTGACCGTGAAAAGATGATCATTCAACATACTTATTTAGAGAATTTAAGTCAGAAAGAAGCTGGCGATAAACTGGGAATTTCCCAAATGCATGTTTCAAGGCTCCAACGCCGCGCGATCAAGAAACTTCAAGAAGCCATTAATGCTGAAAACTCGGAGTTAATTCAGTGATCAAAGATATTTTGAGGGGAGAAAAAATAGAAGTCCTTGTCTCTCAATCGTCTAAAAACGGGATGGTTTATTGTGGTGATGATTACTTCTTTCTTCATACGAAAGAATACTTTGTGTGTGTCCTGGCGGATGGTCTGGGCAGCGGGAAAAATGCTTATGATTCCTCCCATGCCGTCATCGAGGAAGTTAAACGTAATCATGAGTTGGATGTAGAATCATTGATGGCAGTGTGTAATCAAGTTTTAGTCGATAAGCGGGGGGCAGCCGTTTCCATTTTGAAGATATTTTATGACAAGAATGAATTTGTATACAGTTCAGTGGGTAACATCCGCTTTTTCCTGTATAATCCAAGCGACGATAAACTCGTTTACCCTTTACCTGTTACAGGGTATTTATCCGGAAGGAAGCAAAAGTACAGGACGCAGAGCTACAAATATGAACCAAATGCAAAATTCATTCTTCATTCCGATGGTTTGGAACTTAAGGGAGCTAAATCTTTTTTAAAAAGGCTGGTCCCTATCGATAAGAATGCCCAATGCATATTAAAAAGCAGTCCATTAACTGCAGATGATACAACTTTCATTTTAGGAAGCTTACTTTCGCCATAATTCGGAAGTGAGCTTTTTTGTATGGAATTCGCAACTTCATCCCTCATTTGCTAGACTATACATATTAGATCAAAAGGTTGGTGGTAAACATAATGATCGTTGTAGAAGATACATTAAAGGAATTGATTAAACAAATATCCAATGAGCTAACTTTGAAAAATCATCAAGTCCAAAACGTCATACAGATGCTGCAAGAGGGGAATACTGTCCCTTTTATTGCGCGGTATAGAAAAGAAATGACGGGTTCACTTGATGAAGTGCAAATTCGTTCCATTATGGAAAGATGGAGCTACCTGGAAAACCTTGGCCAGAGGAAAGCGGAAGTTACCCGGTCGATTGGTGAACAGGGGAAACTGACGGAAGAATTAACAAGACAAATCCAGAAGGCAACAAAACTGCAGGAAGTCGAGGATTTATACAGGCCATTTAAGCAAAAAAGGAGAACGAAAGCGACAGTCGCTAAAGAAAAGGGTCTTGAACCACTGGCCATTTGGCTTCTGGAATGTCCGATGCATGCTAGAGTTAGCGAAAAAGCTGCAGAATTCATATCGGCAGAAAAAGAAGTTTCTTCTATTGAAGAGGCAATTGCAGGAGCGCGGGATATCATAGCCGAACATATTTCTGATGATGCAGAATTAAGGAAGTGGATAAGGGCTGAAATTTTCAAAGCTGGAAAAGTGGTATCCACTGTGAAAAATGAAGAGAAGGACGAGAAAAAAATCTTCGAGATGTACTATGAATATGAGGAGCCGGTGCAAAGGATCGTACCACATCGGGTGTTGGCGCTAAATAGAGGCGAAAAGGAAGAAGTTTTACGAATCTCCATTCAGCCTCGGACTGAAATCATCAGTGGTCATCTTGAACGGAAAATCATTAAAAGTAACAAATCTGAAGCCCAAGTTGTTCTTAAATCTGCTATTGAGGATGGACTTAAGCGTTTGATCATGCCTTCTGTAGAACGGGAAATCAGAAAAGAGCTGACGGAAAAAGCTGAGGATCAGGCTATCCATATTTTCTCTGAAAACCTCAGGAACCTGCTCTTGCAGCCTCCGCTTAAAGGGAAAGTAGTCCTCGCCCTAGATCCGGCATATCGGACTGGCTGTAAGTTGGCTGTCATTGATGAAACCGGAAAGGTACTCGATATTAGTGTAATCTATCCGCATCCTCCTGCTGCGAAGCTTAATGCTGCCCGTGAAAAAACGATCGAAATCCTTCAGAGGTTCTCGGTTGAGATCGTGGCAATCGGCAATGGAACGGCATCACGTGAATCAGAGCAATTCATCGCAGATATTCTGAAAGAAGTAAAAGGGAATATTTCATATATCATTGTTAATGAAGCGGGAGCCAGTGTGTATTCAGCCTCGGATATTGCCCGTGAAGAGTTTCCGGATCTTCAAGTAGAACAGAGAAGCGCCGTTTCGATAGGGAGAAGGCTTCAAGATCCCCTTGCTGAACTTGTTAAAATTGATCCCCAATCCGTGGGGGTCGGTCAGTATCAACATGATGTGTCCCAGAAAAAGTTAACGGAATCGCTCACCTTTGTAGTAGAAACAGCTGTTAACCAGGTGGGTGTGAATGTCAATACCGCTTCATCGTCTCTATTGCAATATGTAGCTGGTTTATCAAAATCGGTAGCTCAAAATATTGTGAAGAAAAGGGAAGTGGAAGGGAAGTTTTCAAGCAGGAAGCAATTAAAGAAGATTCCCCGGCTTGGTGCCAAAACATATGAACAATGCATAGGATTCTTACGTATCATTAATGGAGATGAGCCATTAGATCAAACCGCGATACATCCTGAGAACTACGGTGCCGTGAATAAATTATTGAAGAAAATCGGATTCACATCTGAGGATTTAGGCAGTGATGCACTAAATGAAGAGTTAGGTAAACTTAATCCGGCTGATTTGGGCGATGAATTGGAAATTGGGGAAATTACGATTAAAGATATCATAGATGATTTGATGAAACCGGGAAGAGATCCTCGGGATGAATTATCAAAACCACTGCTTAAGCAGGATGTACTAAAAATGGAGGATCTGCAAACTGGGATGGAATTACAAGGTACAGTGAGGAATGTTGTGGATTTCGGTGCCTTTGTGGACATCGGTGTTAAACAGGATGGACTGGTGCATATTTCCAAACTGAGCAACAGGTTTGTAAAACACCCATTGGATGTAGTTGCCGTTGGGGATGTTGTGACGGTTTGGGTCGAACAGGTTGATTCCCAAAAGCAAAGGGTATCTTTAACGATGCTCGAGCCAAAGGATCAAAACTAGCCTATGGTAAGCTCCTTCTATAATAGAAGGGGTTTTTTTATGGAACAAAGTTAAATCTATAACCGGAGACTTTCTTTTTTTTGATAAAAAAACCAACATTGATTCAACATCTTCACTTGATAGTAATCCTTTTCATAAAAGGCTTTGCGGATTTGATTCTGGAACCAATTAGGCATAGCTTTTCCTCCCTTAGTTTCCTATTGTATTATTAGTCTATGTTATAATGGGTTGTCATGTTACCAAGGAAAGGGAGGGGGAAATGGATAATCGGCAATTGCAAAAACTAGTGGAAGAAATATCGTTGAAAGACTTTAAAAAGGCCTTTAGACACCAAGCCAGTTTTAATCCGCGTCTCCGAACAACAGGAGGACGATACTTGCTCCGATCACACAATATAGAAATCAATAAGAAGTATCTTGATGAACGCGGTGTGGAAGAAATGATTGGTATCATTAAGCATGAATTGTGCCATTATCATCTGCACATCGAGAAAAAAGGGTACCAGCATCGTGATGCGGACTTTAGGCAATTACTCAAAAAAGTGGGGGCACCGAGATTTTGCGAGCCGCTTCCATCTAACCAATTAAAGAAAAAGATGAATACTATTCAATATAAATGTGAAGACTGTCAGCAGGTGTATATAAGAAAAAAACGAATCGACACTACCCGTTTCGTTTGTGGAAAATGTCGTGGAACATTGATTTACCAAGGGTTTAAGGAGTGAAAAACAAAAATATAAAAAAACATAAAAGAACCCTTGACTTTAAGTTGTAACCTCTTTATAATCATAAGAGTCGACAAGATAACAACTTGTTCTTAACGACAAACATTAAGGTCCTTGAGCGTGAAAAAGGAACCCAATCTTCATTATTCCGCAGTAGCTCAGTGGTAGAGCATTCGGCTGTTAACCGAACGGTCGTAGGTTCGAGTCCTACCTGCGGAGCCATTTTTTTTGGGGAAGTACTCAAGAGGCTGAAGAGGCGCCCCTGCTAAGGGTGTAGGTCGCGTAAGCGGCGCGAGGGTTCAAATCCCTCCTTCTCCGCCAGTTACAATTTTATCAAGGCCCATTGGTCAAGCGGTTAAGACACCGCCCTTTCACGGCGGTAACACGGGTTCGAATCCCGTATGGGTCACTTTCTTATACATGATCAAAATACTGGTCCCGTGGTGTAGCGGTTAACATGCCTGCCTGTCACGCAGGAGATCGCGGGTTCGATTCCCGTCGGGACCGCCATTTTTTTAAAAAACATTTGCTAAAATAATGTTATTGTGATATAATGTTATCCTGGCTGTTAATTAGTATTTGATTATTGGGCTATAGCCAAGCGGTAAGGCAACGGATTTTGATTCCGTCATGCGAAGGTTCGATCCCTTCTAGCCCAGCCATTTTATTTAGAGCCATTAGCTCAGTTGGTAGAGCATCTGACTTTTAATCAGAGGGTCGAAGGTTCGAATCCTTCATGGCTCACCATTTTTTTCGCGGGTGTGGCGGAATTGGCAGACGCACCAGACTTAGGATCTGGCGCCGTAAGGCGTGGGGGTTCAAGTCCCTTCACCCGCACTGATATTTTTCTTCTTGACATCAAGTTGAAAAGGTGTTAAACTTACAAAGTCGCTTTCGCGGTCGTGGCGGAATGGCAGACGCGCTAGGTTGAGGGCCTAGTGGGGGAAACCCCGTGGAGGTTCGACTCCTCTCGGCCGCACCAATAACATCATAGAAATTAGCGCCCGTAGCTCAATTGGATAGAGCATCTGACTACGAATCAGAAGGTTGTAGGTTCGACTCCCGCCGGGCGCACCATATTTTACGGGAAGTAGCTCAGCTTGGTAGAGCACTTGGTTTGGGACCAAGGGGTCGCAGGTTCGAATCCTGTCTTCCCGACCATTCTTTCTGAAAATATTTCAAAAATTAAATGCGGGTGTAGTTTAGTGGTAAAACCTCAGCCTTCCAAGCTGATGATGAGAGTTCGATTCTCTTCACCCGCTCCATTATTGCTCTTTGAAAACTGAACAAAACAAAGCGCCAACGTTAAATTTTAAGTGAGCACACACTATCAAAAAAGCAAATGAGCAACTCAAACATTTAT
>NZ_JAGGQJ010000005.1 GCF_018613325.1 Bacillus sp. ISL-34 | reverse complement strand
CAGTCCTCTGCTAATCTCAGGGAGCAAGCTCCCATCGATTCGCTCGACTTGCATGTATTAGGCACGCCGCCAGCGTTCGTCCTGAGCCAGGATCAAACTCTCCGAAGAAATGTTTGACTTGCTCATTTGCTTTTTTGATAGTGTGTGCTCACTTAAAATTTAACGTTGGCGCTTTGTTTTGTTCAGTTTTCAAAGAGCAATTTATGTCGTTCGTTTGGAAACGACTTTAATAATATATCAACTATATTATTTTTTGTCAACAACTTTATTCTTTCGCTGTCGACTTAGTTATTATATCTAGTATCAGGAATAAAAGCAATAGTTATTTTAAAATAAATTATTTACATGAAGTCATAGAGTTAAAATACTATGACTGCACCCCTGATCAAGAAGAAAAGGCTTACCTTTTTGGGAGTAAACTTTTTCCTTGAACATTATAGTATTTCCTCTATATATAATTCCCGGTTAATCCCTAAATTGATAATTTGCTCACTATCCATCACCTTTATGACCGGTCTTGTTTGCGAGCCGGCACCAATAAAAATGATTTCAGCAATGAATCCATTGTTCAGTTTGACCCTGCTTCCTATGGAAAAATTAGCGAAGCTTGATAACAATGTTTTAACTACCCCAATATCAAATTCACCAAAATCATCATGTAAAATATTTCTAATACCTTAAACGGTGATTGTTTCTCTCTATATGCCCTTTCGGAAGTCATGGCGTGAAATACATCTGCAACAGAGTGGTACAGCATCAAAATGTTTCCTGGTTCCTCTAAAGCCTTGTCCATGAGGGGAATCATGATTGAACGAACCATGACCACCTCGACTTTACTGCCCGCCTGCCAATTTTTAAATAATCGTTTATATGTTTGTACTGACTTAAGATACAAATCCGTAAAATCAGATGACTCTTCCATTTCATCCAATTCTTGATCTATTGATTCTTTCGGCAGAAATTTCTTTCCATCAATCAAAGTTTCATCAACGCTTACCTCTGTTATTAAAATGGCTTGCAAAGCTTCAATTAATCGTGTGGTCAATATTGTTTTTTCATACATTATGGGGCGTTTTGAAAGACCTCTACTCTCTTTTGAGAGGATGCAGCCTTCGATTAAATAGCGAGTTTTCACTAGCAAAACGTTTCACCTCGGAAGTATTTTGAGTATCTTTTTTACTTAAAAAACATGGTGAAAACTATCTTTATTATGTAAATACCTAAAAAAATCAATTTATTAGCAAGATTATCCGAAAGAGGTAAGTCTTTTAGCCCATATATGAACACTCTTGATATCATTTTGAATTTCAGCTTATGCGCAAAAAAAGACCCAGCTTAATTGCTGGGTCCTTTTTTATGAAAAGATTATTCTTCCGTATCTTTTTCAGTTTCTTCATTTTCTTCAATCTCAGTAGGTTCAGGATCAGAATCCGGATCTAGAGTCGTGACGGTTTCTATTTCCATTTCTTCTTCTTCTTCTTCTCTTCCTACGATGGCTACCGTCGAAACATATTCATTATCTGCTGATTCGAGTCGGATGAGCTTAACACCCTGTGTATTACGGCCCGTTTTAGAGATGCCTTCGACTTCCATTCGGATCAATACACCAGCTGCTGTGATCAGCATCAAATCTTCATCTTCACCCGTAACAGTTTTCACGGCTATAAGTTCACCATTTTTCTCAGTGACATTACATGTTTTTATTCCTTTGCCTCCACGGCTTTGAATACGGTACTCTTCCGCAGAGGTCCGTTTTCCATACCCGTTTTTCGTAACGATCAGGACTTCTTCATCGTCTTCAAGAATTTCCATGCCGACCACTTCATCATTCGACCTTAAGGAAATCCCTTTCACTCCGGCTGCAGTACGTCCCATTGTCCGTACATCCGTCTCAGGGAAACGAATCATCATCCCGGATTTCGTTCCAATTATGATCTGTTTCTCCCCATTCGTAAGACGGACAGAAATCAATTCATCATCTTCACGTAAACCAAGAGCAATTAAACCATTATTACGGATATTTGCAAAAGATGACAAAGGTGTACGCTTCGATATCCCATGTCTGGTCGTAAAGAATAAATACCAATCGTCAGCAAATTCCTTCACCGGTATGATTGCATTGACCCACTCGCCTTTATCGACTTCCAACAAGTTGATAAGCGGCAATCCTTTTGCCGTTCTACCATATTCAGGTATTTCATAACCTTTGGAACGATAGACTTTACCTTTGTTGGTGAAGAATAATAGAGTGTCATGAGTCGAAGTGGTCAACAAGTGACCGACAAAGTCATCTGTATTCGTTCCCATACCCTGTATTCCGCGCCCCCCGCGTTTTTGACTGCGGTACGTGGTTGCAGGCAAGCGTTTAATATAACCGTTATGCGTAAGTGTCACGATTATATTTTCCTCAGGGATTAAATCCTCATCTTCCAGGCTTTCAAAGCCGGCTAATGTGATTTCTGTTCTCCGTTTATCGTCAAAACGTTCTTTAATTTCAAGAAGCTCTTCACGAATAATTTCAAGAACCTTTTCCTCATCAGCAAGAATCGCTTTATATTCTGCAATTATAGCCATTAATGCCTGATATTCATCTTCAATTTTTTCACGTTCCAGACCAGTCAATCGCTGTAAACGCATATCCAGGATAGCTTGCGCCTGTTTTTCGGAAAGTGAGAATTGTGTCATTAAGCCTTCACGGGCAATTTCTGTCGTTTGGGACCCGCGGATCAACGTAATGACCGCGTCCAAATTATCAAGTGCAATGCGTAAACCTTCTAAAATATGGGCACGGGCTTCCGCTTTCCGTAATTCAAATTCAGTCCTGCGCCGGATGACTACCTGCTGATGCTCCAAGTAGTAGTGCAGGCATTGTTTTAAATTCAGCACTTTAGGTTGACCGTCCACCAAAGCAAGCAGATTGATTCCGAAGGTGGTCTGCATCGCGGTATGTTTATACAGGTTGTTTAAAAGAACATTTGCGTTAACATCCTTGCGGAGCTCCATGACAATACGCATGCCATTGCGGTCGGACTCATCCCGTAAATCGGTAATGCCTTCGATTTTCTTATCTCGAGCAAGTTCTGCAATTTTTTCAATCAATCTCGCTTTATTCACTTGATAAGGGATTTCCTTAACAAGGATTACCTGTTTTCCATTGGGTTTCTCTTCAATCTCGACTTTCGCCCGTTGAATGATTGACCCTTTTCCGGTTTCATAGGCCTTCCTGATTCCGCTTCGGCCTAAAATTAAACCGGCTGTCGGAAAGTCCGGGCCAGGAATATATTCCATCAACTCTGGAATTGTAATCTCAGGATTCTTGCTCAAAGCCAATACGCCGTCAATTACCTCACCTAACTGATGTGGCGGAATATTGGTTGCCATCCCTACTGCTATACCTGATGAACCATTCACTAACAAGTTCGGGAAACGTGCAGGCATAACGGCTGGTTCTCTTTCTGAACCATCGTAGTTATCCTGGAAATTAACCGTATCTTTATTTAAATCGCGAAGTAACTCCATCGAGATTTTCGACATTCTCGCTTCTGTGTACCTCATTGCGGCAGCTTGGTCACCATCGACTGAACCGAAATTCCCATGGCCATCTACAAGCATATAGCGATAGTTAAAAGGCTGCGCCATCCGTACCATCGTTTCATATACAGCTGAATCACCATGCGGGTGATATTTACCGATTACTTCCCCGACAATACGTGCTGATTTTTTAAATGGTTTATCCGAAGTCATTCCAAGATCATTCATTGCATAAAGAATTCTTCGGTGTACCGGTTTTAAACCGTCCCTTACATCAGGCAAAGCCCGCGACACGATAACACTCATCGCATAATCCAAAAACGATGTCCGCATCTCGGTACTTATATTTATTTCTTTTACACCTGATCTTTCATTTTCTGACATGGAGCCAACCTCCTATTAAAAGCATATAAAATTTAACTGTTCGTGCACTATGTAAAGAACAGGATGTAAAAAGCATCCTGTCAAAAAATCAGATATCAAGATTTTTTACATAAATTGCATTTTCTTCAATGAAGTTACGTCGCGGTTCGACCTTGTCGCCCATCAGCATCTCGAAAGTTTCATCTGCCTCGGCAGCATCTTTCAAACTGACTTGAAGCAGCGTTCTCGTTTCAGGGTTCATGGTCGTTTCCCACAATTGCTCCGGATTCATTTCCCCCAGCCCTTTATAACGCTGCAGATTAGGCTTTGGAGTACTTGGCATACTCGCCATGATTTCTTCAAGCTCACGGTCATTATAGGCATAATCGACTTTTTTCCCTTGCTGAATCTTGAAAAGTGGTGGCTGAGCAATATATATATATCCATACTCGATAATTTTTCGCATATAACGGTAGAAGAATGTCAACATCAGCGTTCTGATATGGGCGCCATCGACATCCGCATCGGTCATGATAACAATTTTATGGTATCTGGCTTTTTCAATATTGAATTCATCACCAATGCCTGTTCCAAGTGCTGTGATGATCGTACCTATTTCTTCATTATGCAGGATTCTGTCCAATCGCGCTTTTTCGACATTCAGGATTTTACCCCTTAGCGGCAAAATGGCCTGGAAATGGCGGTCCCGTCCTTGTTTAGCCGAGCCTCCCGCCGAGTTTCCTTCAACGATGTACAACTCGCTGATAGCCGGATCCTTCGATGAACAATCTGCCAATTTCCCCGGTAGATTGGATACTTCCAAAGCACTTTTCCTTCGGGTCAATTCACGTGCTTTCTTCGCTGCCATACGGGCTCTAGCCGCCATTTGCCCTTTATCTACAATTTTCCGGGCCACTGCAGGATTTTCATATAAGAAGGAATCAAGCCGTTCCGAAAGAATGGAATCAGTAACCGTTCTTACTTCAGAGTTTCCGAGTTTGGTTTTCGTCTGACCTTCAAATTGTGGTTCAGGATGCTTAATCGAAATGATTGCCGTTAAACCTTCCCGGACATCTTCACCTGAGAAATTGGCATCCGCTTCTTTTAAAAGACCATTTTTCCGTGCATAATCATTGATGACACGGGTCAAAGCAGTCTTGAACCCAGATTCATGCGTCCCGCCTTCATAGGTATGAATATTATTGGCAAAAGAAAAGACATTACTGATATAGCTGTCATTATATTGCAGAGCTAATTCAACAGAGATTCCATCTTTCTCGCCTTCCATGAAAATCGGTTCCTCATGCAAAACCTCTTTTGAACGGTTCAAATGCTCGACATAAGATTTGATACCGCCCTCATAGTGGTATTCCCTGATTTTCTCTTCTTCTTCACGTTTATCTTCAATGATCAGTTTTAAGCCTTTATTCAGGAACGCAAGCTCACGGATACGGGTTGCTAATGTATCGAAATCATATTCCAAGGATTCCGTGAAGATTTCACCATCAGGAACGAAGTGTACAGTCGTACCGGTATGATCGGTTTCCCCGATAATTTTCAAATCTTCTTTAGGGACCCCCCGGTTAAATTGCTGATAATGGATTTTACCTTCACGATGAACGTAAACTTCCAACACCGTGGATAAGGCATTAACTACTGAAGCCCCCACACCATGCAGACCACCGGAGACCTTATAACCTCCGCCGCCAAATTTTCCGCCCGCATGAAGGACCGTCATGATTACTTCTACAGCCGGGCGTCCCATTTTTTCGTGGATGCCCACTGGAATTCCCCGACCATTATCGACTACGGTTATGCTATTGTCTTCTTCGATCGTCACTTTGATTTCCGTACAGAAACCAGCTAGTGCCTCATCAATACTATTATCGACAATTTCCCAAACAAGATGGTGAAGTCCTTTTGCAGAGGTAGTGCCGATATACATCCCCGGGCGTTTACGAACTGCTTCTAAGCCTTCTAAAACCTGTATCTGATTCTCATCGTATGCCTGAGCTTGTACTTCTTTTTGTTCCATTGTCATACGTATCACCTACACTTTTCTTTTGGCATTTATCAATTTTTAGGAGTAATAATAACGTTTAGCTACAATTCAAAGAACATCTATATCATCGATTAAGAGCGATGGCTGAAGTGAACGCTTTTTCAAAGTGGACGACGCAAGCGGTGAGTAATATACCTGTTTGTCCGTCACTACAATCGATTTAACCGAGTTTTTTGCTAAATGGTAAGTTACATCAGACTTTTTCTCCAAAAATTCACTCATGATTGGAGAGGCCTGAAGCAGCTTCTTATCTAAAATGGCTATGACATCATCCGTTTTCACAAGAATGTCTTCACCAATGTGGAGATACATACATTCACCTCATCATTTAACCTTTTTTATACTGCCTTGACTAACATAAAAGGTGGACGCTTCTCTTAGGGTTTGATGATCGATTCCATCAACGGAGGGTGTCGTCACGAATGTTTGCACTTTCCCTTGTATCGTATTCAGTAAATGGGATTGACGGAAATCGTCAAGTTCCGATAACACATCATCCAATAATAAAATGGGATACTCGCCGATTTCTTCATGGATCAGCTCAATTTCGGCAAGTTTCAAAGACAGGGCCGTCGTACGCTGTTGTCCTTGTGAACCATATGTCTGGACATCACGGTCATTCACAAAAAAAACCAGGTCGTCACGATGAGGACCTACCAGTGTTACACCCCGTTCAATTTCCCTTGTTTTTATTTTATCAAATTTTTCTGTGTATACTTCTATCATTTTCGTCAAATCCATAGATTCTGATACATCAAGCGACGGTTTATATTGGATTTTCAATACTTCTAGATTTCTGGAGATCCCCGAATGAATCGGCTCTGCCCATTGCTGGAGCTTTAAAAGAAACTCGTATCTTCTTTCGACAATTTTCGCTGCATACTGAATAAATTGATCGGTCAGCACGTCAAGCATCGTCGTATCCGTTTGTTTCCGGGTCTGCAGAAGCTTTAAGTAATGATTTCTTTGTTGAAGTATTTTATGATATTGGCTCATATCATGAAGGTATACGGGAGAAACCTGGCCAATTTCCATATCTATAAAACGGCGTCTGACTAGAGGACTTCCCTTTACAAGGTTAAGATCCTCAGGCGCAAACATGACCACATTCATATTTCCGACATATTGACTCAGCTTTCTTTGTTCAATATGGTTGCACTTCGCCTTTTTCCCTTTTTTTGAAATGGTCAGCTCAAGTGGTATTGAGGTATTTCTCTTTCTAACTCTTCCCTCTATTTTAGCATACTCTTCATCCCAGCGAATAAGTTCTTTATCATTTGAGGTCCGATGAGATTTTGCCATTGCTAAAACAAAAATGGATTCCATGACATTTGTTTTTCCTTGAGCATTTTCGCCGAGGATTACATTGACTTTATTCTCAAAAGTCACATTCAATTCGGTATAGTTGCGGTAATTTTTCAAACTTATATTTTCAATATACATATTCCGCTCTTCCCTTATGTTTTAGCTTGTAATTGTGTAGGTGCCAAATCCAGGAATTTCTATTTTATCACCTGATCTTAATTTCCTGCCTCTTCTCACGTCTAATTCGCCATTAATGTAAACCTCGTATTCACTCAAGAACCATTTCGCCATTCCGCCGCTTTGGATTAAATCGGCCAATTTCAAGAATTGTCCAAGCGTAATATATTCAGTATTGATTTTTATGGAGTCCATTTCATGCTTCACTCATTTCTAAGTAGTCTTTAATATTTCATTTTACTAAATTAATCCCATTAAGACAAAGTATAGCTTTTTCAGTTCTTGTTTTTGACGATTCAGAGTTCCGTACAGCATTAAAAAACGCTAAAAACCCTTTGGAAACCTATATTTAAATATAAAAAAATTAAAGACCTGCTATACAAGCCTTTAATTTTTTTGAAATATTATTTTAGCTTAATAAGTCCTTACCGGGAGTATTAATTGCAGCATGGAATCATCATGTAGCGGACGAATGACAAACGGACGCATTGCACCAGTGAAATTAATTTTTATATCGGAACCTTCCAATGCCTTTAGAGCATCCATTACAAATTTGGCACTGAATGAGATCTTCAGGTCTTCACCTTCAATGGCTTCTGCCTGAACCTCTTCAATTACTTTACCAATTTCAGGAGTATTGGAAGAGACTTCGATTATACGGCCTTCCAGGGTTGTCAATTTGACGACATTATTTCTTCCTTCTCTCGCCAATAAAGAAGCCCTGTCGATCGCTTGAAGAAAATCCTTGGTGTGAACAGTTACATCGGTTTTGCTATCTGATGGAATCAAGCGTGATGTATCAGGATAATTCCCTTCAAGCAATCTTGAGAAGAATAATAAATTCTCAGCTTTGAAAAGTACTTGGTTTTCGGTAATGACGATTTCAATGAGTTCGTTTGTATCATCAAGGATTTTACTTAACTCATTCAGACTTTTACCTGGGATGACAACGCTATAGGTCCCGGTAATTTTATTTTCTATTTTGGCTGTTCTCATTGCAAGCCTATGACTATCTGTTGCAATACAGGTCAATTCGTCATCTTGAACCTTCAAGTTTACACCTGTTAAGATGGGGCGTGTTTCTGACGTGGACACCGCAAAGCCAGTTTGTCTGATAAGGGTCTTTAAAAGGTCGGTTGGAAGTTTGAAAATATTTTCTTCTTCAATGATCGGAAGATGTGGATATTCCTCAGGATCCAGTCCATTTAGATTGAATTCAGCTTTACCAGAGCGAATAATCGTTTGAAAGTTGTTCTCCACTTCAATTTCTACAGTATCCATCGGCAGCTTTTTGACAATTTCACTGAAAAAACGGGCATTCAGGACAATACCACCGCTGCTTTTAACTTCAACAATCTCATCTCCATCAACCTCAGCCGGAATGAATGATTGGATGGAGATATCTGAATCACTTCCTGTTAGAGTGACACCTTCACTTGTAACGCTTATTTTTATCCCCGTTAGAATCGGAATCGTCGTCCTTGATGTGACTGCTTTCATTACTTCTTGGACACTATGAACTAATCGATCTCTTTGGATTATAAATCTCATGTTTCATCCTCCAATTTTTTTATTGCCGAATAGGCATATTTATTAATAATTTTTATTAAAAAGATAGTAGTAATAGTAGTAGGGCCTGTTGATATGTGGATAAGTCCACTCAACCTAAGGAAAAACAGTCTATCCACATGTGGATAGACTGTTTGTAAGTAGTCGTCAGTTATTCACATTATCCAGAATCTATTATACCCTCAGCTGGTCCTGGATTTCTTTAACCTGACGCTGGAGCTGGGTGTCCGTTTGCATGAGTTTGGAGATTTTTTCATGCGCATGGATAACGGTCGTATGATCGCGACCTCCAAATTCATCACCTATCTTGGGCAGGGATGAGTCCGTTAACTCCCGCGAAAGATACATGGCAATCTGTCTTGGAAAGGCTACGGATTTAGTCCGTTTTTTCGCCTTGAAATCCTCAAGTTTGACACTATAATGTTCACCGACCGTCTTCTGGATTTCCAAGATGGTGATTATTTTAGGTTTTGAGCTAGGGATGATGTCTTTTAATGCTTCAGCTGCCAAATCGGCATTTATATCTTTATTAATCAATGAAGAATAGGCGACGACACGAATAAGTGCACCCTCAAGCTCACGAATATTGGAATCGATTTGGTTGGCGATATAGAGCATGACTTCATTCGGGATATCAAGACCCTCAGCTTTTGCCTTTTTACGCAATATGGCAATCCGCGTTTCTAGATCAGGAGGTGTGATATCCGTGATCAAGCCCCACTCAAACCTTGAACGGAGGCGATCCTCCAGTGTAGGTATCTCTTTTGGCGGGCGGTCACTCGAGATGACGATCTGTTTGCTTTCTTCATGCAGCGCATTGAATGTATGGAAAAACTCTTCTTGAGTTTGTTCTTTTCCCGCAAGAAATTGAATATCATCAATTAATAAAACATCCACGCTTCGATATCTATCACGGAATTCCCCAGCTTTATTGTCCCGGATCGAGTTGATGAATTCATTCGTGAACTTTTCAGACGATAAATAAACGACCTTCGCATTCGGGTTATGCTCTAGAACATAATGCCCGATTGCATGCATTAAATGAGTTTTCCCAAGGCCGACGCCCCCGTATATGAATAAGGGATTATAGGCTTTGGCCGGAGCTTCTGCGACAGCGAGAGACGCGGCATGGGCAAAACGATTGCCGGAGCCGATGACAAATGTATCGAATGTATTTTTCGCATTCAGCATATGCTGTGGAAATGCAGCATGCTCTTTATCCTGCTTTTTTGTCTTTTTAGGCTGAACAGGAACGGTAAAATCATCATCTTCTTGATTGGGGGGAATGATGAATTTTGCTTCCAATTCCTCACCGGTAAGTTCAAACAATACATCGGAAATAAGATGGGAATAGCGTTCTTCAAGCCAATCCCTGGCAAATTCATTGGGAGCGGTGACTGTTAATGTATCACCCTGCAGTAAATAAGCCTTGGTTGATTTAAGCCAAGTCTCAAAGCTTGGTTTACTGATTTTTTTTTCGATTTTTCCGAGCGCCTGGTTCCAGAGGCTATCGATGTTATCCAAACTTATCCCTCCTTTGCAAAATATTTTTAATAATTGTATCTAAATGTATAGGCACAAATAAACTCATCGATTGCCGTCTTTATATTAATTTTGACAGCAAAGGTTCGGTGAGCTGTATAAGGGATTTTTGTGTTGTGTAATATGAAGTGCCTAAAAACTATATCTTGCGCTGTACAACCTTTGTACAGACTACATCTGGTGAACCAGTGTAGATTTGAATGTTTATTCATCAACAGGTATTTTAAGAAATATATAATAAAGAAGAAAAAAGGGTTTTCGACAATATCCACCATCTGTGGACAGATTAATATACACAGGTTGGATAAACTATCCACAAGTTATACACAGTCTGTGGATAAACGTTACCTGTTGATAAAGTTATTCAGAGTGAAAACACAAATATAATATCAGAAATTCAGGCGTCTTGCAATGGGTTAGAAAACTTTATCCACAACTTACCGAGCTTGTGGGAAAAACTTTTCCACAGGCCATTGTTATGTGCAAAAGTCTATAAATTGGGATGTGGATAGAAAAAAACATGTCGAATTTTATCCACAGACCGTGATTATAGGCTCGAACCAATTTGATTTGAACCAAGTTGTTCAAGGCGGAAGGCCTGCATGGAGACCGAATGCTGATTCAGGTTCATTCTTATTATTTGTCGAATGTTGTGTCGATCAAGGGTGGAGTCATTGCGAATCTCATATTTGTGCTCATGGATAAAATGATCGAAATTTCCTTTCCCCAAAAATTTCTATATCAGTTCGGAGCAAAATCATTTACAATAGGCTAGGTAGTAAAAAAAGGCCAACTGGACATTGAGCATTAAAAAAGAAATATTTTTATGGATGAGGTTGACAAGTAGAAACCTCCATCTATATAATTGTAAAGACTGTCTTTAACTGTTATTCCTCAGGGAGGTGTCATATAATGAAAAGAACTTATCAACCGAATAACCGCAAACATAGTAAAGTTCACGGTTTCCGTGCACGTATGAGCACGAAAAACGGACGTAGAGTAATCGCTGCACGTCGCCGTAAGGGCAGAAAAGTATTATCTGCATAGACCACTGAAAAGTCTCAGTGGTCTTTTTTCGCAAAATAAGGGATTTACTGAGACTCAATTCATGTAATGAAGGTGTAAAAATGAAAAAAAAGTTAAGGATTAAGAAAGAGGACGAATTTCAGCTTGTGTTTAAAAAAGGTGAATCTTCTGCTAATCGGCAATTCGTTGTCTATGTCCTTGAAAAGCCGGGTCAGGATTATTTTCGGATCGGCCTTTCAGTCAGTAAAAAAATCGGGAACGCCGTTGTAAGGAACCAAATCAAAAGATACATACGGCAAGCGTTTTTGGAATTGAAAGAAGATATAGAAGAGGGTAAGGATTATATTGTGATTGCTCGAAAACCAGCGGCGGAGATGGACTTTTTCCAGGTGAAAAGCAGCTTGATCCATGTCCTGAAACGTTCTAAATCACTAAACTTTAAAATGAAAAAACAATAAAGTCCCCTTAATATCGAATGAGCACTCCTCAGATCATGTGGTTACTTGAGAAAGATGACATAGAAAATTCCGATTGTAGCTGTGGAAAAAGTGGATTACTTTTCCTTGAAATCTTCTATCAAACAGTTCACAATTGTTTCAAAAAAGATTGATTGCAGTTAGGAGGAAATTACGGTTGAAAAAACGAATATTACTCATTATTGGACTAGCCTCGATAATGATGTTGTTGGCAGGGTGTACGGAAATTAAAGAACCTATTACTGCGGATAGTGAAGGTTTTTGGAATTCATACATTGTCTATCCATTATCAGCCCTGATCATTTGGCTTTCTGAAGCATTTGGCGAGAACTATGGTTTGGGAATCATCGGTGTTACGCTAATCATTCGCTTAGCATTACTTCCATTAATGATCAAACAGGTGAAAAGCTCGAAAGCAATGCAGGCCATTCAGCCTGAAATGAAAGAACTTCAAGCAAAATACAGCTCAAAAGATGCTGCCACACAACAAAAACTACAGCAA
Organism: Bacillus sp. ISL-34; assembly: GCF_018613325.1. Classification (GTDB taxonomy): domain Bacteria; phylum Bacillota; class Bacilli; order Bacillales; family DSM-1321; genus Peribacillus. The sequence goes on along the minus strand of NZ_JAGGQJ010000005.1, from coordinate 258,875 downwards.
GAAACAATGGCTCTATTTTCAAAATATAATGTGAATCCATTGGCGGGATGTTTGCCGATATTGGTACAAATGCCGATTTTGATCGGATTTTACCATGCAATCAGCCGTACGGAAGAAATTGCTTTACATAGTTTTCTTTGGTTTGATTTAGGTTCCCCGGATCCTTATTATATTTTACCCGTCGTTGCAGGTATCACGACTTTTATCCAGCAAAAGATGTCCATGGTTGGAATGAACTCCAATCCACAAATGGCGGCACAAATGACGATGATGCTTTACATCATGCCAATCATGATTGTTGTTTTTGCTATTAATTTCCCTGCTGCTCTTTCTCTTTACTGGGTAGTTGGTAACCTTTTTGGTATCGTTCAAACATATTTCATCAAAGGTCCGGATCTTAGAAAAGCAGCTGCGGAAAACGCGGGAGGGGCAAAGAAAAAGTGAAAAAAGTAACTGCTACAGGACAATCTGTCGAAGAAGCAGTAAATTTAGCTTTAGCTCAACTGAACAGCACTAAGGATCGCGTAGAGATTGAAATAGAAGATGAAGGAAAAAAAGGATTTTTTGGTTTATTCGGTGCAAGGAAGGCAATCGTCCATGTGACATTACCTGCCGATCCCATTGAAGAGACACTTGGATTTTTGAAGAAAGTCAGTGTCGAAATGGGAGTCCATGCAAAAATTGATGTCACCCGTAAAGGTAAGAACGTAACATTCCATTTATCAGGTGATAAAATTGCATTATTGATTGGAAAAAGGGGTCAAACACTGAATTCCCTTCAGTATTTGGCGCAGCTGGTTGCAAATCGATATTCGAAGCAGTATTTGAATATTACCGTAGATGCAGAGGATTATCGAAACCGCCGCAATGACACTTTAATCCAATTGGCTGAAAGAATGGCAAATAAAGCCGTGAAAACAGGTAAAGCTGTTTCACTGGAGCCGATGCCATCCTATGAACGTAAGGTCATCCATAATGCTCTTTTGGATTATCCAAAAATAAAAACGACTTCTAGTGGGACGGAACCTTATCGCCACTTGGTCATTACTCCACTTAAATGAACCTTCTGCTTTTAAGCAGGGGTTCTTTTTTTTTGGTCATGGTATCGTTGTTTGTCGAATATTTTTTTACAAAGGATCAATTCAACAATAAGTGACATATTTCTTTTTATTTTTTTGATCCGTAAAGGGAATGGAAGAAAGGAAAGCAGGCGACATTTGTTATTCACATGTGGATAAGCTAAAATGGATGTTACAGAATATGGATTAGTGGCATGTGGATAACTCTTGAGAGGAAGGAGTATCTACTTTTTTTCATCTATATACTGTGGTATTGTAGTAATTTAGGGATTCGACGATTTTATTATCAGAAAAAAATAGAAACATCAATATATAAGAGGTGAAAGCATGGAATTCGATACAATCACCGCTATCTCTACTCCCTTAGGGGAAGGGGCAATCGCCATCGTTAGAATCAGCGGTGATGAGGCCATAGAAATAGCCGATGGGATCTTTAAAGGACCGGGTGGAAAAGGATTGCTTGATGTGAAATCACACACGATTCATTATGGCCACCTTATCCAGCCTAAAACAGGTGAAATCATAGAGGAAGTCATGGTTTCGGTCATGATGGGTCCAAAGACATTTACAAGAGAAGATGTAGTTGAAATAAATTGTCACGGTGGAATCGTTTCGGTCAATCGGGTATTGCAGCTTATTCTCTCACAAGGTGCTCGTTTAGCGGAACCTGGTGAATTTACGAAACGGGCTTTTTTGAATGGCAGGATCGATCTTTCTCAAGCTGAGGCCGTTATGGATTTAATCCGCGCTAAAACGGATAAAGCGATGAATGTTGCATTAGGTCAAATGGAAGGCCGGCTTTCGAAATTAATCCAAAACCTGCGTCAAGAAATTTTACAGACCCTCGCTCAAGTCGAGGTAAATATAGATTATCCGGAATATGATGATGTCGAAGAAATGACGCATCGTTTATTTTTGGAAAAGGGCAGTTATGTGAAGAATGAAATAGAGAAGCTGCTTCACACGGCCCAACAGGGGAAAATACTTCGGGATGGGCTTGCGACGGTTATCATAGGGCGGCCTAATGTCGGAAAATCTTCTTTGCTTAACAGCTTAGTTCATGAAAATAAAGCGATTGTCACTGATATTCCAGGTACAACACGTGACGTGATTGAAGAGTATGTCAATGTTCGCGGTGTACCGCTTAAACTTGTCGATACAGCAGGAATTCGCGAAACGGAAGATATCGTTGAACGAATTGGAGTTGAACGGTCTCGTGCAGTATTAAAAGAGGCTGACTTAATATTGCTTGTATTGAACTATTCCGATGATTTCACGGCTGAAGACGAGAAACTGTTTCAAGCGGTTGAGGGTATGGATGTTATCGTTATCATCAATAAAACCGACCTTCCACAAAAAATCGATATGGCAAAGGTTAAGGAAAAGGCGGCATCCCATAAAGTTGTTTCCACTTCATTACTGGAGGATCGAGGGGTCGATGAATTGGAAGAAGCCATCGCTTCTTTATTTTTCGAAGGTTCTTTAGAAACGGGAGACCTGACCTATGTTTCCAATGCCAGGCATATAGCTTTGCTGGGACAGGCATTACAGTCTATCGAAGACGCAATCGAAGCCATTGAAATGGGTACGCCGGTTGATTTGGTTCAAATCGATTTCACGAAGGCATGGGAGATCCTTGGAGAAATCATTGGCGAAAGCGTTCAGGATAATTTGATCAATCAATTGTTCTCTCAATTTTGTTTAGGAAAATAAGCGTAAAAGGAGGAAAAGGAAATGCAATACGAAGCAGGTAGCTATGATGTCATTGTTATTGGTGCCGGTCATGCTGGCAGTGAGGCAGGCCTTGCAGCTGCAAGAGTCGGAGCTAACACGCTGATGATCACCATTAACTTGGATATGGTCGCCTTTATGCCATGCAATCCCTCCGTTGGCGGGCCGGCAAAAGGGATAGTCGTTAGGGAAATTGACGCTTTAGGCGGTGAAATGGGAAAAAATATCGATAAGACCCATATTCAAATGAGGATGCTCAATACGGCTAAAGGTCCGGCTGTTCGTGCGTTGCGGGCGCAGGCAGATAAATTTCTCTATCAACAAGAAATGAAAAAGACGATAGAAGACCAAGAAAATTTGACATTGATTCAAGGAATGGTAGAGGAATTAATTGTTGAAAACGACGTATGTACGGGTGTCATCACTAAAACAGGCGCGGTATACCGTGCGAAAACTGTCGTAATCACGACGGGAACATATTTACGCGGTGAAATCATTTTAGGGGAATTGAAATATTCAAGCGGCCCTAATAATCAGCAGCCTTCCATCAGGCTTTCTGAACATTTAGAGCAGTTAGGATTTGACTTGGTCCGTTTTAAAACAGGAACGCCGCCACGTGTGAGTAGCTCTTCCATAGATTACAGCAAAACGGAAATTCAGCCTGGCGATGAAGTGCCACGTGCATTTTCTTATGAAACAACAAAGTTCATAACGGATCAATTGCCATGCTGGTTAACGTACACGAATGAGGGGACACATCAGCTCATTGATGAGAATCTACACCGTTCGCCAATGTATTCCGGAATGATAAAAGGAACTGGACCGCGTTATTGCCCATCGATAGAAGATAAAGTCGTTCGCTTTAATGATAAACCACGGCATCAAATTTTCCTGGAACCTGAAGGCCGCAATACAAAGGAAGTATATGTGCAAGGTTTATCCACCAGTCTGCCTGAAGATGTACAAGTGAAAATCCTGCAAACAATTCCAGGACTTGAAAAAGCGGAAATGATGCGTGCTGGCTATGCAATTGAATATGATGCCATCGTTCCTACGCAGCTATGGCCTACACTTGAAACGAAGAAAATCAAAAATCTGTATACTGCTGGCCAAATTAACGGGACATCCGGCTACGAGGAAGCAGCAGGACAAGGATTGATGGCAGGTATTAATGCGGGATTGAATGCAATGGGTAAAAAAGAACTGATTTTAAGCCGTTCGGATGCCTATATTGGTGTTCTCATTGACGACCTCGTAACGAAAGGCACGAATGAACCATACCGTTTGCTGACTTCACGTGCAGAATATCGTTTATTATTGCGTCATGATAATGCCGATTTACGCTTAACGGAAATTGGATTCAATATCGGGATGATCAAAGAAGAACGCTACAATCGTTTCCTTGTGAAAAAAGAAGCGGTTGAAATGGAAAAAGAACGACTCAAATCAAACTTCATCAAACCGACCAAAGAGGTACAAGAAGTCATTACTGCAAGTGGCGGAAGTGAGTTGAAGGATGGAATCCGTGCCTCCGATTTATTGAAACGGCCTGAAATGGATTATTCCCATATTCAGAAGTTGGCGCCAAGTGATGTCGAACTGAGCGATGAAGTGACGGAACAGGTCGAAATCCAGATCAAGTATGAAGGATATATCGAAAAATCCTTGCAGCAAGTCGATCGCCTGAAAAAAATGGAGAATAAAAAGATTCCAGAGAATATCGATTATGATGCAATTTCTGGTCTTGCAACGGAAGCACGTCAAAAATTAAAGCAGGTCCACCCGCTATCAGTAGCTCAGGCTTCAAGAATTTCCGGTGTGAATCCCGCTGATGTTTCCATTTTGCTTGTATATTTGGAACAAGGTAAGATTGCCAGAGTATCTCAGTAAAGGAAATACCCGAAAAGGATTGAAGCAAACATGAATATTGAACAGTTCCAACAAGCACTGCTGGAGAAAGGGATCGAGCTTTCTCCTCAACAGCTTGATCAGTTTGACACTTATTATCGATTATTGGTGGAATGGAATGAAAAGATGAACTTAACAGCCATCACTGATAAAGATGAAGTTTATCTTAAGCATTTTTATGATTCAATCAGTGCAGCCTTCTATTTTGACTTTAATAAATCGTATCGAATTTGCGATGTTGGGGCTGGAGCTGGATTTCCGAGTATTCCATTGAAGATTTGTTTCCCTGATATCCACGTCTCGATTGTGGATTCCTTGAATAAGCGAATTTCTTTTTTGAATCACCTTGCGGATTCCTTGCAATTAAAGGGAGTTTCCTTCTATCATGACCGGGCTGAAACCTTCGCCCAAAAACCGGAGCATCGCGAATCCTATGATATTGTCATGGCAAGGGCAGTAGCCAGGATGTCTGTTTTAAGTGAACTATGTTTGCCGCTTGTTAAACCGGATGGGACGTTCATTGCCATGAAAGCGGCTAGTGCACAAGATGAAATGGACACAGGGAAGAAGGCGATTTTTACGTTAGGCGGAGAAATCGAAGAAATTCATCCTTTCACATTGCCAGAGGAAAATAGTGAAAGAAACATCATTACTGTAAAAAAAGTGAAGAGGACTCCTAAAAAATACCCGAGAAAACCAGGGACACCAAATAAACAGCCTATTGAATGACCTCTGCATGAGGAGTATGTTTTCATAGTAAGCGTAGATGATCCAAATATATGGCTGGTACTTGCCCTTATTTTCTTTTACTATAAATGTATGACCTTATTATTTTCACTCAATACTGCATTTGCCAACAAGAAGGCATTTTTGTGCTGGCTGATTCAGGGAAATAATTCTTGGGCATACCGGCCGATATTTTAATAACTGGCCGTCCATTCCTCATTATTGCCTTGATGGCGCCAGTCGACATGTTTTTTACAGTGAAGGGCCATATGTATAACCATGTCGGGAAATGTATGCAGGACTTGTCCTTTAAATAGAGAATATGTTATTTGGGAGTTTTAAAAGGTGGTGTAGGAAGATGAAGCATCCTTTTTCGCGGTTCTTTGGGTTTGGCGAAAAAGAAGAAGAGCAACTAGAGATGGAGACACCTAGCAATAATAATGAAGAAATAAGAAAAATTTCCATTTCTGATATTGTGCCTAATCGATTTCAACCAAGGACCGTTTTTAATGACGATAAAATTGCTGAATTGGCTCAAACGATTCATACACATGGGATCATTCAACCAATTGTAGTAAGGGCTTATGGTCAGGGAAAATATGAAATCATTGCAGGCGAGCGTCGTTTCCGGGCCATGCAAAAGCTTGGCTGGGAATTGGCACCTGCTATAATCAAAGATTTCACAGATACAGAAACGGCTTCCGTTGCGCTGATAGAAAACCTTCAGCGTGAAGAACTGACACCGATTGAAGAAGCTTTGGCTTACGGAAAACTATTGGAACTGCATAGTTTAACCCAAGAAGCACTGGCACAAAGACTGGGAATAGGTCAATCTACCGTGGCGAATAAGCTTCGGCTGCTTAAGCTGCCACAGGAGGTTCAGGATGCACTTCTTCAAAAGCAAATTACGGAACGCCATGCCCGCTCGTTGATACCGTTAAAGAGTCCTGAAAAGCAGCTTAAACTGCTTTTGGAAATCATCGAAAAAGGGTTGAACGTCAAGCAGACCGAAGAGCAGGTCGTCAAGCTCCTATCGGGTACTGTGCAGAAGCCGAAACCTAAGAGAAAAGCGTTTAGTAAAGACATGAGGATTGCCGTGAATACCATACGCCAATCACTCAATATGGTTACAGACAATGGAATAAATTTGGATGCAGAGGAAGAAGAATTCGAGGAGTATTATCAGTTCACGATAAAAATACCCAAGAAAAAAACTTGATTCCCTATCCTTAGCCCGCTTGGTAGTCTCCGATTACCAAGCTTTTTTATTTTCTCTCCAAAACTTGTATTTTCCACCTTGAAAACATTCAACTTTCCCCGAATTTATAATGCTTTTAGATATATTTCAAATTTTAAGAGGAATTTCAGAAAACGATTTCTTCCAGTAACATTCATGATAAAATAGAAAGAAATAAATGGATTTACGGTAAAAATCAATAGATATAGCGTGATGAAGATAGTTGAAAGCAGGTGAATTCGTGGGTAAGATTCTCGCCATTGCAAATCAAAAGGGCGGTGTTGGAAAAACGACAACTTCTGTCAGTCTAAGTGCTTGTCTTGCATATATAGGACAGAAAGTCTTAATGGTCGATATTGATCCGCAGGGAAATGCGACAAGCGGTGCAGGTATTGACAAAGCGGATGTGGAACAATGTATTTATGATGTATTGGTTGATGATGTCGAGGCCAGTACCGTTATCATGGAAACAAAGGTAGAAAACCTATATGCCATACCTGCGACAATTCAACTAGCAGGTGCAGAAATTGAACTTGTTCCGACCATCTCAAGGGAAGTCCGATTAAAAAGGGCATTAGAAGAGGTGCAAAGCCAATATGATTACATTGTGATTGACTGCCCTCCATCATTGGGTTTGCTTACGCTTAATGCCTTAACGGCTGCGGATGCCGTTTTGATTCCGGTACAATGTGAATATTATGCATTGGAGGGTTTGAGTCAACTGTTGAATACGGTCCGCCTCGTCCAAAAGCATTTGAACCATGATTTGAAAATCGAGGGTGTGCTCTTGACGATGTTGGATGCAAGAACAAATCTAGGTCTCCAGGTCATAGAAGAAGTCAAAAAATACTTTCAGGATAAAGTCTATCAAACCATCATTCCCCGCAATGTCCGTTTGAGTGAAGCACCGAGCCATGGAGAACCGATAATTATATATGATCCAAAGTCACGTGGGGCGGAGGTCTATCTAGAACTGGCAAAGGAAGTGGTATCAAATGGCTAAAGGACTTGGCAAAGGACTTAACGCACTTTTCAACAGTGGGGAGATCAGTAAAGATGAAATCGTGCGCGAAATCAAAGTAAGGGAATTAAGGCCAAATCCTTATCAGCCCCGAAAGAATTTTCGGCTTGAAGCTATAGAGGAATTAAAGCAATCCATCATGGAACACGGGATCTTACAGCCGATTATTGCCCGGGAAAGCATTAAGGGATATGAAATCGTGGCTGGGGAAAGGCGTTATCGTGCCGCAAAGGAAGCTGGTTTAAAGACAGTTCCGGTCGTTGTGAGGAAATTGAACGAACAGCAGATGATGGAACTGGCGATTTTGGAAAACCTGCAACGGGAGGATTTGAATCCGATCGAGGAAGCTATCGCTTATCAAACACTTCTTGAAAAATTGGAATTCACCCAAGAGCAGTTGGCCAATCGGCTGGGTAAAAGCCGGCCCCATATAGCAAACCATGTTAGATTACTATCTTTGCCTGAAGGGATTAGGAGATATATCTCCGACGGGGAAATTTCCATGGGGCATGGCCGGGCATTGCTAGGTTTAAAGAAAAAAGAGATGCTTAAGCCGGTAGTGGATAAAATCCTCAAAGAAGGTATGAATGTCAGACAGCTAGAGCAATATATACATCAATTGAATGATACCGTTTCACGTGAAACCAAACCTAAGAAACAAGAGAAAAAAGATATATTCATAAAGCAGCGCGAGACAAGCCTGCGTGAAAGACTAGGAACGAGCGTAACGATAAAACAAAGCAAGAAAAAAGGAAAAATAGAAATAGAATTCTTTTCAAAAGAAGATTTAGAGAGAATTTTGAACTTGATCGATCAAGAGAACCTCTCCTCTTAGATCCCCTTTATGAAAAGACCATGACGACATATGCAGAAAATTAGGTGGATGAGATGGTATTATTAGGGGCTTTGGTGAATGGTGCCTGCATTTTAATCGGTTCGATTTTAGGAAGGTTTTTACAACATATACCTGAAAAGATAAAAGAAACGGTCATGAGCGGTATCGGTTTGGCCGTCATGGTCTTAGGTTTGCAGATGGGGTTTAAAAGCGATAATTTCCTTGTTGTCATTTTAAGTATTGTCGGAGGGGCTGTCCTGGGTGAATGGATGAATCTTGAGGCTAGGCTCAATTCTTTAGGCAATTGGCTTGAACGCAGGATGAAAGCGAAGGAAGGAACTTCGATATCTCAGGGGTTTGTAACGGCTACGCTCATATTTGGCATTGGGGCGATGGCCATTATCGGTGCCCTGGATAGCGGTATCCGGAATGATCATGACGTTTTGATAACAAAAGCGATCATCGATGGATTTACAGCATTGGTCCTCGCCAGCACGCTTGGCATAGGTGTACTTTTTTCAGCATTTCCGATCATTCTTTATGAGGGGTTCATAGCGATTTTTTCAAGGCAGATCAATACGATGATCCCAACTGCTTTAATGGATTCCTTCATATTGGAAATGACGGCAACTGGGGGAGTCATGATTTTGGCAATTGGCTTGAATATTATCGGTGTCACCAAAATAAGGGTGGCGAATCTGCTTCCAGGGATAATGATCACCGCCATTTTGGTTACTTTCATGTATTATGTATAAAAAAGAAGGAAGGGGATGATCCCTTCCTTCTTTTTTATAATAAGCAAAAACCGATCAAAGGGTTTTTTCTTGCTTGAATGACCATGTGAAAGGAGTGATGGAAGGTTTTATTGGATAATGATTTTGTGCTTCATAAATCCCCTCGGCAATGGTTTTGGCCATTTTCAGCACAAGATTAAGACGCGTATTCTGCAAGACCATGAACTCCATGAATCCACTCACATTCACGATTCCTGTAATATGGGCATTTCCAACTGAAGGAAGATCTTTATTGACACCAGCGCCTGGCTTCACTGGTCCCTGACCGATTTGAACGATGCCGACGCTTTTCATTTTCCCTAAGCAAGCATCGATTCCGACTATAAAGGGATTGGCATGAATCTTTTTAATTTCATTTAATTTTTCCTGTAAATTCATCGCATGTATAGGGTCATCCAGAGTTCCATAAACATGGAATGAAGAAGTGCTGTTTTCAGCTTTCTCACTAAGCAGAGTGCCGACAAGTGGTCCGAGTGAATCGCCTGTGGAACGGTCTGTGCCTATACAGACGATGACGATTGGCTGAAGCTTTCCGGTAGGTAGGAGGTTGATCAATTCCTGGGAAATTTGTTTGGATGCATCCGTATCTTCATGCAGGATGCGACTCAATCTATTTTTGTTATTATTAAATAGACTAGAATTCAGATTCATCGGCTCAACTCCTTTACTTTATTTGGTATTACAGTATACGGATAAAAGGGGGAAAATATACGGTATTTAACATTATGGATGAGGGAATTTTTTGTAGAACATGCAAACAGGTGAAGGGGATATGAATCGACTTCATCCTCTACCAATTGCTTTTATTTATACTTTCTAGTAAATAATTACTTGAATATCTGGGTAAAAACTTCTAATTATTTTACCTATATACCCATAATTTTTTTGTACAGAAACCATTATTTATTGATAAAATAGAGAAAATCTCTCTAATTCATGGTTATCTCAATTCATGAAGGGTAGAGGAATAAGTCTTTATGGGAAAAAATCATATAGAAGATATAATAGTTTTACAGTTATTTGCATTAAGCAGGAGGAAAATATGGATCGCATTTATGATAACGTTACAAAAGAGATAATGGATGAAAAGATATGGCTGCTGATGGGAGAGGGCATTATTAAAATCTTCCTTGTTCTGTTGTTATCGCGTATTATTATTACAATAGGAAAGACTATTCTGAATAAATTTTTCAAAGCACGTTTAAGAAGTCCGATTCGGGTATCGGAGCGCAGGGAAGCGACACTCATTAAATTGCTGGAAAATATCATCACCTATGTCATCAATTTCATTGCCTTGTTGATGATTCTGGAGATTTTTGGACTTCACGTAATGCCATTACTCGCTGGTGCTGGTGTTCTCGGTTTGGCGATTGGGTTTGGTGCCCAAAGTTTGGTCAAGGATATAATTACTGGGTTTTTTGTAATTTTTGAAGATCATTTCTCGGTTGGCGATTATATTAAAATCAATACATTTGAAGGGGAAGTCATTGAAATCGGACTTCGTACTACAAAAATTAAAAGCGGTGCAGGTGAATTGCACTTCATACCCAACGGAAGCATCGTCCAGGTCACGAATTATTCCATTTTAAACAGTATGGCTGTTATTGATGTGACCATACCTAACGATGGATCGGCCGAGCGTGCCGAGAAGGTGCTGATCGATCTTTTAAACAGTATGGAAGGCAAATACGAAGCCTTGGTCAAAGCACCTGAATTTTTGGGAATTGAAAAAATCAGTCCTGAAGAAATCGTCTTTCGGATTAAAGCGGAAACAAAGCCGATGCATCACATCGAAATCAGCAGGATATTAAGAAAAGAAATAAGTGCTGCGCTTGATTCAAGTGGGATAAAATCTACGTACAATGGCAGCGAGTCATAGGAGTTAGGGGGCTCATGGTTATGGAAGAAAAGGAATTTGCACTAAAGGATATTGTGGAAATGAAGAAACCGCATCCCTGTGGAGTGAACAAGTGGAGAATCATACGGCTCGGTATGGATATCCGGATAAAATGTGAAGGGTGCGGTCATAGCGTGATGCTGCCCCGACGTGAATTCGCGAAGAAAATGAAAAAAGTTCTGCAAAAGCATGAGGAGTGATCATGCTTTTTTTTTGGAGTGAAAGTAATCCTACGTTTCTCATGATTTACTTGTCTTTTTAGGAAGCGAAATCTATAATTGGGAAAGGTTTAGGTAATTGGAGGGTCTTTATGGAAGATCAGTTCTTTTCCCATATGTACGAATCATCTTGAAGGAGTGAAATATAAATGGCTTTAACAGCTGGTATAGTCGGTTTGCCTAACGTAGGTAAATCCACTTTATTTAATGCAATTACTCAGGCAGGTGCGGAATCTGCCAACTATCCTTTCTGTACGATCGACCCTAATGTCGGGATCGTGGAAGTGCCAGATTACCGTCTGCAAAAATTGACTGAATTGGTTAAACCGAAAAAGACGGTTCCGACAGCATTTGAATTCACGGATATCGCCGGGATCGTAAAAGGAGCAAGTAAAGGAGAAGGATTGGGTAATAAATTCCTTTCCCATATCCGTCAAGTGGATGCCATTTGTCAAGTCGTCCGTTGTTTTGCAGACGATAACATTACACATGTTTCCGGAAAAGTTAATCCAATCGATGATATTGAAGTCATCAACCTTGAATTGATCCTTGCCGATTTGGAATCTGTTGTCAAACGCATCGACCGTGTCGGAAAAATGGCCAAGCAAAAAGATAAAGCCGCTGTGGCAGAACATGAAATCCTTGTGGCTTTAAAAGAAGCATTGGAAGATGAGAAGCCTGCACGTACCGTCGAGTTTACTGAAGAGCAGCAAAAAATCGTGAAGGGCATGCATTTACTTACTGCGAAGCCGACGCTTTACGTGGCGAACGTGAGCGAAGATGAAGTGGCTAATGCTGACGATAATGAATATGTACAGCAAGTTCGTGAATATGCTGCGAAGGAAAATGCCGAAGTAATCGTGATTTGTGCCAAAATCGAAGAAGAAATTGCAGAGCTTGAAGGTGAAGAAAAGGAAATGTTCCTATCTGAACTTGGCATCGAGGAGTCAGGTCTTGATCAGTTGATCCGTGCTTCTTATAATCTGCTTGGATTGGCAACATACTTTACAGCTGGTGTACAGGAAGTGCGTGCTTGGACATTCCGCAAAGGAATGAAAGCCCCTCAATGTGCCGGCGTCATTCACACGGACTTCGAACGTGGTTTCATCCGTGCCGAAACGGTTTCTTATACCGATTTACTTGAAGCGGGCAGTCATGGTGCTGCAAAAGAAGCGGGTAAAGTTCGCTTAGAAGGAAAAGAATACATCGTTAACGATGGCGATGTTATCCATTTCCGTTTTAACGTTTAAGATTCAAAGACCCTACCGTTCCATATGTAGGGTCTTTTTTTTGAGACTTAAATCATTAAATTACAATTAATTGTAATAAGTCGATCCGTTCGTTGCAAAGCCTCTATAACTATGCTATAATTTTATCTTGTGAGTAATTATAAATAATTGCTCCTTGCCCAATAGGGCCGCTTAGACCAAAAGGAGGTGACAGTGATGAGAAAATACGAAATTATGTATATCATCCGTCCAAACATTGAGGAAGAAGCTAAAAAAGCTTTAGTTGAACGTTTCAACACAATCCTTTCTGATAATGGTGCGGAAGTAGAAGCAAAAGAATGGGGTAAACGCCGTCTTGCATATGAAATCAATGATTTCCGTGATGGTTACTACATGCTTCTTAAAGTTAACGCTGAAAGTGCTGCGATTCAAGAATTCGATCGTCTTGCTAAAATCAGTGAAGACATTATTCGCCACATGGCTACTAGAGAAGAAGTATAATTCGATATTAATATAAATTCTAATCTTGTTTCACATGAAACAAGATTGAAACCTAGGGGTTGATTCTGATGATGAATCGCGTAGTTTTGGTAGGACGCTTAACTAAAGATCCTGAATTACGATATACACCTAATGGAGTTCCCGTAGCTACCTTTACTTTAGCTGTGAACCGTAGTTTTACGAATCAGCAGGGTGAACGTGAAGCGGATTTCATTAACTGTGTAGTTTGGCGTAAACCGGCAGAAAATGTAGCTAACTTCTTGAAAAAGGGCAGTTTAGCTGGCGTGGATGGACGTGTCCAAACACGTAATTATGAAGGACAAGACGGCAAACGCGTATATGTGACGGAGATTCTGGCTGAGAGCGTTCAATTCCTTGAACCACGAAGCAGTTCAGCGGGTGAAAGAAATGAAGGCGGTTCTTACGGTGGGGGTCAAAGAAGTTATGCCAATAATAACGGAAATGACAACAATTCGTATGGACAAAATCCTAATCAGAATCAACGGAGCAATAACAACTACACTCGTGTAGATGATGATCCATTTGCAAATGACGGTAAGACAATCGACATTTCAGATGATGATCTTCCATTTTAAACAGCCGTTTAAAATGAAAATTCAAAAAAGCAGGGAGGGAAATTTATTATGGCAATGGGTGGACGTAAAGGACGCGGTAAGCGTAAAAAGGTTTGTTATTTCACATCTAACGGAATCACTAAAATTGATTACAAAGATGTAGATCTTCTTAAAAAATTCGTCTCAGAACGCGGTAAAATTTTACCACGTCGTGTAACTGGCACAAGCGCTAAATATCAACGTAAATTAACGATTGCTATTAAACGCTCACGTACTATGGCTTTACTACCATATGTATCTGGTGAATAATAAATTGGCACATTGAGGAGTTATCCTTAATGTGCCTTTTTTATAAGTTGTCACTTATTCCTGAAAACCGCTAATTGCGGTTTTTTTTAATTTCAAAAAGGAAGTTAACCGGATGTTTTCCTCAGAAAAAATAATCATATCCTAAAAAAGAATGTGTTGTTTGAAATATCCTGGCCGTAACGGATACAATATAAAGATGGAGATAAGACATAAATAATAACAGGGGGTGAAAAAGATGAATAGCGGGAGACGGATTGCCGAGGGCGGAGCACTTCTGGCACTATATTGCATTTTATTGTTCATCACCATACAAGTCCCACTATTGGGTATTTTCACTACTTTCTTTTTACCCATTCCATTCATACTGGTCACAATCAAACAAAAGTTATCGTGGAGCCTTGGTTACTTATTTGTAGCCTCGTTATTGTCGATCCTCATCGGGACGATATTATCTGTTCCGCTGACCTTGCTCATGGGGGCAACGGGAATTGCGATTGGCTATTTTTTGAAAAGGGACAAACCGATGGCACCTATGTTCATAAGCGCAGTCCTTGTTTTCCTGGGAGGCATTTTATTAATATATGCAGCTTCAGTGTTGATAACGGACGTTAATTACATAGAAGAATCGATGAACATGGCTGAGAGGTCCCTCGAAAATACAATCGGCATCATGGATTCTTTGGGACAGGCACCGACGGAACAAGTCAAAAAGGGCTTGTATGAATCAATCGATATGATGAACACGCTGATGCCAAGTTTGTTCGTCTTGATGTCCGTCATCATGGTTTTATTGATTTTCTTCGCTGCGCATCCCATTGTGAAGAGATTCAGTGATAAGGCGTTAAAATGGCCCCATTTTCGGAATCTGCGACTTCCGAAAAGCCTTTTATGGTATTATTTAATTACGATGCTTCTTGCTCTTTTTGTGAATACGGACAAGAACAGTTTTGTATATATGGCCATAACGAACCTATTTTTCATACTGCAGTTCTTCATTTTGTTACAAGGATATTCCCTGATGTTCTATATCGCTCATGTTAAGTCATGGGCTAAGGCCATACCTGTTTTAATCGTGGTTTTTTCTTTGCTTCTGCCGATTCCGATTATTACGACGGCCGTCCGATTTTTAGGTATAATAGATTTAGGCTTCCCATTTAGGGAGACAATCAAGAAAAAGGAATAGAAGACTTTTTTGTAAAACAGATGCTTTTAGGAGCTGAAACTATGCCATCTTATTTGAAAGAATACTCGATTAAGTCCCCATTGTATGGGGTGCTGGCCGCGGTCGTTTTACTATTGGGCGTATTGGCTTATTATAATTGGGTTATTGCACTTGTTGGATTATTGATTCTTGCTGGTTTATTTTATTTAACATTAAGAATGGTAGAAAAAAAGCAACGAAAGACTGAAGAGTATATAACGACTTTATCCTACCGTTTAAAGAAGGTGGGCGAGGAAGCGTTATTGGAAATGCCGATTGGGATCATGCTCTTTAATGAGGATTATTACATTGAATGGACCAATCCATTCCTGGCTTCTTGTTTTAGTGAAGACTCCTTGGCAGGAAGATCGCTATACGATGTTGCGGACTCGATAGTACCGTTAATCAAGCAAGAGATCGAGACAGAGACACTTACGCTCCACGATCGGAAATTCAAGGTGGTCCATAAGCGTGATGAAAGGCTTCTGTACTTTTTTGATGTGACGGAGCAAGTGGAAATCGAGAAATTATATGAAGATGAGCGAACGGCAATTGCGATCATTCTTCTTGATAACTATGATGATTTGACACAGGGTATGGATGATCAGCGTAAAAGCAGCATTAATAGCTTGGTTACCTCACTTCTTGATAAATGGGCAAGGGATAATGGCGTTTTCTTTAAACGGGTATCCTCGGAACGATTCATCGCTGTCTTCAATGAGCATATCCTTCATCAGCTTGAGAAGGGCAAATTCTCGATTTTGGATGAAATCAGGGAAACGACGGCCAAGCAAAATGTACCATTGACCTTGAGCATCGGGGTCGGTTCGGCCGTGTCATCCTTGCCGGAACTAGGTACGCTTGCACAGTCCAGCTTGGATCTCGCCCTAGGGCGGGGCGGTGACCAGGTAGCCATAAAGCAAGCGAATGGAAAAGTGAAATTCTATGGCGGCAAAACCAATCCGATGGAAAAACGCACGAGGGTCCGTGCACGTGTCATTTCCCATGCATTGAAGGATATAGTCCTCGATAGTGATAAAGTCATTGTCATGGGCCATAAAAACCCGGATATGGACGCAATCGGTTCAGCGATCGGCATTCTGAAAGTTGCCCAAATGAATGAACGTGAAGGGTATATTGTCATCGACACCCAGCAGCTCGATAGCAGCGTCCTTCGTTTAATGGAAGAGATCAAAAATAAAGAAGAGCTGTATGGCCGGTTCATAACACCTGATGATGCATTTGAAATGATTACGGATGAGACCTTGCTGGTCGTGGTCGATACACATAAACCATCCATGGTGATTGAAGAGCGGTTATTGAATAGGATCGATAAGGTTGTAGTCATCGACCATCATCGAAGGGGTGAGGAGTTCATCAAGAACTCATTGCTCGTCTATATGGAGCCATATGCATCTTCAACGGCAGAACTTGTGACCGAACTGCTTGAATATCAGCCGAAACGCTCAAAGATTGATATGCTGGAGTCGACGGCCCTTCTTGCGGGTATCATCGTCGATACGAAAAGCTTCACCTTAAGAACGGGTTCACGTACTTTCGATGCAGCCTCTTATCTAAGGGCGCATGGAGCTGATACGGTGCTTGTACAGAAATTCTTAAAAGAAGACGTGGACACCTATATCAAACGTTCGAAGCTCATTGAAGAAGTCATCTTTTATAAAAAGGGAATTGCCATTGCCGCGGCAAAAACCGATCAGGTTCATAATCAGGTGCTCATTGCTCAGGCTGCGGACACCCTATTGACCATGGATGGCGTTGTCGCTTCCTTTGTAATGGCTAAGCGATCTGATGATACAGTTGGCATAAGTGCACGTTCTCTTGGTGACATCAATGTACAGGTGATCATGGAAATGTTGAATGGAGGCGGGCATCTTACAAATGCCGCCACTCAACAGGTATGCTCCATAGATGAAGCCGAAAGTCGATTAAAAGCAGCAATTGATGAATATTTAGAAGGGGGACATAAAGAATGAAAGTAATATTTCTAAAAGACGTTAAAGGTAAAGGGAAAAAAGGGGAAGTTAAAAATGTTGCAGATGGTTATGCACATAATTTCCTGCTTAAACAAGGATTGGCCGTTGAAGCAAATAATACAAATGTAAAAACTTTGGAAGCTCAGAAAAATAAAGAAGAATCACTTGCGGCAGAAGAGCTGCAGCATGCTGAAGAATTGAAAGTGCAGCTGGAGAAATTAACGGTTGAACTATCCGCCAAAGCCGGTGAGGGCGGGCGTTTATTCGGTTCCATCACGACTAAACAAATTGCATCGGAGCTTCAGAAAAAGCACGGTATCAAGGTTGATAAGCGTAAAATGGAGCTTGCAGAGGGCATCCGTTCTTTAGGGCATACAAAGGTTCCAGTCAAGCTTCATCCTGAGGTCACTGCGACACTGACTGTGCATGTGAAAGAAATTAACTAATTTTAGCTGTTTCATATCTGTGAAAAATTGATAAAATAGAGATAGACAAAAAATGTGATTGGGCACGTTGTCCTTTCACTTTTTTCTTTTTTACTAGAAACATATAAAGGTATCCTCTTAGAATGGGAGGTTTTAAGATATGATAGAACAATTTCAGGATAGGATTCCCCCTCAAAATATAGAAGCCGAACAGGCTGTACTAGGCGCCATTTTTCTTGAGCCCTCTTCATTGACCGTTACGTCGGAAGTTTTGATTCCGGAGGATTTTTACAGA
Source organism: Bacillus sp. ISL-34 (assembly GCF_018613325.1). Classification (GTDB taxonomy): domain Bacteria; phylum Bacillota; class Bacilli; order Bacillales; family DSM-1321; genus Peribacillus. The sequence continues at coordinate 240,900 of NZ_JAGGQJ010000005.1, read as the reverse complement.
AGCTCTCATCAAAAAATCTTTAATGTGATGCTTAAATTGAATGACGAAGGAAAAGCTGTCGATTTGATCACGGTGACAGAGGAACTGGCTGCGACTAAAAACCTTGAAGAAGTTGGCGGAGTGTCTTATTTAAGTGAATTGGCCGGATCGGTGCCTACCGCGGCCAATATTGAATATTATGCCCGCATCGTCGAGGAGAAGTCATTGCTGCGTCGTTTGATCAGGACAGCGACGAACATCGCTCAGGAAGGCTACAGTCGCGAGGACGAGGTCGAGGAGCTGCTCGGGGAAGCAGAAAAAACGATCATGGAAGTGGCCCAGCGTAAGAATTCCGGGTCTTTTCAAAATATTAAGGATGTATTGGTTGCGACGTACGATAACATAGAAATTTTGACTACCCGTAAAGGGGATGTCACGGGAATACCGACAGGATTTGCTGAACTGGATCGAATGACGGCAGGGTTCCAACGTAATGACCTTATCATAGTGGGTGCCCGTCCTTCGGTTGGTAAAACCGCTTTTGCATTGAATATCGCTCAAAACGTTGCGACCAAAACGGAGGAGAATGTAGCGATTTTCAGTCTTGAAATGGGTGCAGAGCAGCTCGTTATGCGTATGCTCTGTGCTGAAGGAAATATCAACGCCCAGAATTTACGGACAGGTTCCTTAACTGATGAGGATTGGCGTAAACTGACGATGGCGATGGGAAGCTTGTCGAATGCCGGCATTTATATCGATGATACGCCAGGTGTGAGGATTGGTGAAATCCGTTCAAAATGCCGTCGTTTGAAGCAGGAACATGGCCTTGGCATGATATTGATCGATTACCTGCAGCTGATTCAAGGCGATGGTCGTTCAGGCGACAACCGTCAGCAAGAGGTATCCGAGATTTCACGTTCACTCAAAGCGCTCGCCCGTGAACTTAAAGTGCCCGTCATCGCCCTTTCCCAGCTATCGCGGGGAGTGGAGCAGCGTCAGGATAAGCGCCCGATGATGTCTGATATCCGGGAATCAGGGAGTATCGAGCAAGATGCTGATATCGTCGCATTCTTATACCGTGATGATTATTATGATAAAGAATCCGAGAACAAAAATATCATTGAAATCATTATAGCGAAACAGCGTAATGGTCCAGTAGGCACGGTTTCGCTTGCATTCGTAAAAGAATATAATAAATTCGTTAACCTCGAACGCCGCTTCGATGATGATTCGATGTCTCCCGGCGCATAGGGAACTGCCTGCCATTCATGCAATGGCGGGCTTTCTATGTTTTGGGAAAAAGAAACGGCCTTGTGATAATAGAAATAGTAATCTAAGGGCACAATAATAATTGACAATCCAAAACCCAATGTAAAACCGGAAAGAATTTTTCTTATATTTACGAACAAAGTATTTATTGAAAAGTGTATTGTTCGGATTTTGTATTGACTTCCAGTTTGGATTATTGATAAAATAGGTTTGTTTGATAAGAACCGGTTTATGATCGGTATTACGTGAACCTTTGGAGGTGCTTTATTCAGATGTCATCAGTTGTAGTAGTCGGTACACAATGGGGAGACGAAGGTAAAGGTAAAATAACAGATTTTCTATCCCAGAATGCGGAAGCCATCGCTCGTTATCAAGGTGGGAATAATGCAGGGCATACAATAAAATTTAACGGCGTTACCTATAAACTGCATTTAATTCCGTCAGGGATTTTTTATAGTGATAAGATTTGTGTCATTGGAAATGGTATGGTGGTTGATCCAAAAGCTCTTGTAGAGGAGCTTGCTTATTTACATAGCCATGGGGTGAGTACGGATAATCTTCGTATCTCGAACCGTGCACATGTCATTCTGCCTTACCATATCAAATTGGATGAAGTCGAAGAAGACCGTAAAGGCGCCAACAAAATTGGAACGACTAAAAAGGGAATCGGCCCTGCTTACATGGACAAAGCTGCTCGTAACGGAATCCGCATGGCAGACCTTTTGGACCGTGAAATTTTCGAGGAAAAATTGTCTCAAAATCTTGTCGAAAAAAACCGTATGTTTGAACGTTTCTATGAAACGGAAGGTTTCAAAATCGAAGATATCTTGGAAGAATACTATGAGTACGGACAACAAGTGCAGAAATATGTTTGTGATACATCCGTTGTATTGAATGACGCACTTGATGAAGGAAAACGGGTATTATTCGAAGGGGCACAAGGTGTTATGCTTGATATCGATCAAGGAACATACCCATTCGTCACTTCATCCAACCCGGTTGCAGGCGGAGTTACGATCGGTTCTGGTGTAGGTCCTACGAAAATCAACCATGTGGTTGGAGTATGTAAAGCATATACAAGCCGTGTGGGCGATGGTCCTTTCCCTACAGAATTGCATGATGAAGTCGGCAATCAAATCCGGGAAATTGGCCGTGAATATGGTACAACTACAGGCAGGCCGCGCCGTGTAGGCTGGTTTGACGCTGTTGTCGTCCGCCATGCTCGCCGTGTCAGCGGGATTACCGATCTATCATTGAACTCGATTGACGTATTATCAGGTCTTGATACGGTCAAAATTTGTGTGGCTTATGACTACAAAGGCGAGATCATTCATGAGGTTCCAGCGACTTTGAAAGCGATTGGCGAATGTAAACCAGTCTATGAAGAGCTACCAGGCTGGTCAGAAGACATCACAGGTTGCAAATCATTGGATGAGCTTCCAGAGAATGCTCGTCACTATGTAGAGCGCGTATCTCAATTGGTGGGCATTCCTTTGACCACTTTCTCTGTCGGTCCTGACCGTAACCAAACTAATGTCGTGAGAAGCCCTTGGCGTCTAGCGTAATTCAAGAAAAAGGAGCTGGCTTTTTTGCCGGCTCTTCTTTCGTTATTAACATCCATGCGTCACCTGTCACGATCGTTAGAATGGATAAAGCGGAAGGAAAATGAAAAAAAATAAGAAAAAAATAATTTTATTTCAAAAAACTATTGCCTAAACTATATTAACCATGATATTATCAAAAGCGTCGTCACAATAGAACAAGCCATTAACAAGCTGCAGATGTTAAGTTAACATCCTGCAAAGAAACATCCTGCAAAGAAACATTTCATTAGAACGAGCCATTAGCTCAGTTGGTAGAGCATCTGACTTTTAATCAGAGGGTCGAAGGTTCGAATCCTTCATGGCTCACCATTTTTTCCGGCCCATTGGTCAAGCGGTTAAGACACCGCCCTTTCACGGCGGTAACACGGGTTCGAATCCCGTATGGGTCACTTCTTTATATAAATGCTTTACTGGTCCCGTGGTGTAGCGGTTAACATGCCTGCCTGTCACGCAGGAGATCGCGGGTTCGATTCCCGTCGGGACCGCCATTTTATTTTTATTCTAAAATAGAATATTTGGCTCAGTAGCTCAGTCGGTAGAGCAAAGGACTGAAAATCCTTGTGTCGGCGGTTCGATTCCGTCCTGAGCCATCCTTTTATAAACGCCTTTCCTTTAGGGCGTTTTTTTGTTTTGCATCCAGATGTATTTTGAAAGAAATCTTGTTATTAGATTGTTAACGATTTGTAACATACCAATTTAGACCAATTCGGCATATAACTCGCTTTTAACCTTACCAGGCTTAGGTCCACCCCTCTTTCCGCAGTTTATTGAACCTTTCCCATTACCATATTTATTGGTACATGTTGTCACCATTTATACAGTTCTATTACATTATGAAGTCTGTTTCTTGTTTTTTTTCCTAATATGGTAGAGTTATGAGTGATAAAAATCATTAAATCAGTCATGAGCATTTGGATATTTAAATTGGACTAATAAATCTCAAAATAAATTTGATTAGTTTCTTAATTGGTGACTGAGCCGTTAAGGAGGACAATATATGTTTAGCTCAAAAGGCAAGGGGATCATCCTGTTGATGGTTTCCGTCATTTTAGTGCTTGCAGGAAATCGGGCAACTGCTGCTGGGCTATCGGAAACTGCGACCATACAGCATGTTTATCTTAACGATGAGTTCATCGGAAGTGTGACGGATGAAACGGAAATCGAAAAGATCGTAGCCGATAAGGTAGAAGAAGCACAGGAAGATTATCCTGACTTTACATTCGATAAGGAGACACAGCTGACGTTTGTACCTGAAAAGGTATTCAATGAAGAGGTAAAAGAGGACCAGGCTGTTAAGGGAATCCAGGATCAGTTGAATGTGAAGGCAGAGGCGTATGAAATCGACATAGATAATCAGGCTGTCGCTTATGTTGCGTCAAAGGAAGATGCCGAGGACGTTCTGAAGAAAATCACGTTATTATACGTAAATGAAGAGGAATACGCTGAATACGAATCAGGTAAAAAAGTAAATGAAAAAGATGCGGATTCGTTAGAAGAGCCAGGAAGTAGAATTCTGGACATCGAATATTCACTTCCCGTTACGTTTAAAGAGACAATGGTATATCCAGACGAAATCAAGAGTGTCGATGAAACCCTTTCCATGATAGAAGAAGGAAAGGAAGAAACGACGATCTATGAGGCTAAGGAAGATGAGGATCTTGAAGCCATTGCCACTAGGCATGATATGGACCTGGATCAACTGCTGGAGCTAAATCCGGGACAGGATGAGAACAAGGGTGTTAAAGAGGGCGAGCGTCTCTATGTGACCCAGCGTGCCCCCTATGTGAACGTTATGGTAGAAAGAGAAGTATTTAAGGAAGAGAGAATTCCTTTTGAAAAGAAAGTGAAGGAAGATGACGAACTTCCTAAGGGCGAACTCATTACTGAACAAATAGGGAATGAGGGGATTCTTGGGTTCACCTATAATGTATCTGAAACAAACGGAAAGAAAATCAGTGAAACGATCGTAAAAAAAGAAGTCACGGAAAACGTCAAAACAGAAATCACCAGAAAAGGCACGAAGGTCATTCCTTCACAGGGCAGCGGTACATATTCATGGCCTGCAGATGGGGGCTATATTTCCAGTAAGCAGGGCCAGCGCTGGGGGAAACTTCATAAAGGTATTGATATTGCCCGGCCAACCACCAGGACCATATCGGCAGCAGATCATGGGATAATCGAAACTGCCGGAAACTCCGGAGGATATGGTAACAAGATAACGATCAATCATAATAATGGGTATAAGACAATATATGCCCATTTGGATTCAATAGATGTAAAAGCAGGACAAAAGATTGAAAAAGGCATGAAAATTGGCATGATGGGTTCAACAGGGCACTCGACTGGTGTCCACCTCCATTTTGAAATATATAAAAATGGGTCTCTCGTTAATCCCTTAAACTATATAAGTCAGTAATCGATGGAAGTCTTCGAAAAATATTCGAAGACTTCTTCTGCATCCATACATAGATGAGAATAATAGGAAAAAGGTGATTTAATGCCTATAAAATGATAAAGTAGAATAGAGACAATTTGCTTTCATTCCGGTGTTCAGCCCCTTTTATTGGGTATATGTATATAACTTTGCTGAACTAGGTTGCCAGGATGGTGCAAGCAGAAGGAAAAGTGAATAAGGTCCCGGATAAGGACACGGTTTTTAATAGATTCAGTTCAGTTATTAAAAAGGAGATAAGTACATGGATAAAAAGATTCTGGTAGTGGATGACGAAAAGCCAATTGCTGATATATTACAATTCAATCTAAAAAAAGAAGGCTATGAAGTTTTTTGTGCTTATGATGGCAATGAAGCCCTCAAAATGGTGGAAGAACGGCAACCTGATTTGATTTTACTAGATATCATGCTGCCGCAGCGCGATGGGATGGAAGTTTGCAGGGAAGTAAGGAAGAAGTATGAAACGCCGATCATCATGTTAACGGCAAAAGATTCAGAGATAGATAAGGTCTTAGGATTGGAACTTGGTGCAGACGACTATGTGACAAAGCCATTTAGTACCCGGGAAATAATTGCCCGTGTTAAGGCGAACTTAAGACGTCAGCAAGCTGTTCCGGTTCCCGATCAAGAAAATGAACCGAAGGAAATTACGATAGGAACGCTCACTATCCATCCGGATGCCTATGTCGTATCCAAGCGGGGCGATACGATTGAATTAACGCATCGCGAATTTGAGTTGCTTCATTACTTAGCAAAGCACATCGGTCAGGTCATGACAAGGGAGCACTTATTACAAACCGTGTGGGGCTATGATTATTTTGGTGATGTACGGACGGTCGATGTAACGGTCAGACGTCTTCGTGAGAAGATTGAAGACAATCCAAGCCATCCTGGCTGGATTGTAACTAGAAGAGGGGTCGGTTATTACCTGCGTAACCCTGAACAGGAGTAGTTTCTATGAAAAAGGTTGGTTTTTTTCGCTCAATTCATTTTAAATTTGTTCTGATTTATGTTTTGCTCATTTTCGTAGCGATGCAAATAATCGGGGTATATTTTGTTGGGGAATTGGAAGAAAATCTTGTCGGGAACTTTACGAAATCAATAAAAGGCCACGTTAACCTGCTTACCTACAGCATTGGTGAGGAAATGGAAAAAGAGAGGGGAGAGGAAGATCCAACCCTCGAAGAAGCGATTGATACGATATTGAAAGACCGGGATAATTCATCGAATGATATTTCGGAAGTACGTGTCATCGACACCCGCAGCAGACGCGTGATCGGAACTTCAGCCCTAAGTAACCAGGATATTGTAGGGAAGAAGACAACAGAGGTCCTTATTAAGAATACGCTCATCTATGGGAAAGAATATAGTGATGTATTTCGGGATCAGAAAACAGGCAGGCGGCTCTGGGTCCTTTCGACACCCGTTGAAGCAAATGGGGAGGTCATTGGCGCCGTCTATGTAATAGCAGAGATGGAAAATGTCTTTGAGCAGATGGATGAAATCAATAGTATCTTCATGACGGGTACGGCAATCGCCCTGGTCATTACGGCCATCTTGGGGATCCTGCTCGCACGAACGATCACCAGGCCAATGTCTGATATGAGAAAACAGGCACTGGTGATGGCGAAAGGGAATTTCTCCAGAAAAGTCAGGGTATATGGCGATGATGAAATTGGCCAGCTTGCCGTCACTTTCAATAATTTGACCAAAAAGCTTCAAGAGTCGCAATCAAGCACAGAAGGAGAGCGGCGCAAGCTTTCTTCTGTCCTTTCCAATATGACGGATGGCGTAATTTCAACGGACAGGCGCGGTCGGGTGAACTTGATTAATGAACCGGCGGCACAATTATTGAATGTCTCGAGTGAAACCGTCATGAACCAACCGATCATTGAGGTTTTGGGTCTTGAAGAAGAATATAAATTTGAGGATTTACTGGAAGAGCGAGAGTCCATTATCCTTGATTACAGCAAAAAAAATCGGCCTTTCATTTTGAGGGGGAACTTTTCGGTCATTCAAAAGGAAACGGGATTCGTTAATGGTTTGATTACTGTTTTGCATGATATAACAGAGCAGGAAAAAATCGAGAGTGAACGCAGGGAATTTGTTGCCAATGTATCACATGAACTGCGAACTCCGCTAACGACGATGAGAAGTTACCTGGAGGCATTGGCTGAAGGAGCATGGAAGGACGAGGAAATCGCTCCATCCTTTTTAAGTGTGACCCAAAATGAAACGGAGCGAATGATCAGGCTTGTTAATGATCTGTTACAGCTTTCGAAAATGGACAGTAAAGATTACAGGCTTAAAACTGGCTGGGTGAATTTCAATAAATTCTATGACCATATCATCGATCGTTTTGAAATGACGAAAAATGATGACATCACGTTTAAGCGTGACTTGCCGAAGGAAGCTTATTTTGTGGATATTGATGAAGATAAAATCACCCAGGTTCTCTATAATGTAATCTCCAACTCATTAAAGTACTCACCTGAAGGGGGTCAAGTGACTTTCCGCGTCAGGGCATCCGATGGCTTTATCATTGTGAGCATTACAGATCAAGGAGTGGGTATCCCGAAAAACGTCATTGATAAAATATTCGACCGCTTCTACCGTGTGGATAAAGCAAGGGCCCGTAACTTAGGCGGGACAGGGCTTGGTTTAGCGATTGCAAAAGAGATGGTCGTGGCGCATGGCGGGAAAATATGGGCGGAAAGTGTGGATGGAAAAGGAACTACCGTGTTCTTTACACTTCCTTACGAACAGGAAGAAGAGGATGATTGGTCATGAATTTTGAACGTGCAAAAAGTATCATACTGATTATTTTGGTTGGGACAAGCATTTTTTTGACATGGAGCATTTGGACGTACGAGCCTGAGTATGATCCATTTGAACAATCGTCGGAATTTATAAAGATTAAAAGCGATGTCCAGATTGTCAGTGATGTCATTAAACCAGTCAGTATCCTTTTCCATGGCAATGGGCAGCATTTCCAGACTTCCAATCCGGTAGAAATAAATGAAATGGAAAAAGAATTTTCGCAATGGCGTTTCAGCGGCATAAAAGAGGTATCCGTAAAAAGGCTGCAAAGGAAATTTGACGATTTTGTCCATGAAGATGGATCGATTGAAATCGAATTTTCCGATGATATTCCCATTGCCCTTTATAAAACGGTATTGAATATAGCGGATAAGGAAGTGCCTGAATTTTCGTTTGATCGAATCATCATAAAACAAAAGGATATCAGTGGTAATGAATCTGCCGTTTATTTTGTTTCCTACGATCAAGAGAAGATTTATCAAGGTATGGTCGACTCTAAAAAACTAAGGAATTTCATGGATTCATTTTATAGGGGTTCTTACGATAAGCACCCTGAATACACGGCCGAAACGATAAACAGCAAAAGGACGCTGTTCGTCCCGGAAAATCCAGTGGAGATCAACAGACTTGAATATTATATTGACTATTTAGATATTGTAAACTTGAAAAATGCGTTATTTAATTTTCCGAAGTTCGTCCGCCAGGAACCCGTTTCGGTCGGTGAGGAATACACGGACGGAACAAGACTTATGACGGTCAATAAAGAGAATTACCTAATTTCTTATATCAATCCGGCACAAAAGAGCAAGTTATTTGACAGTTCCAGTGACCTTTTGCAAAAAAGCATTGATTTCATCAATGATCATGCCGGTTGGGAAAATAACAATTACCGCTTTGCCTATATGTCGGAGAATGAACAACGAGTGGTATTCCGATTATTCGTAAATGGTTATCCGACCTTCAATGAATCTGGAATGACAGAAATCGAGCAAATTTGGGGGAAAGAAGAAATTTATAGCTATGAACGCCCATACTTTTCACTTGACTCAGTCCTCCCGTCAGAAGGATCACCAAAGACTTTAAAAAGCGGTAAAGAAGTATTGAATCAGCTGAAATCGAAAGATAATATCGATTTCAAAAGTGTGGAGGACATCTCGATTGGCTATAAACTGAATAAATCCCTGGATTCCAAACTTGTAACTCTAGTTACACTTGAGCCCACTTGGTATTATCGTATCGGCGATAAATGGTTTATTGTGCCTTTTGATGAAGATACGGGAGGCGATCAAAGTGGATTGGAATAATACAAAGTCGATTTTCATCATGGTTTTCTTCATTTTGAATATTTTTCTTCTTTATCAATTCCTGGAAAAGATTAATGACTCACAATATGAAAGTTTCACGGAGTCCTCTACGGATGAACTTTTGAAAGAAGATGAAATTTCAATAGAAACCCCACTTCCGAAACAAAAGTCGGATCAATTCCTGATTGCCCAAAGCAAGACTTTCGAGAAGAAAGATATACAGAACCTGAAAAATCAAAAAGCAAAAATCATCGATGATAAGAAGCTTGTGGGTACATTTAAAACACCGATTGGCATGAAGGAGGAAATTCAAGCTGCAGACGTGGATATATTCCTGAAGGAGTATATATTAAATGGAAATGAGTATCATTTTTGGAGCTATGATGAAATCAGTCAGACCATCACCTGCTATCAAGTGGCAGATAAAAAGATGTTTTTCAATAATAGTAAAGGGAAGGTCACTTTATATCTGAACAAGAAGGGTGAAATCGTTTCCTATGAACAGATGTATTTAGAGGGGATCGAAAAATTCAATAAACCTAAAGAATTGACATCTGCTTTAAATGCCATTGGAGCATTGTATCAGAATGGTGATATTGACCCCAAAAGCGACGTCACGAATGTAAAATTGGGATATTACAATTCGCTGCAGACGACATCTGTGTCACATTTACTTGTGCCAACATGGTGGGTGGTCATTGATGACGAAACGGATCTCTTCGTGAATGCTTTTGATGGAGAGGTCATTGAATTGAATACAGAAGAAAAAATACTGGAGTGAGTATAGATGACAATGCATTTTAGTGTTCTCGCAAGCGGGAGTACAGGAAATGCCTTTTTCGTGGAAACGGAGGATCAATCATTCCTTGTCGATGCAGGCTTAAGCGGTAAAGCCCTCGAAGCATTGTTTCAGGATATTGGCCGTGATATGTCGAAGCTATCCGGCATCCTTGTTACCCATGAACACAGCGACCATATTAAAGGTCTTGGCGTGGTAGCCAGAAAACATAAACTCCCGATATATGCGAATGCAAAAACATGGAACGCCATGGATCGATCAATCGGTGAAATTGCAACCGAACAAAAATTCACATTTGAAATGGAACAGGTCAAAACGTTCGGCAGCCTTAATATAGAATCTTTTGGCGTTTCACATGATGCCGCAGAGCCGATGTTTTACGTCTTTCATCATGAAGATAAGAAACTTGTGGTCATTACCGATACAGGGTACGTAAGCGATCGGATGAAAGGAATCATCTCGAATGCCGATGCTTATGTATTTGAAAGTAACCATGATGTGTCCATGCTGAGGATGGGAAAATATCCATGGAGCATCAAGCGCCGGATTTTAAGTGATGTCGGACATGTTTGTAATGAAGACGCCGCCCTTGCAATGAGTGAAGTGGCCGGTGATAAGACCAAGCGGATTTACCTGGCCCACTTAAGCCTTGATAACAATATGAAGGATCTAGCAAGAATGTCGGTGGAACAAACGTTAAAGACAAAGGGGATTATCGTAGGTGAACAATTTTCCTTATATGATACTGACCCGAAAAAACCAACGGAACTTGTTACATTATAAATAAAAGGAATGGATGAGGGATACCTTGTTCATTCCTTTTTATTTTTTTAAAATTTCGCTTCGTAAGTTACGAAACGGGTTAAAAGGGGTATCGTTTGGTTAGAACTGTATAGGTAAAAGAAAAATGGCTGATACTAGACAATTTTAAGTTTCACCATAAATAAAAGCATGCATTTTTTTAGAAAAATTTCGGTAATTGAGTATAATTGAGGGAGGATACCAAACAATAGAATTGCTATAATTCATTCCTAAAATGAGAGGATGGGGCGGTCTTGGGTTATTATGATCAGAATGATGAGAACCAAAATAAAAGGAAAAAGAGCCATACGAGCTATTTTCTAGCAGGCTTGGGGGGCGCCATTATCGGGGCCTTACTTATTTTATTAGCCTTTCCGGGAAGTGGACTGTTAAATAACGAGGATAACGAAATTACAACGGAAAAATCAACGGGAAGTGAGTCCACGGAGCAGGCTCAGCAAAACCTTACTGTTGATGTAACGAGTGCCGTCACCAATGCCGTTGATAAAGCCAGCGACGCAGTGGTCGGCATCACTAACATTCAGGAAACGAACTTCTGGGGCCAAGGGAGCAACGCAGAGGACAGTTCCGCAGAAGCCGGCACTGGTTCTGGTGTCGTCTACAAAAAAGATGGCGGCAAGGCCTATATCGTCACGAATAATCACGTCATTGAAGGCGCTAATGAACTGGAAGTGACATTAAGTGATGGCACTAAATTGCCAGCTGAACTACAAGGCAGTGACCCATGGACAGATTTAGCCGTCATTGTCGTCAATGGTGATAAAATCAAGACCATTGCAGAATTCGGAAAATCCTACAAATTGAAACCTGGTGAGCCCGTAATTGCAATTGGTAATCCATTAGGCCTTCAATTCTCTGGATCGATCACACAAGGGATCATCTCCGGTGTGGAACGCACGATAGAGGTGGATATCAATGAGGACGGCCAAGTGGATTGGAATGCGGAGGTCATCCAGACCGATGCGGCGATTAATCCAGGTAACAGCGGGGGGGCACTCGTTAATATGTCAGGGCAGGTCATCGGAATAAATTCAATGAAGATTGCAGAAAATGCAGTGGAAGGAATCGGTCTTTCCATCCCAATCGATTCAGTTATACCGATTATTAATGATATAGAGGAATTTGGTGAAGTGAAACGTGCCTTCTTGGGTGTGAACTTGGCATCTGTAGAAGAAATATCCCAATATCATCAACAAAATACATTGAAGCTGCCAAGGAAAGTTACCTCTGGCGTTGCAATAACAGGCGTTCAAAGCAACTCTCCAGCATCCAAGGCAGGATTGAAGGAATTTGACGTCGTAGTTGGAATGGATAATGAAAAAATCCATGATGTCGTGGAATTAAGAAAATATCTTTACAATGAAAAACAAGTCGGTGATAAAGTTAAAATCACTTATTACCGTGACGGAAAGAAAGAAACTACGGAAGTCACGCTTTCAAGCAGCGAAATTTAAAGCACAAAAGGACAGGGGGCAGAAAATGCCTCCTGTCCTTTCTATTTCCTTGCGATTTTCTTATTTTTTGTTACGATTACCTGTGGATATATACTGAAGTTAAGGATCTCAAGTAACTTGTGGATAATTGGGAATAGAAGTACTGGGAATAATGAGTGGGAAAGGAGATAAGAAAGATGAAATTATATTGCTGTCAGGAACACGTGGACATGGCGCTGGATGAAGTGGTATACGAATGTGAAACCTATCCTGTTTTAACGCTGGTTTCCGAAGAAAATCAGTTATCAACAACCTGTGAATATTGTCGAAACGTGGCAATATATCTAGTAGGGAACTAATATTCCCATACAAGATGTGGATAGAATTTGTGGATATGTGGATAACTTTTGTGGATAACATGTTTGTAACCTGTTCTTAACATTTTCCGAATAATTAAGCGGCTGGTGGAATTGTTTAGATCAAGCTTTTGGTTGTACGAATAATCAACCATAATTCTTTATCGGATCCTACCTAAGTCCAGCCCAATTTCTTCAATATACATTAAAAAAAATGAAAGTTACCGTTGCCGCTTTCAGGGGCAGCGGTTTTTATTTTTAAAAAATTGGAAAGGATATGCTTGTTTTGCTTATAGGTCACTGTAAGGTATGATAATAGGTAGGCAAATCCAACAATTGATAGTAAAAACATAATGAAAGCTAGAGGTTTTATATGAAAATAACGATTATTACTGTTGGCAAGCTAAAGGAAAAATACTTAAAGCAAGGAATTGCTGAATATACAAAAAGGTTAAGCGCCTATGCTAATATAGAACTTGTTGAAGTGCCGGATGAAAAAGCTCCGGAGAACCTGAGTGCAGCGGACATGGACATTGTAAAGCAAAAGGAGGGTGAACGAATCCTGGCCAAAGTCAGCCCGGACACCTACGTAATAACGCTTGAAATCGATGGAAAACAGCTTACTTCAGAGCAGCTGGCCACTCATATGGATCAGCTCGCCACTTATGGAAAGAGTAAAATTGCCTTTATTATTGGCGGGTCGCTTGGGCTTGGCACCGAGGTGTTATCAAGAAGTGATTATGCCCTTTCCTTCTCGAAAATGACCTTTCCCCATCAATTAATGAAGCTGGTTTTAGTGGAGCAAATATATCGGGCTTTTCGGATAAATAGAAATGAACCATATCATAAATGATAGAACTGATTCCCGGGAATTCCCCGTAACCGATAATGGGTTAACATATTAAATCTTATTGTAATGAAAAGAGGGTAACGAATGAATAAAGAGTCCATTTATGGTTTAACATTCGAACAATTGACAGCATGGCTTTCGGACCATGGCCATAAAAAATTCAGAGCTTCCCAAGTTTGGGAGTGGCTTTATAGAACACGTGTGACGAATTTCTCTGAAATGACAGATGTTAATAAAGACTGCATAAAATTACTTGAAGAGCACTTTGTCATCCAGACCTTGACTGAGCACGTTAAGCAAGAATCAGCGGATGGTACGATCAAGTTTCTGTTTAAATTACAGGATGGAAACCTTATCGAAACGGTTATGATGAGACATAAATACGGAATTTCGGTTTGTGTCACCACCCAAGTGGGCTGCAATATTGGCTGCAGTTTCTGTGCAAGTGGATTATTGGCCAAAAGCCGTGATTTATCCAGCGGGGAAATAGTGGAACAAATCATGAACGTTCAACTGCATCTGGATAAATTGGATCAAGGGGATGTTGTAAGCCATGTTGTTGTAATGGGAATTGGCGAACCGTTCGATAACTTTGAAAATATGATAGACTTTTTGAAGGTGCTCATGGACCATAAGGGCCTTGCCATCGCTGCTAGGCGCATTACTGTTTCGACGAGCGGTCTTGCCAATAAGATTTATGAATTCACCGATACTCAATTACAGGTGAATCTGGCCATCTCATTGCATGCGCCGAATAATGAACTCAGGACACGGATCATGAAAATAAACCGAGGTATTCCGATAGAAAAATTGATGAAATCTCTTGATTATTATTTAGAGAAAACGAATAGGAGAATTACGATTGAATATATCCTGTTGAAAGATGTCAATGACCACCAAGAAGAAGCCGAGCAACTCGCCAATCTTCTTGAGGACAAAAAACATCGCCTCTATGTCAACCTGATCCCATATAATCCTGTAGATGAGCATAGTCAATACCAAAGAAGTGAAAAAGAGTCCGTTCTCTCGTTTTATGATACGCTGAAAAAGAGAGGCGTAAATTGCAAAATCCGCCAAGAACATGGAACGGATATTGATGCGGCTTGCGGTCAGCTTAGAAGCAAACAAATCAAGAAAGCTGAAGCCCAGTAAGTCACTAAGAGAAAACAACAAAAAGAGGCGCATATTTTGCGGCCTCTTTTTTTGTGATTTCATTATTTCGCTATTTCCTTTACCGAGGCGACTTCATACGTTGTAAGCTCGCTGCCTAGAATTGGAGATTCTTTTTTTGCTTCACCGGAACCTGGTTCAGGCCGTTTATGTGCAGCTTTGAATGCATCGCTATTTCTCCAAGCAGTAAAGTTATCAAGGTTTTCCCAGTACATATTAACGCTCAGTTCATCGTAATCCGACAAATTCTGCGTCAATAATACTTCAACTTTTACGAAGCCTTCCATAGTATCAAGTGGACCTGGTGCAGTAAATCCCGGGGCCATGACTGCACCCAT
The DNA here is from genome assembly GCF_018613325.1 of Bacillus sp. ISL-34. GTDB lineage: Bacteria > Bacillota > Bacilli > Bacillales > DSM-1321 > Peribacillus. The sequence goes on along the minus strand of NZ_JAGGQJ010000005.1, from coordinate 225,704 downwards.
CCCTTTTTTGACTCTGATTCTATTCGTTACGATTATCATAAATCAGCACTCCCTTTGGACATCGGTTTAGAATCTACACCCTATTTTCCGCAATTTCATACATATTTTAGCATATTGAAAGAAGCAGGGTCCATTTTGATTAACTCAGATCATAAGATCCTGATGACCATTGTTTTAATGAAGACGGACGTTTCATTATATTGAAATAAGGGAATTGAATTTGGATATTACAAGGTTTATCGATGCATATCGCGTATAATAGAACTCTGTATAAGGAAATTACGATTATGGAAAGAATAAGGAAACATACTAAACAACAAAAGAGGCTGTTATATGAATGAATTGAGTTTTACTGATTATACATTAAGCGATGAAATTGTAAGGGCATTAGAAAGCTTGGGATATCAACGTCCAACCGAAGTACAGCGTGAAGTGATTCCAGTGGCGCTGAAAAAGCGGGATCTTGTCGTTAAATCGCAAACGGGAAGTGGCAAGACCGCTTCATTCGGCATCCCGATCTGCGAAATGGTCGATTGGGAGGAGAATAAGCCTCAGGCGCTTATTTTAACACCGACACGTGAGCTTGCCGTGCAGGTAAAAGAGGATATTACGAATATTGGCAGATTTAAAAGGATAAAGGCTACTGCGGTTTATGGAAAACATCCATTCGCACTGCAAAAAGCGGAATTGAAACAAAAAAGCCATGTAGTCGTTGGAACTCCGGGGCGTGTTCTGGATCATATCGAGAAAGGGACATTCGTATTGGAACGCTTAACTCATTTAATTATTGATGAAGCGGATGAAATGCTGAATATGGGCTTCATTGAACAAGTGGAAGCCATTATTAAAGAGCTTCCGAAAGATAGAGTAACCATGCTGTTCTCTGCTACGTTACCTGAGAGTATAAAAAAGCTATGCAAGCAATATATGAAAGATCCTTTGGATATTGAAATCAAAGCAAAGGGTTTAACGACGGAGAAAATAGAACATGCACTTATTGAAGTGAAGGAAGATGATAAGTTTTCCCTGCTTAGGGACGTCACCATCACGGAAAATCCCGATAGCTGCATCATTTTCTGCCGGACGAAAGATAGGGTGGACCAAGTATGTGAACAGCTGCTGGAACTGGAATATCCGTGTGATATGATTCACGGCGGCATGCTTCAGGAAGATCGCCTTGCAGTGATGAATGAATTCAGAAGAGGTGAATTCCGCTATTTGGTTGCGACAGATGTTGCTGCACGTGGAATTGACATCGATAATATTACCCACGTGATTAACTATGATCTGCCATTGGAAAAGGAAAGTTACGTACATCGAACTGGAAGAACGGGCCGTGCCGGTAAAAAAGGGAAAGCCATTACTTTTGTGACGCCGTACGAAGACAAATTCCTTGCTGAGATTCAAGGATATATCGGTTTTGAAATCCCTAAGATGACTGTTCCTTCAAAAGAGGAAGTCTCCAATAAAAAAATGGAATTCGAAGCGAAACTGGAAGCTCGTCCAAAGATCAAAAAAGATAAAAGTGAACAATTGAATAAACAAATCATGAAGCTGTATTTTAATGGCGGTAAGAAAAAGAAACTCAGGGCTGTAGACTTTGTCGGAACCATCGCTAAGATTGATGGAGTGAATGCAGAGGACATCGGGATCATTACAATCCAGGATAATGTTTCTTATGTGGAAATATTGAATGAAAAGGGACCGCTTGTCTTGAAAGTGATGAAAAATACGAAAGTAAAAGGCAAGCTTTTGAAGGTTTCAGAGGCCTTTAAGAACTAAGGTGTTGAATGAAAAGAAGCGGGAAGAGCGAAAATCGGTCTTCCCGCTTCTTTTTTATATGTTTTTCTTCCCGTCCCCATTGTTTAAAACTGGGGACGGGAAGAATTCAACCTATCTCAGACATAATTCGACCTACTTCCGGAAGAATTCGACCTACATCAAAATAATCTATCCTACACCGTGAAGATTCTTTTTCTGAATTCTGTTTATCCGTCAAAATAGAGTGGTATATGAGGAAGGATAATGCAATTATTTCGACTCAATAAATACATACAACACGATTTAATCTGGATTCTTAGACTTGGAGGGGAATGAAAAGGGATGAAAAAAGCAAATGAAAGCGGAAAAATCGATGAGCTAAGTAAGCAGCGGCAGTTGGATCAATATCGAGTGGATGACAATGGGAAAAAGATGACGACTAACCAAGGTTTGCGTATTTCTGAGGATGAGCATTCTTTGAAAGCGGGAACCCGTGGTCCAACTTTGATGGAGGACTTTCATTTCCGTGAAAAAATGACTCATTTTGACCATGAGCGTATTCCTGAGCGCATTGTCCATGCCCGTGGATCTGGAGCGCATGGATATTTTCAGGTATATGAACCGATGACCGAATATACAAAAGCCAAGTTTCTTCAAGACCCTTCAGTCAAGACGCCAGTATTCGTTCGTTACTCCACGGTGGCAGGCTCCCGCGGATCGGCAGACTCGGTCCGTGATGTAAGGGGATTCTCCACTAAGTTTTATACTGAGGAAGGAAACTATGATTTGGTCGGAAATAATATTCCGGTATTTTTTATCCAGGATGCCATTAAGTTCCCTGATTTAATCCATGCGGTTAAACCGGAGCCTCATAATGAAATACCTCAGGCAGCGTCTGCCCATGATACTTTTTGGGACTTCGTCGCCAACAATGAAGAAACGGCACATATGGTCATGTGGCATCTTTCTGATAGGGCCATACCGAGAAGCTTCCGGATGATGGAAGGGTTTGGTGTCCACACATTCCGTTTTGTAAATGAACAGGGCGTGGCCCATTTCGTTAAATTTCATTGGAAGCCTGTACTGGGAGTTAAATCCCTTGTATGGGATGAGGCACAGAAAATTGCAGGGAAGAATCCTGATTTTCACCGCCAAGATCTGTGGGAAGCGATAGATACCGGAAATTATCCTGAATTTGAATTTGGCGTGCAAATGATCAAGGAAGAAGATGAATTCAAATTCGACTTTGATATCCTCGATCCTACTAAACTATGGCCGGAAGAACAAATCCCGGTGAAAATAATCGGAAAAATGGTTTTGAACCAAAATACGGATAACTTTTTTGCAGAGACAGAACAGATAGCTTTCCATCCGGGGCATGTTGTACCGGGTATTGATTTTTCGAATGATCCGCTGCTTCAGGGACGTTTATTCTCATACACCGATACCCAGCTATCCCGATTGGGAGGACCGAACTTCCATGAGCTTCCGATCAATAGGTCGGTTGCCCCCGTCCATAATAATCAGCGTGATGGCATGCACCGAATGTCAATAAATCCAGGGCCGGTCAGCTACCACAAAAATTCCCTTGCAGGCAACTCTCCTGAACCTGCTTCAAAAGAGGAAGGCGGCTATGCACATCACCAGGAAAAAGTCGATGGCAGGAAGGTCCGGCAACGCAGTGAAAGCTTCAAGGATCATTACAGCCAGGCTAAACTATTTTGGAATAGCATGACGGAAGTGGAGAAGGAGCATATTATACAGGCTTTCCACTTTGAAGTGGGAAAAGTGAAAAATAAGGACATTCAGCAGCAAATTGTCGAGATGTTCAGCAATGTAGATGTCGAACTGGCTAAAACGATCGCTATTGGAGTGGGCGTGAATCCTCCAGCCAACAAGAGTGAGGTCAAAATGGATTTGGTCTCTCCGGCCTTAAGCCAGGAGCAAATGAAAGTGAACACGGCCGCTACAAGAAAAGTGGCAATCTTGGCTGCAGATGGTTTCAATGGCTCAGAGGTTAATCAAGTCTTGGAATCATTTAAATCGGCAGGTATAACGGCTGAAATCATCAGTAATAATCGTGGAGTGATCACAAGTTCCAAAGGACAGCAGGTCGAGGTGAATCAGACATTCCTGACAGCCGATTCTGTACTTTTCGATGCTGTATATGTGGCAGGAGGCCAGGAGAGTGTCGATGCTTTAAAGGCATCCAAGGAACCAATTTACTTTGTTGATGAAGCCTACAATCATTTCAAAGCGATTGGTGCGGGAATGGAAGGAGCCGAGATCTTATCGAAGGCAGGCATCGTTTCCAATGATCCAGCCTCAGGCATTGTAGCAGTTACGGATAAAAATAGCGGTTCTGCCTTTATCGAGGCAATTGCCAAGCACCGTCACTGGAAACGCGCTTAATATTGGATGAAAAACCCCCAGACTTGGAGTCGGGGGGTTTTTCAATAAAGACTACTACGCTTTTTCTTCAAAAAGCGATGCAATGCCAACGATCACCTTAGTGGCCAGGATCATATTGTCAACGGAAATAAATTCATATTTGCCATGAAAGTTCTCCCCGCCCGTAAAGATGTTGGGTGTTGGCAGGCCCATATACGATAATTGAGATCCGTCCGTACCACCGCGTATTGGTGAGATTTTCGGTTTAATATCGAGTTTCTCCATTGCTTCATGGGCAATATCCACGATTTCCTTCACGGGCTCAATTTTTTCCTTCATGTTGAAGTATTGGTCCTGTAATTCAAGCTGGATCCGGTTTTGCCCATATTTTTCTTTTAAATCTTCGATGACTTTTGTTATATATTCCTTGCGGTCATTAAATTTTTGGCGGTCGAAGTCCCTGATGATGTAAGAAAGCTTTGTTTCTTCCACATCACCGTGAAATGAAAGCAGATGATAAAATCCTTCGTATCCCTCCGTATATTCCGGTGCTTCTGCCACTGGGAGCTTATTATGGAGTTCCATGGCGATTTTCGTCGAGTTCACCATTTTTCCTTTAGCCGTACCAGGGTGAATATTCGTCCCTTTGATCAGGATTTTGGCCGATGCTGCATTGAAGCTCTCATATTCAAGTTCTCCAAGTGGGCCACCGTCCACGGTGTAGGCAAATTGGGCATCAAAAGCATCTATATCAAATTTATGGGGTCCCCTGCCGATTTCCTCATCGGGAGTAAAAGCAACACGAATTTTTCCATGCTTGATTTCGGGATGCTGGATCAAATAATCCATGGCAGTCATGATTTCGGCAATTCCAGCCTTATTATCTGCTCCCAACAGGGTTGTCCCATCCGTTGTAATCAAGGTATGCCCTTTATAGTTCTTAAGCGAAGGAAAATCATCAGGTGAAAGAATGACATCCAATTTTTCATGTAAAGTAAGATCTTTGCCATCATAGTTGTCAACGATTTGCGGTTTTACGTCTTTTCCAGTGAAATCAGTTGCTGTATCGACATGGGCCAAGAAACCGATTGTCGGGACATCCTTATTTGAATTGGCTGGCAAGGTTGCCATGACATAGCCGTTCTGATCAATTGTTACATCCTTCATCCCAATGGATTGAAGTTCCTTGACCAATGCATTTGCCAAGGTCAACTGTCCGGGTGTAGAGGGGCATGAGGGATTTTCCTCATTCGATTGGGTATCCACTTTCACATAAGAAGTGAATCTTTCAATGATTTCATTTTTCATTTTTCCTTCAACTCCTTTTTCCCTTATCTTACCATGATTAATCGGAATGGAAAAATTATCTTTTTTCAAATCTTCAAGGGTGGTGTCATCAGCAAAGAACAGCATATCTGCAAAAGACATGCCGTTCTTTGCTATCTCTTTTTAGAGTGGATTATTCAAGGCCCATACGGATACGCTTTTCCCATGAACGGGGAATGTCGCGAAACCATCTTCTTCAATGGTAATGTGGTCATCTCTATGACAAGTCAAATCACTCCAGATTTCACCAGCCCGATGTTCACCGACGAACATCCTTTTTTCACTGTTGTGATCTCCATTCGAGATAATGACTGCACACCCTGAGCCTTCCAGCTCTTCATCTCCGTGCCGTACCCAGCCTATCGTATTTGGGTCATCAAAGTAGTCCGTCTGTTCTCCGTATGCTTTTTCATACCTCGCATATAATAGGCGATCCAGGATATCCTTTTTCCCAGGCACCGGGGAAGGACCGCCGATTCCATAATAGTCCCCGTAAAAGACACAAGGATAACCGCAAAGTCTAAGCAGGGTAAGTGCATATGCCGATGGCTTGAACCAGTCCTTTACCCAGGACTCCAGTGATTCATGAGGCTGGGAGTCATGGTTATCGACAAAGGTGACGGCCTCTGCCGGATTGGTTTGGACGAGGGTATCATCAAAGATGGTTGAGAGGTCGAAGTCTGATCCTGCGTTTGAGGCCTCATGAAATTTATAATGCAGGGAAACATCGAACAAGTTGAGGTCATGATTGGTTTGCTCTAAGTAAGTTTGACAAGCTTTAACATCCGCCTTCCAAAATTCGCCGACCATGAAGAAATGTTCCTTTGTATAAGGAATGAGTTCTTGGAGAAATTCATTGATGAATTCATAATCGATATGTTTAACGGCGTCCAAACGAAAACCATCACACTTTAACGTATCAACCATCCATTTTCCCCAGCTAATCATTTCCTGACGAACTTCCGGCAGGCTGTAATCGATGTTGGCAAACATTAAATAATCATAGTTTCCGAATTCATCGATAACATGCTGATTCCAGTGCTTATTTTCGCCTGTGATTCGATATACGCCCATTTTGTCGTTTTCGGCATCATAGTCTGTACCATTAAAATGAGTATGATTCCACTTAAAGTCAGAGTATTTATTATTACGGCCCGGAAAATCGAATTTTGTCCAGCCTTCCATTTCGAATGGTTCTGAGATATCTTCCATACGGTTGTCTGGATTGACTTCAATCACTTCAAATTTTTCGGTTCCATCAGCTCCTGCTTTATGGTTCATGACTAAATCGATATAAACGCAAAGTCCGTAGTTATGACAAGTGGCTATTGCTTGCAGCAATTCATCTTTGGTCCCGTATTTGGTACGAACTGTTCCTTTTTGGTCAAATTCCCCCAAATCATAACCGTCATATATTCCATATCCATTATCCCCAACGGATTGCCCTTTGGTAACTGGCGGAAGCCAAACGCAGTCAATTCCTATATCCTTTAACTTTGAGGCTGCAAATTTCAATCTGTCCCAATGAGAACCATCTGCCTCAAGATGCCACTCAAAAAATTGCATCATCGTATGATTTCTTTTCATCCGTTCCCCCCCTGACACCGACCCATTTTTAACAAAAGTGAAACTAATGCGATCGGATAAAGTAATAATGAAAATCTTTACCCTCTAAAATCAAATGATAAACAAGTGAACAACCCTCTGGATTGAGGTTCATTTACCTCTCTATTTTACTATTTTATACCAAATAAGGGTATTTTATATTGATTAGCAGCTAAAAATAATTCAAATGTGGAGGAATAACCCGGAAAAGGCTATACGCCCTTCATTAAAAAAGGCATCCCGAATATTTTGGGATACCTTTAGACTATAGATAATTCGAAGAAAGCAGTTTGGCCATTGTTTTAAAACGTTCCAGGTGTTTTCAGAATTCGCTCCCTTTCCGCCGACTGTCTGCCAAGCCTCATCAAACCAAGCGCCTTTGGTGTCTTGGCTAGCCAGTTATTCGGCAGGAGTATCGCAAATTTCTTCAATCTGGCAGGGTTTTCAAAAAAACAGTAAAAAACCATTAGTATACCCTAGTCTTGATCATACTTCGGGATGGAAATCCCTAACCCCCTTTGCACCTTTTTCATATTGGAAGGGGATAGTTCATTATCCTTTTCTACCTCTTCGCTTAAAGAAGTGGGCGAAAGCCATTGCACCAATTAATAAGATTAGGAGCACGGAAGATAGAATGATCGTATCTTTTGAGGAGCTGCTGTTACCTGCCCCTTTTTGGCCCATGTTCCCGTCTATACCAGGAGGTGCACCATTCCCGCCCCGGTCCATATCAGGGGGTTGCATCGCAGCCCCGTTCCCGCCTCCGCCCATGTTTGGTGGTTTCTGGCCTGCATTTGCGTCATCGCCGATATTAGGAGCTCCCCCGCCCATACTGCTTTCTGTCTCGGCTTCCACAACCAGGTCTCCAGAAAGCTGTGCCAAGATCGATTCAGCACGTTGGACAGCGAAGTCAACCAGGGTTTCCTCGCCTGACGTTGCTTCTGTATACTCGTCCATTGTATAAAACTTAGTCGGATCCTTTTTCACATATGGTGTGATTAATGTAGAAATTTCATTGGTCATTGCTGTCATATTTTCTTCAGAGAAAAAATCTGTGGCAATGTCGTCTAGATAATCATAATATTTCTCACGGTACCCGTCGTTGGAAAGCAGGGCATTCAATAAAGGGCGATCTTCAAGGGTCGTACCTGAAACAGGCTCGGTAATGCTGAAGTTGATATTGCTTTCATTCATGAAATTTGAACTCATATCCATCATTTCGCCACCGTTCATATTAGGTGCTTCTCCAAGAAGCTCCGTGTCGTCCTGCTTAGCAGCATCGTCGTTACTCTCAGCCGCCGTCCCTTCTTTTTGGTCAGCGGCCACTTCATTGCCTTCATTTTCATTTTCTTGATCGGATGCGCCTTCCTGCCGTCCTCCGCCTCCGGAAAAGCCTCCAAATGACATATTATAGTCCCAGGGAAGCATGGAAAAGATGCCGTTTTCTTCATATAGGTAGTAGTTATGCTTTAATGTGCCTTGATAATGATCGAGGTTGACGAGGGCTGTATTGGCTGCAAAGTAGCGTAATGTTTCATCTACATCCAAGACCTCTTCCAAATCCCCGCCATTATTGATAGCTTCAAGCATCTTGATCATGGCAGATTGATCAGAATTTTCATTTGTTTTTAAGTTCAACCCTGTATAATCATCAATATCATCACTAATCCATTTTAAATCACTTCCAGTGCCATCAGGATAATAAAGGTCACCGTTGCCAGATGGAAAGTTATTGTTCAAAAATGTTTCATTAATAGATTCAACGCCTAAATACAAGCCCCATTCTTTTCCGTTAATTGTCACGTACATATAGGAATGTCCGGGAGTAGCAATGCCCATCTTTTCCATTAGCTCATATGAAAGGTACTCCCTCATATACGTGGGATCACTATAATTATTATTTAAATCGAATTCTTTCAGGCCGTGTAAATTTTGATCAGTCTGATAGTAATTAAAATCTATATTCCAGCTGTAGCGTTCCGAATCTTCCATTTGGACAACAGAGTTTAAGGAAAGGTTTCCTTTGGTTCGAAACCCCACATTTTCAACTTTTTCCCCATTAATGGTCACATCGGATGCAACAACCTCCTTTTCAGTGGGGTTTTCCAGAATGGAATCCAAATCCTCATCAGCCAATGTTATATCCACGGTTGTCACCTTACTTTGGTCAAATACAGATTCTGTATAAGTATTTCCTTTTGTGGCTTTTTCAACTTGAAGATCGGGAAGGAAAAACAGCACTGCTATAAAAATCATTATCAATAATCCAATGGTCGCTACAACGTATCTTGTTTTTAACATGCCTTGGCTCCTTCCTCTCTTAGTCTTATATAGAGGGGTGGGCATGGATTTTTATGTCCGCCATCTACCTTAAGCTGTGAAGTTGCCATCGTAACTTAACATGATGGCAGAGTGAACGCTGTTCATGTCCTTGACTTGATTAATGAATTCCGCATTATTATCTTTTAATCGAATTTCATATGTCACTTCGAGGTTATTATCCGCCATGACGGATTTCGATTTGACGGAATGCTTTTTCACCTTGTTGGATATCATTTGTTCCAACGTTTTTTCAATTGACGCATCTGAATATTTAACGATTAATAAAAATGGATTTTCAACAGTGATCCGATTGGCAAATATGAGCATGACGATACCTATTAAGATGGCACCGATGATAACCAGCGGAATTAATCCTGCCCCGCATAAAATCCCGGAGGCCGCTGCCCAGAATAGGAATACCAAGTCCATGGGATCTTTGATAGGCGTTCTGAACCGTACGATGGAGAGTGCACCGACCATACCCAGGGAGATAACGATATTCGTTGATATGCCCATGATGATCAAAGCCGTGGCCATTGTCATGATGATGAGGGATATATTGAAATTGTGTGAGTACATCACACCGGAAAAGGTCTTCTTATAAATGACGTAAATGAACAATCCGATGGAAAATGCCAACAGTAATCCGATTAGGGAGTCAATGATTGAAAAGCTCTCTGTCTTGTCCAAAAAGCTTGATTTGAAAATATCATTAAAGGTGGTGCTAGTTGTCGTCGTATCCATTTGCTATTCCTCCAAATATTATGTGTGTGCTGCAATCAGCCGTATCTTCTGCTTAGTTGGTATTTTGAAAAAGCTGTTTTTCTAGTATCGATGATGGATAACAATTGTTTGATGATATCCGGAAGAAATTCGTCAAACTTTATTTCCAGGATGACACAATCTGGGTCTAAAGCATCGACTACGATTAATTCGGGATTCAGGAAGTCCGTATCCCGATAGCTCGTTTTCACATTACTGTCAAAGGTGACCCGCACATTTCCGTACTCATAGATGAATACCTCCCTTTCATAGTCAACGACGGTTGTCGGCTTGATTTGGAAAAGGGTCATTTGAACGTATAAGTCCCTGAGGATATCCCTTGAATCTTCGGACATCCAATCTATATCCCCTGAACGGATCCGTTCGTATTCTTCGGCAGAAATCCTGCATTTCTGTTTATAGGTAAGGTTATTCCGCTTACTCTTTTTTTCTAGATTGATGAAATCGGTATTATAATCATAAAGTCTAGCCCTGAACTTATCCCTGTGATAGAACCCCTCTATTTTTTGCCGCAGGATTTTATTGTCAAAGTTATCGAAATAGACACTTCGAATTAAATATTTCCCATCCAGCCCATGTGGATCAAGCCTCATGAAGTTTTGCAGATTATTTCTTAATAAGTGACAATCCGCTTTGGTGATTGCATGTTTGAGTTCCCGCCTTCCCTTTAAACCATTCATTGTTGTTCCTCCTTTTCCTTGATTTTTGACTGCGTTCAGCTTATTAACAGAATCTTAATAAAACCTTAAGAACATTTTTTTATTCAATAGATAAATGGAGAATAGGCCCCAGTTTTAACCTTTTCTTAATTTTATTGGAATTTACTAGAAGAAAAATGAGTGAATTTACTCATTGAGAATAATTATCATTATCAGTAAAATAAGTTTTATGATAATGATAATTGTTCTCAATTAATTCAATACATGGAGGTTCACTATGGTAACGAACACGCTTACAAAAAATGATCAACTACTGGAACAACAAAATACAAGGGAATCAAATGCCCGGTCATATCCTAGAAGATTACCCATGGCGATCGATCAAGCGGAGGGAATTTACCTTACAGACATGGATGGAAAACGATATATTGATTTTCTTGCCGGGGCTGGAACATTAGCGCTTGGACACAATCATCCGGCAGTGCTTGAAGCAATGGAAAAAGTACTTAAGGATAAACGTCCTTTACATACATTGGACTTTACGACGCCGATCAAAGAGCAGTTCATCGATGAAATTTTTGAATGCCTGCCTGAGGAATTCAGGAAAAATGCAAAAATTCAATTCTGTGGTCCTACTGGCGGAGATGCCATTGAGGCAGCACTTAAACTAGTTAAAACAGCGACAGGCAATAGAAGCATTTTATCCTTCCAAGGAGCTTACCACGGGGCAACGCATGCAACGATGTCAATCAGCGGCAATACAAAACCAAAGGAAAAAATACAAGGGTTAATGCCGGATGTACAATTCCTGCCGTATCCCTATCAATATCGCTGTCCTTTTGGAATAGGGGGAGAAGAAAGCCATAAAATCAGCAGTCAGTATATCGAAAATCTACTGAATGATCCTGAATCAGGATTATTGGCACCAGCAGGAATGATTTTGGAGGCAGTACAAGGAGAGGGAGGTTCCATTCCAGCTCCAATTCCATGGCTTAAGGAAATCAGAAGAATAACAAAAGAGAAGGGCATTCCGCTAATTATCGACGAAGTTCAATCAGGTATCGGCCGTACAGGGAAAATGTTTGCCTTTGAACATGCAGGAATCGTTCCGGATGTTCTTGTACTATCCAAAGCAATAGGCGGAAGTCTTCCATTATCGGTGGTGATTTATAACAAAGAGCTGGACCTATGGTCTCCAGGTGCACATATCGGTACATTCCGCGGAAATCAAATGGCGATGGCAGCAGGAACAGCTACTTTAAAATACATGAAAGAGACGAATCTTGTGGAGCATGCCGCTAAAATGGGAGAAATCTTAAAGGATATTCTTAAAGATTTACAAAAAGATATTAAGCAGATCGGTGATGTCAGAGGCCGGGGATTAATGGTCGGTGTGGAAATGATCAATCATGAAGAACCGCAAAATGCGAATGGAAGCCATCCTGCTGATTCGCAACTTGCCAGTGCCATTCAACAGGAATGTTTTCAAAGAGGGCTGATTCTGGAAGTTGGTGGCAGACATGGAAGTGTAGTGAGGTTCTTGCCTCCATTGATCGTTACGGAATCCCAGCTTCGCGAGGCCACTGCAATTTTTGAACAAGCTGTTCGTGCAGCTGTTGCAAGAGGGTGAATGATCAATGATCGAAATGATAAATAAAACGGATTTTGCTTATTCTCGGTTGTTCTTGAATAACGAGGAAGGCTTCAATAACTACAGCCAGTCATTAAACATCATTGAAAAAAAGCTGACCAGCTTTTTAAAAGGGAATAATTCACCATACTCTGGGAAAAAACCGTATGAAATCGAAGCAAGATTAAGCGAGCTGACCCTCGCTTCCCCAAAAGGGAAAACAATGGAAGCGGTAGCGGCTGAGCTTGCGGAGTTTGTTATTAATGACAGTATCAATGTACACAGCCCTGCTTGTATCGGACATTTGCATTGCCCGACATTAATACCTGCCGTGGCTGCCGAAATGATTATCGGTACGTTGAATCAATCCATGGATTCATGGGACCAAAGCTCGGCGGCAACCTTCGTTGAAGAGCGTTTAATAGATTGGCTGTGCAGCCAGGTAGGGTTACTGGAACAAGCGGATGGGATTTTCACAAGTGGTGGAACCCAATCTAATTATATGGGCCTGCTATTGGCGAGGGACGCTTATTGTAAGCGTTTCTGGGGTGTTGACGTTCAACAGCATGGCTTGCCGGTCGAGGCGAAAAAATTGCGGATCTTATGCTCCGAGGCTGCCCACTTTACGGTTCGTAAATCAGCGGCACAGCTGGGGCTTGGTGAACAGGCTGTAATCACGGTTAAAACGGATTCAAATCACCGTCTGTCCATAGCTGAATTAAATCAACAACTGCTGCTTTTAGAGGAACAGGGTTTACTTCCATTTGCCATCGTGGCAACTTGTGGAACAACGGATTTTGGCTCAATCGATCCATTACACGAATTGTCCGAAGCTGCAAGGAAAAATGGGATATGGCTGCATGTGGACGCCGCATATGGAGGCGCGATGATTTTAAGTAAGGATTACAAAGAGTTAATCAGCGGAATTGAACGGGCCGACTCGATTACGGTCGATTTTCACAAATTATTCTATCAACCCATCAGTTGTGGTGCTTTTCTCGTCTCTGACAGCAACTCATTTCAATATATCCAGCATCACGCCGATTACTTGAATCCACAGGAAGATGAAGCGGAGGGCATGGTTCACTTAGTCAATAAATCGGTTCAAACGACAAGAAGGTTCGACGCACTGAAACTCTGGATGTCATTGAAGGTCGTCGGACTGGATACCTTTGCCGAAATGATCGATTATACTTGTCACCTTGCACGCGAAGCGGCTGTGAAGATCGATAAAGAGGAAGGATTCACAGTATTGAATAAATACCCTGAATTGAATGCGGTTGTATTCCGTTATAATCCCGAAGGAGAAAGCGATCAGTTAGTTAATCTATTAAATAAACAGATTCAGCAGGAATTACTGAAAAGCGGACGGGCATTTTTAGCAAAAACACGTTTTGAGGGACAGGTATATTTAAAAATGACACTATTGAATCCAATGACAAGGCTTGAACACATAGAGGAAATTATAGGTGAAATTCGCGTATTAGGTGAAATGTTCAGGATGATGGAGGAATGAAGATGAATGGTAAGCAAATAGCTGAAAGGGCGACAATGCAAAGCTTTCTGAATTGTTATTTCCGGGAAACCGGAAATTGCAGTTTAGAAGAAACGAAAAACTGGCCGAATTTGGAGGGGGCCATTTCGGATTCATTAATGGTCAGTAAGCTCGTATCCCAAGATATTGCTTTGCTTGTTCCGTTTAAATATCGGTCGGAAACGGGGCGTCATATTTTCAACTTCCCGATATACTATCAAACGGCAGCCAAACAAGTACATGAATTAGATTACGTGACAATGGTCTCGATTGTTTCTAAAGAATTATTGAATGAGCAGGGCCGGACGGATAGTGAAGATGAATTGATGCTGCGTGTCATCTTAAGCAGCCAAAATATTCAACGGTATGTCGAAGCAAGGATGGAAGACATTGGAGCACTTCAAAGTCCTGATTTCACTTACATCGAAGCGGAGCAGTCGCTTTTATTCGGGCACCTGTTCCACCCGACACCGAAAAGTAAGCAGGGCATTTCAGAAAAAGATGAATGGATCTATTCACCTGAATTAAAAGGGGAGTTTCAGCTGCACTACTTCCTGGCAGAACCTTCGATTGTCATCCAGGATTCTAGTGAAGTCACAACGGCAAGTGAGATCATTAAACAGGAATTAGCCGGTGACTTGGAGATTTCCAGTGAATTCCGAGGAACGTATTGCCAAAAGGAAAGCCGGTATATCATCATCCCGGCACACCCTCTCCAGGCAAAAGTGCTTATCGAAAAAGAAGAGGTCAAGAGGCTAATCGAGCAAGGGAAGCTAGTTTATGCAGGACCGCTTGGGAAAAAATTCACGGCCACCTCTTCATTTAGAACGGTATATAGTGCCACATCGAGATATATGTACAAATTTTCCGTTCCGGTTAAAATCACGAATTCTTTACGTGCAAATCTGCAAAAAGAATTAGATCGTGGTGTGGAAATTGCAAAATTAATAGATTCTAAAGTGGGCGACGATCTAAAAGAACGGCACCCCTCCTTCCGTATCATCAAGGACCCGGCTTATCTAACGATCAAAACAACCGAGCAAGAATCAGGGTTCGATGTTGATATTCGGGAAAACCCTTTTTATGAAAACGATAAACAAGCAAGCCTGATTGCCGGCTTATGTCAGGATAATGCCTATGGTGCACCATCAAGGCTTGGAGCGATCATCCGCAAATTATCAGCTGATGAAAACCGCAGTACCGAAGAAGTAAGTAAGGAATGGTTCAAAACCTATCTGTCAATGACATTGAAACCGATGCTTTGGCTATTTGAAGAGTATGGAATTGTTTTAGAAGCCCATCAACAAAATTCCATCATTCAACTTCAAGATGGGTATCCAGCCACTTTTTATTATCGTGATAATCAAGGGTATTACTATTGTGAGTCCAAAGTGGACAGGCTGCTGAAGATCTTGCCTGAACTAAGTGAAAAAAGCTTCACGATTTGTTCTGATGAAGTCGCTGAAGAAAGACTGCAATACTATTTCTTTTTTAATCACTTATTAGGCTTAATCAATAATTTTGGTACGGAAGGATTAGTATCAGAAAAAACACTGTTACAGCTCGTTCAGGAACAACTGGAAACATGCAGCACGGAAAGCGAAGATGAAGGGGTGAAACGAGTTGTTTCAAGGCTGCTTCATGCCCGGGAATTATCTTGTAAGGCTAATTTACTGACACGTTTTCATGATATGGATGAGCTTGTCGGTTCACTTGAGACTCAATCCGTTTATACAACGATTGATAATCCGTTCGCGCAGGGGGTTATGGCAGTCAATGAAAAATAGTTATGAAGAAATGCTGAAGGAATGTAATCAGCAGCTTTCATTTGTCAAAGTTGAATTTGAGAGGGATTTCGATACATTGCATAAATGGATGCATGAAGATCATGTGATACCCTACTGGAATTTGAATTTCACAAAAGAAAAATTCGCTGTTCATTTAAAAAAGGCATTGGCTGATACACACCAAACACTCTATTTAGGCTGTCTGGACTCCGTTCCCATGAGTTATTGGGAGTCGTATTGGGTAAAAGGCGATATCATTGAAAATTATTATGAATCCGAAGAGGGAGATCAAGGCATTCATTTACTCATTGGAGATCCGGATTATCTAGGGAAAGGACTGGCTTTTCCGTTTTTACGTGCAATGGTGAAATACCAACTACTTTCTGCGAAAACTAAAAAAGTGATGGCTGAACCGGATATTCGAAATGCAAAGATGATTCATTTATTTGAAAAGTGCGGGTTTACCCCAATTAAAGAAATTGAGCTCCCAGATAAAACAGCATTGCTTATGTCATGTACACGGGAGAATTTCGAGAGGAAGTGGAAGTATGGAGAAGCAACAATCTATCTTTGACCTGGTAGGGATAGGGATAGGTCCCTTTAATCTTGGACTTGCGGCCCTTTTGGAAAAAACCCCGGAGTTGAATGCCGTCTTTTTTGAGAAAAAGCGGGAATTTAATTGGCATGAAGGGATGCTGTTGGAGGGGACGACTTTGCAGGTGCCGTTTTTTGCCGATCTGGTTAGCATGGCAGATGTGACAAGCCCATATAGTTACCTGAATTATTTACAGCAGCATGATCGGCTCTATCATTTCTACTTCCTTGAAAAATTCTTGATTCCACGAAAAGAATATAACGATTATTGCCGCTGGGCTGCCCATCAACTTGATAGCTGCCTTTTTGGAAAAGCGGTGGAGGCGGTTGAATATATAGGGGATCAAGATGAACCCTGCTATCAAATCAGTGTAAGGGATGCACAATCTCAAAAGATCGAAGTCTATTATAGCCGTCATGTAGTCATGGGAATTGGCAGCACCCCGACTGTTCCATCGGCCTTTCATCCATATATGGGAGAGAGCATCCTGCATTCGGCCGATTATTTACGGAATAAAGAAAATGTCTTAAAGAAAAAATCCGTAACCGTTGTCGGATCCGGACAGAGTGCAGCCGAGGTCTTTCTGGATCTGCTTAATGAGCAGGAGGAATATGGCTTCCAGCTAAACTGGTATACGAGATCCAAGGGATTTTTCCCTATGGAATATTCAAAGCTTGGGTTGGAATACTTCACTCCGGATTACCTTGATTTCTTTTATCGGCTGCCACAGGAAAAGAAGGATGAAATTCTGCCGAAACAGGATTTATTGTATAAAGGGATCAGTGCCACGACAATTGCAGCAATTTTTGACAAGATGTATGAAAAATCGATTGGAAATGTTGAACTTGCCATTGAACTTCGGGCCATGACGGAAGTTGCGGCAGTTACCCCCGCTGAAAATGGCTGGAGATTGCAATGCCGACAGTGGGTAGAAGATAGCGAATTTGATGTGGACACAGAGGCGATCGTTTTTGGGACGGGCTATAAATCAACCCTTCCGGCATTCCTTGAAACCATGGAGGACCATTTAGTCCGCGATGACTTGGGACGTCTTGCAATAACGAAAGACTATCGGGTAGGAACGGCCATCTCTACACCGAATCACCTTTTTATTCAAAATGGCGAGATACATACACATGGTGTTGGTGCTCCGGATCTAGGCTTAGGGGCATTCCGAAATTCGATTATCATCAATCAATTGGCAGGTAAAGAAGTTTATCCATCCGAGCCAAAGGGTGCATTTCAGTCATTCCGTGTAAAAACACCCGTCATGGCTTACTAAGAGAAGGGAAGGGGAGAATTGTATGCAATTCATTAATGAAGTGGAAAAGGCGGTTTCAAAAAAAAATTGGTCGATTGTAAACCAAAATCTGCTGGCCAAGATGATTTCTGAGTATATGTATGAAGATATGATCCATCCAGCTGTTCTGAACGAAAATGCAGCAGGAAACCTATATGAGTTAAAGGTAAATGAGGGGAAATCTTATCAATTTTTGGCGTCGCCCCGTCTTTTTGACAGCTATGAAGTACAGGCCGAGTCGATCCAGGTATGTGAAACGGAAGGTTTTACACAGGCCGATGATGCCATTCAATTCATTTTAGACATCCAGCCTTTAATTGGGATGACTGCAGAAACAACAGGACATTTAATCAAAGAATTCCATCATACTCTGCTTGCGGATCTCCAATTGCTATCCAAACCTGAACAAGATGCGGATGATTTAGTCGAACTGGATTATGCCTTACTTGAAGGAGAAATGAGCGGTCACCCTTGGATTGCTTATAACAAGGGAAGAATCGGTTTCGGTTATGATGATTATTTGAAGTTCGCTCCAGAAAACCAGAAGGAAGTTCAGTTATCTTGGATTGCCGTCCATAAAAAGAGGGGTGAGTTCAATTCAGTCGAAACGTTATCCTATAAGCAATTGATGGAGAATGAACTGGATGGGGAAACCCAAAAATCATTTGCAAATAGATTGACGGAAAAAGGGCTGAATGCAGAAAACTATTACTACCTCCCAGTCCATGAATGGCAGTGGAAGAATGTAATCATCCAGAACTTTACCGATGACTTGGCTAAAGGGCTGATCGTAGCGTTGGGAAATGGTCCTGATGAGTATCTGCCGCAACAATCCATCCGGACATTTGTTAATGTATCGAATAAGGATAAACACCATGTCAAGCTGCCGATGAGCATTTTAAATACGTTAGTCTACCGTGGATTGCCAGCGGAGCGAACGGTCATTGCCCCAAAAATCACAACGTATATAAAGGACATTTATGAAAATGATTCATTCTTGAAAGAACAATGCAAAGTAGTGCTTCCTGGTGAAGTGGCCAGTTTAAATGTTGATCACCCGTATTATTCCAAGCTAGAGAATGTACCTTATCAATATTTAGAGATGCTGGGCGGCATTTGGAGAGAAAGCATTTACAGTTATATGGAAGATGGCGAAAAGCCCATTACGCTAGCGTCCCTTTTACATGTGGACAGCAAAGGGAAACCATATGTGGAAAGCCTTATTGAAAAATCAGGATTGACTGCAGAAGCCTGGACAGCTCAATTATTCGACGTCATTCTCTCACCATTACTACATTTTATCTATCAATATGGATTGGTCTTCTCGCCGCATGGTCAAAATACCATTTTAGTTTTGAAGGATTACAAGCCTCACCGTTTGGCCATCAAGGATTTTGTAGACGATGTAAACGTCAGTGATCAGCCGCTTCCTGAATTAAGCAGCCTTCCTGATGATTTAAGGAAAGTATTAAGAAGTGAGACTCCCGAGGGGCTGGTTCAATTCATTTTCACGGGACTATTCATCTGTCATTTCCGATACTTGTCAACACTTCTGATGAAGAGGTCCCTTTTGGATGAGAATGCATTTTGGGAAGGCGTCGCTCGAACAATCCTTACATATCAGAAAAAATTCCCTATGTTACAGGATCGTTTCGATACATTCAATTTCTTTGCGCCAAAATTAACGAAACTCTGCCTGAATAGAAATCGGATGCTTCAATATGGATATAGCGATGGTGAAGACCGTCCGCATGCATCTGAATTTGGGTATGTGAATAATGCCCTTTATGAAAAGTTACCTGCAAAAACGCTTTAAAGTTAAACTTGCTCAGACTTTTGAGCCAGTTTCAGACAGTAGACAAACACGATGAAAATCGAGTTTATCTACTGTTTTTTTTATCGCTTTTACAATTTGACCGTTGACCTCCGCTCCAGGCACTCGCTTTCCGCGGGCGGTCAGGGAGCCTCCTCGGCTTGCGCCTGCGGGGTCTCCCCTTGACGCGCTTTTCCCGCAGGAGTCTCGTACACCCGATCCAATCAACATCCTTATTAAATTTAGATAGAAACCATATCTAAGGAGTTGAAGGTGTTAATATGTGTTTCGACCCTATTCCACAGTTTGTTAATGGCTTTTACAATTTGACCGTTTATTTACGCTCCAGACACTTGCTTTCCCCGGGCGGTCAGGGAGCCTCCTCGGCTTGCGCCTGCGGGGTCTCCCCTTGACGCGCTTTCCCCGCAGGGGTCTCGCACTCCCGTTCCAATTAATTTTGTTTTAACTGTTAGGTAGAACTCTGTTGCATACAGTCTTTTTTGTTTTAAATAGAAGTATCAAATCTTGAGGTAATGAGGATGTAAAACCTATATTTGCCGAGATGATAGAGTGCGATAATTATTAGCAAATATCACATAAAAAAGGGTTGTGTTATCCTCTTTGGTTCAAATTCCCTAAAAATTATCTTTGGAATAGGGCTTGTCGTTCATATATATTGGTGATAAGCTATGTGTAAACGGTTACACAAAATATTGAGGGTGATATATTGGCAACTATTCGGGATGTGGCAAAGGAAGCTGGGGTTTCCGTGGCAACGGTTTCCAGAGTTATGAATGGCAGTGGTTATGCACATGAGGACACAAAAAAGGCGGTCATGTCAGCTGTTGAGAAATTAAATTATAAACCGAATGAAGTGGCAAGATCCCTCTACAAACGGAAGTCCAAATTGGTTGGTTTGATTTTGCCGGACATTACGAATCCCTTCTTCCCAGAAATGGCAAGAGGTGTCGAGGATTATCTGCAGCAATTTGGATATCGGTTAATTTTTGGAAATAGTGATGAAAAGAGAGATAAGGAAATAGAATATATTGACACTTTCCTGCAAAATAATGTAGTGGGCATGATTGCTTCAACTAGTGAAGAAGCCAATGAAAATTTCGACAATCTGGATATTCCAGTTGTCCTTCTCGACCGTACAGCAGAGAATTTGCCAGCTGTTTATTCCGATCAAAAGACAGGCGGTAAGATGGCAGCACGGGTATTACTGGATAGAGGCAGTACGAATATCGTCCTCATTAGGGGGCCAGTCGAAATAAAGCCCGTATATGAACGGTACATGGCAGCACTGGAAGAATTGAATCAAGCAAAAGTGAATGTGCAAGTCATGGATTCATCCCTAACTCTTCAGGGCGGCCAAACTTGCGTGAAGCAGCTGTTCGAGCAATATCCGGAAACGGATGGAATCATTGCTTGTAATGATATTGTTGCAGCCGCAGCACTTCAAGAGATTTTAAAACGGGGAATACGGATACCGGAAGACATACAATTGATCGGCTATGATGATATCGCCTTCACAACGTTATTGCACCCCCCGTTATCGACAATTCGACAGCCAGCCTATGAGATGGGGGCACAAGCGGCGGAAATGCTAATTAAAAGGATCAATCAAGAAAAATTGGAAGTAACACATAAAAAGCTCCCTGTTTCTTTTGTGGAGAGACAAACAACGAGAAGGAAGGCGGAGAAGACATGATTAGAATTGCAGTAGTGGGAAGTTCTTCAATGGACTTAGTGGTGACATCAGCCAAGCGGCCAATGGCCGGGGAAACGGTTTTAGGAGAGTCCTTTATCACGGTTCCTGGAGGAAAGGGAGCCAATCAGGCAGTTGCAGCGGCACGTCTTGGTGCTGAAGTATCGATGGTTGGATGTGTAGGAGATGATGTCTATGGAGAGGTCATCTTAGAAAACCTTAAAAAAAATCATGTAAACACGGAGTATGTGGAACCGGTTACAGGTTCCGCTTCCGGTACAGCACACATTACCCTTTCGGAAGGTGATAACAGCATCATTGTCGTAAAAGGTGCAAATGATTTCATTACTCCTGAATATGTACAAAAGGCGAAAAAGGTGATTGAGGAATCGGATATCGTGATGGTTCAGCAGGAAATACCTGAGGAAACGGTGGAATATCTGGCTGAGTTGTGCAACACGCTTCAAAAGAAATTACTGTTGAACCCGGCACCCGCCCGCAAGCTAAGCGAGGCTGTCATCCAACAGGCATCATTCCTTACTCCGAATGAACATGAATTCGAGATACTATTCCATGGGAGAGATAGAACGAAGGTCCTGACTGAGTATCCTAATAAATTATTCATTACCGAAGGAAAAAATGGCGTCCGTTATTTTGACGGACATGAAGAAAAGGTTGTTCCAAGCTTTGAAGTGGAAGCGGTGGATACGACAGGCGCAGGGGATACATTCAATGCTGCCTTTGCCGTGGCTGTTGCAGAGGGAAAAAGTTTTGACGATTGTTTGTCATTCGCGAACAGGGCAGCCTCCATTTCCGTGACGAAGTTGGGCGCTCAAGGTGGCATGCCGCAAAGGTTAGAGGTCGAGAGGGGCTTTGAAGCATGAAACGTCAAGGAATCATCAATAGTTCAATAGCCAAGGTCCTGGTTGACCTTGGTCATACCGATTATATTGTCGTAGGTGATGCCGGGCTGCCGGTGCCTCCGGGAGTTTGCAAGATAGATTTAGCATTGACGCCTGGAACACCATCATTTCAAGATGTCGTCCGGGCGGTTCACGAAGATATGGTTGTTGAAAAAGTTATCGCTGCCACAGAAGTGAAGGTTAAAAACCCGGAACAGCATCAATATATGGAGCAGCAATTCGGAGCAGCGATGGAATATGTTTCCCATGAGGATTTTAAAAGGCTGACAAGTAACGCGAAAGCAATAATCCGGACCGGGGAGACGACGCCATATTCAAATTGCATATTGCAGTCTGGAGTATTCTTTTAAAGAAATGAGATGATGAGCATGCAAATCGAAATGCACAATATTTATAAGGCATTTGGTCAAAACAAGGTATTGGAAGGTGTTCATTTTTCTTTAGAGGCTGGGGAAGTACATGCACTAATGGGGGAAAATGGAGCAGGGAAATCAACCTTGATGAACATTTTGACCGGGCTGCATAAACAAGATCAAGGAATGATTGAGATTAATGGTAAAGAAACCTCATTCAAGGATTCAAAGGAAGCGGAAGAGGCGGGAATGGCCTTTATCCGTCAGGAATTGAATATTTGGCCAGAAATGACCGTGCTGGAGAATCTATTCATCGGCAGGGAAATGGTGAATGCCTTCGGTGTCCTGAAGACGAAACAAATGAAAGCGCGTGCAAACGAGATTTTTAAAACACTTAATATTTCCCTTCCTTTTGATAAGGAAGCCGGATTTTGTTCTGTCGGGGAACAGCAAATGATTGAAATTGCCAAGGCGCTTATGACGGATGCCGAAGTCATCATCATGGACGAGCCCACAGCGGCTTTAACTGATAGAGAAATAGAGAAGCTCTTTGAAGTGATGAAGGGACTTACCAAAAAGGGTGTATCGCTTGTTTATATTTCTCACCGAATGGAAGAAATATTCGCCATTTGTGACAGGATCACCGTAATGCGTGACGGAAAAACGGTCGATACGAAAAGAATTGCAGATACAAATTTCGATGAAGTCGTTCAAAAAATGGTCGGGCGGGAGCTGGAGGATCGTTTTCCTCATCGTGAAGCGAATCCTGGCGACATAGTCCTTGATGTAAAAGGTTTAACTAAAAAGGGGCTTTTTGAAGATATCCATTTGGCGGTTCGCCAAGGTGAGATTGTCGGTGTTGCCGGATTAATGGGAGCAGGCAGAACAGAAATAATGCGCGCCCTTTTTGGTGTCGACCAAATAGACAGCGGTGAAATCACCATTGAAGGCAAGAAGGTTTCCATACGTAAACCAACGGATGCAGTTCGACACGGCCTGGCTTTCATTACGGAAAATCGTAAAGAAGAGGGGCTGATCCTGGACTTTTCTGTAAGGGAAAATATCGGCTTGCCGAATCTCAAGAGTTTTGCTCCTAACGGTATCGTAAAAACGGAAGATGAGATGAACTTTGCCGAAATGATGATTAAGCGACTTCACGTAAAGACATCTTCTGCTGAAACGGTAATCGGCAATCTATCCGGAGGAAATCAACAGAAGGTGGTAATAGCCAAATGGATCGGCACTTCCCCTAAAGTTTTAATTATGGATGAACCGACCAGAGGCATAGATGTTGGCGCAAAACGTGAAATTTACGAGTTGATGAATGAATTGACGGAGCGAGGCATCGCCATCATCATGGTTTCTTCAGAGCTTCCGGAAATCATTGGAATGAGTGATAGAATCCTTGTGGTTCACGAAGGTGAGATTGCTGGGGAATTGTTAAAGCAGGAAGCGACGCAAGAAAAAATTATGGCATTGGCGACAGGAGGGAACTAGGATGAAACTTGAGGCTACAGGGAAAATCGGGATTTGGCAGAAATTTGGACCGTTACTCGCCCTAGTACTTTTATTTATCGTAATAACCGTTTTAAATCCATCATTCATGGAACCGAATAATATTTTGAATTTATTGCGTCAAACTTCCATCAATGCACTTATTGCATTTGGGATGACCTTTATCATATTGACAGGTGGCATCGACTTGTCCGTCGGCTCCATTTTAGCTCTATCCAGCGCACTTATGGCTGGTATGATGGTCTCGGGATTAGATCCGATTTTAGCAATATTAGTAGGCATTCTGCTAGGTGCAATAATGGGTGTAATCAATGGGATTCTCGTTTCAAAGGGAAAAATGGCCCCTTTCATCGTGACACTGGCCACCATGACGATTTTTCGGGGGTTAACGCTGGTGTATACGGATGGAAAGCCGATTACTGGAATTGGCGATTCCGTTATGTTCCAGATGCTTGGGAGAGGTTACTTCCTGGGAGTGCCAGTACCGGCAGTTGTTATGGTCATCGCTTTCTTAATCCTATGGTTCCTGCTTCATAAAACTTCCTTTGGCCGTAAAACTTATGCCATTGGCGGAAATGAAAGGGCTTCCCGAATTTCGGGGATTAAAGTTGACCGGGTCAAGGTGGCTATCTATGGTCTGGCCGGTACGATGGCGGCCATTGCTGGTGCCATTTTAACATCCCGTCTGAATTCGGCACAGCCGACGGCAGGCCAATCCTATGAAATGGATGCCATCGCAGCCGTGGTGCTGGGCGGAACGAGCCTTTCAGGCGGTAAAGGGCGGTTGTTCGGTACGCTGGTGGGCGTCCTGATCATCGGTACCTTGAATAACGGCATGAATTTACTTGGTGTATCCTCTTTTTACCAGCAAGTGGTAAAAGGTGCAGTTATATTAATCGCGGTCTTACTTGACCGTAAAAAATCATAAGAAGAGGTGTAATCAATGAAAAAAATAGTATCGATCATCATGGTTCTTTCTTTAATGGTCTTGGCTGCCTGTTCAATGGATTCTGGTCTAACAGATGATAAAAAAGAAAAGAAAGGCTCCATGAAAGACGTGAAAGTCGGAGTCAGCATCTCTACATTAAACAATCCATTCTTCGTTTCCTTAAAAGATGGTATTGAAAAAGAAGCAAAAGAAAAAGGCATGAAAGTCACAGTTGTTGACGCCCAAGATGATACGGCAAAACAAATTAGCGGAATTGAAGATCTAATCCTTCAAAAGGTTGATGTCCTTCTGGTGAATCCTACTGACTCTGCGGCAATATCTTCAGCCGTTCAATCAGCTAATGAGGCGGGCATTCCCGTCATCACGATTGACCGCTCTTCAGACGAAGGTGACATTGAAACGTTCATCGCTTCCGACAATGTGGCTGGCGGGGAAATGGCTGCAGAATATCTAGTTAAAGAGCTTGGCGAAAAAGCGAAAGTAGTGGAACTTGAAGGGGTATCCGGGGCATCTGCAACTCGTGAACGAGGAAAAGGTTTCCACAATATTGCGGACAAGCAGTTAGATGTCCTTACAAGCCAAACGGCGGAATTCGACCGGACAAAAGGGCTTAACGTCATGGAAAATATCCTGCAAGGCAATAAAGACATCCAAGCGGTATTCGCCCATAATGATGAAATGGCACTAGGAGCCATTGAAGCAATCAAGGCAGCAGGAAAAGACATCATCGTGGTTGGTTTTGACGGAAATGATGATGCTTTGAAAGCAGTTGAAAACGGCGAACTAAAAGCTACAATCGCCCAACAACCGGCACTTATCGGTGAAGAAGCGGTTAATGCGGCTGAAAAAATCTTAAAAGGCGACAAAGTGGATGATACAATATCCGTTCCATTGAAATTGGTCACCAAAGAATGATTGTCATCCAAACAATGAGAGTGCCGGAACTTTTCCGGCACTCCTTTTTTTAATCCCATTGAGGTTATCTGGTTGTGGATATTCAGCTTGAATTGATATGAATGAGAGGGAATAAGGAAGTGAAAATCATTCTTTTACAAAAGTAGGCGGCCCATGTCGGGAACATAAAAGGCCTGGTGGGAGCAGGTTTGGGTATAACCTTGATACCTGAGATTTCCTTGATTGATAGCTTGCCACGTTTTACGGTTAAATTGCCGCTGGAGGATCCGTCTGTTACCAGGGCTGTAGGGTCATCGTTCCTACTGATAGGGAACTGATGCCAACGGAGAAATTGTTTTACAAATTTTTGAGGGACACTTTTGCAACATTGGAAGGTTTTCAATAGAAATAAGATGGATATCTATTAGAAAAGTCATAAATCCAGCTAGTGAGAGAATCCTTGAATCGGGTTCTTTTTTTTGTCGTATATGTAGCGAAGTATCTCCATGTAGCACATCCTTAAAAGGGGATAACTTATTTTGAAATAATAAAATATTAGTTTTTTATTTAATAGTAATGTGTTAAACCACTATTTTGAAAGCGCTTTTATTTTATTAGAATAAAAATATCACTTACATTATCAGAAAATTCATGTTATTATACGGTCAGACATTAGCAGACATTTAGGTAGCGGTGCGATATACTTAATAGGCTTTTTTTATAAAGACATTTATTTTTTTTTTTCGATTTTTCGAAATTGAATATTCTGATAATTTTTAAGGAGTGGAGATAAAATGAGCAGGAAAGAATACATCAGCAATCGAATGTACAAGGCATCAACAGGGATAGCCAACGCTGTTTTGGTTACATTAGGGATCGGGTTATTGTTTGAATCCATAGGGGGCTACTTAGGCTGGGAGATCTTCCTGGCAATAGGGGGGGCAGCAAAGGTCTTGTTAGCGCCAGCTTTAGGAGCAGGTATCGCATATCAGCTAGGAGGAAATTCATTAATTATCTTTAGCGCCATGGCTTCAAGTGCTGTTGGAGGTGCTGCCATTCACAGAACTGCTGAGGGTGCCTTCACGATTGTTACGGGTCAGCCACTAAGTGCTGTCTTGGCAGCAGTGATTGCAACATATATAGGTAAGCGCCTAATCGGCAAAACGAAGTTGGACATCATGGCCATCCCAATGGGAGCCGTTCTTGTCGGTGGAGTTTCGGGATATGGCCTGGCTCTTGTCACCACTCCGCTACTAACATGGATAAGCAGTCAAACCACCGCTGCGGTCGAGGGTTCTCCCTTAATCGGTTCCATGGTCATAGCCTTGGTATGGAGCATTTTATTGATGACACCGGCGTCTTCCGCTGCACTGGCGATCGCCCTGCAATTAGATCCCGTTTCCAGTGCTGCAGCTCTAATTGGATGTACCGTTCAGTTTGTCGGGTTCACTGTCATGTCTTATAAAGATAATGATGTGGGCGGGTTCCTGGCACAGATGGTCGTTACGCCAAAAGTTCAATTTCCTAATTTGATCAAAAAACCATTATATGTAATTCCGCCTTTTGTGGCGGCAATCATCTGTGCGCCTATCGCAACCTTGGCATTCGATTTTCAAGTGCCGTATGAGCTTGGAGGTATGGGGTTAAGTTCAATGATTGCCCCGATTGCCATCATAACTGGTCAGGGGTTGTACACGTTCTTGGTTTATGTGGCAGTGGGTATGGTATTGCCAGCTGTGATCACACTTGCCTTACATCGGGTTTTGAAGATGATGGGCAAAGTTAAGCCAGGCGATCTTCATTTGGAAGTTTCATAATCAAAGTTTTCTTAGAAACCAGCCTGGTTAAGGAACCGGGCTGGTTTTTATTTATAAAGGGATTAGGGTAAAATGGGGAGGAAAGCATTTGCATAGATAGGATGATATATATGGGAAAAGAAATAGATATAAAAGTGAAAGCTAAGTTCGTGAGTAAAATCGGCAAGGGTTTTCCCTTGATTGTTAAAGAGTCGATAGCCAACCTTAATGACCTTAAGGAAGAGGGGGCCTTGGTGCGTTTGGTGGATGAAAACCACCGCTTTCTGGCAAAAGGATATTATGGTAAACAGAACAAGGGCTACGGCTGGGTATTGACGCGAAGAGAAAATGAAAAGATCGATCAAGCCTTCTTTAACGGCAAAATCCAGGCAGCATGTGAATTCCGAAAGTCTTTTTTTGAAGATGGGGAGACTACAGCTTTCCGCTTGTTTAATGGCGAAGGAGATGGAATTGGCGGTTTAATCATTGATCATTATGATGGTCACTATGTCATTAGCTGGTATAGCAAAGGGATATATTCCTTTAAAGACTACATCATTAAGGCATTGCAGGAAACGGTCGAGGTCAAATCGATTTATCAGAAGAAACGCTTTGATACAAAGGGGCAGTACGTCGATGAAGACGATTTTGTCATGGGTGAACAGCCGGCATTTCCGCTTCTTGTAAAGGAAAATGGAGTCCATTTCGCTGTTTATCTGAATGATGGGGCAATGGTCGGTGTCTTCCTTGATCAACGCGATGTCAGAAGGAAAATCCGGGATGAATACGCAAAAGGGAAAACCGTGTTGAATATGTTCTCCTATACTGGGGCATTCTCCGTGTTCGCCGCTTTAGGCGGTGCTGTTAAAACAACTAGTGTCGACTTGGCGAATCGCAGTTTACCAAAGACGATCGAGCAGTTCAGTGTGAATGGAATAGATCATGAAGCTCACAATATCGTGGTGATGGATGTTTTTAAGTATTTTAAATATGCAGTGAAGAAGGCTTTGAAATTTGAAATGGTCATCCTCGATCCGCCCAGCTTTGCCAAATCGAAGAAGTTTACTTTCAGTGCCGGGAAAGACTATGTGAATCTATTGAAGGATACCATTTCCATTACGGAAGACAATGGGGTCATTATCGCCTCAACTAATTGCAGTACGTTTGACATGAAAAAATTCAAGAGCTTCATTGATGTTGCTTTCAAGGAAATGAATGGAAAGTATGAAATCATGGAAGAATTCTCATTACCGGCTGATTTTAAAACAATCAGGGAATATAAGGAAGGGAATTATTTAAAAGTAGTCTTCATTAAGAAAATTAAAGGATAAATAAAGGCGTCCACAGTTCAAGCAGAGCTGTGAATGCCTTTTTTAAATGAAAATGTTTCATGTGGAATGATTGGACATTCAGATTCACTGGATAGGCCATATATAATAGCCCCGTGATAGTGATTGCAGCAGGTAAGCATTTCATTAACGTTCAATTCCCTCCTTCAACCTTTAATTCTATGAAAGGGTAAGGAATCCCTTGTCAATTAAAGCACTGTTTGAAGGAAAGTCTTGAAAATGAAAAAACTGGCACCCGTTTTAACCAGGAGCCAGTTCAGTTATAAGAATCATACGGCTGAATTTTCTTTAACGAATGCTTGTTTTAACCAGTTTTTCCCCTCAACAAGCCTTGTGACAAGCATGGCACAAACCGTGTTTCCTGTAGAGTTAAGAAGTGTAGCGGGAGCATCGATGATCGTGGATATAACCGCAATGATCGGCAGGACTTCAACAGGGAAGCCGAATACACTAAGAATCAACATTTCCCCAATCATGCCGCCTCCAGGAATGGCACCCATAACAGCTCCAACCAAAAAGGCAACAGCAAGTATACTTAAAATGCTTGAAATGCTTGTCATATCCTTTCCAAATAAGCTGAATAGGAAAACGATTTTCAATACCCCGCCAAATACCGAACCATCTTTATGAGTGTTGGCTCCGAGTGGGATGACAGTCTCGGCTATATCCTTAGGCACGCCCATTTTCTTGACTGATTCCAGATTGACTGGAATGGATGCGGCACTTGAACAAGTTGCGATGGCTGTAATGGATGGTGTCAGGGCATTTTTCCAAAATAGTTTAACTCCATCTTTCCCGCCTGCGATAAAAGCATACAAAGTGAAGAAGCCGAAATAATAAATCAAGGCCAAGACTAGATAAAGAATGAATGTGCGAGCATAGCCTTCTAAAATCTGCGGCCCAAGCTGCCCGATAATCGCCGCAAAATAAGCACCAAGTCCAATCGGAGCATAGTACATGACGATTTTGACAACCTTCATCATGACAGCTGTACCCGCTGTCAAAAACTCAGTAATCGGTCTTGCTTTCTCACCGACCAGTGCAGTGGAAAGTCCGATTAATACTGAGAAAACGATAAGCTGAAGCATATTGCTTCTGGAGAACAGTTCTGGAAAATCTGACACGGTTACTGTGTTGACCAGTTGACTGAAGAAGGAAACTTCTTCGATGGTCTCTTCAGAGGAACTGTTTTCCATCAGTTCTTTAATGGCTGTCGTATCTGTACCTTCCAACGGATTGACGATGGTTGTCCCAATGAATCCAATGACGGCAGCTAAAGCGGCAGTTGTCAGGAAAACGATTACAATACTGCCCATGATTTTGCCAAGACGATTCATTCCGCTCATATTGGCAATCGCTGAAGCTATGCTGAAAAATACTAATGGCACGATAATCGTGAACATCAGATTTAAGAATAAGTCCCCTAGCGGCTGTATGACCGAGGTTTTCTCCCCGAAAACCACGCCCGCTATCCCACCGATAATGATGGCAGTGAGCAATATTAAAGAGGATCGATAGTTTTTGATAAAGCTCTTCATTAAATTTCCGTCCTTTCAGGATGAAGATATCAATAAAAATATACTTCATTATCAACTCTAAAATGAGGTTTGACAATATATTTTTATAGGAAGGAATGTTAAAAGAAGAAATGCAATAAATAATAATGGGGAATGGGTTTTGAAAAAATCGTGAAGGAGGGATAGAATGGCATTTATTGAGGTGGAAGAAGGCGTTCGGTTGTTTTATGAAGAAAAGGGCAAGGGGAGACCGATTATTTTCATCCATGGTGTGTGGATGAGCAGCCGGTTTTTTAGAAAGCAGCTTCCGTACTTTTCAGAAAAATATAGAACGATCCTACTTGATTTAAGAAGCCATGGACAGTCAAATCATGTGCATTACGGAAATACGGTCTCCGTTTATGCAAAAGATCTTCATGCGTTCATAGGTGAACTGGGATTAAAGGATGTCATACTTGTAGGCTGGTCCATGGGGGCATTTGTCGTCTGGGAATATCTTAAGCAGTTCGGTGAGGAAAATATTCATTCAACCGTGATTGTGGATGAATTGGCCTCTGATTTCAAGTGGCCCGATTTTAATATTGGTGCATTTAATATGGACACGTTGATTGCCTTCATGACTGAAATTCAAACAAATCGTTCCCCATTTTTGCAAAGCTTCATTGCTTCCATGTTCAACAATGAATTATCTGCAGAGGATGCAAGCTGGATGCTTGGGGAAGTGACCAAAATGCCGGAGTCCATTGCCAGTAGCATTCTATTTGACCAATCGATTGTGGACTATCGTGAATTCTTGCCAGAAATCAATATTCCGACTCTTCTCTGTTTTGGAAGGCATGAAAAAGTCATTCCTGTAGCTGCAGGGGAACATTTGCATAAAAACATTCCGAATTCCAAACTAGTAATCTTTGAAGATAGTTGTCATTGTCCATTTATGGAAGAAAGCGATTTGTTTAATGAAACAGTGGATTGCTTCATTCAAAAGGGAGTATAGTCGTAACGGATAGGAAAAAGGGGATGCAGGGTTCGTGCCCGCATTCCTTTTAATTATGGTCATAAATGAATTTTTCTTCTAACTAAACGGTTTCGGCAGGAAATAAAGGGAATACTGGTACTAATGAAAAAAGTAGTGAAGGTTAATGGAATTGATAAATTAAATAGGTAATATTTTTTATATCCTTTTCACAGGAATTGGGCTATTATGAGGTGGATTTAAATTGGTAGGATCGTTATCTGTTATTGAGAGAAACTCATGCAGAAAGTGATGGAGAGGATAAAAATGGATGATCGTTTACCAAACAATGAAATTATAGATGTATGTTTACTTGCGGGAAAAATCATGCTTCAGAATGGAGCGGAAACTTCGCGGGTGGAAGATACGATGGGTAGAATCGCTGCAGCGTTTGGGTGCGGTGAATCACACAGTTTTTCGACCCCTACAGGAATTATTTTTTCGCTGGATGGTATACACCCAGCTTCAAAATTAATTCGAGTTTCCCAACGATCTACAGATTTACATAAGGTGACGCTGGTTAACAGTATATCCCGAAGCATTTCCAGCAAGGAAATGACACCGGAGGAAGCATATTTACGGTTAAAACAAATCGAAAAAGCCGGGATGGGGTATCCCATGTGGGTACAGGTCTTTGCTGCCTTTATAGCGAGCGGCTGCTTTTTAATCATGTTCCAAGGACAGTGGAATGATTTCATCTGGTCCTGTATAGCTGGAGGAATGGGATTCTCTTGCCTGCTTTATTTGCACTGGTTACTGGAAGTTCGTTTTTTTGCTGAATTCATCGCCTCTTTAGTCGTAGGTTTAGTAGCTATGTTCTTTGTCCAGATTGGAGTTGGAAGCCATTTGGACACAATAATCATTGGAGCGGTGATGCCACTTGTGCCAGGGCTGTTAATTACGAATGCTGCCAGGGATTTAATTGCAGGACATTTGGTTTCGGGTCTATCCAAGGGTGCGGATGCAGGTTTGACTGCTTTAGCCATTGGGGCAGGAATATCGGCTGCGTTTGTTTTCTTATGATTTTAGGGGAGGAAGAATGATGATTGCACAGCTTATTACAAGTTTCATTGCCTCAGCCGCCTTTGGAGTCATCTTCAATGTACCAAAAAATTCATTATTTCAATGTGGTTTCGTAGGGATGTTGGGGTGGATCTTATACTTTTTTCTGGTTGAAAATGAGGTTAACAGCATTATTGCAACATTAGCGTCTGCATTTATCGTTGCGGTTATCAGCCAGTATTTTGCCAAAAGGTATAAAACGCCGATCACGATTTTCAATGTATCGGGAATCATCCCTCTCGTGCCTGGAGGTTTGTCGTATGATGCGATGAAGCATTTTGTCGGAAATGATTTTTATGTCGCCGTTCAATTGGCCGCCAAGGCCTTCATGCTGGCTGGTGCCATTGCTATGGGGCTGATCTTTGCAGAAGTCATGAACCAGTTAGTAAATAAATACAATAGAAGGAAGTTAAGATTGAGAAGTTAGCGGGATTATTTTCAATCTTCCTGATAAATATGTTCTAAATAAGAGAAAGGAGAGCAGGTCGAAAAACCCTGATCTCCTTTCTCTTTTTAATATTATAAAATAATAATAAATCTAGCTTATATAGGATCTTTCATCCCAGTGTTAGCCGTGACCAAAATTTCGTCGAATTTTTCGGCATCAGCTTTCTTGCTTGACAAAAGTGTACCGGCGATGGCTGCGATAAAACCAATCGGGATGGAGATGATGCCTGGATTGGCAAGTGGGAATAATGGCTCCCCAACGAATATTGCCGCTCCCTCTACCGGTGACCAGACATTGGGACTTAGGAAAACAAGCAATAAAGAACTGACCAGTCCAACTATCATGCCCGAGACAGCCCCAGCTGTGTTAAAACGCTTCCAGAATACCGTGAAGACAATGATTGGTAGATTGGCACTGGCAGCGACGGCAAAGGCAAGTGAAACAAGGAAGGCGACATTCATGTTTTGGGCAAATAAGGCAAGGATGATGGAGAGGACGGATACTCCGATGGATGCCCAACGAGCTGCAACGACTTGTTCCTTGTCAGTGGCTTGACCTTTCCGGATGATGTGGCCATAGAAGTCATGGGCAAAAGCAGATGCTGCCGATAGGACGAGACCTGCTACAACCGCTAAAATGGTTGCGAAAGCAACAGCAGAGACGAATGCGAACAGGAAGTCACCCCCAATGGCTTCGGCAAGCAGCGGAGCAGCCATATTGCCGGCCGCATTCGCGGCTATGATTTTGTCGTATCCAACAAAAGCTGCCGCTCCAAAGCCAAGGAAAATGGTCATTATATAAAAGATGCCAATGATCCAAGTGGCATATACTACGGACTTTCGGGCTGTGATGGCGTCTTTCACCGTAAAGAAACGGATGAGAATGTGAGGTAGTCCAGCTGTACCGAGTACAAGCGCTAAATTAAGGGATAAGGTATCCAAGGGATCCTTGAATTTGTTACCTGGGTTGAGGAAATCCCCGCCCAAAGGAGTGGCTGTTTTCATTTGCTTGAACATCTCGATCACGCTAAAGTCGAATTTCGCCAACACGATGATGGAGATGATGAATGTACCTGCCATCAATAAAACGGCTTTAACGATTTGGACCCAGCTGGTGGCCGTCATACCGCCGAATACGACATAAACGGTCATTAAAATACCTACAATGATGACGGAGTAAAGATAATCAATTCCAAGTAAGAGTTTTATAAGGGCACCTGCACCGACTAATTGGGCGATCATATAAAAGGTTGAAATGGAAATGGTGTTAAGGGCAGCAACCCCGCGCACTTTCTTTTCATTGAAACGGGCAGCGATCATGTCCGCCAATGTATACTTGCCAAGGTTACGGAGCGGTTCGGCCACGATATAAAGAACGACCAGATACGCAACCAAAAAACCTATGCTATAGAAAAAACCATCAAATCCAGAGAGTGCGACCATGCCGGCTATCCCCAAAAATGAGGCGGCGGACATATAATCTCCCGCAATGGCCCAGCCATTCTGCCAGCCAGTAAGGCTGCTGTCCGCCGTATAAAAGTCCGCGGTCGTTTTGGTGCGCCGTGAAGCAAAATAGGTAATGACCAATGTTAGTCCGACAATGATTAGAAATAATATAAAAGCAAGTATATTCATTGTATATTCACCCTTTATCCTTTCGCTTCTTTAACGATTTTTTCTACTAATTGGTCAAATGTCGCAGCTTTTTTGGAATAGAGGATGCATAATGTCCAGGTCATGATAAATTGAGCGAAGGCAAAAATCCAGGCCCAGCTGATTGCCCCGAAAGCAATTGAGTTAAGAACTTTAGAATAGGAAGTTAGTATTGGCAGTGTGAAATAAAAGACCATGAAAAAGATGGATAGCGGGACGATGAAATTGCGTTTTTTCCTTAGGAGTTCTTGAAATGATTGTGATTGGACGATCTTGGTGTAGTCCGTGGAAGCGCTTGCCTTGGTCTCCTTTGCGATTGAATCGTTTGATGCCAAGTTGGTTCCCCCTTCATCATTATTGATTTGGATTTCATTAACAATTTCCGATAACAGTATCAGTATATAATTATCAGAATATATTGTAAATTTAAATGCTGAAATTAAATCTTTTTTCGTTCGACATCGTTTTAATTTTTTCGTACAAGCAAGGAAGTGTGCCGTATAAACGGAAAATCATGGAAATCAAACGCATGGCCATTAAGGAAAAGTTAAGCTTCTTTCACGATACTGGTTTCAACGAAGGAAATCTGAAAGGAGAAAAGTGATGAAAAAGTTGATAATGATAGGTACGGTTTTAGTGCTGGCCATAGGGGGATGCGTTTGGTTTTTCATGAAGGATAATGCTGAGCCTGTAATTGCAAAGTCGGTGACGGCTACAGTTGAAAAGGGAGATCTTGAAGTTCAAATAAGCGGTTCCGGATCGGTCGCCGCAATCAATAGTGAGGACATCACTTCCTCGGTAACGGGTGAAGTGGATGAAGTCCTTGTAGCGAAGAATGAAATGGTTGAGAAGGGTGATGAACTCATTACCTTCGCGGATGGAAGCGATCCGATAACGGCCCCATTCGATGGTACCGTGACAACATTGGATGTAGAAGAAGGAGATCGTGTATCGAGCAGTGAAGTGGTGGCACATGTTACGGATTATAAAAAATTGAAAACCACGATCAGTGTGGATGAATTGGATGTTCCAAGCGTAAAAAAGGGACAAACAGTTGAAATTAAAGCCAGTGCTTTTGAAGATGAAACGTTCACGGGGGAAGTGACCAGTGTAGCAAAGGAAGGTACATATGAGAATGGAGTTTCTTCATTCGATGTCACTATCAAGATTGACAAACCCGGCGATATAAAAATTGGGATGTCGACTGAAGTGAGCATTTTGACGAATAGTGTAAAAGATGCTTTATATGTTCCGATCGAAGCAGTCCAAATTGACGGTGAAGAGAAATATGTGAATATACAACAATCCGGTACAACTGAAGGAGCTGCCAGTAGAAAGACAGTGGTTGAGACTGGAATCAGCAATGATATGTATATTGAAATAACTTCAGGTCTTGAAGAGGGCCAGTTTGTTTCCTTGCCTATTACCATCAATGAAAGCTCCACTGGCAGTGGCGGCGAAGGAATGAGGGGAGGCCAAGAAGGCGAAATAAGAATGCAGAGCGGCAGCGGAATGCCGAGCGGCGGGATGACAAACGGTGGCGGAATGCCGAGCGGCAAGGGAGGTCAGTAAAATGGCGAAACCCATCATAAAAATCAAGAACATGTCTAAATCATATGAATTGGGCGGTGAAACGGTTAAGGCACTTCAAGATGTCTGTCTTACAATCGATAAAGGCGATTTCATTTCCATCATCGGACCTTCTGGATCAGGGAAATCGACGTTCATGAATATGATTGGCTGCCTTGACAAGCCTGACATAGGTGAATATCTTCTTGATGGAAAAGAAGTGGAAAAGATGAAGGATAATGAGTTGGCTGCCATTCGTAATATTAAAATAGGATTTATCTTTCAAAATTTCAATCTGTTAGCAAAACTGACAGCGTTGGAGAATGTCGAACTTCCCCTTGTTTATAGAGGGGCAAGCGTGAAGGAAAGAAGGGAAGTGGCCAATGCATGCCTTGATATGGTCGGCCTGAGTGACCGGAAGAATCATCTGCCGACCCAACTGTCGGGAGGACAGCAGCAAAGAGTTGCGATTGCAAGGGCACTTGCCGGTAACCCTCCCGTTTTATTGGCGGATGAGCCGACGGGGGCTCTTGATAGTAAAACGAGTAAAGAAGTGCTGCAGATGCTGAAAGAATTGAACGAAAAGGGACAAACAATCATTCTTATAACCCATGACTTGGAAGTGGCAAAAGAAGCAACTCGTGTCGTTCGGATACAGGATGGTCAGCTATTTGAAAATGGAGGTGATTGGATTGAACCTGAGCGAATCAATGAAGATGGCTATACGCAGTATCAAAACCAATAAAGTCAGAGCATTTTTAACCATGCTTGGAATCATAATTGGTGTTGCCTCCGTAATCGTTTTGGTTTCGATTGGGCAGGGTTCCTCACAGTCCGTTCAGGATGAGATCAATAGCCTTGGAACGAACCTGATAACGGTAAGTGTCACGGATACCGACACCGTGGAGCTGACGGATGATACAATTGAACAGTTTAAAGAGCTAAGCGGGATATCGGAAGTGGCTCCTGTGGTAACTGGACGCGTTTATGCTAAAAACGGAGAAGCTTCGGCACAGGTTTCAATGACCGGTGCAACTTCATCCTATTTATCAGTTAGGGATTTGGAGCTCAGTCAAGGCCGGTTTTTGACGGATATGGAAACGGAATTACGCTCCAAGGTCGTTGTCCTGGGATCAAATACGGCCACCACGCTTTTTGAAAACCAAAAAGCGGTGGACCAGAACGTTCTTATCGGCGGCGTTTCCTATCGCGTGATCGGTGTGCTGAAATCGGTAGGCACCTCAATGGGATCGAGCGGGGATGATGTAATCATTGCACCAATCACCACTGCCGAAAGGGCTACAGGCAGCACGACAATCGGAACCGTATATTTAAAAGCGGAGAACGAGAATATCATAGA
Source organism: Bacillus sp. ISL-34 (assembly GCF_018613325.1). Classification (GTDB taxonomy): domain Bacteria; phylum Bacillota; class Bacilli; order Bacillales; family DSM-1321; genus Peribacillus. Next base: position 188,088 of record NZ_JAGGQJ010000005.1, on the reverse strand, counting down.
TAGGGCGATGTACCAGGTCCAGGGTGCGATGACCACATCATTCCCAGAACAGAGTGATAACTATTCGGTGTCCAATCAAGAAGATCTGATGGATACAATGAGCTCTGTGTCGGATACGTTCACACTCATGCTTGGCGGTATTGCCAGTATTTCGTTACTGGTAGGCGGAATTGGAATCATGAATATCATGTTGGTTTCCGTCTCGGAGAGAACGAAGGAAATCGGGATTAGAAAGGCAATCGGGGCAAACCGGAAATCGATTCTTCTTCAGTTTTTAATTGAAGCGATGGTCCTGAGCTGCTTAGGGGGATTGTTGGGAGTTGGAATTGGATTGGGAATCGCAAAATTGATTTCAGCTTTTTCAAGTTTAACGATCAGTTATTCATGGTCGGTAACACTGTTTGCCTTCTTATTCTCCATTTTAATCGGGATAATATTTGGCGTATTTCCTGCCAATAAGGCATCCAGGTTAAATCCAATCCAAGCACTGCGTCACGAATGAACATACAATTTTTAGAGAAAGCAGGCGATTAAAAGCCCGCTTTCTTTTGCATATGAAAAAGGATAAAATCAACATATATCACAATTGAAGCGGATGGGAGGTACCCTGAATGAAGGTTTTGGTGGTAGAAGATAATGTTTCATTATTAGAATCGATCCGACAGATTCTGACGGATGAATATGAAGTCGATACAGCAGATAATGGGGAAGATGGGCTATTCATGGCTCAGCAAAGTATATACGATATCATCATTTTGGATGTAATGCTTCCGGGAATCGATGGATTTGAAATCGTACGGAAAATCAGGGAAGCAAAAATCGATACAAGTGTCTTGTTTTTGACGGCAAAAGATGCGCTTGAGGATCGTGTCAGAGGATTGGAAATGGGTGGCGATGATTATTTAGTCAAGCCGTTCCAGGCACCGGAACTTAAGGCCAGGATACGTGCCCTGCTTCGAAGGAGCGGCATTATATCACTTGCGCAGCATGTGAAATACCGTGATATTGAACTGTTGGAAAAAGAAAAGGATATTTTGGTTGATGGAAAGGTCATTAAAATGACCTTGAAACAGTTTGAATTACTGGAGTACTTAATTCAAAATAATGGAAAAATATTGACCCGTGAGCAAATTTTCGACCGCATTTGGGGGTTTGATTCAGATACGACGATTGCCATTGTGGAAGTGTTCATCCATCATCTTAGAAAAAAGCTTGAACCTTTCAATTATCATAAAGATATTCAAACCGTACGCGGTATTGGTTATATGCTAAAACAACCATAAGGGGATCATTATGTTCCAAAAAACACGGCTTCAACTAACATTATTGAATTCTATCGTCTTTATTGTCTTAATAGCCATATTAAGCAGAACGATTTATTTCTATACGGAAAATCAGATTTATAAGGATGTCAATGATTCACTTAAAAAGGATTACAGGGATTTCAATAATGGCGGCATGCCAGGCGGACGTCCGCAAGGTGAGTTTCTCTTAGGACCGGGACCGAGCGTCATCATTTGGGGACCGGATGATACGATTATTGAGCCAAGACTGAGTGTAGACCATTTTTTTAAGGTCAATGAACAACAATTTTTCCCTAAAGCTTTTGATGAAATTGAAGAAATATCGGTGAATGGATACACGTATCGGGCCCTTTCCACCCAGGTCGATACGGGCTATGGTGAGATGGCCGTACAATTCATCAAGAATGTGGATACAGAAAAAGAAATGCTTGATCGCTTGCTGCTCATATTGTTTGTTGGTGGAGGAATTGGAAGTCTAGTGGCGGTAGGCGCAGGCTATCTTCTGGCAGGACGGGCTTTGATCCCGGTCAAGAAATCCTGGGATCAGCAGCAGCAGTTTGTCTCGGATGCTTCGCATGAAATACGAACGCCGCTTGCTGTCATTCAATCGCGGGCTGATTTGCTATTTCAATCACCGAACGCGACAATCGAGGAAAAAGCCGTTGATATATCCATCATTTCGAAGGAAGTCCGGCGATTGAATAAGCTTGTTAACGGACTTTTGACCTTGACTAGAACGGATTCGAATCAAATGGAGGTTAAGAAATCGAACTTCTTCCTTGATGATTTACTTATGGATATCGTGGAACAGTATACGGATATCGCTTCTTTTCAAGAGAAGTCAATCATTTGCCATGCTCCCGAACAGGTGGTGTTTCATGGGGATAAGGAGAGGATTCATCAGCTATTGGTGATTTTGGTGGATAATGCCATGAAATTTACCGAGGAGGGCGGGAAAATTTCCCTATCCTGCATCAAGAATGCTTCATCCATCATTCTTACTGTGGAGGATAATGGAAAAGGCATTCCGCAGGAAGATCTCCCCTTGATTTTTAACCGTTTTTATCAAGTGGAGCAAGCCCGTTCAGCAAATGAAGGCTCCGGTTTAGGTTTATCCATTGCCAAATGGATTGTAAACACACATCAAGGGAACATCAAGGTTACGAGTGAACAGAATGAACAGACCCGTTTTGAAATCACTTTTCCGAGAAATCAAAGGAAAAATTAATCCCCTTTAGAAGCCATTCCAATAGTAAAAGACCCTTACTTTTTTCCTTGTTGCTTAAGGAAAAATTAAGGGTCTTTTTAGATAATCAACTTATCAAGAAATACATATATTTTCGGAGGGGAATCCATGATGAAAAGACTTGGTAAGTTACACTTTTTGGTTGGAATATTGGCTTTTGTCCTTTTAATGGCTCATGCAGTCACCGGGCTCATGATGTATGTGAATGGCAGCGGCAATGACCCCATGAATCGACAGGCAATTATGGGTCAGCCCGCCGACCGCAACACAACAGAAACGAATGATACGGAAAAATCGGCTATCAGTACAACAACCGATGATTCAACTGCGGAAACGACAACTAATGACCAGGGCAATTTGGAGACAACTCCCCAAGGCGGGCCTAATGGTTCTGGAACTCCAAGCGGTGGCGGTTTCCAAGGCAGAGAATCTTTTGCAGGGAAATTTATCGGCTTTTATCAAGGGGCAGGCGGTTTGGCCGCATCCATCATCATCTTTGTAATTGGAGGCGCAGGAATAGTTACCTCGGTGATATCCAGAAAAACGGCAGCCTAAAAAGTCGATACTATTTGAGGAAAGAGAGGTTCCTTTCGAGGGGAGCCTCCTTTTTTAATTCACGAAACCCATTATTGTCACTAATTGTTATTTTAAAAAGGGAAATAATAATTGCACTTAAAAAAATATTAGTTTAATATAGACTTCTGGAGAGGTACGTACATGTATTTTGGATGAAAGAGAAAACGTTTGCATAAATTTTTTGAGGGTAACCTACTAGTAATGCACGATCATTAAATTCACCCTTAGTGGAGGCAGAATATATGAAATTTCTGATTGCAATTTTAGGACTGCTTATTGTTTTTGGACTAGCTCTATTAGTTAGCAGTGACCGGAAGAAAGTTAAAATTAAACCGATCATCCTCATGGTGGTCATTCAGCTTATTTTAACTTATTTATTATTAAATACGAAGTTTGGTTTAGTGATCATCAATTCGATTGCCGATGGTTTCGGAAAACTTTTAGAATGGGCAAATGAAGGGATCACCTTTGTATTTGGCGGGATTGTAAACGAAGGAGCATCGCCCTTCTTTTTAAATGTCCTTCTTCCAATCGTATTCATCTCAGCATTAATCGGGATCTTACAGCACTTCAAGATCCTTCCGTTCATCATGAAGTGGATTGGATTCATTCTAAGTAAGGTGAATGGGATGGGTAAATTGGAATCTTACAATGCTGTCGCATCAGCAATAGTGGGCCAATCCGAGGTTTTCATAACCTTGAAAAAACAACTCGGTGCCATTCCGCCATCTCGCATGTATACGCTTTGTGCATCAGCCATGTCAACTGTATCGATGTCGATCGTCGGTGCTTATATGACAATGATTGAACCAAAATACGTAGTGACGGCAATTGTTATTAACATGTTTGGTGGATTTATCATCGCATCCATTATTAACCCTTATACCGTAACGGATGAAGAGGATATCCTCCCTGTTGAAGAAGGGGCGGAGAAGCAGTCTTTCTTCGAAATGCTTGGGGAATATATCATGGATGGATTTAAGGTTGCTATCACTGTAGCAGCGATGTTAATTGGTTTCGTTGCTTTAATCGCAGGAATCAACAGCGTATTCGATATGATCTTCGGCATCAGCTTCCAAGACATCATGGGGTATATCTTTGCACCGTTTGCCTTCATCATGGGTATACCGATTTCAGAAACCGTGACTGCTGGCGGAATCATGGCGACGAAGCTGGTGACCAATGAATTCGTTGCCATGCTGAGCCTAGGGGAAGCATCGGCAGCCTTGAGCGATAGGACGATAGGAATCGTTTCGGTTTTCTTGGTTTCATTCGCTAATTTCTCATCTATCGGCATCATTGCCGGTGCAGTCAAAGGACTTCATGAAAAACAGGGAAATGTTGTGGCCCGTTTCGGCTTGAAGCTGCTATACGGTGCGACTCTTGTCAGCATCCTATCAGCGATCATTGTAAGTGTGATACTTTAATTAACGGATCTAACACAAAAGGGCACTTAGGTTACTCCTAAGTGCCTGTTTTATATTTGTACACCAAACAATTTTTGAATTTGAAGGTGTTTGGCTTGCTGGTATATAATACATAAAATGACAGGCTTGAAAGGGGAGTTTTAGGATGGCGATGGCTGGAAAAGAAACGGCTATCTTTGCAGGAGGCTGTTTTTGGTGCATGGTTGCTCCCTTTGATGAAATGGATGGTATTATTTCAGTGACATCAGGTTATACAGGCGGTAATTTTGCCGCGCCTAGTTATAAACAAGTGATTACCGGGTCGACCGATCATGTTGAAGCGGTGCAAGTGGTATTCGATCCATCAATCATTTCCTATAAAACGTTATTGGAGATATTCTGGCGCCAAATCGATCCTACGGATGATGAAGGGCAGTTCTCGGATAGGGGAAAGCAATACAAGGCGGCCATTTTCTATCTTAATGAACGTCAGAAACAGGAGGCAGAACAATCGAAGGAAGATTTAATGATGAGCGGGCGGTTTAAGAAACCTATTGTTACGGGTATTCTACCCTCGGGGAAATTTTACGCCGCTGAGGAATATCATCAAGAATTCTATCGGAAAAATCAATTTCGCTATGCATTGTATCGTAAAGGCTCAGGACGGGATGCTTTCATTAACGAAAATTGGCCTAAGGATAATGCACACCTTAGAAAGACCTTAACGGAGAGTCAGTTTCATGTCACCCAGGAAAATGGCACGGAGCCGCCCTTCGATAATGCCTATTGGGATTACTATGAAGAAGGCATCTATGTGGATGTCGTTTCTGGGGAGCCTCTATTCAGTTCGCGGGATAAGTATGATAGCGGCTGTGGGTGGCCTAGCTTCACGAAGCCCATCATGTCGGCAAGTGTCAATGAAAAAATGGATCTCAGCCACCGAATGACCCGGACCGAGGTGCGCAGCAGGGACGCCGATTCACACCTTGGACATGTTTTTCCTGATGGCCCAAGTCCTAAAGGCACGAGATATTGCATAAACTCTGCAGCTCTTCGGTTCATTCCTAGAAATGAAATGGAGAAAGAGGGATATGGAGACTTATTATTACTTTTTAAAATGAAATAACTAGGGAGATAGGGGAACACAAATGGATAAAATAGATGAAAATTTATATCGATATATCCTTGATAACTCATCCAAGATTACGGAAAACTGGCTGGCTTTAAGGGAGAAGCAGTCTGGATCCATCTATTCAATAGATTCTAATGAGGAAATCGAAAATCTACTTAGGGAACAGAATACATTGACGATCAAGACAGTGACCAGTGCTTTACTTGAAGATAAAACTGCTTTTATTGAAACGATGGAGCAGTGGGCCACACTTGTCGCGAAGAGCAGGGTTGAATCGGACACCCCCATTTACGAAGTGTTGGAAGCGCTTAATAAGGTTCGCGAAACATATTGGGCCTTCATCACTGATTATATGCTAAAGGATACGGGGATAACGAAGGAGACAATCATCCGGTGGAGCCAGCTTATTAATCGTGCATTCGATCAATTGAACCGTGAGTTCACTGAGCAGTATTACCTTTTGACAAAAGAACGACTCCTTGCTCAACAGGACCTGATTAATGAACTGGGCGCACCTGTCATTCCCATTGTTGATGCCATTGCGGTATTGCCGTTAATCGGTGAAATCGATACCTATCGGGCAAAGGAAATTTTGAATGCGACTCCAAGCAAATGCATTAGCAAAAATGTCACTCACTTATTCATCGATTTATCGGGAGTTGCCCTTTTAGATATGATGGTTGCCCAACAGATCTATCAATTGATAAGTACCCTGAACCTGTTAGGCATTCAATCGACCATTTCCGGGATTCGTCCTGAAGTGGCCAGGACATCGGTTCAGTTAGGTCTTGATTTTAGTCAGGTTTCGACACATAGTACTCTTAAACAGGCCCTTTCCAAGCAAGGGATCAAACTTTACGAGAAAAAATGATATAAGAGTGCAGAGAATGAAAAAGAACCAGATTCGCTAGGAATCTGGTTCTTTTCCGTGATTCTATAACTTGAATGAACTTTTCAATCCAACGATTTGGTTGAAGACCAAGTGATCGGCCGCAGTGAGCTTTGAATCAACATTATAATAGCCATGCCTGAAGAATTGGAATTTATCCTGAGGTTTAACATCTTTCATGTTAGGCTCGACAAATCCTTGTAGAATTTCTAGAGAATCAGGGTTTACCCGGTCCAAGAATGATTTTTCTTCCTCTTCATCATTTTCCTTATCCAAGATTAAAGGCTGGTAGTTGCGGAATTCTGCTGAAACGGCTTGTGAAGCTTCGACCCAGTGCAATGTACCTTTCACTTTACGGCCAGTGAAGCCAGATCCGCTTTTCGTTTCAATGTCGTATGTGCAGCGAAGTTCAATGACGTTACCGGCTTCGTCTTTTATCACTTCTTCACATTTAATGAAATAAGCATGTTTCAAACGGACTTCATTGCCCGGGAAAAGTCGGAAATACTTTTTCGGCGGGTTTTCCATGAAATCGTCCTGTTCAATATATATTTCACGTGAAAACGGGATTTGGCGTGTGCCCATTTCCGGAACTTCCGGATTGACCTCAGCATCCAGCCATTCTATCTCGCCTTCCGGATAGTTGGTGATGACCACTTTAAGCGGATTTAGGATGGCCATAGTCCGTGGAGCCTTGAGCTTTAAGTCTTCCCGCACGAAATGATCAAGCATTTGTGAGTCCACGACACCGCTTGTTTTTGCGACACCTATCTCTTGGCAGAATGCACGAATCGCTTCGGGTGTATACCCTCGTCTCCGCAAGCCCGAAACGGTAGGCATCCGTGGGTCGTCCCAGCCATCCACGAAGCCTTCATCGACAAGCTGCTTCAGTTTTCGCTTGCTCATTACTGTATTGGTCAGGTTAAGACGGCCAAATTCATATTGTTTTGGTTTGCTTTCCATTTCACAATTTTCAACGATCCAGTCATAAAGAGGTCGTTGATCTTCGAACTCAAGCGTACAAATGGAGTGTGTGACTCCCTCGATGGCATCTTCAATTGGGTGGGCAAAGGCATACATTGGGTAGATGCACCATTTGTTGCCGGTATTATGGTGTTCAGTATGGGAGATACGGTATATGACGGGATCACGCAAATTAATGTTAGGTGAGCTCATATCGATTTTTGCACGCAATACCTTTGCGCCGTTTTCAAATTCGCCGCTGCGCATCTTTTCAAATAGTTCAAGATTTTCTTCGACGGTTCTATTGCGGTAGGGGCTATCTTTCCCCGGCTCAGTCAGCGTTCCGCGATATTCACGGATTTGGTCGGCATTAAGGTCGTCCACATATGCCAATCCTTTATTGATGAGCAGCACAGCTCTTTTATACATTTCATCAAAATAGTCGGAAGCGAAGAAAAGGTTATCCCAGTCGTAACCGAGCCATTTTACATCTTCCTTAATGGAGTTGACGAACTCAATATCCTCTTTCAATGGATTCGTATCATCGAAACGAAGGTTGGTTTTCCCATTGAAATCATCAGCCACCCCAAAATTCAAAATGATTGATTTGGCATGCCCGATATGTAAATATCCGTTCGGCTCAGGAGGGAAGCGGGTGATGACATGATCATGTTTTCCGGACTCTAAATCATCTTTTATAATATTTTTAATAAAATTCGAAGAGTTATTTTCCAACTGAATTCGACCTCTTTCATTTATATACTTCTTTTAATTTTACCTGTATATATACCATAAATACAGATATTTTTCCATGTTCGAGCCGGAATCAGGGTTTATCTGAAACAATTCATCAAGTATTTAGTTTGTACAATCAGAGCGAAAATATCCCTGAAACTTTTGATCATGTAATTTAAGGAACTATCTAACTGGAGAATAAGGAAAACAAGAAAGGGTTTTACATGCAAAATAGCAATACAGGAATTCACGCCTGTATTGCTTAATGTTATAGGCCGAAATTTCTGCGTTAACGGACGAATTGCTCTCGCTAGCAGATCAAAAGACTGTCGTTTGCAAAAATTCTTTTGTGCGCTCTTCTTTTGGATTGGTGAAGAATTCTTTTGGCGGGCCGCTTTCGACAACCCTCCCATTATGCATGAAGACAATCCAATCCCCAACTTCACGTGCAAAGCTCATTTCATGTGTAACGACTACCATTGTCATCCCTTCCAAGGCAAGTTCCTTCATCGTGGCAAGAACCTCCCCGACAAGTTCGGGATCCAGAGCCGAGGTAGGCTCATCAAAGAGTAGGATATCCGGCTTCATGGCAAGGGCACGGGCTATGGCGACACGCTGTTTCTGGCCACCTGAGAGCTTGCTTGGATAGACATCCGCTTTATCCGATAAGCCGACTTTGGCAAGCAATGCTTTTGCTTCTTCAATTGCCTGTGCCTTAGGGATCTTTTTGACGTGAGTAGGCGCCTCGATGACATTTTCCAGTACGGTCATATGCGGGAAGAGGTAAAAATGCTGAAAAACCATTCCGACTTTCTCGCGGATTTTATTAATATCATGGGTACCCGGTTTGATTTCCGTTCCTTCAATGAGGATTTGCCCGCTGTCTTTTTTCTCTAAATAATTCAAACAGCGGAGCAGGGTGCTTTTTCCGGAACCGCTTGGCCCGATCAGACAGACAACATCGCTATCGAGTACCTTCATATCAATATCTTTGAGTACATGCAGGTTTCCATACGATTTATTTAAATTCCTAATGCGAATCATTTCTTTTTGTTCCATTTCAATTCCCCCTATCGATCACTAATGGAAAGTTTCTTTTCGAATAAATTGACGATAATGGTCAGGAATGCCACTAGAATCAAGTAATAGACCGCCACAATCAATAAATAAGTCATTTCATCGAAATTATTCGAACCTAATGTAGTGGCCACGTTAAACAGCTCATTCATGGATATGAAGGCGGCCAGTGATGAATCCTTCAACCCGATGATGAATTGGTTGCCTAGCGGCGGCAATGCGCGACGGAAGGCTTGAGGTAAGATGATCCTTCTTAATGTGAGCGAATTGCTCATGCCAAGGGAGCGTCCGGCTTCCATTTGGCCTTTATCGATCGATTGGATCGTACCACGTAAAATTTCAGAGATATAGGCTCCATTATGGAAGGCCAGGGCAAGTGACGCCGCCCAGAAGTCCGGCAGTAAGAAGAGATTGCTGATACCGAAATATAGTATGAATATCTGTACGATTAGCGGTGTTCCCCGTACCAGGAATACATATGTATCTGAAATCCATGCAAGAATTTTTATATTGGAAATTTTTAAAAGTGCAAATAGCAATCCGATGACGATTCCTACCAATATGGAGACTACCGTAAGTTCCAATGTGAGGAGCATGGCTCGGATGAATACGTCCGAGGAGCTAAATAATGTATCAAAAAAATGTGAAAAACTTGGCAATGTAATGACTCCCTTTCTATCAATCTTTATTCAGGCTTAGTTGTGATGTCCTCACCAAAGTATTTTTTGCTGATTTCCGCAAGCGTTCCATCTTCCCGGAGGTTTTCAAGTGCTTCGTTGATACGGGCAAGCAACTGAGGGTTGTCGTTGGGCAGTACGATGGCCTGCTCGCTTCGTTCGATCAATTGCCTTCCTTCGATGTCGAAACCTTCCTTGGCTGCTTCCTTGCCGGTTACGAAGTCGGTGATGACGGCATCATGACGTCCTCCGCTCAATGCTTTCAGGGCGGTGATATCACTGTCATAGGTTTTTACATTGGTTGTATACTTTTCTGCTGTGGTTGCGTACGTGGAGCCTTTAGAAGCCGCAACTTCCTTTCCCTTTAAATCTTCAACCGTTTTAATGTCACTATCCGAGCGGACGAAAATTTGAGGACCTGAGTAGTAATAAGGGGTCGAGAAGGCAACATGTTTACTTCGTTGTTCATTGATTGTGTGACTGGCAACCGCGGCATCTGCCCGACCGGTTTTGACACCTTCCACGATACCTTTGAATTTAATCCGTTTAGGTACTGGCTCCAGGTCCAGTTCCTTTGCAATTGCATCGCCGACTTCAATATCGAATCCGGTTACGGTCATGTCATCATTGACATAACTGAATGGCTTGAATTCGCCTGAGGCAGCGAAAACAAACTGGTCCTTATTGATCAGCTTACTCCCATCCTCTAGCTGGTCCTTTTCAGCACAGCCGGACAGAAGTCCAAGAACAGCCAGAATGGATACAATGAATGTAACTGATGATTTCATGATAATTTCAATTCCCCCTTTGAAAAAAACTAATAGAATGGTCTATACCCTTATGAGGTAGTGAATAACCTCAATAACTAGGGAAAATAAAATTGAAATAAAAAAGGGTGTCCAGATCATGCCGACATTCCATTCAAGAATCCCCCTTCACTATGCATTTCATAAAGGTTCTCGGCCTTTGCCCTCATTTCCTTCCAAATTACCGGTAATTTCCTGAAATAATGACAATTATTAATAGGGTAAGAGATTTCGGCTGGATTCAACTCTAGAGATGAATATAAAACAATTTATGATGATGGATTAGACTCTATAGAAAACTGCTGAAAACCATATCTAATGAATGGGATGGGATAAAACTGTGGAGGATTTCAAAAAAGGACCATGTTGGCTGTCTACAAAATCCCGTATTTATGGACTGACTTTAATTTTGCCCATGAATTGAAGTATAATATAGCAAAATAGAAGAAGGGCAGTTGGGAAAATGGTTAGCAACTTTGTGCAAGAACAGTTACAGGAGTTTCGCGAAAAGAATCAAGATAGGGGCCGTTTGATTATAAAATGTCCGGACCAGCCAGGAATTGTTTCGACAGTTACAGCCTTTCTTAAAGAATATGGTGCAAATATTGTTGAATTGAGTCAGTATTCGATGAATCCTGAGGGCGGTACCTTTTTCACCAGGATCGAATTCGATTGTCCAGGATTGAAGGATAGGGCAGCGGATATGCAACTGGCATTCCAGGAAGTTTCGACAGCATTCTCGATGCAATGGACATTTAACCATGTGAGTGATCTGAAGAGGACGGCAATCTTCGTTTCCAAGGAGCCTCACTGCCTTCTGGAATTGCTATGGGAGTGGCAAAGCGGCGATTTATTAGCTGATATTGCGCTAGTCATCAGCAATCATGAAGATACAAGGCAAATTGTCGAATCGATGGGCATCCCATTTTATTACATTCCAGCAAATAAGGATATACGTAAGGAAGTGGAGACTAAACAGCTTGGACTTCTGGAAGAATTCGAAGTGGACCTTATTATATTGGCTAGGTATATGCAGATATTGACGCCGGACTTCGTAGCGGCCCATCCAAACAGAATCATCAATATCCATCATTCATTTTTACCTGCATTCATTGGAGCCCGGCCTTATGAAAGAGCTTATGACAGAGGTGTTAAGCTGATTGGGGCGACTTCCCATTATGTGACGAATGATTTGGATGAAGGTCCGATCATCGAGCAGGATATTGAACGAGTGGACCATCGTGATTCTGCCGGGGATATGAAGAAAATCGGTCGTTCAGCTGAACGCAGGGTGCTGGCACGTGCTGTTAAATGGCATTTGGAGGACCGCGTCCTTGTTCATGAAAATAAAACGGTAGTGTTTTAAAGTGAAACCCCCCCCTTTGGGTTGCCAAGGGGGGGTTTTTAGGATGGAATTTAGTGAGTGCTAGTACGTGTACTCCACCCTTACTGAGGCAGTGATGTTCAATTCACCAGGCTGAATCGGGGTAGTCGCCATTTTTGAAAAGGTACTTGTTTGGTAAAGCATCGGTGTTGCCGTTTCAGATAGCTCTTCAATCTTATTAGGGACTGGGTTCAATGAGATTCCCAGTGTTCGGGCCATGGAGAGTGCTTTTTCGTATGCATTTTTTAAAGCAAGAGAAAGTGCCTGGTTATAGTATGCATCCGGGTTGGATAAAGAGAAGCGGATGCTGGTGATTGAATTGGCGCCGCTTCTGACGGCCGTGTCGATTATGCTGCCTATTTTCTCGATTTCGGTCGTTTGGGCCTGGATGATGTGCTGGACTTTGTAGTTCTTGAACAATTCCTTTCCGTCAATATAATCATATTGTGGATCGATTCTGTAATCACTCGTTTTCAATTGCTCTTCGGGAATGCCTGTGGATTTAAGTGATGCGATAACTTTTGCGATTGCTTGGGAATTGGCTTGCTGGGCCTTTTGCGGGTCCTCATCCTCTGTTATGACTCCAAGGGTGATCGTGGCTTGATCCGGAGCAGCAGATAGCGTCTCTGAGCCGGAAACTTTCAATGTATGTTCTTCGTTGCGGTAATGAACCCTATCGGGGGCTTTGTATTCTTGATTCATTTTGACACCAGCCTTTTTAAAGAGATAATCTCACCCCTATTGTACGAATTATGAACGGGAAACATGATTGAAATATCCCATTGTCATTAATTCGGTCGAATGATCACAAAAAAACACTCGGCCTGGACCGAGTGCGCATTACTTATGAATGACTTGAACCCTGCCAACCTGGCCATCAGTCAATCTTACTTTAATTCCATGAGGGTGAGTGCTGGAGTTGGTCAAAATATCCTTTACAGTGCCGCTTGTCAGTTTTCCGCTGCGTTGATCTGCTTTAAGCACAATGTCCACAGAGGTACCTGGGGTAATATCTTTCCGATTTTTACCGTTCATGTTCAATTCAATCCTTTTCAGAGTTATTTGCAACCATTCAACCATGCAGTAACTTCAGTATAAGGAAAACGGCGGGCCCAGTCGAATATTAGATAAAATCACGATGACCATCAGCGTATTTTTTTCAATGGTTCGACAGCAGGGCCATTTAACACTTCACCAGCGATGGAGTAGCGGGAGCCATGACATGGGCAATCCCAAGTACGGTCGCCGCTATTCCAGGCAACTTCACACCCCATGTGTGTACATGTAGAATCAACAATATGAAGCTGACCATCATGATCACGGTAACACCCAGCTTTGTCTCCATTCACCTTCACGACTGCTCCTTCATCAATTCCTATGTCTTCAGGCGTTTTATGAATGACGGCCAATTTACCTTTGATCAAATGCTTCGCTACATCAGCATTATCTTGGACTATATTCTTCATGCCTTTTAAACGGGCTGGGTCATACAAGTCTGCATACCGGTTATCCCTTTGCAAAACCCGGTCAGTTAAGATCTTGGCCGCAATCGATCCATTCGTCATTCCCCATTTCGCATAGCCGGTAGCTATCAGGACGTTTGGATGATTGGGTGTCACTGGTCCGACGAAGGGGATATTATCCGGTGTCACAATATCCTGTGCCGACCAGCGGTAGGGAATTTCCTTCACATCGAAATATTGGGAACTGAAGTCCTTTAGTGCTTCATAATGCTCGATCATCGGGACGCCCTGACCTGTTTTATGACCATCACCGCTGACTAGTATAAGTTTTTCCCCATTGTCCAATTCCGTATAGCGAAGGGAGCGGGTAGGGCTGTCTGCACTGTAATACATCCCACCTGGATATTCCTGTTCAGTCTTGATACCGAGTACATAGGACCTATCTACATGAACACGGGCAAAGTATAAGCCCATTTCATCATTAAAAGGGAAGTGGGAGGCAACGATTACCTGATTGCTTTTGATTGTATGTCCAGTATCGGTCAGAATGGTCGGTGGATCGCCATCTTCAATCTTCATTGCCGTTGTCCGTTCATAAATGGTGCCTCCACTTTCGAGAATTGTCGAAATGAGGGCAGTTAAGTATTTCAACGGATGAAACTGTGCTTGATCTTTCATTATCACAGCAGCCTTACAAGGAATGGAGAAAGGGATACTCTCTGCATAATCCCCGCGAATGCCAAGTTTTTGATAGGCTTTCAGTTCATTTTGGATTTTGCTTTTATATTCATCAGTATTTGCGTAGACATAGGCATCCTGTGCAGTCAAATTACATTCGATGGAATGTTCTTCTACCAAGTCTTTGATTAGCTTCATTCCATCTGAATTGGCTTCATAATAAAGTTTGGCCTTCTCTTCGCCATGGTCAGTGATCAACTGGTCGTATATCAAGCCATGCTGGGCCGTGATTTTTGCTGTAGTGTGTCCTGTCGTTCCATTAAGGATTACGCCAGCATCAATCAGAGTGACTTTAACACCTTGTTTAGCTAGTAGATAAGCAGAAGTGATTCCAGTAATTCCGCCGCCTACTATTAAGACATCAGTGGTTATATCTGTATCTAGTTTAGAAAAAGAAGGGAAAGTTAACGCACTGCGCCAATAAGGTTCCGGAAATCGGGGAAGGTCTGTATTTTTTTCAGTCATTTGAATACCTCCATACAGTTCATTAGTGAATCGTCCATTTATTACCATACCCAAATCCGCTATTTATACGCTTATTTTTGTAAGAAGAAAGATTAAAAAAATACATTATTTGGTTTGTTTACAATTATGTATACATGTAAACAAAAATAGATTAATTGTACACGAATATGTATACGTGTTTACAAATGCGTACACATGGCTTTATATAAGGTGTATACATGTTTGTCCCTATTGTAAACAATCGAAAATTATAGCTACTGTTAATGAAGCATTGACTACCGTGGAAACTTTTTCAGCTTCTAGAATCGTGGAGAGGAGGGCCGTTGAATATTTTAAAGGGGTGAAACTGTGCTTGGATCATGAAAGATTTACAAGGAAATGAGAAAGGGATTTCTTCTGCATAATCCCCGCGAATGGCTAGTTTCGATAGGCTTTTAGTTCATTTTGAATTTTACTTTTATATTCATCAGTATTCGCGTGAATATAGGTATCCATTGCCGTCAAATTACATTCAATGGAATGTTCTTCTACCAAATCTTTGATAAGCTCATTCCTTCTGAATTGGCTACATAATATAGTTTGGCTTTTCTTCACCATGTTTTAGTGAACAAACAAATCGTAAATCAGGCCATGCTGTGGTGTGTCCCGTTGTTCCGTTAAGGATTTCGCCAGCCTCTATCAGTGTAACTTTAATACCTTGTTTAGCTGAGTAATCCCTGTAATTCCGCTGCCTACAACTAAGACGTCAGTGGTTATATCTGTATCTAGTTTAGAAAACGAAGGGGAATTTAACGCACTGCGCCAATAGGGTTCCCGAATTTGGGAAGTTTCTGTATTTTTCTCAGTCATTTGAATACCTCTATATAGTTCATTAGTGAATCGTCCATTTATTACCATAATAAAATTCACTATTTATACGCTTATTTTTGCAGGGGGAAAGATCAATTAAAAATACAATATATGGTTTGTGTACAAAAACGTATACGTGTAAACAAAAAAAGATGCATCGTGCACAATTACGTATACATGTGTACAAACACGTAAACATAGCTATATATAAGGTGTATACATATTTGTCCCTATTGTAAACAATTTGAAAACAATTCGACAAATATAGCTACAACTTATGAAGGATTGACTATCGTGGTAACTTTTTCTATCCTTAAAGGGAAGGCTTCACTTAAATTTTTTTCTATAAAAAAGGGGATGTTTTTTAGATGAGTTCTAGAATCGCAGCAGTAGACGTAGGAAATGATGCCATCAAGGCTATTTTTGGAAAGCTAGAATCCGAACTTTATATACCGAACGTCATTGCAAAAGACATAGAGGATCGTCCTGTCATAGGGATTGAGGAACTTAATGAAAAAAACCCATTGGAAGGGATTCATATCAGAGTTCATTCACCAGCCCTTCAAGATAATAATGCTATTTATCGCGTTGGGAACTTGGCGACAAAAAGCGATAATCCTACCGAACTGGATTTAGGAAGCAGTAAATCAGAAGAAGACCAAACATTAGTCATGCTTTTTGCTGCCCTGGCATTAGACGCTGCCAAACAGGGGAACAATGATACATTCAAAAAAGTGAATAACGTTGTGGAAGCCAATTATACGCTTGGAACAGGCTTGCCTCTTCGTGAGGTTAAAGAAGGAAAAGACGTCGGGTATCGGTCGAAATTACTCGGATCTGTCCATCAGGTGGAATTTTTGATTACCCCTAAATACCAAGGCATGAAGGTTAATATCAAATTTGATGAAGTGAAAGTCTATCCAGAGGGCTTCGCTGCATACATAAATTTGGTCATGGATAAAGATTTGAATATCATTAACCGTGAATTAATAGATAGAAGAATACTCATTCAGGATATCGGTGGATTATCTACGGATATCGCGGTCATTAAAAATCGTAAAGTTGACGATGATAAAGCACAAGGATTCAATTTAGGAGTAGCTGAAGCCCTTGAATCGATTCGTGAAGAAATCAGGAAGAAACATGGTGTCGAGTTGGATAGCAGGCGCGACGTCGTTGAAATCATCACGAAGAAAAATGATCGCAATCATATTATGGTTCGAGGAAGCAGGACAAGCGTCCATGATATCGTCGACCGCATTTTAGGTGAACTGGCCAAAAAGCAATATCGTCACCTGCGCAACGTATGGCAAAAAAATTCCCAAACGGAAATCTGCTATTTTGTAGGCGGGGGATCGATTGTCCTGAAAGATTACTTGAAAACATTGAATCAAAATTTTGATGGCTACAATATAGACTTTTTCGAAGATGAACGGGAAAGCGTTTGGATGATGGCAAACGCCTATTATAAATTGATTTCGGATTTTAATCGCCGGAATTCAAAGGAACAGAATCAGTCCCAGCAAAAGAAGAAAGAACAAAGAACGGGTTCTATTAAATAGGTGAGAGAATGAAAAAAACAGCTTCTTCTGAAATTAAAAGAGGACAAGCCATCACTTTTCGTATCCCTTCGGATGTATCAGATTATACGTTAAGACAGCTGCAGAAATTGAAGGAAACGGAAAGAAGGAATTTTTCCAGTAAAATTGCTGAGTATGTTCTTGATGGAGTCGGGCAATCCACCCATCAGGATCGGGAAATGATTGCCCTGCCCATGCCGAACAAGCTAAGCAAATCTCAGCGTGATTGGCTCAAGCATTCCCACTCAGAAGCTATGCTTGGAACGATAATGTACAACCTTTTATCCGATCCTTTACGAGCTACCGCCTTGCTTGCCTCTTTGAACAGTAATGGATCGAATGAGGAATATATGCAGGTTGAGCTTGAAGAAAGGGAAGTGGAGGAGGTCAAGGAAGACTTACCTAAGAAAGATCTGGATGACTTTGCTTGGAATTTGGATGAACCCTCACAACAAGAGGAAGAAACCGAACCGGAAGAGGAAAATCTTGACGATCTCCTGGGTGATTTCCTTGATCAAATGAACCAGTGAACTGTAGGAGGATATTTGATGTTATGTTGGATATCCTCCTTTTTCTTTGCGGGGGTTATAAAGAATGACACAACCCTGTTGAACCGATAATTGCACGGCAGTTGGAGTACCAAGTGTAATTAAAGGTAAGCGGATGGATAACGTCATAAAATAATTGCACGTAAACAAATAAAGGAGTGTTCAATTAACATGAATTGAACACTCCTTTTTTTTATCCCATGATGCCCTTAAGGATAATGATCAAGCCAGGAAAATCAGTTGGTAAAGGAATAGAACGGCAAACATGTAGACGAACGGATGCACTTCACGGAATTTGCCTCTCGCCATTTTTAATATGGGATAGGCGATGAATCCGAGTGCGATCCCGTTGGCGATGCTTGATGTTAAAGGCATGGCGACAATGACCAAAAAGGCTGGGAATGATTCATCAAAGTGTGTCCAGTCAATTTCATTAATGCTTTTAATCATCATGCTTCCGACGATGATCAAGCTAGGTGCCGTGATTGCCGCTACATTTGAGACAGCTCCTATCAGTGGGCTGAAGAAGGCGGTTATTAAGAAAAGGATGGCCACCACCAACGCGGTTAAACCTGTCTTGCCGCCCGCCCCTACACCAGCTGATGATTCAACCGAGGCAGCTGTCGGGCTTGTGCCGAACATGGCGCCGACAGTAGTGCCGATAGAATCTGCAAAGAAGGCACTGCCGGATTTTTCAAGCTTATTCTCCTTCAGCAATCCAGCTTGCCGGACAATGCCTAATAAAGCACCGGTCGTATCGAAAAGCATTACAAGCAAAATGGAGAAGACGACGCCATAAAGCCCGTAGTTAATGACATCGGCGATGGATGTGATTGGATTGGCGACTATTATCCCTTCAGGTAAGGAAGGGGTGGAAACTAGTCCGTTAATTTCCAATTGGCCTGTAAAGAAAGCGATTATGGCAGTAACGATCATTCCGATGAATATCGCTCCCTGCACATTGCGAACGATCAGCACAATCGTTATGACCAAACCTACCAATGTAAGCGCCACACTGGGATCCGTGAAGCTTCCGAGGGTAACCAGGTTGGATTCATGCTGTGTGACGACACCTGACAAACGCAGTCCGATGAAGGTGATGAAAAGCCCGATTCCGGCACTGATTGCATGCTTCAAGTTATTTGGGATGGCCTCGATCAATTTTGAGCGGAAAGAGGTAAGGGATAAAAGGATAAAGATGATACCGGTAACAAAGACTGCAGAGAAGGCAACTGTGTATGAAATATCATGGGTTCCCAGTACCGAGTATGCAAAATAAGCATTCAATCCCATTGCCGGTGCTATGACAATTGGGTAATTGGCTAAAAAGGCCATGCATAGGGTACCGATTATTATTGCGATTATGGTTGCTGTGAATGCCTGGTCGAATGGAACACCGGCATCAGAAAGGATCATGGGGTTTACAACGATGATATAAGCCAGTGTTAAAAAGGTTGTAAGCCCCGCAAGTACTTCCGTCTTTATATTTGAATTCCGTTCTTTTAAATTAAACATGCGGTCACTCCTTTTTTATATACAAAAAATCCTTGCAAAAATCTACAAGGAGGAAATGCTTACCCTTTTCAAGTAAGTAGCCCGATTGGATAATCTTATAAATTATATTAGAAAAACAACTAAAGTACAATAGGATGAAAAATTTTAAGGTACAGGTTTTCTCGAAAATAGATAATGATATACTAACAAATAGCTTAGACTAAGGAGAATGACATGAATTCAAGGAAGCTGTTACCATTACAGTGGATTTATCAGTCAATAAAATGAAGAAATTCAGAAAGTAGGCATATACATGACGGAATTCATCGACCTCGGCGTCAGCCCGGCGATTAACAACATATTAAAGCAAATAGGAATATCCTCCCCTACCCCAATCCAGGAGAAATCGATACCGGATATCCTTGCTGGAAGGGATGTCATCGCGAAGGCGCAGACGGGGACGGGGAAGACGTTGGCATTTTTGCTGCCAATCCTGGAAAAAGTCGATCCCGCCGCATCCCACATACAATCCCTGATCGTCACGCCGACCAGGGAATTGGCTTTGCAAATCACTGCTGAATTGAAAAAATTCGCTAATGAAATCGAAGGACTTCAAGTGCTTGCAGTTTATGGCGGACAGGATGTCGAGCAGCAAATGAAAAAGCTGACAAGAAACATCTCCGTGGTGGTCGCCACGCCAGGCAGGTTATTAGATCATTTACGAAGAGGCACCATCGACCTCTCACAAACCGGAACACTCGTGTTGGATGAAGCTGATCAAATGCTTCATATTGGGTTTTTACCAGAAGTGGAAGAGATCATGGGACAGCTTCCAGAGGAGCGCCAAACGCTGCTCTTTTCAGCGACGATGCCCGAACAGGTGCATCAATTGGCTAAACGCTACATGACTAAACCATTGACTGCCGCTGTGAAGGCTGAGCAAGTAACGGTCGAGAAAATCAGGCAGCTTGTCATCGAGACCACCGATCGTGCCAAACAGTCTTCATTAATCAACATGATCAAAGAAGAACAGCCATACCTTGCGATCATATTTTGCCGTACAAAACGTCGCGTTTCGGTTTTGAATGATGCCCTGAAGGCAGCTGGATTCAATTCTGAAGAGCTTCATGGTGACCTTTCACAGGCAAAGCGGGAACGTGTCATGAAAAACTTCAGAGACGCAAAGCTTCAATATTTAGTGGCAACGGACGTTGCTGCACGAGGGCTCGATGTAGAAGGCGTGACACATGTGTTTAATTATGATGTTCCCGAGGATGCAGAAAGTTACATCCACCGAATTGGCCGGACGGGCCGAGCGGGTGAGAATGGCTTGGCTGTAACCTTCATAGCAACGAAGGATTTACAACTTTTAAGCGAGATTGAAAAAGGGATCTCCATGAAAATCGAAAGAAGGACGATTGAAGGAGTGAAAATGTTCCAACCCGATGAGGTGAGGCAAAAAAGGAAACGCTATGAAGAATCTTCTGATGAGGGTACCCGCCGACCGCATTCGGGAGGGGGAAGGAAACACCGGGAACGGATAGATACGAGAGGACCGAATCGGGGCAGTCACCGTTCTGCAAACCAAGCGGACAATCGTGAATTCGAGAGGGAGAAACCACGTGGAGGCCGGATGGAAAACAGCCGCGGACCAAAACGTGATGATTCACGTGGAGGCCGGATGGAAAGCAGCGGACTCAAACGTGACGATTCACGGGGAAGCCGCACCGAAAACAGCCGCGGACCCAAGCGTGAGAGTAATTCACGAGGAGATCGCCAAGACAGCCGTGGGCCAAAGCGTGACAATCTACGGGGAGATCAAAGAGACAGCCGTAGATCAACTAGTACACAAGGGCCAAGTAATCGCAGGGGTGGATCTGGAAGCTTTTCTAGAGGGAGAAACCGGTAAAAGGGGGAGACGGGAGTGGAAAAGCCTTGGTTGGCAGAATATCCAGTTTCGCTGGAGCTGGCAGGGAAATTGATATTGCTGCAGTTTCCGGAAATTGAGTTGAAAGAGATCAAGCAACTTGGGGAGGGTTTCGATAACACGGTGATACAAATCAATGGGCAATTTGTATTCCGTTTCCCCCGCCGCCCTATTGCAGTTACGTTGATTCAGGTGGAAAATCAGCTTTTGCCATCCATTGCAGGCACTTTTCCGCTAGCTATCCCTGAACCGATCTTTTTTGGGAAACCAAGTACCCTGTATCCTTATCCTTTTACCGGTTATAAAATGGTAAAAGGACACTTGCCTGTAGAAGGATCAGATGCCAATAAGGTTGAATCGGCAAAAAGGTTTGCCCGTTTTTTGAAGGTTCTTCACAGTTTCCCTGTGGAAAGGGCTATGCGTTTAGGTGTGCAGCCTGATGGGATGATGAGGCTTGATGTATCCTATCGAAAGGAATCACTTATGGAAAATGTCTCAAATCTATTAAAGCTAGGATACTTTGAACAGGCACAGGCGGTTAAGGATTTTGTTGAAGCCTTAGGCGAATTGGATGTTCAGCATCCGATTTCACTCGTTCACGGAGACATTCATATCCGGAATGTTTTACTTGATGACGAAGGCGTTCTCGCAGGTATCATTGATTGGGGAGATGTTCATATCGGGAATCCAGCCATTGATTTCTCCTTTTTATACAGTTATTTCCCAAAAGAGGTGCGCAGAGCTTTTTTCGAAATCTATGGTGAAATCGAAAAGGAAACAGAGAGCTTAGCCCGGTTCAGAGCCATATATATGCTTGTTACATTACTCGTTTATGGCATAGACCGCCACGATGAAGAACTGATTGCCATTACGAGTACAGGTTTGAAATTTGCTATAGAAGAATAATTGTCATGCTCTTTTGATGTTTAGGAGGTACATATGAAGGCAAGTTATTATCATACAATCACATTAATGGCGAACATGTTAAATCAAGCTAATATTCCATACCAATATACAGGTCGATCCGCTCTGTTCGTACAAGGAGTGGATATCGATGAATATAAGAAAATCGATATTGATGTTCAATGGGATGTCTTTAATGAGGCTTTAGATCTTTTTTCCGAATACTCCCCAACAAAGCCTGAAAGAAGTCCTGAGACTGCGTTCTTTCTAATGGATGTCGAGGGGGTTTCTGTCACTGTTCGCTGCCGGTTTAACACGACCATTAAAACGGACCCTTATCGTTTGTCCAGCAAGATGGGGGATATGGAGGTTTGGTGCAGGTCGTTATACAGTTATTTATACGAAGAAGAAATGAGAAAGTACAGTGCCGAGATTCATGCTTACTTATCAGCCGAGCAGCAGGGGTTCACAGCGGAAAATGAACAGGCGTGGAACCAGAATAATTATTTAGCGCTTGTCAATCGTTATGGAGATCCCGTGGATTTGGCATCAAAAATCAAGCAAAACCCAAAATGGAGACTGCATCCTTTTTATAAATATATGGGAGATATATCCGGTAAAAAAATCACTCATTTGATGGGATCGAACGGCGTCAAAGCAGTTGCCCTGGCCATATTGGGAGCTGAAGTGAAAGTTGTTGATTTTTCCCGGGAAAATGCAATGTTTGCAAATGAGCTGGCCAGTGGGGCCAATGCCTCCATCGAGTATATCGTTTCGGATGTCCTTTCACTATCAGCCGAGCATGTATCAGGGAAACAGGATTTGGTTTTAATGGAGCTCGGTGTGCTTCACTACTTAATAGATCTGCAGCCGTTATTTGAAAAAATTAAAAAGATGCTGAAACCTGGAGGCCGTTTCGTACTGCATGAATTTCACCCGATTTCAACAAAGCTCATTACTTCAAATGGTAAAAAACATAAAGTCACAGGCAACTATTTCGCTCCGGCAATCGAAAACAATGAGGTCGCTTTTTCGAAGCATATGCCTGATGAGGAAAAAGGGAGCCTTTCAAGAGTTGTACAGCGTAAATGGACAATTGGGGAACTTATAACGTCAATAGGTCAATCAGGGCTAGTTATTAAAGTACTCGAGGAAGAACCGAATCATAAAATCCATGATATTGGCCTTCCGAAAACATATACCTTGGTGGCGGAACGAGTTTAAGCTGCATGTTGAGGAAATGGAAATTGACTGAAGGAGCCTTTTTTGGTTCTTCACTTGATTTAAAATCGTGCGAAAAATAAATAGAACTCAAAAGAACCAGTATACATACGATACTGGTCTCAGACTGTAGACAAACTCGAAGTAAAGCGTGTTTGCCTGCAGTTTTTTCTTTGAAAGAAGTTACAGTTGATTTCAGAAATCCGTTCCCTTTCCGCCGACTGTCTGCCAAGCCTCCTCGCCGCAAGCATCTAGCAGGGTCTTTGCTAGCCAGTTATTCGGCAGGAGTGTCGCAAATTTCTTCAATCCAATAAGGGTTACAGTAAAAGACCATTAAGGATAATCTAGTCTTAAACATAATTCGGGATGAGACCAGCCTACAGTTTTTTTCAAAAATTTCTAGTTGATTGGAGCGGATGTTCGAGACTCCTGCGGGGAAAACGCGTCCAAGGGAGACCCCGCAGGCGCAAAGACCGCCCGCGGAAAGCGAGTGCCTGGAATGGAAATCAACGTTCAAATTTTACAAACCCTTTTGCCATCGCTGATATTTTCCATTTAGGGTAGGTTAAAACCTACTTTAACGTTCTTGGTTTCCAAAATTTTGGGACTCCATTAAATGTTGCAATTCTTCATAAAGCAATTCTGCAGCTTTAGGAGTCAGAATGATTGAGCCATCTCCTAGGATAAGATTTTGACTGGATGCCTCTCCTGTTAATAAACATGCATTTTGCGGTTCATATTTTTTAAGGATGATTTGTTCGTCATCTATAAACACTTCAAGTGGGTTACTTATCTCCAAATCTAGCATCCTTCTTATTTCACTAGGTATGCAAAATCTTCCTAATGGATCTAGTCTCTGTACAATTCCAGTGGATTTCATATCATGCTCCCCTCTGGCCAGAACCAAGGTTACGGAATATTTCTTCCAGAGATGGTTCATTGACCTCAAGGCGATAGATATCCACTTTTGTATTGGAAAAGGCTCGATTAATGACAGGAATGCTTGATTCTTCAGCTACTACTAACGATGTATTTTCTGTTCCCCACTCAATATCTTTTCCAATTTTCTCGAAAATTTGTTGTAACCCGGCTTTGTGCTCAATAGGAATCTTCCCGTGTTTCACCTTAACTGTTAGTTGAGATTGATACTTATGTCTTAATTGTTCCATGCTTCCCTGAGCTTGAATAATGCCTTTATCCATTATTGCAATTTCATCACAAAGCTTTTCAACCTCATTTAAGTTATGAGATGTTAAAAATATCGTTTTTCCCTCTGCAGCTACATTTTTAATCAAGGAATGGATATTTAGAACCGCGTTTGCATCTACACCAGAAGTTGGTTCATCGAGAAAGATTAAATCCGGATCATTAATGAGCGCCTGGGCGACACCTAATTTTTTCTTCATCCCGAACGAATACTTCTTGGTTTTCGTTTTAATTGCATCTCCAAGTTCAACACGTTCTAATAACGCAATTAAATCAGCCTTTGAACGTCTCACACCTAATACATTTCCTAAGAACTTTAAATGTTCAATACCGGTTAGATCGTCGTAGAAAGTGGAGTAATCAGGAAGGACGCCTATTCTTCGCTTGATTTTATCTTCCGTAATCTCACCTGATCCGAGAATTTTAAAATCGCCGGAGGTAGGTGTGGTTATGCCCGTTACCATATTAATAAAGGTTGACTTTCCAGCTCCATTTTTCCCCAAGAAGCCGAATATATGACCCTGGGTAACATTTAAATCAACCTTATTGACAACGGTATGATCTCCATACTTTTTGGTTATTTGATTTGTTTCAAAAGCATACATTAGAAATCCCTCTTTCTAAGAATTATTATGCTTGATAAGAGAAAGACCAGTGACAAGATTGGGATGAAATAAACATAAAATGACTGTTCCTGCCCTACATAAAAGTAAGGGGTCAAGTAACTAAATATCCTCAGGAAGATTATTTCTTTTGAAACCATACCCCAAATCCCCAAAACTGGAAGTGTAATCGATAGAATGATACCTAAAAATATACTTAATCCAGGTTTATTAATTAAGGTTGAGATTAATAGGAACAGAGCAACAAAGTACGTAATGAAAATAACTGATTCAATCAATTCGGCAAAGTAGAATGTTTTTGCAAAAGGAATCAACATGATTAAAGATAGTAAAATACATACAAACCAGAAGAGTGAAACCCCTAAAAATTTTCCGATAACAATTTTGTCCCTCGACAATTTTGTTACTAAAAAACGCATGGTTCGAGAATGGGTCTCTCGATTTATCACATCATGAGATAAGCTCGTAACAAAAATAGGACCTGCGAGCAACAGGAGAATATAAAGACCGCCCATATAAGCATTATCAAGACCTACATCCTGTAACTCAGAGCTCCATTTACTAAGTAACTTCGCTGACCCTAATGTAACCCCAAGCATAAAAATAATAATAATAATTGAGCGAATACTCTTGAATAGACTCTTGAATTCTCGTAAACATATCGTTGTCATCGTGACAGCTCCTTTCACCACTTATTATAAGAGCGCAAGATTAACATTTACATAAAGGTACATTAACAGAACCTTAAAATTGTTAATTTTGGATAATTACAACATGTTATTCGTGATATATTTTTAATCAGGGGTGATAAATATGCATGCATCAAGAATATTAATCGTGGATGATGAAATGACGTTGGTTAAGATGGTCAAAGTGTTATTGAAAAAAGAAGGCTTTACAAACGTCGATGCTTCATATGTTGGGAGAGATGCACTCGACTTAATTGAACAAAATGAATATGATTTAATTTTGTTAGATGTCATGCTTCCGGATATGGAAGGGTTTGATATCTGTTCCATCATAAGAAGAAGATCGGATGTTCCAATTTTTTTTCTCACTGCTAGAGGTTCAGATTTTGATAAAGTATCAGGATTTGCATATGGGGCTGATGATTATATAACGAAGCCATTTAACCCATTGGAACTAGTTGCCCGAATTAAAGCTCAATTGAAAAGAATTAATAAGAACCTTAGTTTTTCACAAGTTAATGATAGATTTGATAATGGCGTCTTATTCATTAATTACAATGAGGCTGTTGTAAAAGTAAATGGAAAAGAAATAAACTTGTCAGCTCAGCTTTATCAGCTGCTGACTTTCTTCGCCAAGTCTCCTAATCAGATTTTTTCAAAACAACAGCTTTATGATAGGGTGTGGGGGGCAGACTCCTACGGAGATGAAAATACGGTTATTGTACATATGCGAAAGCTAAGGGAAAAAATCGAACAAGATCCAAGTAATCCAAAGCTACTAATTACAGTTCGTGGCATTGGGTATAAATTTGTGAGCAAATCGGTCAAATGAGTGTTACACAGCATCTGATTATTAAATTTATTGTTCAAATTGTCATGGCTTTAAGTTTCTTGATTTTCTTTTCAGTAATTGGCCTTCTCATTCTAGCATTTTCCATCGTTGAACAAGATGCAAAGGAGGATTTTTCCAAAACGCCAGGTGATTTCCTGCAGCAATCCATAAAGCTAAATGACGGACAAGTAAGCGTAAATGAGAATATCAAGGAAAGCATTCTTAAACAGGATGGATGGCTACAGATCATTGATAAAAAAGGTGAAGTTCAGTTTTCCCTGAATACACCTCAGGGCCTTCCATCAGCCTATTCAAAACAACAAATAATTGAAATGACATCAAACCAATCGAATGAAAGAACGTTTTGGTCCCTTGATATAAAAAATCAGTCATTCATTGCTGTATTCGGTTCAAAGCGAACTTTGGATGAAATCATCAGAGTGGTTAGAGAACAGATGGGGAAATCAGACGAAAAACAGTTGGTCACTGAACGAATCAAAAAAGTGTTATCCAAGGAAAAGGCTAATCTTTACATTTATGATGATCAGAGTGAGTTATTGAGACAGTATGTAACGAATGAAAATCTAGCAGAACCTTCCTTGTTTCAGATAGTGGATTTTCAAGATAGCTATTGGGAAAAAACAGAGAACATCGCCACTTACTATAACAAGGAGTCAGACACATCTTATGTCGTAATGGCTCCCAATAAAAACTACGAAGAGCACATGTTTAGTTCAATTAATATTAATCAAACAGTACTAAAAGGGCTAGTTATTACCCTCATTGTGATGTTGCTTATTCTATTTATGATTTCTTGGTGGTATGCTCAGAAGTTTGGAAAGCCGATTATCCATATCATTCACTGGCTTCAATTGCTAGCCAAAGGTGTCTATGAGGAACCACTGGGGAAACGTAAGGATTTGGCGTATAGTCTGAAAACAAACGGAAATCTTAAATCGTCTTTTAAACCGTTTAAAGAGGTCATAAATTCGTTGAAAAAGCTGACAAATATGCTTATAGAAAGTGAATTGCAGCAGAAAAAAATAGAACAAACGAGAGAAGAATGGATTTCGGGACTTTCACATGATTTGAAAACTCCTCTAAGTACTATCTACGGATATGCAGTGATGCTGAATTCCACTGATTATAATTGGACAGAGGATGAAGTTCGTGACTTTTACATATCGATTGAACAGAACGCATCCTATATGTCGGATCTCATAGAAGACATCAACTTAACCTATCGCATAAAAAACAATGCGCTTCCGATGTATAGAGAAGAGGTTGATATTAATGACTTTACTAAGGAAGCTGTAAATCAATTTTTTAGAACGAATGTTGAAAAACATCACTTTTATACCGTCGACGTCGAAGAAAATCCCATTTTCTATAAAATTGATAAGAAGTATTTCAAGAGGATTATTGTGAACCTGTTAAGTAATGCAGCAAAATACAATCTTGAAGGAACCTCTATTGGGGTGATCGTAAAACAAGGGAAAGATTGTTTCACCATCCATGTTCAGGATAACGGAATAGGCATGGACGAATATACGAGGCAAAATTTATTTAATCGGTATTATCGGGGCACATCTGTAACAGAAGATACTGATGGAACAGGGTTAGGACTTGCTATAACAAAACAACTGGTTGAATACCATAATGGAACGATCGAAGTCGAATCTGAAGAAAATAAGGGTACAAAGATTACGCTCCTCTTCCTGAATTAGGACAGTTGCTGCTACTTTTGGATCCAAGTAAGAACAGGCCCCCAATTTAACCTTGTTAAAAAGGATACATATTTTTATGTAAAATGTTTTTTAGAAGCTTGTAGAGAGAAAGGACAATTTTTCTCTACAGGCTAATAGAAAAGTAACGTCATAGAAGGAGTATTATTTTAATGGAGAATGTTATTTTGAAATGCTTTCACAACAATGCCTACTCGTGTATGTACTTCAAGTTTCTTGGAAATATTACTAATATAGTACTCTACCATCCTCTGCGAATAGTTTAATTCTAGTGCAATTTGTTTATTTGGCACCTCACTGGCAATAAGCTGAATAATACGACTTTCTACACTATTAAACCCCACTTTTTCATTTTTCACGATAACACTCCTCCATTCATTATTAAACAAATACTACCAGAGTTATTATCTGATTTGGTCATAAAGGTCCAAGTGGGTCTTAACTACGCTTATTTTATCCCAATTAACAAATATTTTGCCCTAATTTGCAATATTTGCATAAATTATCCTGAAAAATGATGTAAAATTACTCCTTTTATGGTATTTTTGTAAAGTTAAGGAGGAAGTTTGTCGTGTTATTGTCGATTTTCGGTGGGTTTTTGGAAACGGTAATCATTATCCTTGTGGGGTATCGACTGATTGGAATTTCTTTAAAAGATAAAATGATCCCGATATGCATCGTAAGTTTTTATGGAAGTATCATTCTGTTAATGGTAAAAGAAACATTGCCTTCGATAACTTACCTTCTAGTAACGATTTTAGCGATTGGGTTTTTGTTGACATTTGTCACAAACCTGAATAGTTTTGCATCAATTATAGCTGTGTTGCTAGGATGTCTTTTATTGTTAATATCAGAGGTTATCGGATTCACGCTCTTTAAAGAATTCCCCTACATTCATTCATTGAGTGCTATACCTTTAGCAAGGGCCATTCCACATCTTGTGATAATGGTAATATTTTATGTGATCTTGAGAAAAGCAAATTATTATATTCCGATACCAGTCAAGAAAAAACAAAATAAAAACGATGCTATTTTATCTGTTTTAGTATTCTTATTTGGCCTTCTTTTTTTGTTTTACATCTTCGTTTTTGAATTCAAGCAGTTAAAGTTTTTAAGCATAACATCGGCTATAGTGTTAGTTTTTATTACAATTTCATTATTGTATCTAATCCGGTATCATATGGTAAAAAAAATTGAGGATCTGGCTGTTTCCTTAGATGGTCAATATGAAGAAGACATTTCTAAACATATCACTACAATGCGTTCGCAGCGACACGACTTTATTCATCACATTTTAGCGCTGAAACAAATGCTGAACAGTGGAAAATACGATGACTCAGTAGACTATGTTAACTCTTTGCTGGAAGAAATATCATACGTAAGCGATGTATTACCGATATCTTCAGAGGCTGTTGGGGGATTATTACTATCCTACAAAGAGAAGGGTGCCAAAAAAGGCATCAACATGTACTACTACATTGCAGATGATTTATCTTCCTTTCCATGTAAGATTTATGAAACAAATAAGATATTCGGAAATTTAATCCTTAATGCAATTGAAGCCGTCGATCAATTAGAAGAGGATAAGAGATATATCAACATGAAAATCCAAAGAAACGATGTCCATTATATTTTGGAAGTAAGCAATTTTATAGAGGATGGAACTTTTGAAAATATTGGGAGTATCTTCGAGCAAGGCTTTACAACTAAAACTAATGCATGGAACACTGGACAGGGATTGGCCATTGTTGAAAGTCTTGTCATGCAGTATGGAGGACATATATACCCGGAAGTCATAGATGACATGATTACGTTCATTGTAAAAATACCCCATGGAGGGCAATATGTTTAAGTATTTCTTACCGAACTATTGGGCAACGAATATCTCAAATCTAGTTATCTCCGAGAATCCGCAACTCATAAAAAGTAAAGAAAAGATCCGCTATGGACTTGAATGGATGATATCGGGGATGAATCAAATCGTTTTGGTTAGTTTTCTTGTTTGGCCATTAGGGATTTTACCTGAAACAATGATTGGCCTGCTTTCGGGTGCTCTCCTTCGAATGTTTTCAGGAGGCGCCCATTTCAAAGGGTATTATTCATGTCTTATTCTAAGCATGTTGCAAATTATTTTTTTAACATTAATTTGCGTACAATATACAGACATTCTTTCATCCTATAAGATTCCATTTATCTTATTATTATTTATAAGTTTTTTAATTACTGTTCAAAAAGCACCTATATTACATAAAAAAAAGCACCTTTTCACAAGAAAAGGTACTTTAAAACTGAAAATGAGGGCTGTGACCACATTCATTCTATGCATGGTATTTAGCGTTTTCCTACCTCAAACGATGATGTATTGTGTTTGGTCTGCTCTAATTTTCCAAGGACTCACCTTAACAGATTCTTGGGGGAAATGCGTCTTAATTTTAGATGCTTTTATATATAAAATTACCTTAAAGGGGTTACATTGATTATGTTAAAATTTCTTACTTTTGCTATTGGAATGATATCGTTATTTTTTAATTCCATTACCTCGATGAGTAGTTGTTTCTGGTTTTCCTACGAACCAGAGCTACCAGATGAAGAAAACTAGGAGTTTATGATGGGATTTATACGTCTTGCTGTTATTGATGATCAGGAACCTATCCTTAACGAGATTAAGGGATTTGTAAATAAATTCCCAAATGTAAATTTGATATTTAGTACAACAGATGTGAGCGAATTGTTTAATTCTATCGATCAAGGGCTGCCCATTGACGTATTATTATTAGATATTAATATGCCTGTGTCCAATGGGTTTGACATTGCCCATTACCTGAAAGAAAATCATCCCCAAATCAAGATTATTTTCATGAGTGCCCATCAAGACTTCGCTTTGCAGGGTTACAAATATTACCCAGAAGATTTTTTAACTAAGCCCATTAATATTGTTAGACTAAAGCAGACGCTTGATCGCCTTAGTTATACGCATAAAAAGATAAGAAGAATTGGCGTAAAAGCGAATGGGAAAATATCTTTAATCGATACCTCCAACATTCTCTATATTGAGAAAAAGGGGAGAAAAACATTTATCCACCTAAAAGATGCAAAGACTGTGGAATGCTCAGAAGGCTTAAATAAGTTAGAAGACATTCTTAATCAGTGTAATTTTTATCGAACACATCAATCGTATTTAGTGTCGATTGACCAAATTGAATACATAGAATCGGACAATTATATGAAATCATATAATGTGAAATTACATCACTGCAATCACAAGATAAACTTAAGCCGGCACAAATTTACGGCATTAAAAAATCTCATCGAACAACATTTCTAATTTTTTTAAAAGTGCCAAAGAAGGGATAATCTATGGATATGGAGTTTACCTGAATTGCTAGGCATATGTACCAATTAGGCGGTATTCCTTGTTAAGAAGGTGTCAATTTGAAAAAAAGATCAAGTAATACTCTGGGGCAGTATTGCGGTAATTCTATCTTATATGGGTAGTGGGAAAATAGAAAAAGGGTTCTTATCTAAATTTAGATAATAACCCTTTTTCTATTTGGCGTCTGTCAACGGTACTGACCGAGGGGAGGATAAGGAGTTGATGGACTCACTTCACCAAGACCCTCTTGGTGTCTCAAATGGCAACACCTAATTTAACTTCCTTTAGACCCTAGGGGAATTGGGGTAATCTCCCTGCCGGTAATTAATAGGGGGGCCATAAAGTATGGAGGAGCCGTACGATAAACCGCAGGATGGGATCATATTTATCCTTTTCTATACTGTTAAATAACAAGTTGCCATCAATATAAACAAAATAAAAAGCGCAGCTCCTCATGGAGTACGCCTTTTTAAGTGGGAATGGAAGTGGGTGCAGTCATTAAGTGCCTTTATTTATCACTACTTACGGTATCTTTTTTCTTTGTAGATTGTCGAAGCAAGTAACTGATTAAGAAACTAGATCCACCCGTTATGTAAAAGATGATGCCCCAATCTTCTGCCTTTTCAACTCCAAAAAACCGGAGCGTTAAACCAACGAAACTTAGTACAAAGATAATTTCGAAAAATACGGTCAGTTTCTTCACTATAAAAACTCCTTTTCTAAGTTTAAAAGCTGATTATGTATAACATGGATTTTATGCTCTTAATTATAGCGTTTAAAAAATGAAAGCCTCATTTCTCCATCCGGGAGAAACGAAATTACTAATCCATGAAAGGAAATTTTACCATAATTTACATAGAATTTCTATGAATCTAAAAGGAATTGCGGAAAGACGAAACCACCTGAGGGAAAGGGATTTCGCGTTTCCGAAACATTGCCTTTTTTCCCTTTTTTTTCTTATTTCCTTTTGTATTATTAAAGCAGGATATCGTAAATGACATTAGGAAATTAAAAAAAACCAAAAGGTGGATGATTAAAAATGTTAAGTATCGCTATTAAAATTTATAACGCAATCGCAAAATACGGATCTAGAGCATGGGACGCAATCAAAGCTGGCGCATACTCAGTATACAGTGCAGCAAAAGCTGCATGGGAAGCTGGATACTGGGCTTTCACTAAATGGTTAGCATCAAACGCAAGTGCACTATATGCAATCTATGATGCATTAAGAGCTGCTGGACTAATAGATTAATTATTAATTTAACTTAAGCAACAAAACCTAATACTTATCCTAATGTCATTACTTTATCTGTAATTTCTGGTACGATATAGATACTATAAGTTAAATTGGATGTGATTGCGATTAATAGTATAGAGGTTCATCATCTAAATAAGAGTTTTGGTTCCAAGAAAGTATTAGACAATTTAAATTTAACTATTGAACATGATTCAATAGTAGCGATAGTAGGAAGTAACGGAATTGGAAAAAGTGTTTTCTTAAACTGCTTATTGAACTTCATGGATTATGATTCAGGTGAAATTAATATTTTGAATAAAAATCATAATGATCATAACTTCCTGAGAACAGTTACTTCGTTTGTTTCGGTTGATAATCAACTGCATTTGGAGAAGGTTACCGGAAAAGAGTTCTTTGAACTTATAATTTCTATATACAACCTTCCAGAAGAATCAGTTGTTGCTAAATATACATCCTTAGCGGAGGAATTGAATGTCATAAATCAATTAGATTCCACATTTAGTTCTTTATCTTTCGGAACAAAGAAAAAAATCCAATTGATCGGTAGCATTCTTTATAATCCTAAGGTATTGGTATGTGACGAAATTTTCGAGGGCTTGGACCATGAGGCTGTTAACTGGGTGAAAGCATATTTTTTAAAACGAAAAGCAAATGGAGAAGCAACTTTATTCACAAGTCATATCATGGACCATACATGGGATATTTCCGACTGCATATATCGATTGGAAAATGGAAAGCTTCATAGTCAAAAAAATGAAGAAATGACAGAGAGGGTAGTAGAATGAATTTTCATTCATACAGCAAGTTATACAATATCTATACCGAAGAAAAGAGTCTAAACCAAAAACAAAAAGCTGTAAAATTATTATTCACAGCTCTTTTTTGGGTTTCTTTGCTCTTTACCCTTTTTTCCTTTTTTGATGTACATACGAGTACGGTAATCTACTATTATATCATTGTGCTCACCGTAATCGAGTTGTTATTGCTTTTTGTGTTTATGGCTTTATATGAAAGCACCACTTATATCATAAGCTTTTCCAAAACCATTCCGATTAAGCCCAACCAACTCTTTTTTTATCATTTGATTAAATCGAACCTAACAGCAGAAATTGTTCTAGAGCTTACAATCGTGGTTTCTTTTCTTTTATTTTACGGGGCACCAACGTTAAATATCCTATTGCTATTATTCTTTGTTTTCTCATTGAAGTTTCTTCGGACATATTCTGAGTTTTTCATCCTATGGTTTAAGAAGTATCAGGTTCGATTCCCGTATTTTTCAGCCATTGCCCTTCTCATCGTTTTAATATTTTATATTAATTCAAGTAAACTTTCGCCTTTATTATCCAAATTAGATTTCACGATAACAACCATTTTGCTTATTCTCTGTATGTTTTTAGTAATAACGTTTATCACTTATCCAATCATTGTCGGTGGGTTAATAAAAGAAAAAGGTGCCAATCTAAATTCTCAGAAGTTCAATCACGTCACAAACCGGATATCTACAAGGGTAGTGAATATCCTCATACGGAATAAAGTTATAAATGGTCTAATAAAGTACAATTTCTTCAGGCTACTGAGAGATGTTAACTATATTAGTAAACTCATTACGATTAATATTACAGTTATCGTCTTTAATTTAATTAGTATGTATTTACCATTTATGAAAATCGAAGATATACATACTAACTTTTTCGTGGATACCATTTATATTGCATTTTTTGTCAACTTCCTAAATTTAACAAATATCAAAATTGAATATAAATTACATCAAAAGCTTAGACTTGATGTATTACCCATCTCATTAAAAATGGAACGAATCGCCGTAGACATTACGAATGGTTTTTTTCTGATTGTAACGTTCACGCTTCTTCTTTTATTAAAAGTATTGGTAGAGGGTATTCCCTTTTTATTGATACTTGATGGCTATAAGGCCTTCTACTGTTTTCTAATGTTAAGCTTAATCATAGATTGCTTTTATAAGTATGAAATTCAAAAAAAGATAAAGGCCTTGATGATCGTTTCGTATATGGTTATTGGAATCAGTATTGAAACGTTATTTATTATTAAAACAATCTTTATAATTCAATTGACTATAGCCGTTACATTGACACTGATCCTTTACTTCCTGAGGTATAGAGAAAAACCGAAAAAACAAAAGGTGATTAACTACCAATATAATGGAAATTGATAAGCTGAGCTAATGGCCAAGATCACCAAAATCTCCTGAGGCTGTACACATGATAGCATTCTGACTATTCAATAGCACAGTTCAGTTTCATTCAATTACGTTAAGAGTATTGCTTAATTTGGCCAATCTCATGGCAGAAGGAAAATGAAAAAACTATAGAATTTACCTTCAGACTGTAGACAAATTCGAAGAAAGCGAGTTTGCCTACAGTTTTTTTCTGTGAAAAATGTTCCGGTTTTTGGAAATCCGCTTCCTTTCCGCCGACTGTCTGCCAAGCATCATCAAAGCATGCATCTAGCGGGGTCTCCTCTATCCAGTTAGGGTTTTATAAAACAGTGAAAAACCATAAAGGATAACCTAGTCATGTTTTAAAATCAGAATTGAATCTACAGGTTTTGCTATCTTTACTTTGAAGATCGAAGTGAAAATTTCTTCAATCATAATAAGGTTTATCAGCAATCGCCATTGCTTTTTCGTGACTTTCCGAATAAAAAGGGGATGCCGCGTTTTGCGACATCCCCTAAAAAAATTAATTTTGGGCCGACCATTCCTCTACATCCCATACTTTCGTAACCCAATCTTCATAGAAATCAGGTTCATGGCATACGAGGACAATCGTTCCTTTATACTCTTTCAATGCACGTTTCAGTTCTTCTTTTGCAACTACATCCAAATGGTTTGTCGGTTCATCGAATAACAGCCAATTGCTTTCGGTAAGCATGAGTTTACATAGGCGCACTTTTGCTTGTTCCCCACCACTTAAATGGCTCATCGGACGTGTAATGTGCTCGTTTTTCAAACCGACACGGGCAAGGATCGCACGTACCTGCGGTTGGTCCAGATGCGGAAATGCATTCCATACTTCATCGATCGGCGTCGTATCGCCTGCTTTCACTTCCTGTTCAAAATAAGAAGAAAAAAGGAAATCTCCAAGTGATCTTTTACCGCCTAGAGGATCGATTTTACCCAAAATCGTTTTTAATAGAGTGGATTTACCAACTCCATTACAGCCGACTACGGCAATTTTTTCTCCCCGCTCGATGGTCATGGACAACTTCGGAAGCAATGGGCGGTCATATCCGATTTCCAAATCTTCACCTTCAAATACATAACGGCTGCTCGCACGTGATTCTTTAAAGTCAAAGGTAGGTTTCATTGCAGTTTCTGGACGATCGATACGTTCCATGCGATTCAATTGCTTTTGACGGCTCTTTGCCCGGCCGGTCGTTGAATAGCGTGCTTTATTTTTTGCAATGAAATCTTCCTGCTTTTTAATGAATTCGCGCTGTTTTTCATATGCGTTAATATGTTGGTTTTTATTCAATTCAGCCAGCTCAAGGAATTTTTCATAAGTTGCCGTGTAACGGGTCAGTTTAGAAAATTCAAGATGGAAGATTACGTCGACGACGCCGTTCATGAACTCGGTATCATGCGAAATCAATAGAAATGCATGTGGGTATTCCTTTAAGTAGCTGCTCAGCCAGCGGATATGCTCCACATCCAAGTAGTTGGTAGGCTCGTCGAGCAGCAGGACTTGCGGTTGTTCCAATAGTAACTTCGCCAATAAAACCTTTGTCCGTTGTCCGCCGCTTAGGGCAGAGACATCGCGGTCCAATCCGATTGCATCCAACCCTAAACCGCGTGCCGCTTCTTCAATTTTAATATCCAGATTGTAAAAACCGCCGGCTTCCAGCTTGTCCTGGATTTCACCCATTTGTTCCAAGAGTTCTTCAAGTTCCTCCGGAGTGGCCGTACCCATTTTCTCTGTAACTTCATTCAGTGCTTTTTCCTGCTCGAATAAAGGTAAGTACGCATCCCTTAGGACGTCGCGAATCGATTTACCTTTAGAAAGTATCGTATGTTGATCAAGATAGCCATATTCGACACCAGGTGTCCATTCGACCCGGCCATCATCATGGATGAGTTGTCCTGTAATGATATTCATCATCGTTGACTTCCCGACACCATTCGCCCCGACCAGGCCTACATGTTCCCCGGCCATCAGGCGGAAGGATACATCCTTGAATAAGGTGCGGTCACCAAAGCTGTGTGCTAATTTATCTATAGAAAGTAAGCTCATTTTATATTGAACCTCCCAATTAATTTGAAAAAATCCCTACGTTTCATCATACTAAAATCTGCACGGGATTGCTATCTAATCTATTAATTTACATATATGTGGGTGCGGGGAGTCCCGTTCGATCTGTTTATCAATGCCATGCCGGCATGATCGCCCTGACTTAAATTATATGAGATAATAGAGGAACCAGTTTAAAAGCGAAAGGATGTTATTATGAGTAAAACAGTCGTACTGGCCGAGAAACCTTCGGTCGGCAGAGATATAGCAAAAGTGCTGAATTGCGGGAAAAAGGGTAATGGCTTTTTCGAAGGCGAACAGTATATCGTCACTTGGGCACTGGGTCATTTGGTCACCCATGCAGATCCGGAATCTTATGATGAAAAATATAAAACGTGGAGCCTTGAGGACCTGCCCATGCTGCCACCTACTTTGAAATTGGTCGTGATCAAGCAATCAGGCAAACAATTTCAATCAGTAAAAACACAATTGAATCGCAAGGATGTCAAGGATGTCATCATTGCAACGGATGCAGGCCGTGAAGGGGAACTCGTTGCACGCTGGATTCTCGAAAAAGCGAATGTGAAGAAGCCCGTCAAACGGCTTTGGATTTCCTCTGTAACGGATAAAGCGATCAAAGATGGATTCAAAAATCTGAAGGATGGCAAGGAGTATGAAAACCTATTTGCCTCTGCTGTAGCAAGGGCGGAAGCAGACTGGATCGTTGGGATGAATGCGACACGTGCCCTAACAACGAAGCACAATGCCCAGTTATCCTGCGGGAGGGTCCAAACGCCGACACTTGCGATGATTGCAAAAAAAGAAGAAGAAATAAAACAATTCCAGCCTAAGAAATTTTATGGCGTTTCGGCAATTGCAGAATCAAATTTGCGCCTGATCTGGCAAGATGCCCAATCAAAAGATATCCGCACATTTGATAAAACCAAGGCAGAAAAGGTTCTTGCAGCCGTTAGGGGGAAAAGTGCAGAAGTGGTTGAAGTGAACAAGGCGCATAAGAAAAGTTTTGCCCCTTCTTTATATGATTTAACAGAACTTCAACGGGACGCCAATAAGAAATTCGGCTACTCGGCGAAAGAGACGTTATCGATCATGCAGCGCTTATATGAAAGCCATAAAGTCTTGACTTATCCAAGGACGGATTCACGCTTTTTATCAACGGATTTGGTTGATACGCTAAAAGAAAGGTTACAGGCTGTAAGCATTAAACCATATGCCCAGTATGCATCGAGGATCCTGCGCAGCCCGATAAAGGTCAATAAATCGTTCGTGGACGATGGCAAGGTTTCCGATCACCATGCAATCATCCCCACCGAGCAAACGCCGCTGCCGGGAAAACTGAGCGACAAAGAATCGAAAATCTATGATTTGGTCGTTAAAAGGTTCCTTGCTGTATTGATGCCGCCTTTTGAATATGAACAAACGACCATCACCGCAAAAATGGGGCAGGAGACATTCGTGGCAAAAGGGAAGGTCGTCCTGAAATCAGGATGGAAGGAAGTCTATGATCACCAATTCGATGAGGAAGAAGCTAAAGATGGCCTTGCTGAGCAACTGCTTCCGAACGTTCAAAAAGGTGACGGTTTAACCATTTCGACTGTGAAACTAACAGAGGGTGAAACGAAACCGCCGGAACCATTCAATGAAGGGTCGCTTCTTTCGGCAATGGAGAATCCTGCTCGTTTTATGGCAGGGGAAAGCAAAGAGCTCATCAAGACTCTGGGTGAAACTGGCGGGATTGGAACTGTTGCAACGCGTGCTGACGTTATTGAAAAATTGTTCAATAGCTTCCTGATCGAGAAAAGGGGAAAGGGCCTTCATGTTACCTCGAAAGGAAAACAACTTCTTCAATTGGCACCTGAGGACTTGCGATCTCCAGCTTTGACAGCTCAATGGGAGCAAAAGTTAACTGCGATAGCAAAAGGAAAGCTGCCAAAACAGGCCTTCATCGGCGATATGCGCGATTACGCCAAAAATATCGTCCATGAAATCAAAAATAGTGACCAAAAATTCAAGCATGATAACGTGTCAGGAACGAAATGTCCTGATTGCGGCAGGCTGATGCTTGAAGTGAATAGTAAAAAGGGAAAAATGCTTGTCTGCCAAGATCGTGAATGCGGCCACAAAAAAAGTGTTTCACGTGTAACAAATGCCAGATGCCCACAATGTCACAAAAAGATGGAAATGCGCGGTCAAGGAGAAGCACAGACATTCACCTGTAAATGCGGATTTCACGAAAAACTTTCTTCGTACAATAAACGAAGAGGGCAAAATAAAAATCAAAAAGTATCCAAAAATGAAGTATCCAATTATATGAAAAAGCAAAATAAAGAAGAGCCGATCAATACTGCATTGGCGGATGCCTTGGCAAAACTGAAATTCGATAAATAAAAGAAAGAGTCCTTCACCTTTAGCTCCATGGTGAAGGGCTCTTTTTTACTGGGTCAATTCCATGGAGCACGTCTGGGCAAATTTCCTTGTCGGCAGGCCCTCTTTCCAGACAACAATATTGCCGCTTGATGATGGTATAAAAGATAAGATAAAGACGACAGAAAGGGATGGAGCGCTCGCTCCATCCCTTTCCATATATTGCTTCATCTGTTAAATTTCATTCAGTACGGTGCCATGTAATTCATATTCAAGTGTTTTGTCAGTGTGTGTGTGTTTATCCGAATCTACTCGTATGAGCGTACTGAATGGCTTCTGATCACCCGGACTGAAAATTGCTTCATCATTCTCTGGATTCCATAGGCTGTAAATACTCATGATCGTATCCTCCTCCTTTGGATGAGAAGACTAGTAATTCCCAAATTTGATCATCATCTAACTCTTCAATTGACTCTAACGCTGATCACCGGGACTAAACACCGCTGCGTCATTCTCTTTGTTCCATTGGCTTCTGATTGTACTCATCATGCACATCATCTCCTTTGGTGAGAATGTCTTACAGTATTTGTATACCCGGATGGGACAGGTTAAAACATATATTTTAAAAAAAAGCAGGATTATATCCAAAAATTCATTATGTTTCTGCAAATATATAAACAGTTTGAATTGTATTTTTCGCCAATATTTTTGTGCGGGGATGTTCTTATGATTAACAGTAATGCCTATTTCTTAGGACATTATCGGTTAACAAACTCGACAAGTTGTAACATGCCGAGTTTGCGTCTGCTTCCAAATATCCAAAATGCCCCATGGTGGACTGATGTTCTTCATAAAGTAACGTTCTCCTGTAGGCTACGTACCCAGGCAACGTACAATTTCTGTAAGGTGACCTGGTTGATAAGTTGGGAAAAAATCCATACTTGTGAAAATTAAAGAACCTTTTCTACTATATTGACAAATCATTATTGTAAAATGATATAATTTGAAATTGTATGCATGACGAAAAGTAGGAGATAGAATCAATGAATCAACCATTAATTAATATTGAGAGTAAATTCAGACCCGAAATCGAAGGGTTACGCGTTGTTGCCGCACTGCTGGTAGCGGTCTATCATATATGGCTTAATCGTGTTTCCGGCGGGGTTGATGTATTCTTTGTAATCTCAGGTTTTCTTATTACCACTTCAATTGTTTCCACAATCAACCGAACAGGGGAATATCGTTTTCGGCCATATGTCACAAAGTTAATGAAGAGATTACTTCCTTCTGTATTTTTTATTCTTGCAATCGTTCTGGTTTTAAGTTGGTTTTTATTACCAAAATCGATTTTAGATAAAACTATACATGAAGTATTTGCCTCAATGTTTTTTTACCAAAACTGGCAACTGGCTTTTTCGAGCACGGATTATTTAGATTCCAGCCAAATGAAAACACCTGTTGAACACTTTTGGGCTTTGTCTATACAAGGACAATTTTATCTAATCTGGTTTTTAATATTCACTTTAATTTTATTTTTGATAAAAAAATATAAATTAACTAAAGTTAAAACATTAATCAATACTGTTTTAGGAATATTATTTGTTTCTTCTTTTATATATTCAATATATTTAACTTCTGTCAATCAGCCATGGGCTTATTTCATTACAATGACACGTATGTGGGAATTTGCTTTAGGCAGTTTGCTCTGTATCAATTTATCATCAATTAAGGTAAATAAATATATTGCTACAGTGATAGGCTGGCTCGGATTAATCGGATTAATTTTAACTGGAATAGTCTTCAATGTATCTGAAATGTTTCCAGGGTATATTGCCTTATGGCCAATGACCTGCGCATTATTCATTGTTTTGTCCGGTACACGCGATACGAAATATGGTGTCAAACGCTTTTTAGGTTCACCTGTAATGGTGAAGCTAGGCGGTATCGCTTTTGGAATCTATTTGTGGCATTGGGTATTATTGGAGTTCTATCGTTATAATGTCCAGGAAACTCCAGGATTCATCGTTGGAACTCTTATTATCATTTCATCAATTGCCCTTTCGTTTTTAATGACTCGATTTATAGAAGAACCAATTCGAAGCTCAAAGGACAATAAATTCTCATTCAAGAGAATCGGGATAATGGGTAGTGTGAATGTACTCTTGATTGCATCTCTTTTAATTGGAGTGTATATAGATCAAAATAAGCTGGAAAATAATATAAACGATAAAAATTATCCAGGAGCGTTAGCTGTAAAAAACCCTGACGATATACCTGATCAAGAACCAATTCCATCATATTCTGAAGTCTTTGATGATTTACCAAAAGCGCATTTGGACGGCAGTAATCAGGGGTTAAAGGAAAGTGACTTGAAAATTGGGGAATATGGCGAAACTGAAAATTACGATGCTACAATTGCCCTGATCGGCAGTTCCCATTCAGAGCATTGGTTAGGTGCCATATTAAAAGCGACAAAAGATGATAATTATCGTGTATTGAATATGACTCGTTCAGGTACACGCTTTTCAACAGGTTATGCGGATGATGATTTGAAAGGTATCTGGGTCAATAATGTTCTCGATTATCTAAAGGATGCAGATGTAGATCTTGTCATTTCTCATGCCACAGCTTCTGATACGCCCAATAATAAAATACAACAACAGATGGTCGATCAGCTGCAGTATGTTAAAGATGAATATGGTATTGAAGTGTTAGCGGTTCGTGATGATCCAAGATATAGATTTAATGTACTGGAATCATTAGAAACAGATGGACTAGAAGAAACTACAAAAAAAATGAATTCAGTAGATAATCAGAAAGACGAAAGCTTTTGGAGACAATTTGAAAAAGAGAATAAATCATTGCATAAAATTGACTTAACAGATTACTTCAAGGTAAACGGTAAATTTCAGCCCATTATTGGTAATGTTATAATTTACCGGGACAATAGACATTTAACGAATACTTATTCTGAAAGTTTCGGACCTGTTTTTGAAGAAAAAATCAACGAGATAGGTTTAGATTCAAAGTAAGTATAGTTAATGGGAAATTTGTTTGAAGGATAAATATAGGTTATCTTGATATAAAAAATCTGAGTTCTGTGTTTTACAGGGCTCAGATTTTTTATATCTATAGGGCTTTTGTCTAACCGCCCCATAAATCACAGAAAAAACCCTGTTACTACGCGGAAGAACCGCGTAGTAACAGGGTTTTTAATTAGCGTCCCAGATAGGAATCGAACCTACGACCTACAACTTAGGAGAAGTAAGCATATAGCCTGTTATAGTCATTTTTAGTACCGTAAACTACTGATATATTACCTTTTTGTGGCATGTTTAAATTGGTTTAATTATCGGTTGTTTATCTCGAGTTTTTCGGCAAATTTTCGGCAAAAAAAAATAGCGCCTTGTCAAAAGATGCCGCAATTATTTACTTGCCTTAATTCCTAAATCCCCTAATTCCTAAATCCCCTAATACCTTGTCCATACACGAAGCTAAGAGGTGAAGGAAATCGAGATAATGGAGTTATCACCGAGTCGGAAGCTTCACGAATGTTGAAATATTTATTACTGTACTAATAATTTCTTAATTAAGATCCTTCTTTAACTGTGGGGAAGTTTTTTTTATGCCTAATAATATCTTAACCTTTTAAAATTATTGGAATTTAATTCAGTTTAAACGAGTACGGTACATGGGTTCGAAGATAAGTGTGGCTATCGCCATTGTCGAAAAAGGTGCAAAAGGCAATCTTACTTGGATCCTACAGGCTGCACTTTATTTGGAAGGATTTAACCCTGGATCACTTGATTCTATCTTCGGAAAAGGTACTGAATCAGCATTATCTAATTTCCAAAAAGCTAAAAGGATAACTGCAGATAAGAAGGCAGGTAAAGCAACTTTCACCGAATTATTCCCAAAACAATAAATGGAGAATAATAAGAAATTGAATGGACAATAAAATTACTGTACTATCTCCACATGGTACCTCCATCGTAAAAAGGCCCTTCTCGTTTGAGAGGGCATGTTTAAATTGATTTAAATTAGTGAACTATTCTAGTTTTTAAACATAATAAAAAGGAAGTAATTCCGAAGTCAACCTAAGAAGGAAAATAATAATTATTTATATTGTAATAGTCCATATCCATATGTATTATCTAAACCCTTTATTCCGAGGTCTAAAGATTTATTCTTTAATAGGTTAATAATAGCTTTTTGGTCAAATTTTATAGTAGGGTTTTCAGACAGATATAAAGAAATTAGTCCTGTTACAAAAGCAGTAGAATATGATGTACCTTCAAATATTGAATAATCTTTTAGGTTATTAGTAGATAGAATGTCTCTTCCTGGACCTACAACATCAATTTTTCCTCTTGGGGAAAATTTGGCTCGCTCATGCTCATGATCAATAGATCCAACTGAAATTACATTATTATACTTAGCTGGATAATCAACATCTTTAATATAATTATTTCCACTAGAAGCTACTACTATTATTCCATTGTTAGTAGCTTTATTAATGACTTTTTTTAATTTTTGATTGTCATTTTTTAAACCAAAACTAATATTAATAATTTCAACTTTTTCATTAATAGCCCATTCTATACCTCTAATAATATGTTCTACAGACCCTTCTCCTTTATCATTTAGAACTTTAACAGAATAAATTTTTGATTTTGGAGAAATGCCTTTAATACCAATAGAATTATCTTTTGCCGCAATGATGCCAGCTATTGATGTACCGTGATTGAATATATCTTTCATTGGTTCTTTAGAATTAATAGCATTAAACTCTTTGTAAATTTGTCCTTTTAAATCAGGATGTTCTTTATTAATCCCACTATCTAAAATAGC
This sequence comes from Bacillus sp. ISL-34, assembly GCF_018613325.1. GTDB lineage: Bacteria > Bacillota > Bacilli > Bacillales > DSM-1321 > Peribacillus. Next base: position 143,478 of record NZ_JAGGQJ010000005.1, on the reverse strand, counting down.
TATTTTAATTTTATTGTTTGATAAAGTTCGTTTAACTACCGTATCCTTATATCCCCAATTATCTTTTTTGCTTACTAGTGAATTATCTGGCTTAATGTGATTATTTGCTTTCTCTTTTGCATTATTTTTCGGAATTATATTAAAAATAAATATTAAAGATGATACTAGAATCAAAAAAAATATAAATTTATTAAACTTTGAAGATATTGGAATTCACCTCGAATTCGAAAAAGATGACTTTAAGCAAAGTCTACTCAAAGTACCTTTCTCTTCTTATTTGTTATTTATATTAGCCAAAAAATAATTTCAGTTAAAGATTCAGCTGACTTACCAGGTGGTTAAAGCTACGCCTTTAATAAAGTTTTTTCTTTTCATCTTGAAACCTCCAAAAATATGTAGTATTTTTAAACCAGTACTATATTACCATAAATTACTTTTTATTGTAAGTTTTTAAAGTAAAAAAATACAAAAAGGGAATTGAATACCAATTATGGGTAAGAAAAATTCGAAAAAATATTCACATGGAGATCATATTTTTGCAATTTCAACCGTAACTTTAATGTGTGCAGCAATTTTATCTGTACCTTTTTTATGTTTTTACCTAGTAGTATACATAGCTTCATTAACATCAGATGTATATATAAATTCTGAGAACACAACTTCATCTATAAAAATTATTTTTAAATTTTTCATTACAACTGTAGTAGTTACTGGCATTGTAGACATTCTATTTTCAAAGATATTAATATTAAAAAAAGGAATTTTGAGTTACGTTTCTGAAACACTATTAATGTTTGCATTTTTCTATTTATATGTTCTTGTATACTCTAGTATATCGAGTGACATTCTATTAAAAGGTAATGGTTATATTTATGTTTCAGCCTTTTTATTAGTTTTATATTTATTAATTCATGTTGTGTATATATCATCTAAAAAGATTTATTCAATTATGGTGAAAAATAATCAGAAGTAAAAAAAAATCATTATAAAGTAAAGCCTAACTGATTTATGGTTGGGCTTTATTTTATATAATTTTATATTTTTAACTTCAGATATAAATTCATCATCAAAATAAAGTTTATTCATAAGCTTGTTCACAATCCCATTGAAATAAGTAAATTGTCCTATATGCATCTTAACTCCACTTTTAATCTTCATAAAAAATTCCTTAAACGGTGTTACAACATCTTCAACATAAACTGCGGAAAACTTGATTCGATCTTCGGAAAAGCTACAGAGTCGCCATTATATAAGTTTCAAAAGCTAAAAAGATAACTGTAGATAAGAAGGCAGGCAAAGCTACCTTCACGGAATTGTTTGCTGCAAAATAAAAAGCGAGGAATATAAAGGATTGTACACGGTTACAATACTAATGTTAGAAGCCCTCACAAGTCTCAACAATTGTAAAATCTTCTCTTATGGAGTGGGTTTTATCTTTTTGTAGGATGAATAAAAAGTAATTGAATAAGGTATTATAATATTGCTTTTCCACTCATATAGCTCCTTCACTTAAAAAGCCCTTCTCCTTAATTGGAGAGGTTTTTTTATTGTAATGTAATGAATATAAAATTATAGATTGGATAAAATTATGATTGTGCAGACTCCTAGAATTGCACAACCTAACCTGGTAAGCTTCAGAACAGGGTTCCCCTTATGAACATCCTTCTCCTTAATTGGGGAAGGAATTTTTTTCTGTCTTTTTTAGGAACACTAGTTCGTATATTATGTGTGAAAAGGAGGGATTTTTCTGATGGGGACAATTCGTGATAGAGGGCTCGTTAAATGGCAAGATAACTCACTGATATTCTTAAAGGAAGAATGCTTTTTCAATAGGTAGTCTGATAAGTATCTGATATGTCGTTTATATTCTTCTAATGTTCTTTCTCTAACGCCTTCAGCGATCTTAAGCACTAAGGAAGATATCTAATGCTTCTGTCAGCGTATATTCAATTGCATGGGTATCTTCAACACCAGTTTGATTCCGTTCTTTTATCTGTTTGCCACGTTTTAATACTTTTTTAGCCAAAAAGAAAAGCACCTCCAAACAATGAAAACTTTTAGTGAATAGAATCACCATTGTTTCCAATGTTCAGAAGTGCTTTCATCCTACATACGTGATACAGCCTTTTTCAGTTAAGCCAAAAGAAAAACCCTGCTATAAAACGGCTTTAACCGCACTATAACAGGGTCTTCCATACATTAGCGTCCCAGATAGGAATCGAACCTACGACCTACAGCTTAGGAGGCTGTCGCTCTATCCTGCTGAGCTACTGGGACATATATAAAAGTCGACGACTTATTTATTATATTTCTTATAGGCAAACTTTTCAAGCTTATAGCACATACTTATGAAAAAAAAACTCATAAATGCTCAGCATGTCACTAAGATCTCGTGTCTCCCTATTATTTCATTAAATGGAATACTTTATTATCTTCTAGTTTTCTGGTACTATTATACTAGAAAAAAGGAGAATGATAGTGGAAAGATATAGAGTTTTAACGAAGAGAGTCTCAGGCTGTCAGAAGAAGCTGGATACAAGATGGCAGTCACTACGGAACCTGGGGGAGCTTCAAGGGAACAAGGGATGCATGTCCTGCATCGAGTTCGGATTTCACCCGGGCTATCAGTCGAGGGGTTTGCTTCACTGGTTGAAAATGCTTCAAGTCATTGAAGTTGGAAGGGTCATTTCAAACTCAGTCAGAAAAATCATATAATAATCGATTCTAACATGGTGTATAATGAAGGCAATGAAAATTATATACATATGAACGATTTGGTGTCGTAATGACTTAAAAGGGAAGCTGGTGAAATGCCAGCGCGGTCCCGCCACTGTATATGGAAGCTGACGGCTGTGTACCACTGTATGAGATATGGGAAGGTGCCGTTGACGATGACCATGAGCCAGGAGACCTGCCAAAATTCGTACACCTGTAACCTACGCGGATGGGAAGGTGTGTGGCAGATCCTAAGAAGTCCGTAATGATATTGTTGCCATACAAGCATCTTCCGTTTAACGGGAGGTGCTTTTTGTTTTGGGGGCATCTTCCGAGATTATTAGGTGAAAAGAAATTAAATAAAAAGATTGTGGGGAATGAAAATGAAGAAAATTTTTGGTCTAATACTGATGATGTTGCTTGTTGCAGGCATAATGGTTGGCTGCAGTGACGCAACTGATGAAGGAAAAGAAAAGCAGCAAACGAATCATGCTCAACACGAAGCTTTCCCGATTACGATTAAAGATGCAACTGGGGAAAAAGTAACGATAGAACAAAAACCGGAGAAAATCGTTTCATTGATACCAAGTAATACGGAAGTGGTGTTTGCACTTGGTTTGGGTAAAAAGGTCATTGGTGTTTCCGATAATGATAATTACCCGGAAGAAACGAAAGAAATTGAAAAAGTTGGCGGAATGGAAATGAACACGGAGCTGATTGTCTCCATGAAACCTGACCTTGTTCTTGCCCATGCATCAAGTGCCCATAATTCGAATGAGGGTTTACAGCAGCTTAAGGATGCTGGAATAGATGTACTCGTTGTCAATGATGCACAAAGCTTTGACCAAGTCTATGAGTCTATTGAAATGATTGGACAGGCAACGGGAGAACATAATAAGGCAAAAGAAATCGTTACGGATATGAAAACGCAGCTTAAGGATATCCAGGAAAAAGCCAAATCCGTAAAGGAAGAGGATAGGAAGACCGTTTTAGTGGAAGTTTCGCCTTCACCGGAAATATACACACCGGGAAAAAACACTTTCATGAATGAGATGCTTAATATTATTTCAGCGGATAATGCTGCTGCTGAGTTGGACGGTTGGGCAAAAATTGATGAAGAGTCGATGATTGCTGCAAATCCCGATGTCATCATTACAACGTATGGTTATTATACGAAAGACGCAGTAAGTGAAGTGAAGGGCCGAAAAGGATGGCAAGACGTAAATGCCATTAAGAATGGCCAAGTCTTTGATGTCCATTCAGACTTGGTGACCCGTTCCGGTCCACGCCTGATAGAGGGAGTAGAGGAACTTGCCAAAAAAGTCTATCCGAACCTATTTGACAACTAAATGGACGTTTGCTTATTTGATTGCGTTGTTATTTTTGTTATTCGCAATGACGATAGGCATTTCCTTTGGTTCGGTTCCGGTGCCGATTCCCGTACTTATACAAATAATCGGCAAGGAGATTTTCCATTTACCGATTTCTGCTGATCCGGATGTGATGCTTACGAACATCGTGATGAACATCCGCTTGCCGCGTGTGTTGCTTGCGGGTTTGGTCGGGGCATCACTTGCGGTTGCGGGTGCGGCATTTCAGGGACTGCTCCGGAATCCGCTCGCTGATCCCTACACTTTAGGTATTTCATCAGGGGCATCGGTCGGTGCCGTAGTGACATTATTCTTCAATATATCGCTGCCGTTCATCGGTTTATATACTCTTCCGGCATTGAGCATCTTATGCTCAGTGCTCACGATTTTCCTTGTACTGACTTTTGCAAAAAAATTGGATCGAACGATGAAAGTGGAAACGATCATTTTAACGGGTATCATTTTCAGCTCGTTTTTAAGTGCCTTCATTTCATTGATGATTGCGCTGACGGGTGAGGAATTAAGACAAATCATCGGCTGGCTGTTGGGAAGTGTTTCAATGCGCGGATGGAATTATATCACAATCATTTTGCCGTTTTTTATCATTGGTTCGTTGATCTTGATCATGAGTACAAGTGAATTGAATGCGATGACTTTCGGGGAAGACCGGGCGAAACACTTAGGTGTGAATGTTCAGCGGCGGAAAATGTGGATATTGATAGCCGGTTCGATCTTGACAGGGGCAGCCGTTGCCGTTTCCGGGACGATTGGCTTTGTAGGCTTGGTCATTCCACATTTTGTCCGTAAGATTTGGGGACCTGACCATAAACATTTGCTTCCGCTGTCATTACTGATAGGAAGCGGATTTCTAATTTTGGCTGACTTTGTAGCACGGACGGTCATTGCCCCATCGGAACTGCCGATCGGGGTGATCACCTCACTTATCGGGGCACCTGCATTTGCGCTGATTTTATTAAAGAGACGGAGAGAAGGGTAAAAACGGATGCTTGAAGTTAAAGGGTTAACAGGTGGATATGACAACAAAGCTGTTTTGGACTCCGTCTCTTTTGATGTACATAAAGGAGAATTATTCGGGATTCTTGGTCCTAATGGCAGCGGTAAAACGACGCTTTTAAGTATGCTTAGCGGGGTGCTCGATTATAAGGACGGAAGCATACGGATAAGAGGCAGGGATTTGAACGATTATTCGTCAAAACAACTTGCACAGGTCATTGCTGTGCTCCCACAACATTCCTCATTAGCTTTCTCCTATACAGTAAAAGAGACGGTCTCTCTTGGGAGATATGCCCACCAATCGGGTTGGTTCCATAGTTGGTCCTCAGAAGATGAAACGGTTGTCCAACGGGTTATGGAACAAACGGGAGTAGCTGATTTTCAGGATCTGCAGTTTGAACGATTATCAGGAGGCGAGAGACAGCGGGTCCTCTTGGCACAGGCACTCGCCCAAGAGCCGGAAATCCTTTTTTTGGATGAGCCTACGAACCACTTGGATCTTTCCTATCAAAAAGATCTTCTTGATCTAATGAGGAAAATGGCAAAAGAGGAGAAGTTGACCGTTATTTCGATTTTTCATGACTTGAATTTGGCTGGATTGTATTGTGATCGGCTGATGTTGCTTGAGAAAGGGAAAATTCAGGTTGTTGATGTGCCGAATGAAGTGCTCCAACAGGAACGGATTCAGGGTGTGTATCATACGACGATCGAAAAACACCCACATCCCGCCCTTCCGAAACCGCAGATGTTCATCGTTCCGGAAAAGCATGGCCATGATACTATCGCATTGGAAATTGATGAATCTTATCTGACAGTCGGACCTGAGATGATTCAATTGGATTCCCCGATCCCGCTTAGGACGATGTCTTCCGGAGTGACTGGTTCGGGGACGGGCTGGCATAAATATTTCGTGAATAGGCACGTCCATCATGGCTATGACTGCGAGGATCATCATGTTGAAATGGCCGACTATTTAAAAGCTCATGGTTTTGAACCTCAGGAAACGGTAGGGATGATGACAGCTGTCTTTCTCGATACGGTTGCTTTCAAGCTATTAAGAGCTGAAGATTTCTCGGTTTTCATTATCGTGACGGCTGGTGTAGGGAATGCCATCGACGCTTCTTTAGCTGACCGGCATTCTTGGAGTTCCGCTCCAGGAACGATAAATACATGGGTATTCGTGAATGGACATTTGGCAGAAGAGGCTTTCATCCACAGCATAGTTACTGCGACCGAGGCAAAAGTAAAAGCGCTTCATGATTTGCACGTATTGGATAAGGTGACAAATACATGCGCAACAGGAACATCGACAGACAGCATTTTGATAGCGGCAGCTCAAAGAGGGGCAAAGCTTCAATATGCAGGCACCATAACTCCATTAGGAAAGCTGATCAGTCGCGGTGTATATGATTGCACAGTGGAAGCATTAAAGAATAATCGGAAACGGATTGAGGATTTATGATTTACCATCATCTTTTTGCTGTTACGCTGGCGTTTTTCCTTGATCTATTAATCGGTGATCCGCCAAATTGGCCGCACCCAGTCAAATGGATAGGAACGATGATAAGCAAGCTGGATAAGAAATTCAATAAAGGAACATATAAGAAACGGAATGGACTGTTCATGTTGATCATCGTCTTAGCTATGGTGTTATTGATTACAGGTCTAACCGTCTATTTGGCTTATCTCATCCATCCGCTTGCAGGTATCCTTTGGGAAGCTGTTGTCATTTCTACTACGATAGCTCAGAAGGGCTTGAAGCAAGCTGGGATGGATGTTTGCCTTCCGCTGAAAGAACGCGATTTTCCTGAAGCGAGGCTAAAGCTTTCCTATATCGTGGGCCGTGATACTGCTGATCTTGATGAATCCGAAATCGTCAGGGGCACTGTGGAAACCGTAGCGGAAAATACCAGTGATGGGATCACGGCCCCATTGTTTTGGGCAGCCATTGGCGGTGCGCCGCTCGCGATGGTGTACAGGGCGATTAATACCTGCGATTCCATGGTAGGGTACAAAAATGAGAAATATGGACAATTCGGCTGGGCTTCAGCCAAGCTCGATGATATTGTGAACTGGATTCCCAGCCGCCTTACCGGGTTCCTGATGTTGCTGAGCTCGAAATCCAGCTATCATGGATTTGGTGCTAGATGGAAGATATTATTCAATGACGCAAAAAAACATCCAAGTCCGAATAGCGGTTGGTGTGAAGCAGGCGTTGCTGCCAATTTGGGAATCCAGCTTGGAGGCCGGAATATGTACAAAGGAATTGTTTCCGACCGTGCGAGGATGGGAGTTCCGCTGGTTCGGTTGGAAGCAAAACATATACCAAAAACGATTACCATCATGCATCGGTCATCTTTTCTATTTCTACTGATGTTATGGCTAGGGGGACTTATTCTTGACATTACCTTCTCATGGCTCTAATCCTCATTATCTTTACGAAGCGCTGGAAATCGAAATGCCTGAATCGGTTCTCGACTTCAGTGCTAACATCAACCCATTGGGGCCGCCTTTACGCATAAGAGAACAATGGTCCGGGTTTTTCGAAGGAATCCTTCAATACCCAGATCCGCAGGCCATTGAACTGACAAAATCAATTGCAAAAAAAGAAGCTCTTCCTGAGCAATCCGTTTTGGTGGGGAACGGTGGTGCTGAAATAATCATGCTGGTAGCGAACGGACTGACCAATAAAAGGGTGCTGATCATTCAGCCGGCATTTGCGGAATATGCTGAAGCTTGTTTGGCAGCAGGATGTAAGGTGGTTTTTCATCAGCTTGATGCTCCTGAGTGGCAATTGGACTTAAATCGGTTGATTCCCCGATTACCCGAATATGATGCAATTTTCTTATGTACGCCTAATAATCCGACAGGTGTTTCATTTAAGCGGGATGCAGTCAGGGAATTGATCATGGAATGCCAAAAAGCGGATTGCCTGGTTGTCCTGGATGAGGCTTTTTATGATTTTTCGGAAGATGCCTTTAGCTATGCTTCTTTAATCAATGTATTTCCACATTTACTCATTCTAAGATCAATGACTAAAATCTTTGCAATTCCGGGTTTGAGACTAGGTTATTTGCTTGCGGCACCTGACATCATAAAACGGGTAAGAAATTATAAACCGCATTGGAGCGTCAACCATGTGGCGCTTGAAGTAGGCAAAATCTGTCTTGAAGAAGAAGCCTACATGAGAAAAACAAGAGACTATATTGCATTGCAAAAGCAAAAGCTATTCCGGTTTTATGAGGAGCAAGGGTTGAATGTCTCCGATAGCACAGTTAATTTCTATTTGGTGAAGGATGAATCCCTATCCCTTTTGCCCTTTTTACTGAAAAAAGGAATCGTACCGCGCCATACCTATAATTTCCCGGGTTTGGATGGATTGTGGCTTCGGTTTGCAGTGAAGAGTGAACATGATAACGAAGCACTGATGGAGGGGGTAAGACAGTGGAGAAAGCAAGGCTCTGTTTTATAACCGGGGGTGTCCGTTCCGGAAAAAGCAGCTTCGCAGAAAGAAAAGCCCTTGAGTATGCACTTCGAATGGATGGGAACTTGCATTACCTCGCCTGCGGCCGTGTCAGTGATGCTGAAATGGGTGAACGCATCCATAGGCACCAGAAAGATAGAGAAACCAGCCCGATTGCTTGGAAGACTTCTGAATACGCAACCGATATTACTAGAATAGGGGCGGACATTGACCAGGATTCCATCATCCTGCTCGATTGTCTGACAACCCTGCTTGATAACGAACTATTTGGCCCTGGCATTCCGCTTGAAAAAGAATTTTTAGATAGCGTTTTTTCAAAAATAATAACCGGAATCAATGAGATAAGAAAACAATCCAGCTGTTTAATAGTCGTAAGCAATGAATTGGTGCAGGAACCGATTTTCCAGAATGATTTCCTCCATATATACGGAAAAACACTGGGCAAGCTTCATCAAACGATTGTCGGGCAGGCGGATGAAGCCTATCTTGTGGAAGCGGGAATTCCATTGCCGAAGAAAGGGTGCATGCAGGAATGAGTGGAATGATCGGATTTTTAATTAACCTGCAGTTCTTTACGGTTTTTCCAATAAAGAAGCAGCTTCCGATGGAGAAGAAATATATACACCGTGCCATTCAAACCTTTCCATTAGTAGGTCTTTTGCTGGGCTTGATATTGGGTGGTGTTTTGTATGCACTAGTGGAATGGACCCCATTGTCATCGCTTTCGATTGCCTTTTTCCTTTGGTTTTTGACGATGGCATTAACGGGAGGTTTGCATCTCGATGGCTGGATCGATGCAAGTGATGCTTTTTTTTCCTATCAGGATAAAGAGCGCCGATTGGAAATCATGAAAGATTCCAGGACAGGTGCATTCGGTGTCATCTCTGTCATAGTCCTATTGGCCGCCAGGTATCTATTTATCTATGAAATTGTCGAGAGGGTAAATGAATGGACATACTTCTTGATCATTGCCCTTCCGCTCCTAAGCAAATGTGTGATGGGCTATTTGCTCATCCGGATGCCGCTGGCTAAAAAAGAGGGTCTCGGTGCTTTTTTTCAAAGTGCAGTAAAGAAAAGCAGTTTGCCCATTTATTGGCTATACCTCATTGTAAGTCTGGCGATTGCCTGGATCATCGATTTTAAGCTTGTCACCTTATTTTTCATCATGTGCCTGGCTGCGATGTTTTTCCTGGTTTATATAAAACGTAAAGTCATCAGTTGGTTCGGTGGGATAACGGGGGACGTGCTGGGGGCATCCGTGGAAGGGGTTGAGCTCTGGTTATGGCTGATATTGTGGCTATTACACTACTTCGTCATGGGCTGACAGTAGCAAATGAGCGAAAGGCCTATTTAGGCTGGACGGATTCTCCATTAAGTACCGAAGGAGAAAAGGAAATACTGGATTTAAGGGGCTCTTACCCACTGTATGAAAAAATTCACAGCAGTGATTTGCCCCGCTGTGTGGAAACTGCACGACTTCTGTTTCCAAATGCAGTCCCGGTCAAAAACCCTTCGTTCCGTGAAATGAACTTCGGCAGTTGGGAAGGGCGGACGTATGAAGAGTTGAAGACAGATGGAGATTATCTTAATTGGCTGGAACGTCCCATGGAGGCACGGGTGCCTGGGGGTGAAAGCTATCCGGCATTTTCCGAGCGTGTTAATAAGGGCTGGAACCAATTGATTGCCTGTAGGGAGAACCGATTTGCCCTAATGACGCATGGAGGGGTAATCCGTGATTTATTGGTCCGCTATGCCCCACAGGAAAAGTCTTTTTTTGATTGGAGGATTTCCCATGGCAGGGGATATGAGCTGATATGGGAAGACCGGAACAGCTTAAGGAGGGGAGAACGCTGCACTTTGTTACAGGAGGCGCCTATAACGGGAAAACTAAATGGGTAAAGCAATTGTATGGTTTGGAAAATGATGTCCTTTGGTTATCCGGTTATCGAAAAGAACAGCCGGAATTGATTGATTTTCAAGGCAAGACTGCTGTATTGCAAGGGTTGGATGCATGGATTCGACAAGATGCAGAAAAGATGGATTCAGATTCGATTCGAAGAAGATGGAAGGAAATCATGGCTGATTGGCGAATATGGGAGAAAGAAAGAGATGACCACAACTGCATTGTGATCGGTTCCGATATCACCAAAGGCATAGTCCCGATGGAAGCAAGAGATCGCAGATGGCGCGATGCCTGCGGGTTTGTCTTTCAAGATGTAGCATCCATATCAAGGCGCGTCGATATCATCTGGTATGGAATTAACCAGCGAATAAAGTAGAGGAGGCAATTGGGATGAAAATCTATACACGTACAGGGGATAAGGGACAAACAAGCGTAATCGGAGGTCGGCTTGATAAGAATGACATCCGTGTAGAAACTTATGGAACGGTGGATGAAGTGAATAGCTATATCGGTCTTGCGGTGACAGAATTGGATTCAGCGATATTTAAGGACGTACTGGCCGATCTAGAGAAAATCCAGCATGAGTTGTTTGACTGCGGCGGTGATTTGGCAACCGTTTCCGAGAAGGCCCCACAAAAGCTGACGGATGAGGCTATTACCTATTTGGAAGAACGGATAGATGCCTTCATACTTGAAGCGCCGGAATTGGAAAAGTTTATCCTGCCTGGCGGCTCAAAAGCGGCTGCAACCATTCATATTGCCCGAACCGTTACAAGAAGGGCAGAACGATTGGTCGTATCATTGATCAAGTCGGGTGCGGCTGTTTCACCATTATCCCTTCAATATTTAAATCGTTTGTCGGACTACTTCTTTGCTGTTGCACGTGTGATCAATTTCCGTCTTGGTGTGAAAGATGTAGAATATATCCGCAGCGCAAATGTGTTCCGTGGAGGGAAAAGAAAGGAAAAAGAGTAAACATGGACGTTAGAAAAATAAGTGCAATCGCTATATTCATTGCCTTATCGGCGGTAGGGGCAATGATTAAAATCCCTTCCCCGATCGGGAGTATCGCTTTGGATAGCTTTCCGGCCCTGTTGGCGGCTGTCATACTTGGCCCGGTATCGGGGGCTATTGTAGCCGGGCTTGGTCATATCATTTCAGCGTTCATCGGCGGCATGCCACTTGGGCCATTCCACTTTTTGATCATGGTCGAAATGGCAGTCCTGGCATGGATGTTCGGCATTTTATATATACACGGAAAAAAAGTAGGCGCATTTTTCCTCTTCTTTATCGGTAATGCCTTCGTTTTAGCCCTGCCTTTCGCATTTCTGATCAGCCCTGGTTTTTACATGTTATTGGTTCCGGGGTTAACGGCAGCGACGGCGGTAAATGTAGTATTGGCTGCGCTTTTACTGCCACGCTTGGAGCCTGTTCTGAAAAAAATGATTTTTAAAGATGGACTCGCAGAATGAGTGATTCATTGATCTTGCCATTTTCAGAATCAGACTCATTGATTGTTTCTAGTGATAATAGCGGCGGTATCGGCCTGAAGGAAAAAGATATTGTCCATGTCCCCTATGAGGTCGTTGGCTATTATTCCTTTCGGGTCGCCGTCATGGAATGCTTGGGCGTTGGCGGAAGACCTGTATCGGTCGTTCTAAATAATTTCTGCGGTAATGAAGCCTGGGAGGATTTGACCAGGGGTGTGAAAAAGGGGCTGAATGAATTGGGAATGGAAGACCTTCCCATTACTGGCAGCACAGAAAGTAACATGCCGCTTCTACAATCAGCACTTGGTCTTATGGTGATTGGTAAGCGTGTGAATGAACCTGTTAAAAAGCAGCATCCTTCACGGAAAATCGCTCTGATCGGCAGGCCGCTCGTTGGAGAAGAAGTAATGGAACAGCAAGATTGGGTCGCGCCATTATCTTTATATAAAAGCCTAAGTGAAATGGAAGACGTTCAGGCACTTCCAGTCGGCTCAAAAGGGATAGCATATGAATGGAAGCAGCTGGACCAAAGCGGTGAAGGTGTTTCCGTACATATAAGTGATAAAGTCGATATCGAAAAATCATCAGGACCATCCACCTGCTTCATCATTGCATATCCTGAACATCTGGAGGATGAAATCAAGCACATATCCGGTCCTCTTTTTATTGGTGAATGATGTTTTCATGACTGAATCAGGTATCGAGTTTAGTTCACAAAGAACAGGTTCGATGCTTTTTTCATTAAGATCTTACTTTTATTGATTGTTAGCCATAACCATAGTTTGTTCTTGATCGTTATAATAGCCAAAGCAACATGGTCCCCATTTATTGCGGTTACTTCTTGCTTCCGTCATTTTAGGGAGTATCGCAGGTATGGATATTCCGGATGTTGCAGATGCTGTTCAGACAGGGGTGCGAATCCCCTTTGGGCATTTTATATGCTTTGATCATCGGAATTCCCAATGCCATTTTTAGCTGAGCGGATTTTTGCTACATATCTAAAAGAATGGATGTACAAGCACCCGAGGGGCTAGCGGTACAATTCTCCAATCTTCGTCATTACCTTGATCACGATTTTAATGCCGGTCTTTTTAATGTTGATCGTGGCTTTCGCTGTGTTTGCTGAAGATACAATATGAAATGATTGGATTGCCTTCATTTGGAAAACCAATCATCGCCCTCATGATTTCTGTGGTGGTTTCATTCTTTACATTAGGCTGCGCTAGAGGTTTTAATAAAGAAGAACTAAACCAATTCATGTCCGCCTGCCTCGCCCCGCCTGCGTCCATCATCTTGATAATCGGAGCGGGCGGGTGCATTTAAAAATGAATTGATCACGAGCGGGGTGGGTGAAGCCGTAGCAGCCATGATCCGTGTCGCTAGAGGTTTTAGCAACTGTCGCGATCACAACTGCAATAGGCATTGTGCTGCCGATCATATCTTCTGGATATTGATTTGCTTGTCCTTGCAATCGGTTCAGGTTCATTAATTCCATCACACGTGAATGATGCAGGATTTTGGATGATCAAAGATTTCTTTAATTTAACAGTCGCACAAACGTTAGTCTTGGACGGTTATGGAAACGATTATATCATTCGTTTCACTTATCCTAATCTTACTATTGAATTCAATTGTTTAAGAGAAAGGAGCATGTTGTAAATATGGGACATTCAGGTTATATGATGGGGATCGATATTGGTACGACGAGTACGAAGGTTGTTCTTTTTTCAAAAGGGGGGGAGGTTGTCCAATCTTGTTCGAGGGGATATCCTCTTCATAGTCCAACTCCTTCCGTTGCGGAACAAGATCCCGAAGAAATTTATAAAGCGGTCATCATTGCAATAGGCGAGGTCATGATTGCAAGTGGAATAGAAAAGCAAGAACTGGCCTTCATATCGTTCAGTTCGGCGATGCATAGCTTGATCGCCATGGGTAAAGACGGCAGCCCGCTGACGAATAGCATTACATGGGCGGATAATCGAAGTGTTGCCTATGCAAAGAAATTGAAGGCTTCGGAACAGGGGATGCAATTGTATCAAAGGACGGGAACACCCATTCACCCAATGTCCCCAATCACGAAAGTAATGTGGTTAAGAAATGAGCATCCCGGGATTTTTAACGAAACGGACAAATTTATAGGAATTAAAGAATACATCATCTATAAATTTTTCAATGAGTATGTGATGGATTATTCGCTCGCTTCTGCAACGGGCATGTTCAACTTGAATGACCTGAAGTGGGATGATGAGGCACTCACCATTGCTGGAATTGGGGCTGACAAGCTGCCGACGCTTGTCCCTACAACGCATATCCTCTCAGGCTTAAGTGATGAATTAGCTGCAAAAATGAACATTCAGGCTGATACCCCGTTTGTGATTGGCGCGAGTGATGGCGTGCTTGCCAACTTAGGGCAAAACGCAATCAAGCCAGGCGTTCTGGCAGTGACAATCGGAACGAGCGGTGCGGTAAGAACCGTCAGTGACCGGCCGCTTACCGATCCGAAAGGCAGGACATTCTGCTATGCCCTTACTGAGAATCACTGGGTAATCGGCGGACCGGTCAACAATGGGGGAATCACCTTCCGATGGGCACGCGATCAATTGGGCCGTGTGGAAATCGAAAAAGCGAAGGCTTCGGGCCAGGACTCCTATGAGATCCTGACGGATATGGCTTCCAATATTGCACCTGGTTCTGATGGGTTGATATTCCACCCGTATATGGCAGGGGAACGGGCACCATTATGGAGTGCCGATGCAAGGGGCTCCTTCTTCGGACTGGCGCTTCATCACACTCGTGACCATATGGTCCGGGCAGTGCTGGAGGGTGTGATGTATAACTTGTACAGTGTCCTTCTTGCCGTAAAGGAATTGACGGGTGCTCCCGAGAAGATCCATGCAAGCGGCGGATTTGTCCGCTCCAAGCTCTGGCGCCAAATAATGGCTGATATATTCAATCAAAACGTGACAATTCCTGAAAGCTTCGAAAGTTCTAGCTTAGGCGCCGCCGTTCTTGGATTATACGCTTTAGGCGAAATCCAAAGCCTTGATCAGGTTGAGGGTATGGTTGGTGAAACGAATGAACTTGTCCCAATTGAAGAGAACGTTAAAGTATATGAAGAATTAATGTCGATTTATTTATCCGTGAGCAGGCAATTGGAAGGCGACTACAAGAGAATCGCTGATTTCCAAAGACGTCATTTAGAATAATTTTCAGGGAAAGCACAGATGCATAAGCACTGTGCTTCCGATTGTTCGGAATGGTCTCACCCCGAACCATGGTAATAAAAGAGACTTGGTTATCCTTCATGTTTCTTTAGATGATACCCAGTACTAGATTGAAGAAATTTGTGACACACCTGCCGAATAACTGGCTAGCCGAGACACCAAAGGCGCTTGCTTTGATGAGGCTTGGCAGAAAGTGGCGGAAAGGGAGCGGATTTCTGAAATCAAGCTGGAACGTTTTTAATAAAAAAATTGAGGCATACAGGCTTTTCTTCGAATTAGTCTATAGTCTAAAAGCACGGATGCATAGGCACTGTGCTTTTCTTTTTGCCTGGTAATTAAAATGGTAAGATGGTAGAAAACGATAAGGGGCATTTTCTATGGGAGCCAGTAAAACGAATGCAATGCGAATTCTTGATAATAAACGTATAGAGTATGGCATGATGAGTTATGATGCCCGCGATGGAAAAATCGACGGGATCACTGTTGCTGACAAAATTGGAAAAGCGCCAGAAACCGTTTTTAAAACGCTTGTTACCCATAACGGACCGCAGCAGCTTTACGTATTTGTCATTCCTGTAGCCACCGAACTGGACTTGAAAAAAGCAGCGAAGGCCGCAGGTGCAAAAAAAATTGAAATGCTTGCGGTTAAAGATCTGCAAAAATACACAGGGTACATTCGGGGAGGCTGTTCCCCGATCGGAATGAAAAAGCAATACCCGACCTTTATCGATGAAAGTGCAGCAAACCTGCCTGAAATCATCGTAAGCGGGGGAAAAATCGGTACACAAATCGTTTTAAAACCTTCAGAATTCCTGGAGGTCACACAAGCGGAATCTGTAGCCCTAATAAAATAGACTGTTAACCTTTAGGCATTCACCTATTGGTTCTTTTCTGCATACGCTGTCTTGAAGATCACATCTGTATTGTGAGGGAGAGTGTGAAAGTGACAGGAAAAGTGATGCATTATTTCGCAGGAGGCAATACGGCTAAAGGTTTTTATAGTTTATATGATTCCAATTTAGCAGGTCTTGAAAGATTGTTCATATTAAAAGGCGGACCTGGTTCCGGTAAATCGACCATTATGAAAAAAATCGGCCAGGAATGGCTGGATAAAGACTATGACATCGAGTATTTACATTGTTCGTCCGATAATGATTCCATTGATGGAGTGATCATTCCTGCTTTGAAAATCGGACTCGTGGATGGGACTGCGCCGCATGTGATTGAGCCAAAGGCACCTGGAGCCATTGAGGAATATGTCAATCTTGGGGCTGCCTGGAATTCCCAGCAGCTTGCTTCTGAAAGAGCGGCCATCATAAGATTGACGAATGCGAGAAGCAAGAGTTTCGAGAAGGCATATGCCCTATTCGCTGAAGCATTGAAGATACATGATGAATGGGAAGACATTTATAAAGCAAATATTGATTTCGCTAAATTGAATGGGTTGACCAATAAATTGATAGAAGGCTTTTATAGAGATATCACCCTTAATAAGAAGTCGGATGTTCGTCACCGATTTTTAGGGGCGGCTACACCAAAGGGTGCAGTTGATTTCATCCCCAATATTACTGAGGGAATACAAAAACGGTACTTTTTAAAGGGACGTCCAGGTTCAGGGAAATCAACGATGCTGAAGAAGATTGCAAAGGCTGCGGAGCAAAGAGGCTTTGATGTGGAAGTATATCATTGCGGTTTCGATCCGCATAGCTTGGACATGGTAATCGTCCGGGAGGTAGGGATCGCCATTTTTGACAGCACATCACCGCATGAATATTTCCCGAGTTGTGAAGGTGATGAAATCATAGATATATATAAAACGGCGATTCTGCCTGGAACAGATGAAATTTATGCCGATCAATTAAAGGATGTTTCCACCAGGTACCGGACAAAAATGAATGAAGCGACAGCAAATCTGGCTAAGGCAAAAGAGCTGCATGACGAACTTGAAAAAATTTATGTAAAAGCGATGGACTTTACAGCCATCGATGACATTCAAAGAGACATCCAAGAACAGATCATTGAACGGGCACAAGATGTCGATAGCCAAACGATTCTGCATTAAGAAAATAAACTGCACCTAACTTATTAGGTGCAGTTTATTTATATACATAAAAGGATTTTTTTATGAGTGAAGTCACACAAGAATAGATACGGGTTTGTTAAACGTGTTTATCCACGCCCTTTCGGTTAAAATAGGGATTATATTGAAAAAAAGGAGCCGGTTGAATTGATAAAGACGATTGCGATTGATATGGACGGAACATTGTTAAACAAAATGCAAAAGGTCAGTGAGGAAAATAAACACGCTATCCAGAGGGCGCAAAGCGAGGGAGTGGAAGTGATCATTGCTACTGGAAGATCTTATGTGGAAGCAAGGTTCGCTTTAGATGAAGCAGGCATCGTTTGCCCTGTCATCTGTGTAAATGGTGCTGCCCTCTTCACGGAGGACGGAAATATTGCCGCTTCCAATCCAATGTCAGCTGCCACTGCTAAAATGGTCGCTGGATTCCTCGAAGAACAAGGGATTTATTTCGAAATATATACGAGTCAGGGGATTTATTCCAAAGACTATGAAAACGCAATATCTGTTTTGGTTGATGTATTCGTTACAGCCAATCCGGACATTGACCCTGAGAATATGCGGAAATATGCGGAGGAGCGTTTACAGCTTGGACAAGTAACTTCCATTTCCGATTATTCCGAGTTATTCAGCCGTTCGAATGAGGAATATTATAAAATTCTCAGCTTCTCAAAGGATTTAAATTTATTAAATCAAATTGCTTCGAAATTGAAAGGTCAGGGAGTTACAGTCACTTCATCGGGACGTGAAAATGTGGAAATCATGAGTGAAACAGCCCAAAAAGGTACGGCACTTGAAACATATGTGAATGGAAAATCCGGCTCGATGCAGGAAACGATGGCTATCGGGGATAATTATAATGATGTATCCATGTTTGAACGGGCAGGTTTGTCTGTCGCAATGGGAAATGCCCCGCTCGAAATTAAAAAACTGTGTGATGAAGTAACAGGCAGGAATGATGAATCGGGTGTAGCGGAGGCCATTTTAAAGGTACTTAAACAGTCAGCCTATTAAACTCATGAATCGAAGGGGGAAAGACTTTTGAAAAAATTGCTCTTATTTTTCCTTATGGCTACATTGACTTTAACTGGTTGTAACATGAATGATGATGACAGCAAAACCGAGCGGGATCCTGACAAAGAAGTGACGGGCACTTTAGGAGAAAATCCGGATGTGCTGGTAACGAACTTGCATGCCCCATGGTCGATTCAGAAGAATGGGGACACAATGTATGTGTCTGAGCGGACAGGAACCATCGTTGAATGGGACAAGGGTAAGATGACACGGCAAAAGGTCAACCTAAAAAAGACATTGTCGTCAAAAGCGGAAGCTGGGTTGCTTGGATTTTTATTAGCTCCCGATTTCTCTAAGAGCGGGCAAGCTTTCGCCTATTATACGTATGAAGAAGGCGGGAATTCCATCAATCGAATCGTCATTTTAGAAAAAAATGATGATAAATGGCAGGAGATGGAGACCTTAATCGACGGAATACCAAGCGGGAACTTCCACCATGGCGGCCGGATCAAGGTTGGTCCGGATGATAAGCTATATGCAACGACAGGTGATGCAAGAAAGCCTGAGATCGCACAGGACACAGATTCTTTAGGCGGGAAAATTCTGCGCATGAACCTGGATGGCACAATTCCGAACGATAATCCTTTCGCGAATTCATACGTCTATTCATACGGTCACCGCAATCCACAAGGTCTGGCTTGGGATGAAGCAGGGCAGTTGTATGAAAGTGAGCATGGAGATTCGGCTCACGATGAATTAAATAAAATTGATCCGGGTAAAAACTACGGCTGGCCAGAGATAGAGGGCGATGAGCAAAAAGCTGATATGGTAAAACCATTGATTCATTCCGGTGAAAATACATGGGCTCCTTCTGGCATGGCCTATTTTGACGGAAAGCTCTATTTTGCAGCCTTAAGGGGCGAAGCGCTTAAAAGTTATGATGTGAAAAGCGGAAAACTGACTAATATCGTTACGGGCTCAGGAAGGATACGCGATGTATTCGTTGATGAAGAATTCCTTTATTTCATAAGCAACAATACGGACGGCCGAGGAAATCCTGATGAAAAGGATGATAAACTATATCGTTTGCCGCTATCTCGGTTAAATATGCCCTGATGTTATCAATAAGAAGAAAAGCGCATATAATCGGAAGCCTCGCTAATAGCGGGGTTTCCTTTTTGTGTATGGCCTCGAAGCATCGACCACAAAAAGCATGCCCCCAATTTGCCCCATACCATTTCGCCCAAACTTACGAGTAAAAGCGTGAAACTCACGAGTAAACGCCCCAACTCACGGGTAAAAGCATGAATCTCACGAGTAAATGCTCCAAATTCACGAGTAAAAGCGTGAAACTTACGAGTATTTGCTTCAAACTTACGAGTAAAAGCTCTAAATTCACGAGTAAAAGCGTGAACTCAAAAGCATTTCCTCCAATTTCACGAGTATTTCTTCCCAAACACCCAAGTAAACGCCCGAACTTCCTGAAAAGAGGTTTTTTTGTTGTGTCGGAAGCGATGGAGACGCTGGGGAAACAATGTGTATACGATTATTTTCGTTCACCAGAAGGCTAGACATTTTTAATGAATAGGTGTATAGTTACCTAGGTAACTACTTTGCAGGAGGAATACCTTTGTCCTTTAATAATGGTTTTTTTCATCATAACTTACAATTTTCTAGGTCATTTACCAAGAAGTTGAATGAGCAATTGGCCAAGGTTGATCTTTTTCATTCCCAATGGTCGATTGTATATTATCTGAATGAGTTTGGCTGTTCTACGCTTGTTGAAATAAGCAATTATCTAGATGTGGAGAAACCGACGGTAACGAGGACGGTAAACCGGTTGGAAGAACTTGATTTGATTGAACAGGTCCCAGGAAAAGACAAGCGGGAGCGCAGAATACAGTTAACGGAGTCAGGTGTAAGGACTTATCATGAGGCCAAAAAGGTGGTTGAAGAATTTGAACTTCAATTAATGAGCGGTTTGGCTGAAGAGGATCGACAGGCAACGTTACGTACGTTGATTTTCCTGAAGGAAAAATTAAAACAATAGTAAGGAAGAAGGATTGAAATGAATCACAAACCGAAATTGTGGACGAAAGACTTTCTGATTGTCTCGTCTGCGAACTTTTTTCTATTTTTAACTTTTTATGTCTTGATGGTGACATTGACCATTTACACGATGGATAACTTTCATGCGTCGCAAGCACAAGCAGGGCTTGCTTCAAGCATCTTTGTTCTCGGGGCTGTGCTTGTCAGACCGATTGCAGGGAAAAAAATTGACAAGATTGGTCGCAGAAAGATGTTGCTTGGCTCGTTGGTGCTATTCCTGATTGCATCCATTGGCTATTTCCTGGTGAATGGTTTATCCCTGTTATTGATTGATCGGCTTATTCACGGTTTTGCTTTTGGACTCGCCACTACGGCAACTGGAACGATTGCTGCAGATATCATTCCGAATGAAAGACGCGGGGAAGGTACAGGTTACTTTGCCATGAGTACAAACTTGGCAATGGCATTCGGTCCGTTTATTGGATTGCTGATTACACAGCATTTCAGTTATTCAATCATTTTTTATACAGCCTCCGTATTTGCCGCATTTTCTTTAGTTGCATCGTTATTCATGAATGTTCCTGAAGGGGAAAAGGGCGGAGCTTCACCACAAAAAGGATTTAAGATCAGTGATTACTTTGAAAAAAGGGCATTGCCCATTTCCATTTTTATCGGATTTGCTGGATTTACCTATTCGAGCATCTTGTCCTATTTAACGTCTTTTGCCAAGGAAATGGATTTAATGAGTGCAGCGAGCTTTTTCTTTGTCGTTTTTGCAGTATTCCTTTTGGCGTCCCGTCCGTTTACAGGACGGATGTTTGATGTGAAGGGGGAGAATGCAGTTATTTACCCATCGCTCTTACTATTTGCCGTCGGTATGGTCATCCTAAGCCAATCCCATCATGGTATCACGCTTCTGATTGCCGGCGCCCTTATCGGAGTGGGGTATGGTACGTTCCAATCAAGC
The DNA here is from genome assembly GCF_018613325.1 of Bacillus sp. ISL-34. Taxonomy (GTDB): domain Bacteria; phylum Bacillota; class Bacilli; order Bacillales; family DSM-1321; genus Peribacillus. The sequence goes on along the minus strand of NZ_JAGGQJ010000005.1, from coordinate 122,168 downwards.
AGTCAAGCGATTTCCATCAAGGAAGCCCCATCAAATCGGATGGGATTGGCCACATCGACGTTTTATACAATGTATGACTTCGGTATTGGTGTTGGCCCATTCCTATTGGGATTCCTTATTCCATATACAGGGTTCAAAGGCTTATTCATAGGAATGTCGATCTTTGCATTCATACTTATTGGCATTTATTTCTTGGCACATGGAAAAAAAGCCTCGGCAAGAACGAAAATGCAGCAAGAGGAACGCTTGTCTGCCTAATTTTTTTGAATATGATTGTATAAAATGAAGAATTTTGGGGATGCTTATATTATGATTGATTTTCCAAAGTAATCCCCCTTTTCTCCGCCTGTAATCCACAGGCGGTTTTTTTATGCCATAAACAAAGAAAACCGCCTTATTGGCGGTTTCTTTAAAATTTATAGGTCCATAATCGTTCTTTACGGATCCAGTCCAGGAAATCGGCATCCTGATTTTCGAATTTCTCTTTCCAATCGATCACCATTGCCTGCGTTTGCGAACGGTGGGCAGTGAATGTAGCAACCTTTTTTTCTTCGACGGCAGAGATATCATGGATGATGTCAGGCTGTCCCAATTCGTCAATGCAGTTATTCGAGAAGGCGACACAATGAAGTTTAGGTCTCTCTTTCTCTTCCATTCTTTCCACGGCCCGAACCACAGCCCGTGCTGTCGCTTCATGGTCTGGATGGACACTGTATCCTGGGTAAAACGTAATGATCAATGAAGGATTCAATTCATTTATGGCATCGGTAAATAATGAAGTCAGCTTTTCATCATCTTCGAATTCAATTGTCTTATCACGCAAACCAAGCATGCGTAAATCTTGGATGCCAATCGCATTTGCTGCATCGATTAATTCCTTTTTACGAATTTTAGGGAGCGATTCCCTTGTTGCAAATGGAGGGTTTCCTAAATTACGTCCCATTTCTCCTAAAGTTAAGCATAAATAGGTGACAGGAGTGCCCGCTTCTCTATGAAGGGCAAGCGTTCCGGAGACCGAGAAGGCTTCATCATCGGGATGTGGGAAAATAACTAATACATGGCGTTCTTTTTCCAAGGTATATTTCTCCTTCCGTTCTACTTACAGTGAGTTTGGTATTGGTGAATGGGAGTTTTCATCGGAATTATATGATATATATCAAGCAAGTTGTCATCATTCAAAGGGAGTGGGACTGAGCTGCATGGAGACAGCAAGTTTTCCGGAAAAATCAAGGCCTGCCAATAGCAATCTCCCTTGTTCATCCATTTCGAAGTGGTTAATGCCTTCTGCATATACCCAGCCAATATTGAGCTTCAAGCCGATGCGGTAGGGTCCATCCCCAACTATCTTCCCATGTTCATACTGTATAAGAGCATTACGAATATAAGCACCTGCCGAAAAGAAAGCTTCATCTACATGAGTGGCATAGGCACCATTTGTCGTTTCAAGGTGAAGATATACATCTTGTCCGGCAAAAGAATCAATGGCATTTTGCACCTCTGTACGGTCTATAGGTTTCATTCTATAATTTCCTCCTTAACTGGGCGGCTAGATAAGCTTTTCCTTCTTTCTATTTTACTAAATAAAAACAAAAAAAGCGAAAAAGGCCGCTCGATGAATTTGAGCGGCCATTAAAACTTGATATTTTATTTTTGTGTTTTTTCCGCAATTCCATATTTATGGTATGCACCATGATTGACAGGTCCGACATAGTCATTCATTTTCCAAGAATGGCGAACCGCCTCGGTGATGAAGTCTTTAGCAATGAGGATAGCCTCACGCGGGCTTTTTCCTTCAGCCAATTGAGCTGCAATGGCTGCTGAAGATGAACAGCCGGCACCATGTGTATTGGTCGTTTCGATTTTTTCTGATTCAAGGATTTCAAATTCTTTTCCATCATATAAAAGGTCAATGGCTTTATCATGATCCAGCTTATTACCGCCTTTGATCAAGACATATTTTGCACCAAGTTCATGAATCTTTTCAGCAGCAGCCCTCATATCATCAACCGTCTTGATAGGCGAAGTTCCCGCTAACTGAGCGGCCTCGAACAGGTTTGGCGTGACTACAGTTGCACGTGGAACAAGCAGTTCACGCAGAGCTACAGCCGTTTCAGGGTGCAATACTTCATCTTCACCTTTACATACCATGACTGGATCGATTACGACCTTGTCCAGTTTCAACTCGTCTATTTTACGGGCAACAAGTTCAATGATTTCCACTGATCCAAGCATTCCCGTTTTCATGGCATCAATGCCGATTGATAGAATCGTTTCGATTTGGGCTTCCAAAACTTCGACCGGTGTAGGGAATACATTATGGGACCAGCCATTCTTCGGATCCATCGTCACGATTGTCGTTAAAGCGGACATACCGTAAACGCCGAATTCTTGGAATGTCTTTAAATCTGCTTGAAGACCCGCGCCGCCGCTCGAATCCGATCCGGCAACTGTCATAGCTCTTTTCATAGTCATTATGTGACCTCCTCAGGAGAATTAGATATCGATATTATCAGCATACCAGGTAATATCCTATTTTTAGAATATACCAAAATTTCTTTTATGTAAAACTTAGTTTTCACCCTAATATGAGTACCTTGAAGAAGGTAATGGAATGGCTCCGCATGAGGCATTTTTCGGACCTGGAATTCAGGGAATTGAATGGGTGGGAGGCCTGCTTTCCATCTTTTGATATACAAAGCAAAGTTTGTGAAAGTGTCATTATTTTCAAAGTTGATTTAAAATATTTAAATATAGTGGACACATTTAGTATAGCTTTACCGTTCGAGCCTGGATTAAACCCAAAAAAGGGAGGTGATTTTTATGGAATGGACAATGTTGCTTTTAGCTGGCGGGAAATCAAGCCGTATGGGAGTGAATAAGGCTCTTTTGACCATAGGTGGCGTTGTGAACATTTCAAGAGTGGTATCCGAATTGAATAAGGTGTCAGAAAACATCATGGTCATTACGAATACATTTGAAGATTATCATTTTCTGCAACTTCCGCTAATCCCGGACTTACATAAAGATCAAGGACCTCTTGGCGGATTGCATGCAGGGTTGACCTCATCGAAAACGGAGCTTCAGTTCCTTGCAGCCTGTGATATGCCGTTTGTGAATGCAGATGCCATAAAGGATATCATTTCCCATTATGAACCTGAATTCGATGCTGTCATTCCAGAAATAAATGGCAGGCTCCAGCCGCTTTTTGCCGTTTACCACAAAAGGTGTCTTCCTGTACTGACGGAGTGTTTAGCAAAACATGAATTAAAAATGAGACTATTTTTGGAAAAGATTTCGGTGAAAATTATGAAAGAAACCGACTTTAAGTTGTATCGCGAGAATCCTGAAAGTTTTCAATACCTTTTCTTCAATATGAATACGAGGGAAGATTATCAAAAGGCAGGTTATATTGATCAAACCGAATTATATATAAAGGATGGTAGACATGAATTATAATATTTCAAAAGAGCCGATTGTCATCCAGGAAGTGATTGATAAAGTAGTCAAGCGAAATGCAGGCGCCGTCACGACCTTTATTGGTACGGTGAGGGAAATGACTAAAGGAAAAAAGACTCTCTTCTTAATTTACGAAGCCTATGTGCCGATGGCCATCAAGAAATTGGAGCAAATCGGATCTGAGATCAAGGAGCGTTGGCCTGATGCAGAAACGGCGATCACCCATCGTGTAGGTAAACTTGAAATCACGGATATCGCAGTCGTTATTGCCGTCAGTACGCCACACCGAAATGATGCATATGAGGCAAACAGGTATGCAATTGAAAGAATTAAAGAAATCGTCCCAATCTGGAAAAAAGAACATTGGGAAGATGGGGAGACATGGGTCGGAAACCAGTTGGAAACCGTTCCATATCCAATGGGGAAACCGGAAGGGGAGGATATTGATGATTAACGTACTTTTATTCGCCCAATTGAAAGATGAGCTAGGCAAAGAGACTCTTTCTATAGAAGGAAATGGAATGAGTGTGGCCCAGCTAAAAGAAAAAATGAAGGTGGATTTTCAATTGGAAGGTCTTGAAAACGTGATGACAGCCGTCAATGAAGAATTTGCCGATGATGACACGATTCTATCTGATGGAGATACAGTAGCTTTCATTCCACCTGTCAGTGGAGGCTAAAGCGTTCGGAAGGGAGGGTTTACGGTGAAAGAGCGATTTTCAAGGCAGACTTTATTCGCCCCCATTGGTGAAGGGGGCCAATTGAAAATTATGAAGAAGCATGTCTTGCTTCTTGGGGCAGGGGCTTTGGGATCTGCTAATGCCGAGGCCCTTACTCGTGCAGGAGTAGGGAAGCTTACCATTGTCGACAGGGATTATGTCGAGACCAGTAATCTGCAGCGCCAACAAATGTATACGGAACGGGATGTTGAGGAGAAACTGCCAAAAGCAGAAGCGGCAAAGCGTCATTTATTTGATATCAATCATGAAGTTGAAGTGAATGCCATCATCATGGACGCAACTGCCCAGAACCTCGAGCAGCTGCTTGGTGATGTTGATTTGATATTGGATGCAACCGATAATTTTGAGACACGGATGATTATTAATGATTTATCACAAAAGCTTCATATACCGTGGATTTATGGGGCATGTGTGGGGAGTGTGGGCATGACTTTGACGATCCTTCCCGGACAGACTCCATGTTTGCACTGTTTGCTAAAAGCAATCCCCATTCAAGGAATGACCTGTGACACAGGAGGAATCATATCACCAGCTGTAACGATGGTAGTGGCACACCAAACTGCCGAAGCTTTGAAAATCCTTGTAGAAGATTGGGCATCGGTACGACCTGCACTTGTTTCTTTTGATCTGTGGAGAAATCAATACCAAACCGTTAAATTGACAAAAGCGAGAAAGAAAGATTGTCTCTCATGCGGGGAGCAGAGGACATACCCCTTTTTAACAATGGAAAATGCAACGAAAACGGCTGTTCTTTGTGGGAGGGATACTGTACAGGTAAGGCCGCCAAAACCTTTGAAACTGCAGCTTGAAAAATTAGCCAAAGACCTGGACGGCAGCGGCTATTTGGTGAAATTCAATCCATTTCTTCTCTCTTGTGAAAAAGCTGGGGAACGTATCGTCATTTTCAAGGATGGACGGGCGTTGATTCACGGTACGAAGGACATGGTCCATGCAAAGGCCACGTACCAAAGCATCCTTGGATGATGATTATAAAAAGCGAGGCTGCCGGTTAAGGAGCCTCGCCTTTTTTATGAATCCATATAGGGTAATGGTTATCGGGCATTAGTGTGTGACCCCGTCTTTATTATCTTGTTTGGAAGCAACGATGACTACTTTTCCTTCGTCAAGCACTTCCTCGTAACGTTCTGCCTCCATATCACTAAGGCCAAGGTTGCTCATTCGATTACGAAGTTCATCTCCGCGTGATTTAAAGAGATTTCCGACGGTATCAAGGAAACCTTGTTCCTTCATGCCTACACCTTCTGTATTTGTATTCTCGGTAAGGTGCTTTGAACGGGTTTTATCATGGGCAAACAAATATACATCGTCTTTCGTATAACCTGACATAACTAATTCATCGATTTTTTCCTTTGCTTGTAAACCGTTTTCTACTACATGTACTTGATACATATAAACTCCTCCTTGAATTTTAGTAAGATTCTCTTGAATATAGGTAAATGGGATCTTGCTTATTACAGATGCTGGTTGGCTATAGTAGTATATATCCTCATTTGGGCACTGATAAACATTTATATCGGAGAATATTTAGTAAGTGGTGAAGCGGAACACCTTCTGTATGCGGTAGGTCAAGTATTTGAAGACAGGCAGTTTCTTTTGGTATTCACTGTAATCCACCGTGTATGTCCCGTTTTGGTTTGTCCAGATTCTTTGAAAATAGCTATCGACATCCTTGGAAACGTCCGCATCGTTTGGGGCATGGATTTCAACATTCGCTTCAAGATTATAGTCATCTAGATTGCGTGAGGTATAGTTAGCCGATCCTCCAAGAATAACCGTTTCATTAGCCTTTTGGATCATCATCAACTTTGTATGGAATTGTTCTTTATCTGTTTTGTACCAGCGGATCGAGATGTTTTCATCCCCCAGTTTTTCGAATTCGGCGGCAACCGGAAGATTGGGAAGACCGATTTTCTCACTTCCGAAAGCGTTTTGATTCGGATCCAATATCATTTGAATCTTCACACCCCTTTCAGCTGCATCCGTTAATACCTCGACAACCTCGCGATCGGCAATGTAGAACATGGCAAGATGGATCTTGTCACCCTTTTTTGCATCATTGATTGCCTTAAGGACATGTTTATTGATTTTTCCTTCCGTTAGCAGTTGCACCGAAATCGGCCCTTTATCTGCCGATGTCCCTTTGAACTCAGGAAATGACTTTGGTCCTCCCGAGAATTTCGAAGCGGCTTCTTCGGCTTTAACGAAATCTCCGATGATATTCCCCTCCATCTGGAACGCGATATTGGAATGGAATCCACTTGCGTCATGAGGATTGGCAGATGAGATGATGGCCGTTTTCTCAGTAGCGACCACTTTTCTGTGATTGGCTTTGATATTCATCAGTCTAAGATAAGAACGCAAGGTGACCTTTGGCGCGCTTTTGGCCATTGGATTCACAATCCAGCCTTTTCCGCTTTCACCGAACCATTGGAAAAAGGTCCGATACACACCTGAATAGAGAGGATTAGGATCCCGAAGGCGGTCTAAGTTGGTAATGATGACATCAATTCCATTTTTCTTCATCGTTTCCAATGCCTCTAACTGGTAGGCATTATAGGAAGTATTCACTTCATCAGTAATGAATATAACCTGGAGGTCAGGTTTCCTTTTCTTCTGTTCAATCAGATTATCCTTCAGGGTCTCGGTTAACTTCGGGAAGTTTATCCTTTCATCATAAAAAGCATTAAACAAAAACATATCGATTACGATATAAGAATCAGCCTCTTCTATGGCTTGATTTATGGTTTGGAAAATTCGCTGCTCATGTTGCAGATTCCCTTGTTCATCATGATAGGAAAGGTCATAGATGAAATCGATGTCCTCAACATGATGAACCTTTCCTTCATAAGAAGTACCATCGGGGAGAGGCTTGTAGCTGTTATAGACGATTACGGTTGCAATGACGATCAAAATGCTGACAAGCAGATAAAATCGTTTTCTTTTGTACCATTTTTTCATAGGGAATCCTCCAACATGGTTAAATTGCTTGCTAACTTTCTATTTTCCCACTTTTGGGGTATATAGAAACATAAATCGTAATCTATGGAAAAAGGCAAGGCGATTAAGTTTGATATAATATAGTTTCAAAAAGTGGAAAGGGGCTGTGGCACATGGAAAAGCAGTTATTGACAAATGATTGGTGGCCTCTATTGAAAGAGGAATTCAAAAAAGAATATTACCAGGAGCTAAGGGGATTCATAAAGCAAGAGTACAGCCAGCAAGTCATTCATCCTGATCAGGAAGATATTTTCAATGCGCTTCACTATACTCCTTATGAAGACGTAAAGGTTGTCATCCTTGGACAGGACCCTTACCATGGCCCTGGTCAAGCGCATGGCCTTAGTTTTTCAGTTAAGCCGGAAGTTCGCATCCCACCCTCTTTAAGAAATATCTTTAAAGAGTTACACAACGATCTAGGCTATGAGGTTCCGGGTAATGGTTACCTTGTTGAATGGGCAAAACGGGGAGTGCTTTTATTGAATACCGTCTTGACTGTGCGTGAGGGGGAGGCGCACTCACACCGCGGAAAGGGATGGGAAATCTTTACGAATCAAGTTATTCGCCTATTGAATGACCGTCCGAAACCGGTTGTATTCATCCTGTGGGGGAAACCTGCTCAAACCAAAATCCCTTTGATTGATGAAGCCCGCCATAAAATCATTAAGTCCGTACATCCGAGTCCGCTGTCGGCCTCCCGTGGTTTCTTTGGCACCAAACCTTTTTCCAAAACAAATCAATTGCTGATGGAAATGGGGGAATCCCCAATTGATTGGAAAATCTCGAACCGATAATATGAACAAGAAAACGAAACGGGTGAATTGTATGGCGTGCCGTCATTTCTATATAACGTGGGATCCCGGTTTTCCAAAGGGCTGCCGTGCTTTTCGATTCAAAACATCAAACCAGCCTTCTCTTGATGTCTTTCATTCTTCAGGACAGCCATGCTTGAAATTTCAAGCCAAGCCAATGAAAAGGCAGGAAATATGCAAGGTGTTTTCTTCTCTGATTTTTGCTATGCTAGTTATGATAGTTTTGACCTGTATATAGACGAGGTGGTAAAGTTGGATATTTCATCAAGACAAATGTTAGATAAAATCGAAGAGCTTGTGTTGAAAGCGAAACAGGCAAATTCAGAGGATAAGGTGCAGGGGTATGTAATTGCCATTAAATCCCTTTGTGAAGTGATGGTTGATGAAAAAGCTGCGAACATCAGCATGCCGAAGCCAATCACATTGACCCAGCCCGTTATGTCGGCTACACCGAATGTAGAACCGGTTAAAATGGATGAGGCCAATGGGGAGTCCTTGTTCGATTTTTAAATTAGGGAAGGGGAGCGAAATAATTGAAACTGTTCATCATTTTAGGTGCATTGAATGGGTTTATTGCTGTGGCACTTGGTGCATTCGGTGCACACGGACTGGAAGGGAAGATTCCTGATAAATATTTAGAAACCTGGCAAACCGCTGTTCAATATCAAATGTTCCATGCGGTGGGTTTATTGGTTCTCGGTTTATTGGCTGGGAAAATTTCAAGTCCGCTGATCAACTGGTCCGGCTGGCTTATGCTAATAGGAATTATCCTGTTTTCCGGAAGTCTATTCGTTCTAAGCGTTACGCAAATAAAAGTCCTGGGAGCCATCACACCGCTTGGCGGAGTTTCTTTCTTGGTTGCTTGGGTCTTGATGATCATTGCTGCATATAAATACTTGTAATGAAGGTAGCTGATCTTCCATGGATCAGCCTTTTTACCGAAAAAAGTCATTTCAATATAAGAAGAGCCTCAGAATCAAATAGATCCTGAGGCTCTTCTTTATTGGATTTTAATCACCTTGGGGAATAGGTGGTAAGCCCAGCGCCTCCAAATGGATAGTCATATTCGATTTCCTCATCAAACGTTATATAATCTAAGTATACCATCGGGATTAAGTACCGTTTTCCCGTTTGAGGGTCGCTTATGATTAAATGATCGCGTCCTGCAGCCTCGATGAGTCCTTTGAAGACCATGGCATTCCATTCTTTGTTGTTTTCAAACGTTGTATAAACAGTGGCTAATTTCCCTTTATTCAAACGCAATATGTTCTCGATGTACGACGCTTCGACCGGAAGCATGCCAGGTATCTGTGGTCCGGAAGGGGGTTGACCCATCGTCATCGGCACTTGTTGTGGCGTGCCTGCCATAGTGGGCTGTTGTTGCTGGTATGATGGCTGTTGGTATCCTTGCTGCTGGTAACCTTGTTGCTGGTTAGGATTCTGCTGCCGCACGTCAGGCTCATTATTCTCATAGGGATAATAAGGGCTTCCTCCGTACGGGTAATTACCATAAGGATTATTTTGTGACATTGCATTCCCTCCTAAATTCAAGGTTTAGTTGATACTGTGGAATTTGGACAATCCGAGAGTGTGGACTGGGAGAAACAGTGCGATTTATAGCGACCGGTAGTATTGTATATGTTTTCTGGACAATCCCCGGGTGGCTTAAAAAACCACAATGAATGTTAAGCGGTACATAACGGCTGCCGTTCATGATATAAGCCATTTCCTCTTGTCGGCTAATGAATAGAAGTAACGTTCCTTCACCTCGCTGGAGTCAGGAATTACCTTGATCAATTTTCCTGAAGCTGATTGGGACTGTGAAAAAATAAATTCATCACTAATGAAAATGTATGGGATGTGGATTGGATTTATTCCAAAGCCGGGGAAAAATAAAAAGGAGGGGACGCAAAAAAACTTCCGGAAACCGGAAGCTCATCGTCTTATACGTATAGGAATGAAGGTACGTTTTCTTCCGGCAGGATATTGCCAACAAAGAAAGAACCAAATGCAGCGTATCGTGCACTCACTTCATCAAAACGCATTTCATAGATTAATTTTTTAAATTGAAGGACATCATCTGCGAATAGTGTTACGCCCCATTCATAATCGTCAAAACCGACAGAACCTGAAATGATTTGTTTTACTTTGCCGGCATAACTGCGTCCAATCAAGCCGTGGGAACGCATTAAGCCTTTGCGCTCTTCCATGGAAAGCATATACCAGTTATCATCGCCATCACGACGCTTGTCCATTGGATAGAAGCATACATGTTTCGCTTTTGGAAGTATCGGATAAAGTCTGGAACGAACATGAGGGTTCTGGTATGGGTCCTCACCATCTCCACCAGCTAAGTAATTGCTTAATTCCACGACGGAAACGTATGAATAAGCTGGAATGGTATATTCGGCAAGCTTCGTTTTGTTGAATTCGTTTTCAATTGCATTCAATTCTTCCATGGTTGGGCGGGCAAACATAAGCATGAAGTCCGCTTTCTGACCTACGATGGAATATAGGGCATGGCTACCTTCATTGTCGCTTTGTGTCATATTCCATTTATCCAGTAAACCTTGGAATTCTGAGATGGCCAATTGGCGTTCGTCACTTGATAACGTTTTCCAAGAAGACCAGTCGATTAGACGGAAATCATGTAAACAATACCAGCCGTCCAGTGTTTGTGCTGCTTCACTCATTACGATCACTCCTAAGTCTTATTATAACTTTAATATAACATAGTTTCAGTATAAGGAAATTTATATCAACCCGCAAACACCATCACTGTTTTCCGTCGTTTCTGCAAATTTCAGATTTGCGGATTGGCAGGGGACCAAAGTGGCTGGAATTTACCTGGCTGCTAGAGTATTCTTAAAAGAAGACGGCAATGGATTTTCATCGAATGGTTAAATATAAAAAAATTGGGGGAAACGTATCTAAAAAGGAGGAAGAGCCAATGAGTGATTTATTTGAAATATTGGAATCGAAAATAATGGGGCATAATTTAAAGATCGTTTTTCCAGAAGGGTTGGATGAACGGATTTTGGGAGCGGCAGGCAGGCTTGCCAAAGCTAAACTGGTGACACCGGTATTGATCGGGGATATCGGGTTGATTCAGGAGAAGGCAAAAGATTTAAAAATCTCCCTTGATGCAATCGAAATATATGATCCGAAGAATTATATCATGATGGATGAAATGGTCGAAGCGTTCGTGAAGGTCCGTGACGGTAAAGCGACCGATGTACAAGCACGTGAAATCTTAATGGATGAGAACTATTTTGGAACGATGCTCGTCCATATGAAACTGGCACATGGAATGGTGAGTGGCGCAACGCATTCGACTGCCGATACGGTTCGTCCCGCCCTAAAGATCATTAAAACAAAGCCAGGCGTCCAAAAAACATCGGGAGTATTCATCATGGTCCGGGATGAAGAAAAATATGTGTTCGCCGATTGTGCGATCAATATAAACCCCAATTCCCAGGACCTGGCTGAAATTGCAATAGAAAGTGCGAAGACTGCACTAATGTTCGATATCGAACCGCGTGTGGCGCTGCTGAGCTTTTCGACGAAGGGATCCGCAACATCCCCCGAAACCTTAAAAGTGGTTGATGCTGTCGATTTGGCAAAAGAAATGGACCCTGATATCATCCTGGATGGGGAATTTCAGTTTGACGCGGCTTTCGTTCCTTCGGTTGCAAGAAAAAAAGCACCGGATTCCCTTATTCAGGGGGATGCGAATGTTTTTGTTTTCCCAAGTCTCGAAGCAGGGAACATCAGCTATAAGATGGTACAGCGCTTGGGCGGCTTCGAAGCGGTCGGTCCGATCCTTCAGGGGCTGAATCGTCCGGTGAATGACCTTTCGAGGGGATGCAGTGAAGAGGATGTATATAAACTGGCTGTCATTACAGCGGCACAGGGGTTTGTGGCGCAGTATCAATAGGCAGCTTTTTAGGATTAAATGTTAGAGGGAGATTCGTATGGGTGAAACAGATTCATTATTAATGCAGCAAGAGTGGAGGATTATTGATCAATCTTCCGTTGGACCTCAGTTTCCTGCTCTGGAGTCTTTTGCGATGGATGATACATTTTGCGCTTCCGTAGGGTCAGGTAAATCAGCGGCCGTAGCCAGGGCATGGGTACACCATCGAACCATCGTCATGGGTATACAGGATACGAAGTTGCCTTTTCTTAAAAAGGGTTTGGATCATTTAAAAGAACATGGTTTTCAGGCCATCGTGAGGAATTCCGGAGGTCTGGCAGTCGTGCTGGATGAGGGTGTCCTTAATTTGTCGCTCATTCTTCCTGAAAACGAGCGGAAAATTGAAATCAATCGTGGATATGATGCGATGTGGGAGCTTGTCCAATTGATGTTTGCCGATTTCCCAGTCACGATGGATGCAAGGGAGATCGTCGGTTCCTATTGTCCGGGAAGTTATGATTTAAGTATAAATGGGCAAAAATTTGCCGGTATTTCCCAACGCAGGATCCGCAATGGCGTAGCGGTGCAAATCTATTTATGTGTGAATGGAAGCGGGGCTGAACGTGCCAGTCTCGTGAAGGGCTTTTATGATGCAGCTAAAGGAAATGCAGAAACCAAATTCGTTTATCCCGATATCGTCCCTTCGGTAATGGCGTCCCTATCTGAATTGTTGGGCGTGCAATTGAGTGTTCAGGATGTGATGCTCAGATTCCTGCATGTATTGAAGGAACATAGCGAAAGGATATTCTCTGACACTCTTTCCGTACAGGAATGGCCGATGTATGAGGCATACTTGACAAGAGTGGTGGAGCGTAATGATAAAGTATTCGAGGCATTAAGGGATTGAAATGAAAGAAGCCGTTCCAGTAAGTCAGGAACGGCTTCTTTCATTTAATACGACATTATCATTCACTGAAACTGTAAAAGGACTGTATGATGGGCAGCGGCGTCCTGGGAGATATTATTCCATTTTTCTTGAAACAATGAAAAAAAGAGCCTTGTTGGCTCCCTTTTTCGGATAAACATCGGTGAAACGGCCTTTTATCATGTGGTTGAACTATGTAACTGATCCCCACATTATCTTATTACTCGGCCATTTTTTCCAAATTGCCATTCCGGTCCATCTTGAATTTAGTTGCCGGACGTTCCTCTTCCTCTAACAAGACCAGCTTTCTTGCTCGATTCATGATATTCATCAAAGTTTCATAATCTTCCTGCATCAAGCCGCTGTTTTGTTCCAGATGGCTGATTTTATTCTCCAATTCTTCGTTTCGCTTTTTCAGCCCTTTAATTTCAAGCTTCAATCTTTCATTTTCGGTTTTTAATACTTCGGCTTGAAGCATGCGGCCGTTCATAGATTCCAAATAGGCGATGACGGTATCAAGGCTCATGGCCGTTTCCAAAGATACTGGTGTGTGCTGTGTCTTAGGAGCGAGGGCTTCTGCCACAACGAATTCCTCTGCTGCTTCATAATTGGTAGTATCGACTTCGGATTTCAACTCTAGTTCCTCCTCTTGTACATGGGGAACCATTATGTCGGAAATCGTTGGGGACGGCGGTGTATAAAGAAGCCGTTTTTTCCCTCCTTGATCTTTTCCAAGGATCCTTTGCCGCTGCTTACGCTGTTTCTTGGCAAGGGAAAGCGCTTTATCGTAATTATGGCGGACAACTGCATTCCAGCGGAATCCGCATGCTGCAGAGGTGCGATTCAACTTATCTCCTACCTCTTCAAAAGCATTGAGCTGAGTGCTGCCTTCCCGCACATGGCGCAATACCGTTTCAGCCAAAAGCAAATCATCTTCTTCTGTCCAGGCGTCTTGACGAACCTTCATTTCTACATACTCCCTTTCTGGTAACTTTTAAAATAAATAACTATATAAAATATCGTGTGGCAGTGATTTATGGAGCGTTCTACTAGCATTTTGGACAAAATCTGGATTTTTTATACAAAAAAGGTTAAAAGGATACTAGTTTTTTGATTAATTACATCCTTTTCCAGCGGCAGCCCTTTCCTTTTCACATCATCCAGCCCTCTTGATATTCATAAATAGAAACGGTAAAATACCTTTTAGTCGTATAAATGGATGAAAAATAGTTTGTCATGGAAAGGATGGTGACCGGAGGATGTCCAATGAATTCAGAGTGTGCGATGACTGCTTGGCGGTAAACATTAAAACATTGATCCCGCGTCTTGAAAAGCTTGATCCCGACGCGAAAATTGAAGTGGGCTGTCAATCCTATTGCGGTCCTGGCAGAAAGAAGTCTTTTGCCTTTGTCAATAACCGTCCAGTTGCTGCACCGACAGAAGACGAGTTACTAGATAAAATCAATAAAAAACTAAAGTAGGATCCATGATATATAGTTAGAGTGGATTGTTTGCTTATGATAAATGAAACAAGTAATCATCACCCAGATTCGACACACTGCGGTGATTTTTTATTTCCTTATTTTCGAGACAAAATCGGACTGAAACTTCCGTTTTCTTACAAAATTCCCCCTCTTACTGGCAAGGCAGAAGTTAGGGTTTTTTGTCAAAACACGCTATAATGAGTGCATCGAGATTATGAAAAAGAGGGTAGTTCATGGAATATTCCGGCGAAAAATTACAAGAAGAAAAAGTATTCAAGGACCCGGTGCACCGATATATACATGTTCGTGACCGGGTTATATGGGATTTAATAGGGACGAAGGAATTCCAGCGTCTTCGAAGGATCAAACAGCTGGGAACGACTTATTTAACCTTTCATGGTGCGGAACATAGTCGGCTCAGCCATTCGCTTGGAGTATATGAGATTGTTCGGAGAATCGTGGATGATGTTTTCGAGGGCAGACCGGAATGGAAACCTGAGGAACGGTTATTATCCTTGTGCGCAGCACTTCTGCATGATTTGGGTCATGGTCCTTTCTCTCATTCTTTTGAAAAGGTGTTTGACCTGGATCATGAGCAATTCACGCGGCAGATAATCCTCGGCGATACGGAAGTGAATAAGATCCTCCTTAGAGTTGGACGTGATTTCCCTAAAAAAGTGGCAGAAGTCATAGCGAAAACCTATAAAGGCAAATTAGTAGTCAGCCTGATTTCAAGTCAGATCGATGCTGATAGAATGGACTATTTACAGCGTGATGCTTACTTTACTGGCGTGAGTTATGGTCATTTCGATATGGAAAGGCTTTTGCGTGTAATGAGGCCAAGGGAAGAACATGCCGTCATAAAACAAAGCGGGATGCATGCGGTTGAGGATTATATCATGAGTCGCTACCAAATGTATTGGCAGGTTTATTTCCATCCAGTTACGAGAAGTGCGGAGGTCATACTTACCAAGATTCTACATAGAGCGAAACATTTATATGAATCCGGTTATGCGTTTGCTCAAGAACCGCACCATTTTTATTCATTGTTCAGGGGAGAAGTGACTTTAACGGACTACTTGAAAATGGATGAAGCGGTGATGCTCTATTATTTCGAAGCATGGGAAGAGGAAAACGATGCGATATTAAAAGATTTATGCACTCGCTTCGTTAACCGTAAACTATTTAAATATGTGGAATTCCATCCATCGAACAATCAAATGAACAGATTGATGGAATTAAGGACGCTATTCAAGAAGGCAGGCATCGATCCGGATTATTACCTTGTCGTCGATTCTTCATCAGATCTGCCGTATGATTTTTACCGGCCAGGTGAGGAAGAGGAGAGACTGCCGATTCACTTGCTGAAAAATAATGGTGAAATTCGTGAATTATCGCGTGAATCCGAAATTGTCGATGCAATTTCAGGGAAAAGAAGAACGGATCATAAGTTGTATTATCCAGCGGATTTATTGCGTGATGAATCTACGAAGAAAAATATAAAAAAACAGATTCGTGAGCTTTTGGAGCTATCGGATTAAAGTGGTACATTTTTGGTGAGGAGTGACGAGCCTTGTTTAAGGATCATGCAAACATTATCAATGCAATTTCTACTGCCGGTGAAATCTCGGGTCGGAAAAAACTACAAAAAATCGTTTATATCGCGAAAAAGCTGTCCTTCCCATTTCATGAAAAGTTTCAGTTTCACTTTTATGGACCGTATTCGGAGGAGTTGACCTTACGGATTGAAGAGCTCTGCGAAATGGGTTACTTGAATGAAGTAAGGGAAAAAAAAGCAGGCTATTATCAATATTGTTATTCGATAACGGATGCCGGCCGGGATTTCCTATCCATACAGGAAGTGGAGATGCCGGCACTCGAGGCATGCTTACAGGATATGAACGAACAGAATGCCAGGTTTTTGGAGCTGGTTTCAACGGTATTATATTTCGACACGCTTGAAAAAGAGGAAGTCACCGAGAAAATTTTCACGCTGAAAAGCAAACAAAAATATACGCTTGAAGAAATTGATGAGGCATATGAATATATTGAGCAGTTAAAAACAAAAGCTAAGCCGAATTGATGGCTTAGCTTTTCCCCATTATGTAAATCTTATAAATCGCTTTTACGGACACCGGCTACTGCTAAATGATTTTTTGACATTTCTTCAATGAAAATCGTCACGGCTTCAGCTGGTGCTCCAGTTGTTTCAGTAACGGCTGCAGTCACCTTCTCGACTAAAGCCTTTTTCTGTTCGTCTGTACGGCCTTCAAGCATTTTGACTGTTACATATGGCATCTCTTTTCCCCCCTTCCTCTCTTATCTTGTAGTGTTTCACAATGGAAAAAGAATTGCAAGACACGGAAGTCAGAGTTTTTTCACTTCTTGAACTTTTGATGTATACTAACGGTAATAAACAATGGGGGAGAAGCTATCGATGGAATTCTTTGATCAAATAGAACGGTTTTTGGCTTATAGTTTGGAAGAACTTCCATATGTCATTGTGTCACTGTTAATCGCATTTACGGTTCATGAATTTTCCCATGCTTATGTGGCCTATAAGTTCGGTGACCCGACAGCAAAGAATGAAGGAAGAGTCACGTTGAATCCGATTTCTCATTTGGATCCGATCGGAACATTGCTGATATTAATTGCCGGATTCGGTTGGGCTAGACCTGTACCGGTTAATCGTTTTCATTTTAAGAATCCAAAATTGGCAGGAGTGCTCGTCTCTTTTGCCGGTCCGTTCAGTAATTTGATCGTTGCAATTTTGGCGTATTTCATTTTTTACGGGTTGCTTGCGGCAGGCGTTGGACCTGATTTACCTTTTTTTGTCGAGCCCTTCTTAAGTATGCTCATAAATTTAAATGTCCTTCTATTTGTTTTTAATCTGATACCGTTGCCGCCGCTCGATGGTTATAGGATCGTACAGGATCTTGTTTCAGCAGACTTGCGGGCAAAAATGACCCAGTATGAACAATATGGTTCCCTTATTTTTTTGATTCTGATCATTACACCGCTGAGTCAATATACAATTAGACCGATATTGGATACTGGTATTCGATTTGTAGGAGGCACCTTGAATCAATTTTTTTCACTTTTGTTTTTTTAACCAATAATAAGGAATGACAAACGATAAAGGGGGATACAAACATGGAAGAACAACCAAAGAAAAAGGTAGGCTTCAATATTATAAAAAACGACCCTACAGAAGGTCATGGCGGATATGGAGCAGGGGTTTTAACGCTCGATAATATTTCTCCGGTCATCATCGATGTGGATGCAGGTGAAGCAGAGGTCGATATCGGCGCAATGCATGCACGAAGTGCAGTGGAAAAAGGGATCAAGTTTTTAAAGACTAAAGAGGAAGTCCCGAATGCCAAACCTTACTGGCTTGTTTGGGTGACCATTGAAGCCACTCAAAATGGTCCGCACTATGCAGGTGTGACTGCATGTGAAATGATGGTCGACAGGTCGATTAGACGCGGTTACAAATCGCTTCCGGAGCATGTTAACCGGATGGATAAATCGCTGAAACGACATATCATCGTCGAGGACATGGACGATAAATCAAAACGTGTGCTTGCAGACTTCCTGAAAAACCATGATGCAGGAATGTGGGAGCGTTCTTCAGATCTGCTGAAGGAGTCATTGACGGTTTGAATTTCGTTTAATGGATGAAATGTTAAGTTTAGTGAAAAATGCACTTGTAGGAAAGCGATAAAATCAGTAAACTTAAAGACAGCAGTTTAGTCACTGTGGAACTAGGACAGAAAAACCCCCGAAGCCGCTGCCGGCTTCGGGGGTTTTTCGTTATCCCCAAGGTTTTAAGACTTTTTTGTACCACGGGGCCTTTTTATGTTCTTCTTCTTTTGGGCCATGTTTCGGACTCTCACCCTTAAAGTGCTCGGCACAGTATTCGACAGGTTCGGTCCCTTTAACATAATAAGTCAATCTTGAGACAGGACAGTCCTTTGTGGACAATTTTCCGCTAACGGGATTCACTTTTACCCCGATTACGTTTTCGGTTTCCTTGAACGATTTTGCCGGTTTCCCTTGCAGGCCCTTTTCCATATAGGAAGCCCAGATTTTCTTTGCATAGCCTTTTTCAGCAGGGATCTCGATCTTTTTGCCTTGATCATATCCAGTCCATACTCCTGCTACAAGCTCCGGCGTGTAACCAATCATCCAGCTGTCAGTCGGGGTGGAGCCCGATTTGCCGGCATATGGGCGGGACAGCTGGGAAATGATGGTGCTACCGGTCACTTTCGTATAGCCATTTAAGGTTTCATCGAAAACCCCTGTAAGCATCTGGGTCATGACAAATGCCTTATCCTCATCCAAAATCTGTTCATGTTTCTCATTTTCATCAAAAATCACTTCACCTTTTTGATTTTCAACCTTTTTGATAAACACGGGTTCAACCTTCTTGCCGCCGTTAGCCAGAATGCTGTATGCGTTCACCATTTCAATAGCCCTTACACCTGACGTACCGAGTGCCAGGGAAGGAACCGCATCCATCTTTGCCGTGATGCCGAAACGATGCGCCGTATCGACCAATGTCTGTTCCCCAAGGAACAAGTGCGTTTTCACGGCGA
This sequence comes from Bacillus sp. ISL-34, assembly GCF_018613325.1. Taxonomy (GTDB): domain Bacteria; phylum Bacillota; class Bacilli; order Bacillales; family DSM-1321; genus Peribacillus. Next base: position 103,219 of record NZ_JAGGQJ010000005.1, on the reverse strand, counting down.
AGATATTATCGGAAAGAGCAATGGCCTGAGCCATCGTGATTTCGCCTTCCGCATATTGATGGTTGTAATTATGCGGTGTGTAAGATGAGTGACCATCATCGAAAGAAAATGTAGTTGTCTCGCTTTTTAAGGTGGTGGACGGTGTGAAACCATTCTCCAGTGCTGAATAGTATAGCAAGGGCTTCATGGTTGAACCAGGCTGGCGAACGGCCTGTGTGGCCCGATTGAATGGTGACTCGGAGTAATCTTTCCCTCCGACCAGCGCACGGACCTCCCCGGTATCCGGATCCATTGCCACTATCGAGGCTTGAATGCCTGAAGACTTGGGTATGGTATTGGAAAGGACTTCTTCGGCAGCGTCCTGCTGGGTTTCGTCCAGTGTGGTATAGACCTTAAGCCCGCCAAGCTCGATCGTCCGGTCATCTAAATGAAGCTGGGATTTTAAAGCCTGCTTGACGGCATCCTGGAAATAGGGGGCGGTCTTATTGGTGACCGTTCCGTGTTCGCCCTTTAATGTAAGGGATGTTCGCAACGCTTCCGCGATATTCTTTCCTGAAACGTAGTTTTTGCTTTTCATGGCTTGCAGGACGACTTTCTGCCTTGATTTCGCTTTTTCAAAGTTATCCAATGGAGAATAGTTTGACGGCCCTTTTGGTATTCCGGCCAGCATGCTCGCTTCAGGAAGGGTCAAATCCTTGGCATCCTTGCCAAAGTAATATTGACTTGCAGCTTGGGCTCCATATGCGCCATGGCCGTAGTAAATCGTATTTAAATAGCCTTCTAGAATTTCCTTTTTGGAGTAGTTCATTTCTAAGCGTATCGTATAAAAGGCCTCATTAAGTTTACGCGACCACGTTTTGTCATGACCAAGAAACAGGTTCCTGGCATACTGCTGGGTAATGGTGCTTGCACCCTGGACTTTGGACATTGCCTTAATATCAGCAAGGATGGCACCGCCGATCCGCTTTATATCAAATCCATTATGAGTGTAAAATTGACGGTCCTCAACGGCGACAGTCGCTTTGATGAGCTCTGGTGAAATCGACTCCAGTCCGGCCCAATAACGTTTCTGGCCATTATCGGTTTCACCGATCACATTTCCATTATCACTATAATAGAGAGTGGACTGGGGCACGACCAAAGGGGGCGGACCTAATATTTTTGCATAAATCAGTAAAGAGAGAAGCAATACAAAGAGTATTGTGAGCCCGATTGTGGCAAGGATAATGAAGGCCCGTACATATTTAGTTGTCCTTTTAAATCGTTCGCTTGGAATCAATTCCATTGCTTTCACCTCTCTTATCAGGTAAGAATCTAGTATCTATTACTATTATGGAAAAAAAAGAAAATTTTAAACATAAGAACTGCATTTAAGAAATTTATCTTGCAATTCTGCTAGATTCGTCTATAATTTTTCTAGCTAATGACTATACCGATTTTGGGGAACCTATAAGGTGACTGACAATATGAAATGGAAAAGGAGCGTTAATAAATGAGCATTTGGTTTACTGAAAAACAAACAGAGAATTTTGGTATTACGATGAAAGTGAATCGTACTTTACATACGGAGCAAACTGAGTTTCAAAAGCTGGATATGATTGAAACGGAAGAGTGGGGCAATATGCTGTTGCTGGATGACATGGTAATGACTTCACAGCGCGATGAATTCGTGTACCATGAAATGGTAGCCCATGTTCCTTTATTTACCCATCCTAATCCAGAAAACGTTTTGGTTGTAGGAGGAGGGGACGGAGGAGTTATCCGTGAAATCCTAAAGCACCCAAGCGTAAAAAAAGCTACATTGGTGGATATCGATGGGAAAGTTATCGAATACTCAAAGAAATTCCTGCCTGAAATTGCAGGAATGCTTGAAGATCCGCGTGTAGACGTACAAGTTGGGGATGGCTTCATGCACATCGCCAAAAGTGAAAATGAATATGACGTGATCATGGTTGACTCGACTGAACCTGTCGGCCCTGCTGTCAATTTATTCACTAAAGGTTTTTATGCCGGGATTTCCAAAGCTTTGAAAGAAGACGGGATTTTTGTGGCACAATCCGACAATCCTTGGTTTAAAGCGGACTTAATTCGTGATGTACAACGTGATGTAAAAGAAATATTCCCAATCACCAGCCTGTATTTAGCGAATATCCCGACGTATCCAAGCGGCCTTTGGGCGTTCACGATCGGATCGAAAAAATATAATCCATTAGAAGTGACTGAAGATCGTTTCCATGAACTGGAAACTAAATATTATACAAAAGAACTTCATAAAGCAGCTTTCGTTCTGCCTAAATTCGTTCAAGATTTAGTGAAGTAAGGGAGGGCATGGACCATGAAATTCGATGAAGCCTATTCAGGCAATGTATTCATTAAAAGCCACCCTGTTTTTGAGGAATCGGAAGCTGTGCTATACGGAATGCCGATGGACTGGACGGTTAGCTTCCGTCCGGGTTCCCGCTTCGGCCCTACCCGAATTCGTGAAGTTTCGATAGGTTTGGAAGAGTACAGCCCATATTTAGATCGTGAATTAGAGGAAGTTAAATTCTTTGATGCCGGGGATATTCCATTACCATTCGGCAATCCGCAGCGCAGTATCGATATGATTGAAAAATATGTCGACAGCTTGTTGGATGCAGGCAAGTTCCCAATAGGTATGGGAGGGGAACATCTTGTCACATGGCCTGTCATCAAAGCCATGTTCAAAAAGTATCCCGATATGGCCATCATCCATATGGATGCCCATACAGATTTACGTGAGGATTATGAAGGAGAGCCGCTTTCCCATGCGTCCATCATCCGTAAATCCGCTGAACTTATCGGACCGAAAAATGTATACTCATTCGGCATTCGTTCCGGTTTGAAGGAAGAATTCCAATGGGCAAAAGAAAATGGCATGCACATCTCTAAATTTGAAGTACTTGAACCTCTGAAAGAAGTACTGCCGCAGTTAGCTGGCCGTCCTGTATATGTGACGATCGACATCGATGTTCTTGATCCCGCGCACGCGCCGGGAACAGGCACCGTGGATTGTGGAGGCATCACTTCCAAAGAGCTTTTAGCTTCGATTCATGAGATAGCACGGTCTGAAATTAATGTAGTCGGCTGCGATTTGGTGGAAGTGGCACCGATTTATGATCCATCCGAGCAAACTGCGAACACGGCGAGCAAGCTGATTCGCGAAATGATTTTAGGTTGGGTTCAAAAAGGTTAATGGGTGGAAGACTTGACTGTTCCTGTTTTTTAGCGGGAATGGTCTTTTTTTATTACATTGCGGAAAAGTATTTTACGTCTGATGGACTCCTTTTGAACAATTCCGCCCCGATGAGTTATTATTGCGTTAAATTCAAATGAATTGCAACAACATGATTTCGACAGTTTATCCTCACTTTTTTGGATTTACACTTTATTTTCCGCTCCAAGTTGAAACTTCCTTGAAGAATATTTATACTTATAAAGTTAAGAACGACATGATGAAGGAAGTGTAGCTTTGACTCTTCATGATATAGATAAGCAAGCGATTAAAGTGACTTTACAGACAAAAATCAAGCACGGCTCAGAAACCGAAACGTATGAGCTGGTCACATTTGGTACAAAAATGTATAAAGGTGCCGATTTATATTTGCAATATAAAGAGGAAAATGAAGCCGGTCAAACACAAACGACCATCAAGCACAAACCGGATGAAACGATCCTGCTTAGAAATGGTGCCATTAAAATGAGGCAGCTTTTCCGCCTGCAGGAAGCGACAAATGGACATTATGAAAGTATATATGGCAGGTTAGGATTACGGACGACCGCGAAGAAGATACATCATCAATGGGATGAGCAGGCCAAACAAGGGAAACTCGTCCTTAACTATACGTTACATATGCAGGGAAGCGAACCCGGTCAATATGAGATGACGATTTCCTACAAGGAGGAAGCATAGCGCATGAATATAGTAAAAGAGGTACAGGAAAAACTGAAAGAAGAGATTAAAGCGGCAGTCATTAAAGCTGGTTTAGCAACGGAAGAGCAGATTCCAAATGTTGTATTGGAACTGCCAAGAGATAAGACACACGGAGATTATTCCACGAATATGGCCATGCAATTAACGAAGATTGCAAAGAAAGCACCAAAGATGATAGCAGAGGCAATCATCGAAAACTTTGACAACTCAAAAGCATCCATCGAAAAAATTGAAATTGCAGGGCCTGGTTTCATTAACTTCTACATGAATAATGGCTATTTGACAGAATTGGTTCCTGTCATTTTGAAAGTGGATGAAGCATATGGGGCAAGTGACTTTGGAAAAGGAGAAAAAATCCAAGTGGAGTTCGTTTCCGCGAACCCGACAGGTGACCTCCATCTTGGTCATGCCCGTGGTGCAGCAGTAGGTGATACGTTATGTAATATCCTTTCTAAAGCAGGCTATGATGTTTCACGTGAATACTATATCAATGATGCAGGAAACCAGATTAATAATCTGGCCATTTCCATAGAAGCCCGCTATTTCCAGGCACTTGGCCTCGAAAAGGATATGCCTGAGGGCGGTTATCATGGCGAAGATATCATTGGCATCGGTAAGACGCTCGCAAGTGAATATGGGGATAAATATGTAAATGCCGATGAAAAGGAACGTTTTGAATTTTTCCGTGAGTACGGCTTGAAATATGAAATGGAAAAACTGAAAACGGACTTGGGAAATTTCCGTGTTGGATTTGATGTATGGTACTCCGAAACATCCTTATATCAAGACGGTAAAATTGATGAAGCACTCAAAGTGTTGAGAGAAAGGGGCCATGTTTACGAGGAAGATGGGGCTACATGGTTCCGCTCAACGGAATTAGGCGATGATAAAGACCGGGTGCTTATTAAGCAGGATGGGTCTTACACATATCTGACACCGGATATTGCCTATCACCGTAATAAATTGGAGCGCGGCTTTGAAAAGCTGATCAATATCTGGGGTGCAGATCACCACGGCTATATACCGCGTATGAAAGCGGCGATCGAAGCATTAGGGTACAACCGCGAGCAGCTTGAAGTCGAAATCATCCAGCTTGTTCACCTGTACAAGGATGGCGAGAAAATGAAGATGAGTAAGCGTACCGGTAAAGCAGTTACGATGCGTGATCTTATTGATGAAGTAGGTCTGGATGCAACACGTTATTTCTTTGCGATGAGAAGTGCGGATACTCATATGGACTTCGATTTGGATCTGGCGGTATCGCAATCCAATGAAAATCCGGTTTATTATGCACAGTATGCCCACGCCCGTATTTCCAGCATTTTACGCCAAGGTGTGGAACAAGGGATCAGCTATGAAGGAGTCACTGATTTCTCTGCCCTTTCCACTGAAAAAGAAGTGGAACTTTTGAAGAAATTAGGAGAGTTCCCGCAGGCAATAGCGGAAGCAGCCGAAAAACGGATGCCTCACCGCATGACGAATTATATATTCGACCTGGCTTCTACATTCCACAGTTTCTACAATGCAGATAAGGTTCTGGATGTGGAAGAGATGGAAAGAAGTAAGGCGCGTCTAGGACTGGTCAAATCCGTCCAAATTACTTTAAAGAATGCATTAGCCATCATCGGGGTTTCGGCACCGGAAAAAATGTAATGGCAAAAGCGGCTGTTTCTAGAGAAACAGCCGCTTTTTTTTGGTTAATTAGCACTCGACGGCACCGCCGCTCACCCTTTTTACACCACGAACCTTAGCTATATCTTCAATCAGCTGCAGCATTGCACGGTCCTTCATCTTGGCCTCGATCATGAAGTCCACGTCCTGTCCAAGATCCTTAAGCACTTTAAAAAGGGGCATGATGAACTCCAAATCGATATAATCGGCATGCGAACGAAATTCACCTGCCGATTTTGGTGATGAAATATGAATCTTTGGTACCGCTCCTGCCTGACTCCAAGTGGTGAACACCTCGGTGAGCAGCTCGTTAAGCGGCACATCTGAAAGGTTTGCGAGATGATGGTGGTAATCGAATACAAGTGGGATGCCTTCCCTCTTACATACGCTCAGGGTTTCAGATGCTGTATAGGTTTTATCATCATTCTCGAAAGTCATTCTTTCCTTGACATGCATAGGCAGCGATTTAAGGTTATCATGAACCCTTACAAGGGCGGACTCTTTATCACCATAGGCCCCGCCGACATGGATATTGATGAAAGAGGTGTCCGCTATGCCCATTGCATCAAGCATTTTATAATGGAACTCCATATCTTTTACGGCATTTTGTGTAATCTCGGTTTTAGGGCTTGTAAACAGCGTAAACTGATTCGGATGAAAGCTGGTCCTCATTTTGTGTGCAGTTGCCCAATCGCCAAGCTGTTTCCACTCTTTTTTAAAAGGAGTAACGAAATCCCATTCAATTTCGGGATGTGTGGCTAAAGGTACAATGGAACTGGACATCCGGTATACTTCTATTTGGTGTGCGGTGTTATATTGAAGGACCCTTAAAGTATTTTCAATGTTCTGCCTTGTCACATCCAGGAGTTTTTCCATTCCTTTTTCTCGGCCAAGTGTACTGTATCGCTTGAAAGTAAGTGTCTTAGCCGGAGAAGCTTCCCATAAACAGGTGGCATTGGATACAAACCCAAATCTTATTTTCATTATATTTTTCTCCTTGAGCAACGGGATGTCAAAGAAAAGGAGAAAGGATGGCAGCCAGCGATTCTTTTGCTGAACGGACTACATTCATGCTGGAAAGCGCGTCCCCGTTTAGCGGCTTGGATTCGGCTAGGTCCACTGCCAATTCCTTTTCTACATCTTCTATAAATGTCCGGTCAAATACGATGCAGTTCATTTCACTATTTAAAAAACAACTGCGTTTATCAAAATTAGCCGTACCGATATCACACATTATATCATCAATCAATATCACTTTAGAATGGTAGAACCCTCTTTGAAATTGCATGATTTCAGCCCCTTCTTTTAATAGTACCCGGAAGTAGGGAAAAGAAGCTTCCTTGACAAGGGCATGGTCTGACATTTCAGGTACGATGACCGTAACGGAAACATTGCGTGCAAGGGCTTCCCTTAATTCTTTAAATAAATTTTCACTGGGAATGAAGTATGGAGTCCCGATAATGATTTTTTTATGGGCCTGCCGAATCATGTGTGTCAAGGACTGTTCAAGATCACTGCCGTTCGTGACGATAACCTGATGTGCCTGCGTCCCTGGAGTCAATGTCGGGAAATAGGCAGGTGTTCCCCTATAATCCTCGTTTGTATCATAGAACCAATCCGAGAGGAAGACTTCCTGAAGGTCCTTTACACCCTCACCGGTCATTTTTAAATGGTAATCTCTCCATGGGTTCAGCTTCTCCCCTTGGTTTATATACTCCTTACCGATATTAAAGCCGCCAAGATAGCCGACTTTTCCGTCTATCACCGTGATCTTACGGTGATTTCTTTTTTGTATCGTATAGAAAAGGAAGGGGAGCTTCGGTTTAAAGCTGAAAGAAAAATGAACGCCGCTTTTAGTTAGCTCCTGAATGGTTTGGCGGGACATTTTTTTACTTCCTACCCAATCGACTAAAAGCCGGACTTCCACGCCCTCTTCCGCTTTTGACTGCAGTAACTTCAAAAAGTCCTTGCTGAAATTATCATTTTTTACAATATAAAAAAGGATATGGATAGAATCCTGAGCTTGCTTGATTTCCTTCATAAAATCATCAAACAGTATATTCCCTGATGTGAAAACAGTCATGTCGCTGTTCCGAGGCGGATATTTAATGTTGGTTGTGTGCTTCAAATAACGCTTATGCCCTACCTTAAGATCAACCCAGCACCAAGAGAAGATCAATAAAAATATAGAGGCAATCGTAGTGATTATCTTCAAAAAAAATCCCCCCTAAATGATTATAGTTAGTTTGGCTCTAATCCCCTGCCAGTAACCATTAAAAAGCGGGGAAAGGGGCTCATTTTTTTAGAATGCAGAAGGGTAATTCGCGGAATTGTCGAAGTTTATAATGAAGGTGCAGAAAAATTTTCAAGTTTTTAGTAAGAAAAAAGTTGACTGAATGCTCATTCATTATATAATGGAATTAATCAATTTCAGAAAAATGCCAAATTTCCCAAAATGATTACAGGGCATTTTACAATTTACTAAAGAGGGGGAAAGACTGCATGGAAATGAATGGCTTACTGTGGATCAACTTAGTTGCATTCCTGCTTGTAACCGCTTACGCCGCCGGTTTATTTGTCTATTTGATAAAGACTCGTATAGCTTATATAAAACTTGGCAAAAAAGTGGAATTCGATAACCGTGTGAAAGATCGTCTTGTTAAAATAGGGGTTTATGTATTTGGACAGAAGAAGCTCTTTAAAGATAAAAAGAGCGGGATCATTCATGCCTTGTTATTTTATGGTTTCATCTTAGTGCAATTTGGCGCACTTGACTTTTTCGTTAAAGGCTTAAGACCGGGGTGGCATTTACCGTTTGGCCCTTTTTATCCGGCCTTTACTTTCTTCCAGGAAATTGTGACGCTTACTGTTCTTGTTGCAATCCTATGGGCGGCATACCGCCGTTATGTCGAAAAGCTCGTTCGCTTGAAGAGGGATTTCAAAGCAGGTCTGGTTGTCATCTTCATTACCGGTATCATGATTACCGTATTGCTGGGGAATGGAATGGGAATGATCTGGCATGGACACGATGCAACTTGGTCAGAGCCAGTCGCATCAAGCATCGCTTTCCTATTCGGCTGGATGGGGACAACCGCGGCAACCGTCGTTTTTTATGTAGCTTGGTGGCTGCATTTACTGATCATATTATCTTTCCTTGTTTATATCCCGCAATCTAAGCATGCTCACTTGATTGCCGGTCCGATAAATGTATTCTTGAATCGCCTGGACAATCCCGGGAAATTGAAACCGGTAGATTTGGAAGAAGAGATTCTCGACAAAGAAGGCAATCAATATTACGGTGCCAAATATATCGAAGACTTGACGCAATATCAAATGGTGGACCTCTATGCCTGTGTGGAGTGCGGACGCTGTACGAATATGTGCCCGGCTACAGGTACCGGGAAAATGCTGTCACCGATGGATATCATAATCAAGATGCGTGACCATTTAACAAATACAGGCGCTGCCGTTACAACGAAACAGCCATGGGTGCCATCTTTTGTTTTTGGGAATACGAAAGGAAATAAGATCGCTTTGGCTGGTGCCGCGCAGGGGGCGCAGGAATCAGCTGCTGCAACAGAAGCTTACAGTCCGAGCCTGATTGGCGAAGTCATTACGGAAGAAGAACTTTGGGCTTGTACCACATGCCGGAACTGTGAAGATCAATGCCCGGTAATGAATGAACATGTCGACAAAATCATCGATATGCGCCGTTATCTAGTGTTGACGGAGGGCAGACTTGATCCTGATGCGCAACGTGCCATGACGAATATTGAACGTCAAGGAAACCCGTGGGGACTGAACCGTAAAGAGAGAGAAGATTGGCGAAGCCTTCGGGAAGATGTCAGCGTCCCAACCGTGAAGGAATTAAAAAAGGCAGACGAAGAATTCGAGTATTTATTCTGGGTAGGTTCAATGGGGTCGTACGATAACCGTAGCCAGAAGATTGCCCTTTCCTTTGCTAAATTATTGAATCAAGCAGGCGTCAAATTTGCAATTCTCGGAAATAAGGAGAAAAACTCAGGGGATACTCCCCGTCGATTGGGTAATGAGTTTGTTTTCCAGGAGCTTGCAATGAAAAATATAGAAGAATTCCAGAAGAATGAAATAAAGAAAATCGTTACGATCGATCCGCATGCATACAATATCTTTAAGAATGAGTATCCGGATTTTGGCTTGGAAGCGGAAGTGTATCACCATACTGAATTGCTAGCCAAACTTGTCAGCGAAGGCAGGTTGGTCCCTCAGTATCCGGTGAATGAGACGATTACATTCCACGATTCCTGTTACTTGGGAAGGTACAATGAAGTTTACAGCCCGCCGCGTGAAATCTTACAATCCATTGAAGGTGTGAAACTTATTGAAATGGAGCGTAACCGTGAAAAGGGTATGTGCTGTGGAGCTGGAGGCGGTTTGATGTGGATGGAAGAGGAAACAGGTAACCGCATTAATGTGGCCCGTACCGAACAAGCGCTGGCCGTCAGTCCAACAGTGATCAGTTCCGGATGTCCTTATTGCCTGACCATGCTATCCGATGGGACGAAAGCAAAGGAAGTTGAGGAAAATGTTAAAACGTATGATGTAGCGGAACTACTCGAAAAAGCGGTAATAGGTGAAAATAAACCGATAGCCTCTTAATTTAAAATGGAATTGCCTGCTTCTTTTATAGGGGATGAAATAAATGGAGCAGGCAATTTTTTTAAATGTTTATAAACTAAATATTTTCATTTTTGAGAAAAATGTGTAATATAATATAATATTAAGCGCTTACAACACTATTTTTTTAACTCCAAATTGAGCGAGCGTTCAATCAATGTTACTTATAGGGGGAAATAATGATGGCGAAAACAGTGATTATTAGCGGTGTGAGAACACCTTTTGGTAAATTTGGCGGCGGTCTTAGCAGTTTGACGGCATCACAACTTGGTGGAATAGCAATCAAAGAGGCACTTGTTCGGGCAGGGGTTGAAGGCAGCCAAGTAGATGAGGTCATCATGGGGAATGTGCTTCAAGCGGGCCAAGGCCAAATACCGTCCCGCCAGGCAGCCCGTCATGCCGGATTGCCATGGGAAGTGAAAACGGAAACCATTAATAAAGTATGCGCATCAGGACTTCGCAGTGTGACATTGGCTGATCAGATCATTCGCTTAGGTGAAGAAGAAATCATTGTTGCCGGCGGAATGGAATCGATGAGCAATGCGCCATATATCCTTCCGAAAGCAAGGTGGGGCCTAAGGATGGGTGATGGAGAACTGAAGGATACGATGATTTCGGATGGACTTAGCTGCAGTTTTACGGGCGTTCATATGGGGACTTACGGAAACAGTACTGCCGAGGATCTTGAAATCACCCGTGAGGAACAAGATAGCTGGGCTTACGAGAGTCATCAAAAAGCGATAAAAGCAATCGATGGCGGTATCCTTGCAGAAGAAATCATTTCCGTACAGGTGCCGGTGCGAAAAGGCGAACCAATTACCATCGAACATGATGAAGCCCCAAGAAAAGATACATCTGCCGGGAAGTTAGCTAAATTAGGTCCAGCTTTCAATAATGAGGGGACCATTACGGCAGGTAATGCACCAGGTGTCAATGATGGGGCAGGTGCACTCGTATTGATGAGTGAGGAACGTGCGGAAAAGGAAGGGAAAACGCCTTTTGCCTATATTTTAGCTCATGCAGAAGTGGCAGTGGAAGCAAAGGACTTCCCTAAAACGCCAGGTTTGGTCATAAATGAACTCCTGAAGAAGACAGGTAAATCGATAGAGGAAATTGATTTGTTTGAAGTGAACGAAGCATTTGCAGCGGTTGCACTGGCCAGTGGGAAAATTGCCAACATCGAGCCGGGAAAAGTGAATGTAAACGGAGGGGCTGTAGCATTAGGTCACCCAATCGGGGCGAGTGGTGCCCGCATCATCATTACGTTAATGCATGAACTGAAACGCCGCGGAGGGGGATTGGGCATCGCAGCAATCTGCAGTGGCGGCGGTCAGGGAGATGCCATCTTAATTGAAGTGCCTAAGCAAGGATAATAGTTTCATAGATAAATGAGGAGGAGTTTTCATGAGCATTCAAAAAGTGATGGTCATTGGTGCGGGACAGATGGGATCTGGGATTGCTCAGGTTTGTGCAATGAGCGGTTATGAAGTTCTTTTACACGATTTAAAAGATGAATTTGTAGAAAAGGGGTTAGGGACAATTACCAAGAACCTTTCCCGGCAGGTTGAAAAAGGGAAAATGGAAGCCGAGGAGAAAGATGCAATCCTTTCCCGTTTGACTTCATCGACGGATTTGAAAAATGCGGCTGCGGTGGATTTAGTGATTGAAGCTGCTGTGGAAAACATGGAGATAAAAACAAAAATATTCGCCGAGTTGGATGAAATTACGCCACAACACGTCATTCTTGCATCCAATACTTCTTCGCTTCCGATTACCGAGATAGCCGCAGCCACGAAAAGGCCGGAAAAGGTAATTGGCATGCACTTTATGAACCCAGTTCCAGTCATGAAGCTGGTTGAGATCATCCGTGGCCTTGCTACATCGGATGAGGTTTATAAAGAAGTTGGTGAGATGGCTGAATCCTTGAACAAGGTACCGGTGGAAGTCAATGATTTTCCAGGTTTCGTGGCGAATCGGATTTTGATGCCGATGATCAATGAGGCCATTTATACACTTTATGAGGGCGTCGCCACTAAAGAGGCGATTGATGACGTAATGAAGCTGGGAATGAACCATCCGATGGGCCCGCTTACGCTAGCTGACTTCATTGGGCTAGACACATGCTTGTACATTATGGAAACCCTTCACCAAGGGCTCGGAGACGATAAGTACAGGCCTTGTCCGCTGTTAAGGAAATATGTAAAAGCTGGGTGGCTAGGCAAGAAATCAGGACGGGGTTTTTACGAATATAACTTATCATAGAAAGATGTGCAGCTAGGGAGGGATGAAGGATGGATTTCAAGTTTACCGAAGAACAGGAAATGATGCGGAAAATGGTAAGCGCTTTTGCGGAGAATGAGATCACTCCTCATATCGAGGCAATGGAAACAGGCGTGTTTCCAAAAACGATTCTGCAAAAGATGGGTGAGCTTGGTTTGATGGGAATTCCGATTTCTGAAGAATACGGTGGCGCGGGTATGGACTTCATGTCTTATATCATCGCCATCAATGAGATTTCCAAAGTAAGTCCAACTCTCGGTGTCATACTGTCCGTTCATACTTCTGTTGGAACAAATCCAATCGTTTATTTTGGAACGGAAGAGCAGAAGCGAAAGTATGTGCCTAAGTTAGCCGCTGGTAAATATTTAGGTGCCTTTTGCTTGACTGAGCAAAGCTCAGGTTCCGATGCTGCGAGTTTGAAATCGAAGGCAGTGGCAGTAAAGGAAGGCGGAGAATATCGAATAAATGGGTCCAAGGTTTTTATCACTAATGGTGGGGAAGCGGATGTGTTTATTGTATTTGCTTCAACCGACCCTCAGAAGGGAAGCAAGGGAATCTCTGCTTTTGTCGTAGAAAAAGGAACCCCAGGCTTAATCATCGGTAAAGATGAACGTAAAATGGGTCTTCATGGTTCGAGCACCGTGCAGGTAACGTTCGAGGATATGAAAGTCCCTGCAGCCAATCTCCTTGGCAAGGAAGGTGAAGGCTTTAAGATCGCAATGGCCAACTTGGATGCCGGAAGGATCGGGATTGCCGCTCAAGCATTGGGAATTGCCGAGGGTGCCATGGAACATGCTGTCCAATATGCAAAAGGCAGGGTGCAATTCGGCAAACCTATTGCGGCACAGCAAGGAATTGGTTTCAAGCTGTCCGAAATGGCAACGAACATAGAAGCTTCAAGATTACTCGTTTATCGGGCGGCTTATTTACGCTCGCAGGGATTGAATTGCGGTAAAGAGGCGGCAATGGCTAAGTTATTTGCTTCGAGGACGGCTGTCGAGGTGGCGATCGAAGCGGTCCAAGTGTTCGGAGGCTATGGATATACGACGGAATATCCGGTCGAACGATATTTCAGGGATGCAAAGGTAACTGAAATTTATGAGGGAACCAGCGAAATACAGAGAATGGTCATCAGTAAGAATCTATAATTATTAAAAATTTGGAGGACTATTATCATGCAATTCAAACTAACGGAAGAACATGAAATGATCAGGAAAATGGTGCGGGATTTTGCCCAGAATGAAGTGGCTCCTACTGCTGCCGAGAGGGATGAAGAAGAACGATTTGACCGTGAGATCTTCGACAAAATGGCTGAGCTTGGATTGACCGGGATTCCATGGCCTGAGGAATACGGCGGAATTGGAAGTGATTACTTAGCGTATTGCATAGCGATCGAGGAACTTTCCCGTGTTTGCGCATCTACCGGGGTTACTTTATCAGCCCATACTTCGCTCGCAGGATGGCCTATATATAAATTTGGGTCTGAGGAACAAAAACAAAAATACCTTCGCCCGATGGCACAGGGTGAAAAAATAGGTGCATACGGCCTGACGGAACCTAGCTCAGGCTCGGACGCAGGCGGTATGAGAACGACTGCAAAGCTTGTAGGTGATGAATATATTATCAGCGGTTCAAAAATCTTCATTACGAACGGCGGGATTGCTGATACATATGTCGTCTTCGCATTGACGGATCCTGAATCGAAACAAAAAGGAACGAGTGCTTTTATCATTGAAAAGGACTTCCCGGGCTTCAGTGTTGGTAAAAAGGAGAAGAAGCTGGGAATCCGTTCATCACCGACCACGGAAATCATCTTTGATGAGTGTCGGGTGCCTAAAGAAAATCTCCTTGGAAAAGAAGGAGAAGGCTTTAAAATTGCGATGATGACGCTTGATGGCGGCCGTAATGGAATTGCAGCCCAGGCTGTAGGCATAGCCCAAGGTGCATTGGATGCCGCAGTTGATTATGCAAAAGGGCGCGTCCAATTCGGCAAGCCAATTTCTGCACAGCAAGGAATCGGTTTTAAATTGGCGGATATGGCAACGGGTGTTGAGGCTTCAAGGCTATTAACCTATCAGGCTGCCTGGCTGGAATCAGTGGGCCTTCCTTATGGAAAAGAGTCGGCCATGTCCAAACTTTTTGCTGGAGATACAGCAATGAAAGTGACGACGGAAGCCGTGCAGGTTTTCGGAGGCTATGGATATACAAAAGATTATCCAGTAGAGCGTTATATGCGCGATGCGAAAATAACCCAGATTTACGAAGGCACACAGGAAATTCAAAAGCTTGTCATCTCACGGATGATTACTAAATAGGATTGAAACTGAGGTTTTCCGATGAGGCGCTGCCCTTACCGGAATTCCCTTTTCAATTTATTCAGAAGAATGTTTTTGGCAATTGAATGATGGGCTTTTTAAAAGGAGTTTTAAAATGGAAAAAAGAGAAGTTCTTGCATCTGTAAAGGATGAGCGGCTGGTTGAAAAAAGGCGTACACAAATGATTAAAGGAGCGGTGAACCTTTTTAAGGAAAAGGGATTTCACCGTACGACCACCAGGGAAATTGCTAAAGCGGCCGGCTTTAGTATCGGCACGTTATACGAGTATATCCGAACCAAGGAAGATATATTATATCTCGTTTGTGACTTTATCTATGATGAAGTCCAGGAAAAGCTTCAGAAAGAAATAGAACAGAGTGATGGGACACTTGAAAGTTTGAAGCTGACGATCGCCTATTTTTATAAAGTGATGGATGATATGCAGGACGAAGTGCTGGTCATGTATCAGGAAGTGAAAGCCCTGACGAAAGATGCTTTACCATATGTTCTCAACAAAGAGATTCGAATGGTGGGCATGTTCGAAAAGGTGATAACGAAATGTGTCGAGAATGGGGAGCTATCGTTGACGGAAAAACAAATAAGCCTTGTTTCACATAACATTTTCGTTCAGGGACAGATGTGGAGTTTTAGAAGGTGGGCATTGCATAAACAGTATACGCTTCAAGAGTATGTTGAACTGCAGACACAATTATTGATTCAAAATGCATCGCTTACAACAAGCAATGATATAAATAAGTTTCAATAAGGAGGAGCCAAATGAGTACAGTTGAGGTGTATAAACCGAAGAATCATATTAGATTCGTTACAGCTTCGAGTTTATTTGATGGACATGATGCATCTATCAATATTATGAGGAGAATCCTTCAATCCAGCGGGGCAGAGGTCATTCACCTAGGTCATAATCGTTCGGTAGAAGAGATCGTGAATGCGGCCATCCAGGAAGATGTTCAAGGCATAGCCATGTCATCTTACCAAGGCGGACATGTGGAATATTTTAAATATATGTATGACCTGCTGAAGGAAAAGGGAGCCGGGCACATTCGGATTTTTGCCGGAGGTGGCGGGGTCATCATCCCAAGGGAAATTAAAGAACTCCATGATTATGGGATTGCCCGGATCTTTTCTCCTGATGAAGGGCGGGAATATGGGCTTCAAGGAATGATAAACGTATTGATGGAAGAGTGTGATTTCTCGACGGTCAAACCATCTTTACAGGAACGTTTTGATGAATTGATTGCAGGTGGGACAAATGCCATTGCCCAATTCATTACCTTTGCCGAAAACAGACTCGATGCTTCACAGGAATCAGCGGCTGCGGTGGAGAGTCTTTTTGAGCAGATCAAGACTTCCGAAAAGAAGGTTCCTGTTTTAGGGATTACAGGGACTGGCGGTGCTGGAAAAAGTTCATTGACTGATGAATTGATACGAAGGTTCATTAACGAAATTCCAGACGAGAGAGTCGCCATTCTATCTGTAGACCCGACCAAACAGAAAACGGGCGGTGCCCTGCTTGGTGACAGGATCAGAATGAACTCGATCTTTTCAGAGCGTGTTTATATGCGGAGCCTAGCCACACGCCATTCAAAAAGTGAGTTGTCTTTGGCGATAAAAGATGCCATTTCAGTCGTGAAGGCAGCTGGCTTCGATTTAATCATTGTCGAAACGAGCGG
The DNA here is from genome assembly GCF_018613325.1 of Bacillus sp. ISL-34. Lineage (GTDB taxonomy): Bacteria > Bacillota > Bacilli > Bacillales > DSM-1321 > Peribacillus. The sequence goes on along the minus strand of NZ_JAGGQJ010000005.1, from coordinate 86,654 downwards.
AATTGGTCAAGGTGATGCAGAAATTGCCGAGATATGCGATGTATCCATGTATGTAATGACGAGTGAATTCGGTGCTCCTTCGCAACTTGAAAAAATAGATATGATTGATTATGCGGACTTGATAGTCATTAACAAATACGAGCGCAAAGGCTCGGAGGATGCAAAAAACCAAGTTCAAAAGCAATACCAAAGAAGCCGTACTCTTTTTGATCAAGATCCATCTGAAATGCCAGTATACGGTACAATCGCTTCCCAATTCAATGACCCAGGCACCAATGCTTTATTCGCTGCACTGATCGAAAAGCTTAATGAAAAATCAGGGACGGGTTGGAGTACGGCCTTTTCGAAAGAAGCGGATGTTTACAAGCAAAATGTCATCATCCCTACTGACCGTCGGTATTATTTACGTGAAATCAGTGATACGGTCAGATCGTACCATAAGCGTGCGGCTGAACAAGTACGTATTGCCCGCAGGCTTTTCCAGCTTGAAGGAGCAATTGATGCAATTAAGGAAAATGATAACAACGAAGATATGGTGGCTTCTTTAGAAAAACTGAAAAAGGAAACCGCTTCGAATTTATCACCTGAATCTAAAAAAATCCTTTCTGGATGGATGGAATTAAAAGAAAAGTATGCAGGGGAGCAGTTTGTAACGAAGGTCAGGGATAAAGAAATCGTCACAAAGCTGAAAACTAAAAGTTTATCAGGTTTAATGATTCCGAGAGTATCACTGCCTAAATATGTGGATTATGGAGAGATCTTAGGATGGGTATTCCGTGAGAACGTTCCGGGCTTCTTTCCATACACAGCGGGAGTCTTTCCATTCAAGCGTGAAGGTGAAGACCCGAAGCGGCAATTTGCCGGTGAAGGGTCGCCCGACCGAACCAATAGGCGTTTTCATTATTTGTCAAAGGATGATAATGCTAAACGGCTAAGTACGGCTTTTGATTCGGTAACTTTATATGGCGAGGATCCCGATCATCGGCCTGATATCTATGGAAAGGTAGGGGAAAGCGGAGTCAGCATCTGTACGTTGGATGACATGAAAAAGCTGTATGCAGGCTTTGACCTTTGCCACCCCTCTACCTCTGTATCCATGACCATCAATGGACCGGCACCAATCATTTTGGCCATGTATATGAATACGGCGGTCGATCAGCAGATTCAACGGAAGGAAGAAGAGTTAGGCCGTCCCCTTACGGAGGCAGAAGCTGAAGAAGTGCAGGCTTATACCCTTCAAACGGTACGCGGAACTGTTCAAGCGGATATTCTGAAAGAGGACCAGGGTCAGAATACATGCATCTTCTCTACGGAATTTGCTTTAAGATTAATGGGGGACATTCAAGCATATTTCATCGATCGGAAAGTCAGGAACTACTACTCTGTATCCATTTCTGGCTATCATATTGCGGAAGCGGGTGCCAATCCCATTTCACAGCTGGCTTTTACATTGGCGAATGGCTTTACTTACATCGAATATTATTTAAGTCGCGGAATGAATATTGATGACTTTGCCCCGAATTTGTCGTTCTTCTTCTCGAATGGGCTCGACCCGGAATATACGGTTATCGGGAGGGTGGCAAGAAGGATTTGGGCAACGGTCATGAGGGATAAATATGGTGCGAACGACCGTAGCCAGAAGCTCAAATACCATATCCAGACTTCTGGGCGCTCCCTTCATGCGCAAGAAATTGATTTCAATGATATAAGAACGACACTTCAGGCTTTAATGGCGCTACAGGACAATTGTAACTCCTTGCATACTAATGCGTACGATGAAGCCATCACGACGCCTACTGAAGAATCCGTGCGCCGGGCAATGGCCATACAAATGATCATTACAAAGGAGCATGGGCTCTCAAAAAATGAAAACCCGATGCAAGGTGCCTTCATCGTAGAGGAATTGACGGATCTGGTTGAAGAGGCTGTACTGCAAGAGTTCGATCGCATCAATGATCGAGGCGGCGTTCTGGGTGCGATGGAGACACAGTATCAGCGCGGCAAAATCCAGGATGAATCGATGCATTACGAAATGAAAAAGCATACGGGAGAATTGCCGATCATTGGTGTCAATACGTATTTGAACCCAAATCCACCTTCCGAAGAAGCAGTGAACAGCATGGAAATTGCCCGTGCAACAAAGGAAGAAAAGGAAGGACAAATCAAGAATCTCCGTGCATTCCAGGAAAGAAATAAGGAGTTCACGGATGAGGCGCTAACTAAACTGAAAAAGGCAGCCATGAATGGGGAAAATATCTTTGCTGAACTCATGAAATGTGTCAGAGTGGCCAGTCTGGGTCAGATAACGAGGGCGCTGTATGATGTAGGCGGTCAATATCGAAGAAATATGTAAACTAAGAAGGGGGCTCCGAACGTTAAGGGGCCTCTTTTTTAAATAATTTCCAACAAAATGAAGATTTTACCTTATAATTATTTGGAAAAGGGGCAAAAATGAAGAATCAGCCCTATTGGAGTTGAGAAAATGAACCTGAAAATGATTGGATTGATCATAGGTTACATTCTTGCCATCATTATTTTATTTGAGCTGTATGAGCATCAATTGGGCGCCATCTCTTTTTTTATCCTGACTGTTGTCTTTTTTACGGCAGCCTATCGACAGAAATCGAAAAAGGAAAGTGAATGATTTTTAGCTTTTGGTTTCCTGAATGATAGACAATAAGGTAAATCTGTGAAAGTATCAGATAGAACTAGCATAAACCCATTTAGATTGTTTATAATGGATTATATGTCTAGCAGGAATTGTCGTTATTTTATCGAACTACTGTTTTAGATTATTTTTTTGTGAAAAAACACGGAATTCAGTGTTTGAATAGAGAAGGGAAGTGCGGAATTTGAGTTTAAAACAATACTCAAAAGAGCAATTATTGGAAATGTCCTTAATAGAGATGGCATATGATTTGTTAGTGGAAAGAAATGAACCGATTCCATTTAAAGACTTAATAAGTGAATTAGCTTCGCTGCACCATTTATCCAAAGCGGAAGTGGAAAAGAAAATTGCACAATTTTATACGGATTTAAATGTGGATGGCCGCTTTACTTCACTTGGGGACAACCGCTGGGGATTGAAAACATGGTACCCTGTTGACCAAATCGAAGAAGAAGTCGTACATGTTGTAAAACCTAAAAAGAAAAAGAAAGCCAAAAAGGCTGCCGCCGTTATCGACGATTTCGATGAACTTGAAGATGAAGATCTTGACTTTGAAGAAGACATCGATGAACTGGACGAGGATGAAGATGATGACGATGATGATATTCTAGGTACTCCAGTCATCGACGAAGTGCTTTTGGATGATGACGTGGATGATGACGACGATCTGGAAGAAGAAATAATCGAAGATGATGCATTTGTCCTGGAAGATGACGAGGACGAAGATGAAGATGAAGATGACTTGGATGACGTGGAAGAAGACGATGAGAAATAAATAATCGCCCTTGACTTTTTGAGGCGAAATTTGTAGAATCATTTTTGGGCTCCTTAAAAAAGGACACAATGATTAAATTATATCGCTCCCTTACTTTTATTGTAAGCGGAGCGTTTTTGTTTTTAATGATGGAATGAATAAATGACATCATTTTTTTATTTTTAAAAATGATTTCTCGTAGAATTGTAAAAACTATAGAGAATGTATTTATGTTTACTGTCATTTAAGGAAATTTATTCTTGTTCATGTATCCTGCATGACTCTCACTAAAGACCTTTAAGTGATTAATGGTTTGTACTGGTTTACGGTTTTTAGCTTTTAACCGCTCATGTGGCGGAAGATTTGATTTTAGTTCCGATTTAATGATGTAAAGAACAGAATTGGAAGAAAATATTCTATAGGAGGATATAAGATGACAAAATATATTTTTGTGACAGGTGGAGTAGTTTCTTCCTTGGGAAAAGGGATAACGGCCGCTTCTTTAGGTAGATTATTAAAAAATAGGGGATTGAATGTTACGATCCAGAAGTTTGACCCTTATATCAACTTGGATCCAGGTACTATGAGTCCATACCAACACGGTGAAGTGTTTGTAACGGATGACGGTGCTGAAACGGATTTGGATTTGGGGCACTATGAGCGTTTCATTGATATCAACCTTGGCAAACACAGCAATGTGACAACAGGCAGAATTTATTCAACCGTCCTGAGAAAAGAACGCCGTGGCGATTATCTAGGTGGAACAGTTCAAGTCATTCCACATATTACGAATGAAATTAAAGAACGGGTTTTCCGTTCAGGCAATGAAACGAATGCCGATATAGTCATCACTGAAATCGGCGGTACTGTAGGGGATATAGAGTCTCTTCCATTCCTTGAGGCGATTCGCCAAATCAAGAGTGATATCGGCATCAATAATGTTATGTATATCCACTGTACACTGGTTCCTTACATCAAAGCTGCTGGTGAAATGAAAACAAAACCGACACAGCATAGTGTAAAAGAATTACGCAGTCTAGGCATTCAGCCGAATATCATCGTTGCACGTACGGAAAGTCCAATTTCACAAGATATGAAGGATAAAATCGCCTTATTCTGCGATATCGATAAAAATTCCGTCATCGAATGTCTTGATGCGGATACTCTTTACTCCATCCCTCTTGCGCTTCAAGCACAAAATATGGACCAAATCGTTTGTGATCACTTGCAATTGGACTGTGGCGAAGCGGATATGGAAGATTGGAAGGAACTAGTCAAGAAGGTTACTTCTTTATCAAAGAAAACGAAAATCGCTTTAGTCGGAAAATATGTTGAATTGCAAGATGCTTATCTTTCTGTAGTGGAAGCACTTAAGCATGCAGGTTACGCATTTGATGCAGATGTTGAAATCGACTGGGTGAATTCCGAAGATGTAACTAAAGAAAATGTTGCTGAACTTCTTCAAGATGCAGATGGAATCCTTGTCCCTGGAGGTTTTGGAGATCGTGGAATCGAAGGGAAAATTGCAGCGACCGAATTTGCCCGTACGACAAAAAAACCATTCTTCGGAATTTGCTTAGGCATGCAGTTGGCGTCCATTGAGTATGCACGCAACGTTCTGGGATTGCCAGAAGCACACTCAGCTGAAATTAAGGAGGATACTCCAGATCCAATCATCGATCTTCTTCCTGAGCAGAAGGATGTGGAAGATTTAGGCGGTACACTGCGTCTTGGTCTGTATCCATGTAAGCTTATCGAAGGAACTAAAGCATACGAAGCGTATAATGACGAGGTTGTTTATGAACGTCACCGTCACCGTTATGAATTCAATAACCACTACCGTCAGGCTATGGAAGAGGCAGGATTCGTCTTCTCCGGTACAAGTCCAGATGGCCGTCTAGTTGAAATCGTTGAATTGAAGGATCATCCTTGGTTTGTGGCTTCTCAATTCCATCCGGAATTCACGTCACGTCCTAACCGTCCGCAGCCGTTGTTCCGTGACTTTGTCGGTATGTCTTTAAAGCGCAGCGAAAAACTTTAATAAACAAAAAAATCAGCACGTGTGGCTGATACAGTTTGTAGACAAAAAGGTTTTGGAATGGTTTCATTCCGAAACCTTTTTGATTTTTTAGTTTAAACCAAAAAAGCCTGTAGGCAATATGCGTTCTAAATGTTAAAACAAAGATGATTGGAGCGGGTGTGCGAGACTCCTGCCGGAAAAACGCGTTCAAGGGAAATCCCCACAGGCGCAAAGGCGCCGAGGGCGGATCGCCCGTGGAAAGCGCGTGCCTTAGTTCCAATCGACAAACTCTCAAAAAAACTGTAGGCAAACTCGATTTTCGTCGAGTTTGCCTACAGTCTGAAACAGCCCATGTGGCTGTTTTTTTTAGATGGATAATCATTCTTCTTCATACTCTTTTATGATTTCTTCAAGAGTGAATTTAATCCCATAATAAGCGAAAAGAGCGGTAATGAGGGTAGGGTACCCATATCGGTTTCCGGTTTCATCGGGAATCAATCCACGTTGGATGCGTAAATCAATATGAACGTCAGCCAACTCCGAAAGAGAATCTTCTTCAGAAGGGACGGATGTGGAAACCGCAACAAATGGGATATCTTTTTCCTTGAGTTGTTTTGCCAGCAACAATGCTTCTGTATCATCCGAATGGCGGCTGAATATGAGAAATCGATCTTCCCTGGAAATAGTTTCTCCTAATTCATATCTTTTTGCCTTAGGGAAGGGTTCTGCCCCATCCAAAGCCTCTGCAGTGACGCCCTGCATTTCACCAAAACCGTGAATGAACACAGAACCGTCCCCAACCGCAGCCTGAGCCAGCAAGCGTCCGGCATCCTCCATTTCAAAGGCTTCATTTTCAATCATTTTCTTAAATAAACCGCTTATCTGTGTCGAGAAAATTTTTAACATGGTCAGGGACTCCTTTAAAAAATAATATATTTATTATAATGGACTTTCCTTTGCAATGACAGGTTTCAGGGCTTTTGACCGGAAGGGCTGAATTTACTAAATCGGTCGAAAAAACAAAAAAATTAAAATTCCCTTTAGCCATACAGCAGGAATTTTGTTACAATTATCGAATATGAACAATAAATGCGTTGGACATAAAAGTCATTTGACGCAATCTATGTAACTACCCTTTTTCGGGTAATATGGCCGAATAGGCTAAATAGTTAATGGATGAATCGGGAAGGGGAGAGGTGATAAAATGCCAGGGAAAATATTGATTGTTGATGATCAATTCGGGATTCGTATTTTATTGAACGAGGTTTTACATAAAGAAGGGTATGAAACATTTCAAGCCGCTAATGGCATTCAAGCCTTGGAAGTGCTAAATAATCATTCGCCTGATCTTGTATTGCTGGATATGAAGATTCCGGGAATGGACGGCATTGAGATCTTGAAAAGGATGAAAGTCGTCGATCCGGACATCCGGGTCATAATCATGACGGCATATGGTGAACTTGATATGATTCAAGAAGCAAAGGATTTAGGTGCAATGACACACTTTGCAAAACCGTTTGATATTGATGATATTAGAAAAGCCGTTCGTGAATACTTACCAATTCAATCAAGTTAACGGTCTTGAAAATTTAATGTTATTGATGGAGTAATTGCTGCGGCTATCTTTTTTTAGATGGGCCGTGTTTTTTTGGAATAAAATTTGAGGCTCGGTATAGTGTATTTGTTGCTGTTTTTTTGATGTATTGATATGCTAAAAGAGGAGAGATATTCTGATTTATAAGCGTATGCTACTTTCGTTTTAGGGAATATCTAGAAAGAATTAACTTTAAAAATAATAACATCCACTAGTAGGAGGAAATCAAATGCCTTTAGTTTCTATGAAAGATATGCTCAATAAAGCCCTTGATGAAAAATATGCAGTAGGTCAATTCAATATCAACAACCTTGAATGGACTCAAGCTATTCTAGCTGCTGCAGAACAAGAAAAATCTCCGGTCATCCTTGGTGTTTCCGAAGGAGCTGCCCGTCATATGGGTGGTTTTAAAACGACTGTGATGATGGTTCAAGGATTGTTGGAAGACATGAAAATCACTGTTCCTGTGGCCATTCACCTTGACCATGGTTCAAGTTTTGATAAATGTAAAGAGGCTATCGAAGCTGGATTCACTTCAGTAATGATCGATGCTTCACATCACCCGATCGAAGAAAATATCGAAACAACCAAGAAGGTTGTCGAATTCGCTCACGCACGAAATGTTTCGGTTGAAGCGGAAGTGGGCACGGTTGGCGGACAAGAAGATGATGTAATTGCTGATGGAGTCGTATATGCAGATCCTCAAGAATGTGAACAGTTAGTTAAAGAAACGAATGTCGACTGTTTTGCACCAGCATTGGGATCCGTTCACGGACCGTACAAAGGTGAACCTGACCTAGGCTATAAAGAAATGGAAGAAGTACGGGACTTAACGAACAAACCTCTTGTTCTTCATGGCGGTACAGGCATTCCTACGAAAGATATCCAAAAAGCGATTTCTCTTGGAACATCAAAAATCAATGTGAATACGGAAAATCAAATTGTGTTCACAAAAGCTGTTCGTGAAGTTCTGAATAACGATGCTGAAGTATACGATCCTCGTAAATTCATGGTTCCTGGCCGTGAAGCTATTAAAGAAACTGTTATCGGTAAAATACGTGAATTTGGTTCAAACGGCAAAGCATAATTTTTCAACTGCAACATAAGGGTTCCATCCCTTTGCATGTAAGATGCCATAGGTAATGTTTCCATTGGGGGGGGGGGCACCCCCCTAATGGTTTCTTTTAGATGCAGGGCTGAATCCGAGCTCCATTTTTTGAAGAATTAGAATTCAGATGCATATAGAGAAAGAAAAAATCGATTACATACGGAGGCTATTTTATGAAATTCTTTATAGATACAGCAAACATGGAAGAAATCAAACAAGCGCACGAACTGGGCGTTTTAGCTGGAGTTACGACTAACCCGTCCCTTGTTGCAAGAGAAAAGGGAGTTTCTTTCCATGACCGGCTAAAAGAAATCACAAGCCTTGTTAAGGAATCCGTTTCTGCAGAAGTCATTGCGCTTGATTTTGAAGGAATGATGGCTGAAGCCAAAGAACTTGTTGCGATTGCACCTAATATCACGATTAAAGTACCAATGACTCCAGACGGTTTGAAGGCTGTTACAGCACTTACAAAACAAGGTGTCAAAACAAATGTCACCCTTATTTTCAGTGCAAACCAAGCATTATTGGCAGCTAGGGCAGGAGCAACTTATGTATCACCATTTTTAGGACGCTTGGATGACATCGGCCAAAATGGTTTGGATTTAATTTCGGATATTGCTGACATATTCGCGATCCATGATATCAATGCCGAGATCATTGCAGCTTCCATCCGCCATCCGATGCATATTACTGAGGCGGCTCTTAAAGGGGCACATATTGCAACGATCCCTTATAAAGTTTTAATGCAATTATTCCACCACCCATTAACGGATAAAGGAATTGAAGCTTTCTTGAACGATTGGAATTCACGTACTGAAGCATAATGCCTTGCCGCTAAGTCGCTATAGATTGCACTGTTTTAAATAAAATTAACATAAATTAGAAATTTTTATCTTTTTTTACATGATTTTTCTACTTTTGTGTAAACTAAAGAACTAGATAGTAAATGTTGTCGGATTATGCAATTTTCTTGTGGTAAAATATTACTTTTTGGAAGTAGCTTCTAAGTGCTTAGCGTGGAAGGGAGTTTATTATGGAAAAACTTAAAATTGCCGGTGGCTATCCTCTAAAGGGAAGCATTCGTGTCAGTGGAGCAAAAAATAGTGCGGTCGCCCTTATTCCTGCAACGATTTTAGCGGACTCTCCCGTAACGATTGAAGGCCTGCCTGATATCTCGGATGTACAGATGCTGAAAGCGTTAATGGAGGAAATTGGCGGTGAGGTATCCTTTGATGAAGGCGAAATGACAGTCAACCCCAGCAGGATGATTTCAATGCCTCTTCCCAATGGTAGGGTCAAGAAGTTACGTGCCTCTTATTATTTAATGGGGGCAATGCTTGGTAAATTCAAAAAGGCAGTGATCGGCTTGCCTGGAGGCTGCCATTTAGGACCTCGCCCGATAGATCAGCATATTAAGGGGTTCGAAGCACTGGGCGCACAAGTGACGAATGAACAAGGAGCCATTTACCTTAGGGCGGACGAGCTAAGGGGAGCACGCATATATTTGGATGTCGTTAGTGTAGGGGCAACGATCAATATCATGCTTGCCGCCGTTTTGGCCAAAGGCCGCACTGTAATTGAAAATGCTGCGAAAGAACCGGAAATCATCGATGTCGCCACATTGTTGACCAATATGGGAGCGAAAATAAAGGGTGCAGGAACGGATATCATTCGTATTGATGGTGTGGAAAGTTTGCATGGGTGCAAGCATACGATCATACCGGATCGGATTGAAGCCGGCACTTTCATGATTTTAGCCGCTGCTGTCGGAGAAGGAATCTTGATTGATAATGTCATTCCCCAGCATTTGGAGTCATTGACCGCCAAATTGAGGGAAATGGGGATTAATATTGAAGCGGGTGATGACCAGATATTTGTCTCACCGGGAGAACAATATAAATCCGTTGATATCAAGACATTGGTTTACCCTGGGTTCCCAACGGATCTTCAGCAACCTTTCACTTCCCTCTTAACAAAAGCAACCGGTTCTAGCATGGTGACCGATACGATATACGGGGCACGATTTAAGCATATTGATGAACTGCGACGCATGAATGCGAAGATAAAAGTCGAGGGCAGAGCGGGCATCGTCGATGGTCCTGTCCAACTTCATGGGGCAAAAGTGAAAGCAAGTGATTTACGTGCCGGAGCGGCCCTTGTAATTGCCGGTTTAATGGCTGAAGGGATTACAGAAGTGACTGGGCTTGAACATATCGATCGCGGATATAGCCATCTTGTTGAAAAACTTTCAGGTTTGGGAGCAACGATTTGGCGTGAAGAAATGACCCAAGAAGAAGTGGAGCAGCTCAAAAGCTGATCCCTTTTCTTGTTACCTCATTGTGTTACTATATATGATATAATGTGTTATACTAATATATAAATAAATCATGCTAGTGTACATGAGGGGGAACCGGAAATGGAAAGAAGTTTATCGATGGAGCTTGTCCGCGTAACAGAGGCGGCGGCACTAAATTCAGCTCGTTGGATGGGAAGAGGAAAGAAAGACGAAGCAGATGATGCAGCAACGACTGCAATGCGGGATGTTTTCAATACTATTCCCATGCAAGGAACGGTTGTAATCGGTGAAGGGGAAATGGATGAAGCGCCAATGCTTTATATTGGCGAAAAACTTGGTACTGGTCTTGGACCACTAGTGGATGTTGCGGTTGATCCATTAGAAGGAACGAACATCGTTGCATCCGGCGGCTGGAATGCATTGGCTGTATTGGCGATAGCCGATAAAGGGAATTTGCTTCATGCCCCGGATATGTATATGGATAAAATAGCTGTCGGACCAGAGGCTGTTGGTCAGATTGATATCAATGCTTCCGTATTGGACAACCTGAAAGCGGTAGCCAAGGCAAAGAATAAAGATATCCAAGACGTGGTTGCAACAGTATTGAACCGCGATCGTCATTCGAAGATCATTCATGAACTTCGTGAGGCAGGGGCACGTATCAAGTTGATCAACGATGGAGATGTAGCGGGAGCCATAAATACGGCCTTCGATCTTACTGGTGTTGACATCTTATTCGGATCTGGCGGAGCTCCAGAAGGAGTTATTGCAGCCGTTGCCTTGAAATGCCTTGGAGGGGAAATTCAAGGTAAGCTCGTTCCTCAAAGTGATGAAGAAGTGGAACGCTGTGGAAAAATGGGCCTTGATTTAGGAAGAGTCCTCAGAATGGAAGACCTTGTTCGCGGAGATGATGCAATTTTTGCTGCAACAGGTGTAACTGATGGAGAACTTTTACGAGGTGTACAATTTAAAGGGCATTACGGCGAAACACAATCCGTAGTCATGCGTGCTAAATCTGGTACCGTTCGTTTCATTGATGGTCGTCACAGTCTTAAGATTAAACCGAATGGTTTGATTGACTGATAGCGTTTTTTAGAAAAATCACTTTTAAAAAGCGAGCGGTTTCATCGCTCGCTTTCTCTTTTAAAAAATTTAAGTTGAATAATTAAAATAAAAAAAGTAAAATAAAGCTTGGTCTACTATTAATAATTTAAAATCTGCCCTTTCACTCCAAACTTCAAGAAGCCTTCAATTAATTTTCTTCTTTACATGTAAAAATGTATCATCCTTTCTAAGAAAACTCTGGTCGGGTACATGGATTGCGGTTTTTCTTCCATCTAACAAACCATTTCTTTTTCAGTATGGGTGAAAACGTTTAATTAATAAAAGTGTGGTGTCATAATGAATTTAACTATTTCTAATTTAGAAAACATGAAACTAAAGGATCTCTATGAGCATGCGCGTGAATATAAAGTTTCCTATTACAGCAAACTTTCAAAAAAGGAACTTATTTTCGCTATCCTGAAAGCACAAGCTGAGCAGGATGGCCTTCTATTCATGGAGGGCGTTTTAGAGATCATCCCTTCAGAGGGCTTCGGTTTCCTGCGTCCAATTAATTATTCTCCAAGCTCGGAGGATATTTATATTTCTGCTTCACAGATCCGCAGATTCGATTTGCGAAATGGAGATAAGGTGTCCGGTAAGGTAAGGCCTCCAAAGGAAAACGAGCGCTATTATGGATTGCTTCATGTTGAAGCAGTCAATGGCGATAACCCGGAATCAGCTAAAGAGCGTGTCCACTTTCCAGGTTTGACACCGCTGTATCCAAACAGGCAAATTAAACTGGAAACGACACCGAAGAACTTATCAACCAGGATTATGGATGTCCTGGCACCGGTCGGTTTTGGACAGCGTGGGCTGATTGTCGCACCCCCAAAAGCCGGTAAAACGATGCTCATCAAGGAAATTGCCAATGCGATAACCACAAACCATCCCGAATCGGAATTGATTGTGCTGTTGATCGATGAACGCCCGGAAGAAGTGACTGACATTGAACGTTCCGTTGCTGGAGACGTGGTAAGTTCAACGTTCGATGAGGTGCCGGAAAACCATATCAAGGTGGCTGAGCTAGTATTAGAACGAGCCATGCGCCTTGTGGAGCATAAACGTGATGTCATCATTTTAATGGACAGCATCACTCGACTTGCCCGTGCTTACAACCTTGTCATTCCGCCGAGCGGACGTACACTATCAGGGGGGATTGACCCTGCTGCATTCCACCGTCCAAAACGCTTTTTCGGTGCGGCGAGGAATATCGAGGAAGGCGGCAGCCTGACGATCCTTGCTACAGCATTGGTGGATACGGGTTCAAGAATGGACGATGTCATTTATGAAGAATTTAAAGGTACGGGCAATATGGAGCTGCATTTAGATCGTGCCCTTGCCGAAAGACGCATCTTCCCGGCAATCGATATTCGCCGCTCAGGCACACGTAAAGAAGAATTGCTAATTCCGAAAGATCGCCTGGATAAACTATGGGCCATTAGGAAAACGATGTCAGACTCGCCTGATTTCTCGGAGAAATTCCTTCGCCGTCTAAAACAGACAAAGGGTAATGAAGAATTTTTCAGTAAGCTGGATGAAGAGATGTCAGAAATGAAAAAGGGGCCAGCGAGCGTAAAACGTTCTTAAACCCTGTAAGAAACAAACAGTTGCACAACTAGTCTTAAGTTGTTATAATGAGTTCATGTGTTTTTACAATAAATGTGAGGGTGTTTTTCCCTCAACTTGAAGTATATAACTCTGTTTCGAATGATTCAGGGCATAAGGAGCTGAAAAGAATGAAAACTGGAATTCATCCAAATTATAAGCTTTCAAAAGTAATTTGCTCTTGCGGAAACACTTTTGAAACTGGTTCAGTTAAAGAAGAGATCAAAGTTGAGACTTGTTCAGAGTGCCACCCATTCTACACTGGTCGTCAAAAATTCGCTGAAGCTGGCGGACGTGTTGATCGTTTCAACAAAAAATACGGTATTAAATAAGCCGGACTTTTTAAAAAACAGGCAAGTATTTTTCTTGCCTGTTTTTTCTTTTCCATAAACAAGTAAGAATTTATATAAAGCCGGGTCGACTTCAATTATGGCCAAGGGATCGACAGGTGGAAGGGAGTAGCTGTTTCCATGTATGTAATGAAACAAACAGGCTGGATCGAGCTTATTTGCGGAAGCATGTTTTCAGGTAAATCTGAGGAATTGATTAAACGAGTCAGCCGTGCTCAATTTGCTAAAGAGCAAATAGCTGTATTTAAACCAGCTATTGATAATCGCTATGCGGAAGAGGCTGTCGTATCACACAATGGATCTTCTGTGATGGCAAAACCGATTGCCCATTCAACGGATATCTTTAAGTATTTGGACAAGCCCCTGGATATCATTGCAATAGATGAAGTGCAATTTTTTGATCATGAAATTATCGGGGTTGCCCAGCATCTTGCGGACAGCGGTTATCGAGTGATTATGGCTGGACTCGATCAAGATTTCCGAGGTGAACCATTCGGTCCTATGCCTGTTCTATTATCGCTGGCAGAATCGGTGACTAAGCTGCAGGCTGTGTGTGAAGTGTGCGGATCACCAGCGAGCAGGACACAGCGCTTGATAGATGGGGAGCCGGCCTCCTATGATGAGCCGATCATCCTTGTGGGTGCATCGGAATCATACGAGCCCCGCTGCCGCCATCATCACGAAGTTCCGGGTAAGCAGTCTGTAGGGATTAAAGAACATATTTAATTAGGGTGCCCTATGATCCATGAGATCGTAGGGTGCTTTTTTTATGAAGAAATGGTTGGGAATAATAATAAGGGGTGGAAAAACTTCTGGAGTTATTCAGGTGTGTTATGACCAATACATGGTAGGAAATAAAAGATAAATATTGCCCCGTTTTGGGAAGGCTAACGAGGAAATGTTCTTCTTAACCAATCAAAATGGAGGGTGAAAATATGAAATCAAAACTGTTTATTATGACGGCTTTTCTGCTTGCTGCACTAACGGCATGCGGTCAAAATGACAATGCAATAAATAATGATTCGGAATATGGTGATCAATCCCGGAATGGCAGGGATTTTGTTGGCAATGGTTTAAATCAGGTATCCAATAATGATTGGGACAATGAAGCGGAACGGCCATCGGATCAAGTCCTCAACACACCGCATCATACATCCAATAATTCTCCATCCATGGGGCAGCAAATTGATGAAATCCGCGGAGTCATTGAATCGGAAACCAATTATGAGGCGGGCTCCGTTTGGTTTAATGGAAATACCATACATGTTACGGTCCATGATAAAGGCAAAATCAAGACGGAAAAGGAAAGAAATAAGGAAATGCAGCGAATACAAGGCATGATAAACAGGGTTGTGCCTCAATATAATGTAGATGTAAAATTAAACAAATAACGACATTTTTGAATCTCTTTGACGTTGATTATTCACCTATACTATAATTAACCTAGAAGTGAACTGAGCTGGGGCACTGAGCTACTTATTTATAGTTAGAAAAGATGGATTACTTCCAATTCGTTTCAGATGTTTTGGAAAATTTATGAGGTGAATAATTTGTTTGATCGATTGCAAGCAGTAGAAGATAGATATGAAAGATTGAATGAACTATTAAGTGACCCGGAGATCATTAACGACTCTAAGAAGCTAAGGGAATATTCTAAGGAGCAATCCAGCATACAAGAGACCGCATCGACTTACAAAGAATATAAAGCGGTTCGTGAGCAACTCCAGGAAGCGAAGGCGATGCTGGAGGATAAACTCGATGCTGAGATGCGTGAAATGGTAAAAGAAGAGATCAATGAACTTGATGATACCATACAAGGCCTCGAGGATAAACTGAAAATATTGCTTATTCCGAAAGACCCTAACGATGATAAAAACGTAATCATGGAGATCCGCGGAGCGGCAGGCGGAGATGAGGCGGCCTTATTTGCTGGTAGTCTATACCGAATGTATAGCCGTTTTGCCGAGGTGCAGGGTTGGCGGACTGAAGTCATTGAAGCAAGTCCTACAGGGCTTGGTGGCTACAAGGAAATCATATTCATGATTAATGGCAATGGCGCTTATTCAAAATTGAAGTTCGAAAATGGAGCACATCGAGTACAGCGAGTACCTGAAACTGAATCAGGCGGACGGATTCATACATCCACAGCCACGGTTGCCGTTTTACCCGAGGCTGAGGAAGTGGAAGTTGAAATCCATGATAAGGATATTCGTGTCGATACCTTTGCATCAAGCGGTCCTGGAGGGCAAAGTGTCAATACGACAATGTCAGCGGTGCGCTTGACTCATATTCCGACTAATACGGTTGTATCCTGTCAAGATGAAAAATCACAAATCAAGAATAAAGAAAAAGCAATGAAGGTTTTGCGTGCAAGGGTGTACGATAAAATCCAACGCGAAGTACAGGCTGAATATGATCAAAATAGGAAGCTTGCTGTTGGAACGGGTGATCGATCTGAAAGGATTCGCACTTATAACTTCCCGCAAAACCGCGTTACCGACCACCGTATTGGTTTAACGATTCAAAAGTTGGATCAAATCATGGAAGGTAAACTGGATGAAGTAGTTGATGCATTAATCATGGAAGACCAATCTTCAAGGCTGGAAAATGCAGATGAGTAATTCTGCGGTGAAAGTGTTTGAAGCCCTTAAATGGGCTTCTTCTTTTTTAAAGGAAAATGATCGTGATGCCAATGCTGGGGAAATCCTGTTACAGCACTTTTTAAAACAAACACGCTCCCAAATGCTGGCCAACCTTCATGAGGAGCTTAGTGAAGCGGATTTTGGGCAATTCAAGGCGGCTATTGAGCTGCATGCTGAGGGAACGCCCATCCAATATATAATCGGCAGTGAAGAATTTTATGGACGTACCTTCTTTGTGAATGAAGAAGTGCTCATACCGAGACCCGAAACAGAAGAATTGATTTATTATACATTACGTAAACTCCCGTCCATTTTTATGGAGGGACAAAAGCTCCGTTTAGCTGATATCGGGACTGGCAGCGGTGCAATCGCCATAACGATGAAACTCGAAAAATCAAACCTGTTGGTGACGGCCACGGACATAGCGGAACCATCGCTTGAGGTCGCGAGGAAAAATGCAGAATCACTTGGTGCCGAAGTGCAGTTCATGCAAGGTGATTTGCTTTTGCCTTTCATTAACATAAACCAGAAGGTGGACATCCTTTTATCGAATCCGCCATATATACCAGATGATGACCATAAATCCATGTCAGTAGTCGTGACAGGATATGAACCACATCGTGCATTATTTGCCGGTATCGATGGGCTGGATTTTTACCGCCGCTTTATGGAGCAGTTACCTTTGATCATGAAGGTGCCTGGCCTGATCGGTTTTGAAGTTGGCACTGGACAGGGTAAGGCGGTTGCCGATTTATTGAAGCGAACCTTTCCTGCTGCAGAAGTATCCATTGTAAATGACATTAATGAAAAAGATCGAATGGTCTTTGCTGCATTAAAGTGATCCGTCTCCCTTATGTGAGACGGATTTTTTAATGGACACCACCCTCATTATCCTTTCGAATCTATATTTCCAACTATCAACTTTTTTTATTTTTACTAGTTTAAGATAGCTGGAAAATGGTGAGACTAATTCATGTGAGGGGGCGAAGGCGATGAAAACTAAACATTTAGCCATTATTTATCTATTAATCTTAACTATAGGAACGATCGTAAGTATATATATGCCTAAAGCGGAGATGGTCGGTGCAGAAGATACGAAGGTAATCCCGGATGAGGCGATTCGTCTGCGGATACTTGCTAATAGTGATGCAGAAGAGGATCAAGCGGTTAAACGGCTGATTAGGGATGAGGTAAATGAAGATATCACAAAGTGGGTCGAGGAGCTTACTTCTTTGGATGAAGCGAGGGATGTGATTATCTCGCATCTACCGGATATCCAAGCGACGGCTGAGGCAGTTATAAAGGAACAGGGTTTAGAGCAGTCGGTAAAAGTCGATTTTGGACAAGCGGAATTTCCGACAAAACTCTACGGGCAGTATTTATATCCGGCAGGGGATTATGAAGCAGTGATTATCACACTTGGTGATGGGGAAGGCGCTAATTGGTGGTGTGTTCTATTTCCGCCATTATGTTTCTTGGATTTTTCAAATGGGACGGCTGTAAGTCAAAGTCCGATTGTCGAGGATGAAGGTGAAGGGTCACTGACTTCGGAAGGGAAGGCGTATGCTGCAACGAGTGAAGAGAGTGAACCTGCTGCTGCAGAGGGAGAAGTTGAAGAAGAAGTGCTGGTTGAAAAAGAAAAAGGGCCCGAAGTTGAAGAAGAGGTAATGGAGGAGAGCGTTAAAGGGGAAGAAACGGTAAAGGAAGAGGTTGTAGAGCCAGAGGTAAAAGAAGAAGTGACGGAAGTGAAAGATAAGGAACAAGTGACGGAGGAAGTCCTTGATGGGAATGTTGAAGAAAACAAGGTTGAACTTGCGGCATCCAATGAACAAGGTCAACAATTATATGAAGGGGAAAAGGAGCCTGAGGTGGAAGTGAAGTCATTGTTTGCAGAAATCTTCAATGATTTATTTTAAGAAGGGGGTGGCGGCCCTCTTTTTTTAAATTCAGATAATTTTAAAAACATATCCACAGGGTTATTAACAAAAAATCAAAAAAGTCTGTCATTAATTCTTAATATCCACAAACTTATCCACGGATTCGATATAGTTATCCCCAATTTGTGGATAACACTTGAATTATGTGTATACTTCTTTTATACTTTCAAAGTATCTTTTAAGTGAAATTAGTACGTTAAATTGAAAAAATCGTTCATATTAAAGCGATTATATAAAATAAGAAATGTTAAAAGGCGATGATGTTCAAGATGAAAACGAAAATTTGGTCAGTGGATAAAAATGTGGATAATTTACAAAGTTATCCCCAGATTACACAATCAGCTGAATTATTAAAGGCTAACCAAGTGGTTGCTTTTCCTACAGAGACCGTTTATGGACTAGGTGCAAATGCCAAAAATGATGAGGCGGTCAAAAAAGTGTTCGAAGCAAAGGGGCGTCCGAGTGATAATCCTTTAATCGTTCATATAGCCTCCGAAGAGCAGTTGTCAGGTATTGTAGAAGAGATTCCGGAACAGGCCCGGAAGCTAATGGCAGAATTTTGGCCGGGTCCTTTGACTTTGATCATGAAACGAAAACCGGGCCAGCTATCAAATCTTGTGACAGCTGGATTGGACACGGTGGCTGTCAGGATGCCGGATCACCAGGTTGCCCTCGGTATTATTCGTGCGAGTGATTTGCCCATTGCGGCTCCAAGTGCAAATACTTCTGGGAAACCAAGTCCCACTTCAGCTAAACATGTTGAAGATGACTTGATGGGCCGGATTGCAGGCATAGTCGATGGCGGGACTACGGGTGTGGGCTTAGAATCCACAGTACTTGATTGCACTGTTGAAGTCCCTGTTATTTTAAGGCCCGGCGGAGTGACCCTGGAACAGCTGGAAGCTGTGATAGGGGAAGTCCGGCAAGATGTCGCTTTGAAGAATCAGGAAGCGGCGCCAAAAGCCCCGGGCATGAAATATACCCACTATGCTCCGAAGGCCCCTTTATATTTAGTCGAGGGTAATCAAGCTTTCCTTCAGAAGCTTGTGGATGAAAAAAGAAGTGACGGGTTAAAGGTGGGCATCATAACGGCTTATGAACATCAACAGGATTATAAGGCGGATTATGTGGTAGTCCCAGGTTCATTAGCTGATTTACATACTGTTGCGACAGGGTTATATGATGCTTTAAGACATTTTGATGAGCTGGAGGTCGATGTCATTTTTAGTGAAATGTTTCCTGACCGTGGAATAGGAGCTGCGGTCATGAACCGGCTTGAGAAGGCTGCAGGTCATCAGATCATCAAGGAACATGTGTAATAAGGACTGATTTATTCTTCTATTTCTTTTCGGACATGCATAACATGTAGTAGGCACGTCCGAGGGAGGATTGGAATGAATACATTTGCTGGAGAAATCATCACCTTATTGCTAATGGCATTCGCGTTGGGAATGGATGCCTTTTCAGTCGGCCTTGGAATGGGAATGTTTAAGCTAAGGTTGAGGCAAATACTTTTTATAGGGCTGACAGTAGGCTTTTTTCATATTTGGATGCCCTTGCTTGGAATGGGCGCAGGCCGTTTCATTTCGGAAAAATTCGGGACCTTTGCTACATACGCCGGCGGTCTATTGTTGATTATTCTTGGTATACAGATGTTTATCCCTGGTAAAAAGGATGGAGCTGGTGCCAGGGAAAATAAGTTGCTGGCTCCTGTCGGGAAAGGTCTATTCATTTTTGCTTTAGGGGTAAGCCTGGATAGCTTCTCGGTAGGATTAACCCTGGGGATTTACGGTGCAAAAACGGTTTTAACCATTCTTTGTTTTGGGTTTGCTGCCACCCTATTAACGTGGGCAGGGCTTTTGCTGGGTAGAAAAATGCAGGGTTTGCTTGGCGTGTATAGTGAGATTCTTGGCGGAAGCATCCTATGTGCGTTTGGATTGAAATTATTGTTCTCTTTTTGAGCTGCTTGACTTCATATCTTTCCTTCCTCAACTGTTCCGATTACCGGGGCGGTTTTTATTTTTTCCTATGACATGATGAGAGTGATTTTTTTGACTATAATAAACGGGCGATAGCTTATAATGAATAAAAAAGGAGGTGTTATAAATGATCCGAGTATTATTTGTATGTACAGGCAACACATGCAGAAGCCCGATGGCAGAAGCGATATTGAAAAATAAGAATATTGCGGGCGTTGAAGTGAAGTCCGCTGGCGTGTATGCTACATCAGGCCAGGATGCTTCGACGCATGCTAAAAATGTATTGGTTGAAAATAGCATAGTGCATAATCATCATTCAACGCCTTTATCCGAGAAGGAAATGGAGTGGGCGACTCATATTTTCACCATGACGGAAGGGCATAAATCGGTCATTACCCGTGAATACCCCCAGATGATCGATAAGACTTTTACTTTAAAAGAATTCATATTAGACGATAAATATGATAGAGACATCATAGATCCGTTTGGCGGTTCTGAAGGCATTTATCGGGAAACGTTCAGGGAGCTGCAGGAATTAATTGAAGAATTAGTCTTGAGGCTTAAAGAGTAAACAGGGTACATAATGTGGTCGCTGCAGTAAAAGATAGTACTAAGCTTGTTGACCGTCAAATGGAAAGTATAGGATCAAGGCAGTCCCAAAAAGTGGCTGCTATTGCAGAAGAAACATCTGCTGGAGCGGAAGAAGTGACGGCTGACAAGCGAACAAGAGGCAGTCATGGAAAAAATGTCGAAAAATCGGTAATGGGATTTAAAGTGCAGGCGTAAAAGTTGAACAGGACCATTACCCGCTTTCACACTTGACATTTTACAGCAGGAAACCCAAAGTGGTTTCCTGCTTCTTTGCGGGGGAAAAGAATGGACATCCTTTATCTTTTCATAATTTTGTGACACAATAAAATCAAATGAAAAAGCTAGAGGAGGATTATGATGAAAGTTGCGATTGCTTCGGATCATGGTGGTATACATATCCGTGAAGAAATAAAGAATTTAATGAATGAGTTACAGATTCCGTTTGAGGACTTTGGCTGTGAATGCACTACTTCGGTGGATTATCCCGATTATGCTTTGCCGGTTGCTGAAAAAGTGGCGCGGGGTGAGTTTGATCGGGGCATTTTAATCTGTGGAACTGGAATCGGAATGAGCATTGCTGCTAATAAGGTCAAAGGAATACGATGTGCTTTGGTTCATGATGTTTATAGTGCGAAGTTGACCCGCCAACATAATGATACGAATATGTTAGCGATGGGGGAACGTGTCATTGGCCCGGGTCTTGCCAGGGAAATTGCACAAACATGGCTGACTTCGGAATTTGAAGGCGGGCGTCATCAAAACAGGATCGGTAAGATCGCGGAGTATGAAGGTAAACAAAGCTAATTCTTATGGTTTTTGGAGAGACCCCTTTTCTTTTGATAGCAAGTTTTCTTATTGAAAGGATGCGTTTTCATGACAAGTGATGCTACATTTTCAAATGAGCTTGAGATATGGGAAAACCAGTTTCGGGAGCTTTTACATGAGTTTCAAGAACAGGCAGCTTTAAAAGAGAAACAGCTATTGGTAATCGGCTGCAGTACAAGTGAAGTGATCGGGAAAAGGATAGGGACTGAAGGGACGCTCGATGTTGCGGGGATGATTTTTTCCGTAGTGAGGGATTTTCAAGAAAAAACGGGTGTTCAGGTTGCATATCAATGTTGTGAGCATCTAAACAGGGCCTTGGTTTTGCAAAGGGAAACCACGGTCCGATATGATTATGAAGAAGTTTCGGTGGTACCTGTAAGAACAGCTGGCGGATCGATGGCGACATACGCCTATCAGCAATGGAAAGATGCTGTCGTCGTTGAACATATTAAAGCGGATGCGGGGATAGACATTGGGGACACCTTCATTGGTATGCATCTGAAGCATGTGGCGGTTCCAATTCGCTCTGCCATTAAAGAAATAGGACATGCACATGTGACCATGGCAAAAACCCGCCCGAAACTGATTGGCGGGGAGCGGGCCGTTTATCAGGACATCTCTGAAAACATGAGTTGCACTTAAGATAAGTTAGACAGCATTTCTCGGAAGGGGAATGCTGTTTTTTAATTGAATGTGAGTAAAATCGTAAAGCTGAAGATAAGGTCCACAAGAAAAATCTTTACTTTGGAGGGCTGATAGAATGGTGATTTCGCTCATGAAATATAGGGTGAAAGGGCCATTTACCATGATTTTGATGTTAAATACGAACGATTTTAAATGAAAAAACATTTAATGTTCGATAAAATTAGACTATCACTTCTAATTTAGACATGTTAAAATGGAGTAGAATTTTCTAATAATTATTGGTAAGGCTTTTTCATGCTTTTTTGAAGGCATGTTGCACATAAATACTAAAAAGCGAATCACGCACAATTTGAGGAGGAATTACGGAATGAATCGTTTAGCAAAGCAAGATGAGCAAGTGTTTAACGCAATTCAACTGGAATTAGGGCGTCAAAGAAGTAAAATTGAGCTTATTGCTTCTGAAAACTTCGTGAGTGAAGCTGTCATGGAAGCGCAAGGGTCGGTCTTAACTAATAAGTATGCAGAAGGATACCCTGGAAAACGTTACTATGGCGGATGTGAGTATGTAGACATCGTTGAAGATCTAGCACGTGAGCGTGCGAAAGAAATTTTCGGCGGGGAGTATGTGAACGTACAGCCTCACTCTGGAGCACAAGCCAATATGGCCGTTTACTTTACAGTGCTTCAAACAGGCGACACCGTGCTTGGAATGAACCTTTCGCATGGAGGTCACTTAACACATGGAAGTCCAGTTAACTTCAGTGGTGTTAACTACAATTTTGTCGAATATGGTGTAGACGAAAAAGATCACCGTATCGATTACAATGATGTTTTGGAAAAAGCGCGTCAGCACAAACCGAAATTGATCGTAGCGGGTGCAAGTGCATATCCACGGGAAATTGATTTCAAGCGATTCCGTGAAATTGCAGATGAAGTCGGAGCTTATTTAATGGTAGATATGGCGCATATCGCAGGTTTAGTTGCGGCCGGATTACATCAAAGTCCAATTCCTTATGCTGACTTTGTAACGACAACTACTCATAAAACACTTCGCGGACCACGCGGGGGGATGATCATCTGTAAAGAAGAGTTCGGTAAGAAGATCGATAAATCCATCTTCCCTGGTATTCAAGGCGGTCCATTGATGCATGTTATATCCGCAAAGGCTGTTGCATTCGGCGAAGCGCTTCAAGATGATTTTAAAGTGTATGCACAACAAATCATCGACAATGCTAAACGTTTGGGCGAAGGTTTGAAGAAAGAAGGGTTCACACTTGTTTCTGATGGAACGGACAATCACTTGATTCTTCTTGATGTGCGCTCTACAGGATTAACGGGAAAAATCGCTGAGCATGTTTTGGATGAAATCGGCATTACAGTGAACAAGAATGCGATTCCTTATGATCCGGAAAAACCATTCGTTACAAGTGGTATTCGTATTGGGACTGCGGCAGTGACATCACGTGGCTTCGGATTGGAAGACATGGATGAAATAGCTGCAATCATCGGACTTGTTTTGAAAAATAATGAGGACGCAGCTAAACTTGAAGAAGCAAAACAGCGTGTTGAATCATTAGCGAACAAATTTGAATTATATCCTTCATTGTAATATCTAATCTAAGCCGCTCCCTTTTAAAGGGAGCGGTTTTTTTGTTTACCTTATGGAAGGTCAGTATGTGAGAAGAATCCGAATAGTGAAAATAGGTCTGACATCTAAACCTTTATTGAAGATTGAAACATTTTTCTGTAAAATAGGTTGAAGTGAATTTAAAAAGACACGAAAATTTTTCTATTCGATTAGGGAAATCATAAAAAAGCGCAAAACTAAGCAATGGAATTGGAGAGATGCTAAATGGGAAAAGTTTATGTTTTCGATCACCCGTTAATTCAACACAAATTAGCCTATATACGTGATATAAATACAGGAACAAAAGAATTCCGTGAACTAGTGGATGAAGTTGCATCATTGATGGCATTTGAAATCACGAGGGATATGCCGCTGGAAGAGGTGGAAATCCAAACACCTGTAAGCACGGCGAAAGTGAAAATGCTTTCTGGTAAAAAAGTGGGAATCGTCCCGATTTTACGTGCAGGCATAGGAATGGTGGACGGAATCATTAAGCTGATTCCTGCAGCAAAGGTCGGACATGTTGGTCTTTACCGTGATCCTGAAACATTGAAACCTGTTGAATATTATGCGAAAATGCCAAGTGATTTGGCAGAAAGGGAATGTATTGTCGTTGACCCGATGTTAGCCACTGGCGGATCAGCCATCGAAGCGATCCATTCCATTAAAAAGCGCGGTGCAGTCAATATTAAATTCATGTGTTTGATTGCAGCTCCAGAGGGTGTGGACGCATTAAAAGAGGCCCATCCTGATGTTGATATTTATATTGCCGGCCTTGACGAAAAACTGAATGAACATGGTTATATCGTTCCAGGTCTTGGAGACGCAGGAGATCGTTTATTCGGCACAAAATAAGGAAAGAAACTGAGGTGTCACGAATGAACATACCGATAAAAGTCATGACCATTTTCGGGACGAGACCAGAAGCTGTCAAAATGGCTCCCTTAGTGCTCGAATTTCAAAAACACCCAGAACATTTCAAGCCGATTGTTGCTGTTACGGCTCAGCATCGCCAAATGTTAGATCAAGTTCTCGAACTATTTTCCATTCAGCCGGATTATGACTTGGACATAATGAAGGAAAGGCAAACGCTTGCTGACATTACAACAAGAGCATTAAATGGTCTTGATTCCGTAATGAAGGAAGCTAAGCCTGATATTGTTCTTGTACATGGAGATACAACAACAACGTTCGTTGCAAGTCTGGCAGCTTTTTATAATCAGATTGTCATTGGGCATGTAGAAGCGGGGCTGCGCACATGGAATAAGTATTCCCCCTATCCGGAAGAGATGAATCGACAACTTACCGGTACGATGGCGGATTTGCATTTTGCCCCGACTTCGAAAGCGGAGGAGAATCTGCTGAACGAAAACAAGAAGGGCAATATCTTCGTGACGGGAAATACGGCAACCGATGCTTTAAAAACGACTGTACGGTCCACGTATTCCCATCCGGTTTTAGATGGACTTGGAGAAGACAGGCTCATTTTGCTTACCGCCCATCGCAGGGAAAATCTAGGGGAACCCATGAGGAACATCTTCAGGGCCGTGAAGAGAATCATCGCGGAGCATGATGATGTTCAAGTGGTATATCCTGTCCACTTAAATCCGCTTGTTCAGGAGTTGGCAAATGATATTCTCGGGGACGATCCGCGGGTTCATTTGATCGAGCCGCTGGATGTTTTGGATTTCCATAACTTCGCTTCAAGGGCCTATCTGATTTTGACTGATTCTGGAGGAATCCAGGAAGAGGCACCGTCACTTGGTGTACCTGTCCTAGTTTTAAGGGATACGACCGAACGTCCTGAGGGGATTGCGGCTGGAACCTTAAGATTGGCGGGTACTGATGAACAAACCATATATAATTTGGCACATGAGTTGCTCACCGATCAAGAGGTGCACGAAAAAATGTCCAAAGCCTCGAATCCATATGGGGACGGAAACGCTTCGGTCCGAATAGCTGAAGCCATCCGTTATTATTTTAAGCAAGTAAGTTTGCCACCAACTAGATTTGACTCATAAAAAAAGGAAAAGCCATGTGCTTTTCCTTTTTTATTTGCATACTCCAAGGTTGTTGAGAAAAGATAACTGCTAAGGGGATGATTATGTTGGGAAAAAAAATGTTCATAGTGTTTGTTTTCCTATTTGTATTTATTTATCAAAATGATAAGGGGTTGGCATCCGTCCTTCTGCCGCCTTTACCAAAACTATCTGAATCTAAGGAAGTAACGGTTGTTGTCACGATGGATAAGGCGTTTCAACGAAAAAAGATCGAAAAACTTCTTGAAAAGTATCCATCCCTTCAATTACGGAATGTTTATTCGGTTGCCCTGAATGGATTTTCCCTTCATGGGAAAATGAATGAGATAGAAGAACTTAAAAAGGAGGACGAAATTCAGGCTGTAACGGAAGTATCCGTTTATCAAGCCGTGCTGGATAAAAGTGTCCCATACATAGGAGGAGGCAGGGTCAGGGGTTTCTTTGATAAGGAGAATCACCGGATCACCGGGAAAGGCGTAAAAGTAGGGATAATCGATACTGGCATTGATTATACACATCCAGATTTGCAACGAGCTTATAAAGGTGGCAAGGATTTGGTTGATGGTGATGAAGACCCGATGGAAACAAAAAATCAAGGCGACCTGAATACATTACACGGTACTCATGTGGCAGGCATCATTGCAGCAAATGGAAAAATGAAAGGTGTCGCACCAGAAGCGGAGATATATGCTTATCGAGCTTTGGGACCAGGTGGTGCAGGAGATACGGATCAAGTCTTGACGGCTATTGAGTCAGCCATGAAGGATAAGGTGGATGTATTGAACCTCTCTCTTGGCAATAACGTCAATGGCCCTGATTTACCTATTTCCCTTGCATTGAATAAGGCTGTGGAAAGCGGCATCGTTGCCGTGACATCAAACGGGAATTCCGGTCCGGCTGTATGGACCGTCGGCTCACCCGGAACAGCGGAAAAAGCGATTTCCGTTGGGGCATCGACTCCTCCATTAAGGGTTCCGTATATGATTTACGGACTTGGATCGAAAAAGCATCAATCGCATTTAACCTTGTTTCAAGGCTCTAAAAAATGGAATTTGACGTTTTCCGAGGATGTCATATTTGGGGGACTGGGTAATGAAAAAGACCTGAAACATGTTCGGGATAAGATTGTTTTAATGGAACGTGGGACACTTACCTTTCAGCAGAAAGTATCCAATGCAGAAAAGGCAGGTGCAAAGGGGGTAATTGTTTATAATAATACGAGCGGGACCTTTACTGGAAGCTTGGAAAAGGAAATGAACATCCCCGCCGCTTCTATTAATAGAAGAGATGGATTGCGGCTTAAGCAAATCATGGAGCAAGGGCAGAGCAAAACCGTTCAATTTGTTTATAAGAACGAGCAGGATAGGCTCGCGGATTTTAGCTCCAGGGGCCCGGTAACCGTATCATGGGGAATAAAGCCTGACGTATTGGCACCGGGAGTGGAAATTGAAAGCACCGTCCCTAAAGGATATATGTCCCTGGATGGAACAAGTATGTCCGCACCGCATGTTGCAGGAGCGGTCGCTTTAATCCTGCAAAAACACCCGGATTGGACTCCTGATCAAGTGAAATCTGCATTGATGAGCACTTCCAAGCCATTGAGGAAATCTGCGAATCAATTTTATCACACATATGAACAGGGGGCAGGACGCATTCAGGTCGACGAAGCACTAAAAGCGGACACGCTCTTGAATCCCAGCTCATTGTCCTTTGGAATGTATACAAAGAAAGAAGGAATTGAAGAGCATCATGAAACGATAGTCATAGAAAATACCGGAACGAAAATGAGGAAATACTCTTTTATGGTCCCATTAAAAGAGACGGGACTCACATGGGAATTGCCGAAATCCCTTACTTTGAATCCGAAGGAAAAGAAACAGATTAAAGTGGGGCTGCAGGTCAACCCAGCCGAACTTAAAAAGGGAGTCTTTGATGGATACCTCATTATAATGGAAGGAACCAAAAGAATATCCCTTCCTTATTTATATGTAAAAGAAGAGCCTGATTATCCAAGGGTAATGGGATTTGATTTTGGCCAAGGGGACCAGGCAGGCACATATCGATACGAAATGTACCTTCCGCGGGGGGCCGAAGAATTCGGTATTGCCCTTTATGAGGAAGATACCTTGAAATTCGCTGGATATTTGGATTGGTCGAGATCGGCACCTTCCGGTTTGATCAAAAAAGATGTATTGAAAAAGGACTTGCCGCCTAAAGGAGTTTATAAAGCGATAATCTTTGCGAGAAGGGGCGGAAGGGAAGATCGGATAGAAAAGACGTTACTTATTGAGTGAACAGAGGACAATAAGTAAAATAAAACGGATGTCAATAGTAGAAAAAAGATAATTTGTGAACAATTCGTTAATAATCACAAACCTGTGACAAATTTCACTAACCACTCATTGACAATGATTCTAGCCTATTGTATGCTAACAAAGGATGTAAAATGAGAGGGTTTTCAGTAGCCCGGCATGCAGATTTTTACAGCATGAAATGTTTTCTATCCTCCACCAAATTCAACCGCGAGGATGCAACTTGCGTCAAATGATTTGCCGTCTAAAATGGCTATGACTTTGATGTCAGCGATTCTTTCTCAAATAGTCGGATCAGTTTTGTTCGGTATCTTCATTTACTTGTCAGAACCTAAGATTCGAACCGCTGCTATTAGTAATTGGCCTTCTTTGTGGACTTGCTAGGTTTACAAGCAATGCTTCATTCAGTACGAAAATATTTCTCAGGAGATTAAATGAAAAATGCCAGAAATGAAAATCATGTTCAACAGGCAGAGTAAATATATAATTTTTCTTCTGGCGGTTTATGTTGTTGGATGGGGACTTACGAGTTATCAAGCCGTTTTTGCTGGGCTTATACTGGGTACGAGTTTGAGTTTATACAATTTATGGCTGATCAATCAGAAAATGAAAAAGTTCAGTCAGGCGCTCGATGAAGGAAAGAAAACTAAATCTCTTGGGACGATGACTCGAATGGCATCCGCAGGTCTAGCGGTACTCATTGCATTGGAATTTCCGGAGCATTTTCATCTGATAAGTGTTGTATGGGGATTAATGACAGCTTATATTGTCATTTTTATAGATTTTTTCATCCAATTAATACGTCGATAGCGGGGAAGAGAGGTGAATATAGTTGAATCATGAAGCACCCTTACAAGAATTTATGGGTCTTACCTTTAACTTGAGTAACGTCCTGATGATTACAGTTGCCAGTCTAGTTGTGTTCATACTTGCTGTGCTTGGTACACGTAAGCTTGCAATGAAGCCAACTGGCATGCAGAATTTCATGGAATGGATTATGGATTTCGTTAAGGGTATTATTAATAGTAACATGGACTGGAGAACAGGTGGTCAGTTTCAACTGCTTGGTATGACTTTGCTGATGTACATTTTTGTGTCCAATATGCTAGGTCTTCCGTTTGCAATTAGTTACGATGGAGTGCTTTGGTGGAAATCGCCAACAGCCGACCCAGTTATCACATTGACTCTTGCAGTCATGGTTTTAGGTTTAACGCATTATTATGCTATAAAAATGAAAGGCGCCAAGGGTTACTTTAAAGCTTATAAAAACCCAATGACACTTGTAGAGGAATTTACAAACTCCTTGACACTTGGTCTGCGTCTATATGGTAACATTTATGCTGGTGAAGTTTTGCTGAGTCTATTAGCGGGATCTCTAGCATTTAGTGGAGCTGCCGGATTTATTGGTGCAATTGTGCCTACATTAGTATGGCAAGGCTATAGTATTTTCGTCGGTAGTATCCAAGCGTTTATCTTTGTCACGTTAACAATGGTTTATCTGTCTCATAAAGTCAGTGACGACCATTAATTATAAGTTCATTTAGAACTAAAAAAATAAATTTTGATACAATCTAAGGAGGATATTTATAATGACAGGTTCAGTAGGTCTTCTTGCAGCAGCAATTGCAATTGGTTTAGCAGCACTAGGTGCAGGTATTGGTAATGGTCTTATCGTTTCAAGAACAGTAGAAGGTATCGCTCGTCAACCAGAAGCTCGCGGTATGCTTCAAACAACAATGTTCATCGGGGTAGGTTTAGTTGAGGCGATGCCTATCATCGCGGTAGTAATTGCGTTTATGGTATATGGTGGTTAATAGAACCTTCAAAAAGTTCAAAAATGGCGAAGTTCGTTCCATGTGAACCTTCGCCTTTCCTTTATGTCCACAATCCTGTTTTTATACAGTTTAAGAGCATAGTTTTCTAAAGTTCATATATAATGAACGCTTTAAGAAGTGAAACTCGTGAAGGGAGTGAACCAAGCGTGTTAACAAGCAGCTTTGTACTTGGATCAACGTCTCATGGCTTTAATGGCGGAGACATGTTATACCAATTAGTAATGTTTATCATTTTGTTAGCGTTGCTGAAGAAATTTGCATGGGGTCCTCTAATGGGCATCATGACTCAACGTGAAGAACATGTTGCAAATGAAATTCAAGCAGCTGAAGCTAGCAGACAAGAAGCACTTAAATATTTAGAAGAACAACGTGAAATCGTAAAACAATCTCGCACTGAAGCGGGACAACTTATAGAAAACGCAAAACTTCAAGGTGAAGCACAGCGTGAAGAGATCGTGAATCAAGCACGCCTTGAAGCTGAACGCGTCAAAGAAACGGCTAAGCGTGAAATCGTACAGGAAAAAGAAAAAGCCATTACGGCATTACGCGAGCAAGTGGCATCTTTATCCGTACTTATTGCTTCTAAAGTAATAGAAAAAGAACTATCCGAAGCAGATCAAGAGCAATTGATCAATGACTACATTCAAGAGGCAGGAGAAGGGAAATGAGCGATATAACAGTAGCAAAGCGTTATGCCGTTGCCCTTTTCCAAATTGCGAAAGAGCAAAATCTCATTAACCAACTTGAAGAAGAGCTTCGCATAGTGAATGAAGTTTTTACAAATGATAATGAGCTATTAAGCTTCCTGGCTCATCCTAAAATGACTAAAGATGCAAAAGCCGCTTTGATTGCAAATGCATTTGCAAGCCTTTCTTCTTCCGTTCAAAACACTTTGATGTTGATGGTGGAGCGTCATCGTACAGATGAAGTGACAGCAATGGCACAAGAGTTCATTGAACTTGCGAATGAAGAAAACTCAGTAGCTGATGCAACGGTCTATACAGTGCGTCCATTGACTGAAACGGAAGTGGAAGCTGTGTCTTCATCTTTTGCAGCGAAAATTGGCAAAAGAAATTTACGCATTACTAATATTACGGATAGCAATATCCTTGGCGGCATCAAATTACAAATCGGTAACCGTATATATGACGGGACGATTAGCGGTAAGTTAGATCGCCTTAGCAAACAACTATTAGGTTAATATTCACAGATAGGGGTGAAATTCATGAGCATCAAAGCTGAAGAAATCAGTGCGCTGATTAAAAAGCAGATTGAAAACTATCAGTCGGAAATTAAAGTAAGCGATGTTGGTACGGTTATCACTGTTGGTGATGGTATCGCACGCGTTCATGGTTTAGATAATGCAATGTCTGGGGAGCTCTTAGAATTTTCCAATGGGTCAATGGGATTAGCACAAAACCTTGAGCAAAATAACGTAGGTGTTGTTATTCTTGGACCATTCAGAGACATTAAAGAAGGCAGTGAAGTACGTCGTACTGGCCGTATCATGGAAGTGCCAGTTGGAGAAGAATTAATCGGACGTGTCGTGAATCCGCTTGGACAGCCATTAGATGGCCTGGGCCCGATCGCTACGACAAAAACTCGTCCAATCGAAAGCCCTGCAACAGGCGTAATGGACCGTAAATCAGTACATGAACCTTTACAAACAGGTATTAAAGCAATCGATGCATTAGTTCCAATCGGTCGTGGACAACGTGAGTTGATCATTGGTGACCGTCAAACTGGTAAAACATCAGTTGCGATCGATACAATTCTTAACCAAGCTGACCAAGATATGATCTGTATCTATGTAGCTATCGGTCAAAAAGAATCAACGGTTCGTGGAACTGTTGAAACACTACGTAAAAATGGTGCTTTGGATTACACAATCGTTGTATCTGCATCAGCTTCTCAACCAGCACCACTTTTATACCTAGCTCCATATGCTGGTGTGACTATGGGTGAAGAGTTCATGTTCGCAGGCAAGCACGTTCTTGTGGTGTATGATGATCTTTCTAAACAAGCATCTGCATACCGTGAACTTTCCTTGCTACTTCGCCGTCCTCCAGGTCGTGAAGCATTCCCAGGGGATGTATTCTACTTGCACTCCCGTTTACTTGAGCGTGCAGCAAAGTTGAATGACACTTTAGGTGCCGGTTCAATCACTGCGCTTCCGTTTGTTGAAACACAAGCAGGCGACATCTCTGCTTACATCCCAACAAACGTAATTTCCATCACTGATGGACAAATCTTCTTGCAATCCGATTTGTTCTTCTCAGGTGTACGTCCTGCGATTAACGCTGGTCTATCCGTATCCCGTGTTGGTGGATCTGCACAAATTAAAGCGATGAAAAAAGTTGCCGGTACATTACGTCTTGACTTGGCTTCATACCGTGAATTGGAAGCATTCTCTCAATTCGGTTCTGATCTGGATGCTGCAACACAAGCAAAACTTAACCGTGGTGCTCGTACAGTTGAAGTTCTAAAACAGGACCTAAACAAACCGATCAAAGTTGAAAAACAAGTCATGATTTTCTATGCTTTGACTAAAGGTCATTTAGATGATATTCCTGTATCGGATATCCTTCGTTTTGAAGAAGAATACTATGTGTTCCTAGATCGTTCTCATCCGGAATTATTAGATCACATTCGCACAACTAAAGGTCTTCCTGAAGACGCTGCTATCGTTGCTGCAATTAACGAATTCAAAAAGAACTTCGTTATTTCTGAATAATAAAGGTCTAACTAATTTATAAAAGGGTGGTGAGAATGAATGGCCTCTTTACGCGATATTAAGTCTCGGATTACTTCAACGAAAAAGACGAGTCAAATTACAAAAGCGATGCAGATGGTATCTGCTTCTAAAATGAACCGTGCAGAAGCTAATGCTAAAGCATACGTTCCATATATGGAAAAAATTCAAGAAGTGGTATCCAGCATTGCGAACGGAAGCACGGATGCATCACATCCAATGCTTACTTCACGTCCAGTTAAGAAAACCGGTTACTTGGTAATCACATCGGACCGTGGATTGGCTGGGGCATACAATAGTAGTATCCTTCGCCACGTTCATAAAACCATTCTTGAACGCCATAAATCCAATGATGAGTTCGTCATTATCGCAATCGGAAGGGTTGGCCGTGATTTCTTTGTCAGCCGTAATATGCACGTAGAGCTTGAAGTAATTGGGGTTCCCGATCAGCCGTCTTTCGCTGACATTAGCTCCCTTGCAAAATCAACAGTGAATTTATATCTGAATGAGCTGTGTGATGAGCTTTATATGTACTATAACCATTATGTCAGCCCAATCCAGCAGGAGGTAACGGAAAAGCAAGTCCTTCCGTTAGCTGACTTCAATACTTCCAATGCAACATTGACTTCTTATGAATTTGAACCGAATGCAGAAGAAATCCTTGAGGTATTATTGCCTCAGTACGCAGAAAGTTTGATTTATGGTGCTTTGTTAGATGGTAAAGCAAGTGAGCACTCTGCACGTATGACTGCAATGAAAAGTGCAACCGATAATGCAAAAGAATTGATCGACTCACTTTCATTACAATATAACCGTGCACGTCAGGCAGCGATTACTCAAGAAATTACAGAGATCGTCGGCGGTGCAGCAGCTTTAGAATAAAAACATTAAAGGGGACGGTCGGCCCGGACGAAGCTTGGCCGTTCCATAAACTCGATAGTCGTTATAAGCAACGTTAGGAGGGAAAACAATGAATATAGGACGCGTTACTCAAGTTATGGGTCCGGTTGTTGACGTGAAATTCGAAGACGGACAACTTCCTAAGATCTATAACGCGTTAAGAATCGAAAATACAGCGTCTGGTACAGGACTAACTCTTGAAGTAGCCCTTCAACTAGGTGATAATACAGTTCGTACTGTAGCAATGTCTTCCACTGATGGTTTAACCCGTGGTGCAGAGACTGTTGATACAGGAGCTCCAATTTCCGTTCCTGTAGGTGAAGTTACTCTAGGTCGTGTTTTCAACGTATTAGGGGAAAACATTGATCTATTCGAACCACTTACAGCAGAGGTGCGTCGTGATCCAATTCACAGACAAGCGCCGTCATTCGAGGAATTATCAACGTCTGTTGAAATCCTTGAAACGGGTATTAAAGTAGTAGATTTACTTGCTCCTTACATCAAAGGTGGTAAAATCGGTCTCTTCGGTGGAGCCGGTGTTGGTAAAACTGTACTTATCCAAGAACTTATCAATAACATCGCACAAGAGCACGGCGGTATCTCGGTATTCGCTGGTGTAGGTGAGCGTACTCGTGAAGGTAATGACCTTTTCTACGAGATGACTGATTCTGGTGTTATCAAGAAAACTGCGATGGTATTCGGACAAATGAACGAGCCACCAGGTGCACGTATGCGTGTCGCTCTAAGCGGTTTGACAATGGCTGAATATTTCCGTGACGAACAAGGACAAGACGTTCTTTTCTTCATCGATAACATTTTCCGTTTCACACAAGCAGGTTCTGAGGTTTCTGCCCTACTAGGCCGTATGCCTTCAGCGGTAGGTTACCAACCAACTCTGGCTACTGAAATGGGACAATTGCAAGAACGTATCACTTCAACAAATAAAGGTTCGGTTACATCCATTCAAGCGATCTATGTACCTGCCGATGACTATACGGATCCGGCTCCAGCTACAACTTTCGCTCACTTGGATGCAACAACTAACCTTGAGCGTAAACTTTCTGAAATGGGTATCTACCCTGCAGTTGATCCATTGGCGTCTTCTTCTCGTGCCCTTAGCCCAGAGATCGTTGGAGCTGAGCACTATAAAGTGGCTCGTCAAGTGCAATCGACTTTACAGAAGTATAAAGAACTTCAAGATATTATTGCCATCTTGGGTATGGACGAATTAAGCGAAGACGAAAAAGTAATCGTTGCCCGTGCTCGTAGAATTCAAAACTTCTTGTCACAAAACTTCCACGTGGCTGAACAATTCACTGGTCAAAAAGGATCTTATGTACCAGTTAAAGAAACAGTCCAAGGATTCAAGGATATCCTAGCTGGAAAATATGACGAACTTCCAGAAGATGCTTTCCGTCTAGTTGGCCGCATCGAAGAAGTTATTGCTAAAGCAAAAGAAATGGCTTAATTAAAGGGACCTAGGAGGGAATGAAATGAAGACCATTAAAGTCAATGTTGTTACTCCCGATGGCCCAGTATATGATGCAGAAGTTGAAATGGTAAGCACTAAAGCTAAAAGCGGTGAGCTGGGAATCATGGCTGGACACGTTCCAACTGTAGCCCCGCTTACCATTGGTGCTGTCCGTCTTAAAAATGGAAGCAACACAGACTATGTAGCTGTAAATGGTGGCTTCTTAGAAGTTCGCCCTGATGTGGTAACCATTTTGGCTCAATCTGCTGAAAGAGCTGAAACTATCGATCTTGCACGTGCTCAAGCAGCAAAAGCCCGTGCTGAACAAAGATTGCAGAACAATGATGGATCAAATGATGCCAAAAGAGCTAATTTAGCGCTTAAACGTGCCATCAACCGAATCCAAATTGCAGAAATGCGATAACATTAATTGATGAAAACACCTGATTAAGCCATTCGTGGTAAGATCAGGTGTTTTTTTTATCCAAAAGGTTGATTAGTGACATTGAATATCGAAATTAAAAGGTTGTGGATTGAAAAAAAAAGTCGAATTATAGTGTAAAGTATTTTCCATTTTAAACCTTAACTCGTCGACATGCTTTTATCCTAATGTTATAATGTATACGCTTACATTTATTGCTTCATACCCCCTCCTAGTCACGTTGCTTCTAAAAGAATGTCACCCTGCATAATATTTATAAGGTATCCAAAAAGAAGACAAGCAAATTTAAATTGTACCCATTTAACATGATTTATCCATAAAGGGAGATGAACATGGGACAGCTGCATATTTACCAAA
This sequence comes from Bacillus sp. ISL-34, assembly GCF_018613325.1. Lineage (GTDB taxonomy): Bacteria > Bacillota > Bacilli > Bacillales > DSM-1321 > Peribacillus. Next base: position 50,801 of record NZ_JAGGQJ010000005.1, on the reverse strand, counting down.
ATAATTATTTAATTGTATTTGTTTTCCTTTGTCTCGGCATTTTATTACCTGTGATCGCTTTATTTCTTGGTAGACTGCTAAGGCCTTATAAACCGACAGATATGAAATATACGACTTATGAAAGCGGAATCGAGCCTTTTCAGGATTCAAGGGTTCAATTCAATGTCAGGTATTATCTATTCGGATTGATGTTCGTCATATTTGACGTAGAAACCGTTTTTCTTTACCCATGGGCGGTTGCCTATGATGAACTCGGACTGTTTGCATTGATTGAAATGCTATTTTTTGTCCTGATCCTTATGCTAGGGCTAATCTACGCTTGGAAAAAGAAGGTGTTAAAGTGGAATTGAAATTGGATGAACTTACCCCTGAAGAAATGGAAGAAATGCGACACAGTATTTTTTTATCAACACTAGAACAAATAAAAGGCTGGGCTAGAAGTAACTCACTCTGGCCAATGACATTCGGTTTGGCATGTTGTGCAATTGAAATGATGGGTGTCGGCTCCTCTCATTATGATTTGGACCGATTTGGTTCATTTTTTCGGACATCACCCAGACAATCGGATGTCATGATTGTTTCAGGAACTGTAACGAAAAAAATGGCTCCAATAATAAGTAGATTATATGAACAAATGCCCGAACCGAAATGGGTCATTGCAATGGGATCCTGTGCAACTGCTGGCGGGCCTTATGTTCACTCTTACTCAGTGGTCAAAGGGGTAGATCAAATTGTACCTGTGGATGTATATATACCGGGTTGTCCTCCAAACCCAGCTGCACTTATTTATGGGATCAATAAATTAAAAGAAAAAATCCGTTACGAGGCGAAAACCGGAAAGCGGGTGATATAGATGAGTGAAAAGGAAGACTTAGCGAAACAAAAAGCAGCGGCAGCGGCCAAGGCGAAGGCTGTAGCACTGGCCCGAAAACAGGCGAAGGCTGAGAGTACGGAAAAGCCGGAAGAAGAAACGGAAATAGCGAAACAAAAGGCGGCGGCAGCGGCTAAGGCGAAGGCTGTAGCACTTGCCCGAAAACAGGCGAAAGCTGAAAGTGCGGAAAAGCCGGAAGAAGAAACGGATATAGCGAAACAAAAGGCGGCGGCAGCGGCCAAGGCGAAGGCGGCAGCACTTGCCCGAAAACAGGCGAAAGCTGAAAGTGCGGAAAAGCCGGAAGAAGAAACGGAAATAGCGAAACAAAAAGCGGCAGCCGCGGCCAAGGCGAAGGCGGCAGCACTTGCCCGAAAACAGGCGAAAGCTGAAAGTGCGGAAAAGCCGGAAGAAGAAACGGAAATAGCGAAACAAAAAGCGGCAGCCGCGTCCAAGGCGAAGGCGGCAGCACTGGCTCGAAAACGGGCGAAAGAAGAAGCGGCGGAAAAGCCGGAAGAAATGGATGCAGCGAAGCAAAAGGCGGCGGCAGCGGCCAAGGCAAAGGCAGCAGCCGCTGCCAAGGCAAAAGCGACTGCTGCTGCGAAGAACAGGACTGCCGTAAAGGAAAGCGAGGAAGTTAACGTCTCTAGCGAACCTCCTCCAAATCAGTCTAAACTCGATCAAATTGTTTCTGCTATTGAAAGCCATTTAGGACAAGGGGCATTATTAGAGCACTATATTAATAGGTTATCAAAAGATGTACCCACTTTAGTGGCTGATCCAGATACATATTTCTCAATAGCAAAATTTCTGCGATACGATGAACAGCTTAACTTTTCGTATTTATCGGAACTTCATGGTACGGATTTTGAATCCCATATGGAAATCTATGTGCATGTACATTCATTCAAAATGAACCAATCAGTTGCCTTGAAGGTGAAGCTTGATAGGGATTCTCCCGTTATTCATTCATTGGTCCCATTATGGTCAGGAGCAAATTGGCCAGAATGTGAGGCATATGATTTATTAGGTATTAACTTTTATGAACACCCTGATTTAAAGCGAATTTTACTAGGTGATGATTGGAAAGGGTATCCCCTTAGAAAAGATTATCAGCCTTATGATGTGGAGGTGTAAGCCCAATGTTAAGGACGGAAGAAATGCTTCTAAATGTCGGGCCGCAGCATCCGAGTACACATGGTGTTTTTCGGCTTGTCATCAAGATTGACGGTGAAATTATAAAAGAGGCTACACCTGTCATTGGGTATCTGCATCGCGGTACGGAAAAACTAGCGGAAAATCTGCAATATACACAAATAATCCCATATACCGATCGGCTCGATTATCTAGCGGCAATGACAAATAATTATGTGCTTTGCCATGCTGTTGAGACAATGATGGGGGTGGAGATTCCCGAAAGGGCAGAATATTTGCGGGTTATTGCAATGGAATTGGGCAGAGTTGCAAGCCACCTTGTCTGGTGGGGTACTTACTTGCTGGATATAGGTGCGACGAGCCCTTTCCTATACGCCTTTCGAGAACGTGAAATGATCGTTAATTTATTGACTGAATTGTCAGGGGCACGCCTTACATTCAATTATATGCGTGTCGGAGGTGTGAAATGGGATGCTCCTGAAGACTGGATTGCGAAGGTTGCCGAGTTTGTCCCTTATATGAGGGAGCAGCTTGCCGGTTACCATGAGCTTGTGACAGGGAATGAAATCTTTGTGAATCGGGTTAAAGGGGTGGGCATCTATACGAAGGAAGAAGCGTTGCAGTATTCACTTAGCGGTGCCAACTTAAGGTGTACAGGTGTGAAATGGGATTTACGAAAAAATGAACCATATTCGATTTATGACAGATTCACATTTGATGTTCCTACAAGGGAAGAGGGTGATGCCTTTTCACGCTATCACTGTAGAATGGAAGAAATCGAAGAATCACTGAAAATCATCGAGCAGGCGGTTGAGCAATTTCCAGAAGGGCCGGTCCTAGCTAAGGTTCCTAAAATAATAAAGGTTCCTAAGGGTGAAGCATTTGTCCGAATTGAGTCACCAAGAGGGGAAATCGGCTGTTATATCGCGAGTGAAGGGAAAAAGGAGCCATACCGTTTGAAATTTCGCAGGCCTTCATTTTATAACCTGCAAATACTACCGAAATTATTGGAAGGGGAAAATATGGCGAACTTGATAACGATATTAGGTGCAATCGATATCGTTTTAGGGGAGGTGGATGGATAAATGATCAAGGACCTTCTCCACTCCGCTCCAAGCCTGCTGAATTTTGGCATTTTTTTTGGTTTGGCAGTCCTGCTCCTGTTCGTCGTATTAGGGTTTGTAACCTATGGAATCCTTTCTGAGCGAAAAATAATGGGGTTCATGCAGATGCGTGTCGGCCCAAATCAAATTGGGGGGAAATGGGGTCTCTTGCAGACCGTTGCCGATGTTTTGAAACTTCTGATCAAGGAAGATACGATACCGAAAAAAGCTGATAAGCCGTTATATATTTTAGCTCCCGTAATTGCTTTTGCTCCTGCTTTCATGGTCCTTGCCACCTTGCCGTTCACCGAGGCCTTCCAATTTGCTGATATAGGTGTCGGACTGCTTTATTATATGGCGATTTCCGGCATATCGACCATCGGCATCGTCACTGCAGGTTGGGCATCCAATAATAAATATTCTTTGATTGGCGGAATGAGGGCAGCCGCGCAAATGATATCTTATGAGATTCCTTTGGTGATGTCGCTAGTGGGAATCGTCCTTATAACAGGCAGTTTAAACTTGAATGATATAGTTGCGGCCCAGGAAAGGGTTTGGTTCATTTTTCTTCAGCCGATTGCGTTTATCGTATTTTTTATTGCATCGGTTGCCGAGTTGAACAGGGTTCCTTTTGACCTTCCGGAAGCGGAATCCGAACTTGTTGCAGGCTATCATGTTGAATACTCTGGATTTCGCTGGGCCTTCTTTATGTTATCCGAATATGTGTATATGTTTGCAATGGCAACGCTAACCACTGTATTATTTTTAGGGGGATGGAATTCTATTCCGTTTTTGGATTTTATTCCGGCAGCCATCTGGTTCGGTCTGAAGTTCAGTGCCGTATTCTATGTATTGGTCTGGATTCGTGTAACCTTTCCTCGTATAAGGGCCGATCAATTAATGGAATTCGGATGGAAGGTGCTGCTTCCGGTTGCATTAGCCAATATATTTTTGACGGCATTAATAAAAGAATTGATTAACCTTTTTTAGAAACTTAAGCTGGTCGGAAAGCGAGGGATTTATATGCTTGGTTTAGCAAAAGGTTTAACCTATACATTAAAGAACTTGACGAGGAAAAAAGTGACCTATGACTACCCGAATGAGCCGCTTCCACTTCCTGACCGATTCCGCGGAATCCAGAAATTCTATCCTGAAAAGTGTATTGTATGCAATCAATGCGTGACGATTTGCCCAACGGATTGCATTCAATTAACTGGTAAGAAACATCCGGACCCGTCGAAAAAAGGGAAAATCATCGATACGTATGACATCAATTTCGAGATTTGTATTTTATGTGATTTATGTACGGAGGTCTGCCCTACAGAAGCAATCGTGATGACGAATCAATTCGAGCTGGCCGAGTATAGCCGTGATCATCTATTTAAAAATCTGGAGTGGCTGGATGAAAATGATCAAAATATCCGGAAGGTGAATAAAGTATGAGTTTGTCGGGTGAATTAATTGCCTTTATTGGTTTGGCACTCGTCGCGATATTGGGCGGGGTGCTGCTGATTACCTTAACAAAAGTGGTGCACATGGTAATCGCACTTGTTTTTACTTTCTTGGGCATTGCAGGGATTTATATGTTGCTTTCGGCCGAGTTTGTCGCCATTGTCCAAATCCTTATTTATTCAGGGGCAATTACGATCGTAATGCTATTCGGGATTATGCTGACAAAACACCAAGAAAATGATGCACCCGCTAAAGGGGGCTGGGGGAAATTCTCCTTGCTGGCAGCGATTGCTGGATTCGCCGTAGCGGTTTATCTGGGGATTTATAATCTGGATATACCTGTTCAGCCAACGGTCTTGCATGAGGAAAATACAAAACAAATAGGAATCGAACTTTTTTCAAAATATGTGATTCCATTTGAAGTGATGTCGGTACTCCTGCTTGTTGCTTTAGTCGGTGCCATCGTATTGGCTAAAAAAGATGATGAGGAGGGAGATCGATCATGACGGGAGTTCCCTTGTCGGCTTACCTTGTATTGGCACTCGTTTTATTTTGCATAGGGCTGTATGGAGCCTTGACGAAAAGAAATGCGGTCATTGTTTTAATTTCAATCGAGCTGATGCTGAACGCAGCGAATATCAATTTAGTTGCCTTCAGTAAATTCGGGGTAACGCCTTCCATTACGGGTCAAGTTTTTTCCTTATTCACGATTACGATCGCTGCGGCCGAGGCAGCTGTAGGGCTGGCCATATTAATGTCCCTTTACCGCAATCGGAAGACGGTCAATGTCGATGAAATGGAAATTATGAAGCATTGAAGGTTTATATAAATGAAGAAGGGGATTTGATACGATGATGGAGTACGCATGGCTCATACCGGTCTTTCCACTCGTCACGTTTCTGGTTCTGCTTCTATCAGGCGGGCGGTTGCGGGAACGAGGAGCTTTTATAGGAATAATATGTACGTTGGCTTCGTTTGTTTTATCGTTGCTTGTCCTGATGGAACGATTTAAAGAACCTACTTATAATATATCGATAGATTGGCTTTCCTTCGGAGGGACGCAACTTACAGCAGGATTCGAAATCAATCAGCTTAATGCCTTGATGCTTGTGGTCGTTTCCCTTGTCAGCCTGCTTGTCCAGATATATTCGAAGGGGTATATGAAGGGTGAAGTGCGATTCTCCATTTTTTATGCTTATCTGGGCTTCTTCACCTTTGCCATGCTTGGACTTGTCATGGCACCAAATTTATTACAACTTTATATCTTCTGGGAATTGGTCGGGGTGGGTTCTTTCCTGCTCATTGGGTTTTACTTTTATAAACTTGAAGCTAAAGCTGCAGCGAAGAAGGCATTCATCATGACCAGGATTGGGGATGTAGGGCTCTTAATCGGCATCATTCTGCTATTCTGGGAAACAGGCAGCTTTGAATATGGAGAGATCTTTCAAGCCGTTCAATCAGGCATGATATCAAGTGAAAAACTGACTTTAATCGCTATTTTGATTTTTATCGGTGCTGTTGGGAAGTCTGGACAATTTCCACTTCACACATGGCTTCCGGATGCAATGGAAGGCCCGACTCCGGTTTCCGCATTGATACACGCTGCAACCATGGTTGCTGCAGGGGTTTACCTGGTCGCGGCCATGTTTCCGTTATTCATGGCTAGTTTTGCTGCGATGCAGGTCGTAGCGATAACAGGTGGAATTACAGCCATATTTGCCGCTAGCATTGCCATAGTGCAAAAGGATGTTAAGCGTATATTGGCCTATTCGACAATCTCTCAGCTTGGCTTTATGATGCTTGCTTTGGGTACTTCGGGATATGTGGCCGGGGTGTTTCATTTAATGACCCATGCCTTTTTTAAAGCATTGCTGTTTTTGGCAGCAGGCAGTGTTATTCACGCTATACATACACAGGATATGGAAAAGATGGGCGGCCTATGGGGGAAGTTGAATTGGACTGGGCCGCTGTTCTTGACTGGCACTTTGGCGATATCGGGGTTTCCATTGCTCTCGGGCTTTTTCAGTAAAGATGAAATTCTAATGGCAGCCTGGGAGAATAATAGTTATCTATTGTTTGGTCTAGCGGTGGTTACCTCCTTTTTAACTGCGTTTTATATGTTCCGGCTGTTTTTCATGATGTTTGCAGGGGAATCGCGCAGTCAAGTAAAACAGGTCAAGGAATCACCTTCAATCATGTTAATTCCCATGATGGCATTGGCATTACTCGCTGTAATCAGCGGGTATATCCAAACACCGTGGTTTGGAACTTTCCTTGGGGAGTGGCTTGTGGAGGGAAATGAAACACTTCTAGGCGCCAGCCATAGTGAGGGGCCCGTTTGGATAATGTTGATGGCCGTGCTTGTATCGCTGGCAGGGATATACCTTGCTTATATGATATACGCTAAAAAGAAGTTACCTCGGGAATGGCTTGTCAAAGAAAACTCCGAGGTATATCGGGTTTTGGAAAATAAGTATTACATTGATGAAATTTACCGTTTTACTGCAGGCTATGCAGTCAAAGGCTTTAGTATATTCCTTTCTTATATTGAAAGGTTCATTGTCGGTGGCCTGGTTTCCACTCTAACAAGTTCGATAGAAGGGTTGGGGAAAATAGGGTCTAAACTGCAAACGGGACAGGTACAGCAATATGGCATGATAGCCTTTCTGGGACTTGCGGTACTGTTGGTGATTTTTGCAGTAACTGGGGGGTATCTAAGATGAATGTCTATTTGCTCTCGCTTTTAGTGTTCTCACCGCTGTTGGGCATAGTGATGATTGCCCTTATGCCGAAAAAAGAGGAAAGGACGATTAAACAATTTGGCTTTTTCGGAACACTGCCTCCCCTTTTCCTATCGTTCTTTCTATTCAGCCAATATTATTCGGGTGTGGCCCTTTCAATATTTGACATTAAGTTAAATTGGATCAGGTTTGGGAATTTGGAGATGTATGATCCCAAGCTCTTCACGGTTGACTTTGAGTTGGGGCTGGATGGATTAAGTCTTATCTTCATTTTACTGACGACAATCATTTCATCACTGGCCGCAATCGCATCCATTTATATAAAAAAAGAGTGGAAAGGGTATTATTTGTTATTTTTGATCCTGGAGATTGGAATGCTCGGTGTCTTCACGGCAGAAAATTTGATCCTTTTTTTCATCTTTTTTGAAATGACTTTGATTCCTGCTTTCTTTTTAATTGGTAGATGGGGTTTTCTGGAGAGGGAGAAAGCTTCTTATATTTTTCTGATTTATAATGGCATTGGTTCGGCTGTTTTATTGGTGGCTATTTTGATTTTGTTTGCCAGGACTGGTACGACCAACATTGCTGCATTGACACAGATGATGACAATGGGGGGTGTTTCGCTTTTTGCACCGATATCCGGTTCGATGAAATATGGTTTATGTCTCGCCTTTCTCGTTGCATTTGCGATAAAGCTGCCCGTCTTTCCCTTTCACAGCTGGATGGTGCGGGTACATGCAGAAGCACCTCCATCCATAGTCATGATACATGCGGGTGTCCTATTGAAAATAGGGGCATATGGAATCATCCGGTTTGGAATGGGGATATTTCCTGAACAATATAAAAGCTTGGCCTTTACCATTGTCCTATTTGGGGTCCTAAGTTTTTTATATGGTGCATTTCTAGCGTTGGTACAAACGGATTTCAAGCTCGTTTTAGCCTATTCATCGATCTCACATATGGGCATCGTCATGATGGGGCTGGGAGCCTTGAATGAAGCGGGCATTCAGGGAGCTATCTTTCAAGTCATCTCACATGGGCTAATTGCTGCTTTGTTGTTTTTCTTGGTGGGTGTTTTGTATGAGCGGACGGGAACCACCATGCTTCCTAAGCTTGGGGGATTGGCCAAGTCGATGCCGATTTTTTCAGGGTTTATGCTAGCTTGCGGGATGGCTTCACTCGGTTTGCCTGGCATGTCCGGCTTCATCAGTGAATTCATGGTATTTCTTGGCTTATTCAAGAGTCAGCCGTTGCTTGCGGCAATAGGCGTGATCGGGCTCGTATTAACCGCTGTCTATGTACTGAGGGCGGTCATGCAGATGACTTTCGGGAAAAATGATAGCTTGGTAGAAAAAGAGAGACGAGACCTTGGAAGCTGGGAGTTTGTGCCGGCATTGGTTCTTCTAGGTTTGATAATATCTGTTGGGGTATACCCCAATTTGTTAGGCGGGCCTCTTCAAGGAACGATTGAAGCCATGATGCTAGCTCTAGGGGGGCGATGAAGGATGGATTGGAACACGATGCTTTCTTATGATTGGGGAGCGATGATGCCGGAATTCATCATCCTTGGAACGACCATGATTCTTTCGATATTGGATTTATTCTGGCCGAAGCACTTTAATCGGAGAAAACTGGCATGGCTCGCGCTAACCGGAATCATTTTGGCCTGTTTGTCACTGATTAGCCTGCTATCCTTTGAGACAGTCAGTATCTTATCCGATACGTTTCGTTTAGATTCATTTGCAAAAGCTTTTAAGCTGCTACTATTATTAGGAGCGGCCCTGATCATCCTTCTGGCTGAAGGATATGAACCACAGGAGGGGATGCGGGAGCACCGGGGGGAATTTTATTATCTGTTCCTGACCGCTTTGCTTGGAGCGATGGTCATGTCCTCAAGCGGTGATTTGATAACCCTATTCGTTGGACTGGAACTTCTTTCACTTTCATCTTATATATTGGTCGGAATACGCAAGCATGATCGGAAGTCCAACGAAGCGTCCATGAAGTATGTGATAAACGGGGGCATTTCCACTGCGATCACTTTATTCGGGATGAGCTATTTATATGGAGTGACCGGTTCCGTCAATCTAGGCGAAATGAGCCGGACGATGGCTGCGATGACGGACGGCCAGCTGCAATACATCATGGGCATCGCTTTCTTCATGGTGTTTGTCGGTGTAGCCTTCAAGATAGCTGCCGCTCCATTTCATATGTGGGCGCCGGATGTGTATGAGGGGGCACCGACACCGGTCGCAGCCTTCTTGAGTGTAATTTCGAAAATGGCGGGTTTCGTCATCATCCTGCGCATTTTTCTCTCGTTGTTCCTAACAGCTTCCGGTGATACGTTCGGAGCGCTTGACTTTTTGGAAAAAAATAATATCTATATAGCTTCGTTAGCGGGGCTGACGATCATCATTGGAAATGTAGTTGCGTTAAGGCAGCAAAATTTAAAACGATTGTTCGCCTATTCAAGCATCGCCCATGCGGGCTACCTGCTTGTAGCGGTGGCTACATTGGGCGGGGGATATTTCCTCCTGGATACTGTCTGGTTTTACCTAATGGCTTATGTATTAATGAATATCGGTGCATTCGCAGTCATTCAGCTGCTATCCAGTCAAAGTGGTTCAGAAGATATTAGCATTCTTGCAGGACTGGGGAGGAAATCACCGTATCTTGCCATGGCCTTCACCGTATTTATCCTGTCGCTTGCTGGAATTCCCGGAACGACAGGTTTCATTGGAAAACTCAATATTTTTCTTGGAACATTCATAACGGAGCCTGGTCATTTTGTCCTTGCGGGAATCATGATTGCTGGTACCATTGTGTCCTATGTGTATTATTTCGGATTATTGGTGCAGGTTTTTTTCCGACCCATTCATTCAGAGAAGGTCATTAAAATTCGTCCGGGTCTTTACACCGTGTTGATCATTTGCGTAATAGGCACCATACTTTTCGGGGTGGCGCCAAATATTGCCTTTGATTTTATTCATGATCAATTTGGCGAATTTACAGACTTTATTTCAAGTAAATGATATAATGCCTGTATCAGAGGCTTGTTCCATTGGATCAAGCCTCTATTTACAGTTTTAAAAAGATATTTTGCAATTCTTCCTTTTAAATTCCAAATATGAAGGGGTTTTGTGTTAGAATAGAATTCGGGTGTCTTTTAGGAGGTATGTACATGTTTTCAGCAATGGGACAGCAGGCTTTAACAGGAATAATTGCACACTTGTTTTTCATCGCAGTTACCTGGTGGGCTCTACAGGCATTACATTTTGATAAAATGTTAAGATCCAATTCGGTCATCAAGGCCAGGGTTTTATATATTTTATTAACGGTTGCCATCGGTTCAGTTGTAAGTAATTTCTTCCTCGACTACCTGGGATTTGCAAACCAACTTCCGTATATGTTTAGTAATGACTGATAAGCTGTAAGAATTTTCTTATAGCAAAATATGATTCTACTCTTGTATTCGCTTTTGCTTCCTGCCAGTTTAAGGGGAAGTTGTCACCAATTGTCGGAAAACTCGAAGTATGATCTCTCTCCTTATGGAAAGAATGTGTAAAAGGGGAGGGGTTTAACATGTTTAATTTAAACAAGAAAATGTTAACATACATAGTATTTCTCGGTTTGATGGTGATTTTAATTGGGAATAGTACGATTGTGGCAGAAAGTAAACCAGATATAGTTAAATTGGTGGGACTGTTACAAAAAGATAAAGATTTAGACATAGGGGATTGGTCTGTACTCACTAGAGAAATAAATAAAGAGATTACAACTAAACAAGAGTTTGAAAGCGAAGTTACAGCTTTAAAAAGAAAATACCCTCAATTTCAATGGCACCTGAAAGATGATGCTTCCGGCTGGAAGGCTGAGGCGTTAACTTACAATGTCGATTCAGGTCTGACCGAGTCTATCAAAATAATGACAACGGAAGAGAACTTTGATAGAGTTACCTATGTTATTTACGAAGTGAAGGGGAATAAGTGGAAGAAAGCCAATGCGGCATTTTTTACCGCTACGTTCCAAAACAGGGTGAATGACCTATTTATAGGAACTCCTTCAATTTTTTCTTGTATTAAAGGGTCTATCAATGATAATATGGATTCGGTTTTAAACTCTAAAACTGAAGACCTGTTAGATATGTTCCAAGCAAGGGAAATTGAGGGTGTGCACGAAACAAACTTTACATCTATATCTGCACATTCAACATTGTTTAAACAACCTTTGACAAAAGAAAAATTAAATTTGCAGTTTGGGCTACGGACAGAAGGATTGGGTGACAGAACGAACTTTGTAGTTGGCACACCAATCATAACGTTTGAATATTAATATAGAGAAAATGGACGCGGAGGGGAATACTTTTGGAAAAAATCATCGTCCGCGGCGGAAAAAGGCTTAGCGGGACAGTTAAAGTAGAAGGTGCTAAAAACGCCGTTTTGCCAGTTATCGCTGCAACATTATTAGCAAGTGATGGGAAAAGTATCATTAAAGATGTTCCTACGCTCTCCGATGTATATACAATCAATGAAGTATTGCGCAACTTAAATGCAGACGTTGCCTTTCATGACAATCAAGTAACTGTAGATGCATCAAGAGAGTTATTAGAAGAAGCACCATTTGAATATGTACGTAAAATGAGAGCTTCCGTTTTAGTGATGGGCTCATTACTAGCAAGGAATGGCCGGGCCCGCGTTGCTCTTCCTGGTGGCTGTGCCATCGGATCACGTCCTATCGACCAGCATTTAAAGGGCTTTGAAGCGATGGGAGCAAAAGTGAAGGTCGGTAATGGTTTCATTGATGCCGAGGTAGAAGGCAGACTTAAGGGTGCAAGAGTGTATCTTGACTTCCCGAGTGTGGGTGCCACTGAAAACATCATGATGGCAGCAACACTTGCTGAAGGTATAACTATTCTTGAAAATGTGGCCAAAGAGCCTGAAATTGTAGATCTTGCGAATCTCCTTAATAAAATGGGTGCCAAAGTCAGAGGTGCCGGTACTGGTACGATGAGAATCGAAGGTGTCGATAAATTATATGGCACTGAACATACGATTATACCTGACCGTATCGAAGCTGGTACATTCATGACAGCGGCCGCTCTTACTGGCGGCAATGTTCTTGTTCAAGGAGCTGTACCTGAACACCTTACTTCCCTTATTGCCAAAATGGAGGAAATGGGTGTTGAAATTCTTGAAGAAGAAGATGGATTACGCGTTATCGGTCCAAAAACCTTGAAGGCCATTGATATCAAAACAATGCCGCATCCTGGTTTCCCGACTGATATGCAATCGCAAATGATGGCATTATTACTTCGTGCTGAAGGAACAAGCATGATTACGGAGACCGTTTTCGAAAACCGTTTTATGCATGTTGAAGAATTCCGTCGCATGAATGCCAATATTAAAATAGAAGGTCGTTCCGTTATCGTTAATGGACCAACTAACATTCAAGGTGCTGAAGTAGCTGCAACAGATTTACGTGCCGCGGCAGCGCTCATCCTGACTGGATTGGTTGCAGATGGCATTACACGTGTTACAGAATTGAAGCATCTTGACAGAGGGTACGTGAATTTCCATGGTAAATTGGCCTCTCTAGGCGCTGATGTGGAACGTATTAACGAAGATGTGCCTGCTGAAACAAAAAAAATTGCAGATTTAAACGCATAAGTTAGCTTATAAAACCATTCACGTTCGAGTCAATGAACCGTGAATGGTTTTTTTCTTGTTCGTGATTCATCCTACAGTTAAATAGTTGTCGTTTTTCTATTCATAAAAGCTTGTCCTTCAACATACATTTGTTATGTAAAGATACCTGCTGGATACGATTTACGGCAGAGAAAACAAGTGTAGGGAGGCTCAGGAATTTGAAAGCAATCAAACCGATGATCGTACTATTCATAGCAGTAGCATTCGTAATTATCATGATTCCAGCAGTGCTTGTGCTTCCATTTTCAAATGATAAGACAAGTGGGCAATTGACCGAGCAATTGGAAAAAAAAGAGAAGAATGAGGGTAAAGAGGTAGCTGCAAATGAAATGAGTTCCGTAGAAGTTGCCGTTTACCGCACATCTGCAAAAAAGATTGAAAAACTGCCGCTTGAATCGTACTTAACTGGTGTGGTTGCAGCTGAAATGCCAGCTGATTTCGAAGAAGAAGCGCTGAAGGCACAAGCATTGACAGCGAGAACCTACATTGTCAATCAGCTCATAAGCGAAAGTCGATTAGGCTTGCCGGATGGTGCCGATGTAAGCGATACGGTCATGCACCAAGTTTATAAGAATAATGATGAGCTGAAAAAACAGTGGGGCTCTGATTATAAATCGAAGATGCAAAAAATCAACAAAGCTATACAGGAAACGGCGGGTCAAATCTTAACCTATGAAGGAAAACCGATTACTGCCACTTTTTTTTCGACCAGCAATGGCTATACGGAGAATTCCGAAGACTATTGGCAAGCTGAATTCCCCTACTTAAAAAGTGTATCCAGTCCGTGGGATAAAGAAGAATCACCAAAATTTTATAATAAAGTTGTTGTCGATACTGCAGATTTTGAAAAAAAGCTGGGTGTAAGTCTTTCTTCGGGAACATCAATAGGGACTGTCATTGAAAGGACATCGGGTAATCGCGTAGGTGTAGTGGAAATCGGAGGAAAGAAAATGACAGGAAAACAGATTCGTGAGAAGCTCGGGCTGACATCATCTGATTTTGACTGGGAGCGACAAGGCAACCAGATTGTCATCACGACAAAAGGATCCGGACACGGAGTCGGAATGAGCCAGTACGGTGCTAATGGCATGGCCAGGGAAGGGAAAACCTATGAAGACATCGTTAAATATTATTATAAAGGCGTCAAAGTTCAGTCTTCAAGTAAGTGGCTGAATACGATGACGGCAAAAAAATGAGAGATGGGGATTCCTATCTCTCATTTTTTTTCGTTTAATTTTTCTATAATCGTCAAAAAGCCCCGTTTACGCTTGAAATAATGAAATTGGACATGAAAATAGACTGCAGCTACTCCGATGATATCTTTAATGACATCTATTAAGGTAGAGGAGCGGTATGGGACGAAAGATTGGTGGTACTCATCAATAACTCCGTAAAGGCAAGCTACAAGGGCCGCTATCAAGCTTAAACCAGGTTTCAGTTTTTGGTTAGCGGCAAGGGCCGAAACTAATAATATATACAAAAGGGCAAATTCGACCAGATGAAGTGCCTCTTTGATAAATCGGTCAATTGAGGATGAGGGAAGATCAAGAATCATATCATCGGGGTTGCTCGACATTATCCAAATGGCAATCATATATAGGAAAGGCAATAACGTTAACACAAGTTTAAAAGCTTTTTTCATGATTTAAACATCCTTCAACAGTAAGATACCAAACATTTTACCATTCTGCGAATAAAATCGGTTTCATTTCCACAAAATAAATCTAAAAAAATTTTTTCCCGAATGTATATAATCTTAACAAAATGTTCAGAATGATTGCTGAGGTGATTAATATGAGAGAGGAAGAAAAGAAACCAACTTCCACAATCCGACGTATACTAAAACAACGTTGGGCATTATCAGCAATCTATATCGCAAGTGCAGCCATAATCTTAGCCGCGGCCTTCTTATTACAAAATAGTTTTGATGATTCAGCTAAAGATGGCAAAGAGGAATCAGCTGAAACAGGAAAAAACTATGATCAGCCTTCTGTAGAGGTTAATAGTAATCTTGAGACAATCAAGATGCCTGTAGCCGATGCAGACAAAACGGTTATCAAGAAACAGTTTTATGATGTGAATGCGGATGAAAAGGCACAAGAAGAAGCATTGGTTTTCTACAACAATAGATATGAGCAAAATAAAGGTATAGACATTGCAATGGAAGATGGAAAGTCTTTCGATGTAAAAGCTTCCTTAAGTGGAAATGTAACGAAAGTTCAAGATGATGCGTTACTCGGAAATTTAGTTGAAGTTGAGCATGAAGATGGCGTCGTTACTCGTTATCAATCTGTTAAAGACATTAAGGTTGCAGTCGGTGACAAAGTGAAACAAGGACAAGCAATTGCTACAGCTGGAAAAAGCCAAATCAATGAAGAGGCTGGCGTACATGTCCACTTCGAAATCAGAAAAGATAACATTGCGTTAAACCCACTTGATTTTGTTGATAAACAAGCTTCTGCGATCCAATCGGCAACTGAAGCCGAAGGCAGCGAACTTGAAGATTCAGCTAATAAAGAAGAAACGCCTGCAGTCGAAGGATCTGAAGCTGATAAAGAAGAAACACCAGCAGTCGAAGAATCTGAAACTGGCACGGAAGAAGCGCCTGCAGTTGACGAAACTGACGAGGGCACTGATTTAGAGAATGGCACTGATGAGGAAGGCTCTGTCCCTGGTGAAGATACAACTGAAGAAAGCGATTCCTTAAAAGATTCGTTAAATCAATCTAATTAAGATTAAGATTTTTAATAAAATCAAAACAAAAACCTAGAGCGTTACGAATGACAACAACTGAAAATTTGGTAAAAGGAAGCCGTTCACTTTGAACGGCTTTCTTTTTTTTCTTTCGAGGAAATATTGGACAATATGCTGAAACCTTCGAATTTCTGACAAATTTCTTGGGAAATAATTTGATCTTAAGGAAAAGAAACAGATGAAAATCAGAAATAAACCCAAACCTCCTGTCCCATTAGGCATATATTCTTAACCAAGCTAATAAGATGTTATAAACCATGCAAAGAGAGTGTTTGAGGTGAGGAATCGTTTATTACAAATTATCTAATAGGTGAATAATTCTATCTTTCATTGTTTATAGGGCAGCGGTATTCGATTCGAAAAATACGAATCTCATTTCACACTTCTCACATCCAATTTGGGGAGGTCGAGTGGTGTGCACGATTACATCAAAGAAAGAACTATCAAGATAGGAAAGTATATCGTGGAAACTAGAAAAACAGTCCGCGTCATTGCAAAAGAGTTCGGAGTCTCTAAAAGCACAGTGCATAAAGACTTAACTGAGAGGCTGCCAGAAATTAATCCTGATTTGGCTAACGAAGTGAAGGATATATTGGATTATCATAAATCCATTCGTCACCTTAGAGGTGGAGAAGCGACAAAATTAAAATATAAACGTTCTGAAAGAGAAGAAGAAATCGTTAAATGATACTTGGATCATACCGGCAATTGGAAGTGAATCGGGCAATCGGGGAATGAATAAGGGGACATGAAAGTGAGTGTCAGCTTTTTTTTAACCTTGATTGCGGTTCCATGCCGGGATTTTTTTTATGGGAAAATGAGGAAGTGTAGTGCATATAGCACTTAATTTTATTACATATTGGCAAAATAGGAAATAATAGTCTGTATTAGCGTTTATTTATAATTCATACTTACTTGTGTCAATGCAATATGGTAAAATAAACAATTAGGACAGAAGTAGGTTATATGTGAGGATATTCAAGGAGGATTTAAGAAATGTTTGCTAGAGATATTGGGATAGATCTTGGAACAGCCAATGTTCTTATACATGTCAAAGGTAAAGGAATTGTGTTAAATGAGCCTTCGGTAGTTGCGATTGATAAGAATACGAACCGTGTTCTTGCCGTCGGGGAGGAAGCTCGTAAAATGGTAGGCCGTACTCCAGGAAACATCATCGCAATCCGTCCTTTAAAAGACGGTGTCATTGCGGATTTTGATGTAACGGAATCGATGCTTAAGCATTTTATCAATACATTGAATGTGAAAGGTTTCCTTTCAAAGCCTAGAATTTTAATCTGCTGCCCGACCAATATAACAAGTGTCGAACAAAAGGCGATTAAAGAAGCTGCTGAAAAAAGCGGCGGGAAAAAAGTATTTCTTGAAGAAGAACCAAAAGTTGCTGCAATCGGTGCCGGCATGGATATTTTTCAACCAAGCGGCAATATGGTCGTAGACATTGGCGGGGGTACAACGGATATTGCCGTTCTTTCAATGGGGGATATCGTTACATCTTCTTCTATCAAAATGGCCGGTGACAAATTCGATAATGAAATTTTACATTATATCAAGCGGAAGTATAAGCTCCTGATTGGTGAACGTACTGCGGAAAACATTAAAATCCAGGTTGCAACCGTCTTCCCTGGATCGCGTAATGAAGTCATCGATATCCGTGGGCGCGATATGGTATCGGGCTTGCCTAGAACCATTTCGGTCAATTCCGAAGAAATTGAGGAGGCTCTTCGCGAGCAGGTTTCCATCATTGTACAAGCTGCAAAAAGCGTACTTGAGCGGACGCCCCCAGAACTTTCTGCTGATATCATCGACCGCGGCGTCATTTTAACAGGTGGGGGAGCATTGCTTCACGGGATTGATTTACTCCTTGCTGAAGAACTTAAGGTCCCAGTACTCGTTGCCGAGCAGCCAATGGATTGTGTAGCAATCGGAACAGGCATCATGCTTGATAATATGGATAAATTGCCACGGCACAAATTCAACTAAAAAGCGGCTGGAAATCCGCATCATAAGATAGGGGTCTAAGGTTCAGACAAACGTGAGGCATAGTGAAAGTGCGTGCAGTTCTAGTACTGATGAGCATAGGCCCTCTTCTTATAGTCGAAAATTTAACACCATTCCTTTAAATCTGACCTAGCCTACGATACAGACAAATTCTTCTGCCTAATGCTTTTCCTTTTCCTTAAGATACTGATGTTCATGTCCGATAAGATAGATATGGGAAATTGAACGGGATAAGTTATGTAGATTGAGGAGTGAAGAAGATGTTAAGAGGTTTTTATACGGCTGCTTCCGGAATGCTTACACAGCAAAGGCGCACAGAATTGCTCACAAACAATATGTCCAATGCGAATACAACAGGGTATAAAGCGGATCAAATGAGTGTAAGGTCTTTTCCGGAAATGCTCATAAGCAACATGGGCGGTAAAACGGTTCCTACGGAGAACAAATTGAGCATGTTTAACGTATCCCAGGTTGGAGGGCTCAGTACGGGTGTTTACGTACAGGAGGCGAATCCTTTATTTACCCAGGGTACATTGGAGGAAACTCAGCTTAATACGGATATTTCCTTGGTTGATGAAAATCTTCCGGTCAATGAAGAAACGGGTCGGCAAGGATCGGTGTTTTTTACTGTCCAGGATGGTGATGGTGCTATCCGTTATACGCGTAACGGCAGTTTCACCCTGGATGGGCAAGGTTATCTGACCACGCCTTCGGGTCATTATGTATTGAACGAAAATAATGAAAAGATCAAGCTTGATAGCGATCAGTTCACAGTAGCGGAAAACGGTGTTATTTTAGAAGGAAATGTTCAAACCGCACGTATGGGCATCGGTTATTCGGATGATCCGTCATTACAGCTCATGAAGGATGGGGAAGGCCTATATAAGGCTGTGAATGATGGGGGTTTACCTAGCGCATACGCGGCTGCAGATGTCGGTTTTTCTACTAAGCAAGGCTTTCTTGAAGGCTCCAATGTTGACCAATCGAGGACGATGACAGAAATGATGTCGGCATACCGCTCTTTTGAAGCGAGTCAGAAGGTTCTTCAAGCCTATGATAAAAGTTTGGATAAAGCAGTCAATGAGGTTGGCAGGCTTTAATTGAACAGTAGGGAAAAATGATCTTGGAAATTTGAACATGTAAGGGGAAAAACCATGAATCGGACGATGATGACGGCGACGAATACGCTGAACCAACTTCAAAGTAAAATCGATCAAATAAGTAATAATATCGCGAATGTGGACACGACTGCCTACAAAAAGACCCAAACGAGTTTCAATGACTTATTGACACAGAGTTTCAATAATCAACCGAGTGAGACCAAGGAAAAAGGAAGGTTGACCACACCTGGCATCCGTCAGGGAACAGGTGCCATGATAAGCCAATCTCAATTGGCGCTTTCACAGGGAGCCTTAAAGACGACGGACCGCAATCTTGATGCTGCATTCACCCGGGAGGACCAATTCTTCACCGTAAGCGTTCAGGACGGCAATGGGATCAATACAAGGCTTACAAGGGATGGGGCCTTTTATTTATCTCCTAATGCTAACGACCAAATGATGCTCGTTACCTCTGCTGGACATAAAGTCCTTGATGAAAATGGTGAACCGATCCTCATAGAGGGAAATATTAAAGACATTAAGATTTCGGAAAATGGCTTATTGATAGTGGATACGGAAGAATATGGTGAAAAGAGTTTTGGGCTCGGGATCGTTTCGGTAAAGAAACCGCAATTTCTTGACCGGCTAGGCGGAAATTTACTTGGCCTGCCCAAAAACTTCAATGCCTTGGGTGTTACTGAAGAAGATATCATGACCGCACTAACAGGGGATTCCCGCAACCAGGCAGCAGTCCGTCAAGGCACTCTGGAGTCCTCAAATGTCGATCTTTCCAAAGAAATGACGGATCTAATCAATGTTCAGCGGTCTTACCAATTTCAGTCCCGGGCGGTAACGATGGCCGATCAAATGAGCGGATTAGTCAATGGAATCCGTTAAGGTATCTGGTAAATAAAATGTCTCCCTGCGGAATTAGAGCAAATCGGTTATAATGAATTCATAACAAAGGGAATCGTTCGTGCCGATCATTTTGCATAGCTGCTGAATTTCTGGTTTATAGGGAAAATCAGCCGGCGAGTTTTCTTAAAAGGAGCTTTCACATTCTATATGGAACAAAATCGTGTAATGAGACAACAAATTGAAGAAGAGATAAAGGAAGTTGAGGCGAAACCGAATCGTAGAATCAAGGTCCGTCTTTTGCCGATTTGGCTTCGTTTACTCATTGTTATCGGATTGATTTTCATTGCTGTATTATCCGGGGCACTATTAGGATACAGTGTGATTGGTGGAGGACATGCAATGGATGTTTTCCAAAAATCCACATGGACCCATATTATTGATATAGTGAACAAGGGCGCGTAGTTCCATGTTTTTTTGAAGTAGTTGCTGTCGTTAGCGGATTTATATTACATGGCAACTACGCCTCTGTCATCATGACAGGGGCGAGTTTACGTTATGTTTGAAATATTTAAGTCATAGGAGGAACAAGTATGCTTGATATCACACAAATAAAGGAAATTATTCCGCATCGTTACCCATTCTTATTAGTCGACAGGATCATTGAAATAGATGAAGGGAAAAGAGCGGTTGGATTGAAGAATGTCTCAGCAAATGAAGAATTCTTTAATGGCCATTTCCCCGATTATCCAGTTATGCCTGGTGTTTTAATTGTAGAGGCATTAGCGCAAGTTGGCGCTGTAGCCGTCTTGAAACAGGAAGAATACAAAGGACGGCTTGCATTTTTTGCTGGGATTGATAATTGCCGTTTTAAAAAGCAAGTAAAACCAGGTGATCAGCTGCGTCTGGAAGTGGAAATAGTACGTATGAGAGGGTCAATGGGTAAAGGGAAAGCAGTGGCAACGGTTGATGGAGAAACAGCATGTGAAGCCGATATCATGTTTGCTTTTGGTGACAAATAAGAAATTCATTCATTTTCGTAAGGGAAATGGACTAATTTAACTGTATTTTTCAAAAAAATGGTTTAAGAAGTCGTGAAGCGGTGTATATAAATAGCACTGCATTGCTTTTTTAAAGCAAGCGGTTTTACGAACTATCTATTCTCCCTTTGAATGCCGGACATTTTTATGTCCGGCATTTTTTATTGATTAAATTCCAAGCGGATTTTCTTTTTAAATTTAAAATAGGACGCAAGTTATTTTCACATTCGGGCAAAATAGCTAATGATAAAGAAAGAAGGGAGGTTGCCAAAAATGATGAAGAAAATTTTTGCACTAATTGGGGGATCTTTATTATCTATTATGTTCCTTGCTGGATGTGGAACGGATAATAATGACAACAACAATCCCGCACCAGAAGAAGATAACAACATCATGGAAGATGATAACAATGGTGGAAATGATAACAACGGTACAAATGATAACAACGGCACGGATGATAACGGCATGAACGGTAATGATGATGGATTGCTTGAAAACGACGATAATAACGTCGATAATGATGCCGATGACTTGATTGAAGACGCTGATAAAAATGGCGACAACAATAAGTAATTAGCACAGAATGACAAAGACTGGCTTAGGTAAGAAGGGGATCGATATCCTTCTTCATCTAAGTCAGTCTTTTTTATGTGCATTCGATTAGGGGATGGGAATTAAGGGAAGGGTTTTTTATTTATTGGTTGCTAATTTAGGCTTTGAGCGGATTTTTTGCTTGAATTCTTTTATTAATTCATCGCCGACGAGACCTTTTTGGACCAAATCTTCAAGAAGGAGTTCTGCATATTTGCTCCGTGTTTTTTGGATGTGACCAACGAATAGAAGGCTATAATGGCTGCCTACCTTTCTTATTGTGCGTAGTACAGTGTGAAACAAAGCCGGTTCATTATCCTTGTTGGTAATGATGGCCTGGATATACACCTCTCCGTCTATATCGGGAAGTGAAGGTTCAAGCTCTTTGAACTGATTTTCTTCCACAAAGGCTTCCAGTAACCATGATCTAGCATCGTTTTCTTTATTTATAATCAATCCATCTGTTAATGCAATATCAATCAAGTTAAAATTTTCAGTTACAATTTGCAACGAGATTAATTTAAATGATTTCATCTAATTCCTCCGTTTCTTGCAAGAAAGAGCGGTAATTACCTCTCTTAAACGTAAATTTTGAAATGGTACATATCGATTAATCCTTTTAAAGGTAATTATATCATACTAAAAAAAAGTCCCTTAATGAAATGAATACCCAACATTTGTCTAAATTATGAAGGATAGAATAAAAATTTGCAAAATATTTAATTTTGTTAACTTTTCGCTTTTCAACTGATTTTAACCAATAAAAAATGATTTTGCATCGATTCAAACGGTTTTTTATGAAGAAAATTGGTGTAATCAGACCATTTCCTCCATTTTTTAATCGAAGGAAGAAGGAGTATGATTAAAGCATATTAAAGAGGAAGGAGTGAAAATATGATTAACCAAGTTACCCTCGTCGGCAGGCTTACGAAGGATCCCGAATTAAGATACACACCCGATGGCAAGGCTGTTTCCAATATCACGTTAGCGGTAAACCGGAACTTTCGTAATACTGTCGGTAACTATGAGGCAGACTTTGTACAGTGTATCATATGGAAAAAGTCGGCTGAAAATACTGCTCAGTATTGTAAAAAAGGTGCCATAATTGGCATAACTGGCAGGATACAAACAAGGAGATACGAAAATCAGGAGGGTAAATATGTATATGTAACTGAAGTGGTCGCCGAGAGGGTTCAATTCATTGGGTCTAAACAAAATGATGTCAAGCCGAAGGATTTTGAACATATTGGTTTATAGTTTTACGTAGAGTCGGGCATGATGGCTCGCCTCAGGACAGAAGCATGGTTGTTATTAAGAAAAAGTAGTAGCGGAAAAACCATTAGTGATCATTCCGTCAATATTAGGATTGCTCAATTTGATGCTTACTACATTGGAAACAAAAAAAGTATTTATATGACCATAATGAAAAATAAGTGAACAGAATTTCAGCACTAATTAGTAAAACATGACAGTAGTATATAGAATTCATTTTCATCCATTCATTCCCCAAAGCTAATATAGCTTCTTCCTCGCTGGAAACCCCGATTTACCCTTAATAAAATCGATTTATCTGTTTCCCCTTTTGTAATGACTGCAAATTTGCAGTCTTTTTTTTGTGCCAAAAAGTGTGTGAATAGAAAAAAATAAAAAATAATTCTGTTAAATTAGAATTTTTAGAAAATATATTGTAATATCTTAATTTTGATGCAATAATAAACCCAATAATATAAATGGAAAAAAAGTTATATATAGGAAGTGATTTGATGGACGAACCAATTATTAAGGTGAATGGGCTGCGAACCAGTTTTCGTACTGACGATGGGGTGATTCCTGTCGTGAATTCAATCGATTTTCATGTCAATCCTGGTGAGGTTTTAGGGATTGTAGGAGAATCGGGATGCGGAAAAAGCGTAACTTCTTTGTCCATCATGGGTCTGGTTTCTTCACCTGCTGGTAAGGTGGAGGGAGAAATCCTTTTTAAAGGGGAGAACATCGCAAATGCCTCTGAAGCGAAAATGAGAAAAATTCGCGGAAATGATATAGCGATGATATTTCAGGAACCGATGACAAGCTTGAATCCTGTGTTCACTATTGGCGAGCAGTTGGTGGAGACGCTTCGGATACATAAAAAGTGGAACAAAAAACAGGCCCGCCAAAGAGCGGTGGAAATGTTGAAGCTGGTTGGGC
Organism: Bacillus sp. ISL-34; assembly: GCF_018613325.1. Lineage (GTDB taxonomy): Bacteria > Bacillota > Bacilli > Bacillales > DSM-1321 > Peribacillus. Next base: position 27,234 of record NZ_JAGGQJ010000005.1, on the reverse strand, counting down.
TTGGCCGTGCCGAGGAATTGCTCAATGAATATCCGCATCAGCTTTCCGGTGGAATGAGACAAAGGGTCATGATAGCAATGGCCATGATTTGTGAGCCGAAACTCCTTATAGCCGATGAACCGACAACGGCTTTGGATGTGACGATCCAGGCACAAATCCTGGAATTAATGAAGAATTTAAATAAAGAAACAGACACGGCAATCATGATGATTACACATGATCTTGGAGTAGTGGCGCAAATGTGTGAACGTGTCATTGTTATGTATGCCGGCAAGGTAATAGAGGAAGGAAATGTGCAAACGATTTTCCAAAATCCTAAGCACCCTTATACGGTCGGTTTACTTCAGTCGATTCCGGATATGCGAATAAAGAAAGAGCGCCTTTACTCGATACCGGGTAATGTGCCAAAACCTGGGACAAGCAACCTCGGGTGCCAGTTTGCCCCTCGGTGCTCCCATGCCATGGAGCAATGTATAAATGAGACCCCGTCTCTTTTGAAATTCGATGAGGGTCAGCATGTTCGTTGCTGGCTTTATGAAGATGGGAAAGGAGCTGCCTTGCATGAGTCAAACATTGGTTAAGGTAGAAAACCTAAAGAAGCATTTTCCGATTAAAGGAGGGGTTCTGGGAAAGACCATTGGCGAGGTCAAGGCAGTTGATGGTTTATCTTTTTCCATTTATAAAGGGGAAACCTTAGGACTTGTCGGTGAAAGCGGTTGCGGAAAGTCGACGACGGGAAGATTATTGCTTCGATTGCTTGAGCCAAGTGAGGGTAATGTTTATTTCGAAGGAAAGGACCTGACGGCTTTATCTGCCGGTGAAATGAGAAAGATGCGCCGTGAAATGCAGATGGTCTTCCAGGACCCATTCGCTTCCCTCAATCCCAGGCATACTATTGAAAAAATATTGGAAGAACCGCTCATCGTTCATGGGGTTAAAGATAAAAGGGCGCGAAAGGCCCGTGTACAGGAACTTCTTAAGGTTGTTGGCTTAAGCAGTTACCATGCTAAAAGGTATCCGCACCAATTCAGCGGGGGCCAGCGGCAGCGTATTGGCATCGCGAGGGCACTTGCAGTCAACCCCAAACTGATCATTGCCGATGAGCCGGTATCTGCACTGGATGTGTCGATTCAGGCCCAGGTCTTGAATCTGTTACAGGATTTGCAGGAAGATTTTGATTTGACCTACTTGTTCATTGCCCATGATCTTGGAGTGGTAAGGCATATCTCCGACCGTGTCGGTGTCATGTATCTTGGACATATAGTTGAATTGACGGAAAGTGAAGGACTTTATGAAGAGCCGCTTCACCCATATACGCAGGCTTTATTATCAGCCGTGCCGATCCCGGATGTTGAATACAAGGGGGATAGGGTAATCCTGCAGGGAGATGTTCCAAGCCCATCAAAACCGCCCGGAGGCTGTCCATTCCATACGAGGTGTCCGAAGGCGATGGCAGAATGTAAAACGGAAAAGCCAATCCTGAATGAACATAAACCTGGTCACTACGTTGCTTGTCATTTATACAATTGACACGACGTATACATAAATTCGCAAATAATAAGGGGGAAGAATATGAAGAAAACATTGGCATTATTGCTGACTGGTATCCTGGCTCTTTCGCTGGCGCTTGCGGGATGCTCCTCGTCTACATCAAATGAGAAAGATGATGGTAAAGGGGGATCGAGTGAAGCGAAGGGCGGCGTATTGATATACGGTAAAGGCGGAGATGCTGTAGGCCTTGACCCAGCCATCGTGACCGATGGGGAATCATTCATCGTCACACAGCAGATTTTTGAAACGCTTGTGAAATATGGGGAAGATAATACGGAAATCAAATCGGGTCTTGCAGAATCATGGGAAGTGTCAGATGATGCAAAAACATACACATTCAAATTGAAAAACGGAATCAAGTTCCATGATGGTACGGATTTCAATGCAGATGCGGTCGTAAAAAACTTTCAACGTTGGGCACAAAGTAAGGATGAGGGGAAATTTGCTTACTATGCCTCCATGTTCGGAGGATTTGAAGGTGATGAAGGCCATGTTATCAAAGAAGTAAAAGCGATCGATGCCAGCACGGTGGAATTCACTTTGAACCGTCCGCAGGCGCCGTTCCTGAAAAACCTTGCCATGCCTACATTTGCAATAGCCAGTCCGGCTGGAATTGAAAAAGAAGGAGACGGCTTCACTAAAAATCCATCTGGAACAGGTCCTTTCAAATTTAAATCATGGAAGCCTGGCGATACGATTGAAGTGGTGAAAAACGATGACTATTGGCAAGATGGACTGCCGAAACTTGATGGAATCACGTTTAAGGTCATTAAAGATAACTCTGCGCGTTTAAATGCTGTAATCAAAGGTGAAATCGACCTGATGGACGGGTTGAACCCAAGTGATATCAGTAAGGTTACAGGAGATGAAAACCTGCAAATATTCGAACGTGCATCCATGAATGTCGGGTACTTTGCTTTCAATGTTGAGAAAGCACCATTCGACAAGAAAGAAGTGCGTCAAGCCATCTCACATTTGATCAACAAAAAGGAAATCATTGATAATTTTTATGAAGGTACAGCAGAGCCTGCCAAGAATCCTATGCCGCCATCGGTTTCTGGCTACAATGATAAAGTCGAAGACTATGATTACGATGTGGAAAAAGCGAAAGAACTGCTGAAAAAAGCTGGACTTGAAGATGGATTTAAAATGGACCTTTGGGCAATGCCGGTACCGCGCCCATATATGCCGGATGGTCAAAAAGTGGCTGAAGCCATTCAAGCAAGCCTAAAACAAGTCGGCATCGAAGCGAATATCGTTTCGTACGAATGGGCTGCATATTTAGAGAAAGTGCAGGCTGGTGAAGCCCAATCCTTCATGATGGGCTGGACAGGCGATAATGGGGATGCGGATAACTTCCTTTATACATTATTGGATAAAGATAATATCGGCTCCAACAACTATGCCCGTTATGCAAACGATGAAGTCCATAAACTGCTGATCGAAGCTCAGTCCACGGCAGAAGAGGCCAAGCGTAATGAGTTGTATGGAAAAGCGCAGGAAATCATCCATGATGAAGCTCCGTGGGTACCGCTTGTCCACTCTTTACCTCAGTTAGCCGGATCTAAGACGGTCAAAGGGTTTGTTCCACATCCAACTGGTTCACAATCCCTTGTTAATGTTTCTTTAGAAAATTAACCGTACGAACCGGGTAGTATGGAATCTTGCATGCTTCCCGGTTTTGTTATGGAATGCATTTCAAAATGATCGAGGGCGCTTCGAGGACCCTTATTTAAAAGGCGGGTGGTTGTTTTGTTTTCCTATACCGTACGACGTTTAGGATCTCTCATTCCAGTGTTACTCGGAATGGCGTTTATTGTATTCATGATGATTCGGGCGATTCCTGGAAATCCAGCACAGGTGATTTTAGGGCAGCAAGCAACGGAAGAGGCAGTCGCTGCAATGACAAAGGAACTTGGTCTGGATAAACCTTGGTTCATTCAATTTTGGGATTACTTATCAGGCCTGTTAAAGGGAGACCTGGGAGTTTCGTTAAAAACGAATAGTCCGGTTTCTGAAGAAATTGGGCCATACCTAATGGCTACGATAGAACTGGCCTTGATCGCCATGATCATCGCCGTGGTCATAGGCGTTAATGCAGGGATAATATCAGCTTGGTTCCAAAACTCATGGTTTGATTATATCGCCATGGTGATTGCGTTGATTGGTTTGTCGATGCCTATTTTCTGGCTGGGATTAATGGAGCAATATATCATTTCAATTCAATGGGATCTACTTCCGACGACAGGGCGGGACAATATCAGGGATCCCGTTGAGGCCATAACCGGCCTGTATTTGATAGATACACTCATGGCTGGCAGGGTTGATCAGTTTTTCGAAGTGATCAAACATCTCATTTTGCCGGGAATTGCGCTGGCGACCATTCCGATGGCCATTATTGCAAGGATGACACGTTCGTCCATGCTGGAAGTTATGAGATCGGATTTCATTCGTACGGCTCGTGCTAAAGGAATGAGAATGTTTTGGGTTGTTTACAAGCATTCCTTTAAGAATGCCCTGATTCCAGTGGTGACGGTTATCGGACTGCAAACAGGATTACTTTTAGGCGGCGCCATATTGACGGAAAACATTTTTGGGTGGCCAGGTATCGGTACATATATTTATGATGCAATACTATCTCGGGATTATCCGGTGATACAGTCCGGAATTCTCGTCATCGCCTTTTTGTTTGTCATGATAAATCTAGTTGTGGACTTGTTGTATGCAGCTATCGATCCTAGGATTAAGTATAAATAGGGAGGGAAACCCATGCCTGAAATAGCAACGAATACTTCGCCAATCCTTCCTCCAAAAGAGGCAGAGGAAAAAGTCATCTCTCCCTGGAAGGAAGGCTGGAAAAGCTTTAGGAAAAACAAGGTAGCCATTGTGGGTCTGGGGATTGTTTCATTTTTCATCCTAATCGCCATCTTCGCGCCCCTAATAGCACCTTATTCATTTGATGGGCAAAAGCTAAGTGATAAACATTTAGCCCCGTCTGCGGAGCATTGGTTCGGAACGGATGAATTTGGCCGTGATATTTTGAGCAGGGTCATTTATGGCTCGCGCATATCAATAGGGGTCGGCTTCTTATCTGTTGCCGGATCTGTTGTGGTCGGGTCTTTTTTGGGAATCATTGCAGGTTATTACGGCAGATGGATAGATACGATCATATCGAGGGTATTTGACATCATTCTGGCCTTTCCAAGTATCTTGCTTGCCATTGCTGTCGTAGCCGTTTTGGGACCCTCCCTTCGCAACGCTCTTATTGCCATTGCCATCGTCAATGTCCCGATATTCGGCAGGCTTTTACGTTCACGGGTCTTAACGGTGAAAGAAGAGGAATATGTAACGGCTGCGAAGGCAATTGGAATGGGGGATGGACGGATTCTCCTACACCACGTCCTTCCGAATAGCTTTGCCCCGATTATCGTTCAAGGCACCTTGGCGATTGCAACTGCCATAATTGAGTGTGCAGCACTTGGATTTCTCGGTCTCGGTGCACAGCCGCCAGCACCAGAGTGGGGGAAAATGCTCGCCGATTCCAGGTCGTTCATCATTCAAGCACCATGGACGGTTCTTTTCCCTGGCCTTGCAATCATGCTAACGGTACTCGGCTTTAATCTTATGGGGGATGGGCTGCGCGATGCAATGGATCCAAGAATGAAAAACTAGGTGTAAAGGGTGATGTTAGTTTAACATCACCATCTTTTTGTCTTTTATCTTGTAATCTATTAAAATATGAAAAATAATAACAAAATCCTAGTTCGGAATAGGAAAATAGTGACTATTACCTCTTAAAATCACCCCAAAAGTTGTGATACTTTTATACTCAGTGAGAATATTCCAAAAATTGCTTATTTTAGAGGAGGAAAGTTCATTGATTAAACGTAGCTTGTCCATTCTAGCAATCTTTCTATTAGTATTTACTGCAAGCGTTTCCGCAGCCAAGCTCCCAGATCCCCCGACAGGTTCGGGCGGTGCAGGTAAGAAGAATCAGGAAAGTATTATAAAGCTGAAGAAAAATGATTTGAGTAAGGAATACAAAAGCAACGAGAAGGTCAGGGTCATCGTAGAGATGAAGGAAGCCCCGGCAATAGAAACAGCTTCGAAAGAAGGGAAACTTTTTAAACAGCTATCGAAAAATAAGAAACAACAATTAAAGTCCGAAAAGCTAGCTAATCAGAAGAAATTGAAAAAAAAGGTGAAAGAGAAAAAAATAGCTTTCAAGGAACTTGAAAGTTTTACGACAGTCGTCAATGGGTTCAGCGGTGAACTTCAGTATGGTGAAATCAAAAAGGTGGAAGCCATGCCTGAAGTTGCTGAAGTACATATAGCGAATGAATATGAACGTCCTGTTGAAAAACCCGAGATGCTTTATAGTAAAGAACTAGTCCAAGCCCAGGAAGCTTGGCGGGAATATGGATATAAAGGGGAAGGGATGGTCGTCGGGATTATCGATACTGGAATCGACCCATCTCACCGTGATATGGTCCTGAATAATGAGAATAAGGCAGAACTGACTGAAAGTGAAATTAGCGGGATGAAGGAATCTAACCATCTATTAGGCAATTATTATACGGCGAAGGTTCCTTATGGATACAATTACATGGATGAAAATGAAGAAATCCTTGATCTTGGTGAAGGTGCATCCATGCATGGAATGCATGTAGCAGGTACGGCTGGTGCCAATGGAGATGAAGAGAATGGCGGCATTAAAGGGGTTGCTCCAGAAGCCCAGCTTCTTGCTTTAAAGGTCTTCGGGAATGATCCCGACATGCAGACAACATGGGGCGATATATATATCAAGGCGATTGACGATGCTATCATCCTTGGGGCGGATGTGTTGAATATGAGCCTTGGCTCCACTGCAGGTTTTGTATCTGCAGAAGATCCGGAGCAGCAGGCGGTATCCAGGGCTGTTGATAATGGGATCCTCATGTCGATTTCAGCAGGAAACTCGGCACACTTTGGAAATGGGTTTGCAAACCCATCAGCCTCGAACCCGGACATTGGCGTTTCAGGTTCACCTGGACTTGCTTACGATTCCGTACAAGTGGCATCGGTAGAGAATAACTATATGGATTTGGATGCAGCGACTTATGATATAAACGGACAAGCAGGAAAAGCTCCGTTCATGTCGGCTTCAAGCGTACATCCCAATGCTTTAAAGGAAAAAACGCATGACTTGGTGGCTGCAGGTCTTGGGACGCCAGAGGAGCTTTCCAAAGTGGATGTTAAAGGCAAGTTCGCCCTCATCGAGCGTGGCACGCTTTCTTTTATAGAAAAGGCGCAAAATGCCCAGGCAGCAGGAGCGACAGGAGTCATTATTTACAATAATGCTGACGGATATATTTCCATGGCCACAGATCCAAGCATCACCATTCCTCAGCTGTTCATGTTGAAATCGGATGGTGCAATGCTGAAAAGTGCCTTAACGGACGGAGAAAAGGTGAAGATTACCTTTAATGGTGATAAAACAAAAGCTGTAAATCCAGAAGCAGGGAAAATGAGCTCATTCAGTTCATGGGGAGTTGCACCGAACCTGGATTTCAAACCGGAAATCACTGCTCCGGGCGGACAAATTTATTCGACGCTGAACAACGATGAATATGGTATGATGAGCGGTACTTCGATGGCGGCACCACATGTTTCCGGCGGCTCGGCGCTGGTTCTTGAAAGAGTGGATAAAGAATTTAAATTAGACGGATCTGCCCGGGCAAATTTAGCGAAGAACCTGATGATGAATACTTCAAAACCATTAACGGATCAGGGTGTCGTCAATAAAGCCTTTGACTGGGAAAACCCTTATTCGCCTCGCAGGCAGGGAGCCGGGGTCATGCAGCTGAATTCCGCATTGTCCACACCTGCTGTCGTGACCGAGGCATTCACGAAAGAAGCGAAGGTTGCAATGAAGGAGATCGGCAATAAGTTCGCCTTCACTTTGAAGGTTGAAAACTTCAGCAATAAAGCAGTTAAGTATGATGTAAAAGGAAATATCCAAACAGACTATGCAATCCAGGGACAACTCGGTTATTCCGCTAACGAGCTGGAAGCACAGGAAATTAAGAACGCTTCGATTAAAATCAATAATAAAAGTACAAATAAGATTACCGTTCCTGCAAAAAAATCGGTTACATTCGAAGTGAAAGTGGACATATCCGATGCAAAGGTACTTGGTGATGACCTTCAGACTCTTGTAGACATTGACAAGGTCTTTCCAAACGGATATTTCGTCGAAGGGTTCATTTCATTGAAGGATCCAGCGGATACGAATCCAGAACTGAATGTACCGTATGTAGGATTTAAAGGGGAGTGGGACAAAGCCCCGATTCTGGATGGCACTAAATATGATAAAGAGTCCTTCTATGGCATGGCAGGAGGAGTATCGACAGCAGGTGAAGATTTCACTTATCTTGGCTATGACCCTGCGGGGAAAACATTCAATGGCAAAAATATTGCAATTTCCCCAAATGGCGATGGTGCCCAGGATGACTTCGTGCCTGTCCTATCATTCTTAAGGAATGCGAAAAAGGTAGAATATAATATATTGAATGGTGAAAACAAATCAGTCCGGAAACTTCGTACAGAGAATAATGTACGTAAGGACTATTATGATGGCGGACAAGGGACCGCATACACTCTTGATCCGGCCCGTAAATGGGACGGTAAAATCAATAATGAACTCGCTAAGGATGGGGTCTATTATTTTGAAATCAAAGCGATGATAGATTACGAGGGTGTAAAATGGCAGACGTTTAAAATGCCTATCAAAATCGATACGGTAAAGCCAACAGTCAAGATTTCGAAAAAAGGCAATGTATTAACCATCCAAGGCAAGGATAATTTGAATGGTTCAGGACTTGCTTATTACGATGTACAAGTCGATGGGGCATCCATCATGGAAGAGCCGCTCCCGGCGAATGCGAAGCAATTCACCCTACCTGATGTAAAAGGGGAAAAGGTTCAGGTTGTTGCAATTGACTATGCAGGTAATGAAAAAACGGCGGAAACTGAATTAGCCAGTGATTCAGCTCCAATCGATAATCATGCACCAGCTGTAAAGATCAAGAGTCCTGAAGCTTTGAGTGTGAACAATAAAAATAAAATCAAAATAACAGGAGAAATTGAAGAAGCGTCGGAAATAAAGGAATTTAAAATCGACAATAAAACGGTACCTGTAACGTATAACAAGACGAATAACAAATATGAATTCTCATATGAAACGAAATTTGAAGAAGGTGTTCAAAGCTTTACGGTTAAAGCAACAGATAAATGGGATAACAAGGTTTCCTTTAAACGGACGATTATGGTCGATGCAACAAAGCCAGGTTTGAAAGTTAAAGGTGTACCGAAAATTGTGGGAGTCAAAGGCAAAAATCCAAAAGTGGACGTGACGGTAGAAGATAATTTCGATGAAATCCGCCTTTACCTTAACGGAAGCGAAGTATTCTATCATGAATTCAAGGAACCATACAAAATGCGTGCCTATAAGAAGAAGATAGAGGATTTGGAGCTGCCGCTTAAAACAGGCAACAACAAGATTGAATTTAAGGTGACCGATCTTGCGGGAAATGAATCGAAGAAATCCTTTAACATCAATAAAGCAAAAAAATAACGAAAGGCAGCCCTCTTATCGAAGAGGGCTGTTTTTTGTAGACATATTTGATTTTATACCTACAGTTTTTTTATGAGTTAAGTACTATTCGGAACGTTGATTGGAACGTAGGACACTCGCTTTTCCCGCAGTAGTCTTGAACACCCGCTCCAATCAACTGGAATGTTTTTAAAAAAAATGCATACTGGGGTTCGGAATATACTACCCCGAACCATGATTATAAAAAGAAGACTTGTTTATTCTTCATGAATTTTTTCTAATATGGAAAGAAACCCTCATTGGATTGAAGAAATTTGCGACACTCCTGCCGAATAACTGGCTAGCCGAGACCCCGCAGGCGCTTGCGGCGAGGAGGATCGGCTGACAGTTGGCGGAAAGGGAGCGGATTTCTGAAATCAACAGGAACGTTTTTTAAAGAAAAAACTGTTGGCAAACTTGCTCTTTATGGTTTTATATTGTTTTATGAAACCCCTAATAGATTGAAGAAATTTGCGACACTCCTGCCGAATAACTGGCTAGTCGAGACCCCACAGCCGCTTGTGGCGAGGACTTGGCAGACAGTCGGCGGAAAGGGAGCGGGTTTCTGAAATCAACAGGAACGTTTTTCAAAGAAAAAAATTGTTGGCAAAATCAATTATTATCGAGTTTGTCTATAGTTTGTGCCTCTTATCGAAGAGGGCTGTTTTACGTAATAGGATTTGCGATTATGGATTTTAAGTATGAATTCTTTCGATGGATTTTGGAGTAATTTGCTGCGTTTTCACCATGCTAATATGGAAATCTAGTAGTGAGGAAGTATTTTCATTATCCGGCAGGTATATCGGACGCGATAAAAGAATTAGGTATAAAGAACCTATTAAAGGAGGGTATCTATGAATTTTAAGAAGAAATCTAGCAATAAAGTAAGTAGTCTTGGAATTACAGTGAAATTTGAAAGGAGAGGAAGCGATAGGTCATATCTTAAAAAACCGAGTTTCTTTGATGCACTTCAGCACGTCCATTCTCCCTTTGAAAAGAATCCCCGCTCAGATTCACCCTATCAGGATTTTCCTCTATGTCAGGAGGTAACCCTTTCTTTTTTTGAAGAAGGTGCTAAAACATCTATTAATTATGACCCCCACCAAGAAAAAATCATAATTGAGGAAACTTCAGAGACATATCGGACGAATAAGGGTGAGGCGCTTACCGCAATCCTCGATCATATCATGATCAATCATGGCCATCACCATTCTTTTTTCATCATCCAGCATATAGAGCGGAACGTAAAAATGAAAGCCGCAGCTCCGTGAAATCACCCATTAAAACCTTCATAGGCAGGAAATTGTAAGGTATGAAACTTCAGTGAAAGGTAATCCGAAAGTTACTTTACTCAATAAGGATGGGGCTGCCACGGCAGCTCCATTAATGTTTTGACATGATGGTCTCCAAACCTTCAAGAAGTCAAACCAACCGCCGAATGATTCTTGAAAGGGTTTGGATGCCATAAGCCAATTGTTCCTCCGAGGCGTATGAATATGAAAGCCGTAGATGTGTATGGTTATTTGGTTCGTATATGTACCCCGGATTAATAAGTATGTTCTCCTTTATCGCCTGCTTGAAAAGGTTTGGATTCACGATGGGCTTGCATAATTTTAACCATATATAAAATCCCCCTTGAGGTATTTGCCATTCAGCCAGTCCCTTAAAATATTGATTGAGAAGAGTTAATGTAAAATCTCTGCGTTCTATCAACTCATGCCTTAGCCACTCTAAATGCTTTGAATATTGACCATTTGCTAACCATTCTGCCACAAGGTGTTGGGAAAGTGCACTGGAACCGTAATCCATTTGCATTTTTATGTCCGCTAAACGTTCAATCACAGTTACCGGGCCAGCAATCCATCCAATACGCAATCCGGGGCTTAATGTTTTTGACATACTGCCAATGTGCAATACAAGGCCATCTGCATCAAGGGATTTTAAAGGTGGCGGCGGTTCCTTTTCAAACCATAGATCACTATATACGTCATCTTCAATAATCGGGATCTGTTCTTTTTTGCATAGTGATAAGAGGTTTAGTCTTTCTTCTTTTGTCCATGTAGTATTTGTTGGATTGTTAAACGTTGGAACAGTATACAAAAGTGACGCTTTCTTCCTTCCGTTGATGCGCTTTATTTGTACCGGGATACTTTCCCGGCCTTGTATGGATAAACCTACTAAATGCATACCCGCAGATTGAAAAGGGTGAACGGAATTTAAATAGGAAGGGGATTCATGTAAAATCATCGATCCCTTTTGAAGTAAACCAACTGAAATCAACTGGAGTGCCTGAAGCCCGCCGGAAACGATCATGAGGGAGCCGGGACTTGCGTTGATCCCTTTTGCTGCTAAATAATCACTTATGCAATGGCGAAGCCTCCTATCACCCTTGGGTTCGGAATAACCTAATGAATGGGCATCAAAAGAAGTGGATTGCAACGTCTTTTCGATTTGTTTTGCAGGCAATAGAGATGGAGATAGTTCGCCTGTGCCTAATCTGATGATGGAAGTGTCCGTTTCATACTGATTAATGTCCTGAATCGTTTTTAAATTAGGTTCATGAAGGCCATTCAGGATATAGTTATTCCAGTCGGGCTGTTTGCTGGAGACGAGCACATTCCATGTGTTATTCGAAACGAATGTGCCGGACCCAACCTTTGTTTCCAATAATCCTACTGCAATCAACTCATCGATGGCGGTGATGATGGTACTTCGGTTTACGCCAAAAGAATCGGACAATGAGCGTTGTGATGGAAGCTTAGTACCTACTGGCCATTCTCCTCGGGTAATTTGTTGTTTGATCCAATCTACTATTTGCAGGTGAAGTGATTGGTTGGAAGTTCGGTTTGGTCTCCATTCGATAAACATACGAAAACCACTCCTTTCATGTTCTATATTCATTACAGATTGGTTGGTTTGAAAACCAACCAATTGGATGGTACATTCGTTTGTATTTTTAATTATACTGAATATGAGGGGAGGGGGTATTCGCATGGGACCATTTTTTCATGGATTATTATTGGCATTAGGGCTGATACTTCCATTGGGAGTGCAAAATGTATTCATTTTTAATCAAGGAGCAATCCAACCTACCATAAAAAAAGCATTGCCAGCAACGATTACAGCTGCCATTTGTGATACAGTGCTCATTCTGTTAGCTATATTAGGTGTTTCGTTGATTGTCATGCAATATGATTGGTTGCGCCTTACATTAATCATAATCGGAGTTATATTTTTATTGTATATGGGTTTTCAGATTTGGTTTGCCAAATCGAACTCGCAGTCAGGTGCCCAATCTATGCAGATGTCCACCAAAAAACAAATTGTATTTGCTCTATCCGTATCATTACCCACATGCAATCTTGGATACGATAGGTGTAATCGGTTCGAGCTCACTTGTTTATTCAGGAAAAGATAAAATGATTTTCACCGTAACGTGCATCTTTGTGTCATGGTGCTGGTTCCATGGATTATGTTTTGCGGGACGATTGCTGAAAAAGGTTGATACATCTGGAAAATTCCTTGGTATATTAAATAAAATTTCTGCAATCATCATCTGGATCACAGCTCTTTATATGGTTAAATCAATTTTTTAATCAGATAAAAATTCATCTGTAATCGGACCTGGCTATGCCAGGTATTCAAGAAAGTTACAGGACGCTTATGTATAAAAAAGGGGAATGCATATCGAATATGCATTCCCCCTTTTTTTCCTTATAAGTTAACAACCTGCACTCATTCATCTTCATATCGTGAGAGCGGGCTATTGAAGAGCAACCAAGTCCTTGATTTCCTCTGTGGAAAGTTCGGTGATCCAGTTGTCACTGCTGATGATCTCGTCGTTCAGGGCTTGCTTTTTATCAAGCATCTGGTCGATTTTTTCTTCCAGGGTCCCTGTGCAGATTAGCTTATGAACGTGAACGAAACGCTGTTGCCCAATTCGGTAAGCACGGTCGGTGGCTTGATTTTCAACAGCTGGGTTCCACCAGCGGTCATAGTGAATCACGTGGTTTGCTTCTGTAAGATTAAGACCAGTGCCGCCTGCTTTCAAAGAGAGTATGAAAATAGGGAATTCCCCATCTTGGAATCGGGTGATCATTTCATCACGCTGCTTCTTGTTCGCACTCCCGTTCAGGAATGGCACTTCAAAGCCATATCGTTTTTCCAGCAATTCTTTAATCATATTGCCCATCCCGATATATTGTGTGAAAATGAGACAGCTTTCCTCCTGTTCTCGGACAGCATCGATAAGCTCGGTCAGCTTCTCGAGTTTGCCTGATCGGTTAGGCGCCTTCATGATGTTTTCCTTTTCCGTCTCTTTTAAGTAAAGAGCTGGATGATTGCAAAGTTGCTTGAGCTTATTCAGCATCTGAAGGATGATGCCTTTTCTTTCAAAGGCAGACAGTTGTTCGATATCAGTGAATGTATCTTTTATCAGTTGTTCATACAACGATGCTTGCTCGGTGGTAAGCGGTACGAATTCCTTTTGTTCTTGCTTATCCGGAAGATTAAGAGCGACTTCTTTATCGCGCTTAGTACGGCGAAGCAAAAATGGCTGTATCAAACGCTGCAATTCCTTGATTTTATCCTTCTGTTCATCACGCTCGATGGTCGCCACATATTTTTCCTGAAACTGACCTAGCGTTCCGAGATAACCTTTATTGATGAAGTCGAAAATCGCCCATAGCTCACTTAAACGGTTTTCCATCGGCGTACCCGATAAGGCGATATGATGTCTGCCATTTAGCTTGCGTACCGCTTTGGATTGCTTCGTTTGGGCATTCTTGATGTTTTGTGCTTCATCAAGGATTACGCTGCTCCAATGGATGGAGGCCAGTTCAGCCACATCTTGGTGAGTCAGGCCATATGATGTTAAGACAATATCATGATCTGCTGCCAGTTTAGTAAATGCTTCACCTTTAGCACGATTCGATCCGTAATGAAGGTGAACTTTAAGTGATGGTGCGAATTTTTCCAATTCCTTTTGCCAGTTGCCTAGGACCGATGTCGGGCAGACGATGAGCGCTGATTGTACAGAGACGGATTCCGGGGCAGAGGTAATGACCTCAGCCTCATCACTGCTCTCAACGTTACTTTCCTCTTCGACGATGATCGGTTCACTCTTTTGTTCGTCCCTGAGGGCAGTGGGCAGCTCTTTACCGGCTCCTTCTTTGCCTTTCACATGAAGTAGGTAGGCAATCATCTGGACGGTTTTTCCAAGTCCCATGTCGTCGGCTAGACAGGCACCAAAACCATGCTCCCTTAAAAAAAGGAGCCAGCTCATGCCCAGTTTTTGGTAGGGGCGTAAATCACCTTGAAGTGCATTAGGGACGGGCAGGATGGATATATTTTTGGTTTCCCGGAGTCTTCCCACCATTTTACGGAGCTCCTGGTTCAATTCAAATTGAATCCGAAGCATATCGTCGTTTTCAGAATCGATATCGCCATCTTCATTTACGCCATTCAACAGTTCCTGCTGCAGCAAGTCAGTAAGTTGGATTCCTTTTTCATTAGCTGTTTCCATCAGATCCTGAATTTGCTTAATGAAAGCAGGGTCAAGCTTGACCCATTGGCCGCGGATGAAGACAAGCCGCCTTTTTTCATTGACGAGCTCCTCGAACTCCGCCTCAGTGAGCTCCTTGCCATTTAATGAGAATCGCCAATCAAAGTCCATTAAAGCTTTTAACCCGACATAAGAAGGGCCACGGTTCGATTGGCTCTTCACTTTCGCCTTGACCTTCAATGAGGACTCCTTCAAGGCAAGCCACCACGATGGAAGGAGAATTTCGACGCCAAGAAACAGGAGTTTTTCGCTTGCATCGGTCAAGAACTCCCAAGCATCCGTTTCTGAAATCTCCCTTTTCAGACGGCCATTCTCCCCAAGCCATGGCACGACGAGCTGCCAGCGTTTTGTAGCACGCACCACTTCACTTGCATACTTATTCCAGCCGCGCGGCAGTTTTTTTCCTGTATATGTTTCAATGATATTCTCATCCCTTTTAGAGCGAAGGGTAACATCGAGTATCCAAGGCCCATTGCCATCAGGAGGCTCAGTTAAACGGAGACCTATAGTGAATGGTTTGGGATCGGGCTGGACACCGAGCCATTCCTGCCAGCTGTCTTTGTCAAAAAAGGCCTGCAATTCTTCGGGAGAAAGTCGTGTATCCTTTAATGCCCCGACGGCTTCACTCCATTTATGCTGCATGGGTGAATATTTTTTTAAATACATATTAGCGGCACCGTTATACCACTTTTCGATGAAAGTACGATTTGTTTCCAGTTCAGGTGAAGGGAGATCCAAAGATATTTCTTCTTCCCAAAAAGAAGGGACGAATTCCTCTTCCACTTCTTCCGGAAGCTTCCAGCCGACGGAATCCAACTGAAGATTAGTGAAATCCGGTACAGGGATTCCCGCTTCAATGGATTCATGAAGAACGGGCGCTGCTGACAGGCAAAGGGAGGATATCTCGGACCATTCCCATTCTATGAAGGAGTTAAAGCTTTCCCTCGCAAAAAAGTTGAGAAGTCCCCAAGCATCAAGAATGAATACTTGATTTCCATCCACTATATCCGTAGTCATTTTCGTACCATAAAAGCTTGTGTCATCCCAGTTGAATAACAGTCTTCGTATATAATTCGTAGTGAGGAAGGTATTCTCTTCATTGACGACGCCAAGGGCGTAAGTTCCGTTTTCGAGAGCCGCTATTTTGATTTTTAATTTCCCTGGATTAAACATCGATAAGCTTACCCCTTTTTAGTTCTTCTTGGAAAGCGCGAAGCCGTTTAGTCGAATCTGCTACATAAAGTATATAACGTTCGAATACGTCTTCCTTTTTGCTCTTTTTATAGATGGTGCGCATCCTTTTCAAATAACGGACAGCTTGCTTATAAGCAGGCCGATTTTTCAAAGATACTTTTTCCTGGACTGCATGATAATAAAGGGGCAGGATTAGTTCCGGTTCTTTTGAGACCACTTCTTTGATGGATTCACTGCTGATTAAGTCAATGCTGATTTCTGAGTAAATATGCATCTCCACCCATTTTTTATATTGTCCTTGTTCAAAAAGGAAATTTGCATAGTTCCAATAGCTGTGCGGAAGGGTGGCCCTGTAAAATTTCTCAAGCAAATCTGTCCGTTTTAATTTATAACAGCAACTGTTAATTAATGTCGTAAATGTCCGGACGAAATCTACCCGCTTATAATAATCGGACAAACCGGCAAGGAACTCCTGGACATTATGATTGATGAATTCAATGAAAGGGATGGCCCGTGACCGGTTGTCAGATTCAGCCAGGAGATTCAGCCAATAAAAAATGTATGGACAGGCTTCCTTCTTCAATTCCTGAAGAAGCTCGATCGCTTGTTTATCATGATTCTCCAAAAGGGATAGGTGAATGGCCGCAAGGGAATAGGACGTTCTCTCAGTGGTGCCCATATACTTCTCGGGAAGTTCATTATTGATTCGTTCCAGTTCCTCTTTACGCCATGAGGAGTTGGAGAATAAGTAGCTCCATATCTCCCGGTAGAGGTCGACCTTTTCGTATTCAAGACCTTCTCCTCCATCGAGTAGTTTAGCTACATCTTCCTTGATGCTGAAAACGAAGGGATCAAAGGCGAAGGGCCTCGCTTGCCGGCTAAGCGGCTGTACCGTTTCATGCAGCTCTTCTGCCAGGTCGACGGCAAGTGCATAAAAGACCCTGATCGTTTGCGTCTCACTTTTATGCAGCTGAATCATTCTCAGTGTCTGCTGCATCGTGCAAAATTGCGTAACGAAATGATAAAGCAATTTCCATTCCCTTTCCATTGGAGCTTTTGAGCTTAGGCGTTTAAAGTAAGTTTGTATATGATTTTCAACCATATACGTAGGCTCGCCTATATGAGGCTCAACATGTTCCGCAAAGGCATCATTCACGAATTGCTTCCATGATGGATAGCTTTTATCTAAGGTGATGGGTTTCTCCGCCGCCTGTTTCAGTAATTCACTTGCCCGTTTCACTTGCTGCAGTGCTTGGGCGGTAGAGGTGTTTTTTGGTGCTTTCCATTCGCTCAGCCATTCGGAAACACTAGCGTGTTCTGAATACGCTGAAAAGAAAACGGCCATTTGATGCCGGCAAATGAACCTTGAATCACATGTACAGCTTCCATCCTGAGGGAAGAGCAGATTCAGCCTGGCCTTAAAGCGTGTCTCATCCTGTACCTCTGCCACAATCGTATCCACCGCTTCTTCTTTAATATCAACGAGCCCCTGACGGTATAACTGGAGCCCTTGATTCACCACATCCGAATCTTCCGGATCCCCGGCCTCCAAAAATTCCGCCAGCCGCTCCCCAACTAACAACAACTCCCGCTCCATACTCTCCTCCTTCAGGGACAAGCCCTGTTTAACAAAATTATATTTTTGTCTGATCATGAATCATCAGTTTTTTAACTTATCGTAATCCTGCCCCGGTTTACCGAGGATTTACATTCTTGGGCCGTGCAAATGTTACATCCCGAACTCAAATGCTGGATTATGGCCGTTCTTTGTCCGTTCTAATCCATGTAACCGAACAAACCATCACTGCTTCTAGCCGTATATTTATAAAAACCCTGTAAAAGTCAATATCGTCAAAAATCCCCTTGAATATAAGCGGTTCGGATATAAACAGGAATAACTGGCAATCACGTTAACATGCCTCAAATCCTTCATCCTCATCACGCTTCACAAAACCAAGTGATGAGGGCAGGAACCTTTTTTTAAATTGCTTTTTTGAAGCATCTCTTTATTATACTTCATTTTGGCTTGGAATTTAAAATGTAGATTAGAGGTTTTGGAAAAGATGAGTGTGAGATTTTATATACTCCCGGTGAATGACTCAGTTTGTAGACAAATGGGGTTCTATATAAAAAGTTAATACAAAGTAGATTGGAACAGGTGTGCAGGACTCCTGCGGAAAGAGAGTGCCTGGAGGCAATATTCAAATACAAACCTTAAAAAATTGTAGACAAACTCAATTTGCATCGGGTTTGTCTACAATCTGGAGCCATTCCCGTGGGGAATGGCTATAAAATATGGAATTAGTTTATTTTCAATCCGTTCTTCCAACTGTCCAGCTTTTTGTTGATGAATGAAACAAAGGTATGGTTTTTTTGTAAGTTGAATAGAAACGCAGATTTTTCCAAGTACTCCTTTGCCTCTTCGAAGTTACCTACGAGTTCAAAATTGTAACCTAAATGGTAATGTAAATCTGCTAAAGCATATAATTGGTCATGTTCGAGGCACCACTTTATGGCATCTTGACAGCAAGCAATGGAATCTTCGTATCGGCCCAGGCGTGTTAACACTCTACCAAAATTATAGGATAGGCGCGTCTTTAGCGTTTTATCCGTCAAAAAGGGCAGGGCTTTCAAGTGATCTAAAGCTTTCCTTAACAAGGCAAATGCATTTTCGTACTGTTCTTCGGCAACATACATTACACCAAGACTGCTTAAGATTTCAAGCTCCCGTTCCGAATAAATTTTATCGGTCGTATGAGTAATGGAGATGGCCTGATTGATGAATTCTATGGCTTTATCTAAATCTTTATTTTTTTCATATTCGTATATTCCCTTGTGCCAAAGAATCAATTGATGATTCTTTTTATTCTGAAGAAAGAGGGGACTGTTTTCCTCAGCCTTCACAATTTGCTGCATTTCCTCATAATTTCGGGTTCTTCTGGCTATTTTTAATTGATAAATCACTTCCTCCACGTAATCCAGCCTAGGGGTCATTCCAATATCGAAAAAATAGTTCACATCAACGCCTAAACGTTGGGAAATTAAGTAGAGAGTGGATGCATATGGATAGACATCGCCCTTTTCAATCTTACTGATCTGTGCTTGTGTACAAATACCGGTTGCCAACTCTTCCTGGGAAAGCCCGATTTGTTTACGTAGCTCTTTGATCTTTTGTCCAACTGCAAAAAAATCCATTTTGATTCTCCTTAAAATATGCCTAGAGTTATATTTTGTTATGAAAAATCGGTGAAAGCGGTATGTACAGGTCCTGAACGGTTTAAATAGATTCTTTAGTCGAAATATATGGTTTTAAGAATTGTGGTTAAATATAACTATAGAATTTTTTTCTATTTTAACCAATATTTTTTTAGAAGAAAAGGAGGAATGACCTATGAAAAAAAGTACTAAAGCATTAGTCGTATCTTTTCTTATCATCGCTGCTTTCGTTATTGTCCCAAGCGAATTACCAGGCCTTTACGCAGAACTTCCAGGTTTATATAAATAAGTAAATGAAGCTTCCTATTAATCATTCAAGCATCTTCAATTGAAGATGTTTTTTTATTAATATTAAATGAATATTCTTTTGCGCATATTCCTGTAGTTATAATTAGCTATGAATGGGGAGTGTAAGGTCCATTTGGTAGGTGTGGAAGAAACGTGAGCGTAGTTTGTAACGCCTATTTCCTTTTAATGATTTTGTTATAGTATAAATAACAAAACGGAGAGAGGTGTAAGGTTAATGATTGATATTAATATGAAAGTTCAACCCTCTTTTTACGATGATGAATGTGCCATTGTGTTTTCTTTTTATTTTGATAAGGCAACCAGGAGAATTGGTGAAGCTGTGGTGTACACATGCAAAAAATCAGATGAAAAAGAATCCAGCCAAGATCATATAGATACAGATGTACAAGAAAAAATCGCTTATCTTAAAGAGTTTTCCATTGTAGATGAATATCAGGCGACCTCGATGAAGAAAATTCAACATTTTTTGAATGTAATCGGTATCAAGAAATGTGTGAAGCACAACCTTCAGGGAAATGAAATCGCATTTTAAACGATAAAAACTCATGACATCCCATATGTTATGAGTTTTTACCATTTAAATGACTGTTTTGAGCATTCATTTTCTTTTTGATGAAATCGCTCATTTGTTTCCGTTCACTTGGTTTAGCGTTATTTGTTCTTTCAAAAAATTTAAAGTGTTGTTTATAGCTATCGGTTTTCATGCTGTCTCTCCTTTGCTTTTTTATTTACCCACTTTTTCTTAGTTAAAACGTGATTTTAATATAAAGTGATGAACAAAAAGATCTTGGGATTATTCCTATAGTTATATTTTCTTCTGTGAATTCCTGCATATAAGGGTTTATTGGATGATAATAAGAGGTAAAGCCCAAATATGGAGGAATTCCGTGTTTTATCTTACATAAAATAAATGCTAAAATGGTCCGAATATCGGATTTTTCATTAGAAACATCAGTTTCTAGTACCCTAAAGTGAAGAGGGTTGAAGAACTCTTTTCGATGGCCCCCGAGCATGTGCTTGGGGGATTTTTTTCTTTGGATAATTTGTCCACTTTATTTCTATAATATGTTTCGTTTTGTTTGTATATACATGGGTAAATATAAGAAACAAGATGAATAAATCCTGTGTTCATCGCAGTTTAATCGGAGGATATATTTTATGGATGTGAAAGTAAAGAATGATCCCACGAAGCGAGCTTTTCAACAGTACATTTTTCCATTTACGCTTGAAGGAAATAAGATTGAAAAATTTGTGGAAAAGTTGTTTGAGAACGATTTCGTTTTTTTGAATTTGAAAGATATGGAACAACAAAGCCAATATTATGGTGGCCATAAAGTTTCGCACCGTAAACTGGAAAAGTATTTCATGCCTTACATCGAGCCGATTTTATTTCCGGGTAATGCAAAACAGAAGGAAGGCTTACGGCGTTTTACAAAAAAACTGGATATTGATTGTACCTTCGAATCACCCTATCTAAATACCCCATTTATTATCAACTCTATAGATATCTTCATATGCCCATTTCATATTGGCATGATGAATCTTCGTGTCACTTTGCCTGAAGGGCTTTCGCATGATGATGTGCTCTATTTTAGCGATACATTCCGAATCCTCGAACCGATTGCTGATGATGAGGTAAAAACGAAAGTCGGCTATAGGAAAAATCAGTATGAACAAGTGAAGGATTTCATCTTCAATGAACTATTGCCGCCAATGGAAGAATATATGGATGAAGAACAAGCGGACCCGACATATTTTGGCAGTTTACCCTTCTTCATCGATGAAAGAATGTACGTGATCAGTTTTACTGCATTCCCTGAGAATCGTGATATTTCAAAAAATGACTTATTCAGGATCAGTGAGCTGAACGGTTATGACAATGATGGTGAGCCGTATATAGGCGCATTAAACCCTGATTATATCGAAAAGTACTATCAAGAAAGGGTATATGACAGGTGGGGCAAGGAAACCTATTATGTAACAAGCATGTATCATTTCGCATGTGTCACGAAAGCGACAGGTAAACTGGAACAGGAACTGGCAAGAGAAATGTACGGCCAGCATTTTTATACAGTGTTGCTTTTCTTTTATTATAAAATCGTACTGCTCAAATTGGCTCATGAACATTCACGGATAGATGTGGAAAAAGATCAATCGGATACGGAACAGCTGATTTTCATGATCACTGAGTTTTCTGCAAAGTACTTATTTACTGAAGTCAATAGTACGGCAGTCGGTAAGGAGTTATTCAAAAAAACGGATGAAACCTTCAGGATTGCGCCTCTCTATGGAGAAGTGAAGGAAACACTTTCCTACCTTTATCAAAATCAGGATAAACTGTCTGGGAAAAGCAGTAATTATCTCTTGCAAATACTAACGATTTATACGGTTGTCTCCGGGATATTCGGAATGAATCTATATATTGAAGATTGGAAAGGGAAGTTTCCGTGGAAAGCTTATATGAATTACACCTTATACGAATGGGTAGCTGTCATGGTGACGACAAGCGGCCTAATCATTTCGGGTATCATGGGCTTTTTCTTCTTGAAAAAATGGCTGCAAGAGAAAAAAAGCCGAAAAAAAAGAATGCTTTAGAGTCCAGTACATTATGTTCAGGACCCAGACTGCAGACCAACTCGATGAAAATCTAGTTGGTCTACGTTATTTTGGGGTTAGCACAATTTGAATGTTGCCTCCAGGCAGTCGCTTTCCGTTCGCGGGGTTTTCTTGTTAAAGAAATTTGCGACTCTCCTGCCTCCTCGCCGAGACCCGCTAGATCCCCGCGGCGAGGAGGCAGGCAGACCGGCGTAAAGGGAGCGGATTTCTGAAATCAACCGGATCTTTTTTGCAGACTGGTCCTTCTTCTAATTTTTCTAAAACAAAAGTTCTGTACACTATGTACAGGACTTTTGTTTTAGAAAAAACATGGTTAATTAGAAAAATGAAGAAATTCGGCATACAAAATCCCCCATTCCCCTAATATTTTGCTAAACTATAGGTATATCATTCTAACTATTCTTTAGGAGGAAATCATGAAGAAACTAGCTTTAGTTTCCAGCTTATTGTTGATGAGCGTATTGTTTCTGGCCGGATGCTCGGATGGGCCAAGTCCGGAAGATCGCTTTGCGGCATATACGAAGCTTTGGAATAAACAGGATTTTGCGAAGATGTACGAGTATCTGTCACCTGAGACAAAGAAGAAAATCAGTGCGGATGAATTTGCGGAGCGTTATGAAAAAATCTATACGGGCATAGAGGCCGACCAATTAAAGGTGGACTATAAACAGCCAAAAGAAGAGAAAGACCATAAAGATGGGGAAAAGGTAAGCCTTTCATATACCGTTGATATGTCCACTATGGCGGGTGCCGTCAGCTCCGACCATAAAGCGACACTTGTCAAGGAAGGGGAAGGCGAGGAAGAAAATTGGTACATAAACTGGGATGAAAGCTATATATTCCCTCAATTGGAAGCTGGAGAGAAGGTATCGGTTGAATCGTATCCAGCCATTCGCGGGGAAATTGTCGATCGAAATGAACGCGGCCTTGCCATGAATGGAACGGTAGCAGAAGTGGGAATCGTGCCAGAGAAAATGGCCAACGAATCCGAAACGGTTAAAAAAGTCGCTGGAATCCTCAATATGTCCACCGACGAAGTGAATCAGAAATTAAAACAATCATGGGTAAAGCCAAGTTATTTTGTGCCCATCAAGAAAATGTCAAATGATAATACGGCAACCTTGGAAAAGCTATTGAGCATTGCTGGTGTATCTGTCAATAATACGGAAGAACGTATATATCCATATAAGGAGTCAGCAGCCCATCTAATTGGATATGTCGGTGAGGCATCGGCCGAAGATCTGGAGAAATTGAAAGGAAAAGGTTATACCGCAAGTGACGTTATTGGCAAGCGAGGTCTTGAGCAAGTGTTGGAACCTCGGCTTAAAGGTGAACCTGGCGGTAAAATCTTTATTAAAACAGAAGATGGCGAAGAAAAGGTGATTGCTGAAAAGCCCGCTGAAGAGGGAGAAACAATTACATTGACCATCGACGCCGAGCTTCAAAAGGATATCTTCGAGCAATATAAGAACGAAGCAGGATCGGCATCCGCACTTGATCCGAAGACAGGCGAAACGCTTGCACTTGTTTCAAGTCCGTCATTCGATCCTAATAAATATATATTCGGGATAACAAAAGCGGAACAAAAAGCGCTTGAAGAAGACCCGAAAAAACCACTTTTGAACCGCTTCAGTTCGACGTTTGCACCTGGTTCAACCATTAAGGCCATCACTGCGGCAATCGCTTTGAAAAATGGTGTGGATCCGAAAGAGTCGATCAATATCCAAGGGAAAACGTGGGCCAAATCGACATGGAAAGATCATTCCATTACAAGGGTTTCGGACCCCGGTGTTCCAATCGATATGGAAAAGGCATTAATTTATTCAGACAATATTTACTTTGCCCAAAAAGCTTTGGGGCTAGGAAAGGAAAAATTCACAAATGGACTCAAGGCATTCGGATTTGATGAGTCTTTGAATTACGATTATCCGATCAAAGCATCGAGCATCGGTAAGGTCGACAGTGAGGGACGCTTGGCAGACGCTGGATATGGTCAGGCGCAAGTCCAAATGAGCACGCTCCATCTCGCCATGACCTATTCAGCCTTCTTGAATGAAGGAAACATCCTGGCACCTTCGTTAATAACTGGAGATAAAATAGAAAAGAAAATATGGAAAGAAAATGCGATATCAGCAGACCAAGCAAATCAGGTCACCAAGATGCTGACACAAGTAGTGGAACATCCTAAGGGAAGTGGACATGGAATAAATGATCTTGGCATCAAAATCGCTGCCAAAACGGGAACTGCTGAAATCAAGGCATCCAAAAATGCTGACGGAACAGAAAATGGCTGGTTTGTTGCCATGGACACAGAAGACCCGGAACTTCTGATGGCATGGATGATTGAAGATGTAAAAGGAAGAGGCGGCAGCCATGTCGTTGTCGATTATATGAAACCGGTGTTGAAGAAGTATTTGAAGTAAAGAAAAAAGTCACTACATCAGAAATGGGTCAGAAAGCAGGATATGGATTCTTCCATGTCCTGTTTTTATTTTCTTACACATGATGGATTCCAATTTGTTACGTCAATAAAGCTGGAAGAGAAGGATAATGAGTCGTACATACAGAATGTAAAAAGAGAGTTCAGTAACCTACAAGTAAACCCGCGATCCCAATGTCCTGAAATCATGATTTCTGCAGCAGTGACCTCATCCAGGCCGTTATGTTTTCTCATGCCAATGGATTCAACAGGATTAATTCAAAAATCTTTGAAAGATAAATAGAAAAGGAATGAGGATGAAAAGGAATGAGAAGTTTAAAGTATCTGTTTATCGCTTGCTTTATCATTTTTTTTACATTTCCTTCTCATGAAGAAACGGCAGCGGAAGAGAAAACAACGATGGAAGTGAAACTGAAGAATTATTTGGGGAATAGAACAAGCGTTAAAATAACGGCAACAGCGGACTACCGTACTTCAGGGGGAGAGATATTCATCAAGGCTGGTGAAAAGCTGGCTTTGAAAGTGGAGTCGGCTAAACTTGCCGTTTACAAAGGTTCTATGAAAACGGGGTCTTATGCTTCCCTTAAGGTAATGCCAGTTAAACCTGATGCTTCATTGTCCATAAACGGCCGTCCGTATCAAGGTTCATTTTCATTTAAAGCGGAGGACGGTTACATCAGGCCAATCAATACTGTTTACATTGAAGATTATCTAAAGGGCGTTGTCCCGCTGGAGATGCCCGCACTATGGCATGCCGAAGCCTTAAAAGCACAGGCGATTGCCGCCCGGACTTATGCACTTCGCCATCAATCGACAATAATTGATGACACGGTTTCTTACCAAGTATATGGCGGGGCTGCCGGCCACTATCGAACTAATTCAGCCATTGTACAGACAAAGGGCATGGTAATCAAACATGATGGCGAAATAATCGAAGCGTTCTTTTCCTCAAGCAATGGAGGAATGACCGAATCGAATTCAAATGTTTGGTCAAGTGGGAACCCCCTTGCATATTTATCTATAAAAGAAGATTTATATGATCCGAAAACCAATTGGGCGATAACGCTGGACAAGCAGCAAATCGACCTGTCAAAAATAGACTTATCCAAACCGGAAGAATGGTGGACAAGTGTAGAGGAAAAAGATAAAACGGTTGTGCCGAAGCTGAAGGCTTGGCTGAAGAATAATGGATATGCGAAGAAAGATATTAAAATAACGGAGATTCCCTTGTTAACATTTACAGATGAAAAAACGGGAGGCCGTGTTACGAAAGGCTCCATCCAACTGAATTTCTATGTAAGGGATCTCGTTGATGACAGGGGAAAACTTTTGCAGCAAACGGTTAAGCTTACAAATGTAGCGGCTTCCAAAATCAGGGGCATGGTGGGGCAAGAAGTGATGAAAAGCTATCTGGTTGACCATTCTTCTTCCGATTCTTCCAAAATTACTATCGAAGGATCAGGATATGGGCATGGGGTCGGGCTAAGTCAGTTTGGAGCGAAAAACAGAGCGGAAGCAGGACAATCATATCAAGATATTTTGGGGTTTTATTATCCTGACACAACTATAGAAAAGGAATATGGACCAGGTGCTGGATCTAAAACGGATCTTGTCGTAAAGGCGGAACCGAATTCAGTAAACTTGAAAGCGAAGACGGATCATTTAAATGATGAGGTTGGAATCACATACTCCCTAAAAGAAGATGCTGTGGTAACGCTCATGATTAAAGATAGTAAAGGTAAAGCCATAGCTACCCCAGTCCGTGATCAAACAATGAAAAAGGGTACCCATTCAGCAATCTGGAACACAAAAAATGTAAGTAACGGTACATATGAAGCAGAAATATCAGCAATGGACCGGGGCGGGAATGAAGGTTTGGCAACAATGGCGCTAAAGATCAGCAGAGATACGTCGGCACCGAAAATCACCGATGTCAACACATCGGGTGATTACAGTACCGAGAAAGCGAACATAACGTATACAATTAATGAAAACGCTAATGTAACCGTGGAAATCAGAAACAGTAAAGGAAAGGTTGTCGGCATACTTTCTGAAAGGCAGTTCAATAAAGGCAGGCAATCGGCAACCTGGGATTTCAAAAATATGTCCAACGGGATATTTATGGTGAAAATCTCCGCTAAGGATGAGAGTGAAAATCAGAAAACCTTTTCAACGAAAATCTCGATTAGGAAGACGACGGGAATAGTGACAGCAAGCGAATTATCTATTAAAGAAAGTAGAAATGAATCTTCTGAAACAGTCGGGAACCTATACAGGGACCAATCTGTAACGATTCTGGCTCAACAAGATGAATGGTATAAAGTGAAAAAGGGAAGCCCAATTGGGTATGTATTAAAAAAACATGTAAAAAAATGAAGGAGTAGGACGCCAATTATGGCGTCCTTTTTTGACCTTATAAAGAGTAAATGCATCTCACAGAAAACAGCACGAATTCACGACTAAATCGCAACTTACGAGTAAATGCACCAAACTCACGAGTAAACGGCGTGAATTCACGAGTAAAGCGCAAATTTAGTAAATGCACCAAACATACGAGTAAGGCGCAAACTCACGAGTAAAAGCACCAAATTCACGAGTAAAAGGGGCGAATTCACGAGTAAAAGCACCAAACATACGAGTAAACGGCGCAAACTCACGAGTAAACGCACCAAACTCACGAGTAAAAGGGGCAAATTCACGAGTAAACGGTTC
>NZ_JAGGQJ010000054.1 GCF_018613325.1 Bacillus sp. ISL-34 | reverse complement strand
CATGTTATTCCATTAAGGACCATATTCTTGATTAAGAGAAGGGATTATTCGTAAGTAATTGAATTATAAATTATTCAATTACTGGGGCAGGATAGCGTAATATTTTGCTTGCAGATATAATGTTTAAAGACGGAGCTTAATGCTATGCTCCAATTACTCTGATGTTTACCAGTGATCTGTGTCGAAATATTCGAAAAAGGGGGGCGAGGTGTATAATGAAGGACCATGACCATGATAAGATTTACAACACTGCGGTAGAGGCAACTTTGGAAGTGATTGGAGGGAAATGGAAACCTGTAATTCTCTTTCATCTAACCTTTGGCAAGAAACGTAACAATGAATTGAAAAGCTTGATACCCGCAATCACTCAAAAAATGTTAACACAGCAACTTCGGGAGCTTGAAGAGGAAGGTGTAATCTTACGTATTTCTTACAACCAGGTTCCACCGAAGGTAGAGTATGAATTGACAGACTACGGCTGGAGTCTTAAGGAGATCCTGCATCTGATGTGTAGGTGGGGGGATTCGCATATAGAGAAAAAGTACGGGGGAAGGGCTACCGTTCTAGCAAACCCGCAGCTTGATAACGTACATAATATATGAAGCCGACCTATTACAAGGCCGGCTTTTCGTTTATGGGATGACTTTGCGTTTACGAAAATCGTCGAAGATGTTCATAAACATCGCTTCGGTATCTACGTATTCGTGAAAACCAAAGCGACGGGCCTTAGTTCCGTCGGCGAAGAAATCGTAATCCCAAGAGAACACGAAATCACCGAATCGCCAGGAGGATACGTCTTTATATAAATGTCGAGCAAGCCCATGATTCTCGACCATTTTGTTCCAAAGCTGCTCCTTGTCCGCCATGACAACGTCCAGTGACATCTGCAGCGGAGGCGCCGTCTCCAAGCCGAAGTAGTTAGCGATCTTCGGCCATAATTCATTCCAACGGAATAGATCGCCGTTTGTTATGTTAAACGCCTGATTGGCACAACGCTCTTCAGTCGCCGCCCATACTGTAGCCTTCGCGAGAAGTCCGGCATCTGTCATCTCCAAGAGGCTATCGTAAGCACCCGGCTTGCCAGGAAACCGCAACGGAAGTCCAAGATCCTTTGAAATTGAGGCGTAAATCGCAATGACCATGGCGAGGTTCATTGGATTTCCAAGCGAGAAGCCGCAGACTACAGAAGGACGGAGCGCCGACCAAGTCCAATTTTTACCTTTTTGTTTTTGTTCTAAGAAATCTTGCTGATCAACATTGAATTCGGGCGGCATATGGTTCGCGTCTGTTTCGCGAGCAGGAGTTTTGAACGGGCCGAGATGTGCGCCATATACCTTGTATCCCTGCATTAAACTGACATGTTTTAAGCCCGCTGCGATGGGTTCGATGGCCTCTACGGTATTCACTAGCATGGCAAGGTTAGGCGGAACAAGTTGGGCCCAAGTCGGACGGTCCTGATAGGCAGCATAGAAGATGTGTGTTACCTCAGTTAAACTCTTTAGCTTCTTGCGAGTGTCGTCCATATCGAGAAGATCCACAGTCACATACCGGACACGGCCGACTGACTCTCCGCCCCGACGTGATACGCCGATTACGTCCCAATCAGGTAAGGTAATGAGGTGATCGATGAGGTTGCGACCGATTACACCATTTGCGCCAACGACCAAGGCAACTTTGCGTATTGTTTTAGATTCATTATTCATAGTGTGCAGCTCCTCCTTACTGTGTTACGTTCACTGTTATTTTGAATCAAGGAACCACACTTGAGAAGTACGCACTTTGAAGTGACATAAGCACTTTTTTGTAATTCAGCAGTGCTTACGCTTAACGGGTGCGTTAATAAAATAAATTAGCATTCATTCATTTTGCAGCTTTTTCACATTTTCAATCTACCGTAATCGGGCGCTTTCTTAGAATAAGGTTGGCGCCCATCTAACTTGATAAGTCAAAGTTAAATATATAGAAGTGATAAAAGAACCACTTTATTCTGCCTTACATAATCTTGTGTACTTATTTCATTTGCAAATAATCCTGGAAGAGAGGCCATGGTGTAATGGTGAACAATGAGAAAGCCATTCCATTCTAGTCTTTCGTGGCAAGCATCAAGAATGGCTTTACAAGAATATCCCAAATCAGATAAAACTTTCGCCCCCTTACTACAAAATCATGGAGGAGAATACAATGAGTCGATTAAATAATTACGAGGTTCTAAATCAACTGAAATACATTGATGGTATTACTATTATTGATAACAAAGGGACTATCTTGTTTACAGTTAAATTTAATCCTCGATTTCACTCTGAAGTTCTTGAACGAGAGGAAATATTAGGAGAAAGCTTATTTTCCGTATTTCCTGCGTTGAATGAAAAATCGAGTACGTTGTTAAATGCAATGAAAACAGGTCGTCCCATTTTTAGAGGTAAGCAAGAAATTGTTGATTTTATGGGACGAAAAATTGAAACCACAAATATTTCCTTACCAATCAGAGCCCATGGGAAAATTATAGGGGCAATTGAATTTTCTAAAGAAATAAGTAAAGAAAATCATATTCCTAATAATGCAATCGAGATAAATTCAGAAATGTTTAAAGATGATAAACGATTACTAGAAAATATTCATCCAGAACGAGCAAAATATACATTGAAAGATATTATTACGAATAACGAACAAATGAAAAATTTAAAGCGCTTAACCGAAAAAATTGCAAAAGGGAGCTCACCCGTCTTTATATATGGTGAAACAGGAACAGGAAAAGAATTATTTGCTCAAGCGCTGCACAATGCCAGTAATCGTGTAGAAAAGCCTTTCATTGCGCAAAACTGTGCAGCAATTCCGGAAGCTTTAATTGAAAGTATTTTGTTCGGTACAATAAAAGGGAGTTTTACAGGAGCGGAAAATAATCCAGGCTTATTTGAAATAGCGGAAGGAGGAACGATTTTTCTAGATGAAATTAACTCAATGCCAATTCATCTACAGTCCAAGTTATTAAGAGTACTGCAAGACGGATATATTCGAAGATTAGGAGATAAAAATATTAGAAAAGTTGATGTGCGTGTAATCACCGCATCCAATAAACGCCCTGAAGAATGTGTAAAGGATAAGGATATGAGACTTGATTTATATTACAGATTATGTGTAATGACACTCAATATTCCACCATTACGGGAACGGAAAGATGATATTAAGCTTTTATTGGAATCTTTTATATCTAAATATAATGTGTTGCTGCACAAAAATATAAACAATGTATCGAGAGAGGTATATGACTTTCTCTTGAGGTACAACTGGCCAGGAAATGTACGGGAGTTGGAACATATTGTTGAATTTGCAATCAATCAAATAGATGACTGGGAAGATACACTTCAAATGAAAGATATTGAAGAGCGTGTGAAGAATTTCATTCGACATAGTGAAGAAGATCTTCAAATTGAACCCTTAAAAGAAGCTGTTGCCAGATTAGAAAAGAAAATGATCGAAAAGGCAATCCAGCAAACAAAAAACAATGTATCACAAGCAGCTAAAATACTCGAAATTCCAAGACAAACTCTGCAAAATAAGATCAGATTATACGAAATTATGCCCAAAAGCTAACAATAGAGAAATAAACTTATGCACATAGTGCCCAAAAAATAACATTAACTGCTCAAATATTAACAATTTAATCAATTTACCATCTGCAATCGACATATTTATTAAGAGATACTCTTATTTTTTCTGATTTTTCTGCTTAAATCAGCGGAAAATGATGTGTTCTTTTGGCATACTTCTTGCTTAAGTAAACTCATGAAACACAAGGGAATTGCGACCTTACATAAATAGGAAGAAACATTTTGTCATAAAGTTGGAAAAAGGGGTGAAAAGTTGACGTTTAGAAAATGGAGTATAAAAGATCAGGAATTATATTGAATCAAAAAAGAACCATATAATGAAAAAATTTTATCGTCATAATGAAAACACTGTCGGTATTGATTAGGCAATATGGTGCTGTGAATTTTGAAACTAAGGGGGAAGCGAATTGATATTTGGTGTATTGAAAGATATTAAAGTCGGGGAGTTCCGAGTAATAGCAACTCCATTAGAGGTGGGAACTATTAAAAGCGATGGTCATACCGTCCTTGTTCAAAAAGATGCGGGACTCCTAGCAGGGTTTAGCAATGAAGAATACGAGGAGCAAGGTGCTGAGATAGTAGACGAGTTGAAGGAAATGTATGAAAGGTCTGACCTCTTAGCAAAGGTTAAAGAAATTGAAGAAATCGAGTACAAATTACTTAGAGAAAATCAAATTATCTATACCTGTATCCATCCAGCTGCTAATGAACAACAAGTCCAAGCCATTCTTGACAGCAAATGTATTGCCTTTACGGCAGAAGATTCACATCGATTCGGCTCAGTGAATTGTGAAGCGGCAGGTAAACAAGGAGCTTTAATGGGCTTGCACTCGATGCTGACGATTAATGGAGGCAAAGGGAAATTTGTAAGTGGATTAGCAGGAGCACCCAGCATTAAGGTCCTCATCCTCGGTGGAGGTCTAGTCGGAAAATCCGCATTACAAGTTCTACATTCATTAGGTGCTTGGTGTACTGTAATGGATATAAACTTCGGTACTTTAAGGGAAATTGGAAAGATCTACAACGAAAAAGTAAACACCCAAATATCAACTAAACAAAATATCCAAAAAATACTTCCAGAAATTGATATAGTCATTAATAGCGTGAAATGGCCAAAAGGAAATAAGGATTATTTAATAGATAGAGATATGCTCAACTTAATGGAAAAAGGATCTGTCATTGTAGATATTAGCAATGATGCTGAAGGGGCAATCGAGTCCTTCCGTGAAACCACTCATGATAATCCTACGTATATTGAAAACGGCGTCGTTCACTATTGTGTTGGCAATATTCCAGGGGCTATTGCAAATTCCACATCCGTAGCATATGCTGCCTCTGTATTAGGGCACCTTAGATCTATTCTAAACTCAGGTGTCACAGAAGCCTGCGTAAAAGATGGTTTTTTAAGACGGAGCCTGACGGCATATAAAGGCTATCTAACTCATGAAGAAACAAGTGCTATTCAAAACAGACCATGGATAAAACCGGAAGATATCCTTGATATTAAACAAGTGAAATTGGACTCTGCACCACCCGCTACAGTTACAAGATCAGATTACTTTTTAAAACTCTAATAAGAAAAGGTGGATTCAGCTATGACGTTGTATACGCTATTGGTAGACTTCACTCTCGCAAGTATACTTATATTAATAAGTATGTTTATGCGTTCAAAAATCAAGTTATTGCAAAAAAATTTCATTCCCGCAAGTTTAATGGCAGGCTTTTTAGGTTTAGCGTTAGGTCCAGGATTCCTGAATATCCTACCTTTTTCAGCGGACATAGGTTCGTATGCAGGAGTCATCATAATTTTTGTGTTTGCTTCGGTAGGGATAAATGGATTTTCATTTACCCCGGGTAATATGAAGAAAGACCTCAAAAGAATGGGTGCATATGCTTCATACAAAATATTGATAATTGGCGTCCTCATTTTTATTCCAATTACATTTTCAATATTGGTTATTTCTAAATGGGTTCCAGATATTAATTATGGTTTTGGATTAATTTTAGCAACGGGATTCTATGGTGGTCATGGAACAGCTGCTGCGGTAGGGTCAACCTTTGAAAATTTAGGTTTTGCCGCAGCAACAGATTTAGGTATGACATCAGCCACCATTGGTATTTTAGCAGGTATTTTCGGTGGACTCTTATTTATAAAAATGGCCACAAAAAAAGGATATACACAATATGTTAAAGACTTCTCCGAAATATCAGAGGACATGAGGACAGGTTTAGTAAAGCCTGATAATCGAGTATCCATAGGGACTGAGACGATTTCACCTATAGCACTTGATCCATTAGCATTTCATGTTGCGCTTTTACTTATTCCATCCGGTTTAGGTTACTTGCTTAATACATATATTGCAGATACCTGGGGCCTTGACTTTCCAACATTTACAATAGCGTTCATCGTTGCATTGGTAATGTATGCATTCATGGGCAAGGGGAAAAAGGGTGTCTATAAATATGTAGACGAAAATGTGGTAAATCGGTTAGGTAGCTCAGCAACGGATTACCTTGTATTCTTTGGAGTAGCCTCAATAAAACTACCTGTCGTTCTTGAATATGCACTTCCACTTGGATTATTGATGCTTTCAGGAATGTTAATAGTCATTTTAATGTTATGGGCAGTCGGTCCAGCCATGAATTATGAAAGTTGGTTTGAGCGTTCAATATTTGTTTATGGTTATGCAACAGGTGTCTTTGCGATAGGGCTTACCCTCTTAAGAGTAGTTGATCCAAATAATAAATCTAAGACACTCACAGATACAGCTATCGTTGGGCCGCTAAATACACCTATCGAATTATTTGCATGGTCAGCTGGACCGGCAATGCTATTAGGAGGACAACACTGGTCATTTGTTGGCATTTACGCGGCTATTTCTATTGTCTGCGTTATAATATCCATTAAGTTAAAATGGTGGTACTGGAAAATTCCTTTAGAGGATAGGCCGGATGCATCTGCACTTGATCGCGATGGATGACGCAGGTGGTATCCACGTCATTGGAAATAACACATATAGTTATTTGAAATGAAAATCAGTCATTTAGATGAATGGCTGATACTGTTGTCTTCTTATTAGATAGAGCCAAGCATTATACAGTTGCAACATTCGATATATTAAAAATGGAGGATATCAGAAAAAGGCCTTGAATTTAATAAAAGAAGAGCACATATTACTCCTGGCTAATATGTGCTCTTCTTTAT
>NZ_JAGGQJ010000053.1 GCF_018613325.1 Bacillus sp. ISL-34 | reverse complement strand
ACCATTAATTGCATGGGCAATGTCAGTAATACTTGCCTTTGTTCGCCAATCCACCATTTTTCGAAGACCATCGGTCTCTATTTTTTCACCGTTTAGAATCGCTTCAAGGATACGGCGTCCCGATACACCAAAAATGTCTGATAGAACGGATGTTAGCTTGATATTAGCATCCTGAAGAATTTTGTGAATGCGATTCTGCTCTGATGTGCGATGATGAATCAATTTTTTTCGATAACGAGTAAGATCTCGTAAATCACGAATATCCTCTGGTGGGACAAAATTACTTTCAATAAGTCCGCATCTTAGAAGCTTGGCAAGCCATTCGGCATCTTTTACATCAGTTTTACGGCCTGGACCATTTTTGACATGCCTGGCATTGGCAAGAACAAGGTGAAAAGATCCTTCGAGTATATTCCATATTGGTTTCCAGTAGACTCCGGTACTTTCCATCACAACATCGGATACCTGAAGGGTAGCGAGCCAATCACTTAAAGCCAAGAGTCCCGTTGTTGTAGTTGAAAACGTTTCAATAGAGGTTTTTTGGCCTTTTATCTAATTTACCAAATAATACACAGGCTACTACTGTTTCTTGGTGTACATCTAGGCCAGCACACCGTTCAATCATTGCTTCCATAGGAGAATCACCTCAAAAAAAGATTAACAATACATATGACAGTAGATTTGTTACAAAAATTTTTGTATACGTACTAGCAGTACACTAAATGGTTCTTCCATACTGTCACAACCAGTTTCTTATACAGGGTATCTTCCTTAAGATCCACCAAAAAAAGTTCAGCCTGGTTGTATTGTTATCATCCATTATCTATCGTCAAGGGGTTAATGGGTTAGATCTATTTTGAGTTTAGGTTTTCGTAGATGGTGGCGGCGAGGAGCGCCGCCATAGGAGTTTCTTATGGAACTAACGGGGCAGGTTTATCCAAGAAGGATAGATGTTTAATGTTTAGGATAATCTAATTTTAATTAGGAAGTTGAGCAGCGTGCATTGGCCGGAGTGCTGGTATCAATGATGCACATATACAACTTGCGCTGGATGAATGAAAGGGGCGAGAGGGCTTTCTAGAGTCTAGATAAGCATTTAAGTGTCTTGTAAGTATATAAATCGAAGAGTAATGTATCATGCTTTATTTAAAATAAACCCTATATTTAGCTGCCTTCCTTCTAGAGTGGGGGGGAGGTTAGTATTGGATAATATCTGCTATAAAAAATTTATTCTTATTAGGTAAATAAATATAATTGACGAGTTGGAATTCTAATGTTATTATTCAATTATTCAATTGAATAGTTTTTTTGTGTGAATCACATAAATTTACTCAAGATGAATAGTAGTCCTGTCAAATCACGAGTTGGAAATAAATTTTAAAATTAAATCTACCTGTTAGTAGTTAATTAATATAGTTACCTATTGTAAATGAATTAGTAATAGGTAACTAACAACAGTAAATAATATGTTTTTGGGTGGAATTGAACTTGAAAAGGATTTCCAATTAGTGATTAATGGACCACTGAACTAAATAATAAAAAATGGAGATGAATGATAATGAGATTTGAAAACAAAACTGTAATCGTAACTGGTGGAGGTACTGGGATTGGGAAAGCCACTGCAAAAAAGTTTTTTGAAGAAGGAGCAAATGTGGTTATTAATGGACGTAGAGAAAATGTGTTAAAGGAAACGGCTTTAGAAATTGACCCAACTGGTAAAAAAGTTTTATATGTAGCCGGTGATATAAGTAAAAAAGAAACTTCGGAGAATTTGGTTGAAAAAGCAGTAGAAGTGTTTGGTGGTGTAGATATATTAGTTAATAATTCAGGAAAATTTAATCCAACACCATTCCTTGACCATACAGAGGACGATCTACAATCCTATTTAGATACAATCGTTAAAGGAACATTCTATCC
The DNA here is from genome assembly GCF_018613325.1 of Bacillus sp. ISL-34. Lineage (GTDB taxonomy): Bacteria > Bacillota > Bacilli > Bacillales > DSM-1321 > Peribacillus. The sequence continues at coordinate 8,217 of NZ_JAGGQJ010000053.1, read as the reverse complement.
TTCTCAAGCAGTTATACCGGAAATGAAAAAACGTGGAGGAGGAGCAATTGTAAATACTGGTTCTATGTGGGCAATACAAGCGGTGGAAGCAACTCCTTCATCTGCATACTCTGCTGCAATGGCAGGAAGACATGCTTTAACAAGAAATTTAGCCGTAGAATTCGCTGGCGATCACATTCGAGTAAATGCAGTAGCACCTGCAGTTGTTGAAACACCAATTTACAATACTTTTATGTCAGAAGAACAAGTAGCAGAAGTATTACCAACCTTTAATGCGTTTCATCCTATTGGACGCAATGGTACTCCAGACGATGTAGCAAATGCAGTTTTATTCCTTGCGGATGATTCATCATCATGGATTACAGGCATTATTATGCCACTTGATGGTGGAGTTACAGCTCGATTAAGATAAAAATAAAATAGGAGCAATCATAAAAATGATTGTTCCTTTTAATACAAATCATTTCTTTAACACATAGCTTACTCTTGCAGATGAGGTAAGAGCAAATGAAATCATTATTTTGTTATTTTTACTTCAACTATAGTATCATCAACAATGTAATCAATTGAATAATAAAGGATGATTAGTATGGATGAGCTCATTTCTTCTGCAAAAGATTATAAAGATGAATTATATAAACAACTATCAAGAATTGGAAAATGTTTGTCGAGTGACAAACGCCTTGAGATATTAAATTTGCTAGCTCAGGGTCCAAAAACTGTCGAAAAGTTGACGCAGGATACAGGTATGAATGTGGCTAATGTTTCTCGTCATCTTCAAGTTCTAAATGATTCAAGATTAGTTAAGTTTACTAAAAAGGGAACATATGCTATTTATTCACTAGCTGATCCATCTGTTGTGGAGTTTTTATTTTCCTTATGGCATATTGCCGAAAATCAACTTTCAGATATCACTCGAATTAAAGAGGATTTCTTAGGTGGTATGGAAGGTTTATATACACTTACGATGGATCAAGTGTACGAAAAGTTAAATAGAGAAGATGTTGTCCTCCTAGACTTGCGTCCAACAGATGAATATAACGCTGGGCATATAGAAGGCGCGGTCTCTGTTCCTATGGAAAAGTTGGATGTATATCTTCAACAATTACCGAGAGATAAAGAAGTTGTAGCTTATTGTAGAGGGCAGTTCTGTGCTTTTTCAGCTATTGCTGCGCAAAAAATGAAAAATCAAGGGTTTATGGCTTACCGTATGGCAGAAAGTTTTCATGAATGGCAGAAGTATCTGGAACTAAAACATTAATATATATTTCATTACTATAGTTCATGAACTTCCAGATGCTTTCAAATTGTATTTTATAAAACCCAAGTGCAAAGTTAATTTAACACCCTAAGTAATGATGAGTCTCGATATATTATTAAACCAAGGGGTTATTTTTTCTTATAGCTAAAAAAATATTGCTTTATAATGTCAGTAAGAATGGAAAAAGTGAATAAATAATGCTTTTATTGTTGTTCATATGGGGAAAGACCAATTTTATAATACATTCTTTCATCGATGTGATTCATAAAATGTGCTACCTTTCTTACTGACATGCATTTTTCACTATAAATTTTTAAAGTTTAATTTAAAAGCTTAGGTACCACCGGTAGGTGCAAAGGTTTCTGAATATTGAGACAGATTGAGGGGGAATAATAATGAATAAAGATAGTCTATATAAAAAATCTAATATAAATCGTTTAGGTGAATTTAGTAAATTGTCTCCTGATGTATTTAATGCATTTGTGACTTTTGACAAGAAGGCACTGGGGGCGGGTAAATTAAGCTCGAAATTAAAAGAGCTAATTGCAATAGCTGTAGCACATACAACAGGCTGTCCTTATTGTATAGAACTCCATGTCAAGCAGGCAAAAAACAAGGAGACATCAAAAGAGGAAATGGCTGAAGCGGTGATGGTTGCCACTGCCCTAAAGGCAGGTTCGGCTCTTGCTCATGGAGTTAACGCTCTTAATGCTTATGATAAAGTTGAAGATGATGAATTGTATAGAGCAGCTTATTTTAATCGATTAAAAGAATTTTCTCAATTAAACGGAGATACTTTTAAAGCATTTATTGCATTTGATCAACAAGCAATGAAAGCAGGAGAACTTAGTGTTAAGGAAAAAGAGCTAATTGCAATAGCCGTAGCACATACAACAGGCTGTCCTTATTGCATTGATATTCACACTAGAGGAGCAAAAAATGCAAAAGCGACGAAGGAAGAAGTAGCTGAATCTATTATGGTAGCCACAGCACTAAAAGCAGGTTCGGCTCTTGCTCATGGAGTAAATGCATTAATTGCATTCGATGAGTCCATTTAACTTTCTAGTTTATCTTAAGAGATAAAGGGTAGCTTGCAGCTACCTTTTTCTTTTTTTAACACGAAATGATATTGGCTCTCCTAAGATGATAGGAATTGACCACTGGGTATTATACTTAACTTAAATCAAAAAGATGATCAGTATATTAAAAGAGTGTTTCCTCGTAAAATTTGTCTCTTATACAGGATTGTAAAACAGAGAAAAAGGTGGATTATGTGCCAAGCACACCTAGTCCTATGGAAGATGGGAATTGTAATATATATGGATGTTTTCTATACAATGGGCAATAACCTTGGGGTTTCTACTGAACAATACTGTGCTAATAAAATTGGAGGGTATATAACGAAGATTGAAGTTTGTACGAATATAGAAATCCCATTTTGTTACATGGGGAAAGCATATTTAGAAGAGGTAAATACTAAAAGGTAAGTATTTTTCAGAAGCATATTTAGAAATCTTAAGTACAACCGAAATGAGGAAAGAATATGAACAATCCTATAGTTATCGTTGGCGCTGGTTTAAGTGGCCTACGTGCCGCGTCTCTACTTACTGAACAGGGCATTAAATGTAGGGTTCTAGAGGCTAGAGATAGGATTGGAGGTAGAGTGTTAAGCACTCAAAATCCAACCAGACCTGACTTAGGTAAATTTGATCTCGGGCCGACATGGTTCTGGCCTCAGCACGAGAGGACTATTGCTAATCTTGTCAAAGAACTGAATTTAGAAACTTTTGACCAGTACACCAAAGGAGCAATGCTTTCAGAGCGATACCACAACGAACCACCAGAGCGTTATGTACTGCCAGAAAACTCAGTTGAAAAATCGGTGCGATTCATAGGAGGAGTGCAATCCCTTATTGAAGCTGTTGAAAATACTCTTCTGCCAGGCATAGTCGAGTTAGAAACGCGAGTAACAGCAATTCGATTAGATAAAGCCGGTGCTATCACACTTGAAGCAGACCTTGCTAAAGGAAAGAGAGAAGAAGTTTCTGCAAGTGCTGTTATCTTAGCATTACCGCCTCGAATTGTGGCGCGTCATATTGAATTCTCTCCTTCTCTCCCTACAGATCTTATGACTGATCTTGTAAACAAACCTACGTGGATGGGAGGACAGGCTAAGGCAGTTGCAATCTATGATCGTCCTTTTTGGAGGGAATCAGGGCTCTCTGGCTTCGCATCGAGCTGGGTTGGACCTTTGCAAGAAATCCATGATGCTTCTCCTGATACAGGTTCTGGTGCATTATTTGGTTTTTTCGGTATGCCAGCGAAAATGCGACGAGAACTGGGTGAGGATAAAATTTTAAAATTGGTCATTGACCAATTGGTTAGGCTCTTTGGACCCCCTGCCAAAAACGTAAGTGCTATCCTTTACAAGGATTGGGCCAAAGATTCCGAAACGGCTGTTGAGGAAGACTTCAATCCCCTTAGGGAATTTCCTATATATGGTAAACCACCACAAGGAGGGGTATGGGAAAAGAAAATTATTTTTGCTGGTACAGAGACTAATTCACAATATGGGGGACATCTTGAAGGTGCACTTCAGGCAGCTGAACAGGCAGTTTTTGAAATCATTAATTTAAATAACAAGCCTTAATGACACGATATTTTCAAAAGCTAACAGAATTTTAAAATTACTAAACTGTAGGGGGATAGTATATGAAGAGAATGATGAAAGCTATACAAATTCCTTCTAAGGGAGAAAAGATGAAACTAGTAGAGACCCCGGTGCCCCAGCCGGGAGAAAAACAAGTGCTGCTCCGTGTAGAAGCATGCGGAGTATGTAACGGAGATTCGAGGACCATTAGAGGGAGTGCTCCAGAGTATCCCCGCATTCCTGGCCATGAAGTAATTGGTATAGTTGAAAAACTTGGAACTGGTTCGACTAAGTGGAAAATTGGTGAACGTGTCGGCATTGGATATCATGGAGGGGACAACCACGTAACAGGTCTGACAATGGACGGTGGATACGCTGAATACATGGTGGCCTATGAGGATAGTTTGTCCAGCATTCCAAATGAATTATCTGCATTAGAAGCCGCACCACTTATGTGTGCTGGTGAAACAACGTTTACTGCACTAAGAAACAGCAAAGCTCGACCTGGCGATCTTGTAGCCATTCAGGGCATTGGTGGACTTGGTCACTTAGCTGTTCAGTACGCAAGAAAAGCTGGATTTCGCACTGTTGCGGTTTCACGTGGTAGCGATAAAGAAAATCTGGTACGTCAACTTGGAGCACATTACTATATTGATTCAGAGAAAGAAAATCCTGCTCAGGCATTACAGGCATTAGGTGGAGCTAAAGTAATCCTTGCTACTGCGCCGGACGCCAAAGCAATTTCTTCTCTAATCAATGGGCTTGGTTCAGACAGCGAACTAATTATTGTAGCTGGTTCTGGTGAGCAATTGGAATTGTCAGCAATGGACTTTTTAAAAGGACCGAAAACGGTTAGGGGTTCGTTTACAGGACAAGCAAGAGAAATTCAAGAAGCCATTAACTTTAGTGTTCTCACTGATGTACGACCAATGATTGAAACTTTCCCTTTACAACGTGCTAACGAAGCATACGATAAAATGATGGCAGCATCCACGCGATTCCGGGCTGTTTTAAGTATTTCTCAGTGAATTTAGACAAAAAGTGGTTCTTTAAGAAACACTTTCATTAAATAAAAAGGCAGCAACGCCTTTTTTATACTTACTACAAATTTCTCCACTAATAGATTGTGAAATATTGTACTTAAACTAACGGGTGCGTTAGTTTATTAAGACAAATAAAAAATCGATTTCTTTATGTACAAGAAATCGATTTTTTGATTTAAAACTGTTGGTGGTACCCCTTAACGTTGTATATCCGCATTTTCCTGACGCTACCCCTTTTATACTAATGAGGGTTTTTTTAACAAAAGTGTTAATTACCTTGATATAATTTCTCCGTATCTAACTTGAATTGGGAGGTTTTAATTATGGGACTTTTAATTGTTTATGCAACAGGATTATTAATAGGTGTTGCTCTTGTTGCTCTTAGTTATTTTTCTAAAGAATTGGATCATAAAAAAAGAAGTATTTTCGTGGCTGTGATTGGTGTATTAGCGATCATTGGAGGTTTAGTAATTGGCGGATTTGAAGGGATGCCAATTAGTACAATAGGTATTGGTATTTTAACCGTTTCAATTTTACTATTAATTGCCGGAAATAGATCAATGGTAAGAAATGTGTTTTTCGCATTAGTAGTATTGGTGCCATTAGCTTTCTTTATATATGCTGGTGTAGATAAATTTTATGGGAATAATTTTATTGTGGTTGCTAAAAATGAAAATATGGATACTTATTTAAAACAGTATTATGAAGAGTTACAAGTGAAGACAGACACGCAAGGATTTAAAAGGTTTGAACCAAATAATGGCGAAAAATTGATAGTTCTTTCTTTAGGTAAAGAAAAGCAAGGCAATAATATAGAGGTTGCAGGGGTAGAAAAACAAGGTGATAGAACATTGATTAATGTAAAAACCTTTGATAATCAATCAACAGAAAAGAATCCAACTATTATTATCTTTTTAGACAAACTTGGTAAAAACGTTGTTGTTAAGGATGCAGATGGAACTGTTTATGAGGAAGTTAAATAAAAAAAGGCCTAATAGGTCCTCAGGCTGTCGAGGGTTTCTCGACAGCCTGAATCCCCCCAGTATTAAACTGGGGGGATTTTTACGTCAGAAAATCATCTTAAATTGGTCCCTCGTTTTCCGTTAAAGGCCGTTAATCACTAGGGGTAGCATCAGGAAAATGCGTATTTACAACGATAAGCATTCTGATACAAGTCATATGGACATTATGAACTCTATTTTGTAGGTGATTGGATTGTGTCTAAAAAGGCTCTACACTATTGAGATTGTGAAAGAATGTACTTAAACTAAAGGGGCAGGTTAGTGGTAGAAGAAGGTAATCAGGTGTTAAGTAGAGAAAAAGGTAGCAATAAATATAAAATTAAATAACTGAGGCGAAAAGGATGGCTCATAATGGGATAGTTTTAGTAGTTAGTGTATCAATATTCAGAGATGATGAAGTCTTAATAATTAGAGAAAATAAACCAACTGCTATTGATAAGTGGAACTTTCCGAGTGGACGCATTGAATATGGTGAAGACATTCTCTATTCAGCTCGTAGGGAGGTAAAAGAGGAAACTGGCTTTGATGTAAAACTTAATGGTACAACGGGTGTATATAATTTTATCAGTAGTACCAACAATCAAGTTATTCTATTTCATTTTACTGGTGAGGTTAATGGTGGTTCTTTAAATCTTGAAGAAGATGAAATTTTAGACAGTAGATGGATTAAGGTGAATGACCTTATGAAATTTGATAATGAGGAACTACGTGAACCAAGGGTACTAAAGCAAATAATAGATAACTTATTAAAAGAGAGGCTACATTCAATTAGTATTTATAATGAACAACTAAGTAAATAATTTTTATTAAGCTAACAGGTTCTTTACTTAATTGCCAGGAGCTGATCAGCAGCTCCTTTTCTTATGGAACTAAAGGGGCACAGGTTAGTGAAGAAGGAAGTTTCCTTTTATTTATTAGTATTAATAAGTTTGTATAGAAGCTTTACAAAGTGTACCTGTATTTATAAGTTACAATATAAAAAGGAAAGTACAAAATTGATGGTTATAATCAAGTAGTTAGATATTAAAAGATTGGATACTTCGATGACTGTAGAACGCCTCGTTTGAAAACTGTAATAAGTTGTACTGTAGCTTTTTTCGAATGGGGGAAATCATTTTATTCATTATATTGAATAATTGGGCGACTCTCCAGATGTAGCTCCTATCTTTTCATAAAAGCGTTGGGTACGTTTGTTATCATTTGCAGTAACTCAAGAAATATAAGCATATACATTTAAAAATGTGACAAAGGGTTTATTAGGATACTCATGGAATTACTGAAGGATAGTATCTTTAGGGGGAAAGCATATGCAAACGTTAGAAAAAATTAGCAATCGATGTTGGTATCAAACACCTGTTTCAGAAACGGATAGACCTATTCTAGGAGTAGTGGTTGGAGATAATAAATCGTTAATGATTGATGCAGGAAATTCAGAAGCACATGCTAATTGTTTTCTTAAAGAGCTTAAAGAACATGGTATTCCACTTCCAAGCATCGTTGTGCTTACACATTGGCACTGGGATCATATTTTTGGTTTGTCTGCTTTGAATATGCTGTCTGTTGCTTCTATTCAAACGAAAGCTAAAATTAAGAACCTTGTTTCGTACAAATGGACAGATTCTGCTTTAGAAGAACGAGTGAAATCGGGATTGGAAATTGAATTTTGTGCCAATGCAATCAAAAAAGAATTTGGAAGTGAAAGGAATATTATCATTTCATTACCAGATTTAGCCTTTGAACAGAGAATGGAGCTTGATCTAGGAGGAGTATCTTGTCTATTGCAGCATGTAGGTGGCAATCATTCCCCAGACTCTATCATTGTCTATATCAAAGAAGAAAAAATACTATTTCTTGGCGACTCTATTTATGCAGATATCTATTCAAACAAAAGGAATTATACGACTCAAAGTACGATTCAATTATTAGATACAATCGATCAATTTGATGCTAAAATCTATGTCCTATCCCATTGGAAGCCAATATCGAAGGATGAATATCAGAAAGAAGCAATACTATTAAGGACTGTAGCCACCTTGACAGATCAATATGAGGGACGCTTTGAAGATATAAAGAAATCTTATCAACTCAAGCTAAACAGAGAGCTAAATGAAGAAGAGCTTGAAACGATTGGATACTTTGTGAACGGGTTCGAAATAAATAATTAGCTTAAGAGATTAATCCTCAAGGTTTATAATAATTCCTATTTAGTTAACGGTGGGCATTGGAGTTAGTATAGTTTCA
>NZ_JAGGQJ010000052.1 GCF_018613325.1 Bacillus sp. ISL-34 | reverse complement strand
ACAAATAAAGAGGGCTATCGCGAGTACAAATCGCCAAAACAAATTTGTGCAACATGCTCATCCTTATCACGGTGTACAGAAAGCAAAGACCATCAAAAAGTGGTGACACGGCATATCTGGCAAGCATATGTGGAAGAAGCAGATCATCTGCGTAATCATCAAGATGTAAAACCTATATATGCGAAACGTAGAGAAACGATTGAGCGTGTATTCGCAGATGCAAAAGAAAAGCATGGTATGCGTTGGACTACTTTAAGGGGACTTAAAAAATTGTCGATGCAGGCGATGCTTACTTTCGCTGCCATTAATTTAAAGAAGATGGCCAATTGGACATGGCAAGGTCCAAAAATGGCCTAACATAGAGGGCTCGTAGAGCCCTAATCTCTCAACCTTGGGCCAAAATTCAAAGGAAATTTCAAAAGGGGCTCGGATTTTTTTAATCCCGAACCCCTTTTGTCTACAAACTGAGCCATTGCATGTTAATGCAATGGCTTTTTCTTGCTTACCGATTAGAAGTCAGAAGCTTAGGCTGGCAAGCTTAGTTTTTTATTTCAGAAAAAGGGTAACTATAAGGGTAGTCCTAAAAAAATATAAGGGGAATCAATCATGAAACTTACACCAGAGCAGCGTATTGAACTTCATGGCTTTAATAATCTTACGAAATCTTTAAGCTTTAATATGTATGATATTTGTTACACAAAAACCAGGGAAGAGAGAGAGGCCTACCTGGATTATATCGATGAACAATATAATGCAGAGCGGCTTTCAAAGATATTGCACAACGTTTCTGATTTGATAGGGGCCCATGTTTTAAATACGGCCAAACAGGATTATGTCCCTCAAGGCGCCAGTGTAACCATTCTTGTTTCAGAAGGTCCTGTCGTCGAAGTACCTACGGGAACTTATGAGGAATCACCTGGGCCTTTACCTGATAATGTGGTCATGCAACTGGATAAAAGCCATATTACCGTACATACATACCCGGAATACCATCCAAATGAGGGCATTAGCACATTCAGGGCCGATATCGATGTCTCTACTTGTGGGGAAATATCACCTCTTAAAGCCCTTAATTATCTCATTCATTCCTTCGATACCGACATAATCACGATCGATTACCGAGTAAGAGGCTTTACGAGAGATAAAGACGGGCGGAAATTGTTCATTGACCATGATATTAATTCCATTCAAAACTATATTCCTGATGAAGTAAAGGGTTTATATGACATGATTGATGTGAATGTATACCAGGAAAATATATTCCATACAAAATGTAAGCTGAAAAGATTCGATATTAATAATTACTTATTCGGATATACAGAGGAAAAGCTGAATGAAGAGGAAAGGCAAGAAATTATAGAAAGGCTGCAAACGGAAATGGATGAAATTTTTTATGGTGCCAATGTTCCACATCCAATAGAAAAAAACAAGCATGCCGATTAAGGGATGCTTGTTTTTATGAAAAGTTAATTTAAATGGAAAGCCTGAACCAATACATACCCGAGACATGTCAATAAGATGGAGCCAATCAGTCCAGCTATAAAAGGTTTACCGCCATATTTTCTAAAAGTTACAAGGTCAATATTCAATCCTAGTCCTGCCATGGACATGGCCATGAGGATATAGGAAAGCATAACAAGTTTATCGGCTATGGGTTCAGGAACTGCACCTGTAGAATAGAGGGAACTCATTAATAAAAATCCAATAATAAACCAGGGTATTTGAATGGACTTCCAGGAAAATTTCTTTCCCGTATCTGTTGATCGTTCTTTCCAATTCATGATGAATCCAATTAAAATGGCAACCGGAATGAGCAGGGCCACCCTAGTCAATTTGACCACCACTGCCAAGTCGACTGCCTCATTTCCGCCTGGTGCTGCTGCAGCGATGACGTGAGCAATTTCATGGAGTGTCGCACCCGAAAAAATACCATATCCTTGATCGGATAACTTCAATAATGGATATAGGATCGTATATCCGAAGGTGAAGGTTGTGCCTAAAACAGCAACCGTAGCAACAGCTATTGCAGTATCTTTTTCTTTTGCTTTTATTTGGGAGGAAATTGCCAGGATGGCAGCAGCTCCACAAATTCCCGTTCCGCAAGCTGTCAATATGCCTAGCTTTTTCTCGACTTTAAATATGCGGGTCAATCCATAAACTACTAATATAGCAAATACAAGACTAATGGCACCAACTGCAAATGTTTTCGGACCTGCATTAAAAATATCCTTTAGGTTCAAGCGCATGCCCAATAAGATAATGCCCACTCTCAAAAGGACTTTACTTGAATAATTTGTCCCTGCAACGGCGTAAGCTGGGACGCCAATTAACGATTTCCAAACAACACCAATCAGTATCGCAATGACTAACTGTCCCATTATATGAAGGAATGGAAGCTCTGCTAAGTATTTTGCTGCAATGGCAATTAGCAAAGTTAGAGCTATTCCTTTTGTAAATCCAAGTTTTTTTGTCTCTACGTTTGTTTGTTCCAGTGTGATCACTCCATCTATGTTGATGCTCTAACTTTAAAGCTTATTTAAAAATAAGTGAAATATATTTTTGCTATTTCAATGATTACTTCTACTTATGATAAAATGAAATGCATAGGCAAATAAGGAGGTAACCATGGATCCTTTAAAAGTATTCGTAACCGTAATCGAACAGAAAAACTTTTCAAGAGCAGGGGACATTCTGAACCTGTCACAGCCAGGAGTCAGTCTTCACATAAGGAATCTGGAAAATGAGTTAGGAACGAAATTAATTTATCGTTCCCCCAAACAAGTTCAAATAACAGAGCCGGGAAAAATATTGTATAGACATGCGAAGCAAATGCTTAATCATTATGAGACAGCAAAAAGAGAAATAAACGAATTTAATAACGTGGTTAGCGGAACGATGAAAATAGGTGCAAGCTTTACGATAGGTGAATATTACCTTCCAAAAGTATTAGCAGAATTTGCGGCTCAATATCCGATGGTGGACATACAAATCATCATCTCGAATTCAAATGAAGTCATTCAAGGAATACGTTCAAATAAGCTTGATATAGGATTAATTGAAGGTGAAACGGATTATAAAGATATAGATGTCAGACCATTTATGAATGACGAGATGATTGTTGTCGTCCCCCCGGATCATCCACTTTCACAAATGGATCTCATCGAGGGCGATTTGCTCCAAAACCAAACATGGGTACTTAGGGAGCAAGGATCGGGGACCCGAACATATTCCGATAAACTTCTGAGCAGTCTGGAGTTAAACATAAAGAAAACCTTTATTTTCACCAGTATTCAAGGAGTGAAAGAAGCGGTGATGGCAGGACTTGGCATTGCCCTGTTATCTCGTCTGACTGTACAAAAAGAATTGAAGTCCAATGAGTTGAAAACCTTTCATTTGAAAAATGAGCCCATTATAAGACCTTTTTCGATCGTGAAAAAGTTGGACTTCGAAGCATCAAAAGCCATGGAGTTGTTTTTAAGGAAGGTCGAAGAATTTGCGATAAAGGGCCGTCCTAAATAAAACCCTAAACATTTGCTCATCCTTTCATTTCCAATGAAGAGGTTGGGCATTTTTAACGACGAAATATTATTAATTTTAATGAAAACGTCGAAAGTAATTTGGTATATGTCAATAATTAAATGAATTTTACGTATTTTAACATAATTGAATACATATAAATTAAATAGGTAGTCTCCAGGAAGTTCTAAGTCCCTGTAGACTTTTCCTGATATTAATAATCTTAAAAGGAGCAACCACATTGGCTATAGAGGAGCAGAAAGATAAACGGATTTCTGTTTTCGACAGGATTATTGGATTCATGCCAAAATTTTATGTGATTGGAACAATTTTAATTTTTGTTTATACGCTAGTTGCGATGGCTCATTTAGGTATCCAAACTTTGAAAAAGCCAGAGGAAACCGTTGTACCTGCCACCCCTGTTTCTCAGGGATTTGAACATACATTGATATCGTTAATCATTGAACCGATCGTAACGTCTGAATTTTATCAAATCATCTTTAACACGTTATTTCTTTACCTAGTTTGGATATTGCTTTTCCTATTAGCACCGATTGCTTTTTACCGTTTAAAACACTTTAAATTTTTTAATATCGAAATTGAAATTGAAAAACAAGATGCAGCCGTTTATGAAGTATTCAGCATGAGCAGTTCAAAAATGAAATTTGCAGCGTATTTAACATCCGAGGAATTTCAATTGGAGATATCAGAGGAAATTGCCAACAGTAAGGACTTTAAAACACCCTTAATCTATACATTGGACTGTGCCGTGGATTTTTATTCCGATCAATTAGGACTTTCCTTTACCTATGATATCTATACCCTGAACCAGTTCAAAAAAGCAAAGCTGCCTAAATCCATCAAAGCGATGCTTGATAAGTCCATTCAAACCGGCGATCCGTGCATTACGAATAAAAGCAATAGCGATAGTGAATATTACAAGAATTTTCTTCTCCATTATTTCGAAAACATGGACGGGAAATTCGTCACTGTCTTAAATAGCTATCAAACTGAATTCGATACATTCGATAAATCATTGCTTAAAATCCTGCAAAACGTCATATACGATTACTATTTACAATATAACTATATTTACGAAGCGAGCGAGAAGTTGGAAAAGAATGAAACCATTTCCCATAATAATTAAAAAAACCACCCTACAAGTGGTTATTTTTTTTGGAAAGGTGATTGTTAATTATATTTTGGACAATTTCATTGTTCCCGATGAGCTCAGACGATTTATTCACATGCTGTTCCCGAAAATCCATGTTCTTTATTTTCTTAGACTTTTTCCCTTTTTTAAAATTATTGAAGGCATTTAAAAAAGCTATCTGAATCACTCCCCTTATAGATTAGTATATTCATATGATGGATAAAATTTCATGAAAAACCTCAATTTATAGAAAAAAATTTTGCGGACTTAGAGTGATGGAAATTACTAAAACCAATGCAATTATAGACATTTAGAAGAATTGTTATTAATGTATAACCAAGGAATTTTTTTGGTCTAATTATTGGTTATTATGGATTTTTTACAAGAATTAAAGAAATTTCCCCCAAAATATTGTATAGTTAGAATATAGGGATTCGAACAAACATTCGTTTCTTGGGAACAAATTACTTCTTAGAGGGACAGGAGAGAGACAGTGAACGGTACAGCACATATGGCATTAGGTGCCACAGTTGGATTCTTGACGGCAAACACACTTCAAACAGATCCGACCACCACTTTATTCTTGGTTGGCATTGGGGGCGTTTCAGGGCTTATGCCGGATATGGATATTGATGGGAAGTTAAGTAATAGGATTACCTTTTCACATAAGTTTATCCGAACGATAGCACAAACGATTGGGATATTAATGATCATTTATAGTCTTTTGGAAGGCTCTGATACGGAAAAGTGGATGGGTGTAGGGGCAGGAATCGGAATCATCATTATTTCATCATTCATTAGACAAAGGCATATGCTGACCTTGACTGGATTAGCGGTTTTAGGCGGCGGTTTATCTTTGCAGGAAAGCTGGTTGTGGCTGTTAGGCGTTTATATTATCCTAGCATCCTTTACACCACATAGAAGTTATACCCATTCGATTGCCGGGATCGCTTTCTTTGGTATCATTGCCTTTCAATTCGAAGCCTTTATGGGGGTTGACGGAATTTTCGCCACTTGTTTATTAGGATACATAAGTCATTTAATTGCAGATTTGAAATGTTTACCTTTTAATAAACGTGGGGTGAAATTATTTCTTCCATTTTTCTCAAAAGAATTTTGACAGTGTTTTTTTCCGCTGTTTTTCTATGAGGAAAAGTAGTTTTTATAAAGGGGATTCGACTTATTTTTATGTTTTATATGGTCATTCTTCCTAAATCTACTAAATGTAACATACTTGTAAAGATCCTGTGATGCGAATGATATACCTTTTCTAGTATATTAGGTTTAGCAAATTACATCAGGGGGTAAAATAATTTGTTTAAGAAAATTGTCGTCGGATTGTCATTGGCTATTATGCTTGTAACCGCATCCTTTGCCGGAGACCAAGTGGAAGCTGCTTCATATCATACAAAAGCGATTAAAGTGGCTAAAAGTGAATTAGGTACAAAATATAAAATGGGTGGCATTTCTTCTTCAGGTTTTGATTGCTCCGGTTTAGTGAAGTATTCATATCAAAAGGCTGGTAAGAATTTACCAAGAACCGCTGCTGACATATATAAAAAAGGAAAGAAAGTTAAAAGCCTGCAAAAAGGTGACTTAATGTTTTTTGCACCAAATAAAGCGAAAAAACCTACACATGTGGCTATATACATAGGAAACAATGAATTCATACACTCTTCATCATCTAAAGGAGTGTCATACGCAAAAACCAATAATAGCTATTGGAAGCCAAAATATATTGGTGCGAAACGTATATAATAGAAGAAAATCAACCTTAATATAAAAAACTGAGAGACTTAATGAAGTCTCTTTTTTTGTTCTAAAAAATAAGAGTGGATGAGGCATATGGACAAGAGAATTGGCGTATTTTTAATAGTTCAAGGTTATGATGAGTCATGAAGTGGGTAATCATTACTAACCAATATATTAAGAGAATCTTTTTATTTGACTGGAAATGGATTGTTTAATATGCTTAGCAAACCAATTCAAGGTAATTACTTGTATTGCAAAAAAATTCCCAGACAAAATTATTGAAAGTCAAAGAAGGTCAATGTATAATAAAGTCAGAAAGTCAAAGAAGGTCAAAGATTTTTTTCTGAATTTAATTTTTAAAAGGAGGAGTACTACATGCTTTGTGAAAAATGCCATGTAAACCAAGCTAATATTCAAGTTCACCTAAATATGAATGGTCAGGAGCATGATGTGAAACTGTGCTCCACTTGTTATAAAGAAGAGCGAAACAAACTTGGAGCAGCAATGGGCGGAATGGATATAGGGAAATTCCACTATAACGGATCTCCAAATTCATTCAATCCATTTAATTATAATGGTGTACCAAAACCGGATTCAGCTGAACATGGCGAGGACGGAGGATTGCTTGAGGAGTATGGCCGCAATTTGACCGATGCTGCTAAAGCAGGACTTATTGATCCGGTTATCGGACGAAATGAAGAAATCAAACGCGTCATTGAAGTTCTAAATAGACGCAATAAAAATAATCCGGTTTTAATCGGTGAACCTGGTGTCGGTAAAACAGCCATTGCTGAAGGTCTTGCTTTAGCGATTGTTGAAGGATCAGTGCCAGTTAAATTACGTAATAAGCTTGTATATATGCTTGATGTAGCGTCCCTTGTTTCGAATACTGGAATTAGAGGGCAATTCGAAGAACGAATGAAGCAATTGATCAGCGAATTACAGGAAAGAAAAAATGTCATACTATTCATCGATGAAATTCATCAACTTGTGGGAGCGGGTTCAGCCGAAGGATCAATGGATGCAGGAAATATCTTGAAGCCTGCACTTGCACGAGGCGAACTTCAGCTTGTCGGAGCAACCACTTTATCTGAATATAGGAAAATTGAAAAAGATGGTGCCCTTGAAAGACGCTTCCAGCCTGTACACGTTAATGAGCCGACAACGGCGGAAGCACTGGTCATCTTACGTGGATTAAAGGATAGTTATGAATCTTATCATGGGGTAACATATAGTGAGGAAGCCCTAAAAGCGGCTGTTGAACTCTCGCACCGCTACATTCAAGACCGATTCCTGCCTGACAAGGCAATAGACTTAATGGATGAAGCTGGTTCCAAATTGAACTTGACCATTGAAGACGGCCAGGTAGAAAACATGAAAGAGCGTTTGGCCCAAATCTATAAAGAAAAAGAAATGGCCTTAAAAGAAGAAGCATATGAAAAAGCTGCCGCTCTTCGTGATGAAGAAGAAAAACTGGAAAAGTCATTGCAGGCTGGGGAAGATGCAATTAAGCCAACCGTTACCGTTGAAGATATTCAAAATATCATCGAACAAAAGACTGGCATACCTGTTGGTAAGCTCCAAGAAGATGAGCAAGAAAGAATGGTTCATCTCCAAGCGGAGCTGATGAAAAAAGTAATCGGACAGGAAGAGGCTGTCAAAAAGGTTTCCAAGGCCGTTCGAAGAAGTCGTGCCGGGTTAAAATCGAAAAACCGCCCTACCGGTTCTTTCCTTTTCGTTGGTCCGACAGGAGTCGGTAAAACCGAATTGGCGAAAACTCTTGCTGAGGAATTGTTCGGGGACAAAGAAGCGATGATTCGTCTTGACATGAGTGAATTCATGGAGAAACACAGTGTTTCTAAATTAATCGGTTCTCCTCCTGGATATGTAGGACATGAGGAAGCTGGACAATTGACGGAAAAAGTTCGCCGCAAGCCTTACAGTATCATCTTATTGGATGAAATCGAAAAGGCACATCCGGATGTAATGCATATGTTCCTGCAAATCATGGAAGATGGCCGCTTAACCGACAGTCAAGGCAGGACCGTTACTTTTAAAGATACCGTAATCATCATGACGAGCAATGCTGGAGTCGGTGAGAAACAAAAAGTAATGGGATTCGGTACAAGTTCTGCAGTGGAAGAGGCTTCAATCCTACAATCTTTAGGCAGCTTCTTCAAACCGGAATTCCTGAACCGATTCGATAGCATCATTGAATTCTCGGCATTGAAGAAAGAACATCTTCTGCAAATCGTTGATATCATGATTCACGAGCTTGACGAAACACTTGCTGCAAATGGTTTATCTTTAGATGTGACTAATGAAGCGAAACAAAGGTTAATTGAACTCGGATATCACCCAACTTTCGGGGCGAGACCGCTCCGCCGTGTTCTTCAAGAACAGCTCGAAGACGGCATCACTGACTTTATCTTTGAGCAGCCTGAAGTTAAGAACTTCACTGCAATTGTTGAAGATACCTCTGTGAAAATTATTAAAACACCATAAAGAGTACTAGAAATGCCTCCAAGACCGTAAAACTGTTATGGAGGCATTTTTTTCTCTTTTTTAGGCTTAATTTTTCATAAAAGGATTGGTAAGGTCCAGCTTAATGATATGCTGCTTTCGCTTATTAAATATAGATTTCTGAATTTTCGACATAATTTGCCGATCGAATGTTTTGATGGGTAATGCCTGTGGAATCATAACATAAGGAAAGATTCGCTCATGATCATAAAAAATAATAATTCCTGTTCTAAATGGGAATTTCAATGGAGGAATGACCTATTAAAGATTCACTTTCTTATTTTGAAGAGGAAAATAAAAATAATCGGAAACCTACGGATAATGAAACGGAAAGTCAGTTGGAATCCCTGCCGATTGCGAATATTAATCCAGTAAACCCGTCGGAATTGGATGAACTATATTTCTATGAAGGCAAAGATTTAGGAAATTCCTATCTAAAAGATAAAACGGCATTCCGGTTATGGGCACCACTTGCATCTGAAGCTAAGCTAGTTACTTATAAACATTGGGATGATTCGGATGGAATCGAGATTCCGATGGTTCGTTCGGAAAAAGGGACCTGGACAATTGAACTGAACGGTGATCAGGATGGATTGATCTATACATATAAAGTGAGAGTGGGAGAAATCTGGAGTGAAGCCGTCGATCCATATGTTCGTGCAGTTACTGTTAATGGTATAAAAGGTGTCGTGATAGATTTAACAGATACGAACCCTGAAAGGTGGAAACGGGATAAACCACCTCTCGAAAAAGCAGAGGACATAATCATTTATGAATTGCATACACGGGATTTGTCGATCCATCCTGAAAGCGGAATACTTCATAAAGGTAAATTCTTAGGAGTAATCGAAGCCGGAACCAAAGGTCCAGAAGGAGCAAAAACGGGTCTTGATCATATTAAAGATCTAGGTGTTACCCATGTTCAGTTTATCCCGATTTTCGATTTTGCTACAGTCAATGAAATGAAATTGAATGAACCACAATATAACTGGGGATATGATCCACAAAATTATAACGCTCCCGATGGCTCTTATTCGACTGATCCGTATCAACCAAAGGTCAGGATCCGGGAGTTAAAGGAAATGATTCAAGGTTTACATGATCACGGTTTACGGGTAATCATGGATGTTGTCTATAATCACGTTTATTCAGTGGAGGACTCAAACTTCCATAAACTCGTTCCCACTTACTTTTTTCGCTATAACGCTGACGGCACCTTATCTAATGGAACTGGTGTAGGAAATGATACCGCGTCTGAACGTAAAATGATGCGAAAATTCATCGTTGAATCCGTAACCTATTGGGCGAAGGAATTTAACCTTGATGGTTTCCGTTTCGATTTAATGGGGATTCATGATGTGGAAACGATGAATGAAGTGAAAAAGGCACTGTCAGAAATTGATCCGACCCTCATTGTTCTGGGCGAAGGCTGGGATATGAATACCCCCTTGGCCCAAGAGCTGAAAGCAAATCAAAAGAATGCTTTTAAAATGCCTGGAATCGCTCATTTTAATGATGCGATCCGTGATGGTTTAAAAGGGTTTGTAATGAATGAACATGATAAAGGATTCGTAAATGGCAAACCAGGAATGGAAGATATTATAAAAAAAGGCATCGCTGGTGGTTTGAAATATGATGATGATATCGCAACATATCAAAGACCAGATCAAGTGATCAATTATGTTGAAGCACATGATAATTATACTTTATGGGATAAGCTTCTTATCACTAATCCAGATGCGACAGAACAAGTACGGAAACAGATGCATAAATTAGCTTCGGCCGTTGTCCTACTGTCACAGGGAATTCCAATGATACATGCTGGACAAGAGTTCATGCGTACGAAGGATGGAGATGAAAATAGCTATCAATCTTCCGATTGGATTAACCGGTTGGATTGGAAAAGGAGAGCTGATTTCGATCGGGAAGTGGAGTATTTGAAAGGGCTAATTTCGCTCAGGAAAAATCATTCTGTTTTTAGGTTAAGCACACCCGAAGAAATTGAGGAGCATTTACAATTCATTGATGCTCCGCCAAATGTGGTTTCATTCTCTTTAAAACATAAGGATTACAAAATTGCAGTGATTCATAATGCAAATTGGGATGCGATAACGATTTCCCTTCCCCACGAAGATAATTGGTCCGTTTTAGTGGATGGTCAGCGGGCTGGCCTGGAAGAAATAGAAAGGGTTAAAGGGAGTCAGGTAACCGTTGCTCCTTTAAGTTCGTTTGTATTGAAAGCAAACTCTAACAAATGATAATAAAGTCGAAGTGAGTGAATACTATGTCTCACTTCGACTTTAGTTCATTTTCTGATATGAAATTGGTCAAATGAAGTCTTCCATAATTTACTTTCGCAAGTTTGAGAAAAAATGTGCGGGGGTAGAAAATAGCAAATGATGAATTTTATCGTTGTTTAAGAGGGGAGAGATTATTTTGCCAGAGAAAGTGCATATAAAAATCAATGGCGCTGAGACCAGTCTGGAAGGTAATCAAACAATATTACAAATGCTGACGGATAGCTCAATTGATGTCCCGAATGTTTGTTACCATCCTAGCCTAGGTCCTATCGAAACATGTGATACGTGTCTAGTGAGCGTTAATGGGGAACTTGTAAGGTCTTGCTCCACCAAGATCAAGAATGGTGATGTAATTGATACAGTTTCACCTGATGTAAAAGAAGCACAGGTCATGGCGATGGACAGGATATTGTATAACCATGAGCTTTATTGTACTGTTTGCGATTATAATAATGGCGGTTGTGAAATACACAATACCGTTAAGGAAATGAAGGTAAATCATCAAAGTGTTCCTTTTGATCAAAAACCATATGAAGTGGATCGGTCAAATCCATTCTATCGATATGATCCGGACCAATGCATCCTTTGCGGCCGTTGTGTTGAAGCTTGTCAAGATGTACAGGTGACCGAAACATTGACTATTGATTGGGAAGCAAAACGTCCGCGTGTCATTTGGGATGATAATGTTCCAATCAATGAATCTTCATGTGTATCATGCGGACACTGTTCCACTGTATGTCCGTGTAATGCAATGATGGAAAAAGGAATGGAAGGGGAAGCCGGATTTTTAACCGGCATCGCTAAACAAACACTTCGACCCATGATAGAAATTACGAAAAATGTTGAAACGGGTTATGGTTCAATTTTAGCGATTTCAGATATGGAATCCGCCATGAGGGATGCAAGGATCAAGAAGACAAAAACGGTTTGTACATATTGTGGGGTAGGATGCAGCTTTGACGTTTGGACCAAAGATCGTAAAATCCTTAAGATCGAACCGCAAGTGGAGGCACCTGCAAATGGAATTTCGACTTGTGTAAAAGGGAAATTCGGATGGGATTTCGTGAATAGTGAAGAAAGACTCACAAAACCTTTAATTAGAGAAGGGGATGCGTTCAGAGAAGCTGAATGGGAAGAAGCCCTTGAATTGATTTCCCGTAAATTCACCGAAATCAAAGATTCTCACGGTCCGGATTCGATGGCTTTCATAACGTCTTCCAAATGCACCAATGAAGAGTCCTATTTAATGCAAAAGCTGGCTAGGGGAATCATCGGCACCAATAATGTGGATAACTGTTCCCGGTATTGTCAGACACCGGCTACTTTAGGACTATTCAGAACGGTTGGATATGGTGGGGATACAGGAGGCATAAAGGATATCGAAAAGTCTGAACTTGTATTGATCATAGGCTCCAATACATCCGAATCACATCCCGTTTTGGCTACCAGAATCAAACGTTCCCATAAACTAGGTAAACAGAAGCTGATAGTGGCGGACATCAGAAAGCATGAAATGGCTGAACGTTCCGACCTCTTCATCCAGCCTGCTCCGGGATCGGATATCATATGGCTGTCGGCCGTGACAAAATATATCGTCGACAAAGGTTGGACAGATACAGACTTCATCAAAAATCGTGTAAATGGGATGGAAGAATATATCAAGAGTTTGGAACCTTACACAATGGAATATGCAGAAAAAGTAACAGGCGTAGCTAAAGAAGATTTAATTACGTTGGCAGAAGCCATTCATGAAGCGGGAAGCGTTGCATCGCTTTGGGCCATGGGCGTTACCCAGCATGGCGGAGGAAGCGATACGAGCACTGCAATTTCCAATTTATTGCTCATTACAGGCAACTACGGTAAACCTGGAACAGGTACTTACCCTTTACGCGGACATAATAATGTACAAGGAGCCAGTGACTTTGGCAGTATGCCGGATCGCTTGCCAGGTTATGAAAAAGTAACGGACGAAAAGGTCCGCTTGAAATATGAAAACATCTGGGGTGCAAAAATACCAGAAAACCCTGGCCTTAATAATCATGAAATGGTCGAAGGGATTCATGCAGGTACCATCAAAGCAATGTATTTAAAAGGTGAAGATATGGGTCTGGTCGATTCGAATATCAATCATGTCCATGAAGCATTTGAAAAACTGGATTTCTTTGTGGTACAAGATATCTTTTTATCAAGAACGGCTGAATTCGCGGATGTCGTCCTTCCCGCAAGCCCAAGCTTTGAAAAAGAAGGTACTTTCACGAATACCGAACGCCGTATTCAACGTCTTTATCAAGTTTTTGAACCGCTTGGCGACTCAAAGCCTGATTGGCAAATCATAATGAATGTCGCTAATTCGTTAGGAGCAGGCTGGAATTATGAGCACCCAAGTGAAATTATGGATGAAGCAGCTAAACTATCACCATTATATGCTGGAGTAAGTTATGAACGGTTGGAAGGTTATAACAGTCTTCAATGGCCAGTGACACCAGATGGTAAAGATACGCCACTGTTATTCACGGAAGCTTTTCCATTCCCTGATGGAAAAGCAAGGTTATTTCCAGTCGAATGGACCAAACCGATTGACTTTGGGGATGAGTTTGATATCCATGTGAATAATGGCCGTTTATTGGAACATTTCCATGAAGGAAACATGACTTATAAGTCAAAAGGCATCACTTCCAAAACGCCAAAAGTATTCCTTGAGGTATCCCGGGAATTGGCAAAAGATAGAGGGCTTGAGGATGGTACTCTTGTTCGGCTTTCTTCACCATATGGAAATGCAAAAGTGCAATGCCTGATTACGGATCGTGTAAAAGGTAAAGAAGTTTATTTGCCAATGAACGATTCTGGTGACGGGGCCATCAACCAATTGACAAGCAGCCATTCAGATAAAGATACTGATACTCCTGCCTATAAGGAAGTTCAAGCAAAAATGGAAGTGATCAGGGTCAAAGGAGACAATCCATTGCCGAGCATCAACCATCGTAATGGTAATCCACAACCGCAGATAGGTGTACAAGTACAAAAAAAATGGGCCCGTGAAGATTATATATTCCCTGGTGACCTCTTGAAAATCAAAAAGGAGGAGAGGAACCGTGGCTAAAGCGACAAAAGTGATCAATCGAATCACCTTAAGCGAGGAAGAAAAAAGAAGAATTGAACTCGAGGATATCGAGCGTACCCTGTTGGAAAATAAAGAAGTGATTAAAGAAACGTTTGAAGTTATGAAAAACATGCAGGATCGTGGGATTTTATCAATGGTTAACAGTCTGTTGAAAGAAGGGGACAAAGTGCTTAACATTCTTGTCAAGACAGCGGACACCCCAGAAACGGCAAATACGCTAAAAAATCTCCTTCTCATACTTGGCACGTTAGGAACTCTTAATGTTCAGCAGCTTGAACCGCTTATCCTCAAGGTCAATTCTGGGATAGCCCGTGCAGCGGAGTCTGATAGAACCCCGGAAAAGCCAAGCTACCTATCATTGCTGCGTTCCTTGAATGACCAAGAAGTCAAACAAGCCATGACTTTTCTAATGACCTTCCTTAAGGGAATGGGAGAAGATACAAGCGATTTAGAAAGAACAACCCAATTACCGGAGAATCAGCATTTGCATAAAGCGAATGAAACTGCGGACATAGAAAGGCCGATCTCCAGAAAATCATACGGATCAAGCATACCCAGTAAAAGCGGAAGCGAAAAAAAACGAAATACCAGCTGGTTTTGGATTGCAGCAGGAGTTTCGCTCGTAACCATTCCGCTAACTTTATCGAAAAGCAAAAAATAAAGTACCTTTCTCGTTTATATTGAAATGCAAATAAAATCATGAACGGTGATGAATACCCACTAAAGCCGATGATTCCTTTATGGGAAAACATCGGCTTTTTTCGACAGGAAATAAGTAAATGCGTTCCTAACAAAATTAACAATGATGGTAGCGCTCTCACCACATTTTCAATTCGTTCTTTTTTCTTTAAGTGTGGTTAATACTTTTAAAATATGCACGGAGTTGTACCAGAAGGGCATTTTAAATCCTTATATTTAGGAACCATTATGCTTGTAGAAATCCCTAGCGTGCCATAAAATGGGAGTATAAAAATGATGAAGGAGTGTATAAATGAAGCTAAAATTAATGACCATGACTTTGGGGATCTGTTCTTCATTAATACTTTCAGGATGTTCAAGTGAAGAGGAAAGTGTTGTACAAAAAGAAAGCAGTCATGAAGGACATTCAGAGCATACGGTATCCGGAGATCTTCAGGAGGAAACCAGCAGTAAGGAAATAGCACCAGATTTCTTAGCCGAAAAACCAGAGGATATGAAGACAATCTATTTAGCTGTTGCTCAAAATAAAGATTTACTAGAAAAAATACCCTGTTACTGCGGTTGCGGAGAGTCAGCTAACCATAAAAATAATTACGATTGTTTTATCCATGAGAATAAAAAAAATGGTGAAGTGGTTTGGGATGACCACGGGACGAGATGCGGAGTTTGCTTAGAAATAGCTGCACAATCCATATTGGACTTGAATGACGGTATGAGCATCAAAGAGATCCGGAATAAAGTAGATGAAAAATATAAAAGTGGATATGCCAAACCAACACCAACCCCTGAAGTGTAAAAGGCAAAGTATGAAATTCTAGCGTGAATATGATTATATAGAAAAGTGGCTTTTGCCCGATATTCATTAGGGGAAAAAGGCCATTTTTTTAATTTCTTGGAGGGATGGATTCTTTCATATATATAATATTGACCGTAGAGGGGAATACTTCCAATAAACATTAAACCATAAAGGAGCTATCACTTTGACACTAATCCGCCTTGGTTATGTAGCCATGAGTAATCATGTGCCGAACTGTTCACCCTCCCAAACGATGACTTTTGCTCAGTTTTCGAAAATTAAGGACAGAGATGCAGCAATAAGGAAACTTGAACGCATTGCAATTTCCAATCTTCATAATTGCTGGCGTTTACTGATTCATAATGAAGCTAATAATATCCAGTTCTTCAGGCTTTCTTCAAAGCTTATCCCTTTAGCCAATCATCCAGAAATACCAGAATGGGATTACATCGATCCTATTTCAGAAGAACTTGCTAAATTAAAGACATTCATTACGAATCACCCTAAAATAAGGATTGATTTTCACCCAGATCATTTTGTCATCTTGAATAGTTCAAATATCGATATACTTAAGACATCATTAAAAACATTAAGGATGCATTATGCTTTATTGAAAAAAATGGGGTTGGACCCCGAGCATCGCTGTGTTCTGCATGTAGGCGGCGGTTATGGCGAACATGTACAGGCATTAGAGCAGTTTATCCATAATTGGGGTTTGATTCCTGAATCGATTCAAAGAATGGTCATTCTTGAGAATGATGATACTACCTATACCTTGTCGGAAACCCTTTATTTGTGTGAAAAATTAGGCATACCAATGGTTTTTGATTATCACCATTACCTCGCACATCAGTTACCTAGTGAAGATTGGAAAGAACATTGGGACCGAATATTGAATACCTGGAGTAATTCCAAACTACCCCCTAAAATGCATATTTCAAGTCCAAGGTCCGATAAAGAGTTTCGAGCACATGCTGATTTTGTGGATACTGGAATGTTCATGGAATTTTTGCAACAAATAAAGGGAAGCTTACCACAGCTTGATTGCATGATTGAAGCTAAGCAAAAGGATGGAGCACTTTTCCAGTTGATGGATGAGCTGAAAAGTTACAAAGAGATAGATATCATTGATGATGCCAGTTTTTATATTCATTAATTGAGCAGGATGATTTGATAAAGAGGATATGTATAAGATTCTCTTTATTAAATTTATTATGAAAAACAATTGAAATTAAAGTTTACATAATAAAGTTATGATAAATAAAA
Organism: Bacillus sp. ISL-34; assembly: GCF_018613325.1. Taxonomy (GTDB): domain Bacteria; phylum Bacillota; class Bacilli; order Bacillales; family DSM-1321; genus Peribacillus. Next base: position 37,377 of record NZ_JAGGQJ010000052.1, on the reverse strand, counting down.
TTGAATGCTAAATAAATGGAAAATGGATTCATTATCAATATTTGATCGGATGATAGATTTATATGTATACAAAGTTTTACAAAACTATTAAAAAAGTCAAAAAAGCGAGCTCCATATTTAACTTTTAAAGCTATTGTATTAATTTACTAGAGTCATGAATCGAGATTGGGTTAAAAACGCTCTATGAGGCTATACAGTCTGTTAATGGAACTTGGTAGAAATCAGGTGAATCTTGGGTTATTTTATAAGAATATTCCGAATGTAACAAAGGACCTCTATTGATACATTCAAAAACGCGTTAAATCAAGGTTTATAACGGTATCGAAATTTATAAAACTTGCCTTTTTTTCACCTATTCACGTACAATGAAAGAAGGGGAAAGGGGAATGAGCCATTCATGCAAGCAGCCTCTCAAAGAATAAAGAATGTCCAGCCGATACGCCGGTTGGATCACATAGAAAAAATGAAAAAGTCACTATTAAAATATTGCAGCTACAGGGATTATATGATGTTTTCAATCGGGATAAACATCGGGTTGCGTATAGGGGATCTTTTACAATTGCGAGTGAAGGATATTCTTGAGGGTACGCATATAGTCATTGTGGAGCAAAAAACAGATAAAATTAAGCGGTTCCTTGTCAATCCTCAACTTCGTAAGGAAGTAAGAAAGTATGTCCGGAAATCGAACCTGAAAAATGAACAGTATTTATTTCCAAGTCGAAAAGGGAATGGTCCTATCACTAGGGTACAGGCCTATCGGGTCCTGAACAAAGCAGCTGAAATGGCAGACATTCCGGATGTCGGGACACATACCCTTCGAAAAACCTTCGGCTATTTACATTATCAAAAATTCAAGGATATCGCTTTACTGCAGCAAATCCTTAATCATTCCAACCCAAAAGATACGATGATTTACATAGGACTCACACAGGATTTAATGGACGAAACATTAATGGATTTCTATTATTAACTGAACAGGACGAAGTACAGCTCCTGTATTACTCAGTATTTTTATATGGATATCACAGTCCTTCAATAGTGGAGTTATTTCAGAGTAAAAATTATTTCGATATATCTGAATGCTTAGAAAAAACTGGAATCATTGGTGCGCAGAGGTGAAAGGGCAGTCGGAATGGGATACGCGACTTTTACTAGGGAAATCGACTTCACTGAGGATTTTGAGAATTATAAGAGTATTTGGACAACAGGTAAATGGAAAGGGTTTAATTCAACCGAATGACTTGTCAAAAAAGACTAGAATATATAGTCTTTTTTTTTGATATCATTCAGAACCGATCTATATAAAAAATCACTCAATTTCTTATCAATATAGTATATTAGAAACTTTTAGACATCTGAACTCCTGTTGTTCTACAATAATGAAAAAGTTGTTATTAGGAATATATGAGGGCATTAAAATATTGTTACTATAATAATATTATGTTAACTTTATTTCAATATTGTCAAAGGACTCATCATATGAACTGCACCCCAACCGTTAGAGAAAATCTAATAATTGGGGTGCAGTATAGTGTGCTTGCCAAGGAATATTGGTAATTAGTTCGGTTATAAGGTATTCATATTCGCCATCTGATCTAGCTCCAAAGGTAAAAAAGCATACTCCCCGTCCTTGATTATCTCACATTTACGAACGGGAATTGGCTGTTTAAAAATGGGCCCATCTATTACTGTTGTATGAAACTCCCCGCCTTCTCCGCAGGGGTCAATGCCGCGAGCTTCAAGTTCCTTCACGTATTCATGGGTTAACGTTCGCCCTAAATCATCCTCTCGCATTCCCAATGATAAATTAACGGTTACGATGATCGTTACAAATCCTAGATTCATGAACTCTTCGACAGCTTCACGATGGTTCATTTCCCATAAAGGCATCCCAAGCTTCAATCCAGCATTCTTCGTAACCTTATCATGCCAACAGCCATGGGCAGGCATATCCAGGTCTCCAGTAACTAGCACTTCTGCTCCTTGATTTTTAGCATTTTCTAAAAGGCGCATAAATATTTTTTCATAATCAGTCCAACTGGCAGCTGCAGTATATACAGGCAAACCTATTGATTCAGCTTGGGCATGTATAAGTTCCGGAGGCATCCCATGGGATCTGGAACGTTTTCCTTCTTCCTCCAGCATGACGATCAGTCCTACAGCTTCTCCAATCTTCATTGCTTTATATAGAGCTAAGACACTATCCTTTCCTCCGCTAAAAGAAGCTATGAATTTATGCCCGCGAGCACTATTTTTCCAATCGATTAATTCCGCCATTCATATTTTCCCCTTTATTCTAATGACTTTTTGCCAATTTCAATTTTTATGTATCATAACTTGATTTTATCACGGTTGGAGCTTTCAGATAAGATATTAATGCATTCTGATTTTAAAAAACTTGATGAATAAACGAGAAGTTCATCTCAGAGAAACCACTACATAATGAAATGAACAAGATTAGTTTTATTGCTAAAGGAGAATTTTTTCAAATGCATTTTTTAGTAAGTTTTGGCGTTAGTTCTGGTTTGAATTTGTGGATATTAATGGCCTTGGAACGAATACAAAGTTGTTTAATAGTTAAATATAAATGGATGCCGCAAATTATTTTCATATGAGAATTAGAAGTTTACCTAATGTATTGTATCCAGTGTTTTTTTAATTGGATACAATATATTTAATTTTCAGTATTGTAATCGCTTTATATAGTTGATATAGTTTAAATTGTATCCAATATCGAAAGGTGGACACTGAATTGGATAATGCTAATTCTAAAAGAGATAAATCAACAATCGTTAAAAATGTAACCAAAAGTCTTAGGAAGGCAATCTTGAATGGGACGTTGAAAAAGGGGGAGCGACTCATCCAAGAGGAGTGGGCCGATCGCCTGGAAGTAAGCAGAATGCCGATTCGTGAAGCCCTTACACAGCTTCAAATGGAAGGGTTAGTGGAAATGGTTCCTCATAAAGGAGCAATCGTCACACCGATTACCCGGGATGATATAGAAGAAATATATCATACCAGGTCTCTGCTTGAAGGCCTTGCAGTAGAAAAATCGCTTCCTTATTTAACAAAGGAGGATAAAGAAAAATTAAAGGGAATTTTGATTGAAATGGAAGGGATTCAGTTATCTGATGAAACCAATGAGCATTATATCCTTTTGAATGCGGCTTATCATGAAACCCTCCGAAAAGGGTGCCCATGGCCAAGGGTTCAAAAAATGGTAGAAACGTTGGGTATCTCACCCATTGCGCCGAATTTGCTGATTGATTATTACCCAGAAACACAACGGGAACACCGGATGATATATGAAGCGGCACTAAGAGGGGATCCTGCAGAACTAAGGGCAGCAGTAGAATTTCACATCTTACGGACCAAGAACAATTTAATTACGTATATGGAGTTGCTGAATACTAAAAATCATCAATAAAAGGAGTGTTAATTGTGTATGATTTCGCAATTGTTGGTGGGGGAATTGTAGGTTTATCGACGGGAATGGCACTTTATCAGCGTTTTCCTAATGCTAAAGTGGTAGTCATTGAAAAAGAGGCTGTTGTTGCAAATCATCAAACGGGGCATAACAGCGGCGTCATCCATTCAGGAATTTATTATAAACCAGGCAGTTTCAAGGCACGGTTTGCCCGTCAAGGAAGCAAATCAATGACGGAATTCTGCAGGATTCATGGAATTGAACATGATATTTGCGGGAAGGTAATTGTTGCAACAAAGCCAGAAGAGTTGCCCCTTCTAGATGATTTATATTCACGCGGTTTGCAAAATGAACTAGCTATACAAAGAATCGGAGTGGAAGAGTTAAAGGAAATCGAACCACATGTTAATGGACTTGGTGCGATTCGCGTCCCCCAAGCAGGCATCGTCAATTATCGTCAGGTAAGTGAAAAGATGGCGGATATCATCCGGGGCAACGGCGGTGAAATCAAGCTGAATACAAAGGTGGAGAAGATTGACGAGGATACTGATGAAGTCATCATCGACACGAACCACGGTACCATAAAGGCAAGGATGGTCATTAATTGCGCTGGATTGCACAGTGACCGTATCGCAGCAGCTGCGGGTTATAAAACTGATATGAAAATTGTCCCGTTCCGCGGTGAGTATTTTAAATTGAAGCCTGAAAAGCGCTTCCTGGTCAATCACTTAATTTATCCGGTACCTAACCCGAAATTTCCATTTCTGGGGGTTCATTTTACGCGGATGATTAGCGGGGAAGTAGATGCCGGCCCAAATGCTGTACTCAGTTTCAAACGGGAAGGTTATAAGAAAACCGACTTCAATGCGAAGGATTTAACTGAAGTTTTAAGCTATAAAGGTTTTTGGAAGATGGCTAGTAAATTCATGAAGGAAGGGATGGATGAATATGTCCGTTCCTTTAGTAAAAAGCAATTTACGAAAAGCCTGCAGGAGTTAATTCCGGAAATTCAAGAAGATGATTTAATCCCTGCACCTGCGGGAGTCCGGGCACAGGCGTTACAGGATGATGGTAATATGGTGGATGATTTTCATATTATAATGGGAAAACGGACCATTCATGTATGTAATGCACCGTCGCCTGCTGCAACAGCCTCAATTGAAATTGGAAAAGAGGTTGTTAACCGCATTCCGGAACAATCACACTTATTGGAAGCTGCATTGACAAAATAAAATTAATTAAAGAGAGGAAGAAGCCACATGTTCAATGGAAAAACAATTTTCATTGCAGGTCATGCACGGTTACCTCAAGGAATGGCAGCGAAAAGTGTCTTTGAAACATTGACCATCACTGCAGAAGTCGATGCTAAATACGGGGTTGTCCTGGAAGCTTCCTGTACACTGGCAACAGAGCATGGCCGGGAATTCATTGGGCGTTTATTAAAAGGGATCAGTTTAAATGATGGTGTTGATGACGCGATAGAATCGATTCAATCTTATTATCGGGGGAAAGCGGCTAATGCATTGATTGCTGCCTTGAAGGACCTTGATCTCCATTTTCAGCAAATTAAAGCAGGAGAAAAAACGAAACTACCAAGATAGTAATATAATTTATCAGAATAATATGTTAAAAGTGTTGACAATTTAACGAAAAAACGTTTTAATGAAATTAAGCTAATATTATGACATTAACACCTTTTGGAAAATACCTTTTCAGAATCGTGTAAAGATCATAATGTTTGGAAACAGGAAAAATAAATCATACATAAACTGCATATTCGCTGTGACTCTATTTGCATAGAGCAGTGAAGTGAATATAAGCCAGTTGTACAGTTGGATTCCTATTTTATTTGGGGATCATGTGCGACTGGCTTTTTATATTTCCCGTTAACTTTGTCACCTATATTACAAATAACAGGAGGAATTATTCATGAGCATTGCAGAAAAAAAGAGAGCTAAGTTTGAAAGGAAAACAGAAAAATACGAGGTGAAAGTCCATCCTCAATCCAGCCGTTTATATCATATTGAAATTTCAAAAGAGGCAATTGCCGCTTTTTTAGAAACCGTATCGAAGGATAATCAGTCTGTTCAACATTTGGAATATACACCATATGCACGACTCATCGTTGCATCATACCTTCTGGATCAAGTGGGGGAAGACTTTGGTGAAGTTCTTCGGAACATCGTTCATGATCGGGAATCCGGCGGCTTCACCCTCGGCTTGGAGGGTGTCACGGAAAACACGGATGAATATGTCATTTTTGCAACGGCCATTTCCTACTTGCTGGGAACTCCAAACCATGATGCCATGTCAGGAAAATATTATGCCCGCTTTAGTGTTCAAGACACGGATAGCAGTGATTCATATTTGCGTCAGGCCTATCGTTTATTTACACTTCATACGGATGGGACCTTTGTTGATGAACCAACGGACTGGTTATTAATGATGAAGATGATTGAACAAAATGCCCGCGGTGGAGAATCACGTTTATTGCACTTAGACGATTGGAAAGAGCTTGATATGTATGTAAATCATTCATTATCGAGCCACAAATTCACGTATAAGGCTCCAAAAAGCAAGAACATTGATCAGGAGATTGAAAGATTGACTTTCTTCAATCATAATAACAAACGTGGTATATGTTTTATCGATCAATTTGTTTATCCTGAATCAATCGAACAAGCCAAATACTTACGCGATTTATCCAATTCGTTAGAAAACGATGAAAGTGTACTTGAACTGGAACTGCCTGTTGGAGATTTAGTTGTCGTCAACAATATATTTTGGCTTCACGGACGGGCTGCATTTGAAAAAGATCCGAACCTGAACCGTGAATTACTTCGCCAGCGCGGAAGATTCAATCAATAGTTTCATTTTGTAAACCCAAATTTTTTTCATCCCCAAATACCATTTTTAAGATAAATTCTTTTCAACCCAAGGGCTGGAAAGCAATTTATCTTTTTTTTGGGAAGGGCTCGGTTTAAAGTTTAATGTTGTTAATGGTATAAAAAAGGAGAACCTTAAACATTAAGTCCTCACTTGTTATCTTGATCTAACCAATTATTCTATTTTATATTCTTTTTAATCTTCCTGCTTCATCATATAAACCTAATTTAATCATTTCATTAATGACCAATTCTTTTAACTTTATCTCGTCTGAAATTAAGTAAGTAAAACTTTTTTTGCAGGGTACCATAAGGCATCCTGCATTACGTTTTCATCATTATGGAGAGATAATACAACACTATATAAACAACTAGAATTTTCTCAATTTCCGTTAAGGAACATACGGATTCAAAAAGATTCATAATGCCCCTATGTTCGGTGGCGAATCTGAATTTCTGATATACTGATATGGCCAAAATAAATGTAAGAAAGAGGGGAGAGTATTTTATGGGGATCGCTAATTTTTCTAGTTTTACGAAATTTAAGGACTTAATTAATGCATTACCTGCTGCCTATACAGATGAAATGATACAGAGTGAACAATTTTTACTTGAAAGAGATGAAAAGAAAAAGCTCGAAATCTATTACGCTCCTTTTGAATATGTAAATGAACGGGCCAAAGTGGTGATTGTCGGAATCACTCCTGGTTTACATCAAATGAAAAAATCATATTCTACAGTAATTAATGCAAGGGGGCACATACATAGCGATGAAGAGATCCTGCACGAAGTAAAAAAGAATTCCAGTTTTGAAGGAACGATGAGAAAAAATTTGGTTCAAATGTTAGACGAGCTTGGAGTACATGCATACTTAAACATATCATCCACACTGGATCTTTTTAACGAAGCAAGTCACCTCGTTCATACTACCTCTGTTTTAACCTATCCGGTCTTTTATAACGGGAAAAACTACAGTGGAACAACTCCGAACATTTTAAAGACCGAGTTGCTTAAAAAAAATATAATGGAAGGCTTTGCTACCGAAATAGGTACAATGGAAAGCCCGCTTATTATTCCTTTAGGCGTAAATGTTTCCAAGGTCTTGAACTATTTAGCGGGTCAAGCTTATTTGGATGCTAACAACATACTTCTAGGATTTCCTCATCCATCTGGAGGAAATGGCCATCGTCATAAGCAATTTGCAGCAAATAAAGAGCAAATGAAAATAATGTTACAGCACTATTTTTCAAAGGAAATGACCGTGGGTTAAAGAGGAGGGCTGTACGGAAACATTGATTAAGAATTCTATTGTTCATCTATTAGTGTTAAAAGTAAAATTAACTATTTACTAGTGATATTTTGGAGATTATAATAAGAACAAATGTTCTTTATTATAGGAGGCATTAACATGGATGAACTTGAGGAATTTTTAAAATCACTTACTATTGAAGAGTTAAAAGTTATTTATGAAGAAGTAAGTGGACCTGATATTAATAAATGAAAAAAATTTGAAATAGAAGATTCTTATTTTTTCATTTCAAAATGGATACATTACTTTATTGAATTCAGTTTAAGTAACTGAACCATCAACAGTCAAATATGGGACAAAAAAGATATGTATTGTTGATGATGATTATTTGTTGCTTCAACAATTTCCTTTAGTGAAAAACTGGTAACAACGTTATTTGATGATTATGTAAATATTGTTCAATGGTACATAGATATTTAAATTTGTCATATTTCAACAAAAATGTCCTGTTCGAAAAATTAAAGAATTAAAAAACCAAGGACCCATTAAAGGTCCTTGATTTTTTATGATATGGACCATTTGAAAAAACTGGCGGTAATTTTCAGATCAGACGAATGATTTGGAAGTTATGTGAAAAGTGCACCTCTAACATCATAATTTTCTATATCGATTTCGATTTTTCTATCAAGTGCAAGGTTTGCCAAAAGGGAGCCTACATAGGGTCCCATTGTTAAACCTGAAGCTCCAAGACCATTGGCTACGATTATGCCTTCCCAGTCAGGTAAAGAACCCATGACCGGAAGGAATCCCGGGGTGAAGGGACGAAAGCCGACCCTTGCTTCAACGAACGTACTATCTGTCAAACCGGGAGCGGTTTGCAAGGCTTTATTGAAAACCTCCTGGAGCCCTCCTGCGGTTATTCGATTATCGAAAACTTCCGTATTTTCGTGAGTCGCCCCAGCAACGATTTTATTATTATCGAAAGCCAAGAGATATTGATCACTGGGAGGCATGACTACAGGCCAGTCATTCGTATTATCATTTGGCGTTTCCAGATGAATGATTTGAGCCTTTTGGAAGGTGACTTGAAAATTCACACCGAGTGGCTTCAGTAATTGCGGTGCCCAAGCTCCAGCACAAACAATCACTTTATCGGCAGATATGAATTCATCTCCAAGTGTTACACCAGTTACTTGTGCACCACTATATGTAAGTATGGCCTCACCATACATAAGTTTTGCACCGTTTTTTTGTGATGCCCGCAATAAGGAATCACGTAGTGCGCGTCCATCGACCCGGGCGGCACCACTCACGTGAACGGCTGAATATTTACTGGAAAGAGGCGGGAATAAGGCACGTGTTTCCTCTGCAGAAAGTATTGTGATCGCCCCGATCTCCGGTGCATCTTCTTTCCGTTTTGTTGCCCGATTCTTCATGGCATTCAGTTTATCTTCATCTGTATGTAAACTTATCGCCCCGACCTGGGCATACCCAGTCTCGGTTTCCCCATCACGTTCAAGTTCTTCAATTAAACCCGGATAAAAAGCCGCCCCATTTTTGGCAAGGAGATACCAAGCTTGGTTGCGTCTTTGCGATATCCACGGGCACACGATTCCTGCAGCTGCAGATGTTGCCTGACCGACATCTTGACGGTCAATAATGATCACTTCAACCCCATTTTTAGCCAACTGATAGGCAGTGGAAGCACCCAAAATTCCTGCACCAACTATAATGATTTTTTGCATTATTCAACATCTCATTTCTCTCATATGTATAAAAGCTTACCACTACTATATCGAAGACACGAAATGATTGCTACAATCGATATTGTAATTTCTTTCACAAAGTTATTTTATCTAATGTGAATATGCTATGATTGAAATTGGGTTAGCTTGAAAAGATACTAGGAGGACATATCATGCTAAAAAAACAAATGGAATCATACATATCAAAATCCGTAACCGAAAACAAGGTTGAGTTGTATAAAGAAGAAAGGGATTATGTTGAAAAGCATAAATTAATCGCCGATGATATCATTATAGTGGAAAAAGAAAATGCATCCCGTTTTACCGATGCTTATATGGAGCGCAGTAATAAAGAGAGCGAAGAATTAATCTCTGAAGAGAACTCTGCATTTTTATCACAACCAATCGAGTATTTGAAAAAAAACAAAGATGAGTTTCTTTACTTTGAATCACAATGGTTCGAATTAATCGGTGTTGAGGCACTTTCTTTAGAAGTCGATGATGTTTTCGGTACTTATAACGCGATGTTCGGATTGAAATTCCAGAAAAAAATGGGAGAAGTTTTAAAAACATATTTAACTAAGGAACTTCAAGAAGGAATTGGATCGTTCAGTTTAATGTTTAACCAGGGCGACGGGCTATGGGATGTGAATTTAGCCTTGGATAACGTAAAAGGGTTTCGAGAAAACATGTCATTGGAAGAAGCTTTTAATTTAATCTATCATTTTCTTTTTAACCTTGTTCAAACAATCGAGGAAGATATGTAAAATGAGGTGCCGTCATTAATTTTAATGGCGGTTTTTTTATTTCTTGAATTGCCCCTAGGCTGGATTTTATTCGATTGGCTCTGGATATTGATTAAAGGAACTTGAAAGAATTCGTCGAATTGATTAATGATATACTTTTATTTAATAAACTTAAGTGTTTTGTACTTAGCAATTTCGATTTTTTTATTCATGTAAATGAAGTTACATCGGAAGGGGAAGTTATACTTGCTGAATGAATTGAAAGTTACTCAGGTTACCATTCCAATGCCTTTTAGGTTGGACCATGTCCAGTGTTTCCTAGCAGAAGGTGAAAAAGGGTGGACAATCATTGATGCGGGATTGAATAACAAAACGACAAGGGATTTATGGAACCCAATTATCGAAAGACACGATATTACCGATATTATCATCACCCATTATCACCCAGATCATTTCGGGTATGCAGGGGCATTACAACAATTAACCGGTGCGGAAGTTTGGATGACACAAGTGGATGAACATGCGGGAACTACGTATTGGGAAGCGAATTCGCTGAATCTGCTTAAGGAAAATTATAATGCATGTGGTATGGAAGACGATGTAGCCGCGGCCTTATCCAGTGACGAAAGCGGATTCATGCCACAAGTAAAACCCTATCCTACCGTAAATCATCATCTTGAAGAAGGAATGAAGCTGCATTTTGGCAAATATGAGTATGAAGTGATTTTCACGCCGGGACATTCTGATGGCCTGATTTCCTTATACAATAAGGAAAAAAGTGTCCTTTTCTCGACAGATCATATATTGCCCAGGATATCTCCAAATATTTCTTATTGGTTTAAAGGTCTCAGTAACCCATTGGAAGAGTTTTTTACTTCTTTGAAAAAAATACAAAAGCTGGACGTTGAATATGTCATCCCTTCACATGGGAAACCGTTTCAAAATGCCAATAAAAGAATTGTTGAATTGTTGGATCACCATCAGGACCGGCTGCATGTAATTCATGAAAACATGAAAGAGCCGATTACTGTAAAAAGTGCTTGCCATATCTTATTTGGAAATCTGCCCATTCATGAAACCAGGTTTGCTGTTGGTGAAACATTGGCACACCTTGAATACCTTCTTTTAAATGACCAATGCAGAAAGTTTAAACGTGATGGCAAATGGTATTATCAATCCATTTGATATATGGGACATTGATTCTAGCTCATATCATATGAGCTTTTTTTCTTTTATAACGCAAGTCCGACTGTGTTCCATGTACTAGTTAATTAATAAGATTAAGCGGTCTTGTTTACATTCAGAGTAAAAATGTTATGATTATTTTTAGATTGTTATGAATATTGAATCAGCGAATAACAGGTTGGGGAGTTTTGAGATGAAGAATACGTATATGAAAACAGCATCAGGAGTGTATATTAATTATTTCCTATTAGGTATGGTCAATATCATGCTCGCATCGAATATGTCCTATCTATCGGAGCAATGGGATACAGATAATGCCGGAGTAAGTTATATCATCGCAGCTATTGGTGTAGGGAAATTACTTACATATGCATTTACCGGTTATTTATCAGATAAAATCGGGCGAAAACCATTAATTATGGCTTCATCATTGGGCATGGGCATCTTCTTGGTCGGTATTCCGTTATCACCGAATTATCAATTGGCTTTTGTTTTCGCCATTCTTGCAGGTGTCGCTAATTCGTCCATGGATGCCGGTTCATACCCTGGTTTAATAGAGCTATTCCCAAGAGCTGCTGGTTCTGCCAGTGTACTGGTGAAAGCATTCATGTCTGCTGGAGCATTTCTTCTCCCATTCATGATATTATTTTTCTCGACTCATGAGATGTTTTATGGATATGCCTTTTTTATTCCTGCTTCTATTTATCTATTGAACTTGATGTTTTTATTCACCGTTTCTTTTCCTAGTACGAATATGAACAAGGAAAAACAAATGGACGATCGTACCGGGAGTGAAAAATTCATATCAGAACCAATTTTTCGTAAAGAGGGACTTGCACTCGTGGTAATCGGTTTCACATCAACAGGATTATTCACGGTTTCACAGATTTGGCTTCCGACCTATGGTCAGCAAGCTGTGGGCATGCCGATGGCCAGTTCCATCAAATTGCTAAGTTATTATAGTTTAGGGGCACTTATTTCCGTTTTGGTTTTATCCGTTTTATTAAAAAAGTTCGTCCGGCCAATAACGGTTATCTTGATTTATCCGATCATAACTTTTATTTCAATCCTTATGATCCTTTTGGTAAAGGTACCGGTCATCGTTTCGATCACAGCCTTTTTCATCGGACTTTCCACTGCGGGAATCTTTCAATTAGCCATTACGATAATGACGGAATTTTTCTGGAGGAAAAAAGGAACAATGACAGGTATCGTGGCAACAGCCGCTGGATTGGCTTCTATAGTTATGCCGCTTGTAACGGGTTGGATGTCGAAAAGCGGGAATATCTCAATCATCTTCATATTTGATGCATTCCTGTCTATAACTGGTTTTATAGCTGCAGCTTATGTTTATTATCGCTATGGAAAGCTGATGGGTAAGGGAAAAGCGGCTACAGGGGATATACGTTTACATGCCTGAAACATTTTGGAACTTTTAAAGCAGCCATAATGGCTTCATTGATAAAGAGAAAACCACCGACCATCAAATTTGGGCGGTGGTTTTTTCATTCCTGGCTCCGATTTGTCCCTTAACTTCTTTCATGATATCTTCAAGGGATGTGACAATTCCTTTATCAGCCTTATAGCTAATGTGCTTAGGTTGAAAATGGATAGGCGAATACCAACCAACTGCGGCTGAGATTCGAAATAACCCTTTTCTAAGGGTAACAAGAAAATTGACCACATGGTATTTCTTTTCATCGATGACAAGTGCCTTCTGCATTTCCGGATCAGTGGTTGCTACTCCGACAGGACAAGCATTGGGTTGACATTTCATCGTCTGTATACATCCTATGGCAATCATGAAACCGCGAGCTATGTTAACAAGGTCGGCTCCCATGGGTAAAGCTATGGCTATCCTATCAGGCGTGAACAATTTACCGGAGGCGATGATTTTAACCCGATTGTGCACACCGTATTTTTCCAGTGTCGATACTAAAATCGGTTTTATAAGGAGATCGAACGAAATATGTTCTCACAACATCTTTCAACTTCTCCTTTTCGATTGGTTTACCCAAATGGCTAACTGCAAAGTTATGGCATCCTGCAGCACCTGCGGATTATATCCGGTAATTTCCTTGATTTTTTTTAATCGGTATATAAGGGAATTACGATGGATATACATTCTTTTTGCACATTCCCCGATATTTAAGTTACTAAGGAAAAATTGTTGCAGTGTCTCGATCAACTTTTCAGATAAGCTGCCTAGGATTCTTTCCTGAAATTGCTGTTTCGCCCGCTCATCTATCCTTTCCAACAGCGCTTTTGTTTCCACATCAGTATATATCGTTAAAGCTTGATTTGCTTCACCTAGTAAAAGTGCTGATTCAGCTTCCCGGAAAGAGTGGGAAATGTATGTTTCCTTTTCCACAATTGAGCCCAAACCGATTCGTATAACAAAGCCTTTTGCTTTTAGTTGTTTGATTACTGTATCCAGTCTTTGTTCGATGTTATTTTCAGTAAGCGCCGTAGTAAGAATGAAAACTCGATTCACATTAAGGAACCCGACAAGGGCGTGTTGTGCACCGAAAACAGTTTCCGTCATTTGAATCAGCTCACTCTTATTTAACGGATTTAATTTCATTTCCATCACCCCCACCTGATAGGGAGGTTCTAATTTCATTCCAATCAGTTCAAGTCTCTGATCAATCGAATGCTGATTGATCTCTTCCTTTAGTAAGTCTTCAAATACCAATTCCTTCAAATGTTGTTTCCATTCGAGTTGTTCCGCCATAAAAGATTGATGAAGCATCATTTCTGTAATCATCTTCACCAATTCTCCAAATTCCAAGAGTTCTGTTGGATCACCGGTGATCCCGATGACACCGATAATTACATTTTGAAAATTAATAGGCAAATTAATTCCTGGAAGGACCCCAGCCCATTGATGGCGGTCATTTTCGTGAATGATTAAAGGCTTTCCCGTTTTCAGTACTTCCATTGCCCCAAAATGCAATTGGTCGATCCGTTCTCGATTGCCAGAAGCGATTATATTTCCTTTATCATCCATAATATTAATGTTTCTGTTGAGTCTATCGGTGGTTTGTTTGACAATTTCCATTGCAATTTCTTGGGTTAGCATACAAGTCATCCTTCTAGAATTTTTTAGATGGTTATCCAGTTTGCGATAAAAGAAAGGTAATCATATTTCATGCAAACAAGCTATGTTAATCACGAAAAGGAGATGGTCGATAGTTTAAGCCTTTAGCTATCTTATACTTTAAGAAATTGGGAAAATAACAGAAAACTTTCTATAAGATCATTTTTTCTATATAGTATAGCTAAAAAAATCAAATATGTCATACTAATTTTTGTATAGAATGAACGATGATTAAAATATTTCAGAAGATTATAATTAAATTAATCTAAAAATAATATATTCAAAGGGGGCCTTAGCATGAAAATTGTTATTGCACCAGATTCCTATAAAGGAAGTTTGTCAGCATTTGAAGCTTCCAAAGCAATCGAGCGAGGGGTCAGGAAGGCCCTGCCGGATGCGAAGACAGAATTGGTTCCTGCAGCGGATGGCGGGGAAGGTACGATGGATAGTCTTGTTGCAGCTACGAATGGTCGAAAAGTAGCAGTGACGGTTAAAGGACCTTTACTTGAGGACGTTCAGGCAGCATATGGAATCTTGGGTGATCAGGAAACATGCGTGATTGAAATGGCCAGTGCATCCGGTCTGTGCCTAGTCGATTCAGATAAGTTAAACCCATTGATCACTACTACATACGGAACAGGGGAGCTCATTCAAAAAGCATTGAATGATGGCTGTCGAAAGTTCATTTTAGCGGTTGGTGGAAGCGCTACCAATGATGCCGGTGTTGGTATGCTCCAGGCTTTGGGAATGAGGGTGTTTGATGTTGATGGTAAACCGCTGGGATTCGGGGGTGCCGAATTATCGCGGATATCAGAAATCAATACAGAAGATTTTGATTCCAGAATAGCAGATTCCGAGTTTTTGATTGCCTCGGATGTCCAGAATCCGTTAGTCGGTCCGGATGGGGCATCAAGTGTATTCGGACCTCAAAAAGGAGCCACTCCTGCCATGGTTGAATTGCTTGATAAAGCTTTATCATCATGGGCTGATTTGGTGGAAATCAAGACAGGCATACACTTGCATGATAAAGCTGGTGCTGGTGCTGCAGGTGGAATTGGAGGTGCCTTTCAAGCCTTTTTCCGTGCAGATACAAAAAGGGGCATCGATATTGTTATGGAGGTTACGAAACTGGGTGAAAAATTGTCCGATGCTGATTGTGTCTTTACTGGTGAGGGCCAAATCGATTACCAGACAGCTTCAGGCAAAACACCAATGGGAGTTGCACAAGAAGCCAAAAAGCATGGTATTCCCGTATTTGTTTTGGCTGGATCGATCGGAACTGGTATTGAAGTTTTATATGACCATGGAATAACTAGTGTTCATAGTTTGGTGAACGCTCCTATGCCTTTAAAGGAAGCAATGGAAAAAGGTGCTGATTTGTTGGAGGTTTCAGCAGAACAAGTAATGCGGACTTTTTTGGCAGGAATTAAAAATAGGGGGTAATCATATGTTATTTATTGTTTTGGCCATTGGCGTATTCTTAATTGTTTTTGCGACCACCAAATTTAAGCTGCATCCGTTCTTATCGCTACTTTTAGGTACTTTATTTGTGGGTTTTGCTTCTGGAATGCCTCTTGATCAGATTGTGGAGAATATTAATGGCGGTTTTGGCGGATTGATGACGAGCATTGGACTTGTAATCGTTTTCGGTACAATAATCGGAACGATTTTGGAAAAGGCTGGGGCCGCATTACGAATGGCGGAAGTCGTGTTAAGGATTGTCGGTCCCAAAAGACCGCAGCTTGCCATGAGCATGATTGGCTATATCGTATCCATACCCGTTTTTTGCGATTCAGGTTTCGTTATTTTATCAAGCTTAAGAAAGGCATTGGCAAAACGCGCAAAAGTAGCGGTTGCTTCCATGTCGGTTGCGCTTGCGACTGGCTTGTATGCGACACACACACTTGTGCCCCCAACACCAGGGCCAATAGCGGCTGCCGGGAATATCGGAGCGGATGGATACTTGGGGACGGTCATTTTGATTGGTCTCATCACTGCCATTCCAGCTGCACTTGCAGGTTATATATGGTCAATGAAAGTAGCGTCCAAGATAGAGGTTGAAGATGACCGAAGTGACCTGGACTACGATTATGATGAAATTGTCCGTTCATTCGGTACGATGCCTTCCGCCTTTCAATCATTTTTACCGATTGTTTTACCGATTGTCCTGATTGGAGCGAGTTCTGTTTTAACGCTCTTCGGTACAGAGGGTGGAATCGCCGCATTTTTCGTATTCTTGGGCCAGCCGGTCATCGCATTGCTTGTCGGAGTAATTTCGGCATTGACATTGCTGCCTAAGTACGATGAAGAAACATTGACAAACTGGATAGGAGCAGCCTTATTGGATGCCGCGCCAATTTTATTGATCACCGGTGCGGGCGGAGCATTTGGTACTGTCATTAAAAATACGGGGATTGCAGACATCATCCAAAGTTGGGATATAGGCAGCATCTTTAGTGGATCATTGTTCCTTTTGGTCCCGTTCCTAATTGCTGCTGGGTTGAAAACAGCCCAAGGTTCTTCCACAGCATCCCTGGTCATCACTTCATCTTTGATTGCCCCTATGCTTCCAACGTTGGGTATTGAAGGAGCTGTTCCACTTGCATTGGTAGTCATGGCTGTTGGAGCAGGTGCGATGACTGTAAGCCATGTAAATGATAGCTTCTTCTGGGTGGTCACCCAATTTAGCGGGATGAAAGTGACGGATGCCTATAAAGCTCAAACGATGGCAACCTTAATACAAGGGGTAGTAACCATTATCATGACGATGATATTATGGGTCATTCTTGTGTGATATTTATAATGAAAAAACGGAGAGGCGTGAAACGCTTCTCTTTTTTATGCTTTAAATAGAATATATTTTCATTTTAATGGTGTTGTAAGAACTAAAATAGTGTATGATGCATAGTATAAGGTATGGTGTACGTCACATAGTATAGGGAAGAGGTGATTGGATGAGCACTTTACTGAATTCATTAACCACTGAGCTGCGCAGAGGCACTTTGACATTAGCTGTTCTGAGTCAGCTCAAAACCCCTCAGTATGGGTACTCGCTTGTCCAGCGTTTAGAGAAGTCGGGAATTACCATTGATCAAAGTACTTTATATCCTTTGCTTCGCCGCCTGGAAAAACAAGAATTGGTGACAAGCAGCTGGGATACTTCTGAAAGTAGACCCCGCAAGTACTATTCTTTAAGTGATTATGGGGAAGAAATCTTCACTCAGTTAAAGGAAGAGTGGGAAAAAACTTCTCAAGAGCTTTATATATTATTAAAAGGAGAGGGAGAAGATGGAGCTGATTGAACTTTATATTCAGGAAGTGACCCGCAGGCTACCAGAAAAAAACCGGGAGGATATTGCGCTTGAGCTTCAATCTACAATCGCAGATATGCTTCCGGAGGATCATACGGAGCAAGACGTGAAAGCGGTTCTTTTAAAATTAGGAGATCCGGTTACACTGGCAAGTGGTTATCGCGATCGGCCGATGCATCTGATTGGACCGCGTTATTATGATGTTTATATCAGTCTGTTGAAAATGATTTTACCAATTGCAGCAGTCATTTCACTGATCGGATTAGTAGGGGATAATCCGTTTCGGGATATGGGGGATAATACGGTTATCGATGCAGTTTTCACCATAATCGGGAATGCGATAGCAGGTATCATCGGTACAGGTATCCAAGTGTTTTTCTGGCTGACGCTCTCATTTGCCATTTTAGAACGCATGGATACTTCAAAAGGTCAGTCGCCTTTAACAAAAGACTTGAAACCATGGACACCGGAAAACCTAAAAGATATACCGAACATTTCAAAGCAAAAGGCGATTTCCATGATCGAGATATTTGCAAGTTTGTTAGGTCTTTCTGTGTTTGCGGCCCTTTATTTCAATGCAGCAAACCTCTTAGGCGTCTATGAAAAAAGAAATGACAGTCTCATTTTCGTGACACCTTCTTTCAATCAAGAGGTATTGAATTCCTATTGGCTGCTGGTATCTTTCGTCGTTATCATTGGGCTTCTCTTGGCGATTTATAAATTATCTTTAAGACAATGGACCCTGAAACTAGCTATATTCCATGCCATATACCAGCTGTTGTCCACTCTGACTTTCATCATCATCATCAGTAATCCTCATTTATTGAACCCCGAATTCATTGCATACCAAAGGACACTATTTTCAATTGATGAATGGAAAACCTCGATTTACTGGAGTCTCATAATCATCACCATCATTTTTGCTGCCTACGATTCCTATCAAGGCTTTCGAAAGGCAAAAATCCGTTAAGGCACAGCATCCTAGCTGTGTTTTTTTATTTTTTAAAGTTTCATGAGGTGAAAAGATTTTTATGAATGGGAAAACAGAAAAACACCTCATAAGGAATATAGTTTTTAACCAACTATACGGCATATGAGGCGTTACATTTAAACCAATTTTTTATTGAACTGCATCGAACTGATTGACTTTCCACGTGGATCCGGATTTATAAAAAGTAACCGTTCTTTTTACTGACTCACCGTCGACTGTAGGTACGGTTAAGTTGTAGGACCTAACGTTTAGTTTTTGATAAACCAATTTAATTTTTGCTTTTCTCCACTCTAACATGCTGTAGCCGTCTCCGATTGGACGGGCTAATTTCCCTTTATGGGTAATGTAATTATATTTGGTAAGCCCTTTTTCAACTGCATTATTAGTAAATGTCTCTGCTAAGTAGGTAGTCAATTTATCTTTTGTATTGAACTCTTGGCAAAGGTATGAATACTCTGTCCCTTTATAATTGAAAGTTTTTTGTGAACATGAACGGGTTTTGTACCCATGTAAAGCATTCCAAAAATGTTTGCTGGCATTATCGGCTATCTTTAATGCATTTGCGTCAGACAAATTCTGTGATGTCGTTTTTGCGGTAACCTGACCACTTAATGTGAAAAATAAAATGATAATGGATAATAGCATACCTACAAATTTTTTCATACTTAATCTCCCCAATCCCTAATAGGATACTTATGTAACGAAGGTTTAATAAATATTACAATTGTTACATTTATATTACAACATGCTGAACATAAGTAAAAGAGAAATCTTGTTAATTTTTAAATATAATTTTAGTTTTCCATTGAATATACATAGTTTGTTCACTTTATTCTTTTTGAAAGGGGCGTTGTAAATAGAAGATCATGGCTGTTATATACTTCATATTCCACTACCTGACCTATTTAAAACCTAGCCGTTAATTCTTTTTCAATCACGGGACAAGTTAAATCATTATATTTTCATTAATATCAAGATATGTACAAAGAACTCGAATTTCCCGGGCAGAGACCAAAAATAATAAAATATAAAGGTTTGACAAACTTTCTTATCCTACCGTATTATAAATTATATAGTTGAATACATTCTCCAAAGGGGAGTAGCTTTTACAACAATGTCGTCATTACGGAGCTCTTTGCTCTCGGTGTTGTTGGCAGCATATGTTGTTAGCCAGACCTTACCTATTGGTAAAGGTCTATTTTCTTTTAGTAAACCTTTACCAAAAATGGTAAAGGTTTTTTGTAGTCCGGAAAGTGCAGTCCTTAAGGAAATGTATCAACATATTGGTTTTTAGTAGAAAAACAAATAAATATATAAATGGAGTGTATTCTTTGATACTGAGAAAATCTTTGTTACTTTTAGGGATAGGTTCTGCACAAATAGATTTAATCCTGCCGAAAAATAAGTATAAATCTGGTGAATGCATAAATGGGTATTTCTTGATTAAGGGTGGTACCCTTACGCAAAGAATAAGGAGGATCGAATGTGATTTAATTATGGATACTCATTCTACCGGAATGGATGAGATCCTTAAAACGAGCACCATTTTGTCTTCAAGAGAGATAAATTCAGGGGAAAGTAATGAAATTCCTTTTAACTTTTGTCTGCCTACATTGGAGGAGCCTTATAAGCGTGGGGTTTCCTATCGTCTGAAAACGAGACTAATACTGGATAAAGGGATAATAGGCAAGGATGATGACTGGATTTTAATCGATTCTGAATAAAGTGGAAATGGAGGTGGGAGCATGAATATCTTGAAATTTACTGAGCTTGCTATGGATTATTTGGAAGAATTTTTATTATTGAGGCTTTTTATATTGGCTTTACTGTTATTGGCGGTTTATTATATCTTGAATAAAATGGTTGAATGGTTCTTTAGAAGGTCCAATTTTTTTGAGGAAGAAGTCGAAAAAACAATACAGGGGGTTACTCGTTCTTCTCTTAGGTATGGCATTTCCGCACTTTTCCTTATTTATCTGATTGGACAGTTTATAGACTTAAAAGGAATTTTAGCTGGAGCTGGTATTTTAGGGGTCGTTATCGGATTTGCCGCTCAGCAAATGCTCAAGGATATCTTATTGGGATTTGTAAGGCTTTCAGATAATGAATTCCGAGTGGGGAATTTCGTGACCTTCAATGGGACAAGTTCTGGGACGATTGAGGAAATCGGTATCCGGTTCATGCAGATCAGGGAATGGTCAGGAAAATTACTGACAATCCCTCACAGTGAAATCAGGACAATTCAAAATTTTAATAAAGGGAGAATGCGAATCATTGAGCGCATTACAGTAAGTTACCAAGAAAATCCCGAAAAGGTAAAACGGCTGTTGGAAGATATATGCCTTATCTGCAATGAGAAATATGGCGAAACCCTTCTAAGGCTAGAGGATGGTACGCCTGAAGAGGATTTTAGATACATCGGCATTACGGATTTAAATCCCAATCTTAAATATGTTGGTTATGAACTATGCTTAGTGGGCCTTGTTAAACCTGAACATTACTTTGAAACAGCTAGAAGTGTAAGGTTTGAAATGATAACAGCTTTACATGAGCATAAAATTCTAATGCCATCATCCCATTTGCTTGTACAGGGCAATCCTAATCAACAACGTATATTGGAAAACTAAAAGAAGAGACACAATTTCTTGAGGTATTCCGGGAAAGGTCATGAACAAATGCGGGTGAGTGTAACAAAGGGCAGAAGCATAACCAGTGACAGTCCTCGGGAACTTAAGAATATTAAAGGGCTTCTTTTAAAGAAAGAATTCGAACGTTGATTGGACCATACAGCATTCGCTTTCCGTGGGGGTCTCGAACACCCGCTCCAATCAACTTTGTTTTATAATTGTAGATAGAAACCATTTTCTCGACAAAAAGGGGAGGCTGAATAGTCTTATCCCGAACATGATTTTATAACAAGACTAGATGATCGTAATTCATACTGGATTACAGAAATTTGCAACACTCCTGCCGAATAACTGTCTGGCCGAGATCCCGCAGGGGCTTGCTTTGATGAGGCTCGGCAGACAGTCGGTGGATAGGGAGCGGATTTCTGTAAACGCCTGGAACGTTTATTAAATAAAAAACTTCAGGGCAAACTCGCTATTCTTCGAGTTTGTCTCCAGTCTGGAGCTTTCTTTTAAAGGAAGCTCATTTTTTATACAAGAAATCGAACAATAATATCCAAAAAATGGTTTTTTTATTTTTGGTTTTTACCTTGATTTATCAGATTAAATAGATTATTATCAAATTAGCATAAAATGGAAGGGTGACCTTAAAACAATGATCATTTAATCCTATTCTTTAAGAAAAAATGCGTGCTAAATACGAACTTTTTTTCTGGATAGGATTAGTCTGTACTAAAATACAAACAAAGATCATTGTGTTCCGTCCATTAGGGATATTTTGCTCTGTTAATTTTGTATTGTACTGCCTCCTGTCCAGATATCTTACAGGAGGTTTTTATATGGAAAAAAACACGTCCGTAACATTAAGTAATAAGGAACCTAACATTTTTAAAAATCGTGTATTCCGGGCCATTATCTTTTCAGGCTTGTTTTTACAAATAGGGATATGGGTACGGAATTTTGCAGTTTTGTTATTCGTCATGGAAAAGACGAACGGGGATGCCTTTGCCATTTCCATGATATCAGTAGCGGAATTCGCTCCCATCTTTATTTTTTCATTTATTGGAGGGACATTTGCAGACCGCTGGAGTCCGAAAAAAACGATGGTTTGGTGTGATATATTAAGTGCAATATCCGTATTTGCTGTGCTAATCTCGCTTATCTTTGGCAGTTGGAAAATGGTATTCTTTGCAACTTTGATTTCGGCGATACTTTCTCAATTTTCTCAGCCATCAGGCATGAAGTTATTTAAGATGCATTTGCCTGAAAGTCAAATTCAGACAGGGATGTCTGTTTATCAGACCGTCTTCGCAGTATTTATGGTTTTAGGTCCGATTCTCGGTACATTTGCCTTCCAATCATTCGGGATCAACATCTCGATTGCGATTACTGGCCTGGCGTTTTTACTTTCAGCTGGCGCACTCGCCTTTCTTCCAAAAGATCGCAAACTGAATGAAGAGACAGCAAAAACAACATTATGGCAGGAAATGAAAAGCGGAGTGAGCTATGTGTTGCGAAAAAAAGAACTAAGTTTGCTTGGTTTATGTTTTCTGGCAGCCGGGCTTGGACTTGGCTTCATTCAGCCGCTCTCGATATTCCTTGTTACCGAACAATTGGAACTTCCAAAGGAAAATCTGCAATGGTTATTTATGGTGAATGGGTTTGGTATGATTTTAGGTGGAGCCGGTGTGATGATTTTTGCCAAAAAAGTGGCACCTCAGAGATTATTAGCATTCGGAATGCTTGTGAATGCCATTGGATTAGCGGTAATGGGGCTTTCAACAAATCTTTGGATTACACTTACTGCCGAGTTTTTTAATGGGCTAATGCTGCCTTGTATCCAAATCGGGATCAATACATTGATATTACAGAGGACCGAAGGCGAGTTCATCGGAAGGGTCAATGGTATCTTAAGCCCATTATTCACTGGATCGATGGTTTTGACCATGAGTGCGGCAGGCGTGCTGAAAGAGCAATTTTCGCTGGTCGCCATATTTGAAACCGCCGCTTTCTTTTTTATTATAGGGATGTTTTTCATTTTGCCATTGTACAATCAAAAGGCAGAAACAAAACCCCTGGAAATCCAATCGTAATTTTCTTATGGTGTGCCAACACTTCAATACAGCAATAGCCATATGACCTGAAGAAAAGCAGCCAATTCCGGCTGCTTTTCTTTTTTTCCGTTGACTGTTTTACAACTAACAAATTCTGGATTGGCAATTATTTTTAGAGTACTGGTAAATACTAAAAATGGGCTTGTTGGAACTTATGCATTTCATTTTCAAAGAATGAAAAAGGAGAAAAGTTAATGATCCTTAAAGACATATTGAAAGAAGCGATAAACTGGGATTTGCCGAAGGACGTAGAACATATATCCATCACAGGTGTAACCGATAACTCTAAAGAAATAAAAAAGGGATACCTTTTTGTTGCCGTAACCGGATATAAGTCCGATGGCCATAATTACATTAAAGATGCAATTCGTTTAGGGGCATCAGCTGTGATTGGCGATCGCGATATTAAGGGATTGGAAGTTCCTTATTTACGAGTGGAGAACAGCCGAAAAGCATTAGGGCTAATCGCCAAAAGGTTTTATGGAGATCCAAGCAAGCAAAAAATAATGATAGGAATTACGGGTACAAATGGAAAAACCACAACTAGTTATATGCTTCAGCAAATATTGGAAGAGAATGGGATAACCTGTTCCGTCATTGGTACGATACAGCATATTATCAATGGAAACAAAGTCGATTCCCATAATACGACTCCAGGCACCATGGAGTTGAATTCCTTACTGGCTGCAAGTAGGGACATGGTTGTCATAATGGAAGTGTCTTCCCATGGATTAGCTCAATTCCGTTTAGAGGGAATTGAATTTGATTTCTGTGTCTTCACGAATTTGTATCATGACCATCTCGACTTTCACGGTACGATGGAGGATTATTTCCTGGCAAAATTACTTCTTTTTGAAAAATTGAAACCTAATGGTCTTGCGATTATCAATGGGGATGATTTTTGGGGAGAAAAACTACAAGGATACTTACGGGAAAAGAATGTCAGTGCCTTTGTATTTGGAAAATCCAATCGCTGCGATTTGACCATAACCAACTATAATACTGCAACGAACCCCTTTATTTTATTGAATGAGAATCATGACTTTGTGAAAATCGAGTTACCTTTACCTGGACTTCATAATTTATATAACGCAACTGCTGCCTATTCCGTAGCGAAGATGTTTCCAATTTCAAGAGAGGGAATTCTCACTTCATTGAAACAGTTTTCAGGCGTGCCAGGAAGGTTTGAAATGTATAAGAAAGAATTTGGACCGACAATCGTCATCGATTATGCACATACTGCAGATGCCATTCATCACATGCTTCAAACTGCCAAAGAATGCGGGGCCAAAAAGATTTATCATATCTTTGGTTTCCGGGGTGGACGAGATACAACCAAAAGGGCAGAAATGGTTAAAGTATCATTGGAGCATAGTGATGTTTCGATTTTGACGATGGATGATCTGAATTCGGAGGGAATTGAGGTGATGGAATCGTCACTGAATAAACTGCTAAGCGATTACTCTGCTGGAAATGGGAAGGTTATCCTAGATCGGACACTTGCTATACAGGAGGCGATACAAGCTGGAAAGGAAGGGGATTGGATTATCATTACAGGAAAAGGAATTGAAAGGTATGAACAAAATTTCGGACTGCCTACTATTTCTGACAAAGAAACGGTATTATATTTGCAAAATAAAGACCAAGGGGATTTTATCGGTTATTTTGATCAATAGTTGGATACTGACGAATGCTATTATAAAGGGCTAATACGGTCCAACCTTAATCAGCCATAGGTAAATTATATGGTGATTATTGACATTGTAACAAATGAGGAATTCAGGTATTATAATAATACAAGCTGCACTGTTCGTAATGATAATAAAGTTTTAACCTTTAAGCTGTAATAGGGAGTTTTATATTGAAACAGGAATGTTATGCCTCGTCACTGACTTGGACAACAGGATTGCTTCTGCAAACACCCACTTTGAGGAGTGGTGGTTTAAAACTTTCTTACTGAATACGGCAATGGCGGCTTATATCTTTTAAATGTTGAAGCCGGTCTCGGTCTGAGGCCGGTTTTTTGCTGTTTTCAAATACCGTACAATTAGAATTGTATGTACCGTTTTAATACCGATTTAATATATTTTCACAGCCTTATACAAATCCCGTGTAGGTTGCTTCGGCTTATTATATGTTTTGGAGTCATTTATTCTTGCTTTGTATATCGGTTGGCATAACTTGAAGCGACGAAAGCATCGGGTTTGATTTTCGGTTCCACACCCATTGATTCCATCCTGGCTACCATTTCTTTTACAAACTCACTGGTTTTGTTCCGCTTTCCAATCCCGATATCAATATGCCCTTCCATTGTGAACGTTGCCCCTTGATATACAGCAGGCAGGACAATATCGATTAATTGATTTTTTCTTTCTTCCGTAAACAGTGATACGATTTCTTCTGTTAACGACAATTCTTGGGAGATACGTTCATGTAAATGCAGCATTCTTCTAGGAATCATTACTTTTCTTATACAACCCCATACACCATTTCCGACCTGCCGTATCACGATGCCTGTAATGAAAACCGTATGTTTTTTATGTACTTGCGAATCTGTACCGACCATTAGTCGATAGTTTCCGGAGGGATTTAATTTCATGAACTCAACAATGTGAACGAATACCTCTTCAAATGACATGTCTTTTTCCTGAAGGTTTTGAAATGGAATGTTATGAAATGGATATTGCTTCATATTATTGCACCCAGCCTTTCCCCGGATATAATCAAATTATTAAATATCTCATGTCGCTCATAACACATCATATGAAAAAGGTCCTTGTTTCGTGCTGTGGGAAGAACCCACGCTCTAATGAAGATACTGTCATCATTTAAAGTTGATCTCGCTTAATCGATATCACCTCAAGTTTTAATTCTTCTATTGTAAACAAAAAAGAAAAGGAGTTCTATCTTACTTACTGTTAAAAAAGTTGCTTGGAGCGGGTGTTCGAGACTCTTGGTTAGAAAAGTATCCAAGGGAGATTCCGCAGGCGCAATGGCGCCGTAGGGCGGTCCGCCTGCGGAAAGCGAATGCCTGAAGTGGAAATTAGCGGACAAATATTATAATAACAAACTCAATTATAGTCGGGTTTATCTACAGTCTGGAAGAGAAGCTTACGCATTAGGCTTCTCTTTTTTTGTATGGAGAATATTTCGAAAAAGTTATTGGAGTTATCTTTTGGTATATCTCC
The DNA here is from genome assembly GCF_018613325.1 of Bacillus sp. ISL-34. Taxonomy (GTDB): domain Bacteria; phylum Bacillota; class Bacilli; order Bacillales; family DSM-1321; genus Peribacillus. Next base: position 10,809 of record NZ_JAGGQJ010000052.1, on the reverse strand, counting down.
TGCCATAACTTAAAAGTTAAACAATCTTGTGACACTATATCACCTAAGTAAACCACATTATCATTCAATTTATATAAGAAAAACGAAATGAAATTATTAATTTTTAGCCAATAATGACTTCAAAGTATTCACATTTTATAACTTATAAAAAAAGTGTGTAATGTTTTCTGACATAAATAAAGAAATCTTGCTTTTATAAGAGTAAAATAAACGAATATTCAATTAATAAAGTATTGGAGAGATGAAAAGTGAAAATATCTGAATTGAAAAAAAGCGGTCATGCTCCGTCATTATTAGCTTCATTCCTTTATTTTGATATCAGTTTTATGATTTGGGTATTATTAGGTGCACTTGGTGTCTATATTACAAAGGATTTCGGACTTTCACCAGCTGAAAAAGGCTTGATTGTAGCTATTCCGATTTTGGGAGGCTCGTTTTTTCGAATCGTCCTTGGCTTTTTGACTGATCGCATCGGCCCGCGGAAAACAGCGATCGGCGGGATGCTTGTTACGATGATTCCGCTTTTTTGGGGTTGGTTATTCGGAGAAAGTTTAGCCGAGCTCTATTTAATTGGTATTTTGCTCGGAGTGGCAGGTGCGAGTTTTGCTGCAGCACTTCCTATGGCCAGCCGCTGGTACCCCCCGCATTTGCAGGGTCTTGCGATGGGCATTGCGGGAGCCGGTAACAGCGGAACGCTTTTTGCGACATTGTTTGGACCGCGTATTGCAGAGTCTCTTGGCTGGCATAATGTTATGGGATTAGCATTGATTCCTTTAACCATCGTGTTTGTCATTTATATTTTAATCGCCAAAGACGCACCATCTCAACCGCCTGCAAAACCACTCAAGGAATATTTCAACGTATTCAAAATAAGGGATACCTGGTATTTCTGTATTCTTTACAGTGTGACTTTTGGAGGGTTTGTAGGGTTTACTAGCTTTTTAAGCATCTTTTTTGTTGATGAGTATGGGTTAACACGAATAAGGGCAGGGGAATTTGTTACATTATGTGTCATCGCCGGAAGCTTCTTTCGTCCCGTTGGAGGATTTATTGCCGATAAAATAGGTGGAGTTAAACTGCTTATGTTTTTATTTATTGGACTCACATTATGTATGTTTGGGATTAGTTTTCTTTATTCCCTTACTGCCGTTACGATCCTGCTGTTCATCGGTATGCTATTTCTCGGTATGGGCAACGGGGCTGTCTTTCAGTTAGTTCCACAGCGATTTTCTAAAGAAATTGGTTTTATCACAGGAATTGTAGGAGCTGCCGGAGGTGTTGGCGGATTCTTGGTTCCAAACATACTAGGAACGTTGAAACAAATTACTGGCACATATGCTACAGGATTTTTAGTATTTTCCGCAGTAGGAATCGTGGCGTTGCTTATCCTTGGTCTAGCTCAGCTTTCATGGAGGAAAACGTGGGTACTCGGTAAGAATTCAGTTAAGATTTAGAACTTTGTTTACTAATTATATCGGCTTGTTTCAGTACTTGCTTGGGGGGGATAAAATGTATAAACAAAAACTGGTCCTAGTTGGGAACGGAATGGCGGGATTGCGCTGTGTTGAGTCAATTATCAGGAATGATCCGGCTGCTTTTGAGATTACTATTTTCGGAAGTGAACCACATGTTAACTATAACCGGATCTTATTGTCGACTGTGCTTCAAGGCAACACTTCTTTTGAAGATATTACGATAAATGATCGAAACTGGTATACGAAGAATAATATCCAATTGTTTATAGGGGAAACAGTTGTAAAAATCGATAAAGAGACTCGGAAGATAAAAACAGACAAAGAACGGGAAGTTCACTACGATAAGCTGATAATTGCCACAGGTTCTGTCCCATTTATTCTTCCTGTTACCGGTGCTGATAAAGAAGGCGTCATTGCATTTCGCACGATTGAAGATTGCCAAAAAATGATTGAAACTTCACGCAAGCATAAAAAAGCAGTCGTCATCGGAGGCGGTTTGTTAGGTTTAGAAGCAGCGAGAGGGCTGTTAAACCTTGGTATGGAGGTGCATGTCGTTCATATTGCTGACCATTTAATGGAAAGGCAGCTTGATTCAACGGCATCACTTTTGCTCCAAAAAGAGTTGGAAAACCAGGGAATGAACTTTCTTTTAAAAAAGGAAACACAGGAGTTAATCGGCAACGAACGTGTGGAGCGCGTCCGTTTTAAAGATGGAACGGAGCTTGAAGCAGATTTAGTCATTATGGCTGCGGGAGTCAGACCGAATATTCAGTTGGCCAAAGAAAGCGGAATTGATACAAATCGTGCCATTATTGTAAACGACTATTTAGAAACCAGCATCCCACATATTTATGCGGTTGGTGAATGTGCTGAACATCAAGGCATTGTTTATGGACTGGTGAAACCTCTATATGAACAAGGTGAAGTGCTGGCAAGGCATATTTGTGAGATGAAATGCAACGGATACCAAGGCTCGGTCCTTTCGACCTCTTTGAAAATATCAGGAGTTGAGTTATTCTCTGTTGGAGATTTCATTGGTGATGAAACAACGAAATCAATCACAACTTTTGATGAATTAGATGGTGTTTATAAAAAGGTGGTTTTTCAAGGAAGAAAAATAATAGGTGCTGTGCTGTATGGTGATACAAACAACAGCTCACGATTACTCGATATGATTTTAAAGCGGCAAGAAGTATCGTCAGAGGAAAAGCGTGCACTGTTCCAAACACCAAGTACGGCTGAGGGATTAATCGCTTCGATGGCAAATCATGAAATCATTTGCAATTGTAATGCTGTTTCAAAAGGGGCAATCATTGAAGCGGTTCAAAATAAGGGATTAACAACAGTGGAACAAGTTAAAAAATGCACAAAGGCTTCCGGTTCTTGCGGTGGATGTAAGCCGGCAGTGACCGAGCTTTTGACCTATATTCAAAGTAATCTTTCTACTCAGGATGAGAAACAAACTGCTTTTTGCTCATGTACGACATTAACGGAAGATGAAGTCGTGTATAAAATGCAGCTCCAGGACTTAACGACTGTCCAAGAAGTGATGGATGTTCTTGAATGGGAAAATAGCGGAGGGTGTTCAACTTGCCGGCCAGCCCTTAGCTATTATTTAGGGATGATTCATCCAGAGTACGAGATCAGACAGCAAACTCTTTTCATAAACGAAAAAAAGAATGCAACAGTTCAAAGTGATAATCGATACTCTGTCATCCCGCAAATGTACGGCGGGATGACGAATGCGAAGGACTTGCGAAAAATTGCAAATGTTGCAGAGAAATATGATATATCTCAGGTGGCGGTAACAAGTGAACAAAGGATTCATTTAATGGGTGTGAAAAAAGAAGATCTTCCAGGTGTGTGGGCTGATTTAGACATGCCGTTAAGTTCAAAATATGGTAACACCGTTCAAAACGTCAAAACATGTATCGGTGAGCATGTTTGCTCTTGTGATAAACAGCAATCCCATTTACTTGCTGTAGATTTGGAAAAAAGATTGGAGCATGTATCAACACCTTACCGTATAAAGATGGGCATATCTGCTTGTATGCATAATGGTGCAGGATCAACAACGAAAGATATTGGTGTTATGGGCGTTGACAGGGGCTGGGAAATATATGTGGGCGGAAGCAGCGGACGTAATGTACGTGCCGGTGACCTGTTATGTGTAGCCGGGACAAATGATGAAGCAATTGAAATCATCATCGGCTTTATTCAATATTATCGTGAAACAGCGAATTACTTAGAACGGACTTGGCAATGGATTGAACGAGTGGGTTTAATTCATGTTAGAGAAGTGTTGTTTGATAATGAACTTAGTCAGCAATTATCTCAACGATTGGAAAGGGTGTAAATCAGAAAATGAACTAAGTGAAAAGTACCTTTAGATAAACGGATAAATGTTTGTACTAGAAGAAATCCATATGTAGAGGGTGAGGAGCCTTGACCGAATTATTATTAAAGTATTTCCGCACGAAGCAACAAGAGGTCCAATCAGAAAAACGATATGATTCACAATGTCCATTTTGCAGCATGCAATGTAAGATGCAGCTGTTGGAACAAACAATAGTGACAAGAAAAAAGTATATGACGATTGGAAAAGATAATCCAACCTCAGAGGGTCGCTTATGCATTAAAGGAATGAATGCACACCAACATGCATTGCATAAAGACCGAATTAAATACCCATTACTAAAAAGAAATGGTGAATTCATTCGCATATCTTGGAAGGAAGCATTAAATCACATAAAGGAGAATTTCACAAAGATTCAAGCGGAAGATGGTGTAAATGCTTTATCTGTTTATGGGAGTGCCTCCATTTCAAATGAAGAAGCATATTTGCTTGGGAAATTTGCAAGAGTGGCTTTAAAAACAAAGTATATAGATTATAATGGCCGTTTGTGCATGTCCGCAGCTGCTTCGGCAGCAAGCCAAACGTTTGGTATGGACAGGGGCCTTACCAACAGCTTATCAGAGGTTCCGTTCACAAAGTGCATTATCTTGGCGGGCACGAATATTGCGGAATGCCAGCCGACAATCATGCCTTACTTTGAGAAAGCGAAACAAAATGGGGCATATATCATTGCTGTAGATCCAAGAGAAACAGCGACAACGAAAATGGCCGACTTACATCTAAAAGTAAAACCAGGGATGGATGCCGCCTTGGCAAACGGATTATTGAAAGTGATCATTGAAGAGGATTTTACTGATGAAGCATTTATCCGGGAACGTGCAAATGGCTACAACGAAGTTAAAGAGTATGTTACATCTTTAAAGTTGGAGGAAATCGCAGAAATGACAGGGGTTCCTCGTGACCAAATTCAAAAAGCGGCTGCAATGTTCGGGAAAGAAGAATCAGGAATGATTTTTACAGCAAGGGGCGTTGAGCAGCAAACAGATGGTTCAGCCGCCGTTCGTAATTTTCTTAATATTCTTATTGTTACAGGAAAAATCGGAAAAGTGAATTCGGGTTATGGAGCTATTACTGGACAGGGAAATGGGCAGGGAGCAAGAGAGCATGGCCAAAAGGCAGACCAGCTGCCGGGGTATCGTATGATTGAAAATGAGGAACATAGATTACATATTGCAAGAATATGGGGAATAGATGAGGCTGATTTGCCACGTAAAGGTGTATCGGCATACGAAATGATAGAGAAGATAAATGAAGGTGAAATTACCGGCATGTTTTTAATGTGTTCCAATCCGATTGTTTCAAATCCCAATGCTAACTTTGTCAAAAAGGCTTTGAAAAAATTAAAGTTTCTTGTCGCAGTGGATATGTTCGTTTCTGAAACTGCTAGATTGGCTGATTTGATTTTACCTACTTCGTCTTATTTAGAGGATGAAGGAACGATGACAAATTTAGAAGGGCGGGTAACGTTGCGGGAAGCAAGTTTTTCATCTCCTGGGGAAGTGAAGCATGATTGGAAAATCATTTGTGATATAGCAAAAGTTCTAGGAAAAGGGGAGCATTTTCCCTTTCAATCTGCAAATGAGATTTTCGAAGAATTAAGAGTGGCAAGCCGCGGGGGGACCGCTGATTATTATGGTATAACGTATGATCGATTAAGAAAAGAAGGAGGCATATTGTGGCCATGCCCAACCATTGACCATAAAGGGACAAAAAGGTTATTCGAAACGTCTTTTGCCCACCCGGATGGAAAGGCGGCCATGGTTGTGGTTAATAATGTGCCTCTTGTTCCAAAAGAACAGCCATGTGCGGATTTTCCACTTTATTTAACAACAGGAAGAATCATGTCACATTATTTAACAGGAGTGCAAACGAGAAAAAGCTCATCATTAGCCGCAAGAAATTTTGAATCATATATGGAAATCCATCCGGAAACAGCCAAGAAATATCATATTCCAGACAATACTTTGGTGAAAATCGAATCAAGGCGGGGAAGTATTGTTGTAAGAAGCAAATGGTCAGCAACCATTCGCCATGATACTATATTCGTTCCTTTTCATTGGGCAGACTCACAAAATGTCAATCGCCTCGTTTCACAAGATTTAGACCCGACATGCAAAATGCCTGGATTTAAAGTCAGTGCTGTAAAAGTACATCCTATAGTTGAGTTAACGTCTAATTAAAGGGAGGTTTTCTTCCCGTTCATCATAATTTTTTTTAGGTTCAATCATAATGAACAGCAGAGCCTAATCACACTGAGCTTTCATGACTAAACAACAAAAGGGGAAAAAGGATGGAAAAAGGTAAGGTCTATATTGTTGGTGCTGGACCTGGTGATCCGGACTTAATTACTGTCAAGGCAACCAAATGCATCGCGGAAGCGGATATCATCTTGTATGATCGGTTGATAAATCGTGAATTGCTTTTATACGGTAAACCTGAAGCTGAATACATTTATTGCGGTAAAGTGCCTGGTAAACATTGTGTCCCTCAAGAGGACATTCACCAATTGTTAATTAGTAAATCAATAGAGGGAAAAACGATTGTTCGTCTAAAAGGGGGAGATCCTTTCATCTTTGGACGAGGCGGTGAGGAAGCAGAAGCGCTAGTAAAGCACGGAATTCAATTTGAAATAGTTCCTGGAATCACATCTGGAATCGCTGCGCCAGCTTATGCTGGAATTCCCGTGACTCACAGGGAATGGGGGAGTTCCTTCGCAATTATCACAGGACACTGCGTGACCGGCAAACCCGATAACATCAACTGGCATCATTTGGCGCATGGTGTTGACACCATTGCTATTTATATGGGTATTAAAAACCTTTCATATATCTGTAAACAATTACGCTCCTGCGGAAAGAAGCCTGAAACTGCTATTGCTGTCATTGAACAAGGAACGACAGGTTTTCAACGAACTTTTACAGGAACAATCGATACAATAGTGGGGATTGTTACAAGAGAGCAGGTTGCCAATCCCGCCATGATTGTAATAGGAGAAGTGGTGAATTTATCTGAGAAATTATCATGGTTTTCAGAGAAGGCAAAAGATAAGGAGTTCGCTTAGAAGAGGAATGATTAAGTTAGAAAAATTTTATTGTAACGAAAAGAAAACTGGACATGAAAGTCATCATGTCCAGTGTAACAATGTTAAAAGCCATTTTAGAAAGGCAAGATGAAAATGCTATAGAAGACTGAAATATGGACATTGAATTAATAATTCCGGATTCTTAGCGAACATCAATTACGTAAGCCAAAGTGTGCATTTAATTGGCCCTGCAGCATTTTTTTTCGCATTTTTTCCTGTTCAATTTTTCTGTTCTCTTTTAATTTTTCCTGTCTAATTTCATTGGTTTGCACTCCATCCTCTATTTTATCTGCGATTTCCACTAATGCCTTGACGTCGGAAAAAGAGTATTTACGGTTACCACCCTTAGACCTTTCGGGGAAAACGAGTTTTCTTTCTTCATAATACCGGATTTGTCTATCGGATAGTCCGGTTAATTCTCTGACCACCCCTATGGAAATTACTTTTCTGTCTATATAGGATTCTTTTTGCTGGACGATGAAAATCACCTCATTTTTGATTTATGCTAGATCAATAAGGATATTATATCCTAATTTTCTGAATATTTGTAATAAAAACTAACATTAATTATTAATTTTTAAAAATCATGTGAGATTATATAACACACTTGTTGTTATAAAAAGTGACCTCGCCTATAATCAAACACATAATCCTTTCAAAAAAATCTTATTGGAGGACAAAACATGGCTAAGCAGAAATTGGCACTCATTGGGAATGGTATGGCAGGAGTAAGATGTTTAGAAGAAATTTTGAAAATTGAACCGGAAAGGTTTGAGGTGACTGTCTTCGGAAGTGAGCCACATCCGAATTATGATCGAATCCAACTATCGAATGTATTGCAAGGGGCTACGACGATAGATGATATTACAATAAATGATTGGAACTGGTACAAAGAGAACAATATTACACTTTTTTCAGGTGAAACGGTCACGAACATCGACACCACAAAGCAAATCATTTACTCAGACACTAATCGTGCAGTCGAATATGATCAATTAATTTTAGCTACCGGATCAATCCCTTTCATTCTACCGATAAAGGGGGCTGATAAAAAAGGAGTGACTGCCTTTCGAAATATTGAAGATTGTGAAAAAATGATTGAATATTCCAAATATAACAAAAAGGCTGCAGTCATTGGTGGAGGATTACTGGGTCTTGAAGCAGCCAGGGGTCTTTTGAATCTAGGTATGCAGGTAGATGTTATTCACCTTTCTGAATATTTGATGGATAGACAGTTAGATCCAGCAGCAGGAAAAATGCTGCAAAGGGAACTTGAAAGCCAGGGAATGAATTTTTATCTTGGGAAACAGACTCAGGAGGTTTTAGGTGAAATTGATGTCAAAGGATTACGCTTTAGTGATGGCGAGGAAATCAGCGCCGATTTAGTGGTCATGGCAGTTGGGATTAAGCCAAATGTTGCAATGGCCCAAAATTGCGGCATCCCTGTCAATCGAGGAATTATCGTGAACGATTATATGGAAACAAGAATCCCGAATATTTTTGCAGTTGGTGAATGTGCGGAACACCGTGAGATGGTATATGGTTTGGTCGCTCCCCTTTATGAACAGGGCAAAGTATTAGCCAAAAGGATTTGCGGGCTAGAAGACAAAGCTTATGAGGGTTCAGTGCTGTCTACTAAGTTAAAAATATCTGGTGTTGATGTATTTTCGGCTGGAGAAATTTTTGAGGATGAACAAGCTAAATCAATAAAGGAATTTAATGAATGGAATGGTACTTACAAAAAAGTAATGATTCGAAATGGGAAAATTTCAGGCGCAGTATTATTCGGGGATACAAAGGAAAGCAATAACCTATTGAGCATGATCAACAAAAATGCCGAGGTTTCCGAATATTTAAACGCTGGAAAGAGTGAACCCGGTGTTAGTCTTGTCACTGCGATGTCAAATGAGGAAATCATCTGTGGTTGTAATGGTGTAACCATGGGCGATATTGTGACGGCTATCGAGTCTAAAGGATTAACAAGTATTGAGGAAGTAAAAGGCTGCACAAGTGCTTCGAGATCATGCGGGGGGTGCAAGCCATTAGTCGGTGATATTCTCGAGCTGACATTGGGCGATGATTTCAGTAAGTCAAACCAGAAGGAATCCATATGCGCGTGCACCACTTTATCAAGAGATGAGGTTGTTGCTGAAATACGCGAAAAAAATCTGACCCATACTCGGGAAGTCATGAATGTTCTCGGCTGGAATACAAGTGATGGATGCTCGAAGTGTAAACCGGCACTGAACTATTACTTGGGCATGATCCATCCGGTTGAATATGAAGATGAAAAAGAATCCCGCTATGTCAATGAAAGGCTACATGCAAATATTCAAAAGGATGGAACATTTTCTGTTGTGCCAAGAATGTATGGCGGCGTCACTAATCCCGATCAGTTACGGAAAATAGCAAATGTTGCCGATAAGTATAATGTTAAGTTACTTAAGGTTACAGGCGGGCAAAGAATAGATATGTTCGGCGTTGAAAAAGATGACCTTCCAAGTGTATGGGCCGACCTGGATATGCCTTCTGGATATGCTTATGGAAAAACCCTACGAACTGTGAAAACATGCGTCGGTGAAAACTTTTGCCGCTTTGGCACCCAAGATTCAATTGGACTGGGCATTGCCCTGGAGAAGAAATTTGAACGTGTAGGCACACCGCATAAGGTTAAGATGGCTGTATCGGCATGTCCTCGTAATTGTGCTGAATCCGGTATCAAAGATCTTGGTGTTGTCGGCGTGGACGGTGCATGGGAAATTTATATTGGCGGCAACGGCGGAACCCATTTAAGAGCTGCTGAATTATTATGCAAAGTGAAAACAAGTGATGAGGTAATTGAAATTGCAGGTGCATACCTCCAACATTATCGAGAGACTGCCAATTATTTAGAAAGAACGTCTGTCTGGGTTGAGCGTGTAGGGTTCGATACCATTAAGTCGATTATTGGTGATAAGCAAAAAAGGATTGAGCTTAATCAACGTTTAAATGAGGCCCTATCGGTATTACAAGAACCGTGGAAAGAAATCATTGAGAGCAATGCGATCCAAACCGGTTTATTTCAAAAAGTGAAAATTCCAGCTTTATCAAATAAATGAATATGGAGGAAGCCTAAATGGGGAAAACGCTTCAAAAGATAAAGGTCTCAACAGTAAATGAGATGCCAAAAAACCTGGGGAAAACAGTAACCATAGGCTCTCATGAAATTGCTCTTTTTCATTTAGCAAATGGTGAATTCCGAGCTATTGAAAATCGTTGCCCACATAAAGGTGGGGTTCTGGTGGAAGGCATTGTGAGTGGCGATTACGTCTTTTGCCCGATGCATGACTGGAAAATCAGTGTCAAGAATGGAGAAGTCCAAAAACCTGATAATGGTTGCGTTAAGACATTCAAGGTTGTATTAGAAGATGATAATGTTTATATTGTTTTATAAATATATAGATGCCCCGCTGATCTGGATAGTCTCTTAGACTATCCATCAGTTTGTAGACAAAAGGGGTTCGGAATTAAAAAATTCCGAGCCCCTTTTGAAATTTCCTTTGAATTTTGGCCCAAGGTTGAGAGATTAGGGCTCTACGAGCCCTCTATGTTAGGCCATTTTTGGACCTTGCCATGTCCAATTGGCCATCTTCTTTAAATTAATGGCAGCGAAAGTAAGCATCGCCTGCATCGACAATTTTTTAAGTCCCCTTAAAGTAGTCCAACGCATACCATGCTTTTCTTTTGCATCTGCGAATACACGCTCAATCGTTTCTCTACGTTTCGCATATATAGGTTTTACATCTTGATGATTACGCAGATGATCTGCTTCTTCCACATATGCTTGCCAGATATGC
>NZ_JAGGQJ010000051.1 GCF_018613325.1 Bacillus sp. ISL-34 | reverse complement strand
ATTATGACCCGTTGAGACATGGGAGGGAAAGCATCCAGGGGCAGCGTGGAAAATGTGTGCAGCATATGTAATAATATGGGATTTTTAACAGATCCCCTATTTCAATCTGCCCTCATCTTATCAAAACGGTCCGATCTCTTTCGTTCATCTAAAGCAACCTATACCATGTGGTTTGAAATCCTGCGAATAAGCGAGTATTCGCGAGCATTATCAATTAAACTGAGGGAGTTCATTAAAAGTGATCCTCATTAAAGAATCGCGCCCAATACTTGAATAAACATTTTACTTACTGGAACATGATTATTTTCTAATTTATACTTCATTTTCACTATTAATATAAGAATGTCTTAGAGCTAAAGATAATCCAACTATATACAGAGATAAAAGACAAATCCACTTTTCTTTAATGTTATTAGCCCTAAAATTAAATATAATTTTTCCACTGGATAATTTCCCCTTTTTAGGAAAGGTCAAACAGCACTCTTGAAACTGCCCCTTTAACTCCGTAAGAAAAAGCTGTCTCAAGGACAGCTCTGATCAATAACTATTATACTGCTTAATCTTGTTCATCAAGTTCAATAAAATAATGATCCTTACGGTATGACACTGCCTCCATGGTTGCGATCAGATTTTGCTCATGCAAGACGTCTATTCGATAAAATCCTGTCCGATAGTTTCGTTTAACTTCCGTTGCGCAGGCTAAAATCTTGTCTCCGGGTTTAGCTGATTCAATAAACTGGCTGGTTGTCGAGAGTCCTAATGATGTTTTACCATATGCATTACAGGCTACGGAAAAAGCATGATCTGCTAAAGCATAAATAACTGCCCCGTGAACAGTTCCATATGCATTCACCATAGTGCTTTGCACTTCTAACGTTGCTTCTGCAGTACCAGCCTCGAATGAATGCCTAACGACTGTGCATACGGATCGTTTTTCACTTGCTCATGAATTTGTTCATAGTGTTTTTCATAAATTTGATATTCATCAATTTTCTCCTTCACCATTACCTCCCCCTTTGATTGAATATTTTCTCTAGAAAACCAATTGCACCAACATCATGTAGACAATCGTCCCCCCCGCTATGGAAAGGAGCATCATTTTCTTCCAAAAGTGAAGCAGGGCAACTACTGCTATCGCCATAAATTCAGGGATGCCATGACTTCCGGATTGTAAGCTTACATCCTTTAAACAATAAATGATCAAAAGCCCTATTACCGCAGATGGCAGCATTTTACCGAGATACTGTACATACTTCGGTGTGGTTTTACCTGATGGGAAAACGATGAATGGAAGAAACCTTGTAAGCATTGTGCCTAAAACAACCATTGCAATTGTAATGATCTGCTGTGTTAAATCCATTGTCATATGGTCTTGACCTCAACTTTCTCTAATGGCTTTCTAAGTAAGGTGAGTAACCCCAAAATTGCAAACATTGCAGGGATGATGAAATTGTTTCCGCCAAAAATAATAAGGCAGACTGCTGACAGTCCAAGCCCTGCGAGAGCACTATGATGGTTTTTCTCTTTCATCCACTGTTCAATGAAGATGACAACAAAGAGAGCCGTCATAACAAAATCGAGTCCTTCTGTGTTGAATTTGACAAATGATCCAAAAATGCCGCCAATCGCCGATCCTATCACCCAATAGGAATGATTGAGCATTGTCACGAAGAACATAAACCAGCCCTTGTCTACATTCTTTGGAACATCAACCGTACAATTGATGGAAAAAGACTCATCGCAAAGCCCAAAAATCAGATACAGCTTTTTCTTCCCGGTCCCCTTATACTTATCAAGCATGGATATGCCATAAAACAAATGCCGTGCATTCACCATTAAAGTTAGAAAAAGGGCGTTAATCGGATTGAATGCGACAAGCAATAAATTGGCAGCAATAAACTCCATCGATCCTGCAAATATTGTTAGACTCATCAATATCGGGTAAATCGCACTGAAACCTAATGAGTTCATAAAGATTCCATAAGCAATGCCTAAAAATAAAAAGCCTGCAAAAATGGGAACTGTGTACGGAAAAGCCGCACGAAATGCAGTTATCATTTGAGTTCTTTTTTTCATATGTTTCACATCCTGATGGCTAAATTTATTTAAACTTAACATACAAAATCCGTACAAAAAACAAGTTAATTGTATGGATTACAATTAAAATAAAATACCCCCTTTTCAGCAAAATGGAGGTACTGATAGATATTCCTTATATAAATCATCCCGTTTCAAGATTAGAATTCCATACAAAAAATGATAAGATTGTATGGAATAAGATAGTAGAGGTGAACTATGCCAGTAAATTCATTTGACAATTATCCAATGTCTTGGAAACCTGATAAAAAAGCATTAAAGCGTCCTTTTTATAAATCTCTTGCATCATTACTTGAACAAGATATAATAAATGGTTTTTTAGCACCTGGAACAAAGTTGCCTCCGCAACGGGAATTGGCAGATTTTCTTGACATGAACTTCACTACGATTACCCGTTCCTACAAAATATGCGAGGTAAAGGGATTAATATATGCCGTTACGGGAAGCGGAACCTTTGTGGCTCCTAATGCCACTCGTTCTATAACCATTTCCGCGGATAAAACGGCAAACAGCATTGATCTGGGTTTTGTGGCCTCTTTTGAGCAAACCAATGATATTGTATCAGAAACCATTCAAAAAACTGTGAACAAAAGTTATTTGGAACAGCTGCTGAATTACAACGATCCGACTGGTATTCCACATCAAAAAACAGCAGCTCTAAACTGGATGGAATCTTTCGGCATTCATGCGGATCAAGAGCATATAGCAATCGTTTCCGGAGCCCAAAATGCATTGGCCATTGCCTTGGCTGCTTTGTTTGAACCTGGTAATAGAATTGCAACCGACTTATACACATATTCAAACTTTATCGAGCTGGCAAAGATGTTTCATATTAAGTTAGTGCCCATTCCCGGAGACCAGTATGGAATGCTGCCAGACGAACTTGAAAAGCAGTGTTGTCAAACAAATATTGACGGCATTTTTCTGATGCCCTCTTGCAACAATCCAACCACAGTCATGATGTCAGATATTCGAAAGCAAGAAATAGCTGCGGTCATCCGTAAGCATCGTTTAATTTTGATTGAGGATGATATTCATGCATTTCTGACGGCAGGCATTATCTCCGATTACCGGCAGCCAATGTTCCATTTACTCCCGGAACAGAGCGTTTATATTTGTGGCACCTCTAAGTCAATATGTTCTGGATTAAGAGTTGCCTATATGGTTTATGGGGATGCATTTCGCGAGAAAATTTCCCAGGCCATTTTCAATATAAATGTAAAGACCTCTTCTTTTGATGCAGAGGTTATCACAGAGCTTATTCTATCAGGTAAGGCTCATGAAATTGTTTCTCAAAAGAAACAGCTTGCACAGACTGCTAATGATATTTATTCGGAATATTTTCCTTTAAGAAAGGATGTTGGACATCCTCTCAGTCTTTATCGTTGGCTTCCAATTAAAGGACATAATGATGCATTACAGCTGGAAACGGATTTGAAAAGGCGCGGTATTCGAGTGTTTCATTCCAATCGCTTTCAAAGCGGACAGACCACTCCTGATATGCATTTGCGTATTGCACTATCTTCTACAAACTCATTTGATGAGTTAAAAATAGGATTAGAAATATTAAAACAGTATCTAGATTGATTCAAAAAGATGAAGTATTCAATGTTTACGAACCTGCAGCTTTAGTTACGTGAGATTGCAGACAAACTCGGAAATTCGAGTCTGTCTGCAGTTTTTTTTTAAAATGTTTCAGTTGATTTCTGAAATCCGCTCCCTTTCAATCTATTAAGGAGTACAGGAAAAAAAACATAACGATAATCTATTTTAAAATCATGGCTCGGGATGAGACCAGACTACAGTTTTTTTTTAAAAAAAAGCTGTTTTCGTAAGGATCGTGGCTTTTAAAACAAGTAGAACTATTTACTTTTTTTGGTACAATAAATATAGGAGTTTATTCTGTTAAAGGGAGTGAAACATTGAAAATAGACGAAGAAAAAAGCAAATCAACGAGAGGTATACCGTATTTCTAGGGGCTGCAATTGGGGCTATTATTGGATTAATTGCATATACAAACAATTGGCTAGGTTAACGAAAAAAATCAGAAGATGGAAAAATAACATGAAAAACGAACAGATTTCTGTCTGGTCGTTTTTCATGTTATTTACATATCCAATTTCGTACGGCTACTCCAAGGAGATCATCAGTTTCTATCGATAACGTTTTTTAGTAGATAGCAAAAAACTTTTAGAAAACAGCCTTAAAATACAATCCAGTTGATTTCAGAAACCCGCTCCCTTTCCGCCGACTGTCTGCCAAGCCTCATCAAAGCAAGCGTCTCCGGGGTTTCGGCTATCCAGTTATTTGGCAGGAGTGTCACAAGTTTCTTCAATCCAATAAGGATTGCAGGAAAAAACATAACGATAATCTATTCTTGTTTTAAAATCATGGCTCGAGGTGAGAGCCTTCCGAACCCCATTTTCCAATTATAAAGTGAATTTTCCACCATGATAACAATAGTAATTTTCAGCTTTAAGATTTTTAACCTTTCTTAAAGACTGTTCGGCTTTCTCGACATTTAAACAAAAGTGTGGATTAGCGATTACCAATTCATGATTCTCTTTAACGGCTGCATCACCTGTTACTACACTTTTTAAACTTGGAAAATATAATGAAATATGCCCTGAAGTATGCCCTGGTGTTGCGACTA
Organism: Bacillus sp. ISL-34; assembly: GCF_018613325.1. GTDB lineage: Bacteria > Bacillota > Bacilli > Bacillales > DSM-1321 > Peribacillus. The sequence continues at coordinate 14,897 of NZ_JAGGQJ010000051.1, read as the reverse complement.
TTCTACATTCGTCATCTAAAATCAGATCACCATCATGTACCTTTTCATCAATTGAAACATGCTTCAAATTCTTTAATCGTTGTATAAACCATTTACCGAATTCGATGTCTTGATTTGGCATATTTTCTAGCATTTCTTCAGCTTGAACCAATCTCTCTGACTTCATTTCACCACTAATATATTTTGATTCTACTTCACTGGCTATAATGTTAATCAAAGGATACTTTTCCTTGAAGTCATATAAGGAACCTATATGATCAATATCATAATGAGTAATGATTATATTCTTTAAATTCTTCATTTCATTACCATTCTTTAAAATTTCATTTTCAATTAAAGGTAAAAAGTTAGGATACCCTGTATCAACCAAGGTCAGTTCATTCTTCATTATAATCAAACTAGGATTAATGTAATTTTTTTGCCCATTAAATTCAAATTCAATTGGCAGTTCTATTATCTTCATTTTTCCTCCACACCTCCCGTTTATGAAAACCGAATATTCTATATTTTCTCCTACTATTAATTTTAACAAAATCTCCCTTTAAATCTCTAATTAACTGCCCCTTTAATTGCGTAACAAAAAGGTTGGCGAAAACAACCTGGTTATTGAAGTTAAGCATCTGTTCGTTTAAGCATTTCTTCAAACTAAGTGAATTTCCCCTTTCAATAAGAAAAAGCCACCAGGGATGGCGGCAGGTTGTACCTTTTGTCTGCTATTATTGTATATTTTATTTCTCCCTATCTGAGATATTCAATTGAGACCCTTTTAGAGATTTTCCAGCCTCCGAAACTTTAGTAACAGTTTCTTTCGCTTTCTCCTTCGCTTCAACTGCTACATCCACTAAATTTGCTGCATTGGCAATGTTATTAGCGACCGATTTCTTTCCTTTTGTTATACCTAACAATTGATCATCTACCAAGTTATAGATGGACTGAGCTTCCTGAATTGCTTCTTTGAGGGATGTAGAAGCGGAGTTAAATCGTTGAACAAGCTCTTCCTTTGTATCCTTAGGATTTTCCTTCACCTGTGAGATTAATTCTACTGTAGATTCCTTCATACTTGCAGCTGTGTCCATCACCTTCATTCTTGTGCGGTAATCACGAAGAGATAGAGCCCCACCAATGATTCCTCCTACAATGACTCCTTTAAAAAATAGATTCCTATCTTGATTTCTTGGTTCTACTTCTTGATTTCTTGGTTCTACTTCTTGATTTCTTGGTTCTGCCTCTTGATTTCTTGGTTCTACTTCTTGATTTCTTGGTTCTGCCTCTTGATTTCTTGGTTCTGCCTCTACATTTTGGGAAGAACTTTTAGTTGGCAAGAAAGTGCTATTAGTCATTATATTACCTCCTTTATTGGTTTAAGTAACATTTCCCGTTTTTTCAAGATTTAAACTACAAAAAAGTTTAGTCACAATAAATAATAAACCCCGCTTATTTGAAACATTTCTATATCACAATAAATCGCCCGCCCTTCGCGAACCTTTAACAAACCTGCCCCGAGCACAATAAAAAAGGTTGCCGCCGCAACCTTTGATCGTGAACTAAAGCACCGAGTTGAACAAGCCCTTTCTGATGCAATATATCTACTAAAAAATACTAGGAAGTTTTTAAACAAATTTTTTAATAACATATTGCCTGCAAACAATCACCCTTTTTTGACTGTATCTTTAATCTCTAGTTTTATTAATACATTTTAAAAAGGCACTCTTTGTGGAGTCCCTTTCTTTAGGAAGTTGCTCTATGATGGACAGGTTTCTCGTCAAATACATTGTTATTGAGATACTTATAAAAGAACGAACCATTCTCCTATGTCGACAACAATAGCTGAGAGAAGTGCAGCATTAAATAGGTCATTGTCACACACTACGAATAAATCCAAGATTTTGAAGTTAGATGCACATTCTCAGGAAAAAAATTGGATTTTATTGTTCATATAGGGATTATTATCAACTAAATTCACCAATTAAAATGCCATAACTAAAATTTCAGCCTCTTTAATTAGAGGCTTCATATCAATTGTTTAAATTTCCTTTATCCACGCCGATAGTAATTTTTATCTAAAATATAGCTATCTTCCTCTGTAGCTCTCATACTGCAAAACTAATGATATGTTTTTCTGCAATAAAAAGCCGACTGTTTTTCAATAAAACCAATCGGCTGTATGGGTTTTTAATTTATTTGATTGTTACGCATTTACAAAGTGACCCCTTTATCGTTAGTTAACCACATGGCCGTGTGCTGATTACTCGTTAGTTCGTACTTTATTCGTGGATTTTGCAGTTTTTACATGTGAATTTTTGCTATTCACTCGTGAGTTTTGCTGTTTTACTAGTGAGTTCGCACTTACTCGTGAATTTACGCTGTTTACTCGTGAGTTTTGCTGTTTTACTCGTGAATTTACGCTGTTTACTCGTGAATTCTCGCTGATTACTCGTGAGTTTGTGCTATTCACTTCTGAGTTAGGTAATTCCAATTTAACAAATCCCCCTGAATTTTGTATGATAAGAAAGGAAGATTACTAAATGGGAGATGTGATATTTTGAAAAGTCTAGCTGTATTTTGTGGATCAAGCAAAGGTGCATCTGCTGTCTATGTAGAAGAGGCTAAAAAACTGGGTGCGGAACTGGCAAAACGTAATATTACCCTTGTCTATGGGGGCTCAAGTGTAGGCATCATGGGTGCAGTTGCAGATTCCGTTTTGGAAGCAGGCGGAAATGTAATTGGCGTCATGCCAGATTTTCTAGAAAAAAAAGAAATCGCACACAAGAACTTAACCGAACTGATTGTCGTGGAATCCATGCATGAAAGAAAAGCAAAAATGGCTGAGCTTGCAGATGGGTTCATTGCATTGCCAGGCGGGCCAGGAACATTGGAAGAATTCTTTGAGATTTTCACTTGGGCTCAGCTTGGTCTTCATCAAAAGCCTTGCGGACTATTAAACATCAATCACTATTATGATCCTTTGGTCGCTTTATTCAATCATATGTCCGACGAACAATTCCTACATGAAAAATTCCGTTCCATGGCGCTGGTAGATGTTGAACCAAATGGTCTTCTTGATCAATTTAATACATATGAACCGCCAACCGTAAAAACTTTCATTACTGAAAAGCAAACCTGAACATTAAAAAACAACCGGCCAAGATCAATAATGACCTTGGCCGGTTGTGATAAACTGCTGCACACTGATGGGTTAGGTAAATATCAGGTTTAAATAATCTCCATGCCCTTTAATAAGTTGCACTTCATGTTCGGATGAAATCCAGAAGAAATGGAATGTCAGCCCCGCCTCATCTCCTCCACCCGTTGGCTGATGGTCCCATTCATCAGGAACATTCGATACACTTATTTGATAAAAATATCTATTATGTATGGCATCATCAGCGTTCTCCCAAAAATCTTCCGCAATTAATTTCTCCACATGAAAATTTTCCAGACCTGTTTCTTCTTTCATTTCCCTAATCACTGCTTGGTAAGCATCTTCTTGAGGCTTCACTGTTCCCTTGGGTATCTGTATACCCGCTTCACTAATGGGATGTTGAAAAAACCAATACCTGTGTTTCTCCATTTTTGATTCTTGTTACATACCCGTATGCTTTTTTTATCGCTATCACCATCATTCCCCCGTTATTCGATAGATCAATCACCAAAAGCAAATATGCGTTCTGTCTCTTTCACCTTATTTTACCATCCAACATCATCACATGGATATTTTTGTATTTATCAAAAACTTCGTTCAACAAAAAAAGGCTGCCAGAGCAACCCTTGATCTCACTTAAAACTCCTTTGATTTTTTTTCCTTCGATTTAGTTAAGGGGGATAGAACCATTTGTTCATACCTCGCATATCCCCCTAATAATTTATGAATCAAGCTTATTTTAGGAACGACAGGGTAAACCACCGAGGCTGAAATGGCACTTAGTATAGCTCCTGCAAGCACATCCGCCGGAAAGTGGACACCTACCCAAATACGGGAAATGCCAACAAGGAAAGCCAGCATGATCCATAGCAGCCACCATCCTCTTTTGAAAAGCCAAAAGGATACACAAAATGAGAAAAACAAGATGGTATGGTCGCTTGGAAATGAATTATCCACCGCTTTTTCAATTAACTTATTAACATTGGTCAATTCAGCAAATGGCTGATTGTTCGAATGCAATCTCCCTGCCATTTTCCCCATCATTTCAGCTATTACAAACGTGATCATCCCACAAACAACCATCATTTTACTCTGTTCATTTCGAGTGAACCATATTACGATGACTGCCAAAGCCAAGAAAAACACCATGTACTCGGCAATGAAAATGGCAGAAGGGTTTAAATAAGCGTATTGTTTCCCTAAGTCATTGATCATTCTAAATACATTGATATTCAGCTCAAAAAAATCCATTTCATACCCAACTTTCCTCTTTTTCTTACATATTAAAGAGAATGGAAGTAAATCACCATCGTTCTTCCTGACAGTTTAAGCTATAATCTTACAATTTTGTCACGTGGTTGTTGTGCTAGTTCAAGGTCCTTTACTTAGCTTCATGGAGTGAGTTCTGAAGCTAATATGTTAAAATCACCACACAAGGACATGATAAGAACTTATAACTTTTAATGCAGGGTTTAGAATTATAACTAATGGGCTCAATTTTTATTCTTTTAAAGGTTTTATTAAAGTTGAATAGAATTATAAATTGGGATAAATAAACAAAATTGAGGTGATATCTTGCAGATATTATTAATTCGGCATGGTGAGTCAGAAGACGATTTTCCAGAAGAAAATTACGAAGGAACTACTGATTTACCACTAACTATTAAGGGAGTTGAACAAGTAGAAAAAATGTGCAGACGTGTATCCGAAGAGTTTCCACCAGAATTCATTTGGTCAAGCACTTTGCTTCGTGCTAGTAAAACTGCCGAAACTTTATCAAATACTATCAAATGTCCAGTAACATTCTTGGAAGATTTACGAGAGATGCAGGAAATGGAGAAAAATTCAGATTTTAGATTAAGAGCTCAAAATGTACTTTCTTATATTAGAGAGAACAGTGCAAATTATAAACGAATTGCCATTATATCCCACGGAGGGGTGATTACTAAAATAATTGAAAGCTTTCTTCAATTACCACCCGCAATTAATGATGTGTGGTTCAATTCTCATAATACAGGAATACATCTTCTAGAGTATACTGATCATCCATACAAACTTATAAGGTTTTTAAATAGTACTACGCATCTGGAATATAGCTAACGATCAAGGCTGTCTTAAGGCAGCCTTTTCTTTATAGGCAGGATAGTTGAGGAATTGTATAATATAGTTGTAAATTAAAGAGGATTCAGAGGTAATAGGAATGTATCAATTCGAACACAAGGTTCAAAGGACAAAAAAGATATTCAAGGGGTACATAATTTTATTTATTATGGCTTCATTGATTACCCTGATTTCATTCCTTATGGATGGAAATATTTTTCGGGGAATGACCTGTCTCTTTTTTTCTTTCATTGTCTTCCACTATGGTCAACGCCAAAAAGTCTGGGCAGTATTAATTATTAAATTTATAGTTTGGCTGCACATTATTTTACTGCTGATTACAATTATTATTTTCACGATAACACATTGGTAGGCTAGATTTTTTATTGATCGGGGCATGTTAGTTGAACAATGAGCCGAAGAGAAAAACTTGAATTCATAAGGTGGCAAAAAATTTGAAATGGGAAAATGTTACGTACGGTATTACAATATTCATTGTTTTACTTTTTCTTAATCCGTATCTTGATAAAATAGGTATCTCTTATTGGCTTCAATTGCTATGTATTGTAGTTGTCGTTTTGTGCATTAATTTTACTTTATCTAAAATCAAATTCCTTCAGAAAATGGTAACAAAGAAAGTAGGCTGGTTAACCCTGATTTCGGCTTTTATTTTCGTTACGGTTTTGTCTGAATTATTTTTCAAATAATATCTTAAATAACAGTGGTTGCTTAAGCAACCTTGGAAGCATGGTTAAGTAGAACAATATAAGTATAAGGAGGTTAAAAATGCTGCACATACAGAAAAATTCCGATGCTGTCATCATTGTCATTCACGAAATTTATGGACTAAACCAACATATGAAGGGTTTTTGTGAATCATTATCAAAACAGGGTTTTGATGTCATCTGTCCGAATTTGTTAGATCGAGAGACGCCTTTTGAATATTCCCAAGAGGAAGCTGCTTATCGTCATTTTATGGAGAACGTAGGTTTCACAACCGCTTTAAATAAAATAAAGGATATGTTATCGGATATAAAAGATGAATACCAAAAGATTTTTCTCCTTGGATTCAGTGCAGGGGCAACTGTAGCTTGGCTGTGCAGTGAGGAAGGATGTGTCGATGCAATAGTTGGTTACTACGGTTCCCGTATTAGGAATTATGCAGAATTAGCGCCACAATGCCCTGCACTGCTATTTTTCCCACTAGAAGAGCCATCATTTAATGTGGACGAGTTAATTTCAGCTTTAGAAAGAAAGAATGTCGAAGTTCATAAATTCAGCGGAGAACACGGCTTCAGTGATCCTTACAACTCAAACTATCATGTAGAATCAGCACAGAAAGCCTTTAGCAAAATGATGAAATTTTTTATGGAGCATTAACATTCAACCTAATGCCGTTTTGCATTGATCCATTGTATCGAACCCGCATCACTATGGGGATGACAGTCATTTTGAACCTTTTTATATTCTATTTCCAATTCTTTTAAGGTTAACTTCATCAGCTGTTCCACACTCTTATCTACAGTATGGATCATAAGTTTATAGATCAATTCCTTCCGCCTTTCTTCCACACCCTTCCTCATTTCACCCTCTCCTTTTATTCTGACATTATATGAAATGATGTATCCTCAGACAGGGGGAATGATCATCGGATTCCTTCTCTTCGATTTTACTTATTTTAATATATTCATTCTCTAAATCGGTTAAGGTTAATTCAAAAAGATGGATGTCATTCTTTTTATAAACTCCCTTGTTAATCAACTTGTTGATTAGGAAGTTTCTTTTTTTCTCAATGGCTTTACGTAATAATATCCCCATGATAAATCCCCCTTTATAGGATGTATTGAAAGAGAATCTTTCGACTTGACCATTCACAAAAAAACCGGAGACACCTCTTTACATGAAAGAAAAGTCTCCGGTTTTCCGGTCAATTAACCTATAATTCCTATTCAATTACTCGGTATTGTTATTTTTAATAATACTAACCCTTTGATCCGCAGTCAACAATTTTTTTCCTGCATCTTATTTATTTTTGCTTCGCTTCATGAAATGCTGCTTTCACTTTATCCAACAGGTCTTTATCCGAAAGCAAGTTATACCCTGTAAGTGCTAGAGCTTTTGCTCCGGTCAGGATGGCTTTGTCTCCAGCAGGTGATTTGGCACAGTCGCGGAATTCATTTGTATGGGCAATCAGCTCATCATGTCCAATTTTTATATAAGGATGTGCTGTCGGCACTACATGGCTTACATTACCTGCATCCGTCGAGCCAAAGCCACTCTCTTTTCGAGGAGCCACCGCTTCCCCTAATTGAGCCAGTTCTTCTTTTAACAGTTCATCCAAAACTGGATTAATGACAAAATCGAGTACTTCATTTTGGAAACGTTCAACTTTAACCGTACTTCCTGTAGCAAGTGCTGCACCTTCAGCAACAGCACGTATTTTATTGGATACTTCTTGGCAAAGTTTCCATGTTGTTGCTCTAATGTAAAACCTGGAGGAGGCATATTCAGGAATGATGTTAGGCGCTTCCCCGCCATTGGTGATGATTCCGTGAATTTTGACCTCGGCTGGGAGCTGCTGGCGCAAAGCATTAATGCCATTGAACAGCTGAATCACCGCGTCAAGTGCATTCACGCCTTCTTCAGGTGCAGCTGCTGCATGTGCTGACTTCCCGTAAAAATGAAAATCAAGGGGGTCGACGGCCAAAAATGGACTTGTGACACGCGTTTGCCCAGCAGGATGGATAAGTATGGCAGCATCCACCCCATCAAATAGACCGTGCTTCACAAAGCTGCCTTTTGCGCTTCCATTCGGTCCGCCCTCTTCTGCTGGTGTTCCGAAAACAATCACCTCTCCGCCCGTTTCCTCCAGAACTTGAGCCAGGGAAATGCCTGCTGCAACACTGGTTGTGCCGATGATATTATGGCCGCAAGCATGACCTAAACCCGGCAATGCATCATACTCGGCTAAAAAGGCAATTGTGGGTCCTTTCTTTGAAGAGGTTTTTTTGGCGATGAAACCTGTTTCATGTCCGGCTATATTGCGGGTCACTTCAAATCCTTCATTTCGAAGGATTCCGGTTAATATATCCGAAGCGAAGAACTCTTGATTCCCAATTTCGGGTTTGGCATGAATGGCTTGACTTGTTTCGATATATAATTCGGAATGAAGGTCGATGTGATTTTCAATGATCTGCTTATGCTGCTTCAGCACTAATTCTCTCGCCATAACTTATCTCCCCTTTTTCTTTTGTCTCACCTTTACTTTTCATTAGCTGGTTTTGTCCAAGCATCCTGATAATTCACTAATTCATCTACAGAAACATATGCAGGAATGGTGTTTCCTTTAAACGTTTTTTCAATGAACGCTTCCACTTCTTTCGATTGATATAGCTCCACTAATTTTTGTAGCTCAGGACGGTCGGCATTTCCCTTTTTAACCGCAATGATATTAATATATGGTTTCGCCGTTTTACTTTCATGGAATAAAGAATCTTTCAATGTAAGGCCTGCTTCGACGGCAAAGTTATTATTAATCGCTGAAGCATCAGCATCATCCAATAGACGCGGTGTATTGCCGGCAGCAACAGGTTGGATTTTCAAGTTTTTCGGATTTTCCTTAATGATTTCCAATGATCCCGATCCATTGAATTCCTCTTTCAATGTAATCAATCCAGCTTCCTGAAGAAGGAGTAGTGCACGGCCAAAGTTTGTTGCTTCATTCGGAACGGCTATCGTAGCACCATCTGGAAGATCTTTTAGACTTTTATGTTTTTTCGAATAAAGGCCCATAGGCGCAATGACAGTCGACCCGATTGCCTCTAATTTCAGATTTTGATCTTGAACGAATTCATCGAAGTAAGCGACCGTTTGGAATGAATTGGCATCAATTTCACCTTCACTTAACGCAAGGTTCGGTTGGATATAATCATTGAAAGTGACCAGTTCGATATTAAGCCCTTCCTCTTTCGCTAAGTCCACAATGTATTCCCATGTTCTTGTATCCCCGCTGCTGACACCGACTTTCACTGTTTTCACATCACCCGAACCGCCTGATGCACCTTCTTCTTTCCCGCATGCTGCAGCCACGATGGCCAATGCCAATACCATGATCGTTAATAAGATTTTCTTCATTTCTCCTACCTCCTGTTATTTTTATCTTCTTCTGATTTTTCTTGAAACAAAATTCCCGGTGGATTGCAGTAATTGAACGATGATCACGAGCGCCGCTACTGTGACGATCATCGTCATCGTATCGAACCTTTGATAACCGTAAGCCAAGGCCAAATCGCCGACCCCGCCTGCCCCGACGGCACCTGCCATGGCCGTAGATCCAACCAGACCGATTGTCGCTGTTGTAAATGTAAGGATTAACGAACTAAGTCCCTCGGGAATCAAAAAGCGATATATGATTTGCCATGTCGTCGCCCCCATCGCCTGAGCCGCCTCGATGATCCCTTTGTCCACTTCCAACAGGGAGTTTTCCACAAGCCGGGCAATATAGGGAGCCGCGTAAAAGATAAGCGGAACAATGGCTGCATTCGTTCCGATCGCACTGCCTACAATCATTCTCGTAAATGGAATAAGTGCGACAAGCAAGATAATGAACGGAACTGACCGCAATATATTGATGATCGGGTTCAATACATTAAAGATCCATTTATTCTCCAGGATGTGACCCTTTCTTGTAATGACAAGCAGGATACCGAGCGGCAGCCCAATCAATCCGGAAAATACCAATGAGATGGCCACCATATAAAGTGTGTCACCGAAAGCTGTCGACAGCTGCTCTGCCGTTATTTCCATTCCCCAAAGCGTATTACCCATTTATCTGCACCTCCTGGACGAGAATCCCCTCATCTTTAATATATTGATAAGCCTTGTCCACCTCATTTTTGTTCCCGGTCACTTCGATAATCAAATTCCCGAAAGGCGTTTCCTGAATTTCAGAAATATTGGCTGATAATACACTTAAATGAACATCATATTTCTTCGAGATGGTCGAAAGTAAAGGAGTGCCCGAAGTAGTCCCAATAAAATTAATTTTCCAAATAATCGGGATGTGGGACCCTATGCTTTTTAGAAAACTTTGTGGAATCTCGTCATGTATGACCGTTCTCACGAAGTTTTTTGCAATATCCGTTTGCGGCTTCGCGAATACTTCGAAAACCGAACCTTGTTCAACGACACATCCGCCCTCCATGACCGCTACCTTATTGCAAATTTCCCGAATTACAGACATCTCATGTGTGATTAGCAGAATGGTGATATTGTATTCTTTATTAATTTTCTTTAAGAGCTGCAGAACTGCACTCGTTGTTTGTGGATCCAATGCCGATGTAGCTTCATCACACAATAAGATCGAGGGGTTGGTAGCCAATGCTCTCGCAATGCCGATCCGCTGCTTTTGACCGCCGGATAATTGTTCCGGATAACTCTTTGCCTTGCTCGATAAGCCAACGAACTCCAACAGCTCGCCAACCCGTTTTTTGATTTCCTTAGCCGGAGTTCCCGATAAAACAAGCGGCATGGCAATATTATCAAAAACAGTCTTTGAGTTTAGCAAATTGAAATGCTGAAAGATCATCCCAATTTTTTTCTTTTCTACCCGTAATTCCTTCGGGTTCAATTTGGTTAAATCCTTGCCCCCAACAATCACCTGTCCATCTGAAGGGTGTTCAAGCAAATTGACCAACCTGATCAACGTACTCTTCCCGGCCCCGCTATAACCGACTACACCGAATATATCCCCCTTTTCCACTGTCAAATTAATGCCCTTCAAAGCCTCGACAGTTTGTTTCTTTGCTTGATAAATCTTTTTGACATTTTGAAACTCAATCATCCAATCTCCCCCCATGCTGTTTATTTGTAAGAATTCATTATCAGAGAAGAGCTTTGCAAAGTTTCATAATGATAGGGTTATAGTCTTCGAAACTCACGAGTAAATGTGCAAAATTCACGAGTAAATGCGTGAAACTCACGAGTAATGTGTGAAGCTCATGACTAAATGCGTAAAACTCACCATTATTGCTCGAATTCATGAGTAATTGCACCAATTCTCCAAATAACCATATACATTTTGAATAAACAAAAGAGGCCTCTTCCGTCATCAGACAGAAGAGGCCTCTTTTAGATATAAAAAAGAGTAAACTCTTAAATTAATTATCTAAGAAAAGCTCCTTCTTATCTTTCAAACTTTCGTCCGTTGGAATTAGCACAGTATTTTCACAAATGTAAAAACCCGCTGCCGAGGTATCATAGGGCCAAGTCCCTCCACATCTCTTGATAAGAATTAACGTTATATTTAATTATGTCCTTCACTATATATTCAAATTTCTCTAAAGTCAACCATATTTTTTCGTTCTAAACATTTTCATAATATAGTGAATTGATACCTTTTAAATTATATTAATATAATTTTATTTCATTTTTATAATGATTTACTCATTCTCCACACAAGGTGTTTTTCATTTTCTTCGCTTATCTTCATCATGCCAGATTTCCTATATAAACGAATCGCCCTTCCATTATCCGGAGAAACCCTTAAATGATATTCGGATACATTAAATTGCCTGAAAAAGTTTTCTGCGTAGTGAACCAATTCCTTGCCAATGCCTTTACTGCGGTATTCGGAAATAAGATAAAATAGATTCACATAGCCGATTTCCCTTCCTTCATACTCCCGAATTTGAAGTTCCATTTGTCCGATCGGTTTTTGGTCCTTTTCAATGATCACCTGTCCATCCGGAAATTTGCGGACCCGTTCTTTCATTCGTTGCAGATATGAACTTTCATCTCCAAAACCATCTTCAGATCCAAAACTTACAACAAAGGAATCTTTCCTGAATTTAATGATAATATCTTTATCTTTGTCCGTATCAATGGTACGAAAAATCAACTTCATCCACCTCTATCATTTTAGTGAAATAGTTTTCAAACAAGCAAAACTCATTTTCTTACGCACTTTTATGAAATTTCATTATTTACTTTTTCAAGCCTCTTGTTTCATTTTTTCTGAAAGAGGCCCTTTCGTTTTTATGCCTTGATGAAAAAACATTTCCAGATTGAACAGTTAGAATGATTATTTTCTCAAGCATCCTTTTTCCCTTTCATTTATATTCCAATTATAATAGGTAAGTGGAACACATTTACATGATTATCCATTATAAAAATCATTGGAGGTATTGAAGATGAAAGTTGTTGCAATAGTGGGAAGTATCCGTAAAGAGTCTTACAACCTTAAGCTTGCCAAATATATTCAAACTAGATATCAAGATCGGTTTGATCTCGAAATCTTGAATATTCGGGATTTACCTTTTTATGATCAAGATATTGAAAATGACCCTCCATTAGTTGTAAAAGAATTTAAAAGTAAAGTGGCCGAAGCAGATGCGGTTTTGTGGGTAACACCTGAATACAACGGTACGATTCCAGGAGTATTGGGCAATGCGATCGATTGGTTATCACGTGTCGATAAAGTCTTGATCGGCAAACCTTCATGGATCATGGGTGCATCAATGGGGCAATTAGGAACGGTTAAAGCTCAATTGCATTTGCGTGAAATCTTATTCGCAATAGGCATCTCCTCCCCACTCCTTCCCGGAAATGAAGTATATGTTGGTGCAGTGCATGACAAAATCGATAACGAAGGCAGGCTTACACATGAGTCGACTGTCCAGTTTATCGATACAGTCGTCGATAACTTCATTAGCTGGTATAATCATCATACTCGTTAATGCTTCTTAACAAGAATACCAGCAGGTTTGATCCTGCTGGGATTCTTGTTAAAAGTGGAAATTAATCAAAACTCATCCTCTTCCCGCTTGGAATGAAGGGTATTTTGTCATTCCGCCGTCAGCGAATAGAGTGATGCCCGTTACATAACTGGACTCTGAAGATGCCAGCCATGCAGCAACCGCAGCAATTTCTTCTGGCTTTCCGATATACCCCATCGGAATCATGCTTTCAAGATCCTTCTTCTTTTCGGGATCTTCAAGCTTGTCGGCATTTATTGGCGTGGCGATGGCTCCAGGCCCAATGCTGTTCACCCGGATTCCTTTTGGTGCATATTCAAGAGCCAGGGTTTCCGTAAGCAGCTTCACCCCGCCCTTGCTTGCTGCATAGTGAACGAATAAAGGCCAGGGAATCATCTCATGTACACTGGACATGTTTATCACATTCCCTTTAATATCGTTTTCGACAAAATACTTGATAGCTTCACGGCAGCCTAAGAAATTTCCGGTTAAGTTGGTATCGATTACCCTATTCCAGTCGCTTAACGGCATCTCGTGAGATGGAACCGGATTTTCAATTCCTGCATTATTGATGAAAATATCGAGTTTCCCGAAATTCTTTATCGCTGATTGAACAAGGTTAATCACATCTTCTTCAACGGTGACATCGCCTTTTACTGCAATAGCTTCCCCACCATTTGTCTTGATTTCTTCCATTACACTATCCGCTTCCTCTGATTTAGTGCGATAATTAACCACGACCTTTGCCTTTTCCTTAGCAAAGCGAATGGCCATCGCTTTTCCTAAACCAGTGGATGAACCGGTTATAACAACGACCTTACCTTCTAAATCTGTATACATATAATCACCCTCCAAATTAACTTTTTGCCAATCCGAGCATAATCCCAGCTATGATGATCAAGGTAATTCCAATTACGATTCCAATTAGTTGTCGCTTCGTTTTCTTTTCACGTAAAATGATGATTCCGCCGAGAGTTGAGATGACTATGCCCATTTGCGAAAGGGAAAAACTTGTAGCCACTCCCACACGAGGCTGGGATATAAATAAAAACATGTTCCCTGCAGCCCATATCAATCCCGGAATGATATTGCGAATCGTATATTTGTTAAACGGTTTATGTTTAAAAGTCAATAACAGACCGCCTATCACCATCCCTATCGCTTGAGGGAACAACGCTGACCAGCCATCAACATCAAACAGACGGGCCACGACCACATAAACCAAATAACCGAATGTCGAGATGAGGAGAATAACAATTCCTTTCTTCAAGCTTCCCGATTTGCCCTCTTTTGATTCTTTATCCTCCAAGGAGGTCAAGATGATTCCTATAATAATGAAGACTAATGCCAATACGCCTAAAATGATCGCTTTCATTGTAGACCATTCGTTAAAAACAATGACCCCGAATAGAGTCGTTGAAATGAGCTGCATTCCAGTAGATATCGGCATCGTTTTGGATACTCCCATTAAATCAATGCTCTTAAGCTGATTAGCTTGTCCAACCGCCCAAAACAATCCAGAAACAACCCCGACTCCAAACACCAGAAATGACAACTTAATATCGGCAAAAATATAAACACCTATTGAAAAAATCAAGGCACCAATCGTTGTACCTAGTGTTTGACTATAAGGCCCACCCCCGAGTTTCACATTAAATAAAACGATGCTTCCCCAGAATATTGCCGGCAAGAGAGCTAATAATATATCCATTTTCAACCCCCATATATGTAAGTTCATAACTAAGCAGTAAATTTCATTTTGTCTTCTTAATATGTTCGTATTATTTGAATTGACCCTTGGTAATTTTATGAAGTGTTTCCCCCTATCTAAAACATGGGATGGAAGGACTTGTTTCATCCTATACAAATTACACTCTGCTCTTTAAACTAGAGGTACTTAA
>NZ_JAGGQJ010000050.1 GCF_018613325.1 Bacillus sp. ISL-34 | reverse complement strand
AATAAGCTTCTACAATGGATTTATGCACTATTACAAAATAACTCGACTTTCCAAGATCTAACCTAGTTTAAAAGTATAACTAAATAGCACAAAACTTTCCAAATACGGTTCATTGGAAGGTTATTTGGCATGCACAAATTTAGTATAGCATGAAATATTTTAAGTTTTCATTGAAAAATGTTGACTAACTATTAGCTGGTTTAGTTCCATAAAGAAAAAGCTGCCTTAAAGACAGCTCCGATCTTCAGTTAGAGCACCTATTAGTTCACGAACTCTTTTTCTTTAAACTCCAGTAAATGACAAGAACTAATGGAATAATAAGAGGAATAACAATAAAAAATGAAAATGTCCAAGCTGTACTCAAAAAAAATACTGCATCACTACAGCCCTGCGTCCCACATTCCGTTGCTCGTAGCCCTTTTTCATTTATGGCTGAAAAATAACCGATTAGTCGTATTCCGAATAAGAAAAACCATACTACCACTATAGCAATTGAAATTAAAATTAATTTAGACCAAGCTCCTACTCGTTCCATTAAAATCCTCCCAAACTACTCAATAACTTAATTCCCCAATGAAAAGAATTATATCATTTTGAAATGGTTTCTTCTTAAACTAAACTGCCCCGATAGTTGCATAAAGAAAGAGCTGCCTTAAAGACAGCTTTGATCTTCAGCTAACGCACCCGTTAGTTTTAGTACATTTCTTCACAAATATAAGAACAAGAGCTGCCAATGCAACTCCCTTATTGAGTAAAGCACCTGTTAGTTGAAGAAATCATATCCTTGCTTAGCTTCTCAAATAAACAACACTGTTTCTTCGTTCTACTTGAAAATTTAAATCATCCTTAATATTAAGCATATAAACTGCATCTTTATAATTCTCAGATTCAAAAGATATACCATATCCATTATTCTCAGGATAACCATATAAATAGCAGACCACTTTTCCATCGTTCAAGAATACAATTTGATTCATTCCTTCATTTACAGTTGCGTTAATAGTATCCCATTTATAACCTACCGTTTCATATATATGATCTGACGGGGTATATGGTTCAAAGGAATATACTACATCCCAGTCAAACGGTGTTACTTCTAATAAATTTATTGTTTCAACGGAATGTCCAATTGATAACACTTCTTCTTTTAACAACTCTTCGTTTACATCCCATAAATCTTTCTTTAATAGATTTATAAAGATAGCTATACAAATAATACCCAAAGCTATAATTAATACTGTCTTTTTAGATTTCATAACTATACTCCACCTTGAACAACAACCTTCCTAACAAATATTCTATTTCATTATAACAATTATTTCTAAAAATGGAATGTATTCTTAATGAACTAACCTGCCCCTTTAGTTCCATAAGAAAAGAGCTGCCTTAAAGACAGCTCCAATCTTCAGCTAACGCACCCGTTAGTTCATTACTTTTTTAGGTTGTACTTATAAGGTATTATATTCGGAACTTTTATAGCGTCTGTTCGTATAGATTATAGGAGGGGATAGTATGGAGAATAAGAAAGAGACAAATGTTTTGAAAGATGCGGCTAAATCTTTTGTTAAAGGGGTTACTTTTGGTAGTGTTTTTGATCCAGATATGAGAGAAGAAAAGGCTGATAAAACCAAAGAATTTACTGATAAAGAAATTATTGATCATTTATCAGGAAGAAAGAAGCTCCCTGATGCGGATATTGAAGAGTTAAAAAGAGCAGCCAAATATAGAGGATTATTATAAAAATAAGAAAGCCCTATTTATATCAGGGCTTTTTATTTGTGCCAATAACCTAATTACGTGTGATTTCTTATTAAACTATCCTGCCCCGATAGTTCCATTAGAAAAAGCTGCCGAAGCAACCCCTTATTGAAGTAAAGCACCCGTTAGTTGAAGAAGACCGGTTGTAGATTTTGACATCAACTGTACATTAAATAAAAAAACCACTGCATTAGAGTGGTTGAAAAAATTGAAGACGGGCTGACAATGAAAATTAATCGTTGGGATTTATTATGGCTAATACCTGATGATCCTCCCAACGATCATTTATTTTTATATTTTGTTTTGCGATTCCTTCTTTATGAAAACCAGCCTTTTCTAAAACACGTATTGAACCTATGTTATGTGGCATAACGCCAGCCTCAATCCTATGTAAATTAAGAGTTCTAAAAGCATAATCTACAACCATTTTAACAGCTTCTGTAGTGTAACCCTTACCATTATTTTTTTGATCTAAGTAATAACCTATCAATGCACTCTGAAGGGGACCGCGAATAATTTCAAAGAGGCTGATAGTTCCTATTAGTGAATCATTTTTTTTTAGAAAAATTCCAAACTGGTATTTAATATTTTCTTTTGATTTTTGTTCCCAAGTTATTATTAATTCTTTTTGCTTTTCTAAAGAATAGTAGTTAGATGGACGTTTTATTGAGAATGGTTCAAAGAAATCCTTATTTTCTACTAGCAATTGTAGTAAATTTTCAGCATCTGATAAATTAAGTTCTTTTAAATAGACAACCTCACTGGAAAACACAATTAATCCCCTCCCTTAATGGAATATATTTCATTATATACTATCTATAAAAGGCAAAGATTATTTGTTTTTCGCACAGTTCGTCTACTCTAAGCTTCTTCAACTAACCTGCCCCGATAGTTGCATAAAGAAAGAGCTGCCTTAAAGACAGCTCTGATCTTCAGCTAACGCACCCGTTTTAGTGGAAAAATAATATTACATTTGGTACCAAGTTGAGGTTTACTATCTATTTCAATATAACCATCATGAGCTATAACAATTTGTCTTGCAATTGCCATCCCTAAACCAGTACCTGAAATATTAGAAGAAGCACTTATTCCTCTAAAATAACGGTCGAATAAGCGTTCAACTGTTTCTTGGTCCATTCCTACCCCATCGTCCTCGATTGTAAGTTGAATTTCTCTTTCAAGCGAATCCTCATGTAATATGATTCTAACTTTAGTATTTGGAGGGTTGTGTTTGATACTATTCGCAATTAAATTTTCAAATGCTCGCTTTAAATATCTTTCATCCATGTTAAAAATAATTGTATTATTGTTAGGTTCAAAAGAGAAAATCTTATTTTCTGATTCCGGCAATCTTTTCAGTTGTTCCAAAACGTTGTTGATGACTTCTACTAAATTTTTTTCTTCACGTTGTATAGGAAGAGCCTCATTTTTCAATTGAAAAGTTAAGCTAAAGTCTTCAATCAGTTGCTCCATATACTCCACACGTTCTTCCATGGTTCTAGCAAAGTGACGCACTTTATCTTGTTCCCAATCATATTCAGTTGAAGATAATAGTACAGTATAGCCCTTAATAACAGATAAAGGAGTTTTTAAGTCATGGGATACGCCTGTCATCCATTCTTCCCGTGTCTTTTCTAATAACTCTCTTTCTTCTGTGTTTTTCTGAAGGGTTGATGTAAGTTTAGAAAGAGATTGCATCAATTCTTGATATGTTTTATATTCGGCTTTATTGAGTAGGCGTTTTTTAAAATGAAAATTCCCAAAGGGTTCTTCATATTTTCCTTTAGATAGATTTTCAATCCAGGAAACCATATACAGCAATGGAGCACCTAATTGTTTCCCGAAGAATAAGGCAATTAAAATTCCTATTACAATGATGGAAAGAATCCACAGATTATTCATCCAATAAAGAAATGGATTATTGCTTTTCATTGGTTTCCCTAACACCCATGTTAAATCTTGATTGTTTTTGGTTTCATACCATGTAGATAATTGATACCCCTTTTTGGCAGGATATAGGTAATCTGATACTAGCTCTCCAGGTATATAATGATTCGGTATGGTTTTGGGTTTATTAAAGAAGAAGATCTCATTTCCCTGTTCATCTAATACCTGAATCCACATCTGGTTCTTTAATAAATCTTCCTTTGTTTTCGAGTTGATTGAAAGTTGTTGATCTCTAACAACCGTATCAGCAACAATTTTGCTAATTGATAAGCGTGGAGTTTCAATTTTGTTATGCCCTAGAAAGAAGCTGAACAAAAGCGTACTAATCACGATGAGTGAACCCCAAATAAGCATGAGCCAGAAAAGACGTGATACAAAGTAAAATGCCACTCGATTTCTTAATTTCACTTTATATCCTCGCTTGTTGCAGCTTCAAATATATAACCTAATCCCCGAACTGTTTTAATCCATTTAGGTCTGCTTGGATCTGCCTCTATTTTTTCACGTAATCGGCGTACATGTACCATTACGGTGCTATCCCCACCATAAAATTCCCCCCATACATCTTTATAAAGTTGATGTTTGCTCAAAATTTGATTAGGGTGTTTACAAAAATAGAGCAAAAGTTTCATCTCTTGGGTTGGGCATTCTATCCTTGTTCCATCAACAATAAGTCTTCCCATATTGGGGTCTATTTTAAAATAGTCATAATCAAACACCTGCTTTAGAGAATGAGATGAGGAAACTTGAGGAGTTCGCTTTAATTGAGCTTTGACACGAGCTACAACCTCTAATGGGTTAAAGGGTTTCGTAATATAGTCATCTCCACCAAAACTAAACCCCTGCAATTTATCTAAATCTGTTGCTTTTGCTGTTAAAAACAGTATGGGGGCATTTGTATGCGAGCGAAATTTGCTGCATAGAGTAAAGCCATCAATGTCTGGCAGCATAACGTCCAACAATATAATGTTCGGATTTTCTTGTGTTGTTTTTAAGAGGGCCTCGGTTCCTGTAATGGCTGTTAAGATATTATGAAACCCTTCCTTCTCAAAGACAGTTATTAATAAATCTAGGATATGCTGATCGTCATCAACCATCAGGATTTTATGCTCTTCGAGCTTGAAAGTCATATGTATCCTCCCCTTCTATCTTATTATTTTACATGAAAGGGTTGGCTTGCAAAGTAGTTATAGAAAAGAATTAATACCCCGTTCAGGATTCTAAATATTCATTTTTTTTATAACCCTGTGCTTATTGAGGTTTATCATATTAAATAGAAACATTTCTAGAAAGTCGTTAAACAAATGTTTAGTAAGAGTTTCGTTCGTGTTTAAAAACTTTCGTTTACAATAGAAGTGAAGTGAGGAGCAAATGAAAGATCAAATCGTTGTCACGAACGAACTGACCAAAAAGTATAAGAAGCACACATCCGTAGATGGGTTAAATTTACGGATTGAACGTGGGCAAATTTACGGCTTTCTCGGCCCAAACGGTGCTGGTAAAACAACAACAATCCGAATGTTACTAGGTTTGATTAAACCAACAAAAGGAAGTATTGAAATCTTTGGCCAGAACCTTATCAAGAATCGTTTGCAAATTTTACAACGAATCGGGTCACTAGTCGAGTCTCCAACGTATTATGGCAACTTAACTGGTTACGAAAACTTAGAGGCCATTCGTAGGTTACGGGATATACCCGAAAAACGAGTCAATGAAGTTCTGGAAATTGTCAGATTAACTAAAGTAGCTAACCGGCTAACAAAAGAGTATTCCCTTGGAATGAAGCAGCGTCTTGGGATTGCTGCAGCTCTGTTAAGCAGTCCAGATTTATTGATTTTGGATGAACCCACAAACGGTTTGGATCCGTCGGGCATCCAAGAAATGAGAGAGCTGATAAAAGAATTACCTAAGTCAGGAATGAGTGTTCTTGTATCCAGTCATTTGTTGAGTGAAATAGATCAAATGGCTACACAAGTAGGAATCATTAATAACGGAAAAATGATTTTCCAAGATTGTATAGAACGATTACGACAAAAACGTAAACCATTATTAAAAGTCGGGGTAAGCGACGTAATCAAAGCAAAGACACTATTAAAAGGGAAAGGATTAAAGGTTGAAATGCAAAAAGACTTTTTGTGGTTGGCCCAAACAGAACCAGAGTTTGTTTCAGAGATAAACTCCATTCTTGTGCATTCGGGAGTATCTGTGTATCTGCTTGAAGAAGTTAAACGGTCGCTCGAAGATATTTTCTTGGAATTAACCGGAACCGAGGGAAGTCTATGAAAAAGATATTATGGGCGGATCAAATAAAGCTAAAACGTTCCTCGTTATTTATTGTAGTCTTATTGGTCCCCTTACTGATCTTGGCATATGAATTGGTGAATCTCACATATCGAGTTGAGTATGTGGAAAAACAAGCTGAAATGTTCCATGCCGGCTCTATGTGGATGTATTTATTGTATGATAATAGTTTATTATTCGGCCTTGGTTTTCCGTTAGCCGCCACACTTGCTGCGTCAATAATAGCAAATATCGAACATCAGGCGAACGGATGGAAACAAACGCTGTCATTACCCATTTCAAGAGTTCGAATCTATTTAAGTAAATTTGTTTGGTTAGTGGTTAGTTTATTCCTTTCTCTTTCAATTTTTCTAGTTGGCATGGTGTTGTTAGGAAAGATGTTAGTGTTTGAAGGAAGTTTGCCATGGGGGCTGTTGCTCGGCGATTGTTACGGCATGTTGATTACAGTGTTGCCTATATTGGCTTTCCAGCTATGGTTATCCATGATTTTTAAAAACCAGGCATTCTCGATTCTTATTGGATCCGTATCAGCCATGATGGGCCTGTTTTTGGCTGCTTCTCAAACGACGAGATGGTTTCCACTTGCTTATCCTAGTCAGTCTTCAACGGTTATTTTACAGTATGAAGGCATAGCGTATAATCCCGATTTTTCAGCCTACCTTATCATCAGTCTTTTGGTAGGAACAATCCTTTTATTTATAGGATCTATTCATTTTGCTAAACGCGATGTTTTGTAAAAAGGGAGGGAAATACTTGAAAAACATCTTATTTGTTGAACGGTTAAAACTAAAGCGCTCAAAGTTATGGATACTTTATTTGATAGGCCCCTTACTAGGTGTTCTCCTAGCATATACTAATTTCTTTAAAAACTATGATCTTTTTATGAGTCCTGGAGATAATCCATGGGTAGAAGCTTGGACACAAGTTGCCTTGTTTATGGGCCCTTTTGTATTGCCAATTATGGTGGGCATTTATGCAGCACTTGTTTGTCGGGGAGAACATGTCGGAGGAGGATGGAAACAACTTTTAGCTTTACCAATCAAACACTCAGACATCTTTTTAGGGAAATTCTTAACAGTGGTCCGCATGGTAGTCATTACAATGTTAATTTTATTCATCTTTTTTGTTGGATTTGGTTATATGGAAGGAATGGAAGGTAGTCCTCCTATTATTACAATATTAGGGTTCGTGATCAGGGGGATTTTTGCTTGTTTGCCTTTGATCTTGCTACAACTCATTATATCCATCCGAGCTAAAACATTTGGCATACCACTGGCTGTTAGCATTGTTTTTACGCTTCCTGCCATTATTATTGCCAGTACACCACTTGGACAGATATATCCATGGACGCAACCTATGTTAGCCATGTCACCGGAAGATGAATCGCCTATTCAATCTTATTTCCTATTTTACACACTTTTAATTGGATCCTTCATCGTTCTACTACTTTACGGTGTGAAAAGTTTTACTAAACGTGACATAATCTAATCTTACCTTAAAAGCTGTTATTTAAATGAATCCATAAGGATTCAAACCGTAGGAAACAAACCTTCAGCAAACTTATTCTATTTTGGGGATTTCTGATAATAAAGGAATTTCCACCTATACGTTTCGTTTTTATGAAAGGCTCTGTTAAACGATAATGTTTACAATCAGTAAAAAATATAGGACCTTGGGAGGTCCTTTTTTGGGGTTCTACTTCAACTAACGCACCCGTTAGTCCATTAAGGAATACCTTATAGAATTCCGTATAGACCTAAAATAACACACATTAATCCTCCGAAAATAAATAAAACTTTAAGAAACCAATAGTTAAATGTTAGAGGTAAGGGCGTTATATATTTGATGTGTTCAAAAAAATTTCTATTATTAAATCGATAACGAGTTGTATAAAACAAACCAGTCCACGTTGCGATAATACCAAATATAGTAGCAATTATAGACCCAAAAAAGTCTTTGTCCACTCTTTTAATCCCACCTAACCTGGTCTTGAACTCTTTTCCCTGTTATTGGATCAACAATTGCCTATTTTAAAACAAAGCCGTTATGATTATAGATGTCGCAATAAAAGTCAACCAGCCTACTTTATTTGATACCGATTTCTGGAGGAATTCGATTTTAGATAAAATATAAAAGACACCATAAACCATAGCAAATATACATAACAATATAATCCAAAAAGAAATTCCTATTTTTTCAAGATAAGGAGGAAGAAAAGTTAGCACGATTACCATTGAAATACCCCTCGCTACATTTTCCCATTTCTTCATTTACTCTAACCTCCTTTTAGTTTCAAGTTTTTATCATCACTAATATCATAATCGTTTTTTTCATTAGCTATAAAGCTAATTTCAGCCATTTTTCTTTAAATTCCTCTTAGAAAAAGGCATTAATCCTTAGCAAAACTTCAATGCTTTATTCTTTCTTTTTCCAAGACATTAAATCAGAAAACGCCAATCCAAATGATACACCCAAAGGAATACCTAAATCCCAAACACCCATTTCCGAACGTCTAAAAAAATAAGAAAGAAGATAGTGCAAAGCACTTAAAGAAATAAACCAAATAATAAACGTAAAAAACCTTTTTCTTATTTGAATCCAATTTAACTTCCTTGTATTCGCAATAACTAAAAAGATGGAGAACAAACCATATAGAAGAAGATAAATTACATATCCTATAATAAATTTAAGAGATAGCGAAGTACCAATATCCTTATATATTATAAATATCGTAAGTATGGTTCCTGCCAAAAGTACAATAAACAAAATTAGGTTTAACGAAATATATTTCTTCATCTTTTACCCCTTACTTCCAAAGTCTAGATTCCTTTTGATTATCTCAAAATATCAAAACTTAGGTATTGGTAACTAATTCCTTGTTCAACTAACCTGCCCCGTTAGTGCCATAAGAAAAGAGCTGTCTTAAAACAGCTCCGATCTTCAGCTAACGCACCTGTTAGTTGCATAAGAGAAAGCTGCCTCAGCAACTTTCTTTATTGAAGTAAAGCAACCGATAGTAATAAAAAAGAGCTGTTTACTCAGCTCTTGTAAAGGTAATGCTTCTCTAACCGAAGCATTACCCCTATTGTAGCTTTGGAATAATGTTTGACCAAATTGATACTAATAACCCTTATAAACGAACAAAAAGAAAGAGCGTGTTTTGAAAAAAAGTTTGATCAAAACACGCTCTTAATTATATTCAATTGAATCATTCTTTTATAAAAAAGTTTGATCATTTCTGTGATTCTTCCTCAATTAAAGCGCCCGATTGCGGAACAATGATAATTCGAAAAATGCATATTAATCTGTCTCTTTAACTTCCTCATCTGTCGACTTGAATATTTTATTCCTCTAGTTGTTTTAGATAGTTACGAAGACGATTCTTCGGGTTTAGTTCTATATTTGTAATATGCTCTACATACTGAATCGCACTTTGGGCGATTTCTTGGTCACTGATTTTATTTGAACGATATTCGACAAAGGGAGGAAGATAGGTCATGCCTACAAAATTAGCAGATGCTTGAAAGGGCTTTGTCAGTTCGCTTACTGAAAATAAATTATATCCACCGGCTTGAAAAGAATGTTCAGGTGAACCGATAGAAATGGCCATCACCCATTCCTTTCCTCTCAATTTCGTTCCGCTAGGGCCATGAGCCCAACCAAAGGTAAACACTTCATCAAACCACTGTTTTAAAAGTGGGGGACTGCTGTACCAGTACAACGGAAACTGAAAAACAATACGATCATGGGCGAGGAGCAGTTGTTGTTCAAATTCGACATCGATGGGTTGATTACGATATTTTTCATAGAGATCATGAACGGTTATATCCGGTACACTTAAAAGCGCTTCTTTCCACTTTTTATTTACTCGGGAGGATTCAATGTTCGGATGTACAACGAGTACTAATGTTTTCATATTATCCATTCCTTTCATTCCTTTGATATGACTTCGCCCGAGAATTATTTAGATTGGGATGTGCAGCGATAACCATAATTTTCATAACGATCATCCTTTCTTATTTTTCGTTACATCGTGATCTACACACCTATTATTGTGCGGAATTTCATTTTTGCAAAGTACGCTTTTTTTTCAGACTAGGTCCTGTAAAACGTACCATAGACGTTGCCTGATGTAGGTAGGTAGTACGGTAAACCTTACTAAGTATGATAAAACATCGTACTGTTTTCATTCTGGATACTTTGATAAAATTATAACTAACAAGGTAAAGATCATGTGATCGGGAGATGGTAAGATGCGAGAGGAAATTCGCGATTCTAATAAGACACAGGGGATATTGGCCACTCTGCAGGTGATTGGAGGAAAATGGAAACCACTCATTTTGTTTATTTTACTGCATCAAGGCACAAAGCGGTTCGGGGAATTGAGACGTCTGCTTCCGAATGTCACGCAAGGAATGCTCACCAATCAGCTTCGTGAGATGGAACGGGACGGACTCATCGTACGCCGAGTGTATCAAGAGATTCCGCCCAAAGTTGAATATTTTTTGTCCGATCACGGAAGAACGTTAAGTTCGGTTTTGGCCGACATGTGCGGGTGGGGATTTAAGCATATCGAATTTATGAAGAATGCGAATGGGGACGACACGAACACCCTTTGATCTCAATGAAAAAAAGACTCTGGTAAAGGTGTCTTTTTTCGTTCCTGTACATGCCATTTCATTTCGAACATACATGTGCTTTTTTATCGGCACGTGGCATAACTTCCGTCCTTAAAGCTGTTGATTACAAATAAAGTTGTTAACTTCCGAATCATTTATGCAACCTTTTATTCAATTAAATGTCCCTTTAACGGAACAACTCTATTGTCACTATAAAAATACCCCTTTAGATAACCGTATCCAAAGGGGTAAAACGGTGCAACTTTATTATAAACGGTTAAACTTTATTCAAAACGGTACATCTTTTTTATAAACGGTACGACTTTATTTAAAATCTACACCTATTTTTAATCACAACGTTTGTCTAAATGAATAGCACCATTTCTCATAATCTAATTTCTCTTCATAAAAACGGTGAGCATTGTTTCGCTGAATTCCAGATTCTAATGCTACATATGCGGCACCATTTTCTTTTGCCCAGTTATGTATATAACTTAATAATTTCTCTCCAAACCCAAATGAACGGTAAGCAGTATCTGTTACCAGATCATAAATAAAAACGTGACGTTTATTATAAAAGTTAACTCTCCAACTTAAACCAGCTAAGGATACAATCCGATTATCCTTATATAAAGCATACAAAGAATACCCATCTTTCCTCATTTCTGCAAGTAACTCCAGATATGTCTTTTGAGTTAACTCAGTACGTAACTGATTCATAATTGGAAAGGCTTCTAACCATTGTTCTTTATCTGTTAATTCTTGTATTGTTTCTACCGTAGAATTCACATTCACACCCCTAAAAAGTTTTATTAAAATTAAATTCAACTTTGAATCCCGTAATTCCTTCTTCAACTAAACTGCCCCGTTAGTTCCATTAGAAAAGGCTGCCTTAAAGACAGCTCAGATCTTCAGCTAATGCACCCGTTATATTTGTTAATTTTACGGGTTATTTCTTTTTTATAAAAATAAATATTGGTGTTTTTAACATTTAATTTACACCCTATTAAAAATATATTAATATACTTCCCCTATAATTCTCTTTAGCACGTATAATACGACAACAATTGGAGGTAACAACATTGTTTAAAAAGAAGTTAAAGAAAAAGTTATTTCCAGTAGCTGTTCTTTCAACAGTTGCCATTAGTGGTTTAATGGGTAGTTTCTCACATGTAAGCGCAGAGGATTCTGTGAATAAGAACGCAACAAATAACGGGGAAATCAAAAACGTCATTGTTTTAATCGGTGATGGCATGGGAGTTTCTTATACTTCTGCCCATCGTTATTTAAAAGACGATTCATCAACAAAAGTTGTAGAACCAACTACATTTGATCAATACCTTGTTGGTCAACAAACAACTTATCCGGAAGACCCTGAACAAAATGTAACGGACTCTGCTTCTGCAGCAACTGCCATGTCTGCAGGTATTAAAACATATAACAGCGCGATTGCAGTTGACAATGATGGTTCAGAAGCAAAAACGGTTCTTGAAGCTGCTAGAGAAAAAGGAAAAGCAACAGGTCTTGTTGCAACTTCTGAAATTACACATGCAACACCTGCTTCTTTCGGATCACATGATCACAGCCGTAAAAATATGAACTCAATTGCTGATGATTATTTTGATGAAATGGTGAATGGCCAACATAAAATCGACGTTCTTCTTGGTGGTGGTAAGAGCAACTTTGAACGTAAAGACCGCAATTTAACAGAAGAATTCAAAAAAGATGGATACAGCTATGTTGAAAATCGTGAAGACATGTTAAAAGATAAAAATGGCAAAGTTCTTGGTTTATTTGCTGATGGCGGACTTCCAAAGAAAATTGACCGTACAGAAGAAGTTCCTTCATTAAAAGAAATGACAAACACTGCTCTTTCAAAATTAAACAAAGATAAAGACGGGTTCTTCCTAATGGTAGAAGGAAGCCAGATTGACTGGGCAGGACATGACAATGATATTGTTGGCGCTATGAGTGAGATGGATGACTTTGAACAAGCATATAAGGCAGCAATTGAGTTTGCAAAAAAAGACAAGCATACATTAGTAGTAGCAACAGCTGACCACTCAACTGGCGGATACTCGATTGGTGCGGACGGTATTTACAACTGGTTCAGCGAACCAATCAAAGCTGCAAAGCGGACACCTGACTTCATGGCGCAAGAAATTGCTAACGGCGCAGGTGTTGAAGCAACATTGAAAAAGTATATTGATCAAAATATTCTTGCATTAACAGAAAAAGAAATTCAATCAGTTGAAGACGCAGCTAAAACAAAGAAAGTTCTTGATATCGATAATGCGATTGAGAACATTTTCAATAAGCGTTCTCACACTGGTTGGACAACAGGCGGACATACAGGTGAAGATGTTCCTGTGTATGCATTCGGACCATCAAGTGAAAAATTTGCTGGACAAATCGACAACACTGAAATTGCAAAAAATGTTTTTGATGTCTTAGATTACGATATTAAAATTCAAGATAAGTAAGAAATAGATGGGCAAGCTAAAAATATCCCGTTGCTATAGCAAGTAACGGGAACTTTTTTTGAATATAGAATCCTACCTACGGAGGAATCATCATGAAAAAGACTCTTTCTATATTATTTTTAATGCTCCTTGTTGGCTGTTCATCAAATGCCAGTCCTGAAAACGATGAAAAAAATTCAGGGAACGAAAACCAAACAGAAAATAACGCCAATGAAAAAAATGATGAAACGAAACAACAAAAGAATCAAGAGCAAACTGAGAGCAAAATTGACGAGTACCAGCCTAATCCTCAAGTAACAGATGACCGTTCATTGCAAAAGGTTGGTCAAACATATGCAGACCAAAAAGGGGAAGCCACTTTAAAAGAAATTAAAAATGTTAATAAAACGTATGAAGTGGGATCGATCGAATTAACAGTAAGAGAGATGAAATTGATTCACTTAAGACCTGATTATGGTATGATCGATTATTTTCACGTATTAACACATGATGAGGAGTTTGATTTTGTTAAAGTTTTCGTTGAGATCAAAAACAAATCTTCAGAGAAAGTGAATTTCGCACCAATCGCATTACTTGAAACGAACACAGGCGAAACTTTTGATTGGCAGAAAGATATTTACCTTGAAGAATTAAACGGTGAAATTGACGGAAACGGTACAAAATTTGGAAACCTTGGTTTTATTGTAAATGCTACAGGTGATGATCATGTGCATAAAGAGGGGCACAATGAGTCGGACCACAAGGAAGCAAAGGACATTAAGTGGATTGAAATAACAACAAGTGATGTATTTGATAAAGACCAGAAAAAAATTAGCGAAGCGCAAAAAATTAGAATTGAGTTTTAATTCTATGTAAATAAAGATTTCCCGAAATAGATCTTAAAGTTATTCACTCTTAAAGGAACCCATAAAAACCCCTTGACGGCCAAGGGGTTTTCTCTATAGTAAAATAAAGTTTAATCAAATTAATGCTATTAGAAAAGATTAATCAAAATATGCCCTTATTCTATTCTATTGGATTATTCTTTAATAAATTAGATTGATCATTTTTGTGTTCCTTAATGAACTAACGCACCCGTTAGTTTAAGTAGAAACCTTCACAATCTCAATAGAGTAAAACCTTTGGTACATAATCAAACCCTTAAAATTAGACTTCATAATGCCTCATAAGATCTGTATCAAATGCTTATTGTTTGTAAAAATCCATATTTTTCTGATGCCCCCCTATAGGGGGTCTAGCAGACATTTACTTCTTTAGTTAATTCTTAAAAAGAAGATGAAGAAGGTGTTTCGAAGTTCCTGAGTAAAGAGTCCCTTCCAGTATATTTCTACAAAAAGAATAACTTTTGGGGGTTATGGAGAAACCAATTTAACCTTAGTTTATGGCGATGGAACAGCTTCTTTTATGCAGGCCGAGAAAAATAGTTCGTTGTATACAAAACATTTTCTAAAACGCTTTAAAACATCGCATTTATAACCGTTCTTATGAAAAATATCTATATATCCTTTCTCATCTCTGATAAAACGTCCTTGATCTAACCAGTTCATAAAGAAGTTACAAAAAGGTTTATGTTGGTACATGCAAGGCTCAATTGCAATGACTCTCCCATTTGGTTTTAATACTCGCTTAAATTCTTCCGTATAGGTTTTTATGTCAGCACAAGAGATGTGATGTAACACGGAAATAATGAGAATATAATCAATACTTTCATTTTCAACTGGCAGAGAATATTCTTCTAAAACTTTGAATTCATAATTTGAATATAGCTTTTTCGAATACATAACTCTTTTTTGGTCAGGCTCTACACCCATATAACCTTCAGAAGAAAATAAAGTGCAGTTTACCCCTGTACCTGAACCGAAATCTAAGACAGTTTTATCACTAAATTCAAATTCCTCTTGTAAATGAAGATGTATATACTTCTCTGTAAACCACTTAGGACGTACTAAGTTATGATATAATTGCGGGAAAAATTCAGTTAAAATATGCCCTTCACCAACTTTCGCTAAGATTTCTTAATTAAATTTCCTTTCTTCATTCGAAATTATGCAAAAAAGCCAAATGTAAAAATGGCTTTCCTTCTATAATGGTGGAATATCTACAGAATTCCTGATAATAAAAATGAGTACTAACGATGATTTTTGAAACTTGCCCAATTTCACCCGTTCTTTTGATAGATGCTTGTAAAGCATTTCTAATATGTATACTTGTAGACGCTTCATACCGGAATATAATTCCGAATAGTCTTAACCTTGGCTTTAGTTGACCAATATCTAGGTGATTATTGCTTATTATGTTCCAAATTGAGCTTTCTATTTTTTTAGACTAATAACATAATCTAAAATAATAACCTTTTCAAATTTTGGGCAACATGTATATATCTATTCCAAGCAATAGTGGAAAATATAATAAGACCTTCACCTCAAAGAGGTGAAGGTGAAGGAATTTCCGAAAAAACACTAAGGGAAATTTTAATTGTTTTTCTTTTAGATTCAAACTAAAATTTCCTCTGTACTTGTTTTAAAGATTAGGAATTGTTAGTTCATGAATAGTAATTTCCGGTCTGCTCCCTATACGAATATTAAACAAGGTTTGTCCAAGTCCCTCATTTATATAGAAAAGTTTCCCTTGGTAATGAATAAGCCCCTTAATTAAGTTGAGACGAACAAGTTTCCCGAACTTTCTTAAGTGGTACGGTTTCGGCCAACAAATTTGACCGCCATGAAAATGTCCAGCAAGTAGATAATCAAAGTGGAACTTTTCCATTTGTAGAACAAGGTTGGGATCATGAGTTAAAACAAGTCGATAACCTTTTTCTATCAAGCCATTATATGCTAAGCTTAAGTTGCTCCTTTTTGTATGGTAATCATCAATTCCGATAATATAAATTAAGTTTCCTTCCACAATAATCGTATCATTCTGATTTTGCATTGTTTTGATATCATATTGTTCAAATAATTCCTTTAAACGTCCAAAACTGTCCTCTCTTAAAATATAATCATGATTTCCGAAGACTGCATATATGCCATATTTTGGATTAAATTGTTGTATTACTTCTAGATAAGGAATTATTTTAGGAATACTTTTCGTTCGATCTAAATAGTCGCCTGTTAAAGCAATCAAATCAAAATTCTCTTTCTTTAATTGATTATATAGTTTTTCTGGAGAGATCGATAAGTTTTCTAAATGCAAATCTGATAATTGAAGAACGCGTAGATTAGAACAGTTGGGGGTAGTCACATTTGCAGAAACGGGAGCTACAGTGTTAACGATTGCCTCATGTGTATTTTTATTCGCCCTATATATAAAATAAACGAGAATTATCAACATAAAGAATAAAAAAATCAAACTATTTCCTCCTCCCTATAAATCAGTATAGGGATTAAGAAAAAGAAAGTAAAATGAAAATAAAGGAAGTTAAAACGCGTCGTAAGAACCAGACATCCGAGTGATTAATTTGTTGATTGTGCTTCAGGACTATCAAGCCTCCCGTTGAAGATTTTTTTACTGAAATACTGATTAAATGATTTATGATATAAATACGCTTTTACAAAGGTATCATGGGTCAAATCCTCTGCTTGTTGATAATCCTATCAGTTGTCTTAGTAAATAAGGTAAAAATCATGCTCCAAGCTCATGTTTTCCTCCTTAAAATAAGTTCCTCGTTAGATCTAATATTTAGGTATTCCTAATGGGACTATGCTGCCCCGTTAGTTTAAGTACATTTCTTCACAAAATAAAAAAGGTTGTTTTTAGAAACCTATCCAATTTTATCTTTTACTCTCTTCGACTATTTCACATAATTGTATAAATGTGTAATCTTTATCAGATATATTTTTATTATCTGGTAAATGCAACACCCATTTGATTCTTTCTTTTTCCTTATTTAAATAACCTCTAATAAAGGCTGAGCTATTAATTTTAGAACTGTCTAAAGTAACTCCTTTTTCTAAAAATGCATCATCACTTATTCCTTTAGCTTCATAAAAAAACACGGGATACTTTACCTTATTGAAATACTCAACAAACTGATCTTTATCAGCTTCTGAGAAAGCTTCTTTAGTTATAATTAAAGCATCAAAATTGATTCTGCTACTGAAATTTTTAGTGAGGATTGGATATCCGATGACGAGTTTTTTGTCACCGAATCTTTATGGGAATAATAAACACTATCATCAATTGAAAAAAGAACTTCGAATAAGAAAAACATAGGGAGATTTTAGTCTTCCTATGTTTTCATTCATATTATTTATCTGTTTGTTTTTGCTTCTTTTTCAAATACTCCGCACGTATTTTTTCAAGTTGCTTCTTTTTATCAAATTTGGCAGGCGTCTGTTTTTCATGAAACTTTGTCACAGCTACCTGACCTTTGTAATCCAATTGATATTTTCCCACTTTGTTCACCTACTTTTCTTGTCTTTAAAGAGAATCTATTCAACAAATATAATATACCTTATTTTACTGAAGTAAACCTTATTACTTTATTAGTGTACTACTAACTTTGCATATATCAGTAAAAACATTAAAAACTTAGTAAAATAATTCATCGCCAAATGGTATTCATTTCATTGCTATAATCAAAATAAAATGCCTTGACACTCTGCATAAGCCTCAATAATTCTATTTCTTGTTTGTTCAGCTCTCTTCTAAAGGTCCAATTGTTCGGTAAATAAGGTTTAAAATTTTAAAACAATCTAAGTCTACTCCATCTTTTAAATGGTTCTTAATGCTAATAACCATTACGTTCTCGATGATTTCAAATTTAGGTTTCTGAGGGGAAATATTGTTTTTTTTGCAAAGTCTTTTTACTACTTGTTTAAAAAAATCTACTTCCCCAATATTTTTCTCCAAAAAATCACCCCTTGTTATTAACTTTTCTACTTACATCTATCTTAATCCAAATATTACCTTATTCACCTAACCTGCCCCGATAGTTCCATAAGAAAAAGGAACTATCCAAGTATGAACAAATTATAAAGGTTTAATCAAATAAACCATCTCCATAATTTGTTCCATCAGTATCCAAAATGACTACCTTTGATTTTATACGAGTAAGTGCTACAGCTATATACGGATTTGGCTCAGGGTTTTTATTATAAGATGTCCGAATGCGGATGATAGTCTTTTCACTATCTTCGTTCACTTCCAACACTTCAATGGTATTTCCCTTTCTTTCACCACCCATTGATATTAATAAAAAGTCCTCCCCTTCACCTCCTTTAAACTTTTTGTAACCGACAATCGATGTATCTTTCTCGATTTTTTCAATATAATTCCCGGTTTCATCATCCATCAGTCTTTCTTTATCCACTACCCTGTAGTCAACTTGATTGATAAATACGAATAATATATGAAGAGCAATGATTAATGGAACCCCAATAAAGAGAATTTTCCTTCCTAAGGAATACCTATTTAAGAAAAAATATAGAACCGCCAGTGTCAATACACCAAGGCTCAATACACCATACGGCATCCCCTCGAACCCACCAATCACAAAAAGTGAAAACACTAAAATCAAAATGCCTAGTGAGAATAGAAGTAAGAATTGAGTTCTGTCCTCTATCTTTCTCAAAAATAGATAGGTGAGTCCACACATAATAATTCCCAGTATAATTCCTGCTTCATAAACGTATAAAAAAATACTTATCTCTCCCTTGGTTATTATTTATATAAGGATATGTTTGTATAAATGGTTGTTAAGGAATTCCAGTCAAATTTTCAAGGAATTTTTGTGCGGTAGAGACGCGAATACACAATCACACGATTTGTTTTTTTGCTTGTTTATCAAGAATAATAATGAGCGTTTCACTCGGTTTCTTTTTCTTGATCATTCTATTAATTGAATAACGTTGTCCTAAGTAACCTCTAATTTGTTGTGATTAAAAAGCCTAGTGTATTTAGGATTGTAATACAAAGCCGTAAACCAATCGTATTCTTTTAGAATTTCAATGTGTTTGTCCATATGTTTCGTACTATTATGCAATGACATTGATGCAACGAATAAAAAATCTAATGCTAACGATAATAATTCACCCATAACGGGCCTCCACTCTCTAGTTACCCATGTTAGATGGGTTTTTCAAATAAGAACTAAGTATGTAGCCACAATCTGAACAATAGTAAGCAATAATCTTGGAAGGTTTATTCCTTAAATTATCATGGAAAACATCTGAACAAATTTAAACCCGGTTCCAAGAGCTCCTTTCTTAATATTGTTTGAGTAACATTTAGGGCATTGGTCGTCGTTCATTCTCTTTTACACGCTTCTCATTTGGATAATATTACTAATTAATAGGATACCACATTCATTTATTTTATTACTATTCTTAAGGAGTATTAATGTTTACCGCACAGTTCGAATACACTATATTTCTTGAACTATCCTACCCTTTAGTTCCATAAGAAAAAGAGCTGCCTTAAAGACAGCTCCAATCTTCAGCTAAAGCACCCGTTAGTTCTATAAGGAGGTGCGTCAGGAAAATGCGGATTTACAACGTTAAGGAAGTTTCAATATAAAAAAACCTAATTTCTCAGCATTAAATGAGAAATTAGGTTTTTTCATTAATAGAAAAAGACTTATAAGTATTTATCGCTAATCACTTTCAAATGGTGTAACTCGTGCCCGACAATGCCATATGCAAAGGTACCTATCGAAACTGGCCTGTTCATTACAGTTCCATTACGATCCCACGCTGCATCATCAATGGTTGAAATAAGACTTAACGTGTTGGAGCGTACCGTGTCTAAACCAGCTAGTAGCTGCTCCCAGGATAATTTGTTGAAGTTTGCCGCAGAAACGTATTGATCCTGATCCATTGCTGGGAGTGGTGCACTTTCATTTCGTGCAATGGCAAGCATTCGATACGACATCACACGTTCCACGTCGGCCATATGCCCAATCACTTCTTTTAAAGTCCATTTCCCTGGTGCGTACGCCTTCCTTGCTGACTCCTCTGATATGCTGCTCAAGAAGGTAATGGTTTTAGTTCGTTGCTTACTAAGTATTTCTTCAATATCTCCATCTGGCACAAGACTTACATACCTATCATACTCTGGATTTTCAATAGATAATGGTCGTGGACGCACAAGAATCCTCCTCATCGGAATAGTTAATTATGGTTCTAGGCTAATATTCGACTGTCAAGAAGGTATTTCCTTTATTTGATATTTAATTTCATTACCGCAAAATAATTGCAAATTAAACAACTTTATTATCTCTGTACAACTGATTTATGCAGTTAACATACTACAGATAATAATGGAATAATTCACTTTTTATTCCACTAACCTGCCCCGTTAGTGCCATAAGAAAAAGGCTGCCTCAGCAACCTCCCTTATTATGATCTTCAGCTAATGCACCCGTTATGTTTCCCCTTTCCCCTTCATTTTTTCAGTGAATAGGCAGGATACTTCTGTTGGATATAGCGTATAAGTGCAGTGACAACTTGTGGACCGGATTCTACGAGTCTACCTTGTTCAAATGCAGTGAAGTTATCACCGCCTGAAGCTAAATAATTACTAACCGCTACTTCATATTCGTTGTTTGGCTGAATCTCTTGACCCTTCATGTCTTTCAGCGCAACAATGCGGCTGCCAATTGGAGCTTTGGGGTCCCAATCATACGTTAAACCAACCGTTTGCAACCTATTTTCATAATCTTTCGTCCACTGCTGTTCTAAAGCAAGTTTTATCTGTTCTCCTGTTAAGATTAACTTACTGACACTATGACCCATAGGCAAGTCTGTATAAAGGTCTTCTACAGTGATATCCCCTTTTTTAAAACTTTTCCGCATTTCGCCTTGATGGACAAAAGCTATATCTACCCCCATGGCTTCCCGCTCAGATTCTGCAATCATTTTCGCTAATGGGGATTCACCGTTTGCATCTTGATTTCGTGTGATTTCTTCAGGCATTTCTCCTATTACCTGATTAAAATAGCTCCCCAACCTTTTTCTATATTTATTTAGAAGAGCAACCGTTTCTTTATCCGGTTTTATATGATGATGTGAAGTGACAACAATCTTTGCTTGTTTCTTAACAATAATTTTAGTATGTGGGTCAATTTTAAGATTTACTTGAGAAAAGGCTTTCCCATTAGAATAAGCTTGAACGATCAGTTTACCTGCTACAACGGTATTGGCATATTCATGGCTGTGACCCGCAAAAATGACATCGACCTCATCATCGATTTTTGGAGCCATCTCCACTAAAGCTCCACTGGAATTTGCTCCTGCCTTATCTGATTTAGCTGAATCATGTGCCAGTATAACAATCACTTTGATTCCTTTTTGCTTTAAAAGCTTAACGGTTCGGTTAATACCTGAAACTTCATCCGTAATTTCTACTTCTTTTCGATTTTCAGGGGACACATACATGTTGGTCTCTTTTGTGACCACACCGATAAATCCAATATTAATTCCGTCAATTTGTTTAATAACATACGGTGGTAACAAGGGAGTACCTGACTTTCTGTCGATGATATTTGCAGAAATGTAAGAAGTATTGGCACCTTGAAAATAACCTGTTTTTTTATTGAATCCTCCATGAATAAGCCGTTTCATTTCATTTACGCCTTGGTCCAATTCATGATTTCCAGGTGTCCCGACATCAAAGTGCAGGAGGTTTAAAAATTCAATCGTGGGTTCGTCTTGAAATTGAGAAGAGATTGGAGGACTTCCTCCTACCATATCACCAGCATGAACAAGTAGTGTATTTGGGTTTTCTTGTTTATATTTTTTTAAATAGGCAGCCAGATATTCAGCACCCCCTGCCATGGTTCCTGAAACCATTTGATATTTGTTTAGTTGGCCGTGAAAATCATTAACGCCTAACAATTGTAGTTGAATGTAACGGTTGGATGTGGATTGATTCGTTGTGGAATGATTGGATGAGAATGCTGTGATTTTATAAGTTACGAAAATGATGATAAATACCAAGATGAACAAAGAAGTTATGGCCTGAAATTTTAACAACTTCCGATCCCTCCCTCTAGATGTAAATTAAGAATAACTCTGGAATTTTATATCCGTATAAAGGGACCGTGATTTTTTGTTATATTTTATATAATAATTATTAAATTAACCCAGTACATGCATATCTTTTTAAAAATACTCATACGGCTTAACATTTAGAAATTTGTTAAGATTTTGACTGACTTAATTGGAAATAAAATACAGTTTTATTTAAAAAGGCTCCAATTTTTCTTTCATTGTTAAATATACTTTAATATTTTCTGCGATTTCATCAAAAGTTGGAGGATTGGATAAATCTTTAATTGTATATAGCTCTGTACTATAATCTTTAAATAATTTTTCTGCCTCTTCTACATTGACCTCCTCACTATTTTGATTGACCGCATCCTGGTTACAAGCAACTAAACTAAGAAACAATACAAACAAAAACAATAAACTGAGAATTTTCCTTATGATAGCCGCCACCTCACCTCCTTCAAATGTACATACACTCTACAAGTTCTATACAAATTGTGAATTACCCTACTCCATTTCCTGAAACCACTGGGTTTGGATCAAGAGTAGCAATCACCACCTTCTTAATGCCTGCCTCTACAATCGCTACTGCACAAGGACCTGTTCTACCGTGATGGGAACAAGGCTCGAGAGTAACGTAAATAGTTCCGCCTTTAGCTTTATCTCCCGCCATACGAAGAGCGTGAATTTCAGCATGAGGTTCTCCTGCCTTTAAGTGGGTACCAACCCCTACAATTCGGTTATCATTTACAATAACAGAGCCAACCAATGGATTGGGATCTGTCTGGCCTTTCATTGCCTGTGCATTTTGTAAAGCTAAGTCCATATAAAATTCATGGCTAGTCATTGCAGCAAGTCCCTTCCTCCTCTAGGTGACCAGACTTGTTTATTTTAGTTTTTAAATATTTCTCGTTATATTCGGAAATATCTCCCCACAATGGTTTTCTTTCTGAGACTGTAAGCCCAGCATTTTTTAATGCTTCTAACTTTTTAGGATTATTCGTCATCAAAGTAACTGGTTTTGATCGAAGTGCTTTTAGTACTTGAATAGCATCTGAATAGTTTCAAGAATCATCTACAAAGCCAAGAGCATGATTAGCTTCAACAGTATCGTAACCATTTTCCTGTAAGATATAGGCCATTGCTTTACTAAATAACCCGATTCCTCGACCTTCGTGGTTTGCTAAATAAAATAAGGCTCCATTGCCATGCTCCACAATCAGTTTCATTGATTGCTCTAGTTGATACCCACAATCACATCGCTTACTTCCAAATATATCACCCGTATGACAAATAGAATGAAATCTTATAACAGCATCATCTGAGTATCCGAAATCGCCATATGCCAAGACACTCGATTGTTGAAACTCTGCTAAATTAATGGAAGATAGTTTATTTATTATTCTTTCATAGTCCTCTGTAACCTCATCACAATTCAACCAACAATACCATTGAAAAACGACGGTTTCATCATATAGGTTAACGGGTAGCTTAATAGGACCTACCAAGTAGATAGCACCCTTATCCGTTTTAATTAACTGAATTTTATCTTCTAATATAGAGACAGCTTTGCTGTCAAATTTCATTTGTGTCATTTGGAAACCTCTTTTCTCTTATAAAATTTGCTTATCTTTTTGAAACCCCTAATCTAAGTTTGTCCAATGAATGATCTACCTTATTAATAAATCGAAAATTCGCGAAGGATAAAACTTCCATTTCTCGCTAAGTGGACATTGTTCATTAATTGCTTTCCGATGTTCATTTTCGTCTACATAATAGTATTTATTGGTTACAGCTTTTATCAACTTCTATTTGGCATACTAATTCTACCTGCCCCGTTAGAGCCATATAAAAAGGTTGCCGCAGCAACCTTGAGTCTTTTACAAGAAGTAGAAATCCCTTTCATTATTTGAATTTGTCAGGTTGTTCTACATAGAACTCTAAATACCCACATTTAGAACAAACATAAGGAGATACTTTGCTGTAAATCGGACTATCCGTGAAGAAACCTCTTGGTTTTTTATTTATCTGAAATTCTCCTTGAATTCCAGAAATATAGGCTTTCGTAAGTTCGTTGCCGCATTTGCTACAAGTTTCCATTATTTATCATCCCTTATAAGTTATCGTATCCTACCCGTATTACTCTCTTTTATACGATTCCTAAATTATTAAAGTTTCAATCCTCCTTCAACAAACCTGCCCCTAAGAAAAAGGCCACCAAATGGCAGCCCCTGATCTCAACTAACGCACCCATTAGTTTAAGTAGAAATCTTAACAAGATTAATTAACATAAATATCATCCATTTTCCCTTTAAATTAGAAGTTTATAGTGTAAACGGGTTTAGTAATTAAAATAACAGGGTAATTGTGTTTTTGGTATATAAAAAAGGGGGATTAAATTATGAAGGGGTCACTAGATACATATAAATTATTGGAATTCATCATAGAAAATAATGAGCATTTTGAAGGTTCATTATTAAACGAAGCATATAATGTGAAAGATAAAATTGAAGAAATTTTAACGGTCGGTAATATTGACCTGATAAATAATGCCCATCAGCTGGTTCAATACATTATTGAGGGTAAAGAACAAGAACTTCTATCATTTGCTAAACAAGAAGGTATAGCTTGGGCGACACACGAAATACCATTATCTTTTAAATTAGAGTGGGTGCAAGCCATTCGAAGAACCTTGTGGATGTTCCTGCAAGAATATAACGAAGTAATGAATAAGGTTATAACTGAAGAATTTTTTTCGGTAGAAAAACAAATAAATAATCAAGTAGACAAGTTTTTGAATACTTTTTTTATCATATATTCTCAATACAAAGATTCATTGATATTGGCTCAAAGAGAATTGGTTGAAAATCTTTCGGTGCCTATAATACCAATAACACCTACTATATGTATTTTGCCTTTAATTGGTGCGGTTGATATTTACCGAACGAATATTATCGAGGAAAAAGTTTTAATGGAGATTGGAAAATTACGTATTCAAACATTGATTATGGATTTATCTGGAATTATGGAAATGGAGACTGAAGTAATTGATCATTTAATGAAGATAATAGACGGCACTTCATTAATGGGATGTACCACTGTGATTACAGGGTTAAGATCTGAAGTGGTTAGAAATATGATACGCTTAGGAATGAGATTAAATGAAAAAGCACAAACATTAGGAACTTTACAACAAGCGTTGAATAAATACTTAATAAGTTAAACACGGAGAATCTTAGAGGAGTGTCGCTTTGCGGACTCTTTTTTCTTATTCAATTTCTGACCAACTGTCTAAATACTTGTTTTCTGCCCAACAATTACATCTTGGTATATAAAATATAGTTAGGTATTTTATTCAACACCAAGCAATTCGTTTTGTTAAGGACAATTCTCAACAATCCTGCTTAAAAAAGAGTTACCGCTATTTCTTAATTTATGCGAGTCACAGACTAGAATTGTAAAGACTGCAGGCAAACTCTCTTTTCTTCGAGTTTGTCTGCAGTCTGATTAATATATTTATATAAATGATAATTTGTCATAAACGTTTCCTCCCGTTTTTTATGCTTATTAAAGCCAAAAGAAGAGGCAAGTATAAAACAATGAAGCCCACGCTGTATGGATTGATTATTTTATTTAATACAAATAAGGAATCGACATCGAAAAAGAATATATTGACGATTAGTATGATTATTGACATTACCCATAAGGGATACTTTTGCTGGACGTTGAATAAGCGATTGACACCCCTGCTGGCAGCCCACAAAGGAATAACCATGTTGGGAATGATGACGATGGCCCACCAAGAGACAGTTATGTATTCGAAACGTTGAATAAAGGGGAATTCAATGACACTGGTCAATGAGAGTGTTGGCCATAGGGTAAGGACCAACTGTTTCTGTGAATAAAAGACTGTCGAAACAAAATAAAGTAATATCATCAATAACGTAGTGGCCAAGGCTCCTCCATGAGCATACTTTTTTGATGTTTCAGGATTTTTGATGAACGGATAAAACATCAGGATCATTTCAAAACCAAGCATTGATAATGAAGTACTTCTGGTACCTTTCATTATTTCGCTTAAAGTATGATCGAAAATAGGAAGAAAACTGGTGAAATCAGCGTATTTAAAGCCATATAAAGGTACAATTAAAAGCCAGTATGAAACGATTACGGTTAAAAAGGCGATACCCGTAATGGTTCGGAAACCTCCCGTACATATATAATAAATCAGGATCAGGAAAACCAAAGCAAATGCCCAAGAAGGTATCTCTTCAAACATCCAAACATGAATGACATTTATATAGCCGATAATGATCGTCATTCCAAGGACAAAAAAATAAATAATGAATAAGAGACTGAAGAAATTCCCTATCCATTTACCCAATGCATGATTATTAGCAGAAATGATATCACCGGGAACAATGCTAAAAATCTTATATATGACCCAAATTAATATATGAACGATCATTCCGGCTAGGAGTATGGATATCCAGCCATCCGTTCCCGTAGCCTTAGCTAAATCTCTTTGAAAGTTCAACACGCCTAATCCTGTTTGCATGGCATGCAATAAAAAAAACACATAAAATGGCGATACCTTATACTTTTCATTAACACCAGCTTGGTTCATACAGGACCCTCATTTTTATCACTCATATTCCCTATGTTAATAATCTGGCTTTTACAGGAGTAATTTATTCAAAAAGGATACAAACGTTAAGTACAGTTCAAACCTCCCTCAATAAACTAATCACAATCTCACGACTGCCCTGAATTCTACCTTCTCTTCTAAAATCTAAAAAACTTAGGTATGCTTCCTCATTTTGAAGGATTCAATATCTCTCTTTAAAAGGCAGAATCTCCCCTATTGTTGTACAAAGGTTATACAGCACAACTCTTTACTATCCGAAGTACCGTCAATTTAAGTACAATGCCCTGCAGTGTTGATGCTTACCTAATAAAAATCTGCACTGTTCATGGTTACGGAAAGCACGCTCACCATAAGGTTGATTAAAAAACTGGCCCATAGCACAATAATATAGGCAATGTATGTCTGTCTTTACCAAAGGAGGAGTATCCATTTGAAGATTACTTCAATATCATTCAAAGAACCTCCAGTTCATCATGAATTCCCTCCCCTCTATGAAGGTTTAGGGCTGCCTGAGTTATCTGCAT
Source organism: Bacillus sp. ISL-34 (assembly GCF_018613325.1). Classification (GTDB taxonomy): domain Bacteria; phylum Bacillota; class Bacilli; order Bacillales; family DSM-1321; genus Peribacillus. Next base: position 13,116 of record NZ_JAGGQJ010000050.1, on the reverse strand, counting down.
TCATTCAGCAACGATTTGAATTCGTATATACCTTGGGGGAAGTCGAAAGAATGGGGCTTGGCAGCATTCGCTTTTATAAACGGCAGAGGGATTTCGAAGTGCATATATCTGATAAATTGCCAGGAGTGGGACCAATAAAGCTTCGGAATTTAAAGGGCATGTTACTGGAGGAAGCCAAAACGGCTTTCATCGAAAATATTGAATCAGAACCAGAAAAGCGGAAGGTCTACTACGGAGAATTTCGTCGACCTCGGAAAGACGCTGAATAGGTGTGCTGTTCCACAAACTGGCGCCTGATAGAGGAAGAGCATTGTTGTCTTGTTGAATTTGTTTTTAAAAAAAGTTCATAGTGAATTTTCCATTTCCACTAAAAAAGGTTGCCGCAGCAACCTCCCTTATTTTAATAATCGCTTTATTTATCATTATCTAAATCATAATCAAGATAAGGCTTTTTATCTTCTTTAACTCCATACTCATTTTCAAGAAATTGACCAATAATAGAACTGTTAATTCCTTTTCTTACTGCTGTTTCAATAACTATATAAAGAATGAATAACCCAATAATTAAATAAACAAAAAAGATTACTAAAAATCCCCCAAACACCAATTCACACCATAAATTCCACTATTCCTTGTTGAAGTGCTCGTTTGATGCATAAAAAAAGGAGCTGCTGACCAGCTCCTTGAAAAGTATAGACAGCCTAACCGGTATAAACACTTTCACATGTTCCTGGTTTAGGTTCATAATAACAATGATTTTTATATTGACCAGCAAAAGGTTGATCGTACCATGTTGGCGGGCACGGGGCATATGGATTAAAATACCAAAGAGCATATTTCCCTGGGTGTTCTCTCCAATAATCCAAATTCTGTTTTGCTAATCTTTTTTCAGCAGATCTTGCTCTTTGATAAAATACATTACCTTTTTGAACAGCTTCAAAAGAATAATTTCCTCCTTGCACTTGAAAAATGACTTGTGAAATTGTTCTTAAATCTTTAAAGTCTATACAATTTGCTTTAAGACGATTAACAATTACATTCCCAACGTATAGCATTCCTTGTAATCCTTCACCTTCGGCTTCTGCTCTCATCATCCTTGCCATTAAGTCGACGTCTGAGCTCCGGTAACTTACTCTTGCCATTTTTTCACCCCAAAAATATCGTATGAAAAAAAGCCTGCATTAATGTCATTGTTCATAAAATAAGATTGCTTATTTTTTTAAGCTTACGGTTTTTAAGTAAGATAACTTAAAGACAGCTACTTTTTTAGTAATCACAGAAAAATAGTACCGGCAGAGTAAATCAATAACAAACACATAATTAATCGAAATGACTTGTCATGTTTAGCGAAAAAATCTTTGAACAGCGAGCCGAATCCTGACCACAGAAGCAATGCCATCCATCCCAGAAAAATAGTCAAAGCTAAATAGATGGCTACAAATTTAAGCGACTCGTTAAACGGTAAAATAAACGCACTCAACACGGTTAGATAGAACAAAATGCTTTTGACATTGATAATTTGAAGAATGAAACCTGATAAAAAAGAAGACTGCACATCTCTGGATTCCTTTTTTGAACCTTTGGGCATACCAATCTGCCAAGCTAAGTAAAGAAGATATGCGGCACCGGCTATTTTAAAATATGGCTCTACGATAGGAATCCAATTGTAGAGGCTTGTTGTAAATACTCCGCTCATGATCCCTAATACTGCAAATCCTGCCAAGATGCCGCTAGTGAACCTCCATGAACCAAAAAAGCCGAACCTCCTTGCTTCATTCATCAATAAGATGTTACTTGGACCAGGCGTAATCGATGTAATCATCACATACGAAAGAAACGCTATTATACTCATAATCTCACCTTCATTTACTATTTCCTAACGAACAGTCTTTATTGTAAGATGACTATAACTATAAATAAAATTGAAATTCAAAAATTCATTATCATTTTTTTCGATACATCATCCAACTTAAGGAGAACGATATGGAAATTAGACACCTTAAAACGTTTCAGACTATCGTGGAAATAGGAAGTTATACAAGGGCCGCTTCGAAGTTGGGTTATACTCAATCGACGATTACTTCACATATTCAGGCGCTCGAACATGAGATTGGCGGGGAAATTTTCACTTATGCAAATAGAAATTTGCAGCTTACTACTCTAGGCAGGGACTTAATCCCATTAGCGGAAGATTTACTTTCCACTCACGAACAGATCAAGAACCTGCGTTGCACCAATGAAGTTAAAGGTGTTTTAAAAGTGGCTGCACCAGAGTCTTTAACAATCTCCAGGTTGGGTCCAATCATAAGGGATTTTTCCTTGAAATATCCAAATGTAAAAATCATATTGACCAACGGTCCATGTGGCCAAAACCAAACCGACTTAATAAGTGGGCGGGTTGATGTCGCTTTAATGGTCTATCCGGAAATAAACCCGGAAAAGTGCATTCATTATTCATTGATTGAGGAGAGAATCGTTCTTGTGAGCAGTCCTGATGGTCCTGATCATTTAGATGAGTATAAAAATATCGGGACCAACACCAACCAATTTTTCATCACAAATGAAGAAGGCTGCAGTTATCGGACCATGTTTGAAAGATATCTACTAAAGCATGAAATGGATAACTTTCAAACCATGGAGTTATGGAGTATAGAAGCAATTAAACAGATTGTCATGAGCGGACTCGGTTTTTCTGTTTTGCCTTATATTACAGTAAAGGAAGAAGTTGAGAGCGGCAAGCTTAAAATCCTTAGTCATTCTGAAAATCTCGATCCCATTTATTCCTATATGCTGATAAAAGAGAAAAAATGGCAGTCTCCAGCCGTGGAGGCTTTTGTTGAAGTTGTATTAAACTCGTTTAGTAACACTGAGAAAATGAGTGTATCAATTAAATAAAATCATGGTCATATATGCCAGTCAGAGAAGTGCCTAAGGAATCCAAGTGAATAAACACTCCCCCTTTAAATAGACAGTAAAAAAGAGAACTTTATGTTCTTGATAGTCTATTTGAAGGGGGTTTTTTGGACAAAAAAAGGCAAACCTTCTCTTCAATATTTCGAATCATTAAAATTAATACCTTTTAGGTATCGTTTTCATGCATATTAACAATTAGATGTTATGGGTGAATGAGCATAATATTAAAGTGAAATAAAAAAACAAGTGAGGTAATTTAATGGATTGGCATCAAATCAATTATTTTCAAAAGGTTGCGAGTGTCCAACATATTACTCGTGCAGCAGAACAATTATCCATTTCCCAGCCTGCGCTTAGTCGGTCCATTTCAAAGCTTGAAGACGAATTAGGTGTACAGCTTTTTGATAGAAAAGGCAGGAATATATATTTGAATCGATATGGAAAGATGTTCTTAAACCGTGTGGAGCAATCAATTAAACAAATTGAAATTGGAAAACAGGAAATATGGGATGAAATCCATCCAGATCATGGCACGATTTCCTTGTCCTTTTTGCCCTCTCTTGGGATACATGTGGTTCCTGACATAATAAGTTCATTTCAAAAAATGCATCCGAATATCAAGTTTCAATTAACTCAAGCCTCGAATCGGCAAATTATAGAGCAATTAAAATCAAGAAAGGTCGATCTGGCTCTTACCTCACTGCTACATGAGGATAAAGAGGTGAACTGTCAGGCACTCTTAACCGAAGAGTTATTTTTGGCAGTATCCTTCGATCATCACTTAGCATCTTGGAATGCTATTGACTTAAATATGGTTAAAGATGAACCATTCATCTCTTTTAAAAATGATAATGTACTTCAGACCATTATTGATGATTTATGCAAAAAAGCCGGCTTTTCGCCGGATGTTGTGTTTGAAGGCGATGATATTGGGACGGTATCCGGGTTAGTCGGTGCAAAATTAGGCGTTTCTTTAATACCTGAATTACATGTTTTGGACAGAAGCAAAGTGAAGCTTATACGTGTCAATAATCCAGTCTGCAAAAGGGAAATCGGAATGGCCTGGTTACAGGAATCCTACCTGTCGCCTGTTGCCAAGAGATTCATTCAGTATATAAACCGCTTTTTCAAAAACACTTAAAGGGGCAGGCTTAAAAAATGACTTACATGAAGCGCGGAACAAAAGAATTCAAAAAGGTAAACCTTGCTTTATTTGCAGGTGGATTCTGTACCTTTGCCATCCTTTGGGGAACACAGCCCCTCCTTCCTGAAATCGCAAAGGAATTTCAAATATCACCGGCGGTTTCAAGTTTGAGTCAAACCTCCACAACGATTGCATTGGCTATTAGCCTATTGATCGCTGGCACATTATCAGAAATTTATGGGCGGAAGCGAGTTATGACCATATCTTTGGTAGCATCATCCTTGCTTGCCGTATTAACAGGGCTTATGCCGAATCTCGATTTACTGATTACTTGCAGAGTATTACTGGGCATAACGTTGGCAGGGCTTCCAGCGGTGGCAATGGCATATTTAGGTGAAGAAATCGACCCTAAAAGTTTAGGAATGGCCATCGGTTTATATATAAGCGGAAATTCATTTGGAGGAATGGCAGGGCGGATTATTAGTGGGATATTGACTGATTATTTTGGTTGGCGCACCGCATTAACCGGGATTGGAATCGTTAGTTTGGCTGCGACCTTTATTTTTTGGTCACTCCTCCCTCAATCAGCCAATTTTAAAGTGCAAACCTTTAAATTAAAACAATTTGGGATTGGCCTGTTTAGCCATTTTAAAACACCCGGTCTCATCCATCTTTTTCTGATTGGTTTTTTATTGTCGGCTGGCTTTGTTTCTTTATATAACTACATTGGGTTTCAGCTCATTAACCCACCCTATTCACTTAGTCAAACCTTGGTCGGATTTATCTTCATCGTATATATTGTCGGTACATTCAGTTCTACGTGGATGGGAATGTTTGCAGATCAATATGGTAAAATCAGGATGTTACTGTTATCCATCATTATTTTAATATTTGGGGTATGCATCACATTGAACCTCAATCTATGGATAAAAATGTTCGGAATAGCAATCTTTACTTTCGGTTTTTTCGCCAGCCATTCTATAGCCAGCAGCTGGGTTGGCAGATTGGCCGCTCAAAATAAAGCTCAAGCAGCCTCATTATATTTATTTTCCTATTATTTTGGGGGAAGTATTGTAGGAACGGCAAGTGGTACATTTTATAGTAATTTTGGGTGGATTGGCATTGTCATCATGATTGCTGTTCTTTCTACAATATCCCTCTTGATTTCAATTCGTTTAGGAATGATTTCTTCACGAACAATAAAGTTGTTTAATATACAATAAATATTGTACAAATGCTTATGTAAAACCCCAAAAAGGAGATTTGACGTCCTGCTTTTTTGGGGTTTTTTTATATTCATAAAAATATTCAATTGACTTTTTGAAAAAAATAAAATAAAATTCTAAGTACTTCATTCAAACTACTCTAACTTGAGTACTTTGAGTGTAGTAATATATTGAAATTAAATCAAAAGGATGGATTCAACATATGAAATTTACTGCATTCTTAAAAACAAGAGGTGCAACTGCGGCAATCTTTATGGGGATTTTCTATGCAGTTGCCATGCTAGGCATCTTCTTGCCTGGGTATACAGCCATTCCTGGAAATGTCGATAAATTACCGATCGCCATCATCAATGATGATGCTGGGGAAATTGGTGCGAAGATTGCCGAACAGTTACAAGAAAATTTACCCTTTAAAGAAATCGAGACGGATATAACCAATAAACAAGCCTTAAAAGATTTAGAGAAAAATGACTTAGCATTAGTCGTATACATCCCGAAAACCTTCTCTGAGAATATGCAAAAAGGTGAATCTTCTTCAAGCATTGACTTTACAATCAATGAGGCAGGGGCAACAGCCGTTTCTTCTACCATGAATTCTGTCGTAACCGAAATTAACAATCAGTTAAGCACACAATTTTCACAACAAACGGCTCAAGGCGTATTGATGAACTTTAATGTACCAGAAAAGCAAGCCGCTGAATTAGCGAAAAAGATAGAGAACTCCTATGCAGGAAATGTAGTTACAATTAACGAAATACCAGATGGCATGAATCATAATATGCTGCCTATGTTCTTGACAATGGCCGGTTATGTTGGGGCGATGATCGGAGCGATGCAAATAGTAGGTGCATTTAGAGCAAGCCGGGGAAAAGCAAGTAAAACACGGTTATTCATGTATGTGCAATTAACAGCATTATTAATTGCAGTTATATCATCACTCATCGCTGTAGGTGTAGCGTATTTAATTGACAAGCCAAGCGGTGACCTATTCTTCGGTATAGTTGGTCAACAAATACTAAACTATATGGTATGTTTTAATTTCACTGCAATTTTAATCTTCTTATTGGGTGAAGGCGGCATGATTTTAAACTTACCGATTTTATTAATGCAAACAATAGCAAACGGTTCCACTATCTCACGTGATATGATGCATTTACCATATGAATGGATGAGCCACATTTCCCCGATGTATTACTCGGTGCAAGCGTACTTTGCAAACCTATATGGCAGCATCAGTCCAAGTCCGTATCTTTGGTCAATGGCTGCGGTTGGTGCCGTTGCGATGGTAATTAATATGGCTATTGTCGCGTTTCTTCAAAAACCATTGCCAGGACAGGTTTCTGAAACAGAAGTTGAAAAGAAAGCGGCTGAAATCACGGCTTAAGTTTTGCTACAATAAGGATATAATACTTCTTAAGGGAGCGTAGAAAATGTCCATCCAAATTTTTATATTGAGCAAGCTGATGGAGGATAAAAACTATCCTTATAAATTAAAAAAGCAGCTTTCAGAACCCATTCCATTGGATCGCCTAGGCGGGTTAACTGAAAGTAAACTGTACTACCATTTTGAATCATTGGTAAAACAAGGTTTAGTCGAGCCAGTTGAAGTGATAAAGGAAGAACATCGGCCTGATAAACAAGTATTTGCGATTACGGCTAAGGGTCGTGAGGAACTACCCAAAAAAATCTATAAATTATTTGAAAATGCAGATGAAATTAAGGAAATGATTGTTGGTCTAGCCAACATCAAGTATGTAGATCGAGATAAAGTAGTAGATATATTAGAAAAAAAAGTAAAGTCCATCAAGGCTTTTTGGGAGCAGCTTGGGAATTTCGAGCCAGAACCTAAAGACAACGAGAATATTCGTGAATTTTTGGATGGCTATTTTTCGACCAGAACAGATCACACAATATATTGGTTTGAGGAGTTAATTAAAAGGATCAATTCAAAGGAATTGTAAGTTTACTTTTTGGAAGGAGTTTCAAGCTTCAGATTAAAAGCAAGATTTACGTGTAGATGGCGGTACTACAAAGAATGCAGCGAAATTATCCCAATCGAATAACCAAAATTAACATGTTATTTGTAGAGCTATGTGAAAACTTATATTCACATAACTTTTATTTTTATATTTCAAATAAAAAAACTTGCTCGGAATGAGCAAGTAACCAGGTTGTAGATAAAAGGATTTCTATAAATTTTAAAACAAAGTTGATTGGAACGTTAGGTACGAGACTCCTGCGGGAGAAACGTGTCCAAGGGAGAACCCGCAGGCGTATTGGCGCCGAGGAGGCTCCCGGACCGCCCGCGGAAAGCGAGTGCCTGGAGTGGAAATCAACGACATTTATTGAAACAAACCCTTAAAAACTGTAGACAATCTTGCTCGGAATGAGCAAGTAACCTATATCTATTTGATAGTTTTTAACGTTTATTTATCATCCACTTAGTCCATACCAAAAATTTTCCCATATATTCTGTATTCTTGGTTCCATATTCTCTATTCCGTAATAAGAAAATTCCATGAATATTCCATCAATCAAACAGAAATAGGACATGATTAAGTTCTCTATTTTCCCTTGGCGTATTTCTTTTTTGTCAATTCCTTCGACAAAGATAGCATGTAAGATGGCGGAAAATGATTCTTCAGATCTAAGGAATTTATCATTTAATATGTGCTTCAAATGCTCCGGCGGAAAAATCATTGCCCTCTTTAAAAAAGTTGCTTTATCTTCATGGTTTTTATAATAGTTACAAGTATCGAGAAGGATATGCTTTAACTTTTCTTCAGAAGAGAGTGTATTTATTTCTTCGACAAATTGTTCGACCTGGTGTATATGCTCTTCCAGAATTTCTTCAAACAGAGTCAAGAAAAGGTCATCCTTATTTTTGAAATGGTTATAGATTGAAGGTTTTTGTATACCTACCCTCTTGGCAATTTCCGATAAAGCAGTTCCCTCATATCCGTACTTAGTAAAAAGTGTTAAGGAAATGTTTTTAATTTCATTTTTTGTCATAATGAGCCCCCAAACTATCTAACGTTAGTTAATATCATTATAAACTCATTTCCCTTTTTAAACTAAAGATTTGATACATTAGAACATCTAAAATATAGGAGAATCAGAATACGCTCGATAAAGAAGTTTCTTCGCTTTTATACACAACTTCCCCATCGTTTATTGTAAGTTCCACTTTAGTTTTGAGCACTTCATTTACTGGAATATCGAAAAGATTTCTGTCTAAAACCACAAGATCAGCAAGTTTTCCCTCTTCTATTATACCTAGCTCGTCCTCTCTAAAACATCCATAGGCTGAGCCGGATGTATATGCTTGCAAGGCCTCTGCCAAAGTGAGCTTTTGTTCAGGATGCCATGTGTTTTTTGAATCTCCGCTGCTATCAACTCTTGTAATTGCAGTATATATTTGTCGCATAGGATTTAATGAGATGGAAACCGGAAAATCTGTTCCTAATGCTAAAGATGCACCTGAATTTAAAAGCGACTTCGTCAGGAAAACATTTTTTTCCCTTTCAGGACCTATAATTGAAGAATATACCTCTCTTGATGAAGCAGCCATGTGGTCAGGCTGCATCGAGGCAATGACCCCTAGTTTTGAAAAACGTTCAATGTCATCCGAATCGATTACTTCAATATGCTCGATTGTATGCCTTGAGTCTCTTTTTCCATTTATACGTACTGCTTCTTCAAAAGCGTCTAAAGCTAAACGAATTGCTCCATCTCCAATAGCGTGAAACCGGATTCTAAATCCAAGTTCATCCGCTTTAACAACTCGATCAATCAATAGTTCTGGATCTAGAGCTGGATGACCGCAGATATCCACTTGATCGGCGTAAGGTTTCAGGAAGTAAGCGGTATGACCTGTGACTGTTCCATCAACAAATTGCTTTAATCCTGAAAATTGAAGTTTCTTTGATTCATATTTATTTCTCAGCATTTGGGCTTTATCCAAATTGCCATCTAATTCAGGAGTGATATGAAATCTAGTCGTTAATTCTCCCTGCTTATCCAATCTTTCAAAAAGTTCATAGTCTTGAATGAAGTCATCTATTGGAGCAAACAAATCGTTTACAGAAGTTATTCCAAATTGGGATAACAATCGTAAAAACTTTCTTAAAATCGTTTCTTTTTTATTTTGTGTTAACCGTAATGCCTCTTTTAAGACTATTTGCTGGGCTTCTTCATATAAAATTCCAGTAAGTAAACCATCTTTATCTCTTTCATAACGGCCAAAATCCGGATCACATATATCCTCAGTAACTCCCGCTAAATCCATGGCTTTACTGTTCACCCATGTATAATGACCTTCAGCATGAAAAAGAACAACAGGAAGATCTGGAATAACAGCGTCGAGTATTTTATAATGGGGCTCTTGTTTATCATGCCAATAACCTGCGTCCCATTGCATACCTATAATCCATTCTTCCTCAGAACAATCTTTAGAAAATTCCAGTACTTTTGCAGCTACTTCTTGAGCTGACCTGGCTTCAAATAAATTAACACTATTTAAACTTAGTGCACTAAACATGATGTGGAGATGAAAATCATGAAACCCAGGCATGATTAATTGATTTCCATAGTTAAATACTTTTGTCTCACTTCCTATAAAAGGTTCGATCTCCGCTTTTGATCCTACACTCATGATTTTGTTACCTAAGATAGCAATTGCACCAGACATCGGCTCATGTGTAAGCCCTGTAAAAATAGCATCACTGGAAAGAACAATATCTGCTTTTTTAATAGCCATAGGAGTTACCTCTTTTCATATAAAATAATAAAACCGTTATGATCGTTGCACTAACTTTACATCGAATTCTTCTCTTTGCTCTTCAAAATTCAGTTCAGGTGGATGTTCCTTAAACATTTTTGTTAAGTACAATAAGTAAATGAACCCTACAACCATCCAAGTAATTCCTAATACTAATGAATGGATATCTAACTTTGTCATAAACAATATAGTTATACCGGTGCCTATTGATGGAAGAAGTAAATTTAAAACGATACCCTTAGGCGACCTCTGCTTCTGTCTCACAAAATAATGAATAAGCACAGAAAGATTAACGAATGCAAAAGCAAACAGGGCTCCAAAGTTAATGAAAGAAGTAGCTGTTGCGATATCCAAAAATACAGCACTCATAGCAACACAAGCAATGATCAAGATATTGAATATGGGCGTTTGGAATTTTGGAGAAACATATCCGAAAATCCTCTTAGGCAGAACATTATCTCTCCCCATTGCATATAAAATCCTGGCTCCACTTCCTCCTGAAGCAATAGCAGAAGCAGTAGCAGATGTCACTACCACCAAAATAAACAAACTATTCAGTAAATTACCTCCAGTATAAATCATGATATCCACTATCGCTGTATCAGGGTTTTTAAAAGCATTAAAATTCGGGAAAATGGATTGTGTAAAATAGGTAGATGCAACAAATAGTAACCCTCCAATCAATGTCGTAGCATAAATAGCTTTAGGAAGTGTCTTTTTTGGATTTTTGGTTTCTTCAGCTAGTGTAGTAACCGCATCAAACCCTAGAAAACTAAAACATAATAGAGGTACAATCGAGAGCAGATTATTAAAATTTACTTCAGGACTAAAAAAAGGATCCTTGGAAAACAACTCTCCGGTACCCTTTCCTGCTAAAAGTCCATTTATACAAAGCAGGCTGAAGATAATAATAAAAAGAATTTGAAATATCACCAAAAAGGTATTCACATTCGCAGCAACTTTAATCCCAAAAATATTAATGGTAGTCACACCTATAATAAAAGAAATAATAACTACGATGATAGGAATGCCAGGGAAGTAAGCATTCACCATAATCCCAAAAAGTAAAGCACTGATCATAGGACTGAAAAGATAATCCAATAAAATGACCCATCCTACCAGAAAACCAAGGTGTGAATTGATTCCCTTCTGCACAAAGGTATAAGCTGAACCGGTAGTGGGATAAACTTGAACCATTCTTGCGTAACTATATGAAGTAAATAGCATGACAATTAAAGCAATTATGTATGCTGTCGGAATCATTCCATGGGTACGATCAATGGCGATACCATATGTGCTAAAGACTGTCACAGGCGCCATAAAGGAAAGTCCAAATACAATAACATATCTTGTATTTAGTGAACGCTTAAGCTCGGGTAATCCTTTCATCGCAAAGAGCTACCTCCTTTATTAAATGTAATGACTGCTTTTAATTAAAGTGATTATTTATTATCTTCTTTCGTACTTAATGCTGCAAGACTGGCAAATTCATGTACAAGTGTTGCTGCTAAAAGTGAAGTGATTTGACTTGGATCATATGGTGGCAGCACTTCAACCACATCGTATCCTATAAAGTTAAAGTCAGTCAGGGAACGTATCATTTTTAATGTTTCATAGCTGCTAAAACCACCTGCTTCAGGCGTACCTGTTCCTGGAGCAAAAGAAGGATCAACGAAATCTATATCGAACGTCAAGAAACAAGGTGTGTTACCAATAGTTTTTCTAATCTCTTTCAAAACATCTTCAAATCCACGATTGGAAAGGTCACCAGTTGTAATCAAACGATAACCTAAATCAAGGCTTGCCTCTAAATCTCCAGAGTGGTTTAGCGTACCTCGGATTCCTACTTGAAATACTTTATCTGCCTGCAGCAAACCCTCTTCATGTGCACGAATAAATGGAGATCCATGCCAATATTTTTCCTCATAATATGTATCCCAAGTATCTGTATGGGAATCAAAATGAATCATGGCTACAGGGCCATATACCTTTGCCGCAGCGCGTAAACTAGCTAAAGTGACAGAATGATCTCCCCCTAATCCAATAGGTATGACTCCTTTGGACATCAATTCATACATGGATTCCTTCATTAGATCATAACTTCGATGAATATTATGAGGAATAACAGGGATATCACCAATATCAATGGCATTCATTTGTTCAAAAGGATATACCTTATGAATAGGATGATAAGGAAACAGGGTCATGGATGCTTGGCGAATGGCTTGAGGAGCAAACCTGGCTCCCACCCGAAAAGAAGCTGCTGTATCAAAAGGCATGCCCACAATGGCCAGCTTTGCATCATGCTTTTGAGAAGGTAAACGCATAAAAGTTCCTGTTGTACAAAACTCTGGCTTTACATCTGGTGTAAGTGGATATTTCATAAGTATCATCTCCTGGTTTTAAATAAAAATCATTTCATACGAATTTTGCAAACACAGTGTAATCGCTTACAACTGATAATTCAGTAGATTACTTTTTATTTCTAACACCTACTTTTTGCACTTTTATTAACTAACGGTAGTTAGTATTAAACCAAATATAAACATAGTTGTAAAAAAAGTCAAACTATTTTTTATTATCTAATAAATCCACCTTTTGATCAAACCTTCCCCTTTAGCTCATGGAAAAAAGAGCTGCCAAAGCAGCTCCCAGACAGTAGACAAACTCGAAGAAAGCATTTGCCAACAGCCTTTTTCTTTAAAAAACGTTCCAGTTGATTTCAGAAATCCGCTCCCTTTCCGCCGACTGTCTGCCAAGCCTCCTCGACGCAAGCGCCTGCGGTGTCTCGGCTAGACAGGTATTCGGCAGGAGTGTCGCAAATTTCTTCAATCCAATGAGAGTTTCATCCATATAAAAAAGTAAAAAAACATGAAGGATAACCAAGTCTTATTGGTTCGGGATGAGACAATTCCGTACCCCCTTTTGTCTACAAACTCAGAGATGTAAAAGCAGCTCCCTAATTGAAATAAAGCACCATTAGTAGGAAAGCATACCTTATTAAAGAATTGCACCCTTTCTAATAGCATGTATTCTATAAGGAAAAGTGAACC
>NZ_JAGGQJ010000049.1:517-10110 GCF_018613325.1 Bacillus sp. ISL-34 | reverse complement strand
TTCACTAATTAGTGAACATCTTCTTTGTTCCATTTTTAGTTAACAAAACAACCAGATGAGAACGCTCTCTAATACGATAATCACTAGTTGTAGTGAAATTTGCTTATTTAATCAAAATTGGACTTTGATAGCGATCCCGAATACCATTTCCTATTACGATTCCATCTTCCTCGTTCCATGTTACATATACATATTCTCCCAGTTGATATGAATATTCACCCGCATTTTGTGATACCGCTGTTAAACGGGTTCCAATATTGAGCTTTACAATCGTTTGAATGTACAAACCTGCAAAGATAATCTCTTCAATAGTGCCGCCTAATAAAAACTCAGCATTATCATTATCTTTCATCAATTTCAATCTCTCAGGTCGAACAGATAAATACATCGGACCTTCTATATTCTTTTCCTTTCCAAAACGCCCGCCTACTCGGCATCCTTCCAATTCAAATATAGGGTATTCTAAATGGTTATCAACCACACTGACTTCAAAAAGGTTCGTATCCCCAATAAAATCAGCTACAAATTTTGTAAGGGGCCGTTTGTATATTTCCTCAGGAACATCAATTTGCTCAATCCTACCTCTATTCATAACCGCGATACGATCAGACATCGTGAGGGCTTCTTCCTGATCGTGGGTAACATAAATAAAGGTGATTTCTAATTTTTTTTGAAGCTGTTTTAATTCATATTGCATTTCCTTACGTAATTTTAAATCCAGTGCCCCTAACGGCTCATCTAACAATAATACTTTCGGGTTATTTACTAGAGCTCTAGCGACAGCGACGCGCTGCTGTTGGCCACCGCTTAACTGTCGCGGCTTCCGATTTCCAAACTGCTCCAATTGAACGAGTCGCAACGATTCTTTTACTCTTGATTCAATCTCAGATCGAGGGACCTTTTTCATTTTTAACCCATATGCTATATTTTCTATCACAGACATATGTGGAAATAATGCATAGCTTTGAAAGACAGTATTAACATCCCGCTTGTATGGTGGTACTCCTACAACGGATTGGCCATCTAATAACACTTCCCCACTATCAGGCTCTTCAAATCCTGCAATCATTCTCAGCGTGGTCGTTTTTCCGCATCCACTGGGCCCCAGCAGGGTGAGAAATTCACCACGTGTTACATCAAGATTGATCCTGTCTACAATTAGTTGATTCCCATATGACTTTTCAACATTCTTAACTTTAATGATAGAATCCAAGGTATAACCCCCTATTAATTTTCTGTATTATTAAGTTTCTTCCCGATTCAATCTAGTCACTAAGACAATCATAATGACAGAAAAAACAAAAATGAGCGTAGAAATTGCGTTTACTTCAGGGGTTATCCCCCTTCGCAGCATAGCCCAGAACTGAACTGGGAGTGTTAGTTCACGACCAGTCAAAAAGTAAGTAACCGGAATCTCATCCAGAGATAAAGTAAAGGATAAAAGAGAAGCACTAATAATAGCGGTCTTAAGGTTCGGTAAAACAACGAGAAAGAACGTTTGGATACGCTTAGCTCCCAAATCAAGGGAAGCTTCTTCGATGGACCTATCCATTCTTTTTAACCTTGCATATACTTGCGTCATTACGACAGCAATTAAAAAAGTTCCATGCCCTAAAAAAATGGTTATTAATGAAAGATTCATCCCCAGCAAAACAAAGGCGCTCATCATTGCAACCCCCGTAATAATACCGGGTAAAATCATTGGAAGTAGTACGATACGCTCAAAAAAAACTTTTCCAGGGAATTGGAATCGATCAATAGCAAAAGCCGCTGGAATTCCGAGTAATAAACCAATAATTGTTCCAGCAACAGCCACATAAACACTATTAAGGAGCGAATGAAGTAGGGCAGAATCCTGAAAAAGAACAGAGTACCATTTCAACGACCAATGGGTAATCGGAAAGGAATTAATGGCGTTTCCATTAAAGGAGTAGACAACAACCACCAACATAGGTAGATACATAAACATAAAAATTAAAATCGACGAAGTCTTAAGTCCTAATGTAATCCAATCAAATTTTGTTGTTTTTTCCATCTTTCACACTCCCCTGCTTAATTTTCATAACTTGAAAACCTTTTTTCTAATCGATGTGTAATCTCAAGGATGCCTAAGACAAGGATAAGTGTGATAATTCCAATGGTTGATCCCAAAGGCCAATTGTTTGCCACCCCAAACAAGCTATACACAACATTAGAAATCATCATGCTGCTTGTACCGCCAAGGAGCTGCGGGGCAAGAAAGTCGCCCATCGTTAAGACAAAGGCGAAGGTTGCTCCCGCCACGACCCCTGGTAGACTTAGCGGAAAAATGACGCGCAAAAAGGTTTGAAACCGGGTAGCGCCAAGATCCTTAGAAGCTTCCATGAGGTTGCGGGGAATATGCTCAAGAGAGGTATAAACAGACATTAACACCCACGGTGTATAAATATGCGTAAGAGCCAAAATCACTGCATACGGGCTATAAAGAAAAACGGTTAATGGTTTATCAATGATGTGCAAAGCCAGCAGCATGTTATTTAAAATCCCATCTTCCCCAAGTACAATCTTCCAGGCATACGCACGAACCAGGTAGCTTACCCATAGTGGAATAATGACAAGAGTATAAATAAGCTGTTTGTTTTTCTTCACTTTGAAATTAATAAAATAAGCTAACGGATAACTTATTAGGATACTAAATAAGGTCACCCAGCTAGCAATTTTAAGTGACTTTAGTAATGTTCCATAATATAAAGGGTTTGTAAAAAATTTCGTGTAATTACCCAAAGTGAATTCATGTACAATAGCTCCAAAATCCGTCTTCCAAAAGCTATTCATAAACAATACTGCATAAGGAATTAATAGAAATATAGACAACCAAATAATAGGTAGAATTAGCAAAAGCAGCAGCCTTGGATTACGTTTCTTCTTCACTTTTTTTATCGTCTTGAGGGGACGAACGGGTGTTGATATATTATCCATAAGCATTCTCCTTAAGTTTAGGGTAAGATTCACCTAGCAGATTACACCGCTAGGTGATTTCTTCTACTGAGCCTTTACTTCGTTCCAAATTTCATTGTATTTATTACGGTCTTTCACTTCTTGCCAAAAATTAATCTTTTTCATATAGTTATCCATATCATCCACATGAATTGCTTTAGCCTCTTCCGGCGTCATTAGCTTTGCTGTTTCTTTATTTGCAACACTATATCCTGTTACTTCAGACACTATTTTTTGTGATTTTTCACTAATTGCATAATCAATGAACTTTTCGGCGAGTTCTTTATTTGGAGAAGAATTTACAACCATTAATCGGTCAATCCACCCTGTAATTCCTTCTTTTGGAATAACCTCTTTGAGATGGCGTCCACTTGCATTCACTGTTTTTGGCGTTAAAGGCCACCCAACAGCGAGCACGACTTCTTTATTTGCGAACAAATCATTCAATTCACCACCCGTTGCCCAATATTTACGAATCTGCGGCTTGACTTCAAGCAGTTTTTTCTTTGCTTCTTGTAATTGTTCATCCGTCATATTGTATATAGCTGAAGGATCGTTTTTATCTAATCCCATCATCTGTCCTACAAGGTAAATATTAGAGATGTCATCCCACAATGATATTTTCCCCTTATATTTTGGATCCCAGAAAACATCCCAACTTTCCGGTGGATTCTTAATTGCATCCGCATCGTAAATTAATGAATCTGGACCCCAGACATACGGAATTCCATAAACCTTATCACCTTTTTTGACATCATCCATGTCTTTCAATTTATCTGCTATCTTTGAATAATTTGTAATATTACTTACGTTGATTGGCGCGACTATACCCTGACGTACTAAATAACCAGCCACATCGGATGAAGGAGAGATTACGTCATATACGTTTCCCCCACCGCCTTTAAGTTTAGAAACTAGTTCATCACTAGAACCGAAATATGTGGCTGTGATTTTAACGTCATATTTTTCTTCAAAATCTTTGATTAGCTTAGGGTCAGCGTATCCTTCCCATGTTAAGAGATTTAATGTTTTCCCATCAGATTTCCCTTTGCTTTGGGAAACTGTGGATGAATCATTGCTGCATCCTGTTACTAACATAGAAATACACATTAGCATTGCGAATAGTAAATATACTATTTTTTTGTTTGATTTCAATTTGGTTCCTCCTTTTGTTTTTCGCAGTTACTTTTACCAATAAATGATTTCCCTATATTTCCTTCCCCCCTGTAAATTATGAAATGAATGTTACTTCTTTCTGTATCTATGCAATAACAATGCCAATAATCTGGATACACAAAAAAACAGCCACTTGTAAACCTTTGTGGCCGTTTTTTTGTGTATTGTTATTTAACAAGGATTCAATATTGCATTTAAAGGGAGAATATACCTGCATTTCCCTCTACAAAAATTCACTTATGCATTCTCAATTGTTTTAAAGAGTTGAAGACTTGGTACGATGAATCTTTCTTACAATCGTAGATTGACTTACCCCTAATAAATCAGCAATTTGATATGTGTTGGTTGTAATTGTTTGTGCTTTTTTGATTAATTCGTATTCTAAAAAGTCAATTGCTTCTTTCAAAGGAACGATATCATTCACTACGATGGGCGATTGAGGTTTAGGTATATTTAAGTTTTTAAAAAACATTGGCGAAAGGAAACTTTGATCAATAATTTCACCTTCAGCCACAGCATACATCCATTCCACCATATTACGTAGTTCTCGAATATTACCGGGCCAGTGATATTTAGTTAATAACAAAAGAATATCACTGGAAAATTCCTTTACTGCTCCATTACTTTCATTTAAACGCTCTAATGAAGAGACCAGCATGGGAATAATATCTTCTCTTCTTTCACGCAAAGGTGGTACCGTTACAGGAATTACGTGTATCCGATAGAATAAGTCTTCCCTAAAAAAACCCTGCTCCACGAGTTTTTCTAAATCTTTATTTGTGGCTGTAATAATTCTTACATCAACCTGATTAGGTTCAACTCCTCCTACTTTATAAAAAGTATAGTCCTGCAAAACTTGTAAAAGCTTGGCCTGCATTGTTAATGATAATTCTCCCACTTCATCAAGAAAAAGAGTCCCCCCGTTTGCTTTTTCAAAAAAGCCTTTCTTTCCATTTTTTTTCGTGCCCGTAAAGGCCCCTTCTTCATATCCAAATAACTCACTTTCTATCAAGCTTTCCGGAATAGATCCACAATTAATCATGATAAAAGGTCCATTCTTTCGCATACTATTTTCATGAATAAATTTTGCTAATTGACTTTTACCCGTTCCTGATTCCCCTTGAAGTAGGATCGTAGACTCCATTTTTGCCGCCCGCTGTAGAAATTTAATTAATTTTATCATTGTGTTACTTCTTATGATTAAAGAACCAGTTACACCGCAAGAGTCATTTTTGCTATCTAAAAGACTCAATCTAGACGCTTTACCCTGAATAAGATGGATATCTGTTATATCTTTTGAAGCGCTTATTACTCTGTAAATTTCACCTTGATCATTATAAATAATACTTGTCTGTACAATCATCTTTTTTTCATTTCGTGTATTTTGATCTAATTCACGTACTTGTTTACCAATCAATTCTTCTTGTGAGCATCCATATAACCATTCACATTTTTCATTCACGCGGAGAACTGTACCTTCCCCGTCTGTTACAAATATCCCTTCAAAAGATGAAGTGAGAATCACCTGCAGTTCTTTACCTAATAAGTGTTCATTTTCAATTGGCTGCTGTTCAACGTCCAGCGATTTACGTATTATTAGTCCCATCCCATCTCCAAAACCGGGCATAATATCAATCTTAATCCCGGAATATTCAAAAAAATCTTTAGAAAAATTAAAATTAAAGCGTCTTTTCCAGATTTCTCTAATGTTATTAGGAAAATCGTAAATAGATTTAATAGAACTGCTCTCCTCCCCAAATAATAGAAAGCGGGCGGCCTTATTAATTACAACCACATCCCCTTCTGGATTGAAGAGAACCATTCCGTCATGTATGTGCTGCATCATTCTATTAATAAATTTCCAAGTTAGCATTGAAGGCAGTTTTTCCACCTGCTGTCCCCCTTTAATAAAAGAATGAAAGCCAATGATTCCTTATGTGGGAAAAATCGGCTTTTTTATAATCTATTAAGTTAAAAATTTATTCTATCCCTTAGCTTCAGAAACAAAAGTGTCTTTGGGATTCTTCTTAACCTTCTTTGGACGATAAAGAAAGCTTAATATTACAAATAATCCAAGTAATGTACCTATTATGTTAAACATCATTCCCGGAGGGAAGTTCCCTAGAACATATCCATTTATACTTGGAGCAACCATACTAGCCGTACTGAAATTTAGCATGGCAATAAGCCCTGCCGTAGGCACCATACTCTTTGGTAAAACATCTGCTGCGTAAGCAAGCCCAAGTGCATAAAATGAGCCCACTCCAGCCCCTGCAATCGCAAGTAAACACATCATCATCCATACCGAATGAGATACATAGGGAAATAGAACGAATGAGATACAAGCAACAACAGCACTGGCTGTTAAAATTGGTTTTCTTCCTATACGATCACTTAATATACCGATTGGATATTGTAAAATAAGATTACCAATTACAAATGATGGTAAAATCAATGATATCCACTCTGGTGATACTCCTATACGTAAAGCATAAATTGGGAAACTACCATTGAGAGAAGCTTCATTGTAACCGTATAGTAATGGAGGAATAAATGCCAACCACCCATAACGAATTACAGCTGTGTATTTGGCCCCACCACTCGAATCGTCATTATTTGAACTTGGATGCATATTGTTAATTAAGCCCAGCATCAGGAAGGCAATTGCACAGCATAGACTTACTACTGCAAAAGGAACCCATAACCCCAACGGAAGTAAATTAATTCCAAGAGGACCAATACTAAAACCTAGACCATATAAAAGTCCATATAGTGATATATAGCGACCCCTCTTCTCCTCTGGGGCTATTTGTGTGATCCAAATTTGACTAGCATAGTGAATCGCAGAGTCCCCCATGCCCATGATAAGACGTAAAATAAACCAAATGCTCAGTGAATGAAAAAGAGGAAGAAAAATTGTAGAAATTGTTACTAAAGCAAGTCCAAAGATAATGATCGTACGATACCCGAAACGACGTAAAGGAGTTTCTATCCAAGGTAAAATCAGTAACATTCCAACATATATTGCAGTATTGTTAAAACCATTTACAAGAGTAGAGACACCCCGTTTCTCTAATATAATTGAAAGCATCGGTAGAATAAGCCCCTGAGTAATACCGGCAATAAAAATTAGAAAAACGAGTGTAATAACAGTAAATTTTGTTGAACGCATGAATATCTATCTCTCCTTCTATTTTGAAGTAAAAGGATATACTTTATATAAACTTACCCTTTGTAATATATCCTTAACTAGTTTAATCTCGCTCGAAAAATTTGTTGCCTTCCAAGTAATTTTTAATAAGAATATTAAGATAATTGCTCAAGTTTATTGATTGTCTTTTCTGATATTGGTGTATAACAACATATCTTTATATCAAATAAGTTATGAACTTGATAGACGATTTTTCAAAAGACAAAGCACCAATAACTGGATGATTAATGTTGATAGGTAGTTTAAAGTTAAGGTCTAATTCTACATCGTAATCTAGCCACCAACTACTAAATTCCGGACTTGATATGTGCAAATATTCTATCAACTCTTTATACCAATCTTCTGTTGAATAACGATTACAGTCTCTACAAAACAATATAGATTTGCTAATTGAAATAAGTAAGATGTCTCTATTTGATTCAGTTTTAATGCTTGAGCAACTCTTTCTAGCACGTCAGGAGACACATTGATTCCCAGCCCACTTTCTAATTGGAGATACCACTTTACACTTATATTAGCAGCTTCAGCAACGTCTTCTTGTGTTAGAGAATGTTTACGTCTTCTATGAGTTACAGGAAGCCCTACGTCTTTAGGGGATAATTTATTACGACGTGAGCGTAAAAAATGTGATAACTCAACTCTTTTGCAATCCATTTCCCACCTAATTCCTCCCATGAATAAAATCTTTATTTAAAAAAATCAAAAATCGATAAAAAACTGGTTCTAGTTGTTATAAGTCAGATTTATTGGCAATTTATAGAGACTACGAAGGGGTTTTCATTTTTTCCACATTAATAAGTCGTTTTTTAATGATAAGTGTTTAAAACACCTCTTTAACGTTATTAAGCATAAATTTTTTAGGTATCTAGATCAATTCATTTTTAATTACTCCTTCCTTTACGTTTCGGAGTGTCATTGCTAGGAATAATAATTATTCAAAATAGATTCCCATTTTCACTGGACTATAGCGGTCATTGATAATCACCTCTTATTATGAGTAATTTCTTTTCCTATTAAATGGTTCAAATAATATATAGCAAGATTCACGCCACCTTAAATACATAAAATATTACAAAAAATTAAATTATTTAAATTTATGGTTAATCCTACCAGATTAACTCCATACAATAAGCCAATTTGAACATCTCGAACAAATTTATTGGCAGTTATGTTTAAATTACCCTATGAGCAAATGAATAAATTGCCAATATTCGCATAATTTGGATTGAATTTTTTCTTGTAGGACTTAAATGGCAGAAAGTTGGATGGTTTAGGCGCACAAAAAAAGATAAATGAAGAAAAACTCTGTAGAGATTCCTTTCCACAGAGCTTTCTTAAAATCTATAAGCTTTCAACTAATGTTTGGGTGGCAGAGCACCTTCCCTTTGAATAGGTGCATAGAATTTTTTCCCCTTACACATGTTCGAATGTTTCCAACCTTCTCTTTATAAATGTTTTTCTCCAATTTCCCCCACACTCTAGAAGTCGTATAAATTTCATTGCTGGTACATATAAACGAAAAAAAAGGCTACACCTAATAGGTACTAGCCCTCCAAAGATTGTACTTGAAACGAAAACTATTTATGGTGTCAAGGAGCTGAATTCAAGATTCCAATGTAATATATTCAGGTCCATGTTCTTTTGCCCAACTATGTATATAACTGAGCAGACTATATCCAAGGTCACTAGGACGATGTTTTCCATCAGTAACCAAATATTCACAAAAACATAGCGATCAATAAATGAATCTTCAAGCCATTAAAGTAAATTATATAGAACTTGATGAGGCATAAATATTTTTCAATAATTGTGTATCTAACAGTTTCTTATTCTTTTCCCTCTATCCATAAATATTAGATATATGCACAAATAGTTCCATTCCAAAGGATAATTAGAGGTTAGGTGCTCTGGTTTCCTTTTTCAAACAAAGGAAATTGGAGAATCATCTCCAGAAACAAAAGATAGATAAAAAAATCACTTTAAGAAAAACTACTACGACATATGCTTTGGACGTGATCTCTGAAATCGTATTTAACTCGGCGATATAGAAAATAATAAACTGAGGATTAGGATATATTCGATCCTATTAAAATGAATTATTAATGATTAGCTATTTTGGGATGCCTTACAAGACGTATATTCTATCGAGGTTAATTTTAAAATAAATGAAAATATGGAATTTCTTCCGACAGGGCTCAGATTTTTTCAATATTATAAGGAATACTCTTTT
>NZ_JAGGQJ010000049.1:0-492 GCF_018613325.1 Bacillus sp. ISL-34 | reverse complement strand
TATATATATTCCCTGCCTCTTTTGGTTTATCCTCAAAAGGAAGACTGTGTAGCATGTTATCTAAGCAAGAAAAACAAATGCCATTTTACGCAATCATTAGTTGTTTACCACCCTTTTCTTTTAAGCTAACATACTTACCCGTATGAGAAACAATCAAATAGTCTAAAACTTCAATCCCAATAATTTTCCCTGCTTCCGCCAATCGCTTTATGATTTCAATGTCTTCCATACTCGGGTTGGGTCACCCGATGCTGACAATAAGGGAAGCCGCGTTGTTTAAAATGGCGCATTTCAGCACATCTCTAGGATGGACGACACTGGCATTAAGGCTTCCCACATGCGCCCTATGAAGACCTATAACATGATTTTTCGTGTTAAGCATCATGACAAGAAAAACCTCCCTGTCCTCATTTGCGATTTGCGCTGAGGCTAATTCTCGGGCATCTTCTGGATTGCGAATTTGAAAGGCCGCAAACGGCTCAACCATTTCCC
>NZ_JAGGQJ010000004.1 GCF_018613325.1 Bacillus sp. ISL-34 | reverse complement strand
GATAGTGTGTGCTCACTTAAATTTAACGTTGGCGCTTTGTTTTGTTCAGTTTTCAAAGAGCAATTTCTTGTCGTTTCCCTCAGAAGCGACCTCTATAATGTAACACATTCTGTCACGTTTCGTCAACAACTTTTTCAAAATACTTTTCAACAACTTGTTAGCTGTTTAAGTTGCTGTCTTAGCGACAAGAAATAATATACCATGTACTAAAAATGTTTGCAATATGTTTTTTAAAACTTTTTCAAAAAAAACATTTTCACCTATTTCCTTCTATATATTCTTTACATCAACACACCCTTTTCCCTGCTTTCCGGGCCAAGCACATGTTTTATGAATAAACGAAGCATATTTCCAAAGAAACACAAATAGTCATATATAGATATCTTTTTTCCCATGAGGTGAAGCAATGAATCTGCCATTAATCGGATTACTCATTTCTTACAGTATGGCCCTTTTCTTATTCAGCACCGCTTATTATGAAGCCATCAAGTTCAGCAGAGAGAAAGGCAAAGTGAATGGTACGACGTTTTTATTCAGCTTAACTTTCGCTATGGTTTTCACACGGATAACCTATTTGTTTCACCCCTATTAAATAAAAGCAGTAAGTCGGGAGACTTACTGCTTTTATACGGAAACTTGCGCTTCTTCATGTACCTTGCTTTTCTTTTCATCCTTTAAGAACATCATCAAACCACCCAATATGATGGTGCCTCCCAGGACCTGCGTCCAGAGTATCGGTTCATCTAATATGAAGTAAGCCAGAATTGTCGCTCCCACCGGTTCAAGTAAGATTCCCATCGAAAGCGTCGAAGTGCTTAACCACTTTAGTGACCAATTGAATAAAGAATGCCCTAATAAAGTCGGGAAAATGGCAAGCAAAACGAAATAGATCCAATCGGAAGCAGGATAAGGCGCCAATGGTTCTCCCTTGAAGATCACATAGAAAAACAATGCTAAAGCACTGATTGCATACACGACAAATGTGTATGTTATAGAAGAGATGCGTTTTCGAACATTTTGACCAAACAGTAAATAACCGGTTACCAGCGCACATGCGATAAGCGATAGAATATCACCCCAAAGCGCCATACCGCTGATTCTAAAATCGCCCCAGCTAATGACAAGGCTGCCTGCTATCGCAATAACGCCGCTCAATATCGCCTTCATTGAAAATCTTTCTTTAAAAAACAGGTAGGCTCCGGCAAAAGCGAATAAAGGCTGAAGTGTGACAAGCACAGTTGAACTCGCGACCGATGTGTAATTAAGCGATTCAAACCATAAAATAAAATGAAAAGCCAAAAACACTCCTGCCGCAATCGAATACAGCCAATCCTTTTTTTCAATGAATTTAAGTTCGTGACGGTATTTCACCAAGAAAACCGGCAACATAAGTAGGACGGTAAATAATAAACGATAAAAGGCGATAACCCCCGATGGAGCGGTCGCCAATTTAACAAGGATGGCCGAAAACGATACGGATGCCACACCGATTGCCAACGCTACATAGGGATTGACTTTTGGCATTTGCACTTAAATTCCTCCTTTCAAACGATTACATTTCATTGAACTCTATTCTACTATGTTAAAATCATTAGGATAGTTTTTTTTGAAAAACGGGTATATGGCAACAGACGACCTTATTCTTCGATAATAACTCGGAAGTGGTGAAACAAAATGGAATGGACATTCGACCCTCAATCGGAACTGCAAATCCTTATCAAATTGGGGATTTCAGCTCTCCTTGGACTAATTATCGGACTCGAGCGAGAAATGAAACGAAAACCCGTAGGATTAAAAACAAGCCTGGTCATTTCAATCGTCAGCTGTTTATTAACGATCGTTTCCATGGAATCCGCTTATAAGTTCCCGGGGAGCGATGACGTAAATATCACAATGGACCCCTTGCGTCTAGCGGCACAGATCGTGTCTGGCGTAGGCTTTATCGGTGCAGGCGTCATTCTCCGGCGGGACAACAACAGCATATCCGGTTTAACGACAGCCGCCATCATCTGGGGAGCTGCGGGGATCGGAATCGCCGTTGGAGCTGGATTTTTCCTCGAGGCCATAGCTGGCGTCATCCTATTGATCATAAGTGTCGAATTGGTGCCCGCAATCGTCACCTGGCTCGGACCGATGAAGTTACGGCAAAAAGAAATCTTTCTGCAGCTGGTCGTACAAAATAAAGATGACATTGCCGTCGTACTGAAAAAAATCAAAGACGAAAAAATATTCATCAAAAACCTTAGAATCAAAGATGTCGCAAATGACAACCACCTTTTGACACTTAAAGTTCTGGTAGACCATAAAGTTAGAACATCGGAAGTGTATTACACCGTCTCCAATCTTAAGGAGATTGAAAGGGTAGAGATCGAAAATGCATGATAAAAAAACCGTTTGACTACCCTCAAACGGTTTTTTTATCATTTTTGCAAAAATCTCATATTTTATATTGACTTTTCACCAAAATCCGATAAAATAATTATTGTACCTCAATTCGGGGCATTAGCTCAGCTGGGAGAGCGCTACGCTGGCAGCGTAGAGGTCAGCGGTTCGATCCCGCTATGCTCCATATCCGAAAACCCTTGCGTTGCAAGGGTTTTTTTCTTTGGCTTAAAAAATAAAAATTGGGCAGTTCCTTTCAAGAATTAAAACTTCATGGTGATCATTTGAATCATCACAATTTACATATACACATTTTAGATTGTGTGCTTCAGCAGTGGGCTTTATCTACGGTGCTTAACATTTCCGAAAGTTTGAAAGAATTTGCATCACGAGGAGTTAAGGAATCCTTTTATTAACAAAATACCTACCTCCTTTAAGGAAGCAGGTACATTCAAATTTTCAAATAAAAGTTTCGAAATAGATAGGTTTAAATGTTAACCATTCCAATGATTAATTAAATAACTAACAGTCCTTTTAGGGCAATCTATGAAAAACAGATGCGATAAGCTGTCCTAGTCTTCGAATTCCCTCGATTATTTCTTTCTCATTGGCATAACTGAACGAAAGCCGGAGAAACTCGGTTCCTTCGTTTTGATCCAAGAAAAAGTATTTCCCTGGAACATATGAAACACCCTCAGCCAGAGCCTGTGATAATAAATGCGACGTATCCACACCTGGAATTCTCACCCATACAAAGTAACCACCATCTGGTACATACCATGAAACGGATTCTGGAAGAAATTGTTCCATCGAACGGATTAACGCAGTACATTTAGAACGATACACATCTTTTAGAAGGTCGAGCCGTTTCTCGAAATCGGCGTTTTCTAAGTATACAGCCATTGAACTTTGAGCAAATGGATGGTCTAAATCTTTTTTAAACCACTTTAAAGCCTTGATGAATTCACTTTCTCCCGCTATCCATCCAATCCGCATTCCTGGCGCAACAACCTTGGATAATGACCCAACGTGGAGGACCCGCCCGCGTTCATCAATAGATTTTATTGGCACCGGATTTTTATCGAAGGATAATTCTCCGTATGCATCATCCTCTAGAATAAGGAAATCAAACTCGACGGCAAGCTCCAATAGATGCCTCCGGCGCTCAATTGTCATAGTCGTCCCAGTTGGATTTTGAAAGCTTGGGATAGTATAAAGAAAACGCGGGAGGGTTAGACCTGTACGTTTCCTTTCATCCAGCATTTCTTTTAATCGGTATGTTTGGAGCCCCTGTTCATCTATAGGTATACTAACAATCTGCTTCGTATAGTTTTGAAAAATCTCTAAAGCCTCCATATAGGTGGGAGACTCTACCGCTACAACCGCTTTATCATCAAGAAGAATGCGGGCAATAAGATCAATCCCCTGGCAGGCTCCTGATGTAATCAAAAGCTGTTCAATCCAAAATGCGAATCCCGCGCTCTGCCATTCTTTTCTGTATTTGCTGCTTTAGTTTTGCAATTCGTGGACTTCCAAGATAATGGAGCGGCAAATCCTGCTCCTCATCAAGAAGTCTGGCTACCGCTGCCTTGAGCTCCTCAGCAGGAACGAGTGCAGGATCAGGATAGCCTGAACTCAAGCGAATACAACCATCCGGCAGATCTGGCATCCATGCACCGGGCGGATCATTCTTAAGTGCCGCTTTAATGTTTTCAGAAAAAAAAGAGTCAACATTCACTTCAACCATACACCTTTCCTTCAATCGAGCATTGAGTGATTCTCATATTTTTTGTAGATAGCTGCTTTTTTTAGTGACCAATCATAAATTTCTATCCGTTTAGCCTTTGACCCCTTCTGCTTTAATGTATAAGGTGGACTGACTTATTGGTTATGAAGAATTACCATATTCACTTCTTCATCATCGCACTATCCATACATAACTGGTCCAATTGTTACCTTCAAACAAAAATTCCCTTTCTTATCATGTTTGTGTATAATTTCAATATTCAGATTACTCATGTATTATAACATTTTTCGCTAATCATTGATGCACGGAGGAAGAAAATCATAGCACATTCATAAAATTTTCCAAGGGTAAAAAATATGCCGGGAGTATGCAAAAATTAACGACGCTATTTTAAGCAACTCATCATTGGATCGTATTTTCTTAATAATTGCCTTTGCGAATTCTTCTTCACCATTATCTCCGCTAATTCTTTAAATTTCTTATTCTATAGTGAATAGTCTGCCTGTTAGTATTAAAATCCTCCGCAACCTTACACATATTGTTTAAACATCCTAACGCTTACTTTGTCCGTGATACCAAATATTTGTGAAACTATGCGTATATTTTTGTGAAAGTTGGACGAGACTGCTAGTAAAATTCTAGGAGGTTATCAAAATGTTTAGATTCGGGAAAAGAAAGCCGCGGAGCAAGGTCGGTAAACTAATCGATAAGCACGGATATACACAAGAGGAGTTTGTAAGTGCGTCCGGAATCTCACGCAATACGATAAGCAGAGTTTGCAGTGATCCTAAGTATGTGCCGTCAGCCGGGGTTTTAAAGAAAATCATGAAGGCGGTTCGAAGTATAGATGCTGATGCAAAGGCAGATGATTATTTTGATTTATGAACGAATAAAAAGCCCAAGCCCCCGAAGATCAGGACTTTGTCTTATTCCGGTTATCTTGCGTTACTGCTTCGGAAGGTACCCAGCCAACATCGCCAGTTTTTGTTAATTTAATCTGGGGCTGTGTACCTCTCGTTCGATATCATCGTGATAAGCATTCCTTCTTCTACAAGAACGGCTTTAGGTAAGCATCGCCATTTGCTCCGCTTGATTATTGGCGCAAACATATTTGGTGATTTCTTCAAGATTACCTTCATCCTTACCTACTCCAAGAATGCCATTAGTAGCAGCCTAGCCTTTATCTCCTTCTTTAAGCGTATCAGTCGTTGTTTCCTGGCCTCTCATCGGAAAACATAAACAAAGATTTAAACATTTGAATTTTTCATGCGAGTAAGCTTTATTATTAAAAAATGATCTACTGTATCTACCAGTAAATCGCCATCCTAATTGTAAAAAAAC
Organism: Bacillus sp. ISL-34; assembly: GCF_018613325.1. Taxonomy (GTDB): domain Bacteria; phylum Bacillota; class Bacilli; order Bacillales; family DSM-1321; genus Peribacillus. The sequence continues at coordinate 454,918 of NZ_JAGGQJ010000004.1, read as the reverse complement.
AACCTTTATTTTAATTTTTGAAGTTCACTCATGTACTGACCTGCTTTATCAGGATAAACAATACCTTTTTCAGTCACAAAGGCTGTTACAAGTGAATAGGGCGTAATATCAAATGCAGGGTTATATACTTTAATACCCTGCGGGGCAATCCGTTTTCCCAATCCAAAAATAACTTCATCTTCCGAACGTTCTTCTATCTGAATATCTTTTCCGGTTGGTGTATTTAAATCAATGGACGATAACGGAGCTGCCACATAAAATGGCAGTCCATGTGCTTTCGCTAAGATGGCTAGAGTATAGGTTCCAATTTTATTAGCAACATCCCCATTGGCAGCCACCCGATCCGTTCCAACAATAACAGCCTGTACTGAATGATTTGCCATAACCACCGCACCCATATTATCACAAATAAGGGTGACATCAATGCCTGCCTTTTGCAATTCCCATGCAGTAAGACGTGCGCCTTGCAGAACTGGACGAGTTTCATTGGCAAATATTTTTAGATTCCACCCTCGTTCTTTTGCGATATAAAAAGGAGCTGTTGCGGTTCCATACATCGCAGTTGCCAAACTACCCGCATTACAATGAGTAAGAATACCCATACCGTCTTGAAATAAGCGAATAGCATGTTCACCAATTTCCCGACATATTTTTTCATCATCTTTTTGGATTCCTAAGGCCTCTTCAAGAAGAGTTTTCTTAATGAAATCTACATTCCTTCCTTGTTTCTGTCCTTGATAAGCTCTCTCTTTTAATCGTTTTAATGCCCAGAACAAGTTAACAGCCGTTGGCCGTGCTGTTGCTAAATAGTCTGATTTTTTTTCTAAATCTGTAATAAAGGCGCTCACATTTCCTTCTTGGCTGTATTGAACTCCCAAATAGAGTCCATAGGCGGCTGCCATCCCAATAGCAGGGGCACCACGTACTTTAAGATATCGAATCGCTTCCCAAACCTCTTCTATAGTAAACAAGGATAGAAACACCGTTTTTTCCGGAAGGACCGTTTGATCCAGTAAAATTAATTGATCATTTTTCCATTGAATGGATTGAATAAACTTACTAATCCTGATTCACCTCCCGATTTCTAATTTTACTGATTAAAGATGTTAGGTCGCTAATATTCCCGGCAGTTTCCCGTTCCAATACCAGCTGTTGCCCAATGACGAGGGCTAACCTTTCTCCTTTTGCTCTTAATTCGGAATCATCTATGCTTTCCAAATCAGGAACATGAGCTAAACCTACCACTCTACGCATCATTTCACACCCCGCGTATCCAAAGGAATCCTGAAGCAAACGCAGCAAATAATCATCTTCATATCCCTGTATGGACACATAAGAAACGCTTGCTTTTTCCTTCCACAAAGTTCTAAATTCTTCTTCAAAGATTGTCCAAATTTTCTCTACTGTATTTAATAAATAATCCTGGTATTCAATCCGTTCCCTTTGAATGAGAGTATGTCCTTCATGAGAGCAATAGTTGAGTAACAGATTAGCAATCACAGCTCCAATGTCAAAACCCATCGGTCCATAAAAGGCGAACTCTGGATCAATCACTTTCGTGTCCTTTTCCGTGACCATAATGCTGCCTGTATGAAAATCTCCATGGATAAGTGCTTGAGTACGAGTGAGGAATCCTTCCTTTAACTTCGTGATTTCAAGTTTAAGCCGGTCATGACCCCAAATTTCTTCTACTACTGCCTTAATTAGCGGGTTAAATCGATTCGTCTTTGCATCGTAATATGGATCAGTAAACACAAGATCTTCTGTAATTTTGCACATTTCAGGATTTATAAACTGCATTACTTTCTGCTTTTTACATTCAGGATCCAACGCTAAATCGGAAGTTAAAAACAGAGTTCTAGCTAGAAAAGCACCAATGTGTTTTGCAAAATATGGATAACGATTACGGGCAATTAGGCCTTTACGCATAATGATATGTGTAGATAAGTCCTCCATGACAGTTAACGCCAATTCTTTATCATAATGATAAACTTGTGGAACTGAACCAGGACAAATTTCATTTTGCATCATTAATGCTTCACTCTCAATACGTGCCCTGTCTAATGTTAATGGCCAAGACTCCCCAACTACGCGCGCATAAGGAAGTGCTTGTTTTATAATTACACTTTTTTCCGATGAATCTTGTACCGTTATACGGAATACTAAATTTAGATTCCCATCCCCCATTTCCTTGCAAATTAGTTGAGCATTCTCCGAAAATAAACCCGGAATCTTTTTAATATATTGCATGGTTTCTAACTCACTAAGTACATGATAATTTAAATTTGTCATTAATCTCCTCTTCCCTTCAAAAAGCTCTTTTCCTGAGTAAATTCAACTAGGGTGAGCAACAACACTATAATAAGTAAGTTAAACAATTGTTTTTTTGAATTTACTCACTAAAAGGGTTATGTCATCATATGTTGTTTTTAAGAGAGAGGTGATTAATTATTCAAAATATCTCTACATTAGTCGGAAAAGTGAATGGGTTTATTAATGCGGGGTATGATGTTATTAATCTTGGACAAGGCATCCCTGACCTTCTCACAAGAAAGTGTTCGAGAGCTTGTGGATACTTACGAATTACGACGTAATGCCTTTTTTGAAGAACTAAAAAAAATTCAATCGGCATGCTCCGGCTCCTAAAGGATCCTGATTTGCCTGGCTGCCAGTTCCAAAGGGATATGCATCAAGCCATTTTTCTGATTCGTTATTGGAGTTGCCGTGGCTCCGGGAATTGTTTTGATAAGCATGGAGAGGCATATGTTCGAATAGGGTTTCTTGCCGAAGAGGAACGAATTCGGGAGGGCAGCGCAGCGGATTTCTAAATTATCTACCTTTTAAATACAACTTTAAATTCAGGAGGTGTAATGTTTATGACAACCGACCAAGAGTATGTTATTGCTACCTATTTAGTACATGGTAATCTTAACTTTCACAAAAAAGCACAAGAAATTGCTGTAGGACTTACTGTGGGCACTTGGACAGATCTCCCTATGGCAAGAAAAGAACAAATGATACCTCATTTAGGGAAAGTAATTGATGTAAAAGTGCTGAATCATCATTCAAATGATATACCTAAGGCTCTATTAATAATCGGTTACCCGCTGGTTAATATGAATCCGGATATTCCTTCCATCCTCACCACAGTGTTTGGTAAATTATCAATGGACGGTAAGATTAAGTTAATTGATTTGCACTTACCGGATTCCCTTCTCTTGAAATTTCCAGGCCCGCGTTTTGGAATAGATGGAATAAGAAGTCTGCTGGGAGTTCACGACCGTCCATTGCTAATGAGTATCTTCAAACAATGTATCGGCCTTCCACTCCGTGAACTAGAAATAGAATACCAAAACCAAATCGAAGGACAAGTTGATCTTGTAAAAGATGACGAGATTTTCTTCCGGGATGATTATGCACCCGTTTTGAAACGAATAAGTGCTTTTGAGAAACGTAACCAATACCAAAAAGAAAAAAACGGAAAAAAAGTACTTTATGCAGTTAACCTAACCGGACCGGTTACTCAACTAGTTGAACAAGCAAAACATTTATGTAACGCAGGAGCAACTTGCTTGTTGCTGAATGTGGCTCCATATGGATTTGATATCCTTCACCGAATATCTGCAGATCCTGATATAAACATCCCCATTATAGCTCACCCTGCATTTACAGGTTCATTTTATCCATCCCCTTACTATGGTCTTTCCGCTCCTTTGCTTCTAGGTAAATTAATGCGTTTATCAGGTGCCGACATTGTTCTCTATCCCTCTCCTTACGGTTCTGTAGCGATGCCTAAAAATGAATCTTTCAATGTAGCAAAAGAACTAAGATGCCCAAACAACATCCATAACCCAGCTTTTCCAACACCTTCTGCAGGAATTCATCCTGGTCTTACTCCAACACTATACCGCGATCTTGGTAAAGATTTCATTATCAATGCCGGTGGAGGAATTCACGGGCACCCTCAGGGCACTACAGCCGGAGGAATAGCATTTAACGATGCCATTCAAGCAGTCGTTTCAGGTCTTTCACTGAAGGAAGCAGCAGAAGATTCTCCTGCACTTCGTTCGGCTCTTAAAAAATGGGGTGCATTATAATAGTGGGTTCTTTCAAAAAAATTGTCATTTTTTGCGATTTTGATGGAACAATCACGAAAAATGACAACATCATCAATATTATGAAGCACTTTAATCCTCCTGGCTGGGAAAGAGTCAAGAATGATATTTTGGCTCAACGAATTAGTGTCCGAGAAGGAGTAGGACGCATGTTTTCATTATTACCTTCATCATTTCGAAAAGAAATCATTGATTATGCTATAGAACAAGCTGAGATTAGACCAGGTTTTAATGAATTTATTCAATATTGCCAGGATAACAATATCCGCCTTCTGATTACTAGTGGAGGAATTGATTTTTTCGTTCTCCCTATTTTATCGCGTTACCCTATCCCCCAAAATGATATCTATTGCAATGGCAGTGATTTTAATGACAAACAAATCAAAATCCTATGGCCCTTTTCTTGTGATTCAAACTGCAACAAAGACTGTGGAATGTGTAAACCTTCTATTCTTCGTTCGCTTTCAACTAACGATTATATGAAAGTTGTAATTGGAGATAGTATCACGGATTTGGCAATTGCCAAATTGGCTGAACTTGTTATTGCACGAGATTTTCTTTTACAAAAATGTAAAGAGCATTCTCTTCCTTATAAAGAATTTGACTCCTTTTTTGATGTGATAAAAATTTTAAACCAAATTACCAATAAGTGAGGTGAAGACCCATAACTAAAAATGATTTTGAAAAAATTAATCTCGAAGCAATCGAAAAGGCCTTTAAATCATTACAAACCATTAAAGGAAGCCTTTCGGAAAGAGGCTGGTTTCCAGCAACCAGCGGGAACCTGTCCATTCGTGTAAAAAACTCTTCGTTAGAGCCTGATCAGCCTATTATCGCAATAACAACTAGCGGAAAAGACAAATCGATTGATACTCCAGAAGATTTTATTTTAGTTAATTCGCATGGGAATCTTGTGTTTCCTACCAACTTAAAACCTTCTGCCGAGACCTTGATTCATACTGCCATTTATCAATTAATCCCTAATTGTGAAGCAGTTTTCCATGTCCACACTATTTACAATAATCTCATTTCAGATCTTTATGGTGATCAAGGAAAAGTTACCTTCACGAAACATGAAATCATTAAAGCATTTGATATATGGAAAGAAGATTCTTCCATAACAGTTCCAATTGTAGAAAACTATGCTTCCATTCCTAAATTAGCAGAAGAAATCGGCAGAGTTATTCAACCCGGGGTACCAGGTGTATTAATCCGCAACCATGGAATCTATGTATGGGGAGATAGTGACTTTACTGCTAAGCGTCATTTAGAGGCATTTGAATTTCTATTTGAATATCAAATTAAAATGTTTTTTCTGAAAAATTTCAAACAAACTTTATAAAATTTTCAAAAAGGAGAATTTTACTATGGCAACGATTCGAATGCGTAATACCAATAGAAGATTAAAACAAGAACAAGAGGTTAAAAGATTTTTGGATGAACAAGGAGTCCTTTACGAACATTGGGATATGAAAAAATTACCCGAGCATCTTTGTGATGAATTTATACTTTCTGACGAGAAAAAAGAAGAAATCCTTAACGTCTTTGATGCGGAAATTAGATCCCTTGCAAATCGACGCGGCTATAAAGAATGGGATATTGTTGCATTATCCGATGCCACTCCTAATTTAGACGAGCTTCTAAAGAAATTTGAACAGGTACATGTTCATACCGAAGATGAAGTTCGTGCCATCACTGCAGGAAATGGCATCTTTACTATCAAGGGTGACTCTGGTTATTTCGACGTAGAATTATCTGCTGGAGATGTGATTTCTGTTCCCGTCAACATCCCCCACTTCTTTACTTTATTGGAAAACCGTCAAGTAGTGGCCGTTCGTTTGTTTATTGATGCTTCAGGCTGGGTTGCCCACCATTATGATGATCCGGACTTCAAGTCGGAATAGAAACTGGTCTATCGTTTAATCTAAAAGCCAATGATTCATGATGGGATCTTAAACAACAGAGGCCAACGGTAATACTTATAAACCTTGTGCAGCAAGGTTTTTTTCTTGTTCTTTGAACACATGAAAATCCCCCGCCTTCCATTAGAAGCGGGGGATTTTCATCATTTTCGGATAATATGCTTATAGCTTGCGGTTCTTTTGTCCCTTTTAGACAAACCCTGCAGGGATTTCTATAAATAGGGCTTGTTATCGATTAAGGACAAAGGGTTATGTATTCCGCTTCAGCTATTTTCGACTAACCATTTTCTTTATGAACTGAACCACAGGTGACACAATGGATTCATGTACATTCGTAAGGGCATAACCGATCAGCCCCATGATTATCAGGGCCATTATTAATCCTATTATCAATCCTGATGTTTCTCTGAGTTCTTCAAGTACAGCATCCATTCCTTATCCTCCCCGGCTTCCGATGCGTCTTATATTACGATTTTTCACCCATTTTACTTCTGAAAGCTTCATTAATCGTTTTTTCTTCATACATTGCAACCATTCCGTTAAATAAGGTTCATTATAACGCATTGGATGATTATGGTCGAGCTGCCACTTTTACTCGTATTCATTGTTGTCTTTTACATCATCGCTGCCTGAAAAAGTCTTTATTTCTAGCGTTTCTCTTTAAGTTAAAATATAAACCTTCGCTTCATCCGATCTCACAAGAAAAAATGTAAACCTTTTCATTTGTCCAAAACCGACAAATAAAAGACAGAATTATTGTTTTTTAAGAACATTGAGAATATTGTCGAAAAATCGTAAGCTTAATTTATTGAAATACATCTTCTTAGGGGGTGCGCTTTATATGGAAGCCATTACAAGGGACTTTTTCCTATTTTTATCTAAAAATAATCTGCTTAATAATATTGCTAAAAAAAGCGGAGGAAGTTTTGCTGCTGGAAAGATCATTGGGGGAACTGATTTCCAAAGTTCCATTAAATTCATTAAACAACTTAATAATAGCGGCTTGTCGGTTACAGTCGACCATCTTGGGGAATTCGTTGATTCTAAGGAAGTGACTCAGGAACGGACGGCAGAATGCATCGAAACCATCGAAATGATCAGCAGGGAAAAACTTGATTCACAGGTTTCTCTGAAGATGACTTCTTTGGGACTTGATATCGATCATAAACTCGTCATAGAGAACATGACGAAAATTCTTGATACAGCCGAAAAACATAAAGTCATGGTCACGATCGATATGGAAGATGAAGTTCGCTGTCAGGCAACAATCGATATCTTTAGACATTTCAAAGAAAAATACAGCTGCATAAGTACTGTTCTACAAGCATATTTATTCCGCACAGAGAAAGATTTGGAGGACCTTGCCCAATATAAGCCATTCCTGCGTCTCGTAAAGGGTGCCTACAAGGAATCTCCCGAGGTGGCTTTTCCCGAAAAGAATGATGTAGATGAAAACTATAAAAAGTTGATTAAGCAAAGTCTTCTTAACGGAAATTATACGGCCATTGCCTCACATGATGACAATATCATCGAATATACAAAAGAGCTGGCTAAGAAGTTTGACATCCCAAATACACAATTCGAATTTCAAATGCTTTATGGCATGAGAAACAAAACTCAATACGAATTGGTCAAGCAAGGTTACAAAATGCGCGTCTATGTACCATATGGTCTGGATTGGTATGGATACTTCATGAGAAGGCTTGCAGAAAGGCCATCCAATATTGCCTTTGCCTTCAAAGGGATGGTCAGAAGCTAAATATACATTCAACATTATTAATTGCTACAAAAAATCTATTAAAAGGTGTGATTATCAATGATTTCATATAAACACGAACCATTTGTTGATTTTACAAACGAGGAAAACAAAAAAGCATATCAGGAAGCACTTCAAACTGTTGAGGGCTACTTAGGGCAAGACTACCCGCTTTATATCGGGGCAGAGAAAGTGACGACGGATGAGAAAATCGTTTCATATAACCCTGCAGATAAGCAAGAGGTCATCGGCCGAGTATCGAAAGCGAACAGGGATCATGCTGAAAAAGCCATGCAGGAAGCTGTTACCGCTTTTGAAAGCTGGAAAAAAGTGAAGCCGGAAATCCGTGCTGACGTTTTGTTCAAAGCGGCTGCCATCATTCGCAGACGCAAGCATGAATTCTCTGCGTTATTGACGAAAGAAGCGGGAAAACCTTGGAATGAGGCTGATGCGGATACAGCGGAAGCGATCGATTTCCTTGAATTCTATGCCCGTCAAATGCTGACGCTTAAAGATGGTGTGCCTGTTCAAAGCCGTCCGGGAGAATTTAACCGCTATGATTACATTCCATTAGGAGTAGGCATCATCATTTCTCCTTGGAACTTCCCATTTGCAATCATGGCAGGTACAGCTGTTGCCGCTATCGTCACTGGTAACACAATCCTGTTGAAACCAGCTTCGACTACTCCTATCGTTGCTGCGAAATTCGTTGAAGTGATGCTTGAAGCCGGTCTTCCAGCAGGTGTGTTGAATTTCGTTCCAGGAAGCGGAGCCGAGGTGGGCGACTACCTGGTTGATCATCCTAAAACACGTTTCATTTCCTTCACAGGTTCACGTGATGTAGGTCTGCGCATTTACAAACGTGCTTCAGAAGTGAACGAAGGCCAAATTTGGCTGAAACGCGTCATTGCTGAAATGGGCGGAAAAGATACGATCGTCGTCGACAAAGAGGCAGATCTTGAATTGGCCGCTCAATCGATCGTGAAATCTGCATTTGGCTTCTCGGGACAAAAATGTTCTGCTTGTTCCCGTGCTGTCATCGTAGAAGATGTATACGATCAAGTTTTAGATCGCGCTGTTGAATTAACAAAACAACTTACAGTTGGTAATCCTGTAGAAAATCATTTCATGGGACCAGTTATCGATCAAGCGGCTTTTGACAAAATCATGAGCTATATTGAAATCGGGAACCAAGAAGGACGCATTCTGACTGGAGGAGAAGGAGATAGCTCTAAAGGCTACTTCGTTCAACCGACAATCGTTGCTGATGTCGATCCGCAAGCCCGCTTGATGCAAGAAGAAATCTTCGGACCAGTCGTTGCCTTCACTAAAGCGAAGGACTTTAACGAAGCTCTTGAGATTGCCAATAACACTGAATATGGTTTGACTGGGGCTGTCATTACGACAAACCGCCTTAACATGGAAAAAGCACGCGAAGAATTCCATGTGGGGAACTTGTATTTCAACCGCGGCTGTACTGGTGCAATCGTAGGTTATCAGCCATTCGGAGGGTTCAACATGTCAGGAACCGATTCCAAGGCAGGCGGACCGGACTACTTGCAGCTTCATATGCAAGCCAAAACAACATCCGAAACGTTCTGATAATGAAGATGATTTGAAACCCCTATGGTTTTCGTATCTTCCATTCTGGATACGGAAACCAAAATGAGGTTAAATGGAGGAAGTGACAAATAGGTTGCTTCCTCTTTTAAAACAAAAAATTATAAATTTCAACCTGAAGGGAGCCTTTTATGGATTACGCATTAATAATTTCAATCAGCATTTACATGGCTGGCATGCTTTTGATTGGTTACTTCGCTTACAAAAAAACTTCCAATTTAAATGATTATATGCTGGGCGACCGGGGCCTTGGTCCTGCTGTCACTGCATTAAGCGCCGGTGCTGCGGATATGAGCGGTTGGCTTTTAATGGGTATGCCTGGTGCCATGTTCGCAACAGGACTAAGTTCCATCTGGATCGTAATCGGTCTCACGTTAGGAGCCTATGCGAATTGGCTGTATGTTGCACCAAGACTAAGGACCTATACGGAAGTCGCCAATAACTCCATTACGATCCCTGCTTTCCTGGAAAATCGTTTTGGCGAAGGCTCACGGATCTTAAGGCTCATTTCGGCTTTGGTTATCCTGATATTCTTCACCTTTTACGTTTCTTCCGGAATGGTATCCGGCGGAGTCTTATTCCAAAGTACATTTGGCCTTGATTACCACTCAGGTCTATGGATCTTGACAGGTGTCGTCGTCGCCTATACTTTATTCGGCGGATTCCTGGCAGTAAGCTGGACAGACTTTGTTCAAGGAATCATCATGTTCGTTGCCTTGATCCTTGTACCGATCGTCACGCTTATCCATGTGGGCGGTTTCGGTCCTTCGATCGACACACCACGTTCCATTGATCCAGCTCTATTGAATATTTTTACAGGGACGAGCTTTTTAGGAATCATCTCATTGTTTGCATGGGGACTGGGTTACTTCGGACAGCCGCATATCATCGTCCGCTTTATGGCGATCAGTTCTGTTAAGGAAATCAAGAAAGCCCGTAATATCGGGATGGGCTGGATGATTTTCTCCAGTATCGGTGCCATGCTGACTGGATTTATCGGAATCACCTATTTTTCTCAGAACAACCTGAAGTTAGCTGATCCTGAAACGATTTTCATAGAGTTAGGGGAAATACTATTCCACCCATTCATTACTGGTTTCTTGATTTCAGCAATACTAGCAGCCGTAATGAGCACGATTTCTTCGCAGTTGTTGGTTACAGCCAGCTCTTTAACCGAGGATATATACAAAACCTTCTTCCGTCGTTCCGCTTCAGATAAAGAGCTTGTCTTCCTAGGCAGACTTTCCGTACTGATCATTTCGATCATCGCGCTGATCCTATCTTGGGAGCAGAATGACACGATTCTTGGACTTGTCGGGTATGCTTGGGCTGGATTCGGTTCTTCATTCGGTCCATTGGTCTTACTAAGCCTCTGCTGGAAACGCATGACAAGATGGGGTGCATTAGCAGGAATGGTCGTTGGTGCCGCTACTGTCATTTTCTGGTCTATGGCAGGATTATCCGATACGCTTTATGAAATGATCCCTGGTTTTGGCGCTAGCTTGGTTGCCATCATCGTGGTCAGTCTTCTTACAGCCAAACCATCAAAAGAAGTAGAAGAGAAATTCGAGGAATTCGAAAGAACATTAAAACAATAATAAATCCCCTAAAAGGAACGGTATTTTTTCATATACCGTTCCTTCTTTGTGCTTGCCCCTATACACATCATCCGTTTAAAAGTATTATTAAACTAAGTTGTCATACACTTCAAAAAATAACAGGGGGCCATATATGTCATTAGAAAAAATCCTGACTCTCACAAACATCAACGATATAACGGATATGGTCAGCACTTATTTAAAAAAACCAGTCGTCATCGAAAATGACCAATTTTTATTGCTGGCATATAGTTCATATTATATCGAACACTTCGACCAAGCCAATCGGCAAACTATCTTCACAAAGCATTGGCCGATTCCAATTTTGGAGAAATTCATGGATGAGGGCATTGTCGAACAGCTTAAAACGGTGGAGCATCCATTTAGGGTGAAACAAATCGAGGAAATCGGTTTAAATCAAAGAGTCGTTGTAAGCGCCGTTCACAAAGGACAGGTCTTCGGATTCATTTGGGTCCAAGAAACGGAAATGATGTCTGAATCCGATTTGGAATTTTTACATGAAGTTTCCCATCATATCGGCAAGCTCCTTTATCAGAAAAAACAGATAAACATGAAAAAAGATGAAGAAAAAAATGAATTTTATCAAAAGGTCATTGACGAAGTCTATCAAACGGAAAACCAAATAAAATGGGAAGCCGCCAATATGAGTCTTCTCATTCCGGAAACCTTCCTTGTCAATGTCTTTACCATCGCTCAATCCGATGCGGAACATTTCGATGAATTAGCGGATACAGTCAGTCTATTCGCCAATGCCTTGAATCATTTTACCCATGTATTCACAAACCAATTGAAGATCATCGTCTTGATTGGCAGCAACGGAAAAGGGAAAGACCTGCTTACCGATAGCGCCAATGATTTAACGAACACCGTTCTTTCCCAATTCAATGATAAAAAGGTATTCCCGGGAATCGGAAATGAGTATTCTTCGATTCTTCAATTAAGAAAATCCTATCTCGAAGCCCTGGAAGTGATCAATGCAGCCAAGTTCATCGGCAAACCTGAACAGCTTCCCTTTCAATATAGCAAGCTTGGGATTTTCCGTTACCTCGAAATGATCTCCAACCATCATGCTAAAACGAATTATTTCAATATGGATTTAGAAATTCTTCAAAAGAAGGACCAGGAAAGCCAAACCAAACTCCTTCAAACACTGGAAATATATCTGTTGAACAATTGCCGGATCAAACCGACAGCTGAACAGCTATACATTCATACCAACACATTGAAATATAGATTGAATCAAATAACCGATCTCACCTCAATCGATTTTGATAACTTTCATTCGAGAATGCAACTATACATCGATTTACAGCTTATAAAGCAGAGATCTTAAAGAGCATCCGGTTTTTGAGTTCGTGAAATTCAATAAGCTAAGGAGAGAAGAAAAACGGCTGGATCTGCCGTATTCCTCTCTCCTTATACATTTCACCTATTATCTTTCTAATAGGTAACAATTTCGTTCTTTTGTTACGATTTAACTGGACTCACCTTATACGGAAACTTCAGGCTTCCCAGTAAGAACGAAATCCATGATTTCCTCTTTCGATAGTTTGCTAAGACCCAGAGTTTCGGGAATCCATCACTGGTGTGTCTAATCCGATATGGTCGGCAATTGAAGCGAATGTTCGCAAACCACAAGGAATGTCCTCGGATAAATAACGTGATTGTTAGTGAGTCATTTCCTTACGGCGAAAAATGGCTCCAAGAGAAGCTTGATACAATGTGCCGATTCTCGACATATCACTTGAACCAAGCACCATTCCGTCTCTTCACTGTTATGTTCGCAATTTCTTGAGTAAGTTTAGCTAACATATAATCCCCCTGTTTATCGCAAAACTATAAAAAACCAGCTCCCAATTACCTTGAGCTGGTTTTTCATGTATCTCATTATATTAAATTAATTTAAGGGCATTTTCCTTCATGAAACGTTTTCCTTGTCGCCGGTGTATTCATGCTCCCAAAAGTCGGCGTTTTTTATGCCTAAAGCTTTGGGATTGAAAACCGGATCCAGCCCCGCCTTCTTTTGCGTTTCGTAATCCTTTAACGCAATAAGCGCCGGTTTGGCCAGAATTAAAATGGCAATGACATTAAGCCATACCATAATGCCCAAGCCAGCATCCCCTAATGCCCAAGCCAGTTCTGCCGTACGGACGGATCCATAAAAACTGGCCGCCAGGATGATGAGCTTCAAGACGAACATGGCCCATTTACCATTCCGGTTGCGCATTAAATAGGCGATATTGGTTTCGGCAATATAATAGTAGGCCATGATCGTCGTAAAGGCGAAGAAGAAAAGCGCGATTGCAACAAATCCGGCACCAAAACCTGGGATTACACTATCGATTGCCGCTTGGGTATACCCTGGACCAGGTGATACATCTCCCAAATTATTGACGATAAATGAACCATTTTCCGCTTGTGTATTATACATGCCTGTAAATAAAATCATGAAGGCCGTAGCGGAACAAACGAACAATGTGTCGATATAAACCGAGAAAGCTTGGACAAGACCCTGCTTTGCCGGATGTGATACTTCAGCCGCAGCCGCCGGATGAGCGCCTGTCCCTTGGCCGGCCTCATTCGAATAAACGCCACGTTTCACTCCCCAAGCAATCGCCATGCCAATGAGTCCCCCAAATGCAGAATCCAACCCGAAGGCACTTCTGAATATCAAAGAGATGACTCCCGGTAATTCAGTGATATTCAATAGGACGATGACAACAGATAACAATATATAACCTAGAGCCATGAAAGGCACGATCAAGGTTGCAGCATTAGCTATCCGTTTTACACCGCCGAATATAATGAAGCCCAGTAAAAGGACGATTGCCAAGCCAGTGAAAACCGGTTTGATGCCGAATGCATTTTCCACCCCGGCAGCAATCGAATTGGATTGAACACCTGGCATAAGGACGGCCATGGCAATAAGGGCTGCAAATGCAAAAAGAACAGCAAACCACTTCCACCCTATCCCTTTTTCAATATAATAAGCGGGGCCTCCCCGATATTGTCCATCTTGTTTGACTTTATAAATTTGAGCTAAAGTGGATTCCACGAATGCACTGGCCGCTCCAATGAAGGCGATGGCCCACATCCAGAAAACGGCACCGGGACCGCCAAAGGCGATAGCCGTGGCCACTCCTGCAATATTACCTGTACCGACCCGCCCTGAAAGGGCTATGGATAAAGCCTGGAAAGAGGAAACCCCCGCTTCCGAACTTTTGCCTTGGAACATCAAAACGACCATTTCCTTAATATGCCTCACTTGCAGAAAACGGGTTAAAATAGAGAATAATAAACCTACTCCCAATAAAATATAAATGACTGGTGAACTCCATAAAACTCCATTTAAAGCCGTAATAAAATCAGACAATCAAGCTCCCCCTCATATTTTGAAAATTCTAATTTATCTTTTAATGATTATATTTCATCTTGGTGAATTAAACAATAGTTTTTGTGTCAGGTAACCTAACATACCGCTTTTTATTTTTCCAATAGAAAAATCCATACTTTCCTTCCCGAATGGAAAAAACGCCAGCGATTCCGCCGGCGTCATGTTTTTTGCATATAGGTCAAGATACTCTAATCGCACCCAATATTTCCTGTTCCAATTGATTGGTTCTCTCCACTTTTGTTGATTCCGTCCATCCGAAATATCCAGCCATATAATCGATCACTGCATGTTTATGCGTTTGGACTAAATCGATATCGAATAATAGCGTCCCCGTCCTGCGGAAGAAGAAATCCACTGGCGTTGCGGCCATTTCATGATCTAGTGCGTATTTCAGCTGTACGAACAATTTCCTTGGAAGGCCGCTGCTTGCTCCTCCGTCCCCTTCGCTTTTTGCGATATCGAATAACACAGGTGCGTTGGACCCATACATGGCCAATATCTCTTCGGAGTCCTTAACAGTGAGTCCTGAGTCAACTCCCATTTGAATATGCTGCTTGATATAATCGGAGAAGTTGCTTGATCCCCCGACATCCCCTCCGGAAATCGGCATTCCTTTAGTGCTGCTGGCTGGGTAAATTTTATTGTATTGCTGGGCAAGCTTCCCAGCCAAAAGGTCGACCGTCGTTTTTGCCATTTTGCGATAACCGGTCAATTTCCCCCCCGCAATCGTGATAAGGCCGGAATCGGACTCCCATATTTCATCTTTCCTTGATATCTCAGAAGGATCTTTTCCTTCTTCAAGAATCAACGGCCTTACTCCAGCCCAGCTTGATTCGATATCATCGTCCGTAATGTTCACTTCCGGAAACATATAATGTATGGACTTCAATAAATAGGCACGGTCTTCGGATGTAACGGTCGGCACTGCAGGATCACCATCATAAAAAGTGTCCGTAGTCCCTACATAAGCCTTACCGGCTCTCGGGATGGCAAAAATCATCCGGCCATCAGGCGTATCAAAATAAAGCGCCTGCTTCAACGGGAATTTCGATTGGTCGATGACCACATGAACACCCTTGGATAACTTCAGCGTTTTCCCTTTTTTCGATTGGTCCTTCTCACGAATGGAATCGACCCATGGACCTGCTGCATTAATGACTTTGTCTGCGTATATTTCATAAGCATCACCTGAAAGTAAATCGGCAACCTGGACACCGTTCACCTTACCACTTTCATATAACAATTTATCTACTTTTGTATAATTTATCGGTGTTGCACCTTTATCGACAGCCGCCTTCATGACTTCAATCGTAAGACGTGCATCATCTGTCCGGTATTCAACATAGTAGCCTCCGCCCTTCAGTCCCTCTTTCTTAACGAGAGGCTCCCGTTTTAGTGTTTCCTCCGCCGAAAGCATTTTCCTGCGTTCAGCCTTTTTAACCCCCGCAAGGAAATCATATACCCGAAGTCCAATGGAGGTACTGAATTTCCCGAAGGTGCCTCCTTTGTGCATCGGTAACAGCATCCATTCCGGCGTGGTCACATGCGGTCCATTTTCATAAACGATTTCTCGCTCTTTACCAACCTCGGCAACCATTTTTATTTCAAATTGCTTCAAATACCGCAATCCGCCATGAACAAGTTTTGTTGAGCGGCTTGAAGTACCTGCTGCAAAGTCCTGCATTTCAACCAAAGCCACTTTCATTCCACGGGTCGTTGCATCCAGGGCGATCCCTGCACCGGTAATTCCCCCACCAATGACAACCACATCATATTTCTCTTTTTTCAGAAGGTCGATCGTTTCTTCCCGATATATATTTGAAAACCTCATGCCTGACTCCTCCTTTAAATATTGCATTCTATTTTTTTCGTGAGTTTGTGCGATTTACTCGTGAAATTGAGCGGTTTACTCGTGAATTTTGCACTTTTACTCGTGAATTCGCATTTCACTCTCGAATTCTGCACTTTTACTCGTAAATTCACGCGGTTTACTCGTGAATTTACGCGATTTACTCGTGAATTCGCACTGTTTACTCGTGAATTCTGCACTTTTACTCGTGAATTCGGCCATTATATTCAATTGGTTCATTTGTTCGCATAGTTTATATAGATATTAATATCCCTCATCGGCCATTAAAAACAAAAAAAGAGACCATAAATGCACATTATCGAATTAACGATAACGCATTCATGGTCTCTCCTGTTCTCCGGCCGAGTTATTAACTTGATTTCATTATAGCATACTCCAGCTCATTTGAGAAAGAATACAATTTGTTTTTTATTTAAACGCCATAGCGGCTTGTACAGCTTTTTTCCAGCCTTCATATAATTTTTCACTATCTTGCTCTTCCATGGATGGTTTAAAGGTTTTGTCTACAGCCCATTGCCGGGAGATTTCTTCTTGATCCTTCCAATACCCGACAGCAAGGCCAGCTAAGTATGCAGCACCTAATGCTGTGGTTTCGTTTATGGTCGGCCTCTCGACGGGCACCCGTAGTAAGTCGCTTTGGAATTGCATCAAGAAGTCATTCTTGACTGCCCCGCCATCCACTCTTAATGTCTGCAGCTCGATTCCTGAATCCGCCTCCATTGCGTCAAGGACATCCTTCGTTTGATATGCCAATGATTCAAGTGTGGCACGAATGAAATGTTCTTTCGATGTTCCTCGCGTCAAACCAAAAACGGCTCCCCGCACTTCGCTGTCCCAATATGGAGTTCCAAGTCCTACAAAAGCCGGTACCACATATACTCCATCCGTACTTTCCACCCGTTTTGCATAGGCTTCGCTGTCCTTGGCATCATGAAGCATCCGCAGACCATCGCGCAGCCACTGGATTGCGGAGCCAGCTACGAATATACTGCCTTCCAGTGCATATTCGACCTTCCCATTCAATCCCCAAGCAAGGGTCGTCAATAGTCCGTGTTCGGAACTGACAGCCTTGGCTCCTGTATTCATGAGCATGAAACAGCCTGTTCCATACGTATTTTTAGCCATTCCTTCATTAAAGCATGCTTGTCCGAATAATGCTGCCTGCTGATCACCGGCTGCCCCGGCGATCGGAATCGATTGGCCGAAGAAATGATATTCGATCGTACGTGCATACTCCTCAGAGGAAGGCCTCACTTCCGGCAGCATCGACTTTGGCACAGTCAATATCTCGAGCAGTTCTTCATCCCATTTCAGTTCATGGATATTGTACATCAATGTCCGGGATGCATTGGAATAGTCCGTTACATGAGCCTTGCCTCCTGATAGTTTCCAGATCAGCCAGGTATCGATGGTACCGAATAAAAGCTTGCCTTCATCCGCCTTTTTTCGTACCCCTTCCACATTATCGAGGATCCATTTCACTTTCGTTCCGGAAAAATATGCATCTATCAACAATCCCGTTTTATCCCGGAATAGATCATTAAGTCCCTTTTCCTTTAAATCATCACAGATTTCACTTGTTTGCCTGGACTGCCATACAATCGCATTATAGACAGGGGCACCCGTTTCCTTATCCCAAACGACTGCCGTTTCACGCTGGTTGGTGATCCCGATACCGGCAATTTGCTCTGGCTTTACACCGGATTCCGATAGTACACCGGCAATCACCGCCAGAATCGATCCCCAAATCTCATTGGCGTTATGCTCGACCCAGCCTGGTTTAGGGAAATGCTGTGTGAATTCCTTTTGGGATGAATGGACGATTTCCCCCTTTTCGTTAAATAAAATCGCCCGCGAACTTGTTGTTCCTTGATCTAATGATAAAATGTATTTTTCCATAGTGTATGCCCCTCCCTTTAATTAACTGGCGATATTTCTGCTTTCCAATTCATTTGACTGTTTTTTACCAAAAGCATAGGCTAATATCAATAGTACCAGGCTTGCACCCAAAACAGACCAAAATTCTGCTGTTAATTCCCCAAAAAAGAATGCTTTATAACAAACGGCACCAAGTGAGCCCCCAACAATCGGTCCAACGACCGGAATCCATGCATAGCCCCAATTCGAATTGCCTTTACCAGGTATCGGCAGCAAAAAGTGAGCGATGCGTGGCCCTAGATCGCGGGCCGGGTTAATGGCGTATCCTGTCGTTCCCCCAAGTGACATCCCGATCACGACAATCAATAACCCGACAGCGAATGGGTTTAAACCCTCTGTAAAATTATTGGCACCTATAAATAATAAACCAAGAATAAGGATGAAAGTTCCAATCATCTCACTTAATAGATTTGAAAATGTGTGCGGGATAGCAGGTGAAGTCGCAAACACACCAAGCTTCGCTCCTGGATCATCCGTAGCTTTCCAGTGTGGCAAATAGTGCAGGAATACTAGAGTCGCCCCCAGGATTGCGCCAATCATTTGGGCAACGATGTAGCCGGGCACATCACTCCAAGGAAATTCCCCAATAATGGCAAACCCTACTGTAACCGCCGGGTTTAAATGCGCCCCGCTTATGGAACCCACTGCAAAAACGCCCATGGTAACAGCCAAACCCCACGCAATCGTAATAACGATCCAACCGGCATCTTTTGCATAGGAACCCTTTAAGGATGAACCAGCCCCAATACCTGCTCCGAATACAACTAATATCATCGTGCCTAACACTTCTCCCCAAAATGGAGTCATGAATGAAACCCCTCCCCTGATAAATTTTTAAACCTTGCCAACAAATAAAAAGGAGATCCACAGCAGAACTATCTTCATAAAAAAATTATGAATAGATCTGTTGTGAATCTCCTAGTCTCCGTCACATATATTAACTTGTACTGTAAAATATACTAGGTTATGAAAACGCTGTCAATATTTTGTGAAAAATTAATCTGTTTTTCTGTAATTTTTTTCAAATTTTCCCTATTAGTCGATATCCCATAATTCAGTTTTAGAAGTGGTGATCGACGACGCTCCAGCATCAAGGGCGTTCAGGACTTCATCCGAAGTACGTATGAGGCCGCCAGCTAAAATGGGCGTCTGCAATCGTTCCTTCACTTCTTTTATCATCCATGGCATAGCGCCCGGCAATACTTCGATATAATCAGGCTTGGTTTTCTGCACCAGCTTATAACTTTTCTCAAGCGCATGTGAGTCTATTAAAAAGATTCGCTGGATGGCAATGACCCCCTTTTGCTTTGCCTTTAATATAACGCTTGATTTAGTGGAAATCAGCCCATAGGGATTATATTCCTGACAAATGAATTCTGTCGCGTATTCATCACTTTTTATGCCATGGATCAAATCGACATGATAAATCATTCTCTTATTATGCTGCTTTGCCATCATACTTACGTTTTTTAATTGTGATATATGCAAATCAAGAAACACACCTATTTCATAGGAACTTTCTAAAAATCTTTCGAAATCCTTCATGCTTGCTGAAGCAGGCAAAATCTTTTGATCCATCATTATCCTCTCCATTCCCAGAAAAACTCAAAACTTCAAGTCATTTAGTATATTTTAAAGAGCTTGATTTATCAAACACATTTTTTCATGACCAATGTCACCATAACACTAACATACCTGGCACTCCCTTTATAGATTGCGGCTAAGGATGTATGTAAGATATTTCCTTATCTCATAAAGAAAGTTTCATTTTCAATGCACCTTCGACGAGTTCGAACGATTTAATTGTGCCCACCGGAAATTTTCTCACGATGTTCCAAGCATTAACATCCATTTTGATCGTTCTATTTTCAAATTCAAAGAATGGCGGCCTGTTAAATATCCTTTGGTTGATGAAACCCCTGTCAATTGGTTCCATTTTCACTAATTCAAATGAAATCTTTCTTTTTTCAACGTGTACCGGAATTAATGTAATCCGGAAAGTTACGTTTTTCTTAAACATCATTTTTTTCACTTCCACCGTTCCGGAAATCACTATATGCTTTGGCGTAATCACGACTTTAATATCCTGACCAGATGATTTCATTTTTATGATTCTCTCTATCATGGCTTCAGTTACCGTTATCGGTATGCCATTTTTGAATGGACTCATCCTTGCACTCCCTCCCCACTCAAAGCATATGCCGGGTTCCCGGATGCCGTTAACATTTCAACCCGATTAATAATCGGTATATTCTAAATCTTCCACCTTCAACCCTTGACCTTTATAGAAACTACCTGTATAGTCATAATTAATTTAATAGACAACTCTTATCCAGAGAGGTGGAGGGACTGGCCCTTTGATGCCTCAGCAACAGACTGATCATGTACTGTGCTAATTCCAGAAGTGTAAAAACTTGAAGATAAGAAGAGTACATAGCTTTGTTGCCAACACCTCTTCTTATTTTTAAGAAGAGGTTTTTTATTTTTAAAAGGAAAGAAGGAATGCAACATGTCAATCACATTAACGAAAGCACCATTCAGGGCCGATCACGTAGGAAGTTTATTAAGACCAGAACGTTTACATATTGCCAGAAAGCAATTTAAGGAAGGTACAATTTCGGCAGAGCAGCTTCGTGAAGTTGAAACCGAAGAAATCAATCGGATTGTCGATAAACAAATTGAAGTTGGATTAGAGGCCGTTACCGACGGTGAGTTCAGACGAACATGGTGGCACTTTGACTTCCTCGAACATTTAAATGGCATCGAGGGATATGTGACTGAAAAAGGTCTCACTTTCGATGGTGTGGAAACAGAGAGATATAACGTTCGCAATACCGGAAAGGTTTCATTCAATCCTGAACATCCCTTCATTCGTGATTTCATTGAATTGAATAAAATCGTGAACGGACGTGCCGTTGCCAAGCAAACCATTCCCAGTCCGAATCAGTTATTTGCTGCAGGCATTCATAATGAAGACATCTACCCTGATATTGAAGACTACGCAAATGATATCATCAAAGCCTATCAGCATGCTTTAAAAGCCTTTTATGAAGCAGGTGTGCGTTATCTTCAATTGGATGATGTATATATTGCCAGACTTTCAGCTCCAGATTTCCAGTTCAAAGATGGAAAATATACGAGGGAACAATTAATTGATCTAGCACTTCGCGTAATTAATGGCGCATTGGAAGGAAAACCAGAAGACCTTGTTGTCACTACCCATCTATGTCGTGGAAACTACCAGTCCACATGGGCGTTTGAAGGAAGCTATGCCCATATCGCCCCAACGTTATTGGCAAAAGAAAAAGTGGATGGATTCTTCTTGGAATATGACGATCAACGCTCAGGGGATTTCAAACCATTGGAATACATTCCAAATGGCGGGGCACGGGTCGTACTCGGTGTCGTCACTTCAAAAAATGGTGAAATCGAAGACAAGGAAGCAGTTAAGGTACGCATCAAGGAAGCTTCAGACTTCGTTCCGCTCGAACAATTATGCTTAAGCCCTCAATGCGGCTTTGCCTCCACCCATCACGGCAACAAACTGACCGAAGAACAGCAATGGGAAAAGCTGAAGTTCGTCGTTGATGTAGCAAAAGAAGTATGGGAATGATTTTTTTGCGGAAACTTCAATACTGATTTACAAGATTCGAACAACCTAATCGGCATCATATAAGCGTGCCGATTAGGTTTATACTATATAAAAAGCGTAAAAGACATTCCAAGCTGAAAGAACGGCCATCAGCACGTCCCCTTTTTACTTGCAGCTATCATCATCATCATCCATTTTCTTCACAAATATATCATCCGTCACCCTATCTTCCAGCATGTTCCTCAAGGCCAATTCCGCAGCCTTCCCATCACTTGGCGATCCGTCCGAGAAATACATCGGAAACAATGAGAAAAACATGATATAGAAAGAAAAATAGATAAATTGATACCAGATTACCGAGCTGTCCAGGATATTCTGATACACTAAGCTATATATGATCAGCATGCTGACTAAATTAAAGATAGATCCGCCTAAATATATCAGCGTATTCGTCAATCGATTATCATGTTTCAATCCCTTGAACTCGCAAGTCCCATTCCAAAAATAATATTTCCTCACCTCTATGTTCCGAAAGGCGAAAAGTTTATTGCCACAACCGATCAAGATTTTCTTTTCTGATCCCCCAAAGATCGTAACAAAGAAAATATGCCCGCTCAAATGTATCAGCGTAACGATCGGCATGATCAAAAAAAAGGAAAATAGAAATTTAATGATATCAGAGAGACCAAACATGTTAAATCACCCCTCCTTACCAGAGCCATTTTCTTGCCAGGATGCTACTCTGATACCCTACCCACATTAGTTATAACTAGTAAATTTTCACAGTAGTAATATGTTGCTTTCCACAAGTGATAAGCGGATAATTTGTTCTCCTTCTGCTTAATTCGGGCTGTTTCCAGCTTGATTTCGCCTGCCTTCAGGTTTTTTCGGCCTATCTCCTGCTTAATTCGACCTTTCTCCAACTTTATTCGACCTTCCACCGCTTTTTTCGGCCTATCTCCAAATTATTTGACCTTCCACTGCTTTTTTCGACCTATCTCCAACTTTATTCGACCTTCGACCAATTATTTCATCCTTCCTCCTGCTTTTTCCGGCTTTTTTTAAAAAAACAGGCTATCTCCTTCCAAAGAAATTCGGAATAGTGATAGTCTTTACATCTTTATTTAGCGATTGCGGGTGCGCAGAATTTCTCCGTTGTTTTGTCCTGGCCTCAAGCCTGCATGTTTATATTCAGGGGTAAAAACCGATGTTTTGATCGGGCAGGCGATTTGCTTCTGGACATTTCCTTTTCCGTCAGGTACCTCGACGATCATTCCCCTCTCCCTCAATTGGGGGTGTTCGGCCGCTTCAGTGAAGGTCAGCACTGGTTCTGCGCATGCCTCGAAATCAGCGAATATTTCCTGCCATTCATGAAATTCTCTTTCAAGGAAAGCCAGTCGGACGGCCGTTTTAAACCTGATTCCGCTTTCTTCATCGCTTTTCATGCTCAGTTCATACAATTCGGGTGCACCGATCGCTTCGCATAATGCTTTTCGAAATGGGGGCTCAAGGCTCCCCACTGAAAAATGGCGTCCATCTTTTGTTTCGTAAAAGTCATAAAAGGACCCTCCGTTTAACATCAGTTTTTCTGGTTCAAGCTCGAGGCCCCCTTGTAAATTCAAAGGTGCTGATATGGCATTCAAGGCAAAACTGCAGTCGGTCATGCTGATGTCGATGGCTTGGCCGAATCCCGTTCTTTCCCTGTGAATGACTGCAGATAATATACCGATAACAGCATGCAGTGAGCCTCCGGCAAGATCTGCTATTTGGGTTCCGTTTTTTGCCGGGCCGCCCCTTTTCGTACCGGAATAGCCTGATAAGCCTGCAATCGAAATATAATTGATATCATGTCCCGGTCGGTCTTTATAGGGACCAGTCTGGCCGAAGCCCGTGATGGAACAGTAAATCAGCTTCGGATTAATCGATTTTAATGCCTCATAGCCCAGTCCCAGACGTTCCATGACACCTGGACGGAATTGTTCAATGACGATATCGTATTCCTTCACTAGGTTTTTTACGGATTCGATGGACTCAGATTGTTTTAAATCAAGTGTGATCGACTTCTTCGATCTGTTAAGATATTGGTTCACACCCCATGAATCCTTTGCTCCTGGTCTCTCTACCTTCAAAACGTCCGCTCCTAAATCCGCTAGCATCAAAGTCGCAAATGGGCCTGGCAGTAACGTTGAAAAGTCCAATACTTTTAAATGAGTCAATAAGGTCATCAGCCGTGCACCTTCCCTTTCCATTGGAAATATTAAAAGCTTTCCAGTCGTTCTGTATATGCAATTTAGCAGAGATTACAATTATCATATAATACCTCTCACCAGATTTGTATAAATTTCCATTTAACAAAAATAAAAAGCTAGGAATCAGCTTCCTAGCTTTTTGATAATGAGCCTAACAAGTAAAAGCCGGACAATACAATACTGCATTGTCCGGCTGATTTCACTCTAAGCTTGTTCATTCATATTTTTTGTCAAAGTCAAATTCGACTTCATCAAGTTTAACGAATTTAGTTTTTCTTATCAGTTTATAGCCAAACCATAGACCAAGGAAAAGCGGGATTCCCAGGTATGCAGCGATGACACTGCCCCAATCGATGTGGTCTGAGAAAAAGGCCTGGATATTTTGGGACAGGATGACGATCATGCCAATTAATATGGCAAAGATCGGACCTATCGGGAACCATAATGCCTTATATGGCAGCTTCTCCAATGAATGGCCTTGAGCGATGAATGCCTTCCGGAAACGGTAATGGCTGATGGAAATGCCCAGCCAAAAGATGAATCCTGTAATTCCAATGGCATTCATTAACCAAATATACACTTTACCATCACCGAATATGGAGGCTAAAAAGGCTAGCATGCCGATGGAACATGTCAAAATCATTCCTGCAACCGGTACTCCCCGTTTATTAAGTTTTGCAAAAATACGCGGTGCCTGCCCATCTTTTGCCATTGAATATAACATACGCGTTGATGCATATAGACTGGAGTTACCAGCTGATAATACCGCTGTTAAAATGACTGCATTCATAAGTGAAGCAGCAAAGGCCACTCCAGCTTTTTCAAAAATGAGCGTGAATGGGCTTACCATGACGTTATCACCTTGTAAACTTGGGTTCGTATAAGGGATAAGCAGTCCTATTACAAAGATTGCCAATACGTAAAAGAGCAAGATTCTCCAGAAGACACTTTTAATGGCCTTCGGTATATTCCGTGCAGGATCTTCACTTTCCCCAGCAGCCACGCCGACAATTTCGGTACCTTGAAAAGAAAAGCCAGCCGCTATGAATACGATGAAGACACCCATGAATCCACCCGGGAAAGGCGCGTCATCGACGGTGAAGTTTTTAAAACCTACTGCTTCGCCGCCCATAATGCCAACGATCATTAGCAGCCCGGCGATTATAAAAATAACGATGGCCGTTACTTTTATGAAGGAAAACCAGTATTCCCCTTCACCATATCCTTTAACGGATAAATAGTTCAATAGGAAAATGAGCACCAAGAATGATGCACTCCACAACAATGATGGACTATTCGGAAACCAGAATTTCATGATCATTGTCGAGGCTGCCAACTCTGCGGCTATCGTCATCGACCAATTGAACCAATACGTCCATCCCAAGGCAAAACCAAATGCCGGATCGACGAATTTCGATCCATAGGTACTGAAAGAACCGCTTGTAGGCATAAATGCTGCCAGTTCCCCTAAGCTTGTCATCACAAAGTACACCATTGCCCCAACTAAGGAATAAGCAAGTAATGCTCCGCCTGGCCCAGCTGTATGAATGGCTGCCCCGCTGCTAAGGAAAAGCCCGGTGCCAATAGCCCCACCAATGGAAATCATCGTTAAATGGCGGGATTTTAAACCACGCTTTAGTTCTTGTCCTTCTTGCTGTGGAGGATGCAAGATGTCATGTTCTTGCTTTGGTATCATAAATTTTCATCCCTTTCTATATAAGCGCTTTCATGAATGGGGAAATCCATATAATAAATTTTCTATTTCATAGACTTTCAAATAGACCTAATTTACAATTCGAATTCCTTTTCTGAATATATGCAACTTTCATGCCAGGTTTACAAAACGCAATATTCAACAAATCATCAAAAAAAACGCCTTAAATAGACAAATTTTTTTGCACTTTACGCCACGTTTTTTTGCATATTATGCCATGTTTTTTTGCACTTTTATTCATTTGGTTTAATTTAAATACATTCCAAATATTACTAAAAGAATATATTCAAAGAATATTTCTATCAAAATCCATTTTTCTCCATTTTATTCCTTTAAATGTCATATTTTTTGCGAGTTTTCTCCATTTGATAATAATATGAAATGATGTAAAAATGAGGTATTCTCATGAAGGAGTTGAAGGTTATGAAAGGTAAGGTATTTTTAGGAACTGCACTATCCATCGGTCTATTATTTTCTGCCATTCCCCATCAAGAGGCTTTAGCTGCAAAAAATGTGTTGAGTGTTGAGAAGTACAATAAGCATAAGGATTCGCTAGAATACAAGTCTGGGAAACTAACGGACCCATCAAAGCAAACCGCAGAAGATATCATTCTTACCTTTTTTGATGAAAACAAAAAGTCTTACAAGCTAGAAAAGCAAAAGGCGAAAGACTCCTTCACGATAGAGCAAGAAAGCAAGGATGAACTAGGAAATACCGTCCTTAGATTGCAACAAACCTATAAAGGCGTACCTGTATGGAATTCCACACAAGCAGTATTGATTGACGCTAAAGGAGTATTGACGGTCGTGTCCGGTACGGTTGAAGCCAATCTAAACACGAAATTAGGGAAAAAGGCTAAAAAAGGCATCAGTAAATCCGAAGCTATCAAAATAGCGGAAGCGGACCTTGGGTTCACACCTGCCTACGAACAATCACCTGAATCTGACCTATATGTATACGCAAATGAAGGCAAGGCCGATTATGTATATAAAGTGAATTTGAAATTCCTAAGTCCGGAACCAGGAAATCATAATTATTTCATTTCTGTCAAAACTGGTAAAATCCTGAATAAATATAATACAATTGATGAAGTGACGGGGACCAATTCCGTCGGAACGGGCACGGGCGTCTTAAACAATACCGTGTCGTTGAACACTACCTTATCCAACGGTCGATACTATTTACAAGACAATACACGCGGCAAAGGCATCTACACTTATAATGCCAATAACCGTTCAAGATTGCCTGGTACACTCTTTTCCAACACGACAAATGCTTTTACTACTTCTACCGATAAAGCTGGTGTGGATGCTCATTTTTATGCGGGTAAAACCTATGATTATTACAAATCCACCTTTGGACGGGACTCTTATGATGGAAATGGAACCATCCTGAAATCAACCGTGCATTATGGCTCGAGATACAATAATGCTTTCTGGGATGGCACCCAAATGGTTTACGGTGATGGAGATGGCACGACGTTCATCCCATTGTCCGGCGGTCTCGATGTCGTTGCACATGAACTGACGCATGCCGTGACTTCCACTGAATCGAATCTTACCTATCAGTATGAATCCGGTGCTTTGAATGAAGCGATTTCTGATATTTTTGGCACCGTCGTCGAATTTAAGAATCAAAGTGCCAAAGCCGATTATTTGATCGGGGAAGATATTTATACACCGAATATTTCCGGCGATGCACTCCGTTCAATGGCTAATCCAACACTGAATGGTGACCCTGACCATTATTCGGACCGTTATACGGGAACGGGTGATAACGGCGGAGTCCACACGAACAGCGGAATCATAAATAAGGCAGCCTATTTGATTTCTGCAGGCGGAACTCACCATGGCGTGACCGTCTCCGGAATCGGCATCGATAAACTGGGAACCATCTTTTACCGGGCAAACACGATTTATTTAACTTCCTCGTCGACATTTTCACAAGCCAGGGCGGCAGTCGTACAAGCGGCCTCTGATTTATACGGTTCAAGCAGTGCAGAAGTCACAGCTGTCAAAAATGCCTTTACAGCTGTCGGTGTGAATTAAGGGATTTACCTATATGCCGACACCTCCCTAGCCTTCACTTCTAGCGGAGGTGTTTTTTCTTATGTATTGTAATGGATATCCAGGCTATTCCGATTATTTCAGCCGTCCGCTACCTTTTTTCGGCCTTCATGTGAAGAATTCCGTCCTGCGGTACCGGTAGAGCCTCAATAAAAAACAATCGTGTCGTTTGCTAAAAATGATTAATTCCGTAAAATAGTTGCTTTTCTCCTTATTAACTGTCAAGCTTAGATAATCTGGACTATATTGAATAGAACAAGTAGGTGACGAACATGATTGAAGTTAAAACTTCCACACTCAGTGATGGTGAGTTCAATAGAGGCGTATTTGCAACACGAGACATAAAAAAAGGTGAGCTTTTGCATGAGGCACCTGTCATTGCTTATCCGAACGAGGAGCATGTTTTCATAGAGAAGACATTGCTGGCTGATTATGCGTTTGAATATGGAATAAACCATACTGCCATGCTTTTAGGTTATGGCATGCTGTTTAATCATTCTTATACACCCAACGCTACGTATGACATAAACTTCAAGAATCATACGTTTGATTTCTTTGCTTACACTGATATAAAAGCAGGAGAAGAAATCCTGATTAATTATAATGGTGAAGTCGATAATGAGGATCCGCTTTGGTTCAATAAAGAAGATGACGGTGAAGATGAAGCTGAATGATCATTCATAAAAGCACTTGTACTTTTGAATACCTATCCATGGTCTTCGAAAGATACAAGTGCTTTTCCTTTCTAATGAAATAAAAAGCCCCATTTAAGAACAACTTAATGGGGTCTCTTCACCTTAACGTACGGATGGGTTACTTGATTTTGTTTTTGTTATTGATTGGAATTGGCTCTTAACCTTATCAATCGCTTCCGGTGTGGCTAGGGATCTTATTTGACTCATCGTTTTTTCACGGGTTTTCTTATTGCGCATTAAAAATGCGGCAGCTCCTATCAGGACGGTTCCAAGCATTTTGTTTGATGGCATGTTAGTTTCCTCCTTCAAGTTAGTCTATTTAGTATTCCCTCTATGGGGGGAATTAAACAAATCCATACTTTTGAGAGAGTGTGTTCGCTCTTATTTATCCACATTCAAACTTTCGATATACTTTATGCTCTCGGGATTTTTCACGACTTTTTCAGCTTGATCCGGGTCAGCTTTCGTTTGCTTCATATTATAAAGTTTATATGTCAACACTCTTTTCACTGACTCGTTAATTCTATCCATTGGAACTTCCCCTGCTTTTACTGCTTGCAGTAATCCGTTATATACCTCAAGCTCATGGGCATATTCATGACAGACAAGCAATAAATCAGCTCCTGCGAGGATGGCCTGCTTCCCCATCTCTTCATAGGAGAAATACTTGTTCACAGCTCCCATTTCCAAATCGTCGGTGACGACAAGTCCTTCATATTTAAGTTTCCCCCGAAGCAGGTCTTCTATGATGATTTTAGAAAGGCTTGCTGGTTTTTCTTTATCATAGGCTGGATATTTAATGTGGGTCACCATCACGAAAAACTTGTGGTTATCCAGTTCACTTATGATTTGCTTGAAAGGATAAATATCCGAATTTTCCAGATCAAGTTGGTTTGCCTCCACGGAAGATGTTTCGACATGCGGATCGATTTCGCTGCGTCCGTTTCCAGGAAAGTGCTTCAATGCACCGGTTATCGATACATCGTTCAAGCCTTGAATGGCTTTCTTTCCATATTGATAGACCTTTTCCGGATCTTGTCCCAATGAACGCCTATCCGTTTTCGATAGATCAAGAACAGGGGCGAAATTGATGTTAATCCCCATGGAGCCCAGTTCTGTCCCATTCAATTTGGCCACATTATACATGTCTTCAACAGATGCATTATTTCCAAGGTCCTGTTGTGCAGGGAGCGGCGATACCCGTTCCTTCATCCGAATGATCTCCCCGCCTTCCTGGTCGATGGCCACCATCAACGGAAGCGAATGGGTACTTTGATCGGCCGTTTGCTGTAGCGAATTGGATAACCTAGCCACTTGTTTAGGTGATTTCATATTGCGGTCAAAATAAATGACGCCCCCTATATGTTTTTGTTCGATAAGCTCCGTAATTTCACTGCCCTTTTCAGTTCCTTTGAAACCTACCATCATAAGCTGTCCGATTTTTTCCTCAAGCGTCATTTTTTTCAGCAATTTTTCTATTTTTTCCGCCTCGGCATCTTTCCCTTTTTCCGCTCTGGAATTCACATCCATATTCAACTGAATGAACACAACTGTAAAAGCGAGGATTGTGATGAAAAGCAGACCCCAATATATATTTTTATTCTTCATGCTTTGACCTTCAATGACATTTTCTCTGTCCTTCCTTAATTGCCCTTTTATTGATTACGCAGCACACTTCTTAATCATGTTCATAAAGTGACAATTCTATATCATCATTGCGGATTTTTTTGCATAAAGCATTAGCCACGTACCATACTACAAACATAGCCTAATTAAAAGGAGATGCCCCCATGAACGGAATCTTGAAGAATATTGCCGTCACCTTCAGTCATGCAGTCGATTATGCAAAAGAAAAAATAACAGCCATTACAGGATCAACTTCTGTTACGATAACGGAATTGTGTGAGCACATCATCAATCAGCCTGAAACAAAACTAATCAGGAAAAACCTCTTAGGTATCCCTTTTTCTTTTTATCATTTACAAAAAGAAGACGTTACGTACTATTTGGAAATGAAAAGCACACAGGTTCTCCAGTTGGATGTTCAAGCGCATAATCATACGATTGTGTCTTACAGGTCTTATCGAGATAAATCAAGCTTGCCCACGGCCATTAGATTTCCTAAAACCCTTCTATCCGAATGATTCTGGTACAAAAAATAAAAAGCTGATCCCCCCTGCACATGGGGGTATCAGCTTTTTTTAAATTATAGGGAGAAAAAACGGTCTCTTTCACTTGATATCCATTTCTCGGCATCTCCATCATCCTTTTTAACCAAGCGGTTAACGAGGATATCATGCCAAATGTAATTTTCGAGAAAATTGATATGAATGGGATCATCTGTGTAAAACGCCGTTTCCCTCGTTTCAAGAGAAGGGCCGTAAATCGTCTCCTTGCCATCGATGGATAAGATGAACCATTTGTTTTCTCCGATATTCTCCACATAGCTTGTTTTGCGATGTATATCTATACCTGATAACGGGTTTTCAACCTGAAATGCAATCCCCTTGAGAGTGCAATGCGCGGCGATCCCTTTTAGCTCTTGTTCCAGTTTTCCATACATCTCGTCCCATAGAGAAACGACCACCCTTTTCTCGGCCTTTTGAATCAAAGTACGGCAAAAGGATAGGATATGCCCTTCACCCTTAAGCGTCATTACACGATTGTCGGACATCGGTTCTATCTTCTCGAATTGTTTCAGTGTATGGCTGATGGATTGATAGGTATCGTTCCATTTTGATTGGACCGATTCCAAAAACACTTCGACTGGTAACGGTGAATATTGTATCGAGTCATTGATTTCCTCTTTTAAGACGATTCCTTCTTCTTGCAGTCCATTTAATATTTCATAGATGCGGGCCCTGGGAATTCCTGATTCCTTGCTTACTTGATAGGCACTGGTTGGGCCTTGGCGAACCAAAGAAACATAAGCCTTTGCTTCATATTGACTAAACCCGAGAGACTGTAGTTTTTGAATGATATCTTGCATGGTACCTCCTAGTGCTTTTAGTAAGTTATATGCCTATCATACCAAATCTCTTAAAGAAATCTATTCGATTTCAAAAGGGATGGCTCTTGATATTCTTATTTACAGAACGGCTTTTATTAGTTACTATCTAAATAGTGACTAATGATAATTTGGGTTATGGCTAGCATAAGCAAGCATTTCGGCCATAATGCCATTGCTACGGAGGCTTCTAATATGGAGGATATACAAATTTCAACGCTCTTGCTGCTGATGTTTTTCGGGTTTTTAGCAGCATTCATTGATTCTGTGGTCGGCGGCGGAGGCCTGATTTCCATCCCCGCTTTATTATTTTCGGGACTTCCCCCTTCTCAAGCGATCGCAACGAATAAGTTAGCAAGTTCCATGGGGTCTTTAACAAGTACCATTGCCTTCATTCGCTCAGGTAAGGTTGATTTTCGATTGGTTTCCAAACTTTTTCCACTGATTTTCATAGGTTCCCTGCTAGGGGCTTGGGTTGTCAACTTCGTCTCACCTGAATTATTAAAGCCTCTGATCTTGGTTCTATTAATAGCTATTGCCATTTATACCTTTTTTAAAAAGGACTGGGGACAGAAATCGACTTACCATAAACTCACATGGCAAAAGGCTGCACTATTTACGTTCATTATATTTGCCATTGGTTTTTATGACGGATTTTTGGGCGCTGGAACGGGTTCTTTCATTTTGTTTGCCTTTTTAATGATTGGCTTTGATTTTTTGCACTCTGCAGGAAATGCAAAATTCTTGAACTTCGGAAGTAATCTGGCAGCTTTGATCATGTTCATATTCCTTGATACCGTCAACTTTTCCTATGGAATACCGATGGGGATCTCCATGATAGCAGGAGCATTGGCCGGTTCTAAATTCGCCATTAAGAAGGGAGTGGCATATGTAAGGGTATTATTTATCATAGTAACCGTCATCCTTATCATGAAAAATATAATGGATTACGTAATGGGCGGCTAATTAAAAAATCCCGGTTACAGCAGAAAAAAATAAGATACAGCACTTTGTTCCCGCCACAGATGTGACATATAGGAATTATTTGGGTATATGATAGGTATAGACTGTGTGGAAAGGTGTGGTTGGATGATTGAAAAGTGGAATGGTGAAGAAATGGCAGATGTTTCAGGGCAAACCATTGTGATTACTGGTGCAAATAGTGGCCTTGGCTTCGAAACGGCTTTCGCACTGGCCGGTAAGGGGGCAGAGCTCATCCTTGCTGTCCGGAATGCTTCAAAGGGTGAGAAGGCGGTCGATAGAATCTTATCGGTCCACCCTATGGCGAATGTACGCGTGATGCAGCTGGATTTAAGTGATTTAAGCAACGTTCGGCATTTTGCTGATTCCTTTAAGGAAAACTATGACTCACTCTCCGTCCTCATCAATAATGCAGGTGTGATGATTCCGCCATACAGTAAGACGAAGGATGGTTTCGAGCTGCAATTCGGCAGCAATCATCTCGGTCATTTTGCTTTGACAGGTCTCCTTCTTCCGCGAATCCTTTCTACGCCAAAATCGCGTGTGGTCACATTGAGCAGCTTGGCCGCCATCAATGGATATATAGACTTCGAAAACCTAAATGGTGAAAACGGTTATAAACCAATGAGATACTATGGGCAAAGCAAGCTGGCCAATCTACTCTTCGCCCGCGAATTGCAGAACAAATTCAACCAGCATGGTGCAAGCCAGATCAGTGTTGCCTGTCATCCGGGCCTTTCCCATACTAATCTCATGTCACGCGGATCTGGCAAACCCATAAATAGATTCGTGCATTTTCTTTCGAAAACCATCACCCAGCCGGCAAGTATGGGAGCATTGCCTACCCTTTATGCCGCAACCGAACCTACCTTAACAGGCGGGGAGTATATCGGACCCGATGGAAAGAAGAGCAGAAAAGGCTTTCCTAGAAAAGACGATATCATCAATACCTTATATAATGAAGAAACTTCAAAAAGATTATGGGATATTTCAGAAACCTTGACAGAGGTCAAATATCGTTTCACTGAAAGCATTACACCAAAATGACTCTATATTTCCCCTGTTTTCTCATGAACAGTGCAAAAAAAAGAGGGAGCATAATGCCCCCTCTTTTCGCTTCCATCATTCAGCGTCAAAAACTTCGACTTTTTCCATTTTGTCGCCATTTTTCATAGCTTTGGCTGTTTCTAGTCCAGATGTAACTTTACCGAATACTGTGTGAACACCGTTAAGATGCGGTTGTGGTTCGTGCACGATAAAGAATTGGCTTGAGCCTGTATCTTTTCCGGCATGTGCCATTGATAGGCTTCCTGCCTCATGTTTGTGAGGGTTTCCTTCTGTTTCACATTTGATTTGCGTGCCGCTTCCGCCTGCGCCTGTACCTGTTGGATCTCCGCCTTGGCTTACGAAACCAGGAATGACACGGTGAAAGACTACGCCATTATAAAATCCTGTGTTTGCTAAGTTTTCAAAGTTAGCAACTGTGTTCGGTGCTTCGTTCGGGAAAAGGTCGAATTCGATTTTTTCTCCATTTTCCATAAGTATGTATCCTTTTTTAGCCATGTAAAACATCTCCTTTAATATGAACTGAATCAAATCTAATAGTACCATTTTTAGAAGCAGAAAGAAAAGCGAGCGCTACTTATTTCGAATTGTATCATTATACATTCCTATATTTTTTCTTTTATAATGGGGTAGATTCATTATTTATGAGGGGGAACGAACCATGTTACAGCAATTTGATGCATTAGTCGTGAACAAGCAAGATGATCAATTCACCGTTAACATTCAGCAACTATCACTTGATGATCTACCCCAAGGCGAAGTGCTCATCCGTGTTCATTATTCCGGTGTGAACTATAAAGATAGCCTTGCAGCAATTCCGAATGGAAACATTGTCAGCAGCTATCCGATCGTTCCGGGAATTGATATGGCTGGTGTTGTCGTTTCATCTGAGGATTCCCGCTTTAAAGAAGGAGACGAAGTCATTGCGACCTCCTACGGGATTGGTGTTTCCCAATCGGGAGGCTATAGTCAATTTGCCCGTGTTCCTGCAGAGTGGATCGTCCCGCTTCCTGATGGCCTTACAATGAAAGAGGCGATGACCATCGGAACGGCTGGTTTCACTGCAGCACTATCGGTTCTGCGATTGGAAGAAAATAACCTCAAACCTGAGCAAGGAAGCGTTCTCGTCACTGGTGCAACTGGGGGGGTTGGCAGCTTCGCTGTCTCGATCCTTTCCAAACTTGGCTATTCCGTGGAAGCGAGTACAGGGAAAGAATCGGAACATGGATACTTGAAGGAAATCGGTGCGGCGACCATTGTATCGCGTGAAGATGTATATGATGGCAAGCTGCGGGCACTGGGTAAGCAGAAGTGGAGCGGGGCTATAGATCCCGTCGGCGGTGAACCGTTAGCATCGGTCCTTAGTCAAATCAAGTATGGCGGAGCTGTTGCGGTCAGTGGATTGACAGCTGGTACATGCCTTCCTGCCACCGTCTTTCCTTTCATCTTAAGAGGGGTTAATCTACTTGGGATCGATTCGGTCAATTGCCCGATGGATACAAGATTGAAAGTTTGGCATCGCCTTGCCACCGACTTTAAACTAGAGCATTTAGAACAGCTCGTTCAACAGGAAATCACACTTGAAGAATTGCCTGACGTCCTTCCTACCCTATTAAAAGGGGAAGCAAGAGGCAGAACGATCGTAAAGCTATAAACCAAAAAGTGACGAGAGCATGGCTTCTCGTCACTTTTCATTGTGAACTTTCATTGATAGGGAGACTGATATCTACAATCGTCCCTTCTCCCACTTCGCTGCTGAAATGAATTTCCCCATTATGCTCATGGATGATTTTAGTACTGACCGTGAGCCCAAATCCCGTTCCTTTTTCAGAGGTGCTATAAAAAGGCTGCCCTAGATGCTTCATGCGCTCATTTGAGATTCCGCAGCCTTGATCTATGAATCGGATCATTGCAGAGTCCCCTTCATGGTTTAATTGTATATGAAGTTTGCCGCCATTCGGCATGGCTTCTATCGCATTATTGACCACATTCGTGAATACTTGTTTTAACTGATTCGGTTCGCCAAAGACAGATGCCGCCGAATCTGGATTATATTCCTTGATGATTTCAACATCATTCAATATCGCTTGAAACTCGGCTAATGTAATCACACTATCCAATATATCGTTAAGCTGAATGAATTCACAAACCTTCGCTTCAGGCTCTGCTAAACTTAAAAACTCATTGGCCAGGGTTTCGATTTTTTCTACTTCACTTACCATCATTTCAAGATAGTCCTTTTGCTCAGGGTCTTCCCTTAATAATTGTAAAAAACCTTTGACCGTAGTTAATGGATTTCTTATTTCATGTGCGATGCCCGCAGCCATCTGTCCTACCGCCGATAACATATTGGATTTACAGAGCAGTTCTTCGGTCTTTTTACGCTCCGTAATATCCCTGCAAAATACCTGTATGGCCGGTTGACCTTTATATATAATCGGAAGACCGAGTGTTTCTCCATAAAATACTTGTCCGTCAAGTCGAATGAACTTTTGTTCCAGTAAACCAACTGCCTGATGATCATCCCTCATGATATCGATTCTTTTTTGTACACTTTCCCGGGAATCCAGGTGAACGAACTGAAAAACCGATTTACCGATAATATCTTCCACACTATCCATCCCAAGCATTTTTGCCCCCATGGGATTCATATACTCGATGATCCCATTGCGATGTACAAAAATCGCTTCAGGTGACATCTCGACTATACTGCGATACCTTTGTTCACTTTCCTTCAAGGCAGCTTCAGCAAGTTTTTGATTCGTGATATCCCGATAAACGAAAACCAGTGCGCACGGCTCATTTTCATTATCCCGGATATTGAACAGGGAGATGCTTACATCGATTAACTGGCCGTTCTTCTTTAGCCTGACCGTTTCAAAGCCTTTCTTCTGAACCCCTGCCTTAATCTGGTCATGTAATTCATTGACTGACTCCTTCAAGAATTCTGGAATAATTGGAAACGGCATGCCAATGAGCTCTTCATTCGTCCAACCGAAAAACTCTTCAAAAGCTGCATTCACTTGAAGGGTCTTTCCTTCCAGATCAACAATGGAAATCGCGTCCGGGTTGTTCTCCATGAAAGACTTAAGTTTCTCGGTATTATCCTCCGGCTGTTCTCCCATTTGCCCTTGTCCATAATTAATAAGCCTTTTACTCATCAATTTTTTTATTCCTTTCTTATCCGGAAATTTACAGTCTCAATTTTACAGTATCAGTAAATCATTTGCCAGTTTTATCATACGATTTTTCCAGGTTAAGGATTGATGCACAAAGAAGCCAAACCTCCATAAGGTTCAGCCGCTTCCTTAAAATGTATTATAAATATTTGGACATTCTGCACCAGTTGGTTCATAAAAGCAATGAAGCTTGAAACGCCCAACCAGTGGCTGATTATACCATGTTGCCGGACAATCTCCCGGTGGCCTGAAGTACCATAGGCTAAATTTCGAGGGCCATATCCTTTCACCATTCACACTGCGTCGTGCAAGCCTTTTTTCCCTATCCCTTGCTCGCTGATAAAAATACCCCTTTTGTACAGCTTCAAAGGCATGCTCCTGATAAATCATGTCTGGAATCGTCCTCAACCCTTTGAAATCGGAACAATTCGACCTAATCCGGTTGATCCCTACATTACCGATCATCAACATGCCCTGATCACCTTCGCCCTCGCCTTCCGCTCTAAGCAATCTTGCCAATAAGGCAATATCGGCATCAGTGTGCTTTACAACGGCCATCCCATCACCTCCACTTTTTTATCCTATGCCTTGGATATGGAAAAAACCTCCGTTTTTTAATAAAATCTTCATACGGAGTACACGTCCATTCAATAATACAACCCTATACTTAAGTAAGGCTGGATAGCACGCGTGGCTATCATGGTATTTGGCGAAGGCGGGGCCAATACTTTCTTTATACATATAAAAAAGGCGGCACACATTGTGCCGTCTTTTATCTTGTCATTCTTTCGCTTCAAATGCCGCTTCAAACGCCTTTGATACCTTTTCGAACTCTTCGTCCGATTCGATATCGAGCAGCTCACCTTCGCCTTCGACCCTGAAAAAGAAAATATCGATATCTTCCTCTGTATCCTCTTCAATATCTTCAAGCAAACCTACTGCAACATATTCCGTACCTTCTACATCCAATGATCCTAAAACCTCAACTTCATGGCCTTCATCACTGTCATCAGTAAGGGTGAAAATTTCACCTTCACGTATTTTTCCCATACTATCTCTCCTCTCATATCCATTAATAATGGAGTTGTTTCCATAGTATATCGACTATTCCATTTAGAAACAAATTTTTGCCCTGGAAAATGATAATTTCCATTCTTTCCAAGAAAAGAATCAGTCAAAAGATATTATGGAAGAAAAGTATTTTCCCTTAACGTCTTTTGTCATTTATCATTATTCACCAACATTTTCCCTTTATTAACATTATTTAAAAAATTATCTAAAAAACGGCTATAAAAGTGTAATTTAATTCCGAATAATCTTATATATACTAATATTAGCATATTGCACCTGGATATAATGAAGGAGGAAATTTTCTTGGCTGTGAAAAGGGTCGATCACATTGGCATTGTTGTAAGAGATCTTGAAAAATCCATCGCCTTTTATCAAGATGTGCTGGATTTAAAATTAAAAGCACGCATGCCTCATACTAATGGGGTAATCGAGCTGGCATTCCTGGGTTACGAAGAGTCGGACGAAACAGAAATAGAATTGATTCAGGGATATAGCGACACACTGCCCTCCGAAGCAACGATCCACCATTTTGCCATTACCGTGGATGATATCGAAGAAGAATATGCCCGGATCAAAAGCTTGGATAATACCGAGCTGATTGATGAAGATATCGTCACCCTTCCAAATGGTTATCGCTATTTCTACGTATATGGACCGGAAAAAGAGTGGATTGAATTTTTCCAAAGGTAAATAGCATACTAAAAAGCAGAGTCTTAGAGACTTCTGCTTTTTTAACGTTCACTCTACAAGCCGTTTAGCAAAATTTACAGATAAAAAACCTTTCTTTACTTAAATGAAGTAATTTCTTAATATACTGCATTTATCCTAAGATGTATTAAGTATAGTTTTTTGGAGGTAATCATTTTGGGGAAAATGAGCAAAAAAGTGGCAGGAATTACGTTAGCTGGCGCGGTAGCCATTTCATCACTGGGTATTTCAACATTGAAGGAAGATGTTCAGGCAAAAGACAAGAAAAAAGAACCAACAAACGTCATCATGATGGTGATGGATGGGACAAGCACAGGAGCCACAACCCTTTCAAGGTGGTATAAAGGCGATAATCTAGCCATGGACGAAATGCTGTCTGGCGGTATGCGTACATACTCAGCTGAATCGGCCATTACAGACTCAGCTCCTGCAGCAACAGCGCTTGCGACAGGAAATAAATCCAATGATAAATATGTCGGTGTCCTGCCATCCATCGTTAATTCTCCAGGGCTCGATCCGGTTAATCCGAAAAATGCCCATAAACCAGTCGCTAACGTTTTGGAGGGTGCGAAACAAGCGGGAAAGGCAACTGGCATCATCTCTACATCTGAAATCCAGCATGCTACACCCGCAGGCTTTTCTGCTCACGTGACACATCGAACCAATTACGGTGATATTGCGGAACAGCAGGTTTATCAGGGGATTGACGTAGTTTTGGGAGGGGGCAAAGAATCCCTTTTACCAGGTAAAACAAAAAATGCAAGAATTGATGGAGAAAACCTTTTGGAAGTGCTTGATGAAGACAAGTATGACTTTGTTGAAACCCGTGACGAGCTGTTAAACTCTAAATCGAATAAAATTTGGGGAAGCTTTGCACCAAGTGCCCTAGCATATGATTTTGATCGTGAAACAACAAAGCCAAGTGAGCCCACTTTAGCCGATATGACCAATAAGGCCCTTAAAACCTTGAAAAAAGATAAAGATGGCTTCTTCTTATTTGTTGAAGGAAGCAAAATTGACTGGGCTGCTCACGGAAACGACACAATCGGAATGATTAGTGATACTTTAGCTTTTGATGATGCCGTTAACGAAGCGCTTAAGTTTGCAAAAAATGATGGAAACACGATGGTCATTGCTGTAGCGGACCATGGAAACAGCGGAATTACAATGGGTAACGTAAACACGAACTCCTCCTACCCGGAAACACCCGTATCATCTTATATCGATCCATTAAAGGAAGCGAAGATGACTGTTGAAGGAGCTTTAAGTAAGTTAAAACCAGATCATTCCAATCTTAAGGAAGTAGCAGCCCTGTATGGACTTAATGATCTGACTTCTGAAGAAACAGCAAAACTTACCTCTTCTAAAAACATTGGTGCTGAAATGACAAAGATGCTTGCTAACCGTGCCAACATTGGCTTTACAACAGGCGGTCATACAGGGGAAGACGTATTCCTGTATTCTTATGGCCCTTCAAAACCGACTGGATTAGTGGAGAATACAGATCTCGCTAAAAAAATGGCCGAATTTATGGGCTTTGATTTACAAAAATTATCGAATAAACTATACATGAATGCTAAAGATTCCTTTGAGAAAAAAGGATATTCTACCCGTATAGATGTGACAGACCCGAATAACCCAGTTTTCGTAGCGAAAAAGGGGCAGCAAAGAGTGGAACTGCCTGCAAATAAGAATATCGTGATCAGCAAGACTCCTAAATCCACTAAACAAAAGGAAATAAATGCTATCACCGTTTACAACGGAAAAGACTTCTATATTTCTGAACAAGCATTAAAGGCAGTTAAATAAGCATCACTTCTGAATGGGAAGGAGCCCTTGTTTTAACAAGGGCTCCTCAAAATGTAGACAAATTAATAAAAGTTCCAGTTGATTTCAGAAATCCGCTCCCTTTCCGCCGACTGTCTGCCAAGCCTCCTCGCCGCCAGCGCCTGGGGGTTTCGGCTAGCCAGTTATTCGGCAGGAGTGTCGCAAATTCCTTCAATCTAATGAGGTTTCATCCGTATAAATTTCAAGGAAAAAGCACTACACCACACTTTATTTGGCTGTTAACGCAGTTTTTTGACCTACACTGCACTTTTTTCGACCGTTCATGAATTTTTTCGACCTTCACCCCAATATTCGGACTCCAATCCCCTTTTGTCGCCAAACTGAGGAGCCCCTGTTCAACAAGGGCTCCTTTTCTTATGATTTTGTACTTGATCTCTTCTAAAAAAAAAGTGAATGAAAAACAAATCACACCTTTCTTCTCCCCGCTTCACCAACTTGACTTTTTGATACCCGGCAGTTGCCCTTTATGAGCAAGTTCCCTAAAAACGATACGTGACATGTTGAATTTGCGCATATATCCACGGGGTCTTCCCGTTACGCCACAACGATTGTGGACCCTTGTCGGCGAAGAATCACGCGGGAGTTTGGCCAATGCGGCATAATCCCCTTTCTCCTTTAATTCCTTTCTTAGTTCTGCATACTTTTCGACCATTGCCAACTGTTTTTGAGCTTTTATCACCTTGGATTTTTTCGCCATTTTTATTCTCCTTTTTAAAGATCATGATTTTATAAACTGTTCACAATTCGTTCCGCTGCCTGTCTTGCTCCCGATATATTCCTGGATATCGGTCCCATTTCAAGTTCAGCCAATGCTCCCGTGACATATAAACCAGGTCCCCACTGCAACGACTGCGATACAATCGGATAACCACATTCCGCGCAGCGTAAATCATGCGATTGGATGACTGGTGTTAGCCATTCCTTCCCAGGCATTGATGATTTGAAGCCGGTCGCTAAAAGGATCGTCCCTGTTTGTTGAATGACCTTTTCGTTTTTATCCCTTAGGCTAATATGCCCGCCCCTCCACACAGCGCTTATCACTTCTTCATCCATCACACGCAATAACCCACTTTTAACCTCCTTCTTCAGCGCTTTATGTAAGTCAGGCGGTATGGATCCCTTATTACGGGCCTGGATAATGGTCTCGCGTCTTTTTTGATAGCTTGTTATATCACGGAAAGGACGCTGTTTTTTCGGCCCCAACCAACCAGGATCACTGTCGAAATCATGAATTCTAAAAGGGTGCCGCTTTAGCAGCGTGACATCATTGGGATAGATCTTACTCAGCTTTAAAGCAAGATGGACAGAAGATATGCCTCCCCCAATGATCGTGACGGGTCCTTGTAATTGTGTCAGCTCCGGAATATTTTCATCGAATATGTGATAAACGGAACTTTCATTCTCTTGTTTTAATTGCTGCGCCCAATTCGGCCAATAAGGCTGTTCACCAATACCAATTGAAATCACAAGTTTTTGCCCTAAAAGACGCTTGTTTTGCAATTGGATTTCCCAGCCCAGTCCCGTTTTGCAGGCAGAGGTGACTTCCCCTTGCACCCATGCCTGCTTAATGGATAAATCATCAGCCAGGTGAACACAATGTTCATTGAAGGATTGTAGGGATGGCCGCTTATATTGGCCGTAAAAGTTATCGTTCCAGTCTGCTTTTTCCACATATTTCTGCAGGCTGAATGGATTCACATCCAGATGGTGTACGGATGGTGAGCGCAAATATGGCATTGAAACGACTTCCGTACAATGCTTCCATCTTGCCAATGGTTCTTCATTTCTATCAACAATCGCCAGCTGGTCCACTGTCGTTTTTCCTGACTTTAGTAAAAATGCAGCCATCGTCATACCTTGAATGCCTCCGCCAATAATGATCCATTCCAACATGAACTTCCCTCCTTTTACATCTATCCCCTCTTGTAAATCATAATCATTACGATTTAAATCTCGAAATTACTTCGTTTCACGGTGAAGCGTGTGTTTCTTTAATCGCGGGCAGTACTTTTTCAATTCGATCCTGTCCGGGTTATTCCGCTTGTTTTTCGTTGTGATATAATTCCGGTCCCCTGATTCTGTGCATGCTAAAGTAATGTTTACTCTCATGTTTGTTTCCTCCTAAAGTTTTTTTAATGAACCATTTCCGTAAATGCAGGCAATCGATCTTCATACAAAGACCAATCCTGCTGCAACTCAATTTCCGTCAATAAGCATTGATCTAATTCATTCTCGATTTCCTTTTGATTCATTTGAATGCCGATCATCACCAGCTCCGTCATCCTGTCACCGTATATCTCATTCCACCGTTCCAATAGTTCAGGTGCTTCTTTTAAAATTTGGCGCTGTTCTTCCTCCGGGTATGCTGCAATCCACTTACCGGCTGCTTGTAAAGTTAATGATGGTCCCGCTTGCGATAGCAGGCCTGCCGTATCATTTCTCGATGCCAGCCAAAGGAAGCCCTTTGCCCTTACCACTTGTACGGGCCAGTTTTCTAACCATAGCATCAGTCTCTCGGGATGAAACGGTATTTTCCTTCTGTAAACGAAGGATGAAATTCCGTACTCCAGTGTCTCAGGGACATGCTCTTCATTCAATTCCTTTATCCAGCCCGCTCCTTGGCTTGCCTCTTCAAAATCAAATAAATGCGTATTCAATACTTCCTTTAGCGGCACCTTGGAATGATCCGTTTCGATGATCCGTGCATCCGCATTGATTTTATGAAGAACAGCTTTCAATTCCTCAACGGCGTCAGCATCCATTAGATCGATTTTATTTAACAGGATGACATTGGCGAACTCTATCTGATCTATTAATAGATCGACCACTTCCCTGCCATCGGCAGCATCAGTTGCCTGCATCCTGTCAATAAGTGTTTCTCCGGAAGTGAAGTCTTGCCAAAAGTTATACCCATCAACAACGGTTACCATCGTATCAAGCCGGCAATATTCCGATAAATCAATTCCCATGCTTTCATCAACATAGGAGAAGGTTTGGGCTACAGGTACCGGTTCGCTTATCCCAGTCGATTCAATCACGATGTAATCAATGTCTCCTAGTTTCGCCAATTTCTCCACTTCAATCATTAAATCCTCACGAAGCGTACAGCAAATGCAGCCATTCTGCATTTCCACCAGTTTTTCATCCGTCCGGGTAAACCCTCCCTGTTTGACCAGCGAGGCATCAATATTGATCTCACTCATATCGTTAACGATGACGGCAACCTTCAGATCATCCCG
This sequence comes from Bacillus sp. ISL-34, assembly GCF_018613325.1. Lineage (GTDB taxonomy): Bacteria > Bacillota > Bacilli > Bacillales > DSM-1321 > Peribacillus. The sequence goes on along the minus strand of NZ_JAGGQJ010000004.1, from coordinate 411,269 downwards.
ATTTTCAAGAATATGATTCAAAAGCGTCGTCTTTCCCGCACCGAGGTACCCACTCAATACCGTAACCGGAATTTTCTTCATACCCATCCTTACCACTCCTTTGCCTGATTTCTTTGTTGCACATAAATCAAAATCATTACGATTTATATACCATAGCTTCCACGCTTAAAAAAACACTCTTTAATAATAAAACGTAATCATTACTATTTGCAAGTTTTTTTAAAAATTAACTCCCGAATACTTTTCCTGAATGAATATACTCACGATTGCCCCGATACCGCAAAGGGCAATCACGAATAAATGAAAGGTGCTGACATTCTTAATGAAACTTAAAACAAAAATTAAATGGAAGCCCTATCACACATAAGATATTATGTGTAATGAACCTCCATTGCAGTTTCAGCATTTATTGTACTCAGCTGTTATCAACAACGTTTCATTATCCAATACATTTTTCTTTTTCTTTGTTGCAAATCGAGAAAAAAATCATTGGTTACTGTGCTTATTCCGCCATTTCCCACCCTGAAGATTTTACTGTCTCTTGTTCAAAAGTTTCAATCTCTCTCTGTTTCGCCAGTTTAGAAGCTTGTGACATGGACCACGTTAAATTCCCAAAGGCAATCACTGTCCCGATCGAGATAACTAACACCTTTTTACAAAGTATTTTCTTCAATAGCTTCCTCCTGAGAATGTATTGGAATACTCTAAATATAAACCAACATTGTTAAACTGACATGTAGCCGTTGTAAATGTACGAAATTATTTTTGTACATATGTAAACTTTGTTTGCACACAAAAAAGCTGAGTGCATATGCAGTCAGCTTTTCATACGTTCTTCTTATTTATAAAACACTTTGTCGACGTTATATTTAGCGTGAAGTGTATTGATCATGTACGTTTCATAGATTTCACGTTCCATAGCGTCTTCGACTATAAGAATGTCAATTTTCTTGACTTCATTGCGATGCTCTTTAATCGGAGAAACATTATCCTCGAAATGCTTCTTGACCCTTGGTCTTAATTTACGAGCTTTCCCGACAAAAATCAGCTCATCGTTTTCATTGTAAAACAAGATGATGCCGCCTTTATCACGGGGAATCAAATGAAAATCGATAAACCCGTAAATTTCAGGAATGACAGGTTCGTCTCCTTCTATAACTTGCTTCCTTTGTTTGATGCTTATATCCGCTGCAGGGATTTCAATTTTAATCATTACAATTCACGTCCTCTATTTGTATAAGGTGAAACTTTCAATCGGATTCAAAACTCCGGTGATGGATACATTTCACATCAGGCACATCGCTTTATTCTTAAAGGTAAATGGTATCATAATTATGAATGAAAAGCCATGTATGCCATGATTGCTGAATTAAATATAAAGAAGAAGACTCGCTAAGAGCCTCCTTCTTTATCGGGAATATCCTTTACCACCTGTGAGCCTTTGCATTGCTTCTTAGTATAATGTTTGTTTGCGATTCTTGCGTATGGCCATTAACTTGAGATTTTGAACGCTTAGGTCTTGTCCAATTATGGTGAAACTTTTGAGAATGTGGATCTAATTGATCTTTATAGCTCATTCTGTGTCACCTCATCATTAGGATTTGGATATTCCGTTCAGTGATAGTATTCCTATCACTTGTTCTAGTATTTGATTTTTATAAAGATTCATACGCCATATTTCTTTAAAAAGCGAATTCAGCTGACTTGCCTTTTGCAAGGACTTCCCCTTCTTCATCCAAAGCATCACTTGTCATGAGGGATATGCCCTTTATGTTTCCATCCTTTAGAATGAAACCAATGTTTCCGCTTTTTGAACCGTTTCCTTCTATTTCACCAGTAAGTTCTTCTAAGTAGATTTCATCTTCCCATGTCAGGTGTTCTCCGCCGTCCGTTTCAAGGAAAGCAACTGGGGAAAACTTAATCTTTTCATCCGTATTGTTTTTGATTTCCACATTCACTTTTACGATATCGAAATCTTCATCATGCGTATAGCCGTGGAAGAAATCAATCATCCTGTAATCCGGAGTGGCATGCATCACTTTCATTTCTTTGACTTTAACCTCGATCGGGCCAACATTCAGCGTTTCATTCACTTTTTTATAGGCCTTCAAGGTTAAGTCGCCTTTTGCATCGGAAACGGTCTGACCGGTCTGGTTCAAGTTTATATCATCAGGAAGCTGTGGATTCGGAACATAGACATCCTTCTTTTCCAGTGGCCGTGCAATTTCCTCTGTTTTTTCTTTAGCTGTCGTTTCTTCTTCGTAAGCTGGTTGGGTATTAAGAGCACCAAATGCTGTTAATAACAGGGCACCAATCATCAGTCTGTTCATTGAATCCCTCCCTGAAGTGTTATTACTTCTTTAATTTAACTATAGGTGAAGAAAATGAACTCAATGTCAAGACTATGTAAAAATGCAGCAGGATAATTGTTAAGACAAGGTAAAGGCAGCATGTCACGGAATTGTATGCCAATTCTCTGAAGTTGTTGGTCATTCAGGAAAATCATCAGTAGTGGGGCCATTTTGCAGGCCTTAGAGTAATGAAAAAGATTTGGTTAACATCAGCGTGGGTAAGTGACCTTGAACTAAAGTTCTTCTCATTCAACGTCTTCAAATCAGGTGATTTGTTTGGAGTTTGAAAGTGCTATTAATGGGGAAAAGAAAATAAAGCATCCGAATTAGGATGCTTCCGAGTCAGACAGCAGACAAATTCGAGGAAAGCGAGTTTGCCTGCTGTTTTTTTCTTTATAAAACGTTTCAGTTGAACTGTCTGCCAAGCCGCATCAAAGCAAGCGCCTTTGGTGTCTCGGCTAGCCAGTTATTCGGCATGAGTGTCGCAAATTTCTTTTATTTAGTAGAAGTTTTATAAATCAGTAAACGATGAAGTATAAACTAGTCTTAAACAGTTCGGGATGAGACCAGCCTCCAGTTTTTCTTTAAAAACCATTCCAGTTAATTTAAGAAATCCGCTCCATTCAAAGAGCGCTTTTTTCACTATTATTTCTCTACAACTAAACATTCCATAGCACGAGCCGCATTCACTCTCGCCATCTCGATTGAATCGGCAGATGACAGGGCGACTGCGACTCTTCTGCCTGCTTTTGTAACAGGTTTTCCGAAAAGACGCACTTGTGTATTAGGTAAAGCCAAAGCCTCTCCAACACCGACTATAGAATATTCCGATAACTCTTCTTGAGCTTTTAATGGACGGCTGGCACCTGGGCTGATCAACTTGATTTCCGGGATGGGAAATCCTAGAATCGCCCGAATATGAAGGGCAAACTCGGACAAATTCTGAGTCACTAATGTCACTAGCCCCGTATCATGCGGACGTGGGGAAACTTCACTGAAATAGACTTTATCCCCTGAAAGGAAAAGCTCAACCCCGAATAATCCGTACCCTCCAAGTTCCTCCGTGATGGTATGGGCAATTCTTTTCGCTTCCATTATTTGTGCTTCTGTCATATTATGCGGCTGCCAAGATTCCATATAATCCCCGCCCTGCTGAATGTGACCGATGGGGGCACAAAACATGGTACCATTTACGGCACGGACAGTAAGCAGCGTGATTTCCGAATCAAAACGGATAAATTCTTCAATGATCACCCGTCCATTTTGTACCCGGCCGCCTTCCATCGCGATTTTCCAGCAATCCTCCAGGTCATCTTCCGTGCGGCACACACTTTGCCCTTTACCTGAAGAACTCATCAACGGTTTTACGACATTGGGAAAGCCAATTTCCTTGGCAGCTTGGACAAATTCTTCATATGTATCGGCGAATTTGTAGGCTGCGGTCGGAATCTCCAGGGTTTCAGAAGCCAACCTCCTGATTCCTTCACGATCCATAGTCAATTTAGCCGCTCGTGCCGTCGGAATGACATGAAAGCCTTCCTCTTCCAACTTGACTAATTCAGATGTAGCAATGGCTTCGATTTCCGGTACAATCAAATCAGGTTGTTCTTTTTCAACAACCCCCCTTAGTTGTTCCGCATCCAGCATATCGATCACATAACTGCGATGAGCGACTTGCATGGCAGGGGCATGTTCATAGCGGTCTACAGCAACGGTCTCCACACCAAGCCGCTGTGCTTCAAGTATGACCTCTTTCCCCAATTCACCCGAGCCCAATAATAAAATCTTTTTTGATTTATACATTCAGTCTCTCCTCCTTAATTCCTCAAAATCATTATATACGAACTATAAACGAATAAACATAAATATTTATTCGTATTTACACTTGAAATTACAGCAATAAATATAAATAAACCTATTCATTTAAGATTTTTAAAAACCCTCTCATAAGCTGACCAGTTCATTGGAGCCTCACCATCAAACATTTATGATGGAGGAAATACACATGCAAAGAATCGATAATTCCCATGATCTCTCTGCCGAAAAGGAGAGCATGATGCGAATGTCGAAATTTGCAATACGATTATTTTTGAAAATGTAAGCGCTTTCTATTATAATGAAATTAGGTTGGATGGCATGCGTGGCCGTCAAAGTATCTGGCGTAGGTGGGGCCAATACTAGCGCTAAGGAAGTTAATCTTCTTTACCGCAAAAACTATTAGAATTCTTTTTGGTAGGGGCTGCAATATTACTGGGACATGGAGAATGTCCGTTTATTTTAGGCTAAAAAGCGAGCTAATCATGCAATCGATAAGTAAAGCATTACTTTACTTATTTTTTGCAGCAGCCCTCATCGTTTCAAGCCTAGTAGTTTATAAGACTAAAAAGCTCTCCCCCATGGAAACGGAGTCGAGCTTTTTCATTTGGTCAAGTTTCACATATATAACCCTGCTAAGAAAATCCCAAGCGACTTCTGATAAATCTCATCGAACTGTGATATAGGCAAGGGATTGGTTCCTTTGCCCAGCTCCACGGTAAACCCTGGCCTTCGCCAATCCTGAATGAACCAATCCTTATACCCTGCGTAACTATTGGCGGATTTGACAGGCTCATACCCACTGACCCTCGCAAACTCATTGACTATCGTCTCCGACTCGGGCGGTTCCAAATTTTCAAACCCCCAAAAAATGACCTCTCCTTGAGTATGGAAAGCAAGGACTTTCCCAAAATCACGTTTTCTTGTCAACTCTGACATTGCAATGGCTTCTGGCTGTGTAAGCGGCCCTTCCCCGGGATAATTTGCCGGACCTGGCTCCGTTACATTATTGCGTTCTTGTTCCAGTTCCCATTTGGCGGGAAATTGATCATTCAGATCCACCCCGTTGATATTGGCTTTCCAGCCAGAGAAGTCTTCGCTGCCATTATTCCATTCCACGAGCCGTCCTCTCAATGACTCATCTGCAGGCAGGCCTTTCAGCACCAACTCCACTCCGTCCGGATTCACCATTGGGACGATCGACAGCATCGTCTGTTGATAAAAGGGAAACAGAGATGGACCGCGGATGTCAGCCTGATTCGTGATTGCGAGTAAATAATCATTTAAAAAGGTCATGATCACAGGCGTCGTTATCCACTCATTCGCATGAAAGGAACCATTGTAGTGAACTCGTTTGTTGCCATTCCCAATCAGCACTTCGGGGATATCCCTTTCAAGCACCGAGTCCCCGATGGGGGAGGTTTTAATAAATGGATAGATAGTTTTCAAACGTCTTACATCGGTCATCATCGTCTCATAATCATATTCCCGGTTTCCTTGAATTAGCCTCCACGTAATCCTTAATGGCACAGAAATTGTCTGACCAACTTGCAAGGCATTCGGGTTGAGATTGGGATTAGCCAAAAATAGGGCATCCAATGAAAGATTACGTGATCTGGCAATTGCCCATAAGGAATCGCCTTGCTTAATGCTATAACCGGTCGCCGTAAAGCCAGGAATTTTGATTTGTTGGCCAATCATAAGCGCAAGTGGATCAATCCCACTATTGGAATCAATGATAAGTTGGTAATTCACCTTGAATAATTGGCTATAATACCACAAGGAATCATTCTGCCGCACAAAAACGTCCATACTGCACCTCCTTTTAACCAAATGTATGCTGATTCGATTTAATTATTGCTTTGACATTGTTCTCCTCCTGACTGAAATCCTCGAGCATTTTGCTTGATTGCTCATCTTCATTTCATCAATGAAGAAAATGCCAGCTCCAGTCCCTCCACATCCAACCTTCTAAGTGAGAACAGGAACTTTTGTAAAATATGTGGTTTCTGGTAAATTGGACTGCCTACTAACACCCGATTCTTTTTACTAGTCATTAATTCCACCCTTTACCGATAATCTAAGTAACTGGCCCCCAATTAATCTGACAGCATGACTTCCTTACAAACCATTTATAACTATATATTGTTACCGAACTTGTCGGGTGTCATTTATATAATGGAGCCCTATATAAAACAAAACAGGCATCCATTGAATGGATGCCTGTTTGCATTTACTAGATTGGGAGTCCCATATTTTACGCTTCTTGCGGTACAGGTAAACCTAAACCTTCGGCTATGCGTGTTCCGTATTCTGGATCGGCTTTGTAAAAATGACCGATTTGACGAAGCTTGATTTCTTCCAATTCCACAGGTTTCATTGCGCCCACGATCGTGTCAACAAGGCGAGTTTTCTCTTCGGCACTTAATAGACGGTATAAGTCACCTGCTTGAGTGTAGTGATCATCACTATTATGACCGACTTGTGCAGCTTGCCCATTCACCTCGAAAGGAGTGACTTTATTTTCCGATGATTCGGCAGGACCTCCAAAACTATTCGGCTCATAATAAACAGATCCCTTGCCATTGTCATCTGCACGCATGAAGCCATCACGTTGATAGTTATTCGCTTCCACTTTCGGACGGTTAACCGGAAGCTGGTTGTGATTCGAGCCCACACGGTAACGATGTGCATCTCCATATGCGAATAGCCGTCCTTGAAGCATCTTGTCTGGGGAAGCTTCAATTCCCGGTACGAATGTTCCTGGTGAGAACGTGGCTTGCTCTACTTCAGCAAAGTAGTTTTCAGGATTTCTGTTCAATACCATACGACCAAGCTCGATCAGCGGATAATCTTTTTGAGACCATACCTTCGTCACATCGAATGGATCGAAACGGTATGTATCCGCATCTTCCAGAGGCATGATCTGAACATATAATTTCCATGCAGGGAAGTCCCCTTTTTCAATGGCATTGAAAAGATCTTCCGTATGGTAATCAGGGTTTTCACCTGCTAGTTTTGCAGCTAGATCCACATCAAGGTTTTTGATGCCCTGTTCTGTTTTGAAGTGGTATTTCACCCAAACGCCTTTTCCTTCAGCGTTCACCCATTTAAATGTGTGGCTTCCGAAACCATGTGTATGACGAAGTGTAGCAGGAATGCCCCGATCGGACATCAGGATCGTCACCTGGTGCAGAGATTCCGGTGAATGTGACCAGAAATCCCAAACAGCCGTAGGGTTTTTCAAATGTGTTCTAGGATCTCTTTTTTGTGTATGAATGAAGTCGGGGAATTTAATCGCATCGCGAATAAAGAATACAGGCGTATTATTACCGACGATATCGTAGTTTCCTTCTTCCGTGTAGAATTTAACAGCAAATCCACGCGGGTCACGGACTGTATCAGCAGAACCCAATTCACCTGCCACTGTGGAGAAACGGATAAAAAGATCTGTCTTCTTGCCCACACCATTGAATAGTTTAGCTTTCGTGTACTGAGAAAGGTCGTTCGTTACTTCGAAAGTTCCGAAAGCACCGGCACCCTTCGCATGAACTACACGTTCAGGCACACGTTCACGGTTGAAGTGGGCTAGCTTTTCCAATAAGTGTACATCTTGAATGAGTACCGGGCCGCGTTCGCCGGCAGTGATTGAGTTTTGATTATCTCCAACTGGCGCTCCCCAGCTTGTAGTAAGGTTTTTCTTATTTGTCATAATTGAACCACCTTTTCATTATTATTTATGTATATAATGATAAAGCTTATCAGAAAAAAATCAATACTTATTTATAATAATTTTAATATAATAATCAATTCATTGTTTTTTTATTGATGATAGAACTTCACATCCATCCATAATATAGAAAATCAAAAAGGTATAAACGTTGAAGGAACAGCATATTCCCATAATCCCATTCCTAATAATGGTATACGACCCTTATAACCAATATTCCTTCATGACTAGTGATTTTATCATTTCTCCTACCAATGGGTTAGTAATCGAGAATGATAACGAATATTCATAGATACTTTGCGCTACTGCACCTATTTCCTTCTATTCATCTTATAACAAACAAGATTGTTTTCCTGTGACTTTGTTCACTCATCAGCCTTTATTTCAATGGTGAAAAGAAGAAGCCATAGAAACTGAATTTTTCATCGCTTTTGTGAACCATTATTTCAACAGTCCTCTTCCTGTACATTTGAACTCTTCATAAATTAAATGAAACAAAAGGTCTTCACCCTTATTTTTCTAGAGAAATTGTAAACATACTGGTTTGTGTTCGTATAGAAAATAAGATACTATTACGTTAAAATGACCGTCCAATAAGAGTAAGGGTGATATATATGAATGAGCGCAAACAACTGGTAGTTAAATATGCACACCAATTATTTATTGAAAAGGGTTATCAAGCAACTTCCATTCAGGATATTTTAGATTATAGCGGCATTTCAAAAGGTACATTTTATAACTATTTTTCTTCTAAAAGCGAATTGCTTAAGGCAGTCTTCCTAACTTGGCAAGAAAAATTCGAAAAAGAGCGGAATGAATTGCTGATTGGGCAAAACCTTGCAGATATTGAAATATTCATCAAACAATCCGAATTACAAATGCACTCCAACAAAAGCAATAAAATCTTTTTCTTATATGAAGAAGTAATGATTTCAAATGATACCGAACTTAAAAATTTCATAACACATGCTAAATTCCAGCATATCCATTGGCTATCAAAACGGTTTCTCGACATTTTCGGCGCTGATAAAAAACCTTATATTTTGGACTGTGCCATTCTTTACTCGGGGATGATGCATCAAACGATTCATTTTAATGCTTTGGCTAAAGAGCCCGATTTCAACCCTACTGAAATTATCCGTTATTGTGTCGATAGGATTAAAACCATTTTCGAAGATGTCAGCAAGTCAAATGCACAGCTTTTGGAACCCGATCTCATCAAGCAATGGCTGCCAGAGTGCTTCCATACACAGCAGGATTTTCATACAGCACTCCTGCACTCTGCAAACGACCTAAAAAAGATGATCCTGAGGCTATGCCAAGATGATGAAGCAGAACGGGTTAAAAACTTAAAATTGATTCACTTTATCCAAGAGGAACTTTTACAAAACGTAGAACCGCGGATCTTTCTCATCGAAAGTGCCCTGCTTTCCTTAAACACCAACCCAAAATTGAAAAACACATTGGAATTAAGTGAATTCGAAAAGATCATTGCCAACAATTAAATAGAAAAAGACCCTAATGGGTCCCAGTTTGAAGACAAATGGGGTTCTTTCGGCGGAAAAGGAGCGGATCTCTGAAAACTACTGGAACGTTTTTAAATAAAAAACTGCTGGCAAACTAGCTTTTCTTCGTATTTGTCTACAAAAGGAAGTCCGGAATGCTCATATCCCGAACTATGATTAAAACACTAGGATATACTTTATGAAACCCTCAATGGATTGAGAAATTTGCGACACTCCTGCCGAATAACTGGCTAGCCAAGACACCGCAGACGCTTGCGGCGAGGAGGCTTGGCAGACAGTCGGCGGAAAGGGAGCGGATTTCTGAAATCGACTGGAACTTTTTTAAATAAAGAACTGCTGCAAACCCGCCTTCTTCGTATTTGTCTACAGTCCGAGACCCTAAAAAAGGTCCTTTTCCATTTGGGGGAATACATATCGTATTCCTCTTTTTTTTGTGACAATTCTGCAAACATATAACTGAAATTCATGGAATTTTAGTATAATGACTTGTAGTAAAGGTACTTCAGGAGGAGTTTTTCATGAACATAATAATGCGTTTCCTTATCAACGGGCTGGTATTGCTCGTTATTGACTGGCTTCTCGACTCCATCACGATTAAATCTTACGGAACAGCCTTGCTGGCGGTTTTTATATTATCAATCATGAACTTGCTGGTTAGACCAATTCTCCAGCTTATCACATTGCCGATCACCATCCTGACGTTCGGGTTGTTTTCTTTCATTATCAATGCCTTCACATTCCAAATCACTTCCTATGCCGTCAGTGGCTTTGTAATAAATTCTTTTTGGGGAGCTTTAATCGGATCATTGTTATTAAGTTTCATACAAAGTCTTCTTATAAAACAGAGTAAAAAAAACCGTCAGTAGCATGCTGACGGTTTTTCGCATCCATTTCATTTCCATAACAGCCTTCGATATTTCCCGGGCTATTTCCCTAAATTCCGCTAAGCTTCACTAGCTGTATTCTCTCATTTTTGACAGTCCAGAAGGAAAAAGTGCTTTATATCCATAACTTTACATATACATGCCGATTTCTCTGGAAATGGGTATGAATCGATTTATGGAGGAATGACATGTTCACAAAACATGAATTAAGATTTTCCCTGCCCATTTTACTCGTGCTTGCATTCTTTATTTCCGCTTTTTGCATTACCCCGTCACTAGCCGCGGCTGGCGATGGCAGCTTGTCCTCTCCTTACTCCGTTTCCCAAGCCATTGCGAATCAAGACGGCACGATTAAAACGGTCAGCGGATATGTGGTGGGACAGCCCACGTCAGCCAATACCGTCGTCACGAGCGGCTATCCAAATGATTACGCCATAGCATTGGCAGAAAGCTCATCGGAAACAACTATTTCCAATATGTTGTATGTTCAGGTTCCATTCTCCTTCCGCTCTGAATTTGGCTTAAAAACAAATCCTTCTTTAAAAGGAAAAAAAGTCACCGTAACCGGTTCACTTAGTGCCTATTTCACCCATCCAGGCTTAAAAGATGTATCTGCCATGTTTTCAGGGAATGATTCAACAGAACCGGAGACACCGGGGGTTGGCTCATACTATGATTCAGCCAGCGGAAAATCAGGGTCATCGCTAAAAAGCGCCCTCCATGAAATCATCGATGATCATTCGGAAATATCGTATTCAAATGTCTGGGACGCTTTACGGAAAACCGATGAGGACCCGAATAACGCCAATAATGTCATTCTTCTTTATACAGGGCGTTCTCAAGGAAAAACGATGAACGGATCTGGTGTTAATGATTGGAATCGTGAGCATGTATGGGCAAAATCACATGGTGATTTCGGTACCACTTTAGGACCCGGCACTGATCTGCATCACCTTCGGCCGACTGATACCTCTGTCAACAGTACTAGAAACAACCTGGACTTTGATAATGGAGGTTCTGAACATACCGAAGCTATAGGAAATTACTATGATTCTGATTCGTGGGAACCTCGCGATAGTGTCAAAGGTGATGTCGCCAGGATGCTGTTTTATATGGCGGTTCGTTACGAGGGTGATGCAGGGGAAGTCGATTTAGAGTTAAATAATCAAGTGAACAATGGTACCGCCCCATATCATGGTAAATTAGCTGTTTTACTGGAATGGAATGAACAGGATCCAGTGGATGCCTTCGAGCGTAATCGGAATGAGATCATTTATAATGAATATCAGCATAATCGCAACCCTTTCATAGATCATCCTGAATGGGCCTCCGCCATCTGGCAATGATAAAATGAACAAGCTGTTCCATATTTTCGGGACAGCTTTTCCATTGGTAGATGTCTAAATTTTTAGAAAAATCACATAATTTTATTTTGGTTGAATAGCATTGCAATTAGGGTTTAAAGATTGTGATACGAAGAAAAAAGATAGGAACACTTTCGTAGTAAGCGTTTTCATTTTTTGCTTTACATTCTTCCTATTAAAATATATTATTTAGTTGTAATATTATGTGAAAAATCAATAAATAATATGTATTCTCCTCTACTAGTGATAAAATGCTAGATAGAGAAAATTAAACTCCAACATAGAAAAGGGGAAAATTATGCAAAACTCCAAAGAATCTCAACTGCATAGAGGTTTGGAAGAACGACATATCGCATTAATGTCTCTTGGCGCAGCCATTGGAGTCGGTCTATTTCTCGGCTCGGCATCTGCGATTAAATTAGCCGGCCCAGCCATCATCATTTCTTATGCCATTGGCGGGCTTATGATCTATCTTATCATGCGTGCACTTGGGGAAATGGCGATAAAAAATCCTGTCGCAGGCTCTTTCAGTCGCTATGCAAGCGAATTTGTCGGTCCTCTTGCCGGGTATATAACCGGATGGAATTACTGGTTCGTTTGGATTGCCACCTGTATGGCTGAAATTACGGCAGTCGGAATCTATATGCAATTTTGGTTCCCTGATACCCCTCAATGGGCTTGGGCGTTAGCCGCACTTGCCATCATGACAACGATTAACTTTCTTGCTGTAAAAGCATACGGTGAATTGGAGTTTTGGTTCGCCTTAATTAAGATCATTACGATCATCCTTATGATCGTCCTTGGCTTCGGAATGATCATCTTTGGACTAGGGAACGGCGGAGTCGCGGTCGGTTTCGGCAACCTTGTTGAAAATGGAGGATTCTTCCCTAATGGAATTTCTGGTGTCATCCTCTCGTTTCAAATGGTCATGTTCGCCTATTTGGGAATTGAAATGCTTGGAGTAACCGCAGGTGAAGTTAAAAATCCTGAAAAATCTTTAAAGAGAGCCATCGATACCGTTTTTTACCGGATTTTACTTTTTTACGTTTTAGCTCTGACAGTCATTTTATCGATCACTCCATGGGATGAAATGAATGGAGAAAACAGCCCATTCGTTATGATGTTTGATAAAATCGGTATACCAGGCGCAGCAGGAATCATTCAGTTTGTCGTACTGACAGCAGCCCTTTCATCTTGTAACAGCGGGATCTTCAGTACAGGAAGAATGTTATTCAACCTAGCGCAGCAAGGTGAATCACCAAAAAGCTTCGAACGTACAACAAAGTCAGGCGTTCCTGGCGTTGCCATCATCGTTTCGGCTATCGTGCTTCTTTTCGGCGTTTACCTTAACTACATGGAAGCCGATAAAGTTTTCACTTACGTCACAAGTGTCGCGACATTCGGTGCACTCTGGACATGGGGAACCATACTTGTCACACAGATTATGTCTAGACGGAAAATGAGTCAGGGAGAAAAACAAGGCTTGTCTTACAAGATGCCTCTTTTCCCATTCACTTCTTATTTCACATTAGCCTTTTTAGTATTCGTAATGGTCGTACTCGGTTTTTCAGCAGATACAAGAATCGCTCTAATCGTTGGTCCGATTTGGATCTTACTGTTGGTAGCCCTGTATTATGTGACCGGCTTGCATAAACGGAAAAGATAAATGTCAGAGGGTGCCAATCTAATTGGCACCCTCTCTTTCTGCCTTCACCTTTTACCCCTTCTTTTGATCACCCAATGGACCGCCGCACCAGCTCCGCCTAAAATAATGAGGATAGGCAAGTTTCCTATTATAAAAACAATGATTCCTGAACCCGCTTTAAGTAATAGATTCGCACTCGTTGCAAGTTGTTTATTCGTTCTTTCCCAAGTATTCAATTCCTTATTATCAATGCCCGGTACAACTATCCGGTCCTGTGATAACTTGATGGTAACCGTCGAATATGCGGTCTGGTTCTCAAGATACTTCATTTGCCCTGTCAGCTGCTCTATTTCTTCTTGCACCACGGCAAGATCGGATGATATTTTCAGCAAATCTTCCGTCTTCTCAGCATCCTTCATGAATGCAAGCAACCTTTCCTCAACTGCCCTCTTTGACTTCAATCTTGCTTTTAAATCTACATATTGCTCCGTTACATCCTGTCCTGTCACATTCCTTCCGACCACTTCTGAAGCCTCGCCCTCGCTATCCGCTAGAAAATCCTGAAAATGGGCTTCTGGGACCCGAACAGTGATCGTTCCTTCCACCAGTTCTTCATCTTCCCTGTATACATTGGACTCGACAACATATCCGCCATATTCAGCCACCTTATTCTCAATCTTCATTTGTGCCTTTTCAAGGTTCTTCACCTTCAACTCAAGCTGGGCTTGATGGATGACCTTTCTTTCATCCGTCACCCCCTCCTTTTCCGCTGCTTCTTCCTGTACCTTATTCCCGGAAAATGAAGCGTCCATCTTACTTTCCGCCGTTTCATCCTCTGCTTTAGATGCTGAATCATCTTTTTCATTACTGATGCATGCAGCAAGTAAGAGGAACAAGCTGAACATAAGCATCATTGTTTTTCGGTTCATCGGTATTCCCCCTTTTCTTACTAGTACCGACGTAAAATTTTGGAAGAAAGTTACACTTCTTGATCAAAGGGTCATGTTTTATTTTCAGATGAAAAGGTAAAGGTACAAGAACATCCAAATAATGAAGAAAGAAGAGGATCGCATTAGAACTACAGAAAATTAGCAAAAAGTGTATTGGTACCTGTGGTCGGAGGTTCACTTGTGGGGATACTCGCCACAAGGAATTCAAAAGAAATTTATGACAAACTCAAGAAGCCTGCTTTCGCTCCTCCCTCCTGGACTTTCCCCGTTGCTTGGACAAGCCTTTATACGATTATGGGTATAGCGAAATATCGCATTGCATCCAAGGAAAAAGAATCGAAGTCCGCTGAACTCCTCTATGATACTCAACTAGGGTTGAACTTCCTATGGTCTTTTTTATTCTTCAAATGGGGCTTGCGCGGAACGGCATTTATTGAAATGGCTGCACTGCTGACCCTGATTACTTTAACGGCATTCGAGTTTTATAGAATAGACCGTGCATCCGGTTTAGCGATGATTCCCTATATAGCATGGGTCACCTTCGCATTGGGATTGAACTTTTCCATTTTCAGAAACAATTGATCACCAAAAGGAGCGCCCCTTATATTAAGGAGCGCTCTCTTTTAGAGTTTCACGAGTAAATCCTCTAAACTCACGAGTAATTGTGCAAATTTCACGAGTAAACCTCTATTAATTATTGATATTCGTAATTCTGCCTTCAATTTCTGCCGTGATCTTTCCGCCTTTAAACGTTTCTTTCACATAGTTAACGAATGCTTCCAGGTCTGCATGTCCAAACACACGCTCTTTTCCTTTCAGGACGGTATAGTTATCACCACCGCTTGCCATGAAATCATTGACGGCCACCGTGTATGTTTCGGTATCCTTGATCGGTGTTCCGTCCGCTTTCTTCAATAAAGTGACCCGTTCCGTGACAGGTTTACTGAAGTCGGCTGTATAGCTCAGTCCAGAAATTTGCAAGGTTTTCGGAGATCCTTCAACGATCCATTGCTGTTGCAGCAGCGTTTTCACTTCTGCTCCAGTCAGTTCCAGCTTAACCAATACGTTTCCGAACGGCTGGATTTTCGCTAAATCGGAAAAAGTGACTTCCCCCTTTGGAATATCAGCACGAATTCCGCCTGGATTCATGAAGGCAAAATCGGAATTCAAATCTGCCTTCATTGAATCGGCAATTAAATTCCCAAGGCCCGTTTCCTGCGTATAGGCATTGGCTCTTAAAATTTTCTCATCCGTTGTCCCAAGCGGGGCTTTCAACTCGGGGAACATGTCTAGATAGTCGTTAATGAATTTCGTCGTCCCGGCATCCGGTGTGATGCCATCTTGTGTAACCGTGACAATCTCAGCTGACCTTTTGACAATATCCTTTGTGTTTGGATCGATTTCCAAATCCACATCTTCAAAAGCCGTTCCATAAGAGTAAGCTTGTACAATCAATTTATTATCCACATAGTTGTTGACCTTTGCATGATTATCTCCAGCTAAGATCACATCAACTTCATCATCCACGGCATTGGCAAGATCAGCCACTTCGCCTGTGATGACCCCTTCCTTTTCAGTTCCTGGGTCATGTGAGATGATCACAATCGATTTGACGCCTTTGTCTTTCAACTCATTAACCGCCTTATTTACAGCAGGTGCCTGTTCTATGAATTCCACATTTTTAATGCCATCCGGACTTACTTTTTGAGGTGTGGCATTCGTGACTACACCTATGAACCCAATATCAACCCCGCCGACCTTTTTTATGACGTAAGGGTCCAAAATCGGTTTTTTCGTGTCTTTATATACGACATTGGCAACTACATATGGAAAGTTCAATTTATCGAATACCACATCGGATGTTGGCGACTTTCCGCCATTGATTTGAGCCATCAGGGTTTCTACCCCTTTGTCGAACTCATGGTTCCCGACAGTTCCGACATCGAATTCCATATTATTCAAAAACTGAAGCGTCGGTTTGTCCTGGAGCAAAGAAGAAACGGGAGCACTTGCCCCAACAGCATCCCCTGCCGATAGTAAAAGTGTATTTTCAGGGTTTTCAGCTTCACGCTGCTTCAAGTGCGCTGCTAAATAATCAGCACGCCCTTGTTTGATACCGCCAAAATCGGAAGTGGTATCAAGCTGGCCGTGAAGATCATTGATTCCGAGCAGTTGCACCTTAACGTTTTCTTTCCCCAAATTAAATTTGTATATGCCAAAGCCTTTATCATCCTTTTCGCCTGTATAAGAAATCGGGCTGTTTTCATTTAGATATTCCACACCTTTTGGTGATGAGGTGAAAGTGACGTTCACATTGCCTGAAATCGGGGCGATTGACCAGTTATTATCAGCGGTTGGATTGATCTCACCCTCTTGTGTGATGTAATCCATCAAGATCTGGCGATTTTCATCCGCGGAGTCAACTACATATTCGCTGCCCTTGACTCCCGGGAAGTTCCCCCCGCCCGAAGCACGGTAATTATTCGTCACGACGATGAAATCTTGATTCGGGTCCACTGGTTCACCATTATATTTCAAATCTGCAATTCTGCTTGAATCCGACACTTTAATCCCTTTTTCATCATAGCGCGGAGCCTTGGTGACATCGATTTGATACGTAACGCCGTCAATCACATCAAAGTTATAAACGGCAAACTTTCCATTAAGCAGCTCCTGTTCCTCAGACTTGGCAGGATCGATCGTATTATATTTCCCGGCAGACATTTCAAGCCACTCTTTAACCACTGACCCTTTGATCTTGATTGCCTTCAAGGTATTATCGTATAAGTATAAATCACCGGCGCTGCGAATGGTCAGTCCGCCTTCCTTGATTTCAGTGAATTCCTCGACTCCATTGCGACCCGCTTTGAAAGGGGCTCCTACAGAGAGAATTGGCAAGTCTTTGTATTCAGGGCGGTTGCTTTGGATGTATTTTTCTACATACCATTTCTGTGCGCTCGTCACGACCTGTACGGAAGGATCGTCCTGCACAAGGGCGAAATAACTATGAATTGGGGCTGTAGTCGTTCCAATTGGCGTGTTAACATACTTGATCGTTCCTTCGTGATCCTTCTTCACGGCTTTGACGACAGATGCATCTTCAGTTGCTTTTTTTCCTGTTATTTTGTCGTTGATTGCCCGTGTTGATGAATCGGAATTGACGACTTTCCATTTCCCCTTGATATTCTGGATATCAAGATCGATGATCCCGAGATTACTGCCGCCATATCCTGCTTGAACGGCTGGTACACCATTGATGGTACCCTTTTTATTATCCACGCCTTTAAGGACTTTTCCTTGGCTATCTTTGAATAGGCTGTCTAAAGAAGCCTCATCTTGTGCCGGAAAGACCTTATGCGTGTGGGAGAACGTGATGGCATCGATGTCTGATACCTTGCTTAATGAATAGATGACATCCTCGGTATTCTTGGTATCGCCATTAAATCCGGAATGCGTGAGCGCCACGATGACATCCGCGCCCTTTTTCTTCATTTCAGGTACATATTTTTTTGCAGTCGTGACGATTTCTTTTGTAATGACCTTACCGTCAAGGTTCGCTTTATCCCACTCCATGATTTGCGGAGGGGCAAATCCAATGTAGCCTATTTTTACTGATTTTTCTTTTCCATTGATGTCCTTTACTTTCTTCGTGACGATTTTATAAGGAGTATATTTATTTTTATCATTCTTTGAATTATTGTCTTTATCTTTTTTATAAACATTGGCATTGACATAAGGGAAGTTCGCATCGTTGATGGCCTCGTCCAAATAAGCTAAACCATAATTGAATTCATGATTGCCGAATGTGGCCACATCATAGTCAAGCAAGTTCATCGCTTTATAGACGGGATGGACTTCACCTTTTTTCAGTGGCGCTATTTTTGCTTTGTACGTACCTAGCGGGGTCCCTTGAATAAGGTCGCCGTTATCCACTAAAACGCTATTTTTCACTTCTTTTCGTGCCTGTTTGATTAAAGAAGCCGTGCGGGAAAAGCCGACAGAGTCCGATACTGCATCCTTATAATAATCATAGCTTACCAGATTAGTGTGTATATCCGTCGTTTCCATGATCCTTAGTTCAAATGGCGCATCCGAAACGGAGGCTGCCAGGCTGTTGCCGAAGTTACTCGTATTGCCGTTATACTTGGAGACAACCGATACTTTGATCCAATAACCCGATTTGTACGAGTTGAAGTACGCAGAGAACTTTTGGGCCGCTTTAATATCCGCCTCAATGGCTGACTGTGAAATGACCTTCGTCCCATTCATTAATTGGAAGACAACGGTTTCATTTCCTTTGTTCCCTTTTTTCGGTGTGACCGTTACAGTCGCTTTGGTGCCTTTTGAGTAATTAACAGTAGGAGCTGAAATGATAAATGGTTCAGTCGTGACCGGTTTCTTATTAGCCTCTTTGGCGGATGTCTCCCCCGGTACGGCAAATGGGGCCGTAATCAAACTCACAGCAAGAATCGGGGCGAGCATCTTATTAACATGCATCTTGAACGACATACTTCACAACCCTTCTATTTTTGTAAAATGCTAGAATAATATATCATGATTTTGTCGAATAGGCGCCAAATTTTACCGTAATATTACGAATTTTGAATAAACGCTACTTTTTTCCCATTTCCATTCAGTGTACATAGATCGATATACCTTCAATTATGTATATAATCATTATCGAATTCTAGTAAATTCTTAGGGGGAAAGTTTCCTAATAGCCGGCCGTAAAAATGAACCAGCCTGATTACATCGTATGGATCTCAAAGATCGTTCCTTACACTCACTCTTTACTTCAGTGAAACTTTTTTGAAAAACCCTGCGGAATTCCTATCAAAATAAAAAACTGGTAAAGCAAATTGCATTACCAGTTTTTAAAACATAAAGCCTATAAAGCCCGATCTATTAAACTGGCGGATACCGGTTCGATGCCCATCTCCCTCGACCAGATGGACAACTGGCCTACATGGTGAATTTCGTGCGCTATCAGATGGCGCAGTATCCTGCCTTTTTCGTATGTCCCCTCCATCCAAGCTGGCTGAATCATTCCATTCTCATCATCAATGGAATGCGAGTTCAAATAGTCCATGACCTCAGAGTGATAACGGATAGATAAATCCTCCACTTTTTCGATCGTATCATAATCGTCCAAGTCGATCGCGACATCAGGCTCCCCTTGTATGGCCCTGATCCAGCTGCATTCGACATCGATGATATGGGCGAGTGTCTTCAATATATTGTCCATCCCTCCTATGCGTTGCCGTTTCAGCTCCCCGCTCGGCAAGGACCGGCACCACTTGAACCACTCACTTCGCACTTGCCAGTTATAATTGAATAAGATCAACATCATCCCAGCCCCTAACTCTTTGTCGTCCCTTTGAATTGATAATAATCCTGTCTTTGTATGGTTTTGAATCCACAAGATTCATAGAGTCTTAAAGCATGCTCATTAGTCGCCTCTACCTCGAGGGAAATATCATATCCCAGGTGGCATTGTTCTGCTACGACCTTTTTCAATGCCTTTCTGCCAAGTCCTTTTCCCTGGTATTTCGGCAAAATGGAAAATCCATAAATCCACGCTTCCCGGCCTGAGTGATCAACACGGATCTTACCGACCGCGCGGCCATCCTTTTCAATCATCATGGTTTTCAGAGTATCCTCATTTTGGATGCGCTGATAATAATCCTTCGCCTCTTGCTTCGTAAATTGGAAACATTGAATATCCAGCTGAATTTCCGTTTCCTCATCATCTCTCCGTGAAGGGCGAACGACTGCATCGCCATAATCATCAAGCTCCGTTTCGGACCATTTCATTTGAAACTCAGAAAAAGCAAACTCACATGGGAGCTGTTTCAAAAATCCTGTCCCTGAATGGGATTGAGCAGGTGAGTTCAAGAGAATCAACTTATAGTTGCGCTCCTCGGCACTCCTTATGGCCTCTTCCAGAAGCTTTGTAAAAATGCCTTGCCTCCGGTAATCAGGATGCACCATCCCGCACATCTCCACTTTGTTTCCAAAATCGTAAAGACCGAGAAAACCAACAAGCTTCAATCCATCATATTGAAAAAAGTCATTCTTATTCACACCATTTCGACTGCGAAGTGTTTCCCAGTTGAGCTTTAAAGTAAAACCTTCCCGTTCACATTCATGCTGAAGGATACGAATATCTTCTAGCTGTTGACTCTTCAAATTTCCCCACCCCTTTTCCATATTATCAGTTTATTACCAAACAATGAGAAAAGCAGCACCCTTTTACTTGGATGCCGCATACTTCGATAAGTTTATTGATGAATGTTGTTTTTTTAAAAGTATTTTCACTTTAATCCATAAAACCAAAATCGTATGAGGGGAGGATTTCCTATCTAATTCCATTGACGGATGAATTATAGCAGTAAAATGATTCCAAATGACGATTATTTTTTACCTATTTTGTGCTATATTCCAAATAATGGTTTACCATTATTTTACTTGAGTTTAAGGGGGGATGTAGCAAAGTCTTGATTTTCAGTTAATACCCATTTCTTTATACCCGAATTCCGGACCCTTTTTTTGAATAGAATCCGAAATTCGGTGTTTATCACCTGGCACATACGTCCTGAGGTTATCGTTTTTTCGTTTTATGAGCGGACTTTTTTAAGTTCTCTACGTCCGTTGTCAGTTCTTTTAATTGTTTACCGAAGCGGAAGAGCAAAAACATAGAAACGACGAATGGATAGCCAAATTCGCTAACTAATGAAACCCACAGAGTAGCATCCTCAATCATCATCCTCTTCACCCCTTTTCTTGTATCTGATATCTAAAGTGAAACTTGTTTAAAAAAATCAATCTAGCACTATTGATTCATGGAAAAAAGAACGAATGTTCCTATATAATTGATTTATTCCCCTTGTCTATCACTTTATTAATTAAAGGAGGGATAACAATGAACCAATTAACTTCTCATTTTTTTTCTCATTCATTGGAGTTTCTGCAGCAACAGTACTCATCTTTCTTTGAACAACCGATCATTCAAGTATTTTTACAGAACCCAGAGCATTTAAGGATTTTTACTGAAACTCTTGATTCCCCTTCTTCCCACAACATTGGTCATCTCAACGAGACTTTCAAAATTTTCTATTACCGGGCTAAAGTATACAAATACATGTGCTCCTTAATTTACTTTTTCTCTGTTGATTTTGATAAAAGGGCACGGAAGCAGCGGGAACGCTATCGAATGGTACTTGATGCGGCACCAAGGGATACTGGCGGATTGATCGATCGAATCGGCACTTTGGACGTTCAACTTGAAAAGATGGGGGAAACGAATGAACTCACTTCACACATAAGTGATGAAGAGATGATAAAAGCCTTGAAGAAGTTAACAGCCAAACAAAGCCTGGTGCTGACCATGATCTTTTCCTACGGCCTATCCAACAAGGAAATTGCTGCCTATTTCCAAGAGTCGCCACAGAATATCTCAAGCATCCGTAAACAAGCTCTAAAAAAACTTCGAAAGCACTATATGGATGAGGTATATGTTAGAAAGGAGAAAAGCCATTGTGGATAAAAAACTGTCAAAAGAAGAATTGATGGATCTAATAGACTCTTTGAATCCTAAAATAAAAAAATCTTTAAATAACACGAACTATCAAGACCGGAATGATCTGGAGCAAGAAATTAAACTCAAGATCATTGAATCATATGAAAAAATCGCAGCAATCGAGGCCCCTAATTTTGAGGAGTTCCTTGCAGAATTCTTTACTAAACAAAAACAATGAAAAGGTACCAAGTCCAGAGCAATCATGCTGGACTTGGTACTTTTTTTCTGAAAATCAGTATGATGGTTTCAATGTCAGCTTATTACCTTTTGGATCGTCGATTGTGGTTTTGTGATAAGTACCTTCTGCCCAATCATCAAGCTGATCGTTGTACCACTCACTTTTCACGTTACCTGATTGACCCGGGCCAACGAGGTGATACCCGTTATTCATGTCAGTTAGGTCGATGACAAATCTCCAGGAGCCGCCATGATTAACGGTTCCATCATCTAAAAATGCCGCCGCCTGTACGGTGACACTGCTGCCGCCTACCGGCACTCCGCCGCCGCTGTTGAATAAATAATTTAACGGGGCGACACTCGATAGCGGGTGGTTAAACCTTACCTGATGATAGTCTCCCCATTCCCAATCAGCTATATCGTCACCTTGTGATTCTTCCAGTTCCGTTAAAGTCTCCTGCAGCGACTTGGCAAGCACCTGCTCAAGTCCGCCTGCCTCTTCAATCCAAGGGCCCGGCTTACCATCCAGTGCCCGCCGCAGTAGTTCATCGACGGCCGAACGCCTTCCATTAAAGAGGTTGAGGGTTTCCTCCGGTATTTCTTCCTTCAGCAGAACATCCCCTATTTTTCTCATCCAGACATTAAAAATCATCGGTGCCGCTTCATCTACGGAATCAATATGATTCCATTTCTTCAGAATCGTTAGTGCCTGGTCTTCCTGTTTCCCCCATGGACCTTTCAATACATCCACGAATTGAGGAACAAACTCCTTAGCTTGCAAATTCACCTTATCCATCTGCAGGCTTTGCATGTCCTCGGCCGTAAGCCTTTTATTGGCTTTTAAAAACTCCTGTATCCTCATCTGACGGTACGGCTGTGCCCAGTTATTGCTGATGTGGTAAGGGTAATCATCTGAGGTTACTTTATTATTCGCTGTCGAAATGAATCCCTCTGCCGGATTCACCGTTTTTGGAAGTTCATCAAAGGGAATATAGCCTTTCCACTCAAATTCATCCGTCCAGCCAGGTACAGGCAGCATACTATCGCCTTTTTTCCGGATTGGGATTTTCCCATTCGCCTTATAGGCAATGGTCCCATCGACTGAGGCAAAGACGAAATTCTGTGCCGGCGTTTCGAATTGCAAGAGGGCCTTTTCGAATTCTTTCCAGCTTCCCGCTTTATTCATATTCAATACCGCTTCAAGCTCGGCAGATGGATCAAGTGCCGTCCACCTTAATGCAAGCACGGTATCTTTTCCGCTTTTCCCGGCAAACTCGGAGACAACCGGTCCATGGCGGGTAACCGTCACTTTATAGTCAATTGTTTTACCATCCTTCACCTTGATGGGTTCGTCCAGGATTTCAGCCTTTTCCCATTTACCTTTATAGGAGAATTCTTTCTCGTTTTCCGGGTTTCTTCTCTCAATATACAGATCCTGTACATCCGGACCGGTATTGGTCACACCCCAAGCGACCTTTTCATTATGACCGAGGATGATTCCCGGAATCCCCGCAAAAATAACACCGCTCACATTGACCGACGGGGCCTCCAAGTGCATTTGATACCAAACGGACGGTGTAGCTAATCCCAGATGGGGATCATCGGCCAATAACGGCTGACCGGAATCCGTTTTCTTGCCTGAAACGACCCAGTTATTGCTGCCGTTGAATTCATAAGGAATAACGGCCCCGGCAAAACTTTTTTCAATATCCAGTTCTTCCTTGCTGATGATATATGGAGCGCTCTTTGGATAATTAGGGAATAAATCATATGCTTTTTCCTTTGGGAACGTTTGCAGCAAATACTGCCTAAACGCCTGATCCTCCCAGTTCCCGCCTAAATCAAAGGCCATATATTTACCGATGGTCACCGAATCGACGGGTGTCCACAGCTCTGGTTCGTATCCAAGCAAAGTGAACTCCGCCGGCCATTTCCCATTCTCCTTCAATTCATCGATATAAAGATTTACCCCCTCGGCAAACACATCCAAGGCTTCTTTCCCATCACTTGTATATGCTGCATAAGAGGCTTCAGCCGCCCGCCTCAACCCAAGTGTACGGAAATACTTATCATTTTTGACGGTTTTCTCACCAATCACTTCACTCAATCTTCCTGAAGCCTGACGCCTGCTTAAATCCATTTGAAATAAACGATCCTGTGCTTGGATATACCCTTGGGCTAAATACAAATCATGTTCATTCGCTGCGTTGATATGCGGGACCCCACTTGAATCCCTCACCACCGTAACCGGTTTCAAAAGACCTGGAAGCGATATTTCCCCCTTTGTTTCCGGCAAGGATCTTGAAAGAAATACATTTGCAGCAATCAAGAAAGACAGCAAAAGTATAATCAGGATTCCAAAACTCCATAGCACCCGCTTTCTCCACTTCCGTTTTGGCTTTTGCTGAGGTACGGCAACTTCCATCGATTCATCTCCCTCTCCCCTTAAAACTCTCTTTCTTTCTATTTAAGATATTCCGCGTTTCCACCCATCTTTCCTACCAACATCCTTACATTCTCTCTTTTTATTTCCGTAAGGTCGGAAAGGTTCAAGGACGAATTTTTCCTGCGCTAGGTCGAATTGTTACCGTGCAAGCTCGAATTACTACCGCGCTAGATCGAATCGTTACCGTGCAAGCTCGAATTACTCCCACACAAGGCCAGAATTTTTCCCACTAGGTCAAATTACTACGCGAAATTGCTCCGATAAACATTAAATAAATGCAAAAACACCGATACAATGTATCGATGTGACAGGGATGCTAGCTATTTGCAATAATGTATTCAATGACTTTATCTGCATCGTCTGTATAAAAGAGAGCCTTATCAAAGTCATGGGCCGCCTTCGTCTCGGCTTCCATGTATTCAATCGGGGAGAGAAGACCAAAGAGCCTCTTCCATTTATGAGTTTTCTCGAGAAGTTTTCTTTCTTTTTTTATATCCTCTGGTATGAATTCATTAATGATAAAACATGGGTCGGAAAATGATGGGGCCTGAAAACGTTCAGTCAAGGCTCGCAATTTATCCCGATCCCATTCGACCCTTACCAGGTCCGATATGACCGAGACATTTTGGACCGAGTCGAGGATGTGTTTGGACAAAACATCATATTCTTCGTCCTCCAGCCCATTATCCGTCATGATTC
Organism: Bacillus sp. ISL-34; assembly: GCF_018613325.1. Classification (GTDB taxonomy): domain Bacteria; phylum Bacillota; class Bacilli; order Bacillales; family DSM-1321; genus Peribacillus. Next base: position 386,103 of record NZ_JAGGQJ010000004.1, on the reverse strand, counting down.
CTACACAATACCATTTTTCGTTATGATCAGGTTCTTCATTTTTCTTGAAAAACACTCTTCGTCCACCTTTCTTACACGCTTTACATTATTCACGTTACTTAAATGAAAATCAACATGCCCTCACGCCATTTACTATATCATGAAGAAATATCGATGGACGATAAAATATGAAAGCTTCCTAGGAACTACATGATATAGAAAAAAAGATACCCTAAAAAAGGATACCTCCATCATAATGGCTTAAGAGCCAGCCCTCTTTGTTTAAACAGATATTCCAGGGCCTGCCTGAATGATAGGAAGGCTTTTACCTGATTTGCGAAATCAAGTTTGACGATCTCTTTCACGACATCAGGGGTAAAGCCGACAAACATCGTTTCCGTTCCCATCAACGCCAGTGCCCCCACTAATTGATCCAGCAGGGAGAGCATATTGCTTTCCTTTGTAAAGGTAATTCCGGAGAAATCCATGATCAATACTTCCGTATGCAGATCTGCGCATTTTTGCAGTACCGTCGATTGCATCGACTCCATTCTCCAATCATCAATGCGTCCGATCAACGGCAGGAGCAGCACATCCTTTAAAACGGTCTGAACGATCGGGGTGGATAATTCCTCCATGACTTCTTGGTTTTCTTTTATCTTCTGCAAAGAATCGTTTGCTATTTTCGCCATTTCTTTATAATGATTCACGTAACTGATACTCACACAGTGTATGAATTGGTCCAGGATTGCATCAATTATCGAGCTTGCCTTTAGCAGAATTTCAATCGAGTAATAGCGATTGCTTACTTCTTCTTCAATGAAACTCCAGAAAAGGTTACGCACAAGTTGAGCTTCCTCAATATTCTTATCTAAAGGAATGCCCATATCCACGATGCGCTTACCCATTTCCATTCCCGTTATTTTCATACTTTCCATCGCTTGTGCCTTTCCATGAATCAAGGCATCTGCATGAATTTGAATAAGCTTTGACCGTACCTCTTTACTGGTTTCAAAATCATAGAGCGGTTCCTCTTCTTCAAACAACTCGATATGCTCCACTAAGATATATTTAAATTTTTCAATTTTTTCACCGATCATTCTTAATTCTTCCATGTAGACCTCCCATACAGGGCTTTTATCACATTTTATCAAATAATGAATGGTTAAGGATATAAAATCCTTCTATTACCAATATGATAATAGACGTTTACCCTTTTCTTTATAAGGGTATTATGCTATATGACTTGGAGGGATAACCATGAAAAAAGATCAACAAGACTTCGTATCTGAAAACATGAGCGATTTAGTCGAACTCATAAACAGTAAAAATAACAGCCGCGAATCTTGGATGTACTTCGGCGCAATAAAAAGGATAAAAGTAAAAGCAAAGATGAAAAATGAAAAAGCCCAGTCCGAAATGGCCTGGGTTTTTCCATTGGATAAAATAAAAGTGCTGAGTTTGTTCATTAAGCAAACTCAGCTCTCCCGTCATTAACTATTGAAAAGCCACTACCTTTTTCTCCGGATTTCCTTCACATGGTTTCCTTCTGTGGTAATATAGACTGTTTCATCAATTTTGTATGTTAAATAACGGTCACAATCAATTTCCAACGTTTTCCCATTGCTGAATTTCATTGCGCAATTAGATCCCTCTTCGGTTTCCGTCACATCAATGACTTCGTTCGTCTTAAAACCGACTGCCTTGCCATCGGAGAAATGAGGATAGTATTTTTCAACAATCTCCACCTTTTCCAATCTGCCCGGACTTGTTAAGTATACAACGAATAATATAATTAAAACGGCTATTAACCCAATGAGAATTACTGCTTTTCGATTCACTCTATCTATTACCCTCTTCTCTTATCAATCTATTATTCAATATCCATTTTCACTAGATTATATTCAGGATTCCGGAAAAACATGATAGAAAAGATCATTTTATTTAACGATTTTCACTTTTTCAACCATCATCGCACAAGCGGCAGCCAGGATGATCAGAATGGATACAGCCGAGATGACCCCTCCCCAGCCGAACTTCATCAGGAATAAACCGCCCGATGCCCCCACCACACTTGATCCCGCATAGTAAAACAGGAGATATAATGCAGATGCTTGTGCCTTTTCACTCTTATCAGCCAGGCTTCCGACCCAGCTGCTCGCAATTGAATGAGCTCCAAAAAAGCCAAATGTAAACAGTGCAAGCCCCATTATTTTCAGCAAAAGCGGATCCAATAAGGTAAAAATGGCGCCCATCAGCATGATGGCGATTCCGGTAAGAAGTACAAGCCTCCGAGTATATTGATCGGCAAGCCTTCCCATCCATGTAGAACTAAATGTCCCCACAAGATAGATTATGAAAATGAAGCCAATCAATGTTTGTGATAAATGATATGGCGGTCCCATTAAAGGTATACCCACAAAGTTATAAACGGTAACAAACGAGCCCATTAATAGGAAGGCCATGCCGAATAAGAGTACTAGTCTGCTATTCCTTAAGTTATTGATAAGGGAGGTTTTGATTCTCGACAATGAGACTCCTGCGCGGACGGCATGCTGTGAAGGCGGAAGCATCCACCAAAAAGCCAGACTGATGACCAAACTTAAAGCCCCAAGGCTTCCAATCGCTATGTTCCAAGAGAAATGGTCGGTCAGCACGCCGACAATCAGCCTGCCAGCCAATCCGCCGATACTCGAACCGCTCACATAGATTCCCATCACATAGCCCAGGCTTTTCGGATGAAATTCTTCATTGATATAGGCCATCGCAATTGCCGGGAAACCTGCAAGCACGGCTCCTTGAATCGCCCGTATTGCGATAAGGATGTATAGGTCATCCTGGATGAAGCTGACACATATGGATAACAATGCAGACAGGGTGAGCGCCGTCCCCATTATTTTTTTCCTATCGATATTTTCCGAAAAAAAAGAAACAAGCAATAAACAGATGGCAAGCGTTCCAGTTGCGAAAGATAATGTAAGACTTGCCATTGCGGGAGAGACTCCGAATTGCTTTGCGAAAACCGGAATGACCGGTTGGGTACTATACAGATCCGCAAACGTTACAAAGCTACCAAGAAATAAAGCCAAGATTGTTTTCCTGAATGATTTACCAGCAGGCTCGATATAATTCACTTTTGTTCAGACCCTTCACTATTTAACTTTTCCCCTATGTTAATACGAAGTTTCCGAGTTGTCTATTTCGTCACTTTTGTCCCAAGGGAAAGATTTGTTCCAGCAACACAAAAAACCCTTCACTGCATGCAGTGAAGGGTTTTTCATTAATATGAACGTTTATCATCCCGCTCACCTTTTTTAAGGAGCCAGTACACTGGCATACCTATAATGAGGATGATCACCGAGTACAGGGCATTTAAAGGTGTATCGATTAACGTGCTTACAACAATGTATATTGCGCCAGCAATCGCCACGATGGGGATGAATGGGTAAAACGGCACTTTATAAGTTTTCGCATCCGGATCTTTTCTGCGTAAGATGAAGACCGCGAAGAATGCTAATCCATAAAAACAGAAGACGGAGAATACAGCCATATTGGTAAGTTTATCAGGGTCTGTTGCAACCATCATGATGATTGCAATGATCACTTGCAGTACCGTCGCATTTATTGGCGTTTTAAACTTAGGCGATATTTTCCCGATTTGTTTATGGCCTGGCATCATTTTATCAGTCGCCATCGCCAAGGTAATGCGCGGAAAGGTCAGAAGCTTCCCGTTCAAGCAACCGAATATTGAAATCGCTATTCCGATTGCTATCAATTTCCCGCCCAATTCACCAAATAGCATCGTGGCCGCAACGTTCGCGGCATTCGTACCATGAGCTATGACTCCCTCTGCCCCCAATACAGAAAGCATGGCAAGGTTCACAGCCAAGTAAGCGACCATGACCACGACCAATCCCGTTATGATTGCCTGCGGCAGCGTTTTCTGCGGGTTTTTCATCTCCCCTGCCATGAAGCCGACATTCATCCAGCCATCATACGCCCAGAGCGTAGCCAAAATGGCACCGGCCATACTGATTTTCATTGAACTTTCACTGTTGATATTAAATACAGGCATATCACCTTGTGCGATACCGAACACAGCTATGAAAATGATGGGGATCAATTTAGCAACGGTCGATAAGGTTTGGATGATACCGCCGTATTTTGTCCCCAGAAGATTCATGCCTGCTATAAATACGATCGTAAAAATCCCTATCGCCAAAGTGTAGCCTGAAGCGAGATTAAATATTCCTGCAACTAATAACCCGAAGTATAAACTGAGTGCGCCCATGACTGCAGGTCCATACACCAATGTCTGAACCCAGCCGCATAGGAAGCCCCATGCTTTTCCGTACACTTCTTCCATATAGACATATAAGCCGCCCGTTTTAGGAATCCGTGTACTCACTTCCGCAATCGTCAATCCGCTTGCAAGGGTAATGAGACCACCTATCAGCCAAGCTAATAAGGCCATGGTTGAATTACCGCTTAACTCAAGCACGTCACCAGGTCTCATGAAAATACCAGAACCGATAACTGTACCAACTACAATAGATGTTCCAACCCAAAAGCCAATCGTTTTCTTCAATTGGTCATTTCCCATGTTGTCCTCCCCAGGTGTACACATGTACTTTATTTATACTAAAATTATATCATATAAATTATATGGAAATAGTTTATGTAATCATTTGAATATTCAGATAAATTCCAAGACACGTTGGTATCACTAAGCTCAGGGAACTTTATTACAATTATATTTTTTTTACTAATTATGTCTGAAACATCACTAAAAACCGAATATTTTTTTATTATAAAAAGAATTATTGATATTTTACTCTAAAATAACGAATTAAAAACTATAAAACCTAAGTATCATTCGTCATACATTTTCTGGAATTACAGCTTTTTTTTTGAACACAAAAAAAATCACCCCTAATCAACGGGGTGATTTCCTCTCCTCTTTCAAGCTTCTTTTCGTATTACCAAATAATGAATAGAAGCACGACTGCCAAGACGATCCGGTAAATGGCAAAAGGAGTCAATTTAACTTTATTGATTAATATCAAGAAAAAGCGGATACAGAATAACGCAAAGATAAATGCACTGATGAAACCTGCAATAAAGAATGGCAGAACATCAGGTGTGAAGAACTCCCAGTATTTCACAATTTTTAACAGACTGGCACCAGCCATGATCGGCACCGCCATGATGAAGGTGAAATCGGAAGCAGCGCGATAGCTCATTCCTAAAAGCACCCCACCGGAAATGGTCGAGCCTGAACGCGAGAATCCCGGCCACAGTGACAAACATTGAATTAAACCTACACCGAAAGCTTGTTTATAAGTGATTTGGTCAACCGTTTCAGCAGTCAGCTTTGGACGGAATTTATCCGCAGCAATCATCAAAAACGCGCCCAAGAATAATCCGACGATAACCGTCTTCATCGTAAATAAATGTTCATCAATGTAATCTTCGAATAATAGTCCTAAAACGCCAGCCGGCAACAATCCAACAAAGATCTGCAATAGGTTAAGCTTTGGACCGTTCACAGCGGATGTGCCTTTCAGCTTCCTTAAACCAAGCAAGTCCATGAATCGCCCCCAGAAGAGCACGACCACGGCGAGGATCGAACCAAGCTGGATGACCACCTTAAACGCATTGGCCACTTCACTTCCGAAAATCTCTTTCGATTTCAGCCATAAATCATCGACGATAATCATATGCCCTGTAGACGATACAGGAGCAAATTCAGTTAATCCTTCTACAAGACCAAGGATAACTGCAACAAAAATTTCCCACATATTCATTTTATTCACCTCATAATTCGAACACCTATTTATGGAAATATCATATGTATTTTACTCGTTGTTTAAAATATTGTCTATTAAACATTGCTGAAACAATTCAGTGATACATGTATGATAGGGTTCAAGATAAAGTTTAAAGGGGAAGTGATGAATTTGCAAAACATACTGATTTTCGCCCATAGAGGGTCCAAGGGGACGCATCCTGAAAATACCATGGCCGCATTCCAAAAGGCGGCAGAAATCGGTGCTGAGGGAATCGAGTTTGATGTCCATCTCAGTTCTGATGGGGAATTGGTCATCATCCATGACGAAACACTTGATCGAACGACCAACCTTACCGGTTATGTAAAAGATCATTCGGCACAAATGTTGAAAACGGCTGATGCCGGGAGCAAATTTTCCAGTGAATTCCTTGGGGAGAGGATTCCTCTTTTACTGGAAGTTCTCGACTGGGCAAAAGGAAATGCTTTATTGATGAATATCGAAATCAAAACGGATAAACTCGCCTACGAAGGAATTGAACAGAAGATTATTGATTTAATTCGTCAATATCGAATGGAAAACCGGGTGATCCTCTCTTCCTTCAACCATCAATCCATTGAAAAAGTGAAGATGCTTGCCCCAGACCTTGAACGTGCATTATTGTTCGAGGGGCTTCCTGAAAACTTCGAAGAAATCTTACGTGATAAAAAAGAAGCTGGTTTTCATCCAGATAAAAACAGCCTGACTCCAGCAGTTAATGAAAAAGCGAAAAAACTTGGATATAAAATCCGGCCTTGGGTCGCCAATGATGAAGCCGACATCGTCAAGCTGGCAGAGTTGGGAGTCGACGTCATCATGACCGATTTCCCTGAAAAGGCAATCAAGATTTTAAAAGCTTGGCAGTCGCATGGCTGAACAATGCGAAAGAGAAGGAGCGATACTCCTTCTCTTTCTAATCCATATTTATTCAATTAATTAACGAGAAAAGTTTGAACCGCCTAGTTGTTGTTCAGCCATTTGAACCAAACGTTTTGTGATTTCCCCACCAACAGATCCGTTAGCGCGAGAAGTAGTGTCAGCACCTAGGTTTACACCAAATTCACTAGCGATTTCATTTTTCATTTGTTGTAGAGCTTGTTCTGCACCAGATACTAAAAGTTGATTGCTGTTATTGTTGTTTGCCATGTGTTTTCACCTCCTACTAATATTAATTAGCATTTTAAGCTTAAATTATTATTGCCAATTTATTGTATTTTTTTATCTATGTTTCTCTCAATCCTAAGCTCTTTATCATGAATTTCTTTTTATGCTCATAAACTGTTAGGAAACTTTCAGTAGGAGGGAAAAGAAATTGCAAATACATGTGGTTAGGCCAGGCCAGACGCTATATGGCATCGCCCAGACGTACAGCGTAACCGTTGACAGGCTCGTGGAAACAAATAAGATCCCTAACCCAAATAATCTTGTTTCGGGGCAGGCCCTTGTCATTCCAATCGTCGGCAGCTATTATTTCGTTCAACCGGGCGATAGTCTTTATTCCATTTCCCAAAGGGTTGATGTCCCTTTTCAAGAATTGGCAAAAATAAATGGCATTTCCGAAAATCAAATCCTTTCCCCTGGATACCGGCTCTATATTCCGGCACGGAAGAAAAGGACCGCCGAATTCAACGGTTATGTCGAGCCGCGGGGTACGACGGTTGCACCGGCCCTTGTAACGGCCGCCAGGGAAGCTGGGCCCTATTTAACCTACTTAGCCCCATTCAGCTTCCAGGCGCTTCGTGACGGCTCCTTGAAAGAGCCTTTGCTCAATGACTTCCCTGCCATCGCCAGGGAAAATAAAAATGTCCTGATGATGGTGATCACGAATCAGGAAAATGACCAATTCAGCGATGAACTCGGTCAAATCATCTTAACGAATACTTCCGTTCAGAATAAGTTCCTGAACAATATCGTTACAACGGCAAAGAAATATGGCTTCCGGGATATCCACTTTGACTTTGAGTATTTAAGGCCGGCCGATAAAGAAGCCTATAATCAATTTCTCCGAAAAGCCAAAGAACGATTCAAGAAAGAGGGTTGGTTCATTTCCACAGCACTTGCCCCTAAAACAAGTGCTGAGCAAAAAGGCCGTTGGTATGAGGCACATGACTATAAAGCACATGGTGAAATCGTCGACTTCGTTATCATCATGACTTATGAATGGGGATATAGCGGAGGACCGGCAATGGCTGTGTCCCCGATCGGGCCTGTTCGGGAGGTTCTTGAGTATGCCGTCACCGATATTCCCTCCAACAAGATCCTGATGGGGCAGAATCTATATGGCTATGATTGGACCCTGCCCTTTGTACAGGGATCCACTGCCAGGGCCGTGAGTCCGCAGCAGGCCATCCAGATTGCGGCGGCCAATAATGTTTCCATCGAGTATGATGAAACCGCACAGGCCCCGCACTTCAACTATACCGATATAGAGGATAGGCAGCATGAGGTGTGGTTTGAAGATGCCAGGTCCATTCAGGCAAAATTCGATTTGATCAAAGAACTGAATCTAAGGGGAATGAGTTATTGGAAGCTCGGCCTAGCCTTCCCTCAAAACTGGCTGCTCATCAGTGATAATTTTAACGTACGGAGAAGGGTCTAAGAAAAGATTGAGGAATACCGAAACGCAAACGGGCATATAATCAATCATCGAGCATGAAGTCCAGTTCAGGATACGTGACTCAGCACTAAAAGCCTTCCGACAACATCCGGAGGGCTTTTATCATTTACCCAAAAATCGATTGGCAACTTTCGGTAATATGCCGATATTCTATTCAAAGTTTGTCTATCGCACCCTTATGAGCCAAGTCTTTTTTGACCATACTAAAAGGAACAGCTTAAGGGGTGAGAAAACATGATTCGAATCGGTCCATACATCAGCACCGTTCCCAGATTTCCGCGTTTCATCAGATTGCTTTCTATCATTGCATTATTTTTACTCTCATTCGGGGTCTTGATCCACATTGTGGAGCCGAAGAGATTCCCCACTTTACTTGATGGCATCTGGTGGGCAATCGTCACTATGTCAACGGTGGGTTACGGAGATTTCACTCCCGTTACAAATCTTGGAAGAATCATTGGGATGGTCCTTATTTTGTCGGGCGCCGGCCTGATCACCTCTTATTTTGCGTACATTGCCAAAATTTCCATTTCCAATGAACAGCAATTTCTAACAGGAAAGAAAGTATACGGCGGCGGCGGACATATTATCATTGTGGGCTGGAATGGCCGTTCCAAGAGAATCATCCAAAACATTCATGATCGCAAACATCATCAATCCATTGTCCTTATCGATGATACGCTGGAAAAGCACCCGCTTCCAAGAACGAATATCCACTTTGTCCAAGGAAAAGCTACATTGGATTCCGTTTTGCAGAAAGCTAATATAAAACAAGCCATACGCGTCCTTATCACGGCTGATCTTAAGCAAGACGAGCTGCAAACGGATATGTTCTCAATCTTAACGTTACTGGCCGTCAAAGGGCTGAATCCGCATGTGTATTGTCTTGTGGAAATATTGACGCATGAACAAAAGGAAAATGCTTTACGGGCTGGAGCGGACGGTATAGTCGAAACGAATAAATTTGCGAGTGAATATATGCAGGATTGCTTATCGAAGGGAATCATTGTGGAAGCCGAAGAGCAAAAAGAGCGGGATGGATTGAACCTCAAACAGCTGCCCATCCAGGATGACTGGGTGGAATTGACGTTTAAACAGTTGAACGTTAAGCTATTTGATCAAGACATATTATTGGTCGGCATCATTTCAGGAGGCAAGACATTAATCAAGCCCCCTGGAGATGTAATCATACATCGTGATGACACCCTGCTCATCATTGAAGATTAATGTAATAAAAGCTTTTCCAAATCACGGACAAGCGTTTTTCCATATGAAATATAGTTTTCCGGAAATTCGGCATCCTTATTTTCAGGCTCAGCAAACTGATTGAAGGAAGCGGAAAGGTTTCCGATATTTCCTTCATCATCAATCCCGTCCTCGTACTTATGAGATAACAAAAACGGTTGTAAAAGTTCGACCATTACCCCGTCCTGATCGAGTGAACCATCAACAGCCTTGAAAGGGACTCGCAAGAATTGGTAGCCATCACTGTCATCAATCTTATAATCAAAAGACCCATGGTCATAATCCCATCCTCCGCCAATCGCATATCCTTCAGGTTTTAACTTCGTCTCCAGATCGAATAAACCGAATGTTTTCCCTTCCAACTGAGAAGAAATTTTAATCATTGTATAAAACCTCTTTCGCTAATTTTCTATTAGCTTAACCAAAGTGGCTTAAAAAAAACATGGAATGCCTCCATTGTTCCTTCGATTGACAAAAGGAATCGCTTCCAAGCTCCCCTTACGCTTTTGTGAAGTTTCTTTCTCTTCGCCTGACACTACCTTAGCTTTTCAAACGAAAAAAAGGCATCATGCTGGATGTTATTCCAGCTTGATGCCTTTTATATTATAAGCGTTGTTCGAGCTCAGCTTTTTTCTTTTCATAACCCGGCTTGCCTAAAAGAGCAAACATGTTCACCTTATAAGCTTCCACTCCAGGCTGATCAAATGGATTTACACCCAGTAAGTATCCGCTCATTGCACATGCTTTCTCGAAGAAATATACAAGGTAGCCAAAAGTATAAGCATCGAGTTGCGGAACCGTTACGATCAGGTTGGGAACGCCACCGTCCGTATGGGCTAACAGCGTACCCTCAAAGGCTTTATTATTCACGAATTGCACCGATTCACCTGAAAGGTAATTCAGGCCATCCAAGTCATTTTCCGCTTCTTCAATCAAGATTTCATGACGGGCCTTTTCCACTTTGATGACTGTTTCAAAAAGGTCACGCCGTCCTTCCTGAACATACTGCCCTAATGAATGCAGGTCAGTCGAAAAGTTGGCCGATGAAGGGAATATCCCTTTTTGATCCTTTCCTTCACTTTCTCCAAATAATTGTTTCCACCACTCAGAGAAGTATTGAAGTCCAGGCTCATAGTTTATCAGCATTTCAATCGTTTTCCCTTTATTGTAAAGGATATTCCGGACCGCCGCATATTGGTATGCCTGATTCTCACCTAGCTCGGAAGAACTGAAGTCCGCCCTTGCCCGCTCGGCTCCCTCCATCATTTGATCGATATCCGCCCCGCTGACAGCAATCGGAAGCAGCCCTACTGCCGTTAAGACCGAATAACGTCCGCCAACATCATCAGGAATGACGAAAGTTTGGAAACCTTCCTCCGTTGCAACCGTTTTTAATGCGCCCTTTTCTTTATCAGTGGTCGCATAAATGCGGCTCTTAGCTTCTTCAACACCGTATTTTTGTTCCAGCAGTTTACGGAAAATCCTGAAGGCCAGTGCAGGCTCCGTGGTCGTACCGGATTTAGAGATGACATTGATCGAGAAATCCCTATTTTCCAATAGGTCCATTACGTCCTGCATATATGTAGAGCTTATATTATTACCCACAAATAGAATTTGCGGTGCATTTCTTTTATCCGACGGTAAAATGTTATAAAAACTATGTTGAAGCATCTCAACTGCCGCTCGTGCTCCCAGGTATGATCCGCCGATTCCGATAACCAGCAGCACATCTGAATCTTCTTTTATTTTTGCGGCCGCTTTTTTGATCCTTGAGAACTCTTCTTTATCATAATTGGCGGGTAAATCAAGCCAGCCAAGATATTCATTGCCTGCCCCTGTCTGCTCATGCAGGGAATGGTGTGCCACTTTTACAGCATCCTGTAAATAGGTAATCTCATGCTCCCCGAAAAACGGCAGGGCTTTTGTATAATCGAAACGAATATGCGCCATTCAAATTCCTCCTTGAATTCTTTAGTTTCCCCTTCACTTTATCTGATGTAATTCTCATAATCAAGAAATCGATCAGGTAAATAACGAAATATGGTTATAAAGTAATCTCCCACCTGACAAGGCGGGAGAAAGAATCATATCACTTGTTTATAATGAAGCCCGTAATATGGCAAGGACATCTTCACGGTTGAGGACTTTGAATCGTCCAAATTCCCCTCTGCTCATCGCTTTATCAGCCATGACTTCCAATTGTGAGTCATCGATGCCATAATCCGAAAGATTGGTCGGCGCCCCTAAGCTGCTCCAAAATGACCTAAGTCTTTCAATGCCTTCAAGAGCCGCTTCCTCATCAGTTTTACCTTCCGGATCCACATGGAATACACGGACTGCAACTTGTTTAAAGCGTGCGACATTTTCACGGAGCACATGCTTCATCCAATTCGGGAACAAGATGGCTAATCCTCCTGCATGCGGGATGTCATAAACGGCTGAAACGGCATGTTCAATGTTATGAGTTGCCCAATCACCGCTGTACCCAACCCCAAGCGACCCATTCAAGGCTAGGTTTCCGGCATACAGGATAGTGGCCCGGTGCTCATAATCCTCAAGATCTTCCAATAGTTTAGGTGCCGTTTCAATCACCGTCGATAACAGCGATTCACAAAAACGGTCTTGAAGCGGCGCATGCGTTTCCGGATGAAAGTACGTTTCGAATACATGTGACATCATATCGACCATTCCGTATACCGTTTGGTCTTTTGGTACCGAAAAAGTATTTTCCGGATCCAAAATGGAGAATTGCGGAAATACCAATGGACTCCCCCATCCATATTTCTCTTTTGTTTCCCAGTTTGTTATGACCGATCCGGAATTCGCCTCAGAGCCGGTTGCAGCTAAAGTCAGTACCGTTCCGAATGGAAGCGCCTCTTCGACTGGCGCCTTCTTAATGACAAGATCCCATGGATCCCCCTCATATTTAGCACCCGCAACGATGGCCTTTGTAGCGTCGATGACGCTTCCTCCTCCAACAGCAAGGACAAAGTCGATACCATGTTCTTTACAAAGATCAACACCTTTTCGGACTGTTGAGATGCGTGGATTCGGTTCAACTCCGGAAAGTTCGTGCACCTCTGCATCAATTTCTTTCAAGGCATTGACCACTTTTTCATATAAGCCATTTTTCTTTATGCTTCCTCCACCGTATACAAGTAACACTTTATCGCCATACGCAGGAATTTCAGTTTTTAAACTTTCAAGCTGACCTTTCCCGAAAATTACTTTAGTAGGATTTTTATAAGTGAAATTCTCCAATGTATATCTCTCCTTTAAGTGCCACATGACTCCGTTTTATGAATTGTCCATAGAGCCAAGTGCTAGTTTTTCTTTTATTCATTATGACCAATGTTCCATTTAAATACAAAATATCCGCCCGGAACTTTTGTGCAAATGTATATTTACATGATGAAAAAGCATGATAAGTAAAGAACTGATTTTTTCAAAAAAAGGAGGCTGTACAATGAGTGGAATACAAAGAACTGCACTTGTTCTTACAATAATCGGGGCAATCAACTGGGGTTTAATAGGATTTTTTCAATTTGACTTGGTCGCTTCTATTTTCGGAGGGCAAGATGCCGCATTGGCCCGTATCGTTTATGGATTAGTTGGAATTGCCGGTCTCATTAATCTTGGTCTTCTCTTTAAACCAAGTCCTGAAATTTCCAGAGAGCCTGAAACCAAACCGACTCGTTGATGTCATGACCATGGACATTGTTTATGTTTTATAAAATAAAGCCGGACCATGGATAAACACATGACCCGGCTTTATTTCATGGACAAAAAAAAACCGGCTGATCGAAGGATCTGCCGGTTCCCAAAATTATTTTTTGATTAAGTCTTCGCGTTGAGATTGTTCGATCCACTCTTGAAGTTTGTCTTTCAATGTGTTGAAACCTTCAGTAGATTCGATGTGAGATGTCGCTTTAACAGATGCTTGGCGTTTTTTCGGAGCTTTTTTCGGAGCTTCAGTACGCTCAGGAGCTTCTTCTGTAGCGCGGATCGATAAGCCGATTTTTCCAGCAGCTGAATCGATTGAAAGAACTTTGACTTTCACTTCATCGCCCACTTTTAAATGTTCGTTGATATCTTTAACGAAGCCGTGAGTAATTTCAGAAATATGAACTAAACCTTGAGTTGAATCATCTAGAGCAACAAATGCACCGTATGGTTGAATACCAGTTACTTTACCAGCAACTACCGCACCAATTTCGAATTTTTCAGACATGGTAACACTCCTATTTTATATATATTTTTTCGTCTTTTCACGCAATAAAAAATTATATCACATAATTGGAAAATAATCAAAGTTAAGTATACCATACTTTTTAGGATTTTACTCATTAAAAATGTTTGTTTTTTGGAAATAATAAATATTATAAGATCTTTATTTATAACTTATCCTAAAAATTTGCAAATAACCTCTATTTCCCTTAAGATATTTACTCATTTTTCTAAAGATTGTAATATTAAAACACTATTCAATTCCCCATAATCATAGTAAGATGAGAAAATGTTTTAAAAAAGTGATATACAGCTAGATATTTTTTACATCTAAAGGAGTTTTTCCATCATGTCAAAACAAGATCAATGGACATCAAAACTTGGGTTCATCCTGGCAGCCGCTGGATCCGCTATTGGATTGGGTGCCATTTGGAAGCTCCCATATATGACTGGGTCAAATGGTGGAGGGGCCTTTTTCCTGCTCTTCATTTTATTCACCCTGCTTATCGGTGCACCGATATTAATAGCGGAATTCACGATTGGCCGCAATGCACAGAAAGATGCCATTAGCGCATATAAACATATCGCCCCGGGAAAGCCTTGGGCATTGATCGGATATGGCGGTGTCGTCGCTTCCATCATTCTGCTTTCCTTCTTCAGTGTTGTTGGAGGCTGGATCATCTCTTATTTAGCAAGAAGCTTTAGAGGTTCCCTCTCAAACTTGACTCAAGAAGAATATGGAAACTTCTTCAATACGATAATCAGTAATCCTTATGAAACGGTTATCGCTCAGTTATTCTTCATGGTCTTTACCATTTGGGTCGTGCAAGGCGGCGTTTCCAAGGGAATTGAAAAGGCCAATAAATATATGATGCCTTCATTGTTCATTCTTTTCATTATTCTTCTTATCCGTTCCTTGACTCTGGATGGAGCGATGGAAGGTGTTAAATTCTTCTTGATGCCGGACTTTTCCGCATTAACAGGGGAAACGATCCTATTGGCACTGGGCCAATCCTTCTTTGCACTGAGTGTCGGTGTATCCGTGATGGTAACCTACGCATCCTATTTAAGCAAAAAAGAAGATATTACAAAATCGGCCTTTTCGGTAGTTGGACTGAATATCTTCATTTCCTTGCTGGCAGGTTTGGTCATCTTCCCGGCTGTTTTCGCACTAGGTTTCAGCCCTTCAAGCGGACCTGGACTAGTATTTGTCGTGTTGCCTGCCGTCTTCAATGAAATGGCGCTTGGCGGGATCTTCATGTTCATTTTCTTCATATTATTATTATTTGCCACCCTTACGACGGCATTCTCCATTCTCGAAATCGTCGTTGCCGCCATGATCAAGGGTGATGCTGCAAAGCGTAGGAAGGCTTCTTGGATAGCTGGTATCACCGTCTTCTTAATTGGGATTCCAAGCGCATTATCATTCGGGGTGCTTTCGGATGTGAAGATTTTCAATTTATCCATATTCGATTTCGCTGATTATCTGACAAGCAATATCGCGCTGCCAGTCGGCGCCTTGTTCATATCCCTTTTCATAGGCTATCAGATGAAAAGGCTCGAGGTACAAAAGGAATTCGAATCCGGTGCTGATTCAGGCCGATCACTTTTTAAACTTTGGTACTTCCTGATTCGCTACATCGTACCGGTGATGATCATACTCGTATTCCTTAAGTCAACTAATCTCATTTAACATTCAACATGCCGTTTCGATATTTCTCGAAGCGGCATTTTTTTCACAAAACCTACATATTCATTTTCTAACCTTAAGTAATAATATGGTAAAATAATTACATAAAAAAATATATTTCCTAAGGAGTGTCTGTCTATGTCAAATATCGCGAAGAACATCCGGCAATACCGAGAAGAACACAACCTCACTCAACAGGAACTGGCTTTGAAATTACGAATCGGCACTAAGAAGATTGAAAAGTATGAATCGGGTGAATCGGTTCCTGATACACAAATGATTTTACGGCTTTCCACCGTTCTTGATATTCCAGCTTCGGAATTCCTGAAGGATGCTCCAACTGGGAACGATGATGGTATCGACGAGGACATAAAAAAATTGATTGAAGAAATCGGAACAAAAAAAGCGGAGCTCATTCTAAGAACAGCCAAGGACTTTAGCGAAGAACAAATTCTGAATGTTATGCATACTTTATATAAAACACAAGCCTAATTCAAAAAAAAGGCCCTTAGTATGTGTATTTTTTTTCAGGGTACTGGATATACTATGATTAACACTTTCTATGTTAATCCATTAGATTAACTCTTTTTTCTAATTCCCCCTATGGAAAGGGATCCGGCTGTTAAAGGCCGGATCCCTATTTTTTTTGCTTTTATTGGCAATGATTCTTCATGAAACGTTCCATCCTTCTAAGCGCTTCCTGAAGCTGTTCCATGGAGGATGCATAGGAACAGCGGATATGGCCTTCACCGCTTTCCCCGAACACATCACCCGGTACAACGGCCACAAGTTCTTCCGTCAGAAGTTTTTCAGCAAATTCCATCGAAGTCATACCGGTTTTCTCGATTGAAGGAAAAGCATAAAAAGCCCCTCCGGGATTATGGCAATCTAGACCTATCTCGTTAAATGATTTCACGATGTAATTCCGTCTTCGCCGATAACTGCGACGCATTTCTTCCACATCCTGCATACCGTGCTTTAAAGCTTCCAATGCAGCATGCTGCGCAACGGTCGGCGCACACATCATCGCATATTGATGAAGCTTAAGCATCGCTTCAGAAATTTCCTTAGGTGCACAAACGAACCCAAGACGCCATCCAGTCATCGCAAACCCTTTCGAAAACCCATTGATGACAATTGTCCGCTCAATCATGCCGTCAATGGCAGCAAAAGAAGTGAATTTCTCATCATAAGCAAGTTCGGCATAGATTTCATCGGAAATCACCAGCAAGTCATGCTTTTTAACGATGTCAGCTAGCATCACTAATTCTTCCTGCCCAAGCTGGGTTCCCGTCGGGTTATTCGGCGAACAGATTAAAACGGCCTTCGTTTTAGGCGTGATCGCCGCTTCGAGTTGTTGGGGAGTCAACTTAAAGTCATCCTCCTTGGATGTTTGGACCGTGACCGGTATTCCCCCTGCCATGGTCACAAGCGGTGCATAGGCGACGAAACAAGGCTCGACGACAATGACTTCTTCACCTGGGTTCAAGATCGTCCTCAGGGCAATATCGAGAGCCTGGCTTGCTCCGACCGTGACAATGATTTGATCCTCCGGTCTATAGGAAACATGGAACTGCTTCTCCATATACCAGCTGATTTCCGACCTTAATTCAAATAAACCGGCGTTGGCTGTATAAGAGGTATATCCTTCCTCCAAGGAGTTGATCGCCGCTTCCCTAACTGCCCAAGATGTAACGAAATCCGGTTCACCCACACCAAGGGAGATGACCCCTTCCAAATTGGCTGCCAGGTCGAAAAAACGGCGGATGCCTGATGGTTTAAGCTCTGCAATCGTTTTTGAAACATAACTCGTTTTAATCATGGTGACACCACTATCCGCTTATCTTCTTCAGTTTGATCAAAAATCGTGCCATCATGCTTGTATTTTTTCATAATGAAGTGAGTCGTCGTAGAAATGACGGAATCCAGTGTCGAAAGTTTTTCCGAAACAAAGCTTGCCACTTCGTTCATCGAACGTCCTTCGACGATGACTGAAAGATCATAAGCCCCTGACATTAAATAAACGGACTCGACTTCTTTGAATTTGTAAATCCTTTTTGCGACCTCATCGAAACCGACGCCGCGTTTTGGAGTGACTTTTACATCGATCATCGCTGTGACACCATGGTATTCATCCACTTTTGCCCAGTTAATGACCGTCAAATAACGCACAATAACCCGCATATCTTCTAATTTTTTCAATGTTATTTCAATGTCCGCTTCAGATTGATCGGTCATTTTAGCCAAATCCTTCATATCAATCCGGCTGTTATTTTCAATGATTCTCAAGACTTCCAATTCCTCTTCATTCAAGTGCATTGGAAAACCCCCCTTTTGGAATTCACTAATTTAGATGTGATGGTTAGGCTGGCAGATAGTCTCACGAATTACCTTATTAGATTTTTAAAAATCCCTATATGACAATATAATTTAATAAGTCCTATTCTGTCAGGATAAACTTACACTATTATATCAAAATTGGTTGGTGACCTGTTATAGTAATTGTCTTTTTTCATCGTTATTATTACAATTACTGTTATGTAACAGTATTAAAGGACCTTTTTTGGAATATTCAGGTGCACACAAGACTTCTATCAATGGAGGAGGATCTTTTATGGAAAGTCATACAATCAAAGGTGTCGAACGGGTGGGTAATATGGAAATCTATTTTGAATATGACCGAATCGATGACTCCTTCCCCACCCTAATCCTGCTTCATGGATTTTTGTCATCGAGCTTCAGTTTTCGTAAATTAGTGCCCTATTTAATCAAGGAATTCAATGTGATTTCCATCGACCTCCCGCCATTCGGACAAAGCGGAAAAGATTATCGATATACATATTCATTCCGGAACATCGCTAAATCCGTCGTTCTGTTCTTAGAGGCAAAAGGCATCAGGAAATTCAGTATCATCGGCCACTCCATGGGCGGACAGATTTCCCTGCAGCTCATCAAATCATATCCTGACCTTGTCGATCATGCCATTCTCCTTGCCGGTTCAGGCTATCAGCCCAGCTATTCGGAAAAAATGAAGATGGTCAGTTACCTGCCTTTCTTTTCATTCGGGATAAAACGGTATTTACAAAAATCAGGTATCGAAAAGAACTTGAAAAATGTCGTCCACGACCCGGCCATGATTGACGATGAAATGCGGCAGGGATATCTGGGACCATTCATAAAGAAGCATGATATTTTCCGAGCATTGGGGCGGATGCTGCGAGATAAGGAAGTCGATTTGTTGAAGGAGGACCTTAGTGATATCCATACACCATGCCTGCTTATTTGGGGAAGGCATGATCGAGTGGTGCCATTGAATATTGGCAAAAGGCTCCATGAGGACCTGCCTAACTCCGAGCTTGTTGTCATTGAGGAATCCGGGCACCTTCTTCCAGAGGAGAAACCCGAAGAGGTGTATCAATTGATTAAAGGATTTGTTGGAGTGGCCAACCCAACAACCTAAACTGCGCAAACTCACGAGTAAACCGCGCAAACTCACGAGTAAACTGCACAAACTCACGAGCAAACTGCACAAACTCACGAGTAAACTGCGCAAACTCACGAGTAAACTGCGCAAACTCACGAGTAAACCGCGCAAACTCACGAGTAAACTGCACGAATTCACGAGTAAATAGCAAAAACTACGAGTAAAGGGCAAAAAAACAACATAAAAAAGGTGCCCCCTGATTTCTGGGTACACCCTTTTTCACCTTTAGATTGAACAGCTGGCATCATTTTTAATGATGAGCAGCTTTTGAGCAACTTCCAGGCACTTTTCCATCTGAACGGATTCATCGAACGAGAACTCGTAAATGGATTTTATTTTTTCCGCCAGTTCCTTTGGGGCATCTATATCTCGGATTGCTACGACCGTATCGGCAATTTCGGGCTCATATAGATCCCATCCTATCTTGAAAGGGTCCCATTCTTGCAAAACGGCAACCAACGCTAAATTCATTTGCTGTGTATCCATAAGATCATCACCTGCTCAATATTTTCAAAGAACATGATATCATAGTATCATAACAACAGGCTTTTCGCGAAGACGACAAATTTTTATTCGGTGGTGGATATTTTGAACAAGTCAATATTTGAAGAACAAATCAACAGGGAAAATTCAGGATCTGCGAAATGGGATAAAAACTCGCTCACATCATTGTATGGGCGCGAGGATGTACTGCCAATGTGGGTTGCCGATATGGATTTCCCATCTCCTGAGGGCATTCAAAAGGCATTGATGGAACGCTTGAATCATCCGATTTTCGGCTATACCGTCCCTTCTGAAACAGTTTTCACCGAGATTCAAAGCTGGCTTAGAGACCGGCACTCCTGGCAAATCGATAAAGAGTGGATTTCATTCAGCTCCGGCGTCGTTTCCGCAATCGGTACAACGATCCAAGCATTCACGAACCCGGGCGATAAAATACTGATACAATCTCCCGTCTATACCCCATTTTTTGATATGATCAAAAATAATGACCGTGAAGTGGTCAATAGTCCCCTTATCATAGAAAAGGACCGCTTTGAGATTGATTTCAGCGATTTTGAGGACAAGCTGAAAAGCGGAGTGAAGCTATTCCTTTTTTGCAGTCCGCATAACCCTGGCGGACGCGTTTGGACTAAGGACGAACTCCTCCGAATCGGGGAGCTATGTGAAAAATATGATGTAGTCATCGTCAGCGATGAGATACATGCTGACTTATTCCATAAAACTTCAAGGCATTATCCGATCGGCGCGCTTTCAGAAAAATTGGCGGACATGACCGTTACTTTGATGGCGCCAAGCAAAACATTCAATATTGCCGGCCTTCAGGCTTCATTCCTGATCACCAGTAATGAAAAATTGCAGAAGAAATTGCAAAAGGCCCAAACGAAACTGGCCTTCCATGGTCTTAATATCTTTGCCTTAACAGCGATGGAAGCCGCGTATCGGGAGGGCTTGGAATGGCTTGAGGACATGATCGAATACATTGAGGAGAATATAAAAGTGGCAGAAGAATTTATTGCTGCTGAAATTCCTTCACTGCATGTCATGCATCCGGAAGCCTCTTACCTCTTATGGATTGACTGCCGTGACCTTGGATTGACCGACAAGGAAATTAAGGATCGACTGATCCATCAAGGGAAGCTCGCATTGGAACCTGGTTCAAAATATGGACCTGGCGGAGAAGGTTTCGTCCGAATGAATCTCGGTTGTTCACGCTCCGTCCTGATGGAAGGGCTAAACCGTTTGAAATTGGCTTTTTCGTAAATAAAAGAAGAACCAGGTTTAGTATCCTGGTTCTTCTTTTTCATTCTTTCTCTTCATCCACATAAGGATCATGCTCATATCGAGGCAAATCCCCAAACGGGGTTTGAATGTCTTCTTCAAAAAGTTCTTCCTTCAATTCTTCATATTGGGAGTTGTGATAAACCGTTATCTCCTTACCGTATATATCCACACCAACGAAATTTTCATAATCTTCGACATATCCGATATTTTCCTCGGATTCGACATACATATCTTCGTAATCGCTTGGCGGATTTACAAAATCGGAAGGCGATTCAGATGTTCCATAACTGGCAGCATCCTGCCAAGAATCTTCCGCATCGTATGCAACCGATTCGTGCTGATCGTCAAAATCAAACCTTCCAAACGGCGGTCCCAAGACTTCCTCTTCGACCGGCCGATTGTCCGAGGTTTCCTGTGATGGGGTATGCTCGACACAATAAGTCGTAGTAGGGATGGCATTCAAACGTTCAAGAGGTATTTCTTTTGAACAAATCTGGCACTTTCCATACTCCCCTGCCTCGATGGCAGAAAGCGCCCGTTCAATATCCCTTATTTCATCCCGGTCATGCTCGGAAAGGGCCAAATCCTTTTCCCGTTCATATAACTCGGTTCCTTCATCGCCGGGATGATTATCGTAACTCGATAACTCACCTGTCGAATCCTCCAGGCTCCTTCTTAAATCGTGGTTGCCTGAATCACTTAACCGCTCTTCCAACTCTTGCTTCGTTTGCTGCAATTGCTGCTGAAATTCTTTAAGCTGCTGATTGGATAGCATGTGCAACATCCTTTCAAAATCGTTCTTCCCTCTAGTATTTCTCTCTTCCCGCCATTCCATAAAGGTACTTTTTACCTTAGGAATAATTTAATTCTGATAACAGAAGCTAACTTAGAAATATCAAATTCAAGGAGGGCTTCAATTTGTATTTCTATAAAGAAGACTTAATCAATATGATCGTTCCCGATAAGCCTGATCCGAATGCAGCAAAAGTACTTCAGGAAACGCTTGGAGGGCAATTCGGTGAAATGCGGACGATGATGCAGTATTCTTTCCAAAGCGCCAACTTCCGCGGCAAGGCTAAACAATATCGTGATTTAATCCGTGGCGTTTTCTTGGAGGAACTTAGCCACGTTGAACTTGTCCAATCAACCATCAACCAGCTGCTGAATGGTGCTGGCGGGGATATGCCTGGAGATGTCGCTATCGACGGCGCCCCATTGGATGAAGTCATCAAAGGCGGTGCAAACCCTCACCATTTCATCATCGGTGCGAAAGCATCCCTGCCCGTCGATGCTGGCGGCAATCCGTGGAATGGATCATGGGTTTATGATCACGGTAATCTTGTGGCGAACCTTTTGAACAATGTCATGCTTGAATCCACGGGAGTCCTGCAAAAGTCCAGGATTTATGAAATGAGTTCCAATAAATCAATGCGCGAAACACTGGCATTTTTAATGGTTCGCGACAATGCCCATCAAAATGCATTTGCCAAGGCATTGGAAACTCTTGGGGTCGACTGGGGTAAAATCTTCCCTGTACCTAATTATGATTTGAACAAATATCCTGAATGCCGCAAATATGTGGATTTAGGCTACCATAATGCCCAATTCAACTTCAGGATGGATCAAACTCGAATCAGCGAAATTTTCCAAGGGGAGACACCGAGCCGAAATGGCGGAAGCCTTGCTGTTACCGAGCCGCCAAAAGGATTCCCGGTCCCTGAAATGCCGGATATGCCAAATGAACATAGCCCAGGCTTGACTGATTTGAACAATTAAAAAAGAAGGCGGACACATCATTCTGTGTTCGCCTCCTTTTTTAATTATTGATATATTTTTCAAAAACAAAGCCAAAATCTTTCACATGGTACTTTTTCCGGCTGTCCATCAACCATTCGAATGCGGCGGAATTAATTTCCTTGAAACTTGCAGCCATTTGGCTTCCATCAGTGCGAACCTGATTCAAAGTGGAAGAAGCAAGGTTTACGCTTTGCTGGGCATATTGAAGGGCATACTCATTCTCATGGCAAATTTCCGATATTTTCACGAGTGATTTGAACAAGTCCTTTAATTCTTCAATGAATTTCTTATGAACATCAATGGAGAAAGTCTTTGCACCGATCGAAAATTTAATTTCAGCATCCAAATCCACAGTCCCTGCGGTTTCAAGCGTGGCGTTGGAAATAGTATACTGGCTGTAGCTATATCTTGTTAATGTACGCTTTTTGCTTATCGCACTTGTACCGTCCAAATGTATGAACGCTTGATTCGTGAAACAGTACTCATCGGTTTTCGATTTAATCAGGAAATAAATTTTTTCCCCGTCTTCATGCATGATATAGTCATCCGCATCCACCTTGTCATAATCAGCAGGACTAATCACACTTCCAATATCACTAAGACCAAGGGCATCTGCCGCCATTTTCTTGAACATTCCTATTCCCCCTATCAAATTCAGGTGAATTACACCTTATTATAAGTATTTCTCCAGTATTATCTCGTCTCTGATCGGAATTCCATCAAAACTGTAAAAAGGTATTTCAGGCTTGATTTTCCGTGATTCTTCCACGGCATTTTTAACGATTTCCGAAATGACATAACCACGCTTTTGAAAAAACTTCAACGCCTGTAAATTATCGTTCGTTGTAATCGCTTTAATAGTATGGCAATTTTTTTCCTTAGCGATATTTTCCATCACATAAAGCAATGATGAGCCAACACCTTGATTCTCATGCTCACTATTCAAAGAGATGATCTGACATACATGGTCGGACAATTTGTATGTTCCCAACCCCGTGATTTTTTCATTCTCGTCCATCACCCCAAAACCCTCAAGTTCCGCATAATGAAACAAGCCTCTTGAAAAAACGACTTGGGTCGTCTCCCAGTGATTAATGAAAAAATCCTTAACCGTATCTGCCGCAATCATTCTTTTCGCCACGATTTGCATAACCAATTACGCCCCCAAATTTCTATCTCTATGCTTATAGTATAAAATGCTTATGCTGATAAGGGAACATTTAATTCTTCGTCAGGTCCTTTACGACCTTCAACAACACATAATACCATTCATATTCAAAAAAATGGGGCGCGATGTACGGCATTTCCCGGTATCAAGAAATGGTATCATCCTTTATACGTTGGTTCCTTTTGGTGACCTCATCTTCGAATTGTTTGGTTTTCATTTCTTCCTTCTTTGAATATCTTATAATTGCCCTCATCGTAAAAACGGCTGCGACTAAAAAAATGAAGCAAGTTATACCAGCCGAGATATATTCAGTCTTGTCTTCCGGAAAGTAAAGAAACAAACCTAGTAAAGCATGATTGAAAAAGTCCATCCGATACATCCTTCCTGATAGGGAATTAAACTGCATTATCCCATTATATCAATTACCAGAACAATCCACTAGTGGGCCTAATCCACTAAAACCTAAAAAAACGAGAGGCACTGAGCCCCTCGCTTCTCTTTTATTTATAAAATGGTGATCCCTTTAATGACCACGTCCACTGCTGGCTTGTCTCCCGCTACTGTCTCTACGTTAGCAATCGTATCAACAACGTCCATGCCTTCGACCACTTGTCCAAAAACAGAGTGTTTATGATCCAGCCATGGTGTGCCGCCTTGCTCCATATAAGCACTGATGATTTCTTCCGGATAACCGGCTTGCTTCATTTGCTCACCCATCCTGCTGTCCACATGCTGGGCTTGTACGACGAAGAATTGGCTGCCGTTTGTTCCTGGGCCTGCATTTGCCATGGAAAGAGCTCCGCGCAAATTGAATAATTGCATGGAGAACTCGTCCTCAAATGGAGTTCCCCAGATACTTTCTCCACCCATTCCAGTGCCTGTCGGATCTCCGCCTTGAAGCATGAAATCCTTGATGACACGGTGAAAGATGATTCCTTCGTAATAACCATTTTCAGCATGTGTCAAGAAATTCTCCACTGTCTTTGGAGCCAGTTCAGGGAATAGTTTAATTTTAATATCGCCCATCGACGTTTGCATGATGACCGCTTTTTCATTTTCCAAAACTTCACTTGTTAATTGTGGAAAGTTTGTCATTGTACATAACCTCTTTCTTTTTAAAATAAAATGGTATGAAACACCATTTTTCATCTTCATTTGTACACTTTACACGATTTTCATAAAAAAAGCATCTTTACGAAATTGAACAAATTCGCTGTGAAAAATCGTTGTTCTTATGTATCATGAAGGAAGTTAAAAGAAAGGTGGTAGGGAAATGTCAGAACAGGATTTTAAAATCGGCGATAAGGTTACCGCCATATATAAAACTGGAAAATATATCGGGGAAGTCACCGATATCAGACCTGCTGCATATCTTGTAAAAGTGTTGGCTGTCTTGAAGCATCCCATGCAGGGAGATCTCCATAACCCGAAGCAAACGGAAGTGTCCATGTTCCATCAGCGGCGTGCCCTAGCTTTCCGGGAGCAAACCAATGTACCAAAGAATATGGTCAGGAACTTTAATGAGGAGATTCCTGAGTATAAGGAATCCTTAAGAGAAGCTGTTGAGAAAATGAAATGCACTTTAAGCGAAGCCCAAACAGAGTGGAATGATAAAAGCTTACAATTGCTTGAAGATCTAGCGGCGGATTATTTCAAATAAAGCATGATAAAAGCCAAATCAGTAGTATATGATTTGGCTTTTATAACGCTAAATGATTCAATACTTTTGATAAATCAATGCGATCGCCAATTGTCGTCGGTTCATGATTTTTCATATAACTTTTATCTTTCTCCACTAACTTAAAGATATTATATGTCGTAATCGCATCATCCAGCGCCCGGTGATGCTTGCCTGTCCCTTCTTTGCCATAGGCCTGTACAGCCTTCCAAAGCCCGGTTTGATTTTGATCCCCGAAAAAGCGTTTATACTCCAGGCAAAGATCACTTTGTTTCCCTGAAAAAGGGAAATCCAATCCTGCTTTCTGACAGTTCTGGCGAAGTACCTTCATGTCCATATTTCCCCAGGTAACAATCGTCGTCGGGTGCTGCTCATCTATTTTCTTCAATAAAGTAACCAGCTCTTCAAATGAAATTCCCCGGTCCACCTGATCCTGGGTAATGTTCAAGAACTTCTTGCATCTTCCCGTTAAGACTGGAAATTTCAATGGGTTAACAAAAGATGAGAATTGTTCCTGAATGGTCTCATTAATGACGGTGACTAAGCCAACCTCAATGATTTCCGGATAAAACCCTACTGGATTGGCTTTTCCTTCTGGCATCGTAAATTCAAAATCTATGAATACATATTGCTGTTGTTCCTCCATTTTTATGACCCCCTTCATATTCCTGACATCAACTTATAAAACAAAAAATGGTTTTTTCTCACGAGCTTATTATAACAGAAGATTTAGAAAGTTTTTCGTAACACACCATTCGGATACGGCAATTGCCATCATACCTAATTTACCCAAAACTCTATATTGTCTACCTTATTTGGATTATGATGGATGGATGGATCAAAAGTACCATTTTTTCATTCCTTCAATTTAAGGACATACTAAAAATATATTAGTTAGGAAGTTGAACTATGCGCACGTATCTTGGTTATATCACGATTTCCCTCTTGGTTCCCGTATTGATCCTTTTCATTTTCCTTTCCTATCAGGAGTGGTCCTTAGCGCAATCTCCCTATCATGTACTCGACGAGCGAATTCCCATTGAATCGATAGAACTGGCTCAGTATAGTTACATGAAGGCTGAAAATGGAAAGGTCATCAGTGAAATTTCCAATGGTGAGAACCGGACTTACCTAAAACTTGAAGACATCCACCTATTCCTGAAAAATCTGTTCATCGTTACAGAGGATCAGAAAATTTTATGATCCTGCAGGCGTTGACCTATCCGGCATAAGCAGGGCGCTTCTTATCAATTCACCAAATAAAACAATCGAACAAGGCGGCAGTACCATTACCCAGCAACTTGCCAGGAATGCTTATCTTTCACATGATAGAACGTATAACCGAAAACTTAGTGAACTCCTTTACGCCTATCAGATAGAGCGGAAAAAATCAAAACTGGAAATCATGGAGCTGTATTAGAATGCCATATATTTCAGTAATGGAGCTTATGGAATAGAAGCTGCTTCCCAATTTTATTTCAGTAAACCGACTGGAGAATTATCCAAGGCGGAACTTGCCTTCCTGGCCGCAATCCCTAATAATCCGGAAAACTATAATCCTCTTAAACATTTCGATGCGACGAAAAAGCGGCAGGAGAGATTACTGAAACAAATGGTTGCGGAAGGTGATTTAGAACAGGCCGAGTACGAAAGGCTTATCAAAAGTACGATTAAACTAGACTTGTCCACCCTGGTCGACTTATATCCCGATTACGTGACATATGTTCATCAGGAATTGAAAATCCTGGTGGCATCCTCCGAGGGTCTCGACAAATCTCTTCAAAGCCCTGATGTCGCTATACGGATGCTGAGCTGGATAAAAAGGTCGAAAAAGCTTTTGAATTCCGGTGTAACCATCCATACCGCACTCGATACCAAGCTGCAAACACAGTCAAAGATTGCTGTACAATCAAAAATCGGTGTCAATGATATCGAGGTGCTTTTAGTGGTTATACAGCATCATACGCACGAGCTTGTCTCTTTGATTGGGGGAAAAGATTATAAAAAAAATTCTTTCAATCGGGCATACCAAAGTTATAGGCAGCCAGGGGCATAATCAAGCTACTCAATTATGCCTCCTATTTTAGAAGAAACGGATGCTGACCTCAATCTGCTCGTTAGCGGAGCAAGCTATTGCAACTCACTGAACAATGAACAGGCACCGCCAATCACATATATGACAGATCCCTTTCTTACACTGTTCAGGGCTTTCCCCTCCGAATCCTTGGAAAGAATAATAAAGACAGCTCCAATATCGTATCGGAGACCAGCTTCAATACGGCAAAAAACATGAAGAATACTAGGAGCAATACGATCAGCAGCGCAAGCTTGATGCCGGCTTCAGAAAAAAACTCCTGCATCCCTTGGTAGATTCCCAAATTTCCAAATAACTTGAGCATTTGCATTTGCCCATAAATAGGATTGAAATGATTGGTAAATAGCTATGTAAATCTGTGTTTTTCATGATTTCTCCATCCATGCGTCTTTTATCCTATAATATGCAAGGTGATCCACCATTTAACAATGGGTACTCTACTAATTCCCCCTTGAAAAACTTTTTTTATAAATTTTTCAGGACGATTCCCCCTCCTTTTCTACCTATATATAAAACATCATTCAAGTTTGCCTTCACCCGTTTTTAAAGCCATGCAAACCCACATAAATTGCGTTATACTTTTAAGCGAGGCAAGTATTCGATAAAAAAATACATATTCAACGAAGATTTCCTAACGTCTATAATTGCGCGAAAAAAGCATAATAAGACGACTGACTTCGTTTTAAAAAGGGGGGAGTTTATGTCTTTACTTCATTGGGCGGTAATATCACCGTTTCTATTAGCATTTATTGTACCAATATTGTACAAACTATTTCGACAAATACACACTGGATGGTTTGTATTGATTTTACCGATTATCCTTTTCACCTATTTTTCAAGGTTCATTTCCTTGACCAAACAAGGGGATATGATTACGGAAAGGGCAACATGGATTCCTTCTCTCGGAATTCATATTGATTTCTATGTCGATGGACTGGGGCTTTTGTTCGCCTTGCTTATTACAGGTATAGGTTCACTCGTCGTTCTGTATTCAATTTTCTATTTATCAAAAGAGAAAGAAAAGCTGAACCAATTTTACGTCTTCCTTTTGCTTTTCATGGGAGCGATGCTTGGTGTCGTCCTATCCGATAACCTAATTGTCCTTTATTCGTTTTGGGAATTCACGAGTTTATCATCTTTTCTATTGATAGGATATTGGAATGAAAGGGAGCTTTCGCGGTATGGAGCGCAGAAATCCCTGCTGATCACTGTGCTTGGAGGCTTAAGCATGCTTGGGGGCATCATTCTCCTTTCCATTATGGGGAACACATTCAGCATACGTGAATTGATTGCCCAAAGCGGGGAACTTATGGACCACCCGCTCTTCACTCCTGCACTTTTGCTTGTGCTGCTTGGCGCGTTCACTAAATCTGCACAGTTCCCGTTCCATATCTGGCTTCCTGACGCGATGGAAGCACCGACACCGGTCAGTGCTTACCTTCATTCCGCCACAATGGTCAAGGCCGGAATTTATTTGGTTGCCCGATTAAGCCCCGTTTTTGCGGAATCAGGATTATGGTTCTGGCTCGTTTCGATCGTCGGATTGATCACCCTGCTCTGGGGCTCATTCTCTGCAATCAAGCAGACTGATTTGAAGGGGATTCTCGCTTTTTCCACCATCAGTCAGCTCGGATTGATCATGTCGCTTTTGGGACTTGGTGCGGCGGCACTCCACTATGAAGCGTTGGGGGAAAATATATACTTGGCAGCCACGGTTGCAGCAGTATTCCACTTGATTAATCATGCGACCTTTAAAGGCAGCCTTTTCATGGTTGCAGGCATCATTGATCATGAAACCGGTACGCGTGATATCAGAAAGCTTGGCGGATTGATGCAGTTGATGCCGATCACTTTCACCGTCGCTGTCATAGGTGCTTTTTCAATGGCTGGACTTCCGCCCTTCAATGGTTTTTTGAGTAAGGAAATGTTCTTGGCCAGCATGGTGGATGTATTGGAATTGAATATCTTCAATATGGAGACATGGGGGGTTCTGTTCCCTGTGGTGGCATGGGTAGCCAGTGTATTCACTTTTATTTATAGCATGATCGTCGTGCTCAAACCCTTTACAGGAAAACTTCAGTTACAACTATTGGAAAAGAAGCCCCATGAGGCACCGATCGGGATGCTGATATCCCCGATCATCCTTGCTTCGTTGGTCATCGTTTTCGGTATTTTTCCAAACTTGCTATCTTCATCAATCATTAAACCTGCGGTAGCCGGCATACAGCCAAGCTTGGCGGGACCGGATTTCCAAGTCCATATCGCCTTCTGGCATGGATTCCAACCTGAAGTATGGATGACCATCGGCATCATAGCATTTGGAATTCTTTTATACAAGACGCTTCCGAAGTGGCAGAAGATCACTCAGTGGATTCCTGAACGTATATCCCTGAATGCTTTGTATGATAACGGGGTAAGAGGGCTCGAACGCTCAGCTTCCTTCGTCATGAAAGTATTAATGACAGGTTATATTCGGACGTATCTGCTTTCAATCTTCCTTTTCTTCATTCTTTCCTTGGGCTTTACGCTCTATTGGAAGGATGCATTTAAATTGGATACAGGGAATTTTGCCCCGATCGGCATATATGAATTGGTATTGGCTGCGATCATCGTGATTGGCTCGATCGCCATTCTGTTTGCAAGATCCCGTTTAACTTCCATTATCATATTAGGAGCCGTCGGTTATACGATTTCCTTATTTTTCGTTTTACTGCGGGCACCGGATTTAGCCCTGACTCAACTAGTCATCGAAACGATTTCGGTAGCGCTGTTTTTGCTCTGTTTCTTCCACCTTCCGTTAATGGCAAGCAGAAAGGAAGAACGGATGACATTCAAGTTGAATAATGCCCTGATATCCATTGGTGTAGGAGTCATCGTGACATTGATTGCCTTATCGGCACATAGCAATAAACTATTTGATTCCATATCCAATTACTATCTTGAAAATGCTTATAAGGAAGCAGGCGGGAAAAACGTCGTAAATGTCATTCTTGTTGACTTCCGCGGACTTGATACGATGTTTGAAATCTGTGTCCTTTCCATCGCTGCGCTCGGAATATTCGCGATGATCAAATTGCGTTTGACAGGGGTGAAAGATAAATCATGAAGCAAAATGACCTGATTCTCCAAACGGTTACGAAAGTCGCCGCCTTTGTTATCTTGCTGTTTGCGGTAGCCATCTTTTTAGGAGGGCATTATTCGCCAGGAGGCGGGTTTGTCGGCGGTTTAATGACTTCAGCCGCCATTGTCCTGCTGTTGCTCGCTTTCGACATTAAAACCGTCACCGGCATCCTGCCGATTGACTATAAATTAATGATCGGGTCAGGCTTGTTCATATCAAGCCTGACCGTAGCCGGCGGGCTATTTTTCGGGGTGCCCCTCATGACACATGTTTATCAATATGTTGATTTACCGCTTCTTGGGCACATCTCGCTTCATACTGCGGTACTTTTTGATCTGGGTGTTTATCTTGTGGTTGTTGGTGTAACGATGACCATTATTCAAACGATAGGGGAGAGTGAATAATGGAACTTTTAATGGCCATTGTGATTGGAATACTATTTATGTGTGCGACCTATTTAATGCTTTCAAAAAGCATTTTAAGAATCATAATCGGTACAGGGCTGCTCAGTCATGGCGCCCACCTTTTGATTTTGACGATGGGCGGTTTGAAAGGCGGTTCCGTTCCATTGCTAAGTGATAAAGCAGTATCCTATGTCGATCCCCTTCCGCAAGCGCTTATCTTGACGGCGATCGTCATCAGTTTCGGAGTCACATCATTTCTGCTGGTACTCGCTTATCGGACCTACCAGGAACTTGGTACGGATGACATGGAAGAAATGAGAGGTACGGAAGCGAATGAATAATCTTACTTTCATGCCTGTTTTATGGCCGCTTTTCACAGGCATCCTGCTCATTTTCTTTGCAAAAAAAATCAGGCTGCAAAGAGGGATATCCCTTACTTCCTCTCTTATCGGAATTGTAATTTCCCTTTATCTAGTGTTTACGGTCCATACTCAAGGGATCTTGACTTTAGGTGTCGGCAGCTGGGATGCGCCATTCGGGATCGTGATCGTCGCAGATATGCTTTCTTCGCTGCTGGTACTGACCACGAATGTCATTGGATTGGCTATACTGCTTTACTCGTTTTACTCCATAGGGGAAGAACGTGAAAGACATTATTATTATCCTGTATTTCAATTTTTGCTGATTGGAGTAAACGGTGCCTTCCTTACGGGGGATCTTTTCAATCTATTCGTATTCTTCGAAGTCATGCTGATGGCTTCGTACGTGCTGCTGGTACTGGGAGGGACGAAAATCCAACTGAGGGAATCATTGAAGTATATAATCGTCAATGTGCTTTCCTCTTCCTTTTTCGTCATCATGGTGGCGTATCTTTATTCAGTTCTAGGAACATTGAACATGGCGGACATCAGCCAGAGGATAGCGGAAGTCAACCAGCCTGGAATCATCTCGGTGATAGCGATTGGATTTCTGATCGTATTCGGTTTGAAGGGAGCCATTTTCCCGCTCTTCCAATGGTTGCCCGGTTCCTATTATGCTCCTCCCATTCCAGTGATGGCTCTATTCGGGGCATTGCTGACGAAGGTCGGGATATATTCCATTTTCAGGACCTATACACTCATGTTTTATCATGACCAGGATTTCACCCATACTTTCCTTGCGATACTTGCAATCTTGACCATTATCATCGGTGTCATTGGTGCGATAGCTTATTGGGATGTAAAAAAAATCATCATTTACAATATCATCATCGCCGTCGGGGTTATCCTGTTCGGAATCTCCGTCATGAATGAACAGGGCTTATCAGGCTCCATTCTATATATCATTCATGACATGCTCATCAAGGCTGCACTCTTCCTGCTCGTTGGCATCATGATCAAAATCAGCGGATCGGATGATTTGCGGGACATGGGCGGCTTGATCAAGCAATATCCGGCCGTTGCATGGACCTTCTTCATAGCTGCCATATCTTTGGCGGGAATCCCTCCGTTCAGCGGTTTTGCCGGCAAGCTCCTGATTCTTCAAGGAGCTGCAGAAAAAGGGGCCTACTTTGGAATGGCCGTTGTCTTGCTTTCAAGTTTGATGGTCCTATATTCCGTCATGAAAATATTCATGAATGGCTTTTGGGGAACTCCGAAAGCTGATTATGCCTTAACCAATGAAACGGTTAATAAAATGCTAGTTCCTGCCGTCCTCCTTGTCATCATTTCCGTTTTATTCGGAGTAGGAACAGAATCGATTTACCCATTCATTACACAAGCTGTAGATTCGTTAATGAATCCCGAAATCTATAACAAAGCGGTTTTAAAGGAGTAGTGCCTGATGTCATTCCAAATTTTACTGAATGTGTTCCTTGCGGTTATCTGGATGTTTTTGAAAAATGAGTTTAACGGGAGCACTTTTATCATCGGATATATGTTGGGGCTCGGCATCATGTTCGTCTTCCGTCATTTTTTCAATGATCGTTTTTACTTGAAAAGGGTGAATGCCGTCGTTCTATTGCTGCTCATATTCGCAAGGGAACTCATACTTTCCAACATTAGCGTCCTTAAGGCCGTGCTTAAACCGAGCCTGGATATGAGACCTGGCATATTCGCATATGAAACCGTACTGACTAAGGATTGGGAAATTACGATCCTATCAAATTTAATTACACTGACACCAGGAACACTTGTCGTTGAAGTATCGGAAGATAATCGGATTCTTTATATCCATGCGATGGATATTGCCGACAAAGATGAGGCTGTGGACAGCATTAAAAATACATTTGAAAAAGCGATTATGGAGGTGAGCAAATAATGTTCGATCTAATACTTAAAATCGCACTGCTCGGTGTTTCGCTTTCCATGGTTGGATTCTTATACCGTTTAATCAAAGGGCCTTCCGTACCGGATCGGGTCGTCGCACTCGATGCGATGGGAATCAATCTTATCGCAATCGTTGCACTTGCCTCCATTGTCATGGATACAAGCGCATATCTGGAAGCCATTCTTCTGCTCGGAATCCTATCATTCATCGGAACGGTCGCTTTCGCCAAATTCCTTGAGAAAGGGGAGATTATTGAAGATGACCGCAATCGTTGAAATCCTATCGGCCCTATTCCTTTTAATGGGAGTCTTTCTCTTTTTAGTCTCGGCATTCGGCATCATCCGGCTGCCTGACGTCTATACAAGAAATCACGCTGCCTCAAAAAGCTCGACACTTGGGATCATGTTCATCCTGATCGGCACCTTATTATATTTCTATTATAAACATAGCCATTTCGATTTCCGGGTCGTGCTCGCGATCATCTTTATCTTCATGACCGGCCCTGTGGCCGGGCATTTAATCAATCGCTCGGCTTATCATTCTGGCGTAAAAATGTGGGATCGGAGTGTCCAGGATGATTTAAAGAAAACCCGGTGATCCTGCCATAGTAAAAGAGCTGCCCGGATTACAGGAGCAGCTCTTTTCTGTCTCAATCCTTTAAAAATACCTGGTCGCCCACTCTGATTTCACCAGTTTGCATGACCGAGGCATATACGCCAAAGTGGTTTTTCCTTTCCTTGACCACAGTTTTCAGAAGTGATGGATCTTTCTGGGAATCGTTTGGATCGACAGTTATGATCATACAACGTTCACAGTACCTTTTGATCTCCAATTCCACTTCATTCCCGATTAGAATCCTTTTTCCGAACCATTTCTCTTCTAAAAAGGGCGTTTTGTTCACTAAGGATAGCACCAAATTTTGCCTGAATCTCCTGCTATCCAGTTCTTTTCCCCAAAGCTTTGTCAATTCTCCAATCGAGGCATCACTGACAAGCAGGATGTTTTCTTCTTCAATCGCACCTAAAGGAATATGTATAGGTTGATAAACAACGGGTGCAGCCTCCTGTTTTAACAACCGTTCCATTTCCTCCTGAAAGGCTCCCTCCCCCCATGTCAGCACGTTTCCTGAAGGGGTCTTCACTTTAATTTCCGGATAGTGGTCAAGGGTTTCCTCACCAGAAAAAACAGCTTGATAACGGACCATTTCCGGGACTTGGGTTATCGTCAGGAACTTCCCATTTTTGTCTTTAAAGGCATGGCTGCGATCTCCATATAGTCCATAGTCCATCACCCTCGTTTTCTGTACCTGTTCACCAGTGAATGATTTTACAGGATGACGGGTTATTTCTTGTATATGACCCACCAGCATAAAAAAACCTCTTTTCATACAATAGTCTACTGCCATATTATACTTAAACCGGACACTGTAGAATCACTTTGTCTTCGGTAAGTCGATAACGGCCAATGTACAACGTGAAATGCAGATAAGATGATCCTCTTCATCATGGATTTTCACGTCCCACACCATGGTCGTCTTCCCGTGATGGATGATGTTCCCTTCTGCGGTAACAAAACCGGAACGGACGCCCCTTACATGATTGGCATTGATTTCAAGGCCGACGACAGCTTGTTTTGTGCTATCTACCAGCTGCATTCCGCCAAAGCTTGCAACGGATTCTGCAAGGGCAACGGACGCTCCCCCATGCAATAAACCATACGGCTGCCTAGTCCGGTCATCCACCGGCATCGTCGCAATGACTTTCCCATCACCCACTTCTTTCATTTCAATCCCAAGCGTGCCTATCAATGACTTTTCAATATTTCTCTCCATCCCAATACCCCCAGATCTCATGTTTTTTCCTGCCATTTACATAAAAAATGAATCACTATTCATACCAGTATACAAAAAAAGGATGACCCAAGTCTATCAAGTCATCCGTCAATAATGTGAATTTTATTATTTTGAGAGGATTTCTTTTAATTCAAACCAGCTTGTCAGTCTTGGAATATCCAATTCCCTGTTATAGGAGTTATCTATTGCATACACTTTCGTTGGAATATCCAATAAAGTTTCCAGCACTGCAGGTTTATCATCAAAATAATAATCCAATTCCAATTTGCGGATCGTATCAATTTTTTCATGATCCTTCATCCCGCAGTAAAAATGGTCATCCTTAACCGGAAAGCCGTTTTCAATCAGCCATTTTTTCGTCCGTTCACCATGCTCCGCTTTTCTGGCGGTGATGTAATAGATTTCATGACCATCGCGTTCAAGCTCCTGCAGCGTTTCCACTGCGCCCTCGAAGGCTGGACAGGATGAATAATACACTTCCTCGG
Source organism: Bacillus sp. ISL-34 (assembly GCF_018613325.1). Classification (GTDB taxonomy): domain Bacteria; phylum Bacillota; class Bacilli; order Bacillales; family DSM-1321; genus Peribacillus. Next base: position 350,341 of record NZ_JAGGQJ010000004.1, on the reverse strand, counting down.
CAAGGCTGTTCCACATCTTGCCCCCAGCCTCTTTATCAAGCCCGAAAGCTTCATGGATCTCCAACGTCTTTAAAGCTCTGAATTTCGTTAACTCTATGTTCGTATTAAGCTTTTCATTATAAAGATGAAACGCGAACTCCCTCAAGTTAATAAGGGTATCGTCAATATCAAAACCGAATTTCATATCCTTCACTCCTATTCAAACATAAGCGGCGGCAAACTGTGATGCGAAGGAAATTTCCTTGTCCACCTGAATGGCCTGTAATCTTTCAATTTCGGCTTTTCTTTTTGGCTCAGCCATTTTAAGTCCAAGGAAGCCAGTATCCTCCTGCAGGATGCATCCAGAAATAAGTTCGGCTAAAATATCGGCATCCTTCATGGCACAATTGAGTCCGAACGCACCTGTAGGTGTCATCGTATGGGCTGCATCACCTAATAAAGCAACGCCATCCTTTGTCCACGTTTTACAATAGCTGCTGTAAACATCCAATAAAATAAAGTCATGCCAAGAGCGGATATTTTCACTCACAACCTTTTTTAATTCAGGAAAGGCAAAAAGCAAATCTTCAATGAACGGATCAAAATGCTGTTTTCGCAAATGGGGAAATGAACCATGTTCTATATTCCAGCCAATTTGGATGAAACCTCCAGCCTGAGTGAAGAGGGCAACCTGTGAGCCATTGACAAATGCCATCTTGATCGAAGGCTTCCATCCCTCGGGAGCTGGAATTTTTGCCCACAGTAAATCATAACCATGATTTTTAATCACGACTGGAATCCCCGCTTTTTTTCGAACGATGGAAAATCTGCCGTCCGCCCCGATTATCAATGAACTTTGCACTTCCAGGTCATTTCCGCCATTTCGAGCCTTGACACCCGTAAAACGGCCCATTTCATTCTGTATCAAGTCCGTAACCCTCGTATTCATCATCAATTGAAAAGAGTCCAGCTTTTCAGCTTCATTCAATATAGCTGTAAGCAGATGATTTTGAGGAACATGTATCCCCACATGATCGACAGGCCATTCAGGAAAAATGCTTTTGAATATTTGGCCGTCATTCCAATATTCAATTTGTTCCATCCTAAGCAAGCCTAGCCTTTCCACACTCTCGAATAAACCGTGCTTTTTAAGAATGCCCTCTCCTTCATCGTTCAAGAACTCGCCCCTGAACTCCCTTGAAACCTCAGAATGCCTCTCAAGCAATACGACTGAAATGTCCTGCTTGGCCAATAGGTAAGCCAGCAGAGCTCCTCCAGGTCCTGATCCGACTATGCATACATCTGCTTTAACCAACATGCCTCTTCACCTGTTGTCTATTTTTATTTAGGATAAGCCGTGATGCGTATGTCCTCACCAAACGTTTCCACGCCAGAGAAGGAAACATCCATCGCTTCATCCATCTTATCCACATTCATTCCAGTATACGGTGTTAGTGAGTTTCTCCCGCCCAATAGTTTAGGAGCTATATAAATCAAGTATTTATCGATGAGCCCTTCCCTAAGGAAAGAGGCATTCACTTCGCTTCCGCCTTCCAGCAAGACATCCGTAATCCCCTTTTTATACAGCTCTTCCATCAAAGCCCTTAGATTCAGGCCCGTCTCGTTTTTGGGGACAAAAATGAATTCGACCCCTTTTTCACGTAAAAGGTCCATTTTATCCGCAGGTGCTTTTTCCTGCGTTACGATCAAGGTTTTCGCAACTGATGCTTGTACAACATTGGCATCCAAGGGAACACGTAATTCACTGTCTAAAATGATCCGGATCGGATTTTTCCCTCCGCCCTCCGGAAGTCTGGTCGTCAGTGATGGATCATCGGCCAACACAGTCCCGATACCAACGAGAATGGCATCCACCTCATCACGCAGCAAATGAACGGAATGACGTGATTCTTCTCCTGTTATCCATTTTGAATGACCTGTGTGGGTTGCAAGTTTTCCGTCGAGCGTCATCGCATACTTCGATATGACAAATGGACGATTCGTCAGCATATTGTGAATAAAACGCTCATTCAGCCTTTGAGCTTCCTTTTCAAGGACGCCAACTTCCACTTCAATGCCTGCATCCTTTATGATCGATATCCCTCTGCCGGCTACTTCCGGATTTGGATCTTGAGTAGCCACGACAACCCGCCGGACACCTGATTCTTTCACCAAATTTGCACAAGGAGGTGTCTTTCCATAATGGGAACAAGGCTCAAGAGTCACGTATAGCGTTGCACCTTCCGCATACTCACCCGCCATTTTGAAAGCATGTACTTCCGCATGCGGTTCACCCGCTTTACGGTGGATCCCTGTCCCGGCTATCACACCGTCTTTGACTATGACTGCACCGACCACTGGATTCGGATTCGTCTTTCCTTTGGCACTCGCCGCCAAATCCAGTGCCAGCTTCATGTAATATTGATCATCATTCATACTATAGCTCTCCTTATACAATCAAAGTTGGCTTCTTTTCGGGAATATGTCCAGACTTCTTAACCTTTGTATCGAGATAGAAACTATTATCTTCCGTCAGACCGCCCCAAAGCGGAATATGGTCCTTTGCCGCAAGTCCATGCTTCTTGAGGGCATCCAGCTTTTTCGGGTTGTTCGTGATCAAAGTCACCGGATTCTCGCGCAGTTCCCTCAACACTCGAATGGCTCCCTCGTAAGATCGCGTATCGTCCTCGAATCCTAAAGCCTCATTCGCCTCGACCGTGTCATAACCTTCCTGCTGAAGCAAATAGGCAAGAGATTTGGAAAACAGGCCGATCCCTCTTCCTTCATGGTCCGCAAGGTAAAAAATGGCCCCGCACCCATGCTCGGCTATCATCTTCATCGATTGGTGGAGCTGGTAGCCGCAATCACAGCGTTTACTGCCGAAGATATCACCTGTGTGACAGATGCTATGCATCCGGACAAGTGCATCCCCCGACTTATTAAAATCCCCATACACCAATACGGAGGATTGCTGTCCAAAAGCGAGGTTGGCTTCCGAAAGCGAATCAAGCACCGCTTCCTTGTCATTATCCGCGCCGTCAAGCTGAAGCCATGTATACCATTGGAAAACCGTTGAGAAATCACCTTGTTCGACAGGCAGGTTCACAGGCCCCACAAGGCATATATCAGCTTTTCCCGGGGTTTTGATGATATTCATTTTATCTATTAAAAGGTTTTTTGTTTCCTCGGTTATTTTCATGTTAACATCACCTATTTTATAATTTATAGTGTGCCTTCTCCTTACTTTAGGTAAGTAAGTATATTACTATACACTATACCTGTCAATGAAGCAGTTTACAAATAATAGTGTGTCTTTAATCATAATTTTCAAGAAGTTTTTTTGCAGAGAAAGGTCATTCACAAACCGCTATCATATCGGCTGGCCTTTATACATATTTTAACGTATAACGAAAACGTGTCTATAGACAGACTTAAGGAAAGGAAGGAAACCTTTTGGAGGATTTCCCTTATTTTTTTTATGACCCTATCCTGTTTCCGCCTCATGCCGGGGCAATGAATCGGGAACGGGAAGGAACATTGCGCCCCTACTCGGCAACCAATCCGGATCTGCTGGTTAAATCGGCAAAGACATCGCAATCCTTAATGCTTGATGTAAAAAAAGTCATGGATACTTTAGCCACATCCAAGCCTTTCTCGAACCGGTTGATGACTGCTGCCCAAGCGTCGAAAAAGAGTGTCGTGATCGATATGATCCGACAGATAGGAATTAAGAACGAACCTGATATCACGTATAACCCAGATGGGATCCGTTTTGATTTCTATCCTAAAGCAGGGGAAGAAAATTGTCATATCATCGTCAGCTTGAAATGGAGGGATGTATAACGTCAAACATTCTTTTGGTAAAAAAACCGAAGCCTTTTTTCGGCTTCGGATATTTGGGTTCATCTTGTTTTCGATTCAAAGGTTTCAACCAATAGTGCAAGCGTTCGTGCCATGACACCGGTAGCCCCCGCCGTGCACAATTCGGAGCTGCTCGAGGTTGTGGATGTTCCGGCAATATCCAGATGGACCCACGGAGTGTCTTCGGCAAATTCGCCGATGAATGCACCGCCCATGATCGCATGCCCTGCCCCTCCAGGTGAATTATTCAAATCCGCTATTTTACTATTGCGTACCCGCTCTTTATCCTTTTCTGTAATCGGCAATCTCCAAATGGGCTCCCCGGCCTCCTCTGAGGCTTTGACCACTTGTTCATAGAATTCCGTGTCATTTGTCATTGCACCCGTCATATCCATGCCCAGCGCCGTTATGACACCGCCCGTTAAAGTAGCAACGTCAATAAGATAGTCAGCACCATGATGTTTAGCGTATGTCATGGCATCCGCCAAAACCAGCCGGCCTTCCGCATCCGTATTCAATACCTCTATCGTCTTGCCGCTCATGGCAGTGATCACATCATCCGGCTTGAATGCATCACCGCTGATCATGTTATCAGTGGAAGGAATGACAGCCACGACATTTTGATCCGGTCCTAATTCACCGATTATTTCCATCGCGCCTAAAACAGCTGCCGCACCGCCCATATCCGTCTTCATTCCAACGATTCCGGCCTTCGTTTTCAATGAGTATCCACCCGTATCGAATGTGATGCCTTTGCCGACCAACCCGATAACATCCTTCCATTCCTCTTTACCTTGATACTTCAGGACGATCATTTTCGGAGGCTCGACCGAACCTTTATTGACAGCAAGGAGCGCACCCATTCCCAACTTGAGCATATCTTCCTTCTCGAGGATTTCCACTTCAAAACCATAACGTTCGCCCAAGGCAGATGAATAATCCGCCAAATCCGTGGAAGTCAACAAATTGCCTGGAGTGTTGACCAATGTTCTGGCTGAGTTCGTCGCCCTTCCGAAGATTCTCCCTACATGAAGCGCGGCTCCGACCTCTTCTTGATCATATTCACTGTAAACCGTAATCGATTCCAGGCTTTTTTCGACCTGGTTCGATTTTTGCTTGTATCCGTCAAATTTATAGGAAGCAAGTTCGAAAGCCTCGGAACAAGCATGCGCTGCGTCCAATGCATCCAGATTTTCAGTCGTGAATGTATCCAAAGCGATTGAAAGTGTCGTAATCTTGGATTCTTTTATCGTCTTACGCGCTTTTCCCAACGCTTCGCGGAGCGTTTCAAAGGATAGCTCCTTTTCCTTGCCCAACCCTACAAAAATCAATCTCTTTACGCTTAATTTACCTAATGTATGTATTTTGACCACTGATTTTTTCTTGGAAGAGATTTCTCCGGCCTTCACTAACTCTGTTAGCTGGCCGTCCAATCGTTCATCCGCTTCTTTTCCTATGCCTGTAAATTTTACGGGTCTGTCAAATACGCCTAGAATCAGGCATTCGTCCATCAAATCTATATTCAAGGAATCTTTTACTGTGAACATTCTGCTACCTCCTCCATTCGATTACATCCATTATAACGAAACCTTCAAAAATTTTCGAATAAGGCCCACAAAAATAATAATAACAAGGGATATTGTTTAGAATGAGTGACTTTAGAGTAATAGTATTAAGAAAGATCATATTTATAATTTATACTTATACCAGCAGGGAATCGACAGGACTGAATGGAAATAATAATAAGCGCCTTATTCCGAGCATGATGTATTTACCCATATATGGATTTCATCTTTACTTATAACTAGAAAGAAGGCTGATACTCTTGGAATTATTACTCAACTTCCCTTTAATCGCAGCATTGATTGCCATTTTCTTTGCTCAATTCATTAAAGTGCCCATCCACTTCATAGCATTTCGTAAAGTGAACTGGTCACTCATCAACTCCACAGGCGGTATGCCAAGCTCCCACTCTGCGGCCGTGTCAGCCCTAACCGTAGCGGTTGGGATCGAAACCGGAATGGATTCCCCTGTATTTGCCGTTGCAGCGATCTTTGCAATCATCACGATGTTCGATGCGACAGGAGTGAGAAGGCAGGCAGGAGAACAGGCAGCCGTTTTGAACCAGCTCGTTACGGATTTCAATACATTTGTCGAGCAAGCAAAGAACTGGCAGAAAAAAGCAGATAAACAGAAACAGCAACAATTAAAGGAACTGTTGGGCCATAAGCCAATCGAGGTATTTTTCGGAGCCTTGACCGGAGTATTCATTGCGCTGGCACTTCACTTTTTCATCTTTCAAGGGTAGGTGTTCAATTTGAAAATAATCTCTCTTTGCCCCAGCAATACGGAACTCTGCACATATCTAGGGATTGAAGATCAGCTGATCGCCATCGATGACTACTCTGATTGGCCTGAAACCTTACAGCATCTTCCTAAGGTGGGGCCCGATTTATCGATTGATATCGATCATGTGGAGTCACTAAAACCCGATCTGGTGCTGGCTTCACTAAGTGTACCGGGCATGGAAAAAAATATTGAGGGGCTAAAAGAACGGAACATCCCCCATATCATATTCAACCCGCAATCACTTGAAGATATCGCAAAAGATTTACTGATCTTGGGCGAGGCCATGGATCTTAAGGAAAAAGCAGAGGAACAGGCAGCCAAATTCCGCGATGCCATCCTTCAATATAAAAACGTCGCCGATAAAATCGAAACAAAGCCGTCTCTGTATTGGGAATGGTGGCCAAATCCCTTATTCAGCCCCGGGGGAGTTAATTGGTTATCCGAGATCAGCACGCTTGCGGGAGGATATAACCTTTTCGAAGATGTCGACATGGCAAGCATTCAAGTCACTTCCGAAGAGGTCAAAAAAAGGGATCCCGACCACATTTGCTTAGCTTGGGTCGGTGTCCCTTTACGAAAAGTAAACCCGGAGCTGGTCAAAAAACGGAAAGGGTGGACTGATATGAGGGCAGTCCGGGATAACAATATTCACATCATGGAAGAACCTTTATTCTGCCGGCCTTCCCCGCGATTACTGGATGGGCTTTCCAAATTGGCAAAGGCTCTGCATCCTGAAGCCTACAAAAGCATGGACTAAGGGCGTTCCAAATGAAACAGACAATCAAAAGGCTGCCTCAATTGAGGCAGCCTTTCACTTTCACTTTTGTCCATCATTAAAAAGCAAACGAAGCTACATTCTCGTTCAATGTTTTCTGGGCGATTTTAGGCTTGAATACCTGCCTGATCTTGGTTTCATTCAACTTGCTTAACTGTTCTTCGGATAACTCGCCGTTCCCTTTTTGGACAACATATACTTCAAGGGTTTTCTTTCCCCAATTCTCGTATACATCTTGTACCGTTTCGTAGTATAGATCCAGGTGGTTTCCTTTGATTGCACCACCCTTGTCCGCTACAACCCCATATCCATAGCCCGGAATCCAAAGGATGGTTCCGAGAGGGAATACGGTAAGATCGGCGGCAATGGTGGAAAACAGATCCCGTTTCACCTTCACCCCTGAATAAGTGATTCCATAGGATGGGCTTTCCGGATACTTTCCGGTTGATTCATACCCTGCTGTATATCCTGTAGCCAAAACTTCATGCTTCGGGTATTTCGAGAGCTCGATTGCCTCCGCTATCGTTGTGGGACCATTACTCGTGGATGCGGATGCCATTAGCGTTGCCACTTGACCTCCACTATGGATGGCTTTATATTCGAGACCAAGCATTCGATGTTGTTTCATCGCCTCTTCAAAAGGTTGATCTTCAGGCATGGCCCCAAAAACATGATTTAAGGTTGAATCGATGGCCAAGATAAATAATATGATAATAGCAACCCTCAAAAATAACGCCTTTACACCCTTCATATGTATTAATTCCACTCCTCTCACAAGGATATTTGTTCCCTTTCCAGAGTGAAAGTATTCATAAAGCATGAAAAGATCCAATTTTTCTTACAAAAAAAGGGCCGTCCTAATTGACGGCCCCAGTTTGTCGATAAATTAAACAAAGTTGACTGGAACGGAAGGTGCGAGACTCCTGCGGGAAAAGCGAGTCCTAGGGAGACCCCGCAGACGCAAAGAGCGTCGAGGAGGCTCCCGGTCCGCCCGCGGAAAGCGAGTGCCTGGAGTAGACAAATTGTACTAATCCTAAAAAAAATGTAGACAAACCCGTTTTTCATCGAGTTTGTCTACAGTCTGGGACCGTCCATAAATGACGGCCCTTCCCATTTTCAAAACATTTGATATCCTTTATTCCTTAGAATCCTGATGACCACGCCAGCTAAAACCGCACCAAGCAGCCCGCTTGATAAAATAATGATGTCTGCCGTATGCAAGGATGTAAGGTTCGTTCCAAGATTAGAAAAAGATATTCCCGGATTTCTAAAATATTCTATTAACTTTGTTTCATTGACAATGATGATAAAGACGATTGGAAATAAGATGACCATGATCCACGAAGAACGAAAGAGCATATTCAGCAAAAAGCCAATTCCGAAAAACAATATGAAAAATAAGAGTATTGAGATAATTAAAACAGGCAATGGCATGTTATTCTTGACCCTCCTTAAAAAGCGACACCTTTAGTTTACTGAAAAAATAATTGCTGCGTCAACGACTTATACCAAATAATACCGAAGAAAAGATAATTACCCAAATCACATGAATAAATTATATGATGTATACCCAAATTGATCTCCCGGGTTCAACCCGTCAAGCATCGTCTGCATTCTTTCCTTTTTAAAAGCTAAAAGCTGTTCCAATAGTAATGATTGCTTCCCCTCCTGCATGAGCAAATCAGGGTCATAAAATTTAGCTTCATATAGTTCATCCAATTGAGCGGTTACTTCAAAACTTACCGGTTTAAGTAAAAATATCAACATATTATCACTTATATCCCCTTTGATGACTCCGCTTCTCACTCCTACAATGCCTTCGATTTCTGTATGAATACCCGTCTCCTACAACACTTCCCTCACGACAGCTTCATCGACGGTTTCATCATTTTTGACAAAACCTGCCGGAAGCGACCATTGCCCTTTCAATCCGCCATACCTTTTGTTCACGACCAGCCACTCACCTTTATCAGATATCACAAGGCCGGACACAGCCAGCCAAACATTTTTGCATCGTTCCACCAAGACCCACTTCCCCTATATTCATTATAATTAGTGTAAACTCCTATCAGCAGAGGAACATACGATTAAGCTTCGTCATCATTACCCATTATATTCCAAATGAAAACAGTGCATACTCCAATAGATGGCGACTCAACCATTGATGGGATGCCAATGAAAAAGCCATTCAGGGACAATCCCCAAATGGCCTTTATTTATATATAGAAAAATTAAAGGACGTTGAATTTACCTTTTTTAGCAACAAGGGAAGCTCCGCCAATCATTAACAATGCTCTGTTATCAACCATTTTCTTTAAGAATGATGCAGTCTTACCTGTAACTTTCTTGCCGAACACAACACCAATCGCATTGTCTTCACCAAGTGAACATACCGTTCCTTTGTTTTCGAAAGTGAACGTTTCAAGGTCGCTTTCGTTACGAACCAATTTAGTCAGGTTCTTCGCAATGACCTCACCTTGCTGCATCGCGATTTGTGCAGTAGGTGGATATGGACGATTAATTTCCTCGTTGATGATCAAAGCGCAGTCTCCTACGATAAAGATATCGTCATGACCCGGTGCCCGCATGTCAAGGTTCACTTTAATACGTCCGCGCATAGCTTCAAAACCGGAAGCCTCTATCACGGAGTTACCACGTACGCCAGCTGCCCACACAACGGTTCCCGCTTTGATTTCTTCCACTTCATCTTCGCCTTTTGCCACGATGATGCCTTCAGGAGTCGCCCCCTTGATCGGTGTACCGATTTTGAATTCGACACCTTTTTTCTCAAGGTAAGATACTGCATAATCCACCAATTCCGGATCGAAGCCAGGGAGTACGGCTGGTGCTGCCTCCACACAGTACATACGAACCTTTTGGAAATCGATGTCGTATTCTTTACAAAGTTCAGGGACACGGTTAGCCAATTCGCCTAGGAATTCGATACCCGTAAATCCTGCTCCACCAACAACGATCGTCAAGCGGTCTTCATTCTTCTCGACCTCAGAACTGTACGTAGCGAATTGCAATTGGATATGGTCACGGATTTTACGTGCCGTGTTCACGTTAGAGATAGAGAAAGCATATTCTTTTAGCCCTTGGATTCCGAACGTTTCCGATTCAGGTCCAAGTCCAATAACTAAGTAATCATAAGAAATTTCGCCGTTTTCAAGGATGACTTTTTTGTTATCTGTTTTCACTTCCAAAACAGAATCCTGGATGAATTTAACTTTGTTGTTAATGACACTTTTGATTGGATAGCGCACACGATCATGATGAAGCGTTCCAGCCGATGCTTCATGCAGCCATGTTGTTTCATAGTGGTAATCATTTTTGTTAACTAATACGATTTCTGCTTCATTTTGACCTAATGCCTTTTGTAAGCGAGTAACAGTCATCAATCCACCATAACCTGCTCCTAAAACAACGATAGTTGGCTTTTTCAAAAGTATTCTTCCACCTTTACGATATTTTCTTGTGATGCTTTCCATAACTAAAATATATTGTCTATCTGATTAATTTCCATTATAAAAAGCACTCTTATACATTTGTGACGTATTTCACGTAACACTTCGTAATTGTCATGAAAAATTCATAAAAATTTTACCAAATGATGTCTAAGTAAATATTAGTCTTTTTCCATACCTTTTTCAAGTAACAAACCGAACTTTTTCCCGTTAAAATAAAGCCGAAAAACGTTACTTTCCACCCAATTTTGAACCATATTTATACGATAAGCTCAACTAGTGCTAATGTATAATTTTACCCGCCTATGAAAGCGGTTTAAAAATATTAATCATAAAACCGCCTCGTATAGTCAAAACTTTCTAACTTTTCTAACTTTCTTCGTTTTTTAAAAGATCATCTATGTTAAAATAAGAGGATAAATTTCAGCAAACCTAGTATATCGGAGGGATAACGTTGGAAGTTAATGAAAAAGTATATGATATTACCATCATTGGCGGTGGCCCAGTTGGATTATTCACTGCATTTTATGGTGGAATGAGACAGGCATCCGTAAAAATCATCGAGAGCTTACCACAATTAGGCGGACAATTGTCGGCCCTATACCCTGAGAAATACATCTATGATATCGCTGGTTTCCCCAAAGTGCGCGCTCAGGAGCTAGTGAATAATCTGAAAGAACAAATGGCAAAGTTCGAGCAGGATGTTGTCCTGGAGCAAGCCGTTCAAGAAGTGGAAAAGCAAGCCGATGGAGTTTTCAAGTTAACGACTGATAAAGAAATCCATTACTCCAAAACAATTATCATCACAGCTGGAAATGGGGCTTTCCAACCCCGCCGCATCGAAATTGATGATGCAAAAAAATACGAAAGCGGCAACCTTCACTATTTCATCGACGACCTCAATCATTTTGCAGGCAAAAAAGTGGTGGTCTTCGGAGGTGGGGATTCAGCAGTGGACTGGGCCCTGATGCTCGAGCCGATTGCCGAGAAAGTGAGCATCATTCACAGAAGAGATAAATTCCGTGCCCACGAACATAGTGTAGAAACACTTAAAAATTCAAAGGTTGAAATAAAGACGCCTTACATACCTTCAGAGTTGATTGGTACAGACGGACGGATCCATACTGTTGTCATCAAGGATACAAATGGTGAAGATACAGAGACAATGGAGGTAGATGCTGTCATCGTCAACTACGGCTTCGTTTCTTCTCTTGGTCCAATCAAGGAATGGGGACTTGATATCCAGAAAAACAGTATTTTGGTGAATTCCAGAATGGAAACGAATATTCCGGGAATTTATGCAGCAGGCGATATTGCAACATATGATGGCAAAGTAAAATTAATTGCAAGTGGTTTTGGTGAGGCACCCACTGCCGTCAATCACGCCAAACAATATATTGACCCGAAAGCAAAAGTTCAGCCGATGCACAGTTCTTCCATGTTTTAAAATCACGCTAAAACCCGACTTTGATAGCCGGGTTTTTTGTTGTCCCCAATTCAATGATTGTGGATAACTTTTTTCATTACTTATCCACAGCGCTTACCCTTATCATTCTAAGGGTAAAGAGTAGGAGAAGCCATGAAAGGAGAATGCATATATGAATATTTTAATCGCAGGAGCCAATGGAACGACAGGAAAGCAGATCATTGGGGAATTATCAAAAAATCCACAAATGACTGTATACGGAATGATCCGGAAAGAGGAACAGGCTCACACGATAAAAGCACTCGGCGGGCATCCAATCCTTGCCGATTTAGAGGGAAATGTGGATAAAGCAGTGGATAACATGGAGGCCATCATTTTTGCCGCCGGATCTGGACCAAAAACAGGTCCGGATAAAACGACAGCTGTGGATAAGAATGGAGCCATTAAACTGGTTGATGCCGCCAAGAAGAAGGGTATCGAACGTTTTGTCATGCTAAGCTCTGTCGGTTCCGATAATCCGGAACAAGCCCATGAAGGAATGCGCCATTATCTCGAAGCAAAGCATGATGCCGATGAACATTTAAAAACAAGCGGGCTGACATACACGATTGTCCGGCCGGTTGCTTTGACAAACGAACAAGCCATCGGAAAAATCTTTGCGGATGAGAAAGTGGACCATACTAACAATTCCATTCCAAGAGCCGATGTAGCCGCCGTTCTTGCCACATCAGTCACAGAGGAAAAAACATTCAATAAAACATTCGAGATTTCCAACGGTTCCCTCCCAATCAAGGAGGCCCTGTACAATATTCAAGACAGCAAATAAGTATGAAAAAGGGGCACTTTTTTAAGTGCCCCCTTTTCTATATGACAAGAGTTTCTTAGCAGTTTTCCGGCGTACCGGCGTTTTTTGCCGTTTTGAAGGAAGACCCGCAACCGCATGAAGCGATAGCATTTGGGTTTTCGATCGTAAAGCCTCCACCCATCATCGTTTGTTTATAATCAATTACCGTTCCATTCAATATATCTGCATCCTCGGCATTAACAAGGATCTTAATTTCAAACTGTTCCAGCTGGCTATCTTTTTCTCCGGGCTCTTGTTCAAAACCCATTCCGTAGGATAATCCACTGCAGCCTCCGCCTTTAACGGCCACTCTTAAAAAGGAACCCTCTTCACCATTGTGTTTCATCATTTCTTTTATCTGAAAAGCGGCAGCTTCCGTTATTTGAACAACTTCACTCACAATAAATCCCTCCTTCTTCTGATATGTGAGATAGAACTATTTCTCTTTATAGTATATACCAAAGAAATTCCCACGCCCAATTTTCCAGCTTGAAAAAATTCATATTCCCCCACCTATTTTACCAACAAAAATTATAATATGTAATACAAGCATAATGAACCACTCTATTGGACCTAATCCTAAATTACAGGAAGGAGGGAATCTCCATCTAAGGTATACATCCTCTATATGACAAAAGCATGAATGCCTTTTATGCAAACAAAAATCAACCACTAAAAAGGTACGGTCGCGTTTTGTAAAAGTTGCTAAATATGACACGGACTTTTGCCCCGTTTAACGCACTTTACTATAATTTTTTGTTTGCGCTCATTGCGGTTTTTCTTATTCTGAGGATTTCTCCCGTTACTTCCCCCACTACAAAGGAAATCATTTTGGAAAAAGTCAGCTCCCAGTGGGTTCCCCAACATGTCAGCAAGGAGAGATCCATTAAAGACGCGATCAAAACATACAAGCTGGCGAGTTATTGCGGAGCTTTAAAAAAGGAAAAACATATAATCCTTGCCGGAATCTGTTTACGGATAGCCTGGTTATATAAGATCAACAAAACCAAGGAACAAGAAGAAAGATTTTTGAGTTTCGCCCTAAAGGAATATGAAGCATCCTATTCAACAGGTGACTTCAGCGGCACACAGGTATCCGAAGCCAGAATCCTATATCTCGCTTGCGACATCTCAAGAAGGATGGGAAATGAAAAGGCAGCCATCAAGTATTTTTCATTAGTGTTCGAAAGTCAAAAAAATGCCCGGGAAGCCTCCATCATCCAGATGGCCAGGGACCGCTTTCAGGAACTCAAGCAGAAACGAACATCCCACTCGTTGCTGCAGCACTGATAATAAAAAGGCTGTCCTCGGAAGGAACAGCCTTTTTGTTCGCCGTTGATGATTAGAACATATCAAATTCATCAATGTACTTATATATTTTATCAACCAATTCATCCGTTGTGTCACCAAAAACCACTTCACCGTTTACAAGCGCATACAAGTTACTAGAGCATCTGCCGCAATATCCCAGACAACCATATTCTATGATATCCAAATTCGGATCCCGCTCCAACCTTTCCATAGCCTCCTGAGCGCCGCTGGCCAGATTGCTTACACAAAATTCAATAATCGGGTACATTGTTTCACCTCACAGTTACTAACAAACCATCTTATTACTTTTCCCTTTTACAGTCAATATTTACGCATAAAAAATCAGCCGATTTCAAGATATCGGTTGTGATTTCCTTTTATATTCGTTATACTTTTGTCGGGGTACGTAAATAAAAGAAAATTATTTAATTTTTTATTCTTGCTACTAATTGGGGTATATATATTTAATTAAACTTTAAAGGGGACCATTTGGGGGAATCCTATAGTTAAATGCTAGTCAAATTTTTCAAGAGATCAAATAAAGGGGAAAAAATCATATGAAGAATCTAGTCATACTTGGTGGCGGGTATGGTGGTATGCGCATGTTGCAAAGATTGCTGCCTAATCAGCTTCCTGAAAATGTGAGCATCACGCTTATCGACCGTAATCCTTATCACTGCTTAAAAACGGAATATTATGCTTTAGCAGCAGGTACCATTCCAGATCAGCACATCCGTGTTGCATTTCCTGAACATCCTCGCTTGAAGAACGTATACGGAGAAGTACTTTCCATCGATATGGAAAATAAACAAGTCATTATAGAAAATCAAGATCCTGTCGTTTATGATGATTTAGTCATTGGCCTTGGCTGCGAAGATAAATACCACAATATTCCTGGTGCAGACACACACACTTACAGTATCCAAACAATCGATAAATCACGCCGCACATATTCAGCTTTGAATAATTTAGGTGCCGGTGCAACCGTTTCTATCGTTGGCGGTGGACTGAGTGGTGTTGAGCTTGCAAGTGAATTGATTGAAAGCCGTTCAGATTTAAACGTTAAGCTATTCGACCGTGGACCACATATTCTATCTGCTTTCCCAGAAAGATTAAGCACCTTTGTCGAATCATGGTTCGATAAACATACAATCGAAATCGTCCATCATTCAAATATAACGAAAGTTGAGCCAAACCTTCTTTATAATGGCGACGAAGCCGTTCAAAGCGACGTCATCGTATGGACAGCTGGAATCCAGCCAAGTAAGATCATCCGCGATATGGATATTGAAAAAGACCGTCAAGGAAGAGCCGTTCTGACTCCTCAGCATTTCCTTCCTAATGATGACAGCATCTTTGTGGTCGGCGACTGCGCGAGCCTGCCTCATGCGCCTAGTGCTCAATTAGCGGAGTCCCAAGCTGAGCAAATCGTACAGGTTCTTGTAAAGAAATGGGCAAATGAACCACTTCCAGAAAGCTTCCCGACAATGAAATTAAAAGGGACATTAGGTTCTCTTGGGAAGAAACAAGGCTTTGGTCTTGTTGCAAATCGCCCTATCACCGGTAGAGTGGCACGCCTAATGAAATCAGGCATTCTCTGGATGTATAAATACCATAACGGTTGATTCCAACCCATCTATGTTAAAATAAACTGGCCCAATGAGCTGCATGCAGCTCATTCATAGGTCAGTTTTTCTTATTTCCTCCATTATATATCACACTTGTATTATATATCCGTATTTTTCCATTGTTTCCACCACTTTTTTGAGACGCACATTTCCTTCTGCGATGATTTCTCCTTCGATGAGGACCAGTGGATAAAATAAATCTTCTTCGATCATCTTTGCGGCAAAGCTCTTTTGCTTCAGCGTTTCTGGAGGATTATACATATCTATATAGGATATTTTGAATTTCTGCTCAGGAAACTTCCTCGTTAAAGCGGCTTCAAGCCACTCGCAGGTATCTTTCGAAGAAGGGAGATTTACACAACTCGAGCAAATTTGCTCCGCTCCATACACTTCTATCTCAATTTCTTTCATTACCATACTCTTCCTCCTTCATTTTAGTATATTCACTTCATTTTGAATACTTTTTAGAAACCTTCACCTGTTTCCATCATACCAGAATAATATAGATTATATTTCCGCAAAGTTACAGTTGGATTTTTTATTACCTTCGCATTATAATATGATTAGGAAAGGAGTCGATTGCAATGTCTGACCAACAAACAATGGAAGTCCAAGTTCAAGATGTTCTAGATAAGCTTCGTCCGTTTCTTCTTCGTGATGGCGGTGACTGTGAACTAGTTGACGTAGAAGATGGAATTGTAAAATTACGATTACTAGGAGCCTGCGGAAGCTGTCCAAGTTCGACCATTACACTAAAAGCTGGGATTGAGCGTGCCCTTCTTGAAGAAGTTCCTGGTGTAGTGGAAGTTGAACAAGTTTTCTAATAGCCCTTTAAATAACATGCAGCGTATGGATGAAGGATCACTTCACCTATAAACGTTCAACCTTATTCATGCAGGCAGGAATCTTTTCTGGATGTAATAAAAAATAAAGCTGACTCGGCTTTTGCCCTATCAAATGAATTGATACGGCTTGACGCGAGTCAGCTTTTTTATATGGACAGAGAATGAAGATGGCTCACGATTTCAAAAATTTCAATTCCTTTTTTTCCTGTTCTGAAAGGATTGCCGTATAACTGCCGTCGTTATCGATTTCCAATTCTTTCACAAGAAATTCCGGAAATCTTTCCTTCAATCCAGTGAGCAAACTTTCGCTTTTTTCTGGTGATGATAAGCATAAAACAGTTGGACCTGCTCCGCTTAGGGCTGCACCAAATCCGCCTTCATTAAGGACAACTTCTTCAATAAGCGCTAAATGAGGGACCAACTCCGCTCTATATGGTTGATGGAAACGATCACTTTGCATCATTTCACCAACAAGCTTCCAATCCTTCGCTAGAACTCCTGCCAGCAAAACATTTGCGGCTGCACTTCCGCTTATCGCTTCTTTATAGGAAAGCGAAGTCGGAAGGATATTTCTTGAATCCTCAGTAAGCAATTCAAAATCGGGAATGACAGCGATCACCTTAACTCCCTCGATCGGAAACGACACGACATTCGTTCTTTCCTCCGTATGCAGGCCCACAACCAATCCACCATACACAGATGCCCCCGCATTATCCGGATGCCCTTCAAAGAGGGAAGCATGCCTATTCTTTTCCTCATCGGATAAATGAAGTTCACCAACGATGTTCGCCAACTCAATCCCCGCCACAATGGCAGAGGCACTGCTCCCAAGACCCCGGGCCAGCGGAATTTCGCTAGAGACGAAAAGCCGGCATGGGGATAGTTCCTTTCCATAGGATGCCGCCGTTTCCTTGGCAATTTGGACGATATAATTACGATCATCCGTTGGAAAAACAGACATTTCCTCTGAAAGTGGAACGACTTCCCAATGATCTGATGAAGATCCGTGTATTTCCAAGTAAAGCCCTAGCGCCAAGCCGATGGAATCGAATCCTGGTCCTAAGTTGGCCGTACTCGCTGGTACACGGATCAAGAACATCTCTGATTCTGCACTCATGCCTGTTTCACACCCTGCAGATGTTCTAAAATGACCTCTTCATCCATTGGCAGCAATGTCGGCTGAATCGTGCTTGTATTGACTGCCACATTCGGATCTTTCAATCCATTTCCAGTCAAAACGGCAACAATCTTACTTCCTTTTTTGATTTCACCGCTTTTTAATTGTTTATAGATGCCTGCAATGGAAGCACATGATGCCGGCTCTGCAAATACCCCTTCTTTTTTAGCAAGGAAATGATAGGCTTCCAGAATTTCTTCGTCTGTCACCTCATCGATTTTGCCTTTGGATTCATTTGCCGCTTCCACAGCAAAGCTCCAACTTGCAGGATTTCCAATCCGGATGGCTGTTGCAATCGTTTCTGGATTTTCAATAATGCTATCCCGGACAATTGCAGCCGCACCTTCAGCTTCGAACCCTCTCATTTCAGGAAGGCCCGTTTGTTTCGATTCGTTATATTCTTTGAACCCTTTCCAGTAAGCAGTTATATTACCTGCATTCCCGACTGGAAGCGCCAAAATATCCGGTGCGGAGCCGAGGGCATCACAAATTTCGAAAGCCGCTGTCTTCTGCCCTTCAATCCGATATGGGTTGACCGAATTCACAAGAGTTATCGGTGAGCTCTCACTAAGTGAACGGACGATTTTTAAAGCCTGGTCGAAGTTCCCTTCGATCGAGATGATTTCCGCTCCGTACATGACGGCTTGGGCAAGCTTGCCCATGGCTATTTTACCTTCAGGGATGACAACGATACAGCGCAGGTTGGCACGGGCCGCATAAGCGGCTGCAGCTGCCGATGTATTCCCGGTGGAAGCACAGATGATCGTGTCGCTGCCCTCTTCTATCGCTTTGGCCACGGCCATGACCATTCCGCGGTCTTTAAACGATCCAGTTGGATTCGCCCCTTCATATTTTACATGTAAGTCGATTCCCCACTCTTCGGATAATCGATTCAATCTGATTAAAGGTGTATTACCCTCCAAAAGGGTTAGTAATGGTGTGTTTTCATTAACGGGTAAAAATTCTTTATACGTGCTTATAAGTCCTTGCCAGCTCATTTGTTGTCCTCTCCTTCAACTCTGTATGTGCTTTTCACTTCTCTTACCATATTGTAATCATGTAATTTCTGTATTATTTGCTCAAATGCAGCCTTTGTGGCAGTATGCGTAACTAATACGATTTCAGAAGATTCCTTTTCATCCAGAGGCAATTGAAGGATTTTATCGAATCCTACCCCATGCTCGGCAAATAAATTCGTGATCCTGGCTAAAACGCCAACTTCATCCTGAACATGTAATCGAATGAAGAACTTAGCGAAAATTTCAGTGGCATCTTTTAATTGCTTCGGGTACTGAGGTGAAACGGCACTGCGGCCATTTACACCCAGCCTCATATTCTTGATTACCGTCACCATATCCGAAACTACTGCAGTCGCAGTAGGAAGACTGCCGGCCCCCGGTCCGTAAAACATCGTTTCCCCAACGGCTTCCCCATAAACGTATACAGCATTATACTCATTATTTACCGATGCTAACGGATGTGCTTCCGGAAGGAGTGCAGGCTGGACACTTACTTCGACCCTATCCCCTGCCCTGGAAGCGACGCCGATCAATTTCATTATATAACCAAGCTTCTTACTATATCTCAAATCCTCTTCGGATATCTCGGTAATGCCCTGTACCTCCACATCATTCAAGCCGATGTTCATTGAGAACCCAAGTGTTGATAGGATTGCCATTTTACGTGCCGCATCCAATCCGCCTACATCGGCTGTCGGATCGGATTCAGCAAATCCCAGCTCCTGAGCTTCCTTCAATACGTCATCATAAGCTCTGCCTTCCTTGCTCATTTTCGTTAAAATGAAGTTTGTCGTTCCATTGACGATTCCCATCATTTTCGTAATGCGGTCAGAAGATAATCCATCGACAAGACCGCGTAAAATCGGAATTCCGCCTGCAACACTTGCTTCATAGAACAAATCACATTGATTCTCGGTGGCCAATTCCAGCAGTTCCGGTCCATATAAAGCCATTAGGTCTTTATTGGCCGTAACGATATGCTTTTTATTTTTTATAGCTTCTATCAGATAACCGCGTGTTTCTTCGATTCCACCCATCACTTCTATTACAACATCAATCTCGGGATTCGAAAGGATATCCTCAGGATTGTCAGTTAACACTCCTTTATCGACCTCGACAAGCCGCTCCTTCGCAGTGTCTTTGACTAGTATCTTCTTAATGGATATGGAACAGCCCACTTGATGCATGAGCTTGTCCTGATGACTTTCAATGATTTGTACGACTCCTGATCCGACTGTACCTAACCCCAATAAACCGATCGAGATGGCTTTCATATTTTGGTTCCCCCTTAAAAACTGTTTGCCTCAAGAAAACATTTGTATTTGTATAGTAGACATTATAAGTTTAATTCATATAATTATCAATAGTTAGAAAAGATGGATACACGAACTTTTTTCGTCCATCCCTTGAACGAGTAAGAACGGGTAAAACTAATTTTTTTATGGGAAACTATTTTGATGATTATTATTTAACGCTCTCCAATGAATCATATGTACCCATTACAATATGTGGCTTTTGCACGGGATCCATCCATTTCAGTAAACTGAGGACATTCTTTTCGGCTGTGGCTGCACATCCCGCCGTTGGCTTTGTATCCCCTCTCCATACATGAAGAAAGATTGCACTGCCTTTTCCTTTTATGATGGGATTCGTATTATAATTGATGACCGCGCCATACTTATAGAGTTCATGATTCATTCTTTCGAAGGACTTCCATTTATCTGCAGGATTTCCTTTATAGGTTTTCCACTTGTTATAATCCTTGGATGTCTGATCATCAATCCAGTAGTCATATTTGGTCGTTTTCTTATAACTCATTTTCATTCCGGCCGGCTTCGTTTCGCCTCCAAAGGCCGTACCAAATGAATAAATCCCAACCGGAGATTTCCCGTCACCCTCTTTTTTGCTCTTCGTGAAGCCGTTCTTCCCAATGACGCCCGCCATCTTCTTCAATGCCCGGCGCCATTCCCCTTGTTTCTTCTCATAGGTTTGGATCGTGACCTTTGTATCACTCATGGCTTTCCCTGTCACCGATACAACTTGGTTAACGCCTTTTCTCCTTTCGAATTTCTTCAGAAGGGCTTTTTCACTAGTACTGAAAAGCTCTTTTGCATCTGCCATATTGATATATGCTGTCTTTTTTGAGTGACAGACCTTATACCAGTTTCCAGTTCTTCCACTTGCCGATAATTCTTTATTTTTCTTATAAGTTAT
Organism: Bacillus sp. ISL-34; assembly: GCF_018613325.1. Taxonomy (GTDB): domain Bacteria; phylum Bacillota; class Bacilli; order Bacillales; family DSM-1321; genus Peribacillus. The sequence continues at coordinate 329,446 of NZ_JAGGQJ010000004.1, read as the reverse complement.
TAATGTTTTGCTTGCAGCCGACGCCTTTTCCTTCACATCCGCAGCAGACTTCATGACAATCTTGAATTGATTTGCTTCGCAATTTGTTTTCGTTTCAGCTTTTGCAAGATTTGTCGTTTGGATGATTAAAAGGGCTAAAAGGGCGGCCATCATCAATCTTTTCATGGTCCCATCCTTCCGCAGCAATAACCAAATATCTAACTATTCAAAAAAATCTTTTTATCATCATAACATAGTAAGTAAGGATGAATCATATTTCTTTCAGCTTTTATCTAAATCCAGTCAATTTTAGGCAAATCATATTGCTTGGCCGGGACCTCCGCCAATTCATAAAAATGTTTGAGGAAGGACTCATATTGTTGGGAGGATTTCGTGATTGAAGATATTTTATCCTCCAATTCATTCGACCTTGATTCCGTCGTTTTTGAAAAATATTCTTCCACTGTTTCAAAATAATGAATGGGAAATAGCATTCTTGAATATAACAACCGGGCTGAAAAACTAGAGAATGGTTCTATGGATTGATATTCGTGAAAGAAATGGCCAATGCCCCGCTGATGGGTATGCACATTTTGAAAATAGTGTTCCCTCACCCATTCCGCGACATCCCTGGTTCCGTGGTCGAATACCCAATCGAACGGATTTTTCATCCATTTATTGCTTTTCCAGGTATCATGTAAAAAACGTTCATAACAAACCGTTCCACTATCGACAATTTGCGGGGTATCATCAATTTCCGTGTCGACTAAATATTGAATCGCATTTTCACCTAGGACCATATAATAGGGAAAGGTTTCTATAAATAATTTTTCAAACTGGTTATCAGGATGGGCGTTGAGCTTATCCCGCCAAATCTTTTCTAACTGATCGATCCTTTGTTCCCAGAGCTCTTTCCATTTACCGATCCTTGAACATGTTCGGATCGTTTCATTAATATTTCTCCCACGCTGATGAAATCTTGCCAGACGTCTTCCTGGGTTGAAATTTTTCGGACCTTCCAATGCCTGATTGGCAAGAAGGATGAATAATTGTTCATCCGCTTCCGAAACATAACTTCCATGATTGGCAAGGACAAAGGCGGATACGTGACGATCTCCTTGTGAAATCAGATGTTGAGACATTTTATACCGTTCCACTAATTCCTCCTGCTCCATATTTTCAATGGGAACGATGCTGTAAACCATATTTCCTGAACGGAAGCTTGGAAACCTGCTATTGGCTTCTTCAAGCTCCACCTGTATGCCATAATTATTAAAAATGATTTCTTCTATCATGGAATGGCCCCCTTCATCAAATGGATATAATAGAAATATTGGACATCATATACTTATATATATGTGGAATAACCCGTTTTCTGAATGATTATCGAAACCTTATTAGAAATTCGATCAAAACATCCTTCATGGGTTTTCATTTTAATCAAATCAAACTACCTGCATTAGAACTATCCCTTTAAAATATAGAGAAATGGGTGATGACATGGCTAATATTGAACAATCAATGTCTGAAAAAACGGCTCGAAGATGGCTAATTGAACGGGGAGTGAAATTGGAGGATATCGCTGAGCTTGTCATGTATTTACAATCTGGCTACCATGAAAATCTCCAAATGTCCGATTGCCTTCACAATGTCGAACGGGTCCTTTCAAAACGCGAGGTCCAAAATGCGATCCTTACCGGCATTCAGTTGGATATTCTAGCTGAGAAAAAACTGCTCGAGGAGCCTCTGCTGAGCATCATTGAAATAGATGAAGGCCTATATGGGGTCGATGAAATACTGGCTTTTTCAATTGTGAATGTTTATGGATCCATCGGCTTTACCAATTATGGTTTCATCGATAAACAAAAGCCGGGGATCTTAAAATATTTAAACGATAAAAGCACAGGTAAGGTGAACACCTTTTTAGATGATATCGTTGGGGCGATTGCAGCTGCCGCTTCAAGCCGGCTTGCCCATAGAACCGAAAATGCAGAATGAAAAGACATGAAAAAACAGGACTGCATTCGCAGGCCTGTTTTTTTTCATTCGAAGCGCCATAAGTCGAGGGTGTCCACCACATGCGTAGGCTGCTCCTTGTATTGCTTTAAGCGTTCTTTTGTCGTCACGCCAGTATGTACAAGCAGTGTATCGATCCCTGCATTAATGCCGGCAAGGATATCCGTATCATAGTTATCGCCAACCATGATTGTCTCTTCTTTAGGTACCCCTAATACTCTTAGTGCTTGCTCCACTATGACGGATTCAGGTTTTCCAATGAAAATCGGCTGTACCTGAGTCGAAACGGAAACAACGGAGGTCAAGGCGCCATTCCCGGGCAAAAGGCCTTGCTCAGTAGGAATGGCAATATCACCATTGGTCGAAATGAAAACAGCACCATTTCTAACAGCAAGACAGGCTTTTGACAACTTTTCATAATTGACGCCGCGGTCGATGCCCATTACCAGAAAGTCTGGATGCTCTTCGACAAGCTTCATTCCTTTTTCCTTAAGGGCCTCGATGATGCCTTCTTCACCCACCACATAGACCGATGCATCCTTCTTTTGTTCGGCTATGTAATTGGCAGTGGCCATGCTTGTCGTGAAAACCTGGTCATCTTCCGTCGATATGCCGATGCTTCTCAATTTATCCGCTACCTGTGCCGGAGTCCGGGATGAATTATTGGTGACGAACAAATAAGGGATATCCCTTTTCCTTAGGTCATTAATAAACCCTGCCGCTTCCGCAATTTGTTCAGTTCCGCGATACATGGTGCCATCTAAGTCAATTAAATATCCTTTATACGATTTCATTTGAATTCGCCTTCCTAACGCTGCTAGTTTTTAAAAGCTGATACAGGTCCCAATTCATTTGTTAAATAGTTCCTCACCAAATCAGGGAATTGCTTGAATGCCTCGATATTTTCCGAAAATACGGCATGCATTTCTTTGTGATTCACTTCAATGAAGTCTTGAACCAGCATTTTCCTTAACGGCAAAACCTTTTTGAATTGTATCGCTTTTTCTTCTGAAATCACTTTTTCATCTTGAAGGATATCGATAATATCTTCATAACTTCCTGGATCACGCATAATGAAACCATCAATTACCGCATTTCCTACATCCAACACGGAATCGATGGAAGTTTGTATAAGCCTTTCTGCGATTAGTTCCGAAAGGTCTCCATCCCAATTATCTTGCCCTTCAAAAAGTCCAAGCTGCTTTTCAAGAAAACCTAATATTTGTTCAATTTTTTGGCGGTCTACAAAATACATTATTTCCAGATCCTTTCTGATCTAAGATGATATATGGAATCATTGGTTGAAAGAGCGGCATGGGCAAAACCCTGTCCCGAACCAACCTTATTCATTGATAATACCATAGCTTCTCCCTTACTCTCAATTCCTTCAACCACAACCATTGCACCATCCAATTACTAAGAGGAGCGGTGACTTGCACATAGCCTTTTTTACAGGGGTGCATTTCCCACGTCCTCTCCAAGAAAACCAATCACGATCACATTTATATTCTTCACCATTTTCTTTTAATCGATGAACGCCATGATTGCTGGAGGTTCATGAGCATCATGGGGAGGGACTTAAGTTCTCCAGCCGGCAGCCCCGAAAAATGTCTGTTCCCCTATTGAAGTCACTTTGTTATGATGGAACTACAAATGTGAAGGTAAGAAGGGATGATACTATGGATGATCGTTTTTATTTATACAATGACGTCGTTGATTCAAAAACCCGGTTCATAAGCTTCATGGGAGAGGAATCAAGATTCGATCTGGCCATTACGACTACCGATCGTTTTTACGGAAAGAAGCTTGTTTTAAATATGCAGAGTAACCGTTTCGCGATTATTGGGCCAGATGATTTAGAAGAGGAAGGCTATCTTGAGCATGCCTTTCAGTTGTCAGAAGCGGAAGCAGAGGAACTGCGTCACTTTTTAATGGAAATCGTCTGAGTGCTGAAGTTTTTTATCTTAAACGGGAAAACCTACTGAATGTAAGATCGATTACATGAGGGGGGATTATCTTGGACAAAGAAGAATACCACGATTTTTCCAATGTCGAAAAACAGAGGGATTATTTAATTCCTGAAGAATTTCCCGAAGGACCTTTTGGATCACCCATTGCAAAAGATGCACCAGTCCAGAATAAAAACACACCGTGGCAGGAAGGGCAACGCTATCAAAGTGCCTTCAATTATGAAAATAAATCGTTGCACGAAGGCTTGCCTCGACAATATCCTGGTGCTCATCCGACACATGATGATCCAGAAAAAGATGAACAGCCTCCATATAAAGGATATGGCAACTCTTAACTTGGAAGGCCAGAGTGAATTCTGGCCTTTTTATTTCTTTATTTTCTTCACGACGAAATATGGACAGCCAAAATTGCAGTATTCATATAAATATTCACTAAGCGTGCTTATTTTCGTATCGAAGGTCGCTTTCTGATTGGAATCATCAAAAAATCCACGCAGCCTCAATTGCCCGTAACCCCAATCCCCAACTATATAATCATACTTCGTTAAAATCTCACTGTATCTGGCTTTAAACGCTTCTTCGTTATAGCCTTCCCTTTCATCCTCGATTATTTCGTAGGTCATGTTATTGATGGTAATCATTGTTTTCACCTCTCATAAATACATTTCTTCTTTAAATTATAACTGATTCCCCATCAATTACTAAGCGAAAAATAGAGAAATATGTTCATCCTAAAGTTACGGGGGTGTTATTGATGAAAAAAACGATAATAACGATAGGTTTAAGCTCGATTATTGCACTAACCGGATGTGCTGATAATGAAAATGATCAGGGGCTCGGTGCAAAAAACAATGCAGGCAACCCAACAAACGTAAATAATCCAACTCAATATTATGATGAGGATTATCGTAATAATGACAACAAAAGTAATGATTTCGGTTTTACCCGCACCAATAGTGCAACCATTGACGGCCGTAACATTTCCAACAAGGCTGCTTCGATTGACCGTGAACAACTGTCTGATGTCATTTCAAAACTAAGTATTCAGATTCCAAATGTCAATGATGCCGCTACCCTCGTTACCGATGAGGAAGTACTTGTCGTATATGATACCAATAACAAGGATCGGACGGAAACCGCAGACCAAGTTAAACGCACTGCCATGTCTGTCGTGCCTCGCTACTATCATGTCTACGTCAGTGATGATTATCAAAACCTTGCCCAGGATGTCGAGAATTTCGCTACAGTGAAATCCGGCAGCAAAGGGATCGACTATACGATCGAGCAAACGATCAAAAGAATGCTGAAGTCGCCTCAAGGATACAAAATGAGTGACGAGGAAAATGAAAATGGAGAAATGGTTAACGATAAAAGAGACCAGCACGATAACATCCATCAAAAAATGGATAACCGTTGAATAAAAAAGGACCGAATTTTTTTCGGTCCTTTATTTCACTCTATTTCAATAATTCTTCACCTTTGTTTTGCTTATGTTTTGCCGCAGCATTAACCTGTTCATCCGCATGGTAGGATGAACGGACAAGCGGACCGGATTCACAATGGCTGAAGCCTTTTTCCAATGCACGTTCTTTCAGTTCGGCAAATTCCTCAGGCGTGTAGTATTTCAGCACCTTTAAATGCTTTTTAGTCGGCTGTAAATACTGGCCGATCGTCATGATATCCACATTATTAGCCCTTAGGTCATCCATGGTCTCGAGGATTTCCTCCCGCGTTTCACCCAGACCTACCATTAAACTGGACTTTGTCGGGATTTCCGGGTACAGTTCCTTTGCTCTTCTTAAAAGCTCCAATGAACGTTCGTACTTGGCCTGAGCCCGTACACGGTCGGATAAGCTTCTGACAGTCTCTATATTATGGTTCAGGATATCTGGTTTAGCATCCATCAAAGTCTTGATATTTTCAAGCTCCCCGCCCATATCAGACGGTAATACTTCAATTGAAGTAAATGGATTTTTGCGTCGGATGGCACGGACCGTTTCAGCGAAAACTTCAGCGCCTCCATCCTTTAAATCATCACGGGCAACAGCTGTAATGACGACATGCTTTAAATTCATTAAAACAACGGAATCAGCAACACGCTCCGGTTCAGCCCAGTCCAATTCATTCGGACGTCCGGTTGTAACAGCACAAAAACGGCATGCCCTTGTACAGATTTCACCTAAGATCATGAAAGTAGCCGTTCTTCTCACTGCCCAGCATTCGTGAATATTCGGACATTTTGCCTCTTCACAGACAGTATGAAGATTTTTTTCACGCATCATATTTTTTAAACCGAGGTAATTTTCGTTAGTATTAAGCTTTATTTTCAACCAATCTGGTTTACGAAGAATTTCTTTATTTGTAGAAGACATGAAAATGCCACTCCATTCTATAGAAATTAACACACCCTACTTTAACAATAAAAAAGCATTTATACAAGTTATAGTTGGTTTCCCATTATTTATTTTTCATGTTTATAGCTAAATCAGCAAAACTATAAAAGATGGATGGACTGATGTATTTTGATTACGGAGAATGTCATGAAAGGAGCTGCCCCGTTGAAAAAATTATTCCTTCTTACCATAACTTGTTTGTTTATTTTGAATGCACCAGGCCAAGTGGCTAACGCTGCCGATACCCCAGATGCTTATGCCGGGAGAATGGAGCTATATAAAAATATGGAGGCTACCCTCCAAATCCCGTGGTATTACCTTGCTGGAGCTGATCAATATGAGCACAGCCTCAGGGCTGCCCGAAGGGATTTGGAGCCGGCAAAGGGTTTAATAGGCATCCACATCGAGCCTTCAAAGTGGAGCGGGGCCCTCAATCCTGACTTAAACGACGTGAACCCGCTCACGATCACATTTTTTGATGGATTGGGCCAGGATGGCAATGGTGATGGCAAGGCTGATATCAATAATGATACCGATCGATTGTATGCTTTCTCGAAGCATCTCCAATCATATGGTGCAGATGAAGATAATATCCGGATCGGCTTGTGGGATTATTATAAACGAGATAAAGCAGTCGGCATCATTATCGGCAATGCCGAGATTTATAAGAAATATGACCGGCTGGATTTACACGATAAGGCCTTCCCGGTTCCAGTACGAACTCATTATACGTACTTAAATACATGGGGAAGCGCTCGTGGATGGGGCGGAAGGAGAATCCATGAGGGCACTGATATTTTTGCTGATTATAGCCTTCCCGTTCGTTCCACCAGCTATGGAATCATCGAAATGAAAGGCTGGAATAAATTCGGCGGTTGGAGGATAGGGATACGGGATTTAAATAATACCTATCATTACTTTGCCCATTTAAGCGGCTTTGCCAAAGGGTTGAAAGTCGGACAAATCGTCGAGCCCGGACAAGTCATCGGAGGTGTCGGGAGTACAGGTTACGGTCCTCCGGGAACTTCCGGAAAATTCCCTCCGCATCTTCATTACGGGATGTACAAAGACAATGGAATCACAGAATGGAGCTTTGACCCTTACCCCTATTTAAGATTGTGGGAAAGAAAAGATTTGGCTAAAAAACGAAAGTGAGCGGCGTGAATTTTTACGCTGCTTTTTTTTGATTCGAACATAAACCCCTGAACTTGATGCATAGGTATTAGTAAAGGGGGCTAAAGCGTGTTCCGAAAAAGATTTCGACCGAAGAAATTCAAAAAAAAGGGGCCTCTTCCCACCCGAAAAGTATTTCTCTATTCTTTTATCCTGTTTATCATATCAAGCATCATGACTCTTTGGTACGTGGACAAATCAATCGAACCCGTGATCATGAGTGTAGCCGAATATGAAATTAAACGGATTGCAACGGAAACGATTCATGAATCGGTTGATGAGAATATAGCCAAGGTTGATATGAACAAAATCATCACCAACAATAAGGGGGGTAAGGACTCCAGTTCCTCCTATAGCTTCAATCCGGTCATATACAGTGAATTGCGGGCTAACATAACGAAGGATATTCAAAAGAAGCTTGGCATCAAACAGGGAAACCCTTTTAAAACAGGTTCAGCCAAAATAAATGATGAACAATATAAAAGTGTGGTCTATTATATACCATTTGGTGTCGTAACCGGGAATAACCTCCTTTCCAATTACGGACCTGAAATCCCAGTGAAAATGTCAGTCATCGGAAATGTTGAATCGGATTTGAGGACAAAACTGACAAACGCAGGCATCAATAATGTTTATTATGAATTGATTGTGGATTTTGATGTCAATATTCAAATCGTCATCCCCTCATTCACAAAGGAGACCAAGGTGAGTCAGGAAGTGACAGTCGGAAGCCTGCTGATCGAAGGTGATGTTCCAAGTTATTTTAGTAACGGAAACGGTTCGGTGGCACCTGCGATCATGAAGGAAAACAAGGAATGAAAAATCCAGCTTATCCTTGAGGTTAGGCTGGTTCTTGTATTTTGAAACATTTCATGATGAGCAAATGGAGGTTTTTATTCAAGTCCACTTCATAAGGCACTTTTATCCGCTCCCCAGCTTCTTCTAGTATCCTTATCATGGGGCGGTCCCCTATCCCCTCATTTTGTGCGGATACTACCCCTTTCCTTCCATCATTCAATTCTACGGATAGACCATTAGGATAAATGGCAACCGCCCTCCGGAAAGCCTCGATGATCGTATTGTCGAACTTTTTCCCGACTCCGGCATAAAGGACTTCCAACCCCTGATGCGGCAGCATGGCCTTACGGTAAACCCGATTGGAGGTCACGGCATCAAACACATCGGCAACGGCAAGGATCTTCCCGAAATAATGGATTTCATCCCCTTTTATCCCACGGGGATATCCAGATCCATCTAACCTTTCATGGTGCTGATAGGCACAATTCGCAACTAAAAGTGAAACGGTATGAACATTTTTGATTAGATGAAATCCGTAATCGGCATGTTTTTGGATTTGTTCAAACTCCTTTTCAGTCAGCTTATCGGGTTTACGGAGGATTTCCAAAGGCACGAGCATTTTGCCGACATCATGGAAAATCGCACCCAGCCCAAGAATTTCGAGATTCTTATTATTGATATTCAATTCCATCCCGATCGCAAGGGTATATAAGGTCACATTGAAGGAATGAGTAAAGATATAGTCATCGTATGTATAAACGTCAGCCAATAAAGTCATTAACTCTTTATTCCTTTTCAGCTCGTTCATGATGTTCCGGACTATTTGAGTGAACTTGACGTTAGCCTGCTCTATCGTGAATGATCCATCAAGGTTCATTTTGTTTTTCATGTCCAGGAAAGTGGTTTCAATCGTATTAATGGCTTCTCTTCTAAGTTTCCCGGACACTGGGGGCATTGTAATGATGTCATCCGTCCTGGAATCTTGAATATAAACAAAGGGTATATTAAGGGACACCAGTCGATTGATCATTTTCTGCGTTAATGTAAGACCCTCGCACAATAGGACATGGCCCGCTCATTATAGATGTTTTTACGGAGCCTTGCTCCAGGGCTTAGGGACTTTGTAATAGCTAACCTCATACTTGTACCCCATCATTCAATATTTGTAAATCAAACCGTTTCTTTCCTTTATAAAGATTATCGGAAAATATTTTGATAAATGAATCTGTTTGAACATATTAATTGAAAAAATATCAGCATTTTCTTGATAAAAAAATAAGGCCCCCTTCTGAAAAAAAAGAAAGCCCGCCTTTTCAAATCATTTTGATTAATGCCTCTTTACCAATCATTCCTGGATGAATGCCCTTTTCCACAGCCTCCCAGGTAACCGATTCAAGCGGCGCTTCTAATAGCTCTTCAATCGATTTTACTCCTGTGGCCCTCCCTGCAAGGATTTTACGATCTTTCAATTTATCATTCAGCAGTCCAACATCTAACGCACCGCACATTATATACCCTTTTTCGGACGCGACAGCAAGTAAATTCGTTTTTGGAAGTCGGACAGAAATGGCTAGGAATGTATGATTATCAAGAATTATTGGTATCATGTTAATCAATTGGTTTCGCCCCTTTCTTCCCCATACTTTATGAAAAAAAGGGCGAAACCGTGATATAGCGTTAGGCGTTTGTGTATATTTTTTTCAGCTTCCATAAAAGGATATCCCGTAAGAATTCCGGCAGTAGGTATTTCTTGCGATTGGAGCGCTGGATACTTGGAAAGAAATGCCCAAACGTAAACATATCAGGTATGGCCAGTTTATAGGACTTATCCGCCTGCAGTTTCTCTCCTTTTATAAGAATCCCTTTTACGATACCATTCTCCATTTCGTTAAACTCAATTTGATCATAATGCATGACTCCCATGATATTTCCGCGGAACCCGAAACCTTTCACCTGAATATGAGGCCATTCCTCATTTCTCGATTGCATTAAGATTTCTTTTAATTCATTCCCATTAACTTCAACGACGCAAGGATTGATGGGGTGCGGACAGATTCTGTGAATATCCCCTTTTGTGACAGGTCCCTCGGGCAGCCCTTCAAGCAAAAGACCGGCATTCAAAAAGGAACAATCCGCCTGACTCCACTCCCTCAGGGCCTCCCCTAGGATTTCCGTCAAAGGACTTACTTTGAACCAATCATTATCAAGTGCTTTTGGTAAGTCCACCGCAACCTGTTTTAGCGTCTCCCCTCCGGCCTGGTATATCTCTTCAATCCATGACCGTTCATTCTCCAATTCCAAAAAGTCATTGGTATCATAAAGAATGGCACTCTTCTGGCTAATTTTCCTTTCCTGATTGACGGTCATTTCCACCTGTCCAACAAAGAAACCATATTTCCCTGCACCGCAAAGGAGTGTATCATTGATCAATTTCCCCTGGTGAAGGATGTGGTGGGTATGCGCGCCAAGTATGATGTCAATCTCCGGAAAGTCCTCTGCCATCCTCTCATCATCATGGATGCCCAGGTGGGAAAGGATAATGATGACATCCGCCTCTGTTTTGACCCTTTCAAGCTGTGCCTTTAACTCCACGAATGGTTCTGTTATTTCCCAGCCCATCGCAGAATAAAATTTTTGAAAAAAGGCTGTCAAACCTATCATGGCAATCTTGGTGCCTTTTACCGTTGTATGTATCCAATATGGCAGCGCCCATTCCGGCCTTTCATTATCACCGTAATAAATATTGGCTGCCAAGACCTTGAACCTTGCCTGATCATATAAGGAGTCTAACGCATCATGAGGTAAAGTGATCCCTTCATTATTGCCGATGGTCACATATTGGTAGCCCGCTTCATTCAGCAGTTCAATATTTCCTTTACCTAACGTACCTTCTGTATATGGATGCCAGCGGTCCACATGATCGCCTATATCCAGTATGATCGCTTCTTCTCCCGTTTCTTGATGAAGTTGTCTTCTTTCTTTAAGAAACTTATCAATACGAGGCCAATTCTCAAAATGACTATGGAGATCATTGGTGTGATATAAATGAATGATTTCTGACATCATTTCTCCTCCTCGTTTATCCTGTAATACCTTGGTATATAAGACGTAAACCAATGATTATCAGCACTATTTTCAACATATTTTCCAGCGACGCACTCTTTAGGCGCGTATTGATGAATGCGCCCAATTTAGCACCGAACCATGCACCCGGAATCAGGGCAAAAGCATATGGCCAATTTACATTTCCAAGGGAAATATGCGTAATCGAATTTGTGATGGAAGATAGAAATACCATGAACATCGAAGTCGCTACAGCCATATGCGGAGGGAAGAAGAAAAGAAGCATCATGACGGGAACCATTAAGGCCCCACCGCCAATTCCAAATAACCCGGAGCTGAATCCCACCACAAAAGAAATCAATACAGCTAACAGGGGGTGGTAACCATAAGAAAATGAATGTCCATTTTCAGTTTTATACGTTTTCACTATTTTCCCTTTTCCAGTCTTGAAAAGCACTGGCTTCAAACGATTTTTCACCAATAACACGATAGCCATGAAAACCATGAAAATTCCAAAGTATAATGAAAACGCTTCGGCGTTAAGGTTTTGATTCACATAGGCCCCTATTATTCCACCAGGTGCACTGCCAATAAAAAAGATTAAGCCGGCCTTATAATCCACCACTTTATGTTTTAAATAAGATAAAGTGGAAGATAAGCCGGTAAAAATCATGATTACGGTTGAAACACCTACGGCGACCTGAGGAGTCAGCTCATCGATAAAATTTGTAGATGTGCCTAAATATAAGAGAGAAGGCACAATGATGATGCCGCCGCCCAGACCGACAAGAGCGCCGATTGCTCCCGCAAATAATCCAATACCCACTAATACTATCCATACCATGAAGAAATCCGCCTTTACCTGTTTGTAAGGATATAACCTCTACTAGCTTGTCACATCATCTCTTTATTTAATTATATATCCTCTTAAAACAAACCAAGCTGCTTAGGAGCCAGTCCTTCATATTCTATACCAAGCAGCTCAATCATTTGTTTAGCATTATCAGCGGCATCTCCACCTGAGTTATTATTGAACAGGACATATATATCCTTGGATTCCTTTTCCAATATCCTGATCTTCTCCACCCATTCAGTCAATTCCTGCTGATTATATCTATATAAGTACCTGACCTCACGCCAATTATCCCCCGAAGCAGGCCTTTGCCAACCATGCAGGTTACGGCCATGAAAGCGTATCAGGGTTTTATCTTTATCGGTGACATGCAGAACGACAGGAATGGATCCCTCTCCAGCCTGCGGCTCATCGCATACAGTATGAATCCAGCCTTCCTTTTCGATAAAGTCCAAAGTTTGCTGGACTACGTTGGGCCTGTACCAGCTTTGATTCCGAAATTCTATGGCTGCTGGAATATCGCCCATTTCCGCTTTGCACCATCGCAGGTAATTCACATTTTCACGTTTACAATCAAACCATGGCGGAAACTGAAATAAGACCATCGCCAGCTTACCGGACTTCTTATAAGCTTCCAGAGAGTCGCAAAATGCCTTGAACATCTCCTTCTTACTTTCAAAGGGGATTTCCCCACGCTGATGTCCTGTCATCCCTTGATAAGCTTTAACGACAAACTGGAATGATGCTGGCGTCTCGGATACCCACTTTTCACTGTTCCTCTTTGGCTGGACTGCATAAAATGAGGCATCCACCTCCACAATGGGAAAATGAGCCCCGTACTCTTTGAGTTTATCACGTTGGGACACACCGCCATGATACAAACTATCATGATCTCCCCAACCGGTCACACCAACATAAATCATCTGCATCATCACTCCTTCGGGACAGGCCGCATTTATTATTTTTTACCCTTATTGAGCCACATCTAATCTTGGTATAAGCGTTGTCGAATATCAAAACAAAAAGCCTGCCAGACAGACCCGGCAGGCTTTTGTATGAATGGTTATTCTAAATCGCCTTACAGGCAGGCCATTCGGTTATTATCCGATGGAGCCTTCCATTTCGAACTTGATCAGACGGTTCATTTCAACCGCATATTCCATTGGAAGTTCTTTTGTAAATGGTTCGATGAAGCCCATTACGATCATTTCCGTTGCTTCTTGCTCAGAAATCCCGCGGCTCATCAAGTAGAACAATTGTTCTTCAGATACTTTGGAAACCTTCGCTTCGTGTTCAAGGGAAATGTTATCATTCAAGATTTCATTGTAAGGGATTGTATCAGATGTAGACTGATTATCCATGATTAATGTATCACATTCAATGTTGGAACGAGCTCCATCCGCTTTACGTCCGAAATGAACGATACCACGGTATGTTACTTTACCGCCCTGTTTAGAAATTGATTTTGATACAATAGTTGAAGATGTATTTGGCGCTAGGTGAATCATTTTTGCTCCAGCATCTTGGTGTTGGCCTTTACCGGCAATGGCAATCGATAATGTCATGCCGCGAGCGCCTTCACCTTTTAAGATGACAGCAGGATATTTCATTGTCAATTTGGAACCGATGTTACCATCAATCCATTCCATTGTTGCGTTAGCGTCACAAACCGCACGTTTCGTAACCAGGTTAAACACGTTGTTTGCCCAGTTTTGGATCGTCGTGTAACGGCAGTAAGCATCTTTCTTAATGACGATTTCAACAACCGCACTATGAAGGGAGTTAGTTGTATAAACAGGAGCTGTACAACCTTCCACATAGTGAACGGATGCGCCTTCATCAACAACGATTAGCGTACGTTCGAATTGCCCCATGTTTTCAGAGTTGATCCGGAAATAAGCTTGAAGCGGAGTATCCACTTTAACGCCTTTTGGTACATAGATGAAAGATCCACCTGACCAAACTGCCGAGTTCAATGCCGAGAATTTATTGTCTGTGGGCGGAATCGTTTTTCCAAAGTGCTCACGGAAGATATCTTCATTTTCACGAAGTGCTGAGTCCGTATCTTTAAACACGATACCCAAATCTTCCAATTCTACTTTCATGCTATGGTAAACCACTTCTGATTCATATTGAGCAGATACGCCAGCAAGATATTTTTGTTCTGCTTCAGGAATTCCCAATTTATCAAAAGTCTGTTTGATTTCATCAGGAACTTCATCCCAAGATTTCTCTGATTTCTCTGATGGCTTAACATAGTATGTGATTTCATCAAAGTTCAGGCTCTGCATGTCGCCGCCCCATTGAGGCATTGGCATGTTGTAAAAATGCTCCAATGATTTCAAACGGAAATCAAGCATCCATTGCGGTTCATCCTTCATTCGAGAAATTTCTTCCACGATTTCTTTTGTCAGACCACGCTTTGAACGGAAGATGGAAACATCTTTATCCGCAAAGCCATATTTATAATCGCCGATTTCAGGCATTTTCTTTGCCATAGCTCGTATTCCTCCATTTCAAATGGCTGAATTACAACAGCTCATTTTAATTTAATTATTCCTTCAATCCCTTTTCCATGGCTTTCCAAGCTAGAGTCGCACACTTGATTCGGGCAGGGAATTTGGAAACACCTTGAAGGGCTTCAATATCCCCAAGGTCCAACTCATCGTCGTATTCTTTTCCCTGAATCATTAAGGAAAAAGTCTCGGACAGCGCTAGAGCAGTATCAACGTCTTTGCCCTTAATGGCTTGAGTCATCATGGAAGCTGAACTCATGGATATCGAACAACCGTCACCATCGAATTTAACATCACTGACCTTGCCATCTTCGATCTTCATCGTTAAACGAATCCGATCGCCGCAAGTTGGGTTATTCATATCGATTGTCATGCTTCCATCTTCTAGCATGCCCTTATTACGTGGTTTCTTATAGTGATCCATAATGACTTGACGGTAAAGTGTATCTAGGTTATCAAAAGACATTACTGAAATACTCCTTCGTTTTGACAAGCCCGGACACAAGCTTATCAATATCTTCTTCCGTGTTATATAGATAGAAACTTGCTCTTGCTGTCGATGATACGTCAAGCCACTTCATTAATGGCTGTGCGCAATGATGACCGGCACGGACAGCAATTCCATCTGCATCAAGAACGGTAGCGACATCATGTGGATGTACATCATTAATATTAAAGGTTATTACACCCGCACGCTTTTCTGCATCTTGAGGACCGTATATGGTCAGCCCTTCAACTGTTGACATTTTCTCCATTGCATAAGCGGCGAGCTTATGTTCATGCCGTTCAATATTATCCAAGCCGATTTCTTCCAAGAAATCAATTGCAGCACCCATGCCGATGGCACCGGCAATGATTGGGGTACCGCCTTCGAATTTCCACGGGAGTTCTTTCCATGTAGACTCATACAAACCTACAAAATCAATCATCTCTCCGCCGAATTCAATCGGCTCCATTTTTTCAAGAAGATCTTTCTTGCCATATAATGCACCGATACCTGTTGGACCGACCATTTTATGACCTGAGAAGGCAAAGAAATCACAATCCAAATCACGGACATCCACTTTTAGATGCGGCGTGCTTTGTGCCCCGTCGACTACCATTACAGCACCGTGTTCATGGGCAATTTTAGCGATTTCCTTCACAGGATTTATAACGCCGAGTACATTCGAAACCTGCATGATGGACACGATTTTCGTTGCTTCCGTAATTGTAGCCCTCACATCATCAAGGGAAATCGTGCAATCCTCTTGAAGCGGAATATACTTCAATACAGCGCCTTTTTCTTTGGCAAGCTGCTGCCACGGAATGATATTACTGTGATGCTCCATGTAAGAGATGACGATTTCGTCACCCTCTTTAATATTTGCTCCACCGTAACTTCTAGCTACAGTATTCAAAGCAGTCGTTGTGCCTCTAGTGAAGATGATTTCTTCTGTAGAAGAAGCATTAATGAATTTACGTACCTTTTCACGTGCACCTTCATACGCATCCGTAGCTTTTGTTCCTAGTGTATGCACCCCGCGGTGAACATTCGAGTTGTATCCGCGGTAATATTGCTCAATCGCTTCAATCACTGCAGCCGGTTTTTGAGAGGTTGCAGCACTATCTAAATAAACTAATGGCTGACCATTGACTTCTTGATCTAATATTGGAAAAAGCTTACGAATTTCGTATGGGTTCATTACTGTACTTTCCTTTCAATGACCGCTACTAATTGTTTTTTAACTCCCTCAATTGGAAGCTGGTTAACAACAGGGGCCAAGAATCCGTGAATGACAAGTCTTTCTGCTTCTTTCTTTGTAATACCACGGCTCATTAAATAATACAGTTGAAGCGGGTCGACACGACCGACGGAAGCAGCATGACCAGCCGTTACATCATCTTCATCAATCAAGAGGATCGGATTGGCGTCTCCGCGTGCTTTTTCACTTAACATCAATACGCGTGACTCTTGTTCGGCATTGGCCTTTGTAGCACCATGCTCTATTTTCCCAATTCCATTAAAGATGGAGGATGCGGCGTCTTTCATGACACCGTGCTTAAGGATATAGCCCTCAGAGCGGCTGCCATAATGAATGATGGCTGTCGTAAAGTTCTGTTTTTGTTCCCCGCGTCCGACTACAACGGTTTTTGTATCACCGTGAGAGCCATCGCCCATTAGATATGTTGTATTATCTGAAATAGTATTTCCGTCGTTCATCAGGCCAAGTGCCCACTCAATACGAGCGTCACGTCCTGCCACTCCACGCCGGTTAACGTATGTCGTGAAGCCTTTTGAAAGGGTATCGACCGCTCCGTATTCGACTTTTGCATTCGCATTTGCAAATACTTCCGTTACGATGTTGGCAATCCCTTCGTTAGACTCAACGCTTGAAAAGTAGTTTTCTACATATGTGACAGAGCTATTATCTTCCGCTACGATCAAGACATGGTTGAAAAGTGTAGTATCTGGATTATCCAACAGGAATACCGATTGAATCGGCTCTTTGATTTCTACATTTTTCGGAACATAAAGGAATGCTCCCCCATTAACTAATGCAGCATGAAGTGCTGTTAAACGATGTTCATCTATTTTTACGCCGTCTTTCATGAAATATTTTTGCACAAGCTCAGCATGGTCACGAGCCGCTGTTAAAATATCCGTAAAGATGACGCCTTGTTCTTTCACATTTGCTGACAGATTGATATGTGCCGGCGTATTATTGCGTTGAATATATAAGTTTTCATTTTCTTCAATGATGGATTTAATTTCTTCCGGAAGCTCCTCTAAAGAGGCAAAAGCTTCACTTTCAACCGTATGGGTCTGGAAAGAAGTAAAATTCCATTTATCGATTTTCGTTTTATCCGGCTTTGGCATCGGGAGCTTTTCTAATTCAGAAAACGCTTGAATCCGAAGCTCGGATAGCCAAGCTGGATCATTATTTTTAGTTGAATAGGAGCTTATATCCTCTTGTTCAAACGGTAATTTCGTTTCTGTAGTCATTGCAAATCCTCCTACTTACGCTTCTTCGCCAACAGTTTCGTCTTCAATGCCCAATTCTTGTTTGATCCAATCATAACCTTCCGCTTCCAAGCGGGCAGCAAGTTCAGGACCGCCTGATTTTACGACACGTCCTTGCATCATTACATGTACAAAATCAGGAGTGATGTAATTTAATAGACGTTGGTAGTGGGTGATGATCAAGCATCCAAAGTCTTCTCCGCGCATTTGGTTGATTCCTTTTGAAACGACTTTAAGTGCATCGATATCTAGACCTGAATCAATCTCATCAAGGATTGCAATTTTAGGTTGGATCATCATTAATTGAAGAATCTCGTTGCGTTTTTTCTCTCCGCCGGAGAAACCTTCATTCAAATAACGTTGCGCCATATCTTCATCCATTTCAAGGAATTCCATTTTTTGATCCATTTGACGGATGAATTTCATCAATGAAATTTCATCGCCTTCTTCACGGCGTGCGTTAATGGAAGAACGTAAGAAGTCTGCATTTGTAACACCGCTGATTTCACTTGGATATTGCATAGCTAGGAATAGACCGACACGAGCGCGCTCGTCTACTTCCATTTCCAATACATCTTCACCATCGAATGTGATGCTTCCGCTAGTTACTTCATATTTAGGGTGACCCATGATCGCTGATGATAAAGTGGATTTACCAGTTCCATTTGGTCCCATGATCGCATGGATTTCTCCACCTTTAACTTCAAGGTTTACCCCTTTTAAAATCTCTTTACCTTCAATTGATACGTGAAGATCTTTAACCGTTAATGTAGAAGCTGACATAATAATACCTCCGTGAACTAATTCCAATTTTATTACCAGAAAGTAAAGATTACTTTCTTTACTATAATTTTCGTAAAAGCATTCTCACTTTATTCTCATTCCAATTTTATAACAAATCCAATTTAGAATCAACTAAATAGATAGGGGTTTCTACTTCTGCCATGTTAAAAACCTGTCCTATTCCTACAATACTAACAGATATAGCCTGTTTACTGCATATCCATACTTATTTTAGCTTTTGTTAAAATTATCTTATTATTCGGCAAACCTTCGTCCTTATTAATATATGTCCGAAGCATTCGATTGCAAGGTATGAACGTTCCGCTTTAAAAAGAAAAAAATCGGACTGTCAGGTATTATGTAAGTTTATCCAATAAGGAAACCCTTATTTTATGGACCACTTTCCATTTTACCTCTACAGACCGATCTTTTAAAGAACTCTTTTATATGCTTAGCCGTGAATTTTACGTTGCAGGTCCTGGACCATTTTGTTGCACTTTACATGTTCCCTATCCCGTTCTTTCTCAACCTCGATACGGAGGTCTAAGTTTCTACTGTACTCACTGTAGCCAACCCCATGTGAAGACTGCATCGCCTTTTCCATTTCGCTTGTTACATTTAAATCCAGAGTATTGATAGTGAACCATCCTTTCAAATTTGTGTATCATTTCATTACCTTCATTATCTCTATACCCTTCACTTTCTTGATTAAACATAAAAAAACGGCCTGAATTAAATTAGGTTGCAGACTGTAGACAAACTGGATGATCATTAAGTTTGTCTACAGTTTTTTAGGTTTTCAAAATTTGAACGTCACTTTCCACTTCAGGCACTCGCTTTCCACGGGCGGTCCGGGAGCCTCCTCGGCGCTTTTGCGCCGGGGTCTCCCTTGGACTCGTTTTTGCCGCAGAAGTCTCGTACCATACCGTTAGGTTTTATGTTACGGTTTCCATAATAAAGTGCCTTACTTCTCTAAGTTCGGAAAAAAAATTATGAGCTACGCATTATGTAAAAGATGAACGAATTGCGCCTATTCATTTATGCGGTAGCAAACCGTAACGGATTTTTGTAAAGGGACGATAGTAACACCCGGAAATACTCATGATAGTCGTAACTGAAGCTGTTGCCGCAGATGCAACATACAAAATACCACCTACCCTGTACACGTCCTCGTACAAAAAAAGATGCTTCCGCAATCATGACTTTGTGTAATATGATCGTTTTGATTGTTATCGCTGCCCATCGGACGAGATTTTAAAGCACTCAACAACAAATAAAAAGGGCTATCGTGAGTACAAATCGCTTTAACTGCTTCAAATCCAATAAAAAATCAAAAAGGTTTCGGAATGTGACCATTCCGAAACCTTTTTGTCTACAAACTGCGGCCTGAATTAAATCAGTTCGCCATTCTTGAATTATTTATCTGCCGGTACGACTGCACCTTTGTATTCATTAATGATGAAATCTTGAATTTCTTTAGAATGCAGTACTTCTACAAGCGCTTTTATTGCTTCTTTATTTTCGTCACCTTTGTTTACGGCAATGACATTCACATATGGTGATTCCGAATCTTCAATCGCAATCGAATCTTCAAGCGGATTCAAACCTGCGTCAATTGCATAGTTGGAGTTGATCAAGACAGCATCGCCTTCGCCGCTCTCATAAATTTTAGGAAGCAGGGCCGCTTCATATTCAGCATCGAATTTAAGGTTTTTCTTATTTTCAACGATGTCTTTAGTTGTAGCCGTCGTTTTATCTATGCCTTCTTTTAATGTAATCAGGCCATTTTTTTCTAATAGAGATAACGCACGTCCGTGGTCAGCAACAGAGCTGCTCATAATAATTGTTGCGCCTTCCGGAAGTTTATCAATGCTTTTATACTTTTGTGAATATAGAGCAATCGGCTCGATATGAATTCCGCCAGCATTGACGAAATCATATCCGTTTTCTTTAATTTGCGACTCTAAGTAAGGAATGTGCTGGAAATAGTTAGCATCCAATTCCTTATCGTTCAACGCCTTATTCGGTAAAACATAGTCCTGGAATGTTTCGATTTCCAATTCAATTCCTTTTTCTTTAAGTAACGGCTTAGCTTCCTCAAGAATTTCAGCATGTGGAACATTGGATGCCCCTACAACTAATTTCTTCGATTCTTTTTCCGTATCACTGCCGCTTTTATCCTTTTCACTTCCACATGCAGCCAAAGCGATAGATAACACTAAAATTAATGCAAACCCTAAAAACTTTTTCATCCTATTCATCTCCCTTTATCTTTTGTCCAATTTAGATGTAATCACATCTCCAATAATTTGAATTATGAAGACGATAATTAGAATAACGATCGTCGCTACAAGCGTAACGTCATTTTGATTTCTTTGATAGCCGTCCAAATAGGCTAGATTACCAAGCCCGCCTGCGCCGATGACCCCGGCCATTGCGGTATATCCAACCAATGCAATCGATGTTACCGTAATCCCGGAAATAAGGGCAGGCATCGACTCTGGAAGAAGGACCTTCCAAATGATCGTGCTCGTTTTTGCCCCCATCGATTTAGCAGCTTCAATTACACCTTTATCGATTTCACGAAGGCCGATTTCAACCATACGCGCATAAAATGGGGCCGCACCGATAATAAGTGCCGGCAGTGCAGCGTTCTCTCCGATCATGGAACCGACAAGCGCTTTAGTGAAAGGAATGAGCAGCACGATCAAAATAAGAAATGGAATGGAACGGAATATATTGACGACAGCACTCATGATCCCGTTGATTGCCCGGTTTTCCCACATATTACCCTTCCCTGTCAAAAACAGGATCAATCCTAATATTATGCCTATAAAAAAGGTTGCTACTACAGAGACGCTTGTCATGTAAAGCGTTTCTTTCGTTGCTTCAATAATGTCTTCCCAATCAATATTCGGCAATAATTCTTCAAGCATGAGTAATCACCTCCACGCCTACCTGCTGTGCTTTAATGAATTCGATTGCGCGGAGCATTTCATCCTCTTTGCCATCAAGATGGATAAACAATGTTCCATATGAACCGCTTCTTGTTTGGGATATCTTACCTTGAACGATATTGACGTCCAACTCGAAGTTACGTACAAGCTTGGTGATCAATGGGCTTTCTGCATGATCACCTACAAAGGTCAATTGAATCACTTTGCCTGCAGGAAAGCGTTCGAGCAAATGGTCCATCGTTTCTTTCGTTTCTTCTGGTTCCGTTACCTGTTGCACGAAACGCTTCGTCATTTGTTCTTTAGGATTCTTGAAAACATCCAGGACAGGTCCCTGTTCAACAACTTGCCCGCTTTCCATCACGGCGACGCGATGACAGATTTTACGAATCACATGCATTTCATGTGTTATCAAGACGATCGTCAATCCCAAGCGCTGATTGATGTCGACAAGCAATTCGAGTATGGAGTCGGTAGTCTGCGGATCCAAGGCAGAAGTCGCTTCATCACACAGCAGCACTTTAGGGTCATTTGCCAGAGCCCTGGCAATTCCCACCCTTTGCTTTTGCCCTCCGCTTAATTGTGATGGATATGCCTTTTCCCTGCCTTCCAGTCCGACTAACTTGATCAATTCGTTCACACGCTTGGTTCGTTCAGGTTTAGAAACTCCTGCAATTTCCAATGGGAAAGATATATTCTCCTGAACGGTCCTTGACCATAATAGATTGAAATGTTGGAAAATCATGCTGATTTCTTGACGGGCCTTACGGAGCTGAGCCCCTTTAATTTTAGAAATTTCCTTCTCAGCAACCACAACGGACCCCTCTGTTGGTGTTTCCAATCCATTGAGCATTCTGATCAAAGTACTTTTCCCCGCTCCACTGTAACCGATGATACCGAAAATCTCGCCTTTATTTATTTCAACATTCACATTATTTACAGCCTTGATCGTCTCACTGTTTCCTTTTCCTGTTCGGAACAGTTTACTGACTTTCGTCAATGTAATCATTAATCCTCACCTCTTTTATCCAATAAAACCTATGAACTTAGTTGATTTCACTACATTATTAGTCTGTTTCTCATATCATGCAAAGGTTTCCCCCATTAAAACAGAAAAAACCTTTCTGCATGAGCAGAAAGGCAGGTGAAGAAACAGGCCTTCCTCTCATCTTCCAAAGTGATTAAACTTTGTGTGAATTGGCACCTTTCCAAGGAAATCTCCTTGTCGGTTGCCGGGTTTCATCGGGCACATCCCTCCACCTCTCTTGATAAGAGCTAATATATAGAATATTTGTACATCATTAAGTTCTTTAGTATGGTGAAATTTTATCATAGATAAAAAAGGAGCGCAATGTATATTATTTCTAGTATATGCATGAACAGGAACTTTACTTAAACCGTTTTGGATGACAAGGAGACGATATTCGTCGCTTTTTCAATTGCCTGCTCCAAATCTTCTATTAAATCCTCTACATTTTCAATCCCAATCGATAAACGGACTTGATCAGCACGCACACCCGCTTTCGCAAGACCCGTCTCATTCAATTGTTGATGGGTCGTACTGGCTGGGTGGATGATCAAGCTCTTCGCATCCCCTACATTCGCTACATGGGACCATAATTCCACCGAATTGATAAGTTTTGCCCCAGCTTCGCGATTGCCTTGTATTCCAAAAGTCACGACAGATCCAGCTCCTTTAGGCAAATATTTATCCGCAAGGGCTTTATCTGGATGATCCTCATCACCAGGATGGGAAACCCATGTCACGGCAGGGTGGTTTTTTAAATATTCAATGACAGACTTGGTGTTTGATAGATGCTCTTTCATCCTTACATGCAGCGTTTCAAGCCCAAGCGTAAACTGGAATGCGCTTTGGGCACTTAGCGCAGGGCCTAAATCACGGAGTAACTGGACTCGGGCTTTCGTTATGAATGCAGCAGGTCCAACTGCCTCGGCGTATACCAGACCGTCGTAACTTGGGTCAGGCTCCGTGAAGCCAGGGTAGTTTGGCGAGTTCCAATCGAACTTCCCTCCATCCACGATGACACCGCCTAGCGTCGTTCCATTTCCCAGAAGCCATTTTGTAGCGGAATGGATGACAATATCCGCTCCAAAATCAATTGGTCTGCATAGATACGGTGTCGCGAAGGTATTATCAATGATTAATGGTATGCCGGCATCATGGGCGATTTTCGCTACCGCTTCAATATCAAGCACCCTCAAACTTGGATTTCCGATCGTTTCAGCAAATATGGCTTTAGTTCTTGGCGTAATCGCCCTTTTGAAATTTTCAGGGTCATCGGGAGAAACGAACTTCACTTTGATCCCATATTTAGGAAGAGTATTTTCAAAAAGGTTATACGTACCGCCATATAATGTAGAGGCTGAAACAATCTCATCCCCTGCAGCGGCAATATTCAGGATTGAAAGTGAGATGGCAGCCATTCCGCTTGCTGTCGCCAATGCGCCGATACCGCCTTCCAATAAGGCCATTCTTTCCTCAAAAACGCTGACCGTGGGATTATGGAGTCTTGTATATATATAGCCATTCTCCTTTAGGCCAAATAAATTCGCTGCATGGTCGGTGTCTTTGAACAAGTATGCATTGCTTTGGTAAATAGGAACTGCACGGGCACCTGTTTCATCAGCTTGCAGACCGCCATGGACACTCAATGTTTCGAAACGCAACTTTTTCTCTGACATATGATTTCACCTTTTTCTATGGATTTAGTTGGAATTATATGAAGACCCATTCTTACATAAACAAAAAAACCACTTCCATAAGAAGAGGTTTCAAGACCACACCTCATCTACCAGAGCCAACACTCTGCTGGAATTAGCACCGTATATAAAATTTATACCGGTTGCCGGGCTTCGTCGGGCCAGTCCCTCCGCCACTCTTGATAAGAACTATTAAATTCTGCCGTTACTTATTAATTCAAAATATAGCATTTTAGAATAAATCAGTCAATGAGTTGTTAGAATATTCTTTTTTTATTTCAAACTCGCATTTCAAATGTCCAAAACAAAGAAACCAACCACGGTTCTGATTGGTTTCTTAGCTGATTTCCTTAAGCAATCCGTACAAATAAGGAACGGATTGAAAGGCATATATTTTTTTGTGCAGCTGTCCTTGTTTGAAAAGCAATAAACAAGGAACACTTTCGATTTCATATGATTCGGCAATTGCTTGGACATAGTTCATATTCATTTTACCTGCCTTCAATTCCGGGAAAAGCTCCATGGATATCGTCAGCATCTTGCCGGCAACCTGACAGGTGCCGCATAAAGGCGTATATAAATATAAGCAAAAGGTTTCCCCATTTTCAACAGCAAGCTTACACTCTTCTTCTTTCCATTCCTGCATCAATTAGTCGTTCACCCTTTGACTTAAAAATTTCATTTTCACATTCATATTGGCAGATAGAAGCACAGTTGCGATATGATGTTCGGGTGAGCTTTCCACTTCTTTGTACATTTTATTAATATACAGGTGGTTCGCTTCAGGCATTTCCCTTCGGAATTGCTTCCGCAGCTTTTCTCCTGATTCATCTGCGTCAAAAAGGAGGTAAACATCACGGTCCATCAATTCATCGACTAATTCATCCAGCTTAGTTAATGATATGGTCCCATTCGTACATCTTATTTCCACATCTTCATTTAAAACGGAGGCAACTTTTCTTCTATCGGAACTGCCTTCTACAATGATCACTTTATCGAATTCGCCCCACTCCATGTCATCACTCCATCTCACGAATTATGTGCGCAACTGCCACTGTACAAAATGAAAAAGAGAGCAGGCCTTTTCAGTCCCCCCCTCTCCTTCTTTTTAACCGTTGATTAAACTCTCATATTCTTCAGCACTCATCAATTTTTCAATATCACTGCTATCTGATGGTTCAAGCACGATCATCCATGCCTTTTCATAAGGAGATTCATTTACATATTCAGGGTTGTCACTTAAATCTTCGTTTACTTCTACAACCTTGCCACTGATAGGAGCATAAAGCTCAGAAACGGTCTTAACGGATTCAACACTTCCAAATGGTTCGTTCGCTTTCAATTCATCGCCGATTTCCGGAAGCTCAACGAATACGATGTCCCCAAGCTCGGACTGTGCGAAAGCAGTAATTCCAATGCGCACTGTTCCATCTTCCGTTTTGACCCATTCATGTTCTTTAGTGTAACGAAGTTCTTTTGGTGTTGTTGTCATCATTAACCCTCCATATGTACATCTTATTTTATCTATACCATTATAAGGTAGATTGTTTGTTTAAGTAAGGAATTAACCAAATATTTTGTGAAATTTTCAGTTCCAAGCCTGTTCGAATTGCTCTTCTTTGAAACCTACCGTCACTTTGGTGCCGTCCGTAACAATCGGCCTTTTCAGAAGCATGCCATCTGTGGACAATATATCAAGCATCTCTGCCTCAGAAGCTTCTTTCAGCTTATCCTTTAAGCCCAGCTCCCGATATTTTTGACCGCTAGTATTGAAAAACTTCTTCAACTCCAAATTGCTGATTTTATATAGTTGTTCTATTTCTGTTCGCGAAGGCGGATTTTCCGCTATATGGATCGCTTCATATTCAAGTTCATGATTATCCAGCCACTTCTTCGCGTTACGGCATGTGCCGCATTTTGGGTACCAATATAATGTTAAGCCCATCATTTCACCACCTATCAATAGAATACCCGTTTTCATCACGCAATACAACGAATTGTCTTTTGAATTTCCAATGGGATTTCATCAAGGAAATAAAGGGAATGCCTATACGGGCATTCCCTTTACAGATTTTTTGATTCCATTGGGTTAAAGAGCATATTTTTCCGTTTCGATCACCTTGACGGAAGCTTCACGTTTTTTCGCAATGACATTGATCGGATTGTGTCTTGTCAGCTTGCGGAGCGATGCAAGCATGATGCGAAGAGTATCGCCTGTTTCCACGGCAATTAATGTTTCCTTTGCATGCTGTTCTATTTCATTGAAAGCTTCCTGAACGAAGATTTCAGTGTAAAGCACTTTTTGTTTGTTCTTCTCCAGACCTGTAGCTGAAATTGCTTTTTCCGTACGCAAAACCACAGATTCCGCTGCATAGGCAAGGGATGCGATATCAGCAATGTTGGAGAGGATTTCTTGTTCTTGATCAAGAGTTTTGCCGTATTTCTGTGCAGCAAGGCCAGCTGCCAAAATCCCGATTTTCTTAGCGTTTCTAACAAGCATTTTTTCTTGTGCCAATGGCTCATCGCCAGGTTCTTCCGGCATCATCATCATTAATTCCTCTTGCAGGCCTTGAGCCTTTTGAAGAAGCGGCAATTCCCCTTTAAGTGCTTTCTTCAGGAAAGTTCCAGGGACAAGCAATCGATTGATTTCATTTGTACCTTCAAAGATCCGGTTTATCCGGGAATCACGATATGCTTTTTCAATTTCATACTCCTGCATGAAACCATAGCCGCCATGAAGCTGTACGCCTTCGTCCGTAACATAATCCAACACTTCGGAAGCGAAAAATTTATTCAATGAACACTCAATGGCATATTCAGCGATTGCAGCCGCCATTGATTTCCCATCCTTCACTTGCTCATCCGTCAATTTGCTTTGCCTTTGATCATAAAGGCCAACGGTACGGTATACAGAGCTTTCTGCTGCATAAATTTTAGATGCCATTGTTGCAAGTTTTTCTTTCGTCAAGTTAAAATCGGAAATTTTCGTTTTGAACTGTTGACGTTGATTCGTATAAGCTGCTGTAATCTCAAGGGCACGTTTAGATCCGCCGACAGCACCGACGCCTAATTTATAACGGCCGATATTCAGGATATTGAAAGCGATGACATGCCCTTTTCCGGCTACCCCCAAAAGGTTTTCGACTGGTACATGTACATCTTCAAGGATTAATGTACGTGTAGATGAGCTTTTGATTCCCATTTTCTTCTCTTCAGCACCAGTTGATACGCCTTCATAATCACGCTCAACAATAAAAGCGGAGAATTGTTCGCCATCGATTTTGGCGTATACACAGAAGACATCTGCAAAACCTGCATTTGTAATCCATTGTTTTTCACCATTTAGAATATAGTGTGTTCCTTCTGCATTCAATTTCGCTGTCGTTTTTGCTCCCAAGGCATCTGAACCTGAGCTTGGTTCCGTTAAGGCATACGCAGCAATCTTCTCACCCGTTGCCAGTAAAGGAAGGTATTTTTTCTTTTGTTCTTCATTCCCGAATAATACGATCGGCAAAGATCCGATACCTACATGTGCACCATGCGTAATTCCGAAGCCGCCTGCAAGTGCCATTTTTTCTGTAATCAATGCCGAACTGATTTTATCAAGACCCAAACCGCTGTATTCCTCAGGAACGTCAGCACCAAGTAAACCGATTTCACCTGCATGTTTCAATAATTTAACGGAACGGTCAAATTCGTGGTTTTCTAAATGTTCAACCTGCGGCAGAATTTCATTCACCACGAAATCCTCGGCAGTTTTGGCGATCATTTTATGCTCATCAGAATAATCTTCCGGTGTAAACACTTGATCATACGTAATATCTTCTACCAGAAAGGCTCCGCCTTTAATGAGGTTATCTGTAGTTTGATTGGACATGTTATTTCCTCCTAAGTATTTAAGATAGTAAACCCGCCAGAAGCATGACAGCTTCCGGGAGGGGTGGGATTATGCCAATAATTCAAATACTCCAGCAGCACCCATTCCGCCGCCGATACACATTGTCACGACCCCGAACTGTTGGTTTCTGCGCTTCATTTCATGTAGCAGGCTTAATGTCAATTTTGCTCCCGAACATCCTAGTGGATGGCCTAAGGCGATGGCGCCGCCATTTACATTGACAATCTCTTCATTCAAACCGAGCTCACGAATGATTTGTATGGATTGGGAAGCAAAGGCTTCATTCAATTCAAATAAACCAATATCCGACAACTCAAGACCCGCTAGCTTCAAAGCTTTAGGAATGGCTGCAATCGGTCCGATGCCCATGATTTCAGGCGGTACACCTGCTACTGCAAAGGAACGGAACTTACCCATCGGTTTCATCCCTAATGAAGAGGCCTTTTCCCCATCCATCACCATTACCGCCGCTGCACCGTCACTGGTTTGTGATGAATTCCCTGCTGTTACGGATCCTGTAACAGAGAATGCAGGTCTTAGTTTCTTTAGCACTTCAGCAGTGGTGCCTGGACGAACGCCCTCATCCTGTGTAAATGTAAATGATTTTTCCTTTAACTTAAGATCTGGTCCCACTGAACGAAGGGTTACGTCAACCGGTACGATCTCATCCGAAAACTTTCCTTCTGCAATGGCCTTCGCCGCCTTTTGATGACTACGAACAGAAAATGCATCTTGATCGTCACGGGAAATGCCGTATTTTTTTGCAACAGCTTCAGCAGTGTGTCCCATACCCATATAATATTCCGGTGCCGTTTCCGCAAGTCTCGCGTTCGGACGTGTTACATGACCCATCATTGGCAAAAGGCTCATGGATTCCGCTCCGCCTGCAATGACAGTATCACTTTGGCCGAGCATGATCCTTTCCGCTCCATAAGCGATACTTTGCAGCCCACTTGAACAGTAACGATTAATGGTTATGGCCGGTACTGTATAAGGCAATCCTGCCAATGCCCCAATGTTACGGGCCATGTTCAATCCTTGCTCCGCTTCAGGCATTGCACAACCGATAATCAGGTCATCGATGGTGCCTTCATAATTCCCTGCACGCTTTAACGTTTCCTTTACAACAAGAGCCCCTAAATCATCAGGACGTACACTAGCAAGAGAACCTTTTTTCGCTCTTCCTACCGGAGTCCTTGCTCCAGCTACTATTACCGCTTCTTTCATGAGGATCCCCCTTACTCATTTTTAAGCTATCGATCTCTTAATCTTCTTCGTTTTAGCCATATCTTCATCTATTCATCAATTACGCAGTGGTTTCCCTTTAACAAGCATATGCTGCATCCTCGCCTGAGATTTCGGAGTTGAAATTAGTTTTAGGAACGCTTGTTTTTCTAAGTTCAAGATATACTGTTCATCTACTTCCGTGCCAAAAGGGAGTTTTCCCCCTGCCAGGACGTAGGCAAGCTCTTTGGCTATGACAAGGTCATGCTCTGATAAGAAACCTGAAAGGCGCATGGATTCTGCCCCTAATAGAAGTGCGGCATATCCCGTTTCACCTACGACAGGAATCTTTGTGCGGGCTGGAGCGGTATAACCTTGTTCATGCATGGAAAGTACCGCCTGTTTCGCATCATATAGCTGGTGATCCGAATTCACGCTTATTCCATCAGCTGAATTAAGGAAATTATTCTCTCTTGCTTCCTCGGCAGAGGTCGAAACTTTTGCCATGGCTACCGTTTCAAATACTTGGTTGGCCACTTTCTGTAAGTCGAAGTCGACGCCCTTCGGCATATTCCTCAAAGTCTTCACATAAAGTTCTTTAGTCCCGCCGCCGCCTGGGATCAAACCTACACCAGCTTCCACTAGTCCCATATACGTTTCTGTCGTTGCTTGGATGCGCGCTGCCGGAAGGGACACTTCAGCTCCCCCGCCAAGTGTCATATTAAACGGTGCAACCACTACAGGAACTGCACTGTACTTGATTTTAAGCATCGCCTTTTGGAATTGGCTGATGACCATATCGAGTTCAAAAATATTGTCATCCTGCGCTTCCATCAGCATCATTGCAATATTAGCGCCTACACAGAAATTCTTTCCTTGATTTCCGATGACAAGGCCTTTGAAATTCGCTTCCGCTTCGTCGACCGCCGCATTGATCATTTGTATGATATCCAGACCAATTGCATTATTCGGTGAAGTGAATTCAAGAAGAGCCACTCCATCGCCGATATCCATCAAGCTTGCACCGCTGTTTTTCTTGATTACGCCTTTTTGCTTCTTGATCGCTTTAAGATTGATCACTTTAGGGTTTTCGACAAGTTCTTTATATTCACCATTATCATAATAGTGAACTATGCCATTTTCTTCTTTATAGAAAGAAGTGATGCCCTTGGCGAGCATATCCTTCACCCATTGCGGAACGATGATGCCTTCCGCTTCCATTCGGGCTACCGATTTCCCTACACCTATCGAATCCCAGGTTTCAAAAGGACCTGTTGACCATCCGAAGCCCCATTTCATCGCTTGATCGATCGCCACGATGTCGTCCGCGATGTCCCCAAGCAGCTGGGCAGAATACACTAACGCCGGATTCAGCACGTTCCAAAGTAATTGGCCGGCACGGTCTTCGCTATAAACAAGCGCTTTCATTTTATTTTCCAAGCCCTTGGCCTGTTTTGCCATTTCGATGGATGGCGTTTTTAATCTTTTTCGTGCATCATATTCAAGGGTTTCTGGATTCAGTTCAAGGATTTCCTTGCCCTTTTTCAAGAAGAATCCTTGGCCTGACTTGCTTCCAAGCCACCCATTCTTAAGCATTTCATTCATGAAATCAGGTATTTTGAAAACTTCTTTTTCTTCTCCATCCACCTGGTCGTATACGTTTCTGGCAACATGTGCAAAGGTATCCAATCCAACTACATCAAGTGTCCGGAAAGTCGCGCTAGTTGCCCTTCCAATCAACGGACCTGTAACCGAATCGACCTCACCAACACTGTATCCGCCTTTTTGCATTTCCCGCAGAGTGACCAATAAACCATACGTTCCAATGCGGTTTGCGATGAAGTTAGGGGTATCCTTGGCTTCGACAACACCTTTTCCCAGAACATCTTCGCCGAATCGTTTCATGTATTCGAGCACTTCTGGTGAAGTTGCTTTAGTAGGGATGATCTCCAATAATTTAAGATAACGCGGCGGATTGAAGAAGTGGGTTCCCAGGAAGTGCTTTTGAAAGTCTTCCGAACGGCCTTCTGCCATCGCTTCAATTGAAATTCCGGATGTATTCGATGAAACGATGCTTCCTGGTTTACGATGCTGATCAACCTTGGCAAACACGCTTTGCTTAACCTCAAGCTTCTCAACGACCACTTCGATGATCCAATCGACATCCTTTAATCGACTTATATCATCTTCCAGGTTTCCCGCCTCGATCAACGCAATGTTTCCCTTAGCCGAAAGCGGAGCAGGTTTCTGTTTTAAAAGTTTCGTAATCGCAGTTTGGCTGATGCGGTTACGCACTTGTTTATTATCTAATGTCAGTCCCTTTTTCTTTTCATCCTCAGTGAGTTCACGAGGTACAATATCCAATAGTAAAGTCGGAATGCCGATGTTAGCAAGGTGTGCAGCAATCCCTGATCCCATAACTCCTGACCCTAGAACAGCAGCCTTTCGTATTTGTCGAACCAAGTTTATATCCCCCTTACGCAATTTATTGAATGAATGCTCATTCATTTTTAATTCAAAAAAATTTTGAATATTTTTTCTTATTACTAATATAGAATATAATTGGAAATTCCGCAATAATTAAACAGGAAAAAAATATTTTTTTCTCCGAATTCCTTTGGTTATTTCTCCTCCGTTCAGTAAAAAATAACTGGGCGGGAGGTGACTTATATAATGAAGCGTAAAGATAATCCTTCTAAAGCAGCCGTAAGCGCAGCAAGCGTTAAAGGCAATGCCGGCCCTGGCGCTGAACGTCAACACGGAATCAATAAAGTGAACAGCCAGAACAATCAGTTCAAAAGATAATCCTTCTTAATTTGATCAGCCGTCCCTTATCCGGGGCGGCTTTCGCTTCCTATTTCTTGAAAAGGCCTTTTAAAACGAAAGCAATATTGGCCGGTCTCTCCGCAAGGCGGCGCATGAAATATCCATACCAATCCGTACCATAAGGAACATACACCCTTACCTTATATCCTTCTTTAACAAGCTCGAGCTGCTTTTCATTGCGGATGCCGTATAACATTTGGAATTCAAATCGATCCCGGGGAATTCCCTGATCTTTGACCAAGTCCCTCGTATAATCAATGATTTTATCATCATGTGTGGCAACAGCTGTGTAATTACCATTTTGCATATGCTTCTTGATGATTTTCTTGAAATTCTCATCCACATCTTTTTTCTCGGGAAAAGCCACTTCCCATGGTTCTTTATAAGCCCCTTTAACAAGCCTTAGATTCGGATGGTATGCATCCAGCTCCTCAATATCCTTCTCAGTCCGATACAGATAAGCTTGGATGACAGTCCCCAATTCATTATATTCAGACTTTAGGTTTTTGAATACATCCAAAGTCGGTTGACATCGATGAAAATCTTCCATATCGAGCGTCACGAAAACCTGATGGGCTTTAGCTTCATCTAAGATCCTCCGCATGTTATCCATTACGACTCGTTCGGACACATCCAAGCCCATCGAGGTCAGCTTCAGGGATAACTGTGAATCCAGTTTATTTCTGCCAATCATGCGGATCGCTTCGATGCACTCATCTGCCATCTTCCCTGCTTCTTGTTCATCTTCAATGAATTCACCTAAATAATCGATGGTGACGGCAAGCCCTTTCCGGTTAAGATCTGCAATCACTTCACATGCCATATCCAAGGATTCTCCTGCCACGAAACGAGATGCCCCAAACCGCAGCCCGTATTTTTTCGCTGCCTTCGTCATGCCTTTGTTCTTTGATAAAAAAAGGAATAGATTTTTCAATATTCTTTCCATCTGCATTCCCCTCCAAATCATTTTGGAAAATAGATGCACAAGATTATTTTACCATTTAATTCATTTTTCAGATATTTAGAATCAAGTATAAAAAAAATTCATGAAGGGAAAATTAAGCTCGTTTAAAAGAACACTTAAGGAGGTAGAATGATGGAACAGCAAAATTCGTTTAACAGCCAACAGCAGACCGGCTTCATGAAACAGCCGCCGGAAATGGTTACGGTGAAAGATAGTTTATACTTAACCGATATGCTTGCATGGAATCTGAATGCAGTTAAAAAAGCACATTTTTTTGCCACACAATGCAAGGACCCGCAAATCATTGATGCGTTAAATCGGTGCGGACTCATGCATCAACGCCATTACGATACCATTTTGAAACATTTGAACCCGGACCAAAATCAGGGTCAACAACAATACCAGTAAAGGAGGGTTCTAGATGCCCAACGAAAACAAAGTCCAAAATCCAGAATCTCCCGTGGCAAAGACACCGCAAATGAATGACAGGGATTTTATAAATGATATGCTCACAACTGAAAAGTACTTTTGCAATTCCCTTTCCGTTGCCCTGCATGAAATGAGTAACCAAGCATTATTCCAAGACATTTTTTCCGTTGCCAAAGAAAATCAGGAGATGCAGCGTGAACTCTATAACCTTATGTTCGAAAAGGGCTGGTATAGTTTAGAAAAGGCGCAAGCTAACAGCATAAGCCAATCGTATCAACAATTTTCCGGTTATAAAAATCAATTTCCATCCGGAACGAACATTCAATAAGCAAACATTCAGGGGAGTGGATTCTGCTCCTTTTGTTTTTTGCTACAAATAAAGCCGGCACATCGGGGGCCGGCTTTATATTTAGATATCCGTTGAAAACATATACTTCTTATAGTGATACCGAATGCTGAATATTAAGCCCATGGCCATCATGTTCCCCATTAGCGAGCTTCCTCCATAACTGACAAATGGAAGCGGAATCCCCGTTATCGGTAAAAGGCCTACAGTCATGCCGATATTTTGAAAAACGTGAAACGTCAACATGCTGATAACGCCAACACAGATATATGTATAGAAGTTATTTTTCGTGTCCATTCCCGTTTTTGTTATATGGTAAATCAATAGGAAAAACAAGGAAATGATGATGCTTGATCCGATGAAGCCGAATTCCTCACCGATGATGCTGAAAATGAAATCCGAATGACTCTCAGGCAAATACACTTCCCTCGAACCGATTCCCTTACCTGTGGTCTGGCCGGAGCCGATGGCCAGTAAGGATTTGGTTAAGTGATACCCTTCGGAGCTGGCATAATTATATGGATCCAGCCAAGAATAGATACGGCCGAATTGATAGGATTTTACCCCTAGGTATTTCTCCAGGATTTCCGGCTTCCAAAGTACAAAATATAGGACCGTTGAAGCGACGACAATTCCTCCCGACACGATTGGCAGCAGGATCTTCCATGATACCCCTGATATGAAAATCATTCCGAGCATGATGGACATGATGACAAGCGAAGTACCCAAATCCGGCTGTTGCATGATTAACAATAAGGGGGCACCGGTCACAAGACCGATTTTAATAAGCAGCCAGATATCCGATTGGATCGTTTTCAGCGTGTTTTTGAGATGATGGTTCGAGATAACATTTGCTAAAGCCAGGATCAGGAAAACCTTCATGAATTCCGATGGCTGAATTGAACCGATTCCCGGAATGATGAACCAACTTTTCGCACCATTCCGGACAGGAACAATGCTTTCCGGCATAATGATCAGCAAAAAAAGCAAAAACAATCCGAAGCCATAGGCGTACCAAGAAATTTTTTTCAGCTGATCAGAATCCAAGGTGATGAAACCTAATACGATTCCAATTCCAACTATATACCAAAAGATTTGTTTAATTAAGAAGTTTTCAGCGTACTGTCCAGTCGTTTGGGCACTATAGATTGCTAAGCAACTTCCAACGCATAATAACAGCAATATTGTGACCAAAGAAAAATCTATTCGTGATGAAAATTTATTTTGTTCTTCCATACTTAACTCTCCCTTAAAAAGGCTCCAGCGATACATCTATAAATACACTTATTCATTATACTTTAAACAAATAAAATCACAACTATATAGAAGAATAGTTTACAGGCTTCATGGAATCATTTCCAAGAAGCCTGTAGGCAGGAGGAGCTATGCATGCGATTCCTTTGATTTTCTCCGTTTACGCAATAGGCTGACCAATCCATGGCTTGGGGAAAAGAGAAAGGCCAATCCGAATAAAATGGCGGCCGATCCCACCATGCAGCCTGATATCGAGGCATCCAAAATGGTGGCTGAATAGTAGCCGATGATGGAACTTAGCACCCCGACCCCGATACTGACCAATATCATGCTGCTTAAACGGTCTGAAAGCAGGTAAGCCGTTGCCGCAGGTATGATGAGCATCCCAACTACTAAAATGGAACCTACACTATCAAAAGAAGCTACAGTGGTCAGAGAAATGAGGCTCATCAATAAATAATGAAAGAACAGTACAGGAATTCCCATTGCTGCCGCAAGTGATGGATCAAAAGACACGAGTTTAAACTGCTTGAAGAAAAGGAAAATCAGTATGAGGTTCAGGATAAAACAACTGCCGACAATCCAAACTGCTTTTGGTCCAGCCTCGATTCCCGCGATTGTCATCGTATTCCAGGGAGTATAGGCTATTTCTCCATAAAGGACATGTTCCAGATCAAAATCTATTTGTTGCGTATACAAGCTCACGAGTACGATCCCAGTTGCAAAAAGGGAAGTGAATACAATCCCGATCGCCGCGTCGGATTGAACGCCCGACGATTGGAAAAGCTGGATCAAGAATACGGTAAGCAAGCCGAGCGCTGCAGCCCCGATCAGCATTGGAACAGAGTCACGGGTCCCGGTTATTAAAAATGCCAATACGATTCCCGGCAGAACGGAATGACTGATTGCATCCCCAATCAACGTCATTTTCCTGACTATCAAAAAACATCCTAATACACTGCAAGAACCCGCCACCAATGCCCCGACTAAGATAATCCAAAAATCATTCATGATGTGTGGCTCCCTTTCCTTCTATCCTGTTCGAGAGAATATTTCTTTTTCGTCGACACTCTTCTCCATACAGATGAAAGCACTCCGCGTTTAGGTGCAAAAAGCATGGAAAAGAAAAACCATACCGTCGCGGATAAGACAATTAACGGTCCTGTTGGCAAATCATTGACCGATGTACTTATCAACGTTCCAGAAACACCGCTCAACATTCCGAATATACCAGACAGGATGACCATGATATGCAGCCGCTCCGTCCAATACCTTGCAGAAACCGCAGGCGTGATCAGCAAAGATGCCATCAATACGACGCCTACAGCCTGGATACCAATCACTACAGCTGCCACGATCAGCATCATGATGAAATAATCCAGAAAAACAACCGGCAATCCCAGCCCCTTAGCAAACCCAGGATCAAAGGACAGTAATTTGAATTCTTTAAAAAATACGGTACAAGTGAAAATGAGAATAAAGGAAACCGTCATCATCATATATACATCGGACATGACCATTGACGCCGTCTGCCCGAATAAAAAGGTATCCAATCCACTCTGGTTTCCATACTCGCTCTGCTGGATCTGCGTAAGCATGACAATTCCGAAGCCAAAGAAGGAAGATAAGACGATTCCCAAGGCCGCATCCTGTTTGATCTTACTGTATCTCGTAAGCACACTGATCAAGAAGACAGCAACTAAGCCAGCCAAGGCGGCACCTATTAGAAAGTAGGAAGTCGATTTCACCCCAGTTAACATAAAGGCCACACAGATACCGGGTAACGCTGCATGCGCGAGCGTGTCTCCGAGCAAAGACTGCTTTCTGAGGTAGGCAAAGCTGCCGATGACTCCGCTGCTTAATCCGAGGAACATCGTGCCAAGCAATATCCACCTTGTATTTGGATCAGTAATAATATCCAGTATGTTCATCGTGTACACCTCATTTTAATAAAAGGCCGGACTTTGTGTCTGAAAGTATCGCCAGGCGGCCTCCATATGTTGCCTGCAAATATTCGGGAATGAACACTTCCTCTGTCGGACCTATTTTCATCACCTTTTTATTCAATAACATCGTCCAGTCGAAATATTCCTTCACGGTAGATAGATCATGGTGCACAACCAGAACGGTTTTGCCTTTTTCCTTCAATTCCATCAGCAATTGTATGATTGCTTTCTCCGTTGCGGCATCCACCCCTACGAACGGTTCATCCATAAAATAAATATCCGCTTCCTGTGCCAATGCACGTGCCAGGAATATCCGTTGCTGCTGTCCACCTGATAGCTGGCTGATCTGGCGGTTGGCATATTCAGCCATCCCCACCTTTTCCAGGCACTCCATCCCCTTCTGCCTTTCGGACTTACCAGGCCGCTTCAGCCATCCGAGATGACCATATCTGCCCATCATCACGACATCGAGTGCGTTGGTCGGAAAATCCCAATCCACTGACTCCCGCTGTGGTACATAGCCGATACTCTTCCTCATCGATTTATAAGTAGAACCCTTTATTGTGATTTGCCCCGATATTTTTGGGATCAATTCGAGTATTCCCTTTATCAAAGTGGACTTCCCTGCTCCATTGGGGCCAATGATACCAATTAAATTTCCTTCCGGCACCTCAAATGAGACATCTTCGACAACCGGCTTCTTATGATAAGCAATCGTTAAATTCTCGACCTTCAAAGCTGCTTGATTCATAGTTTCTCCCCCTTATCTCAAAGCACGGACGATGGTGTCGGTATTATGACGGACCATTCCGATATACGTTCCTTCTTCCGTCCCTTTTTCACCCATTGCATCCGAGAACAATTCCCCGCCGATTTCCACTTTGTGACCCTGCTTACCCGCTCCTTGAATGACAGCCTCGATAGCCTTCCTTGGTACGCTTGACTCTATGAAAATCGCTTTTATTTTGTTCTCCACAAGATAATTCCGCATATCCGTCACATCTTTTGATCCATATTCAGATAATGTATTGACCCCTTGGAGCCCTCTTACGTCCAAGCCATATGACTGACCGTAGTATCCAAATGCATCATGTGCTGTAACGAGTACCCGTTGATCTTCCGGTACTTTATTGATTTCCTCCTGAACATATTCATCAAGTTCCTCCAATTGCAGGACATACTCCTCATAATTTTCACGATACTCCGCTTCATGGTCCGGATCATTGGCAATCAATTCTTTCTTAACGGACTCCGACGCAACGATCCAAAGCTTTACATCAAACCATACGTGTGGATCATGTTCCGTTGCACTCACTTTGCGAAGCTGGTTCTCCTTGAAGTCCTCCGTTACGGCAATCGTCGGTTTATCCTTGCTCATCATTTCAAATATATCCGTCATTTTCCCTTCAAGATGCAAACCGTTATAAAAAATCATATCAGCCGAATCCAGTGTCTTCACATCACCCTGTGTCGCTTTATATAGATGGGGGTCGACTCCCGGTCCCATTAAACTGGTGACCTCGACATGTTTACCGCCGATATTCTCAACCAAATCCCCAATCATTCCCGTTGTTGTAACGACATTCAGCTTGCCATTGCCTTTATCCCTTTGGGCCGTATCATTGCTGCATCCCGTTATAATCAGCAAAGCAGCAAGCACGCCCCCAATAGTTTTTAGAAAACCCATCCATATACCCTCCCTTTTTCATCTTTCTAAAATAGTTTGCCAAGTACAAAACTAAGTGTAAATTTTTTTACATTGTCGTAAATGCTAAAAAGTTTCCTCTACACAACTTATTTTATACTATACACAAATATACAAAAAAAGTGCAACTATTTTTCAAACATTTCAAAAGGCGAATGACTTAAATACACAGCAAAAACTGTCAGGAATCTCTACTAGAGAGCTCCCTGACAGTAAGATATTCCGTACATGAAACGTAACGATGAAGTTATATTTATATTGTGGAGTTTTTATGGTGAATATAAACTATGGGGGTTATTTCGGGACACATGAAATTCACGAGTAAATGTGTGGATTTCACAAGTAAAGCGGCAGAATTCACGAGTAAACGCGGATTTCACGCATTCAATGTGCATTGCCACTCATTTTTCCTGCCTCAAGGAAATTGCCAAGTACGCAAATCCCAATTCGATTCCGCAAAGCACAAACAGGGTGATTAAAGTTTGGAACATCATGATCTCCTCCTCCTCTAAGACTTAAACTAATCTTAAAGGATGAAACCAATACCAGAACAAGACCTTATTTGAAGAAATCTTCAGCAGGCTCACTCTGTTCTCTTGCCCTGAAATGGGTTTCATACGGTACAATATAAAAAAAGAAAAAACGGTGATACCATGACAAATATTAAAGAAATAGCTCAATGTGCTGGTGTATCTGTCACAACAGTGTCTCGTGTATTGAATGATCATCCATATGTAAGCCCCGATAAAAGAAAAAGCGTCTTAGAAGCCATCGATCGTTTGAATTATTCGAGAAACATCAACGCCATTCATCTTTCAAAAGGCAAAACAAATCTTATCGGCATCATCATCCCCTTCACCAATCACCCCTATTACGGGGCAATCGTTAACGGAATCACTAAACAGGCAAATGCAATTGGCTGTCATATCGTCATCTTTCAAACCAATTATGACAGAGAGAAAGAAATCCAGGCTCTGAATATGCTGCAAATGAAGCAGCTCGATGGCATTATCGTTTGTTCAAGGATTTCAGAAATGAAAATCCTCTTGGATTATCAAAAATACGGGCCGATTATCTTATGTGAAGATACAGCCCAGGCTGAATTCTCATCCATCAGCATCGATCATTATGCAGCTTTCTCCTGTGCCCTTGAGTACGTGATTGCTAAAGGATATAAGAAAATTGGATACAGCCTCGGCCGTAAAAAGAGCAGAAATAGCTCTCATCGAACAAAGGCATTTAACGATATCATGAGTAAACATCAACTGATGAACAATAAAGAATGGCTGTTTGAAGGCAGTTATC
Source organism: Bacillus sp. ISL-34 (assembly GCF_018613325.1). Classification (GTDB taxonomy): domain Bacteria; phylum Bacillota; class Bacilli; order Bacillales; family DSM-1321; genus Peribacillus. The sequence continues at coordinate 289,326 of NZ_JAGGQJ010000004.1, read as the reverse complement.
ACATCAAAGACGGTGAACAATTGTTTCAGGATTGGAATTCATTGATGGATAAACCTGAAGCTCTCATCATCACGAATGATGACACGGCGGCAGGCTTCATTCTTACCGCTAAGAAATCGGGTATAAGGGTACCGGAAGATGTGGCCATTCTCGGCTTTAATAATGATAGCCTGAGTGAAATGCTCGACATCACGACCATTTCCTTACCACTCGAATGGATTGGGAAAATGGCAGTGGATCTATTTGAGAATCCTGAAGTGGTCAAACATGTAAAACTGGACTATGCCCTTATAAAAAGGAGTACCGTTTAAGTTATCAGGATTCTTTTTTTGGTATACCGTCATTTGAATTTTTCATTATTGCCATTACTCATTAACTAGGAAAAAATAACCACATAAAATAATCATTGCGATATCCAAGAAGTTATTTTATAATTTTGATATAGTAAAGTTTACTCAATTACTAGCAATCTAGTAGCGATTGCATGAATTTCATGAGTACAATCGTCCGACGTCACTAACAAGCTGGCGCAACGATATTAGAAAATTGAATACTTCCTCATTTACCGATGAGTTAGAGGCTGCAGCTTATAAAAGTAAAACGGACGAGATTCTGGAAAATTAAAGACTCCGTTTGAAAGGATAAGTTGCCGAAGTTAGGGTATATTCCATGTATATTCTTGCTGGCGGTGTTACCTAACAGGAACACCACTGTCACGTTTTTTCAAAAAGCGTGGGGAGCTATCTTCGGAAGGATAAACGGGTTTATTATAAACAGCCGTCGATCTTTTTCGACTGCTGTTTTTTTATTTTTCGTTCCCTTCCAATAAAAAGGAGTGTAACATCAATTGTCAAATTTACAATCATCATCAAGCCCAACTGAACTGAAAAGGAGCCTGAAAGCGCGTCATTTAATGATGATTTCATTAGGTGGAACGATTGGAACAGGTTTATTTTTAGCAAGTGGCGGTGCCATTCATTCAGCCGGTCCAGGCGGTGCCTTGGTGGCATACGCGATCATCGGCATCATGGTTTATTACTTAATGACAAGTCTTGCAGAAATGGCAGCGTTCATGCCAGTGGCCGGTTCGTTCCGTGTCTATGCATCCAAATTCGTCGATCCGTCTTTCGGTTTTGCGATTGGTTGGAACTACTGGTATAACTGGGCAATCACCATTGCCGCTGAATTGGCAGCCGTTGTCTTAATTATGAAGTTCTGGTTCCCGGATAGCCCTTCAATTATCTGGAGTGCCATTGCGTTAATCATTATGTTTCTTATCAATTACATGTCAGTCAAAGGTTTCGGGGAAACAGAATTCTGGTTTGCCATGATCAAGGTCGTGACAGTCATCATTTTCTTGATCACGGGTGTTCTGATCATTCTCGGAATCATGGGCGGGAATGACCCAATAGGTTTTTCCAATTTCACAATGGGCGAAGGTCCCTTTAACGGAGGGTTCTTCACGATTCTAGGCGTATTCATGGCTGCCGGCTTTTCATTCCAAGGAACGGAATTGCTTGGAGTGACGGCTGGTGAAAGTGAGGATCCAGAAAAAAATATCCCAAAAGCGATCAGATCCGTTTTCTGGCGTATCATCTTATTCTATATTTTAGCCATTTTTGTAATTGGAATGATCATTCCGTTTACCGATTCCCGTTTGTTGAGTGAAGATGTTGCCGTAAGTCCATTCACGCTTGTATTCGAACGTGCCGGCCTTGCATTTGCTGCATCCATCATGAACGCGATCATTCTATCGTCCGTACTCTCTGCCGGTAACTCTGGCATGTACGCTTCAACCCGCATGCTATGGGACTTGGCACGTGATGGGAAAGCACCTAAATTCCTAGGCAAGTTAGATAAAAGAGGAGTACCCGTGAACGCACTTATCGTGACTTCTTTAGTAGGCTGCGTTGCATTCCTAGCTTCGTTTTTCGGTGACGGCGTCGTTTATATCTGGTTATTGAATGCTTCAGGCATGGCGGGATTCGTCACCTGGGTAGGGATTGCGATTGCCCATTATCGGTTCCGTAAAGCCTACGCAGCTCAAGGCCTTGATATGAATGCTTTACCATTCCGGGCAAAAGGCTTCCCATTCGGGCCTATATTCGCACTTGTCCTTTGTATTATCATTATTATCGGACAAGGCTACCAAGCTTTCAGCAGCGATGGGATCGACTGGAATTCAATGATTGTTTCCTACATTGGCTTGATTCTATTTTTCGTCCTATGGTTCGGCTATAAAATTAAGCATAAAACGAAAATCATTCCCCTAGAGGAATGTGACCTTAAATCAAAATAATAAGCAAAGGACCTGTTCTTCCCTGAAAACGGAGAAGAACAGGTCCTTTTTTCATTTCAAATGATAAACACGGCACTCATATGGACGCAGAGGTTTGCTGGAGATCCCTTCTTCCTCCTGATCATAATTGCCGATCAGCTTTGTAGCGGAATAAGCATGCAGCTCTTCAGGCAAAGTATAGGGAGCCTGCTCCTCTTTAAAGTTACATAGCACTAACAGCTTTTCTTCTTCAAACGATCTCGTGTAGGCAAATATTCGTTCATCATCCGGCAACAGCAGTTCAAAACGGCCATACACGACGATTTCATGTTTCTTGCGTAATTGGATAAGCTTTTTATAAAAATGAAAAATGGAATTCGGATCATTGTAGGCCTTTTCTGCATTAATCTCGGGAAAATTGGGATTAACCTTAATCCAAGGAGTCCCTTTCGTGAATCCCGCGTTCCGGGAGTCATTCCACTGAATCGGTGTCCTCGCATTATCCCTGCTGCGGGCATGGATGGCTGACATCATCCGCTCTTTCGACCAGCCATGTGAATTGACGAGTTCGTCGTATGAATTCACTGTTTCGATATCCCGGTATTCATCGATGCTTTCAAAGGTAACATTGGTCATGCCCAGCTCTTCCCCTTGATATATATAGGGTGTACCTTGAAGCATATGAAGACAAGCGGCAAGCATCTTAGCGCTTTCAATACGATACTTTCCATCATGACCAAACCTTGAGACAACCCGGGGCTGATCATGGTTGTTCCAGTATAAACTGTTCCAGCCATCCCTCTCCAAACCAGTCTGCCACTTGGAAAGAATTCGCTTTAAATCGGTAAGCTTCCACTTATCATTACTCCACTTTCCTTCTGGCCCGCTCCCCAAATCCATGTGTTCGAATTGAAAGACCATATGTAGCTCACCACGATCTTTACCTGTAAACAATTGCGCGTCCTCCGGTGTGACGCCTGGCATCTCCCCAACCGTAATCACGTCATATCCGGAAAGTGCCCGTTGATTGATTTCCTGTAAAAACTCATGTATGCGCGGGCCATTCAGGAAAAATGGGCTTCCATCACCAAATTGCTTCTCATGATGAACCGCTCCATCTGAATAGCTTTGATCTTTTGAAAGGAAGTTGATAACATCCATCCGGAAGCCATCGACACCCTTATCCAGCCACCATGTCATGATGCTGTAGATCTCTTCACGGAGCTTAGGGTTCTCCCAATTTAAATCAGGTTGTTTCCGGCTGAATAAATGTAAATAATATTCATCGGTTCTCTCATCATATTCCCATGCTGAACCTTTAAAAATGGACTCCCAATTATTAGGCTCTTTCCCGTTCCTGCCAGGTTTCCAAATATAATAATCACGTTTCGGATTACCTTTTGACGATCGGGATTCCTTGAACCACGGATGTTCATCTGAAGAATGGTTGACAACCAGGTCCATCATGATCTTCATTCCACGTTCATGTACCGCCTTCAATAACCTTTCGAAATCAGCCATGGTCCCGAATTCAGTCATGATTGATTTATAATCACTGATATCGTACCCATTGTCATCATTGGGAGATTGATAAACGGGGGACAGCCATATCACGTTCACACCCAGCTCTTGTAAATAATCAAGCTTCATCAAGATCCCGTTAATATCCCCTATCCCATCGCCATCACAATCCATAAAACTCCTTGGATACACTTGATACACAACTGCCTCTTTCCACCATGCTTTGTCCATGCCTTTCCCCCTCTTTGGCCGCATTGATATAATCATTACACCAATACCCCTATTATAAAAGGGAAAACTTCAGAATATTCTACTTTTATTCAGCTGTTCCCGTTTGAATCAGTTCTTACAATAGGAAAAGACCTATCCGGAATCAACCGGATAAGTCTTAACGTCTTAATTCTTTATTGATTACCTTGGGCTTGGAAAAATTCGTGTTACAAGTTCACGGAACTCTTCAGCGAATCCTGCAACAGGTTTTCCATTCTCGATATCATTCGCATACCCATCCATTCTTTGAACAAAGTCCGGGTTTGTAGACACATAAACCTGGTCTACCGATGGATCGGCTCCCCTTACTGTATCAGCAACCCTTTCTTTAAGGTCATTCGAGATATCCTTATCCCCGCCATCTTTTAATACTGCCCCTACATAAGCATTATTATCAGTGACGATGACTCTTGCGTTACTTACTTCGTTCATGGCTTCGACTCGATTTGAGATATCCTCGGAGACCCTCATATCGTTTATGCCATTATCATTATTGTTGTTATTATTAGCATTATTGTTATTATTAGCATTTTGTCTTGTGTCGCTTACATTCATCGGATTATCTAAATTATCTTGATGGGTACGATTCAGGCCAAGATTTTCACTGGCACCTTCATTATCATTAGGTGAACAACCTGTAATCACTAAAGCCATCATCGCACTTGATACTATCGCTTTATAATTCATATTCTTCACTCCTCTAAAATCGTTTAACATTACTATTCGCGAGGAGTGCATGGATTATTCAGAAGAAGTGACCTTCAAGCCGATAATCCCCACCAAAATTAAACCGACGAATACCAAACGCATCGCATCCTTAGGCTCGTTAAATACGATGATTCCTACCAGAACAGCTCCAAGAGCCCCTATTCCGGTCCAAATTGCATACGCTGTTCCCATAGGCAAGGTTTTTATCGCCGATGATAAAAAATAAAAACTAATAACCATACCAGCAATCGTTATGATGGAAGGTAATAATTTCGTAAAACCCTCGGTATACTTTAAACTTGTCGCCCATACCACTTCAAATAATCCTGCAATCACCAATTGAATCCAAGCCATCTTTTTTCCCTCCAATTACAGAAAAAGCCCGAAAGGTCATAAATCATAACCTCCCGGGCTTTTTTCCCTCCGTGTACGCAGATTCCTGCGCGTTTCTCTTGGACCATTCCGGTAAAATTCAACCGAGGAACCCTAGAAACTTATTATTTCCATACTATATCATGTACATTTCAAATCGGTCAAACACTTATGCATCGCTTCTGTTTCTAAGCTTCCACTTGTCACCTTTTATTGAAAACCAAATATTTTTAAAGGGTTCAGGTATTTCTTTAGCCGCATCAACCGTATATTGTACGGCCTCTTTTTTATATTGAACATCTTCAGTGATTTCTTGCTGTGTCATGGCGAGTTGATCCGTCTCCGATTTAATCTGGTCCGTTTTGGCCTGGATGCGTGTAACGGTTTCATTCACATTGTCAATTGTCGGTTTGGAATCCTTAAATGTTTTAAAAGCAAAAAACGCTAAATAGATAATCGATCCGATAAAGAGGGCAAGACTAATATATACAATGACCACCTAGATTCCTCCTTTTATTTTACCTTTACTATACCCGTAATAATTGAGCAGAAAACGAATCCCCATGTATTTTCTTTTATGCCTGGTCATATTATTGAAGTAAAAGGAGGAATGAAAATGAATCAAATGCCTCTGCTTAAAGCCTGTTTTAAAGCTGGAATACACTTCATCAGACATATGACCATACAGCAGGCGGCCACTATTGCAGGAATCATTTTTTTAATCATTCATCCAGAAGTTTTCAGCCCCCTTTGGCTTACATTGGCAACCTCCGTCTTGATTCTGCTCCTGCTTTGAAGAATGTTGCGCCCCATTAGTGACCTTTAGCAACGCTTGTTGAGTTATGGCTTTCTTAGCTAAAATCGACATCCAGATCAGGAAAACACCGAGGATATACAACAACATTCTTCTCTTCCTTAGAAGACCGTTCCTGCACGGAGCGGTGGCCATCCATTGATCATTCAAACATCAGAAAGGGACCTGCCATGGAGACTCGACATGGTCTGGAGTCAGTCAGGATGGCTATCAAAACGCCATATCGGATATGAAAAAGCCTACAGCATTTGTGACACTATCATATAGAAGTATATACGGAATCAAGCGGGCAACGGGCCTCACAAGTAAACTCTATCAATGATAAATGGGATACATGATTTACTCCCTATATTCACTCATCTGAAATAATGGGGATTTCCGTTTAAGACAGCAGTTTAATGCGCGCACTTCGATTTTACCATTGGTGCTTCAAATCCCTTCAAAACCATTACATATAAAGTTTAATCAATCGATTGATTAAATGCCTTGAAGTCCTTGTGACAGAGAACTTCCCTCCCCCTTCATTTAATGATTACACCACATTACCATTTTTCAAAAGATGAAACTATTAGAAAATTACAAAATTTGTGTATAATTAGGCTATATTCATTATTTTTAAGGAGGAATCATAATCATGGATACTCTCATTCAACAGTTCAGGAATTTGCCCACCACGGCCATTTCTGATGCAATGGAAGGGTTAAGCAATCTGGAATCCATTAAACCCTTAAAGGAAGAATTTCGTCTGGCAGGACGAGCTTTGACCGTACAGATGCCTGTGGGTGATAATTCAGCCGTGTTAAAAGCAATCGGTGAAGCAAAACCTGGGGATGTAATAGTCGTTGACAGTAAGGGTGATACATACCGGGCTATAGCTGGAGACTTTGTTGTCGGCATGATGCAGACCATGGAGGTTGGCGGCCTCGTTGTCGATGGAGCCATTCGCGATCTTGAAGCAATTAAAGAAATGAATTTCCCTGTTTTCAGTAAAGGGACGACGGTTGCCTCAAGCGGCAAGGCAGGTGTAGGCCAAACCAATATCCCCATTTCCTGTGGAGGTGTCACCGTATTTCCAGGTGACATCATCATAGGGGACATGGATGGAGTGGTGGTCGTACCGCAAGCCTTGGGCGAAGAAATCCTGATAAAAGCAAAGGATAAATTCATGAAAGATGAACGTCGTGCTGAACAATATGCGGGGAAGCCTGATGAAATAAGAAAATATATAGCCATGATGACCAATAAGGAATGATCTAACGCATATAAAAAACAGGCAGGAAGCGAGGGCTTCCTGCCTGTTTTTTCATTAGCCTTATTTATCGGGCTTATCTTCCTTTGAAGCCTCTTCATCATATGTGTAATCATAATCAGTAGGGTCTATCGGTTTAAAACCATTTGGAGTATAGAAACGGAGTAAGTCACCATTCACTACTTGGTCTGATAAATTGAGCATCGTTTCAGCTCTCGTTTTATAATTGAGGATGTCATCATTTTCCTCGACCAATTCTCCTGTTTTAGTATCGTAGTATTTACCTTTTATGGAGGTGACATCCGGTGTTACAAAATCACCGTTCCTGAAAGGTACTACTTCATTATGATCTTTTGACAATAAATCGGAACCGAATTGTACATAATCTTTAGATTCAATTCCTAACAGATGCAATAAAGTCGGGAGAAGGTCAATCTGTCCTCCGTATTGGTGCATTTCCCCGCCTTCAACACCTGGAACATGAATCAATAATGGTACACGTTGCAATTGGGCATTCTCAAATGCGCCAACATCCTCGCCAAGCACTTTTGACATGGCTTCTTTATGGTTTTCGGAAATACCATAGTGATCACCATACATAACGATTACCGAATTATCATATAGACCTGATTCCTTCAGGTAATCGAAAAACTCTTTAAGCGCCTCATCGGCATAGCGTGCAGTTTGGAAGTAACTATCAACGGAAGCATCGCCTGTCGTATGCTTACCGATTGTCGCTTTTTCCTGGTCCATGGAATATGGGAAATGATGTGATACCGTGATGAATTTTGTATAGAAAGGCTGTTTAAGCGTTTCTAACATTGGAATCGATTCCTTAAAGAAAGGCTTATCCATTAATCCATAACTTAGTACTTCCTCTTTATTTTCCATATTATAATGGTTTGCATCGAAGAACTGATTAAAACCAAGAGACTTATACATATTATCCCGGTTCCAGAAAGATTTGTAATTACCATGGAACACAGCAGATGTGTATCCTTGTTGTCCTAAAATCGCAGGTGCTGCTTGATACGTATTTTGGGAACGGTTTGTGAATGCTGCCCCCTGTGGTAAACCGAACAGGGAATTTTCGAGCATGAACTCGGCATCCGCCGTTTTACCTTGGCCCACTTGATGGAAGAAATTATCAAAGTGCATGAAATCTGACTTATCTGCTGCAAGTGAGTTCAAAAATGGAGTTACTTCTTCCCCATTCAGCTTATAATCGATCAGGAAATTCTGCATCGATTCCAAATGCAGGTAGATGACATTCTTACCTTTGGCTGCTCCAAAATACTTCGGGTTCGGTTCAGCACTTGTTGCCTTCGTATAGTTGACGACCTCGGCGATATCCGTGCTGTTCGCAGTCGCACGCTGAGCGTATGTTTTAGTATTCTGAACGGCATCATAAACCGTATAGTTGAACATGCCCAAATATTTGACGATATAGTTCCGGTCGAATGTTCTTGATAATAATTGCGGGCGATCCTTTTCAGCAAGTCCTAAATTAATTGCGAAAATTGCAAGTCCCGCTAGGTAAACCATTCCGACTGTACGGCGTTTGACTTTGAAGTCTTCCAATTTAAAGTCTTTGAATCTGTACAACACGATCAAAAGAACCGTATCAAGGAAATAAAATACGTCATGGCCTTTAAATAATTCTAAAATACTCGGTCCCAAATCCCCGGCATTTTGCACTTGCGTCAAGGTTGGCAATGTAATGAAATCGGTAAATGACCTGTAGTATACAATATTGAAGAATAACCATAGTGACATCAATAAGTTCAACCTGATGATCCATTTAAACGATTTTTTGCCTCTAGCCAATAGTGCCAGACCAAAGAATAAAATGGCTGAACTAATCGGGTTAATGAACAGCAAGAACTGTTGCAAGCCATTTTCAAGACCTAAGTTGAATTCAATTCGATATCCAATATAAGTTTTTATCCAAAACAAGACTACCGCAATAAAGAAAAAGCCTAGTATGTTATCTGCAAATAAATGCCGGCTTTTTTTAAGAAAATTATTCATGCTTTCACCTCTATTAATCTAGTGGTTTATTTATATAAATTTTTACAAACTTACAAAAGACGGAAAATCGGAAACCTTATAATAGCATTCTTTCACTTGGATAGTCAAGATTGTGAAAACCACCTTTTGTCACATCCATAACTCCTATATCCAGAACACTTCTTAAGCTTATGAACAAGCCTTTGAAAAAATAACAGAGTTTCGCCCGTCTCGAATGTTCAGCGCACCTATAATAAATATATAGGAACTCCATGTCTTAATCCAATAAATATTACCGTAATTTTTGGGGTGACTGCGGATGACAGTCACTGTTTAGTTTCATGTCCTTGAGCCTTTTCCATTATAAACGACTCTTTATAAAAAAACCAGTGCATTACAAAATATGTAAAGGTATTAATCTTCAATTATTGGAGGCTATCTTAAATTTCCAGGATTTATTCCCCGATAATTCGACAGTTAAAAATGGATTGCCGGTTACATGGATTCATCTCTCCTCCGCACTTTTGTACCCCATCCAAAATCCAAGCCTGCAAAAGTTTGACAAATATATTATTGCATCCTGTCCCTTTAAAATCCCATAAACTAACAATTGGATTTCGTGTAATATCGACATCATTCCTCTCCGGCTTAATTGATTAGCTTTTTTTGAATAATTTTCCTGAAATGATGATCATATTATTTTTATATTTTTACTCTCGAAGATAATTTTTATCTTCCATAAAAGATTCGTTTTACCAAAATTCACTTAAATTACAATTTAAAAACCCCTTCTGGAACCGGAAAGTCTCAAGTATCCATTGTTTTGATATTATAATAGGAAGAAACTGAATTATTTCATATTGGCTGAAGGGTCATATTCTTTCGAAAGCAGCTCCTATGAGCCGTAAACAGCAAGAGGCGCGAATATGTGCCTTGTCCTTTTCCATTCCCCTTAATTGGGTTGTGGGGGCCTTATAAGCTCACCTGTGTTTTGATGGGTACCTTTACAAGTGAATTCTTTTCGTCCCCTTTGTTAGTATATTTGTTTCATCCAGCTTTATTATAAAAAATAAAAAAATCCTGCCCTCGATCGAGGACAGGATTTCTTTAACTATATTTATATTACTTAATGCCTTCTGAAACTTCTTTAACCATAGCGTTAACAGACTCTATACCGCCGCCTGATAAGTACCAGTAGTTAGGGTCTAGATAAATGATGTTGCCTTCTTTAAATGCTTTTGTATTTTTCACAATGTCATTTTCAACAGTTTCTTTTGCTGCAGCTCCATCACCGGCAACCGCATCTCTGTCTACAACGAATAGGTAGTCAGGATTCTTTTCAGCAATGTATTCGAAAGAAATACTTTGACCATGTGTCGATACTTCCAATTTATCATCTACTGCAGGTACTCCGAATACATCATGTATGATTCCAAATCTTGAATCCGGTCCGTAAGCACTTACTTTTCCACCGCTGGCAAGAACGATTAAACCAGTTTTGTCAGTTGGAGCTTTTTCTTTCAAAGCATTAATGTTTTCTTCAACACTTGCCAATTCTTTAGCTGCTTCGTCTTCTTTATCGAAGATCTTACCCAAAAGTGTTACGTTTTCTTCAAAGGATTCCATATATTTTGTTGTATCCACACCCACAAAAACAGTAGGGGCAATTTTGCTTAATTCTTTGTATGCTTCAGATTGACGGCCAGAAATAAGGATTAAGTCAGGAGCAATCTCGTTGATTTTTTCGAAGTCAGGCTCTTTTAATCCGCCGGCATTTTCGGTTGTACCTTCATATTTAGATAGGTATTCTGGAAGGCCATCATGAGGGACAGCTACCACTTCCACACCAAATTTATCAAGAGTATCAAGAGCACCCATATCGAATACAACGACTTTTTCAGGGTTGGTTTTTACTTTCGTTTCGCCTAGTTGGTGCTTAACCGTAATTTCTTCGCTTTTAGCACTTTCTTTTTTCGCGCTTGATTCTTCTTTTTCCTTATCTGATCCACAAGCTACAGCCACTACAGCCAGCATTGCAATCAAAAGAAATAAAGATAATTTCTTAATCATTATGGTCACCTCGAAAAATTTTTTTATTTAAAATTACATATTGAGTCCTCACCTTCACAGAATTCACCTTCATCACTTTCCCTGCCATATGAACAGGAGGCGGCTATAATCTTGGGCGCCCGCCAACTCTTACCAGCCTAAGAAGCGTATGTGGTGATTTCTGGGACGGCTACGAATACTGAAGTAATTTAAAACCAAATGGAATTGTCTTACGTGAAGTACACACAGATCTTATTGTCATTGATGCTTTGGATTTCAATATCCATATCATAGATTTCCTTTAATACATTGGAATTGATGACTTGTTCAGTAGGTCCATTGTGAACAACCTTGCCATCCTTCAATGCGACAATATAGTCGGAATAACAGGATGCAAAATTAATGTCATGAATGACGATAATGACCGTTTTGCCTAATTCATCGGCCAATCTCCTCAATACCTTCATGATTTGGACGGAATGCTTCATGTCAAGATTGTTCAGGGGTTCATCAAGAAGTACATACTCCGTGTTCTGAGCAATAACCATGGCAATGAATGCCCGCTGTTGCTGCCCGCCGCTAAGCTGGTCAAGAAACTTATCCTGCATGTCGGCAAGTTCCATATATTCAATCGCTTCATCGACGTATTTCCAATCCTCTTTAGTCAGCTTGCCTTGTGAATAAGGAAAACGGCCAAAGGCGACGAGTTCACGAATCGTTAAACGGATATTGATGTGGTTAGCCTGCTTTAAGATGGCAATCTTTTTCGCAAGTTCATTGCTATTGAACTTCCCCATATCCTTACCCTCGATCAGGACTTCTCCTGAATCCCGGGTAATGAGACGGCTGATCATCGAAAGGACGGTACTTTTCCCGGCTCCATTGGGACCGATGAAGGATGTGATTTTCCCTTTCATAATTTCAATGGAAACATCCTCGACAACCGTTTTACTATTATATTTTTTGAATAAATTTTTCACTTCTACCATGATTTATTCTCCTTTAATAGAAGATAGATGAAATAGACACCGCCGACAAAGTTGATGATGACACTTAAGGTGGTGGTGAACGTAAATATCCTCTCCACAATGAATTGGCCGCCGACCAAGGCAACCACACTGATCAGCATTGCACCGGGGATGATATGTTTATGCTGATAGGACTTAATGAATTGATAAGCCACATTTGCAACCAGCAATCCGAGGAACGTGATCGGACCGATCAGGGCAGTCGAAATGGAGATTAAAACCGTAACGACGATTAAAACCCGCTTCGTGACAAAATCATAATCCACACCCAAGTTTATGGCTTGGTCCCTCCCCAGGGACATGACATCTAAATACTTCAAAAATCTCATGAAATATATCATTGCCGCTATCATGAGGATAATAGCTAACGTTAACAGGTCCGTGTTGACATTATTGAAGCTGGCGAACATTTTATTTTGAATGATTTGAAATTCATTCGGGTCAATCAATACCTGCATGAATGAAGACATGCTGCCGAATAAGGTTCCGAAGATGATACCGATCAGCAATAGGAAGTAAATATTACGGTTTTTCTTGAACATGAACTTGAACAGCAGGCTGGAAAAAATAAGCATGGCCGCAAGTGTAATCAGGAAATTGAGATTTTTATTCATGATCATGATATGCGTTGATCCGAAGAGGAAAATCACTCCCGTTTGGATCAGCATATACATGGAGTCCAACCCTAAAATGCTTGGTGTCAGGATTTTATTATTCGTGACCGTCTGGAAAATCACTGTTGAAAAAGCTATTGCACAGCCAACCACGATGATGGCTATGATTTTTATAACCCTTCTCGGCAGTGCATAATCCCAATTCGGGCCAAGGTCCCAAAAGATATAACCTGCCGTTAAAGCTGCTGCAAGAACAGCCAATATAATGATCCTACTTTTATTATTCATATGCCTTTCTCCTCAGTATCAGATAGATAAATACGGCGCTTCCTATGACACCAACGACGAGTCCGATCGGGATTTCAAATGGATATATGAGGATCCTGCCCAGAATATCGCAGATCAATAGGAATACTGCCCCTAGCAATGCTGTATGAGAAAGACTCTTTTTCAAATTGTCACCAAGGTAAAGGGATACAATATTTGGTACGATCAATCCTATGAAAGGTATCGTTCCCACCGTTAACAAAACGACAGTGGAGGATAATGCCACGATGATCAATCCAAAATTGACTATAAGCTTATAATTGAGTCCTAGATTGATAGCAAACTCCTCACCCATCCCTGCCACAGTGAATTTATTGGCAAAGAAGTATGCGAGAATGACTAGAGGGATACTTACATATATAAGTTCATACCTTCCCGACATGATCATCGAGAAGTCCCCATTCATCCATGTGTTGAGGCTTTGAATCAAATCATATTTATAGGCAAAGAAAGTCGAGATGGATCCGACGATATTACCAAACATCAAACCAACCAATGGAATGAAAATCGTATCCTTATATTTCACTTGATCAAGAATTTTCATGAACAAGAATGTACCTGCCAAAGCGAATATGAAAGCGAATGCCATTTTCTCAATAAGTGCTGCCGATGGAAAAATGATAATGGCAAGAAGAAGTCCAAGCCTTGCAGAATCCATGGTTCCGGCAGTCGTCGGGGATACAAATTTATTACGGCTCAATTGCTGCATGATCAGACCGCTTATACTCATCACGATACCGGCAATGACTATGGTCACCATTCTAGGGAAACGGCTTTGCAGCATGATTTGCACTTTATCATCACTTAGATCCAATAAATCCAGGGGGGTAATATCTTTTACGCCAATGAATAATGACGTAAATGATAAAACAATTAACGCCATGACTAAATATCTTATCTTCATCTACATTTCCTACTCTTCCTATCTCAGATAATACAGCGATAATATTTGTAATTAAATATATTTGAATAAAGACTATCGCAAAGTCACCTATTGAAATGGAAATCATGAGGTTGCAATAGTTACAAGGTTTTTCCATTCGTGATAATGAGATTCATTATCAATATCAGTTATTCTTATTCTATCATTTCTTTGACATGTGTCAATATATACAAGGGAATTACTTTGATAAACTCCGGATAGTCAGATTGTAATGAATTGGGATGAACCAATCATGCATTTCGTTACAGGAAGTGCTAAAATCAAACTAACAAATATTTACTCTTTTAATGAAAGAAGCGATATGATGAAAAACTTGCTATCCAAAGTGTTCTCAAAAAAGGCGAAAATCCAGATTGAATTTTGCCAAAATAATCTTGACCGCTTCCTTAATGAACAAACAGTTGCCGACTATGGCAAGTTCTTAGCGAATCCAAGGATTCAATATAAGGAATATGAATGTTTGAGTGAGTGTAAACTTTGTTTGAAAACCCCCTATGCGAAAGTGAATGGCCAGATTATGAGTGGCGAAGATTCACAGGATCTTTTAAATCGGTTACATGATGAATTGAAATGATACGGGCCAAGCCAATTGCTTGATCCGTGTCAATTTGACTTTCCACCTGTAATTATACAGAATACAGGTGATGAACATCTAATAAAAGGAATTGCGAATTTGCCATGGAATCATTAATCTAGTCGTTACTTCCTGTTTTTCACTATTTCCTACGTTTTTACTGTATAAATAGCTTAAAACATGATAATTTATGGAAAAAGATAGACAGGAGGACGTCCATGAAAAAAATCATTCCTACCATCGTAACAGTCGTAACACTAGGTCTTGTCACTGGATTGCCTGGCCCCAAAGCCGAAGCGGAAGAATTCACCCCTTATTATGGAAATGGTCCAAGCTACATTCAACCAGATAACCTCTCCCACCTTTTCCCTGACCCTAATGTTTCTTTCAAGACCCCTGCCTTTAAACAAAACAAGATCGCCTTTACGAGCCAGGAAGAAATGTTGAATTTTATCAATTCCCTCTCCCATAAAAACAAAAACACCCAGGTCAAGACAATAGGTAAATCGACAGAAGGACGCGACATCCCGATGCTTCTTTTCAGCAAGGATTCAAAAAGGCCGAGTAAGAATTCCCATAAACCATTGATTTGGATTCAAGGTCAGATCCATGGCAATGAACCCGCTTCAGGTGAATCCACATTAGTCCTTGCACAATGGCTGGCTGAAGGCAAGCTTGGTGATGTCCTCGATAAAGTGAATGTTGCCATCGTTCCACGCGTGAATCCTGATGGCTCTTATTATTTCAAACGATATACCGCAAATGACATGGATGCGAATAGGGACTACTTAAAAGTGGAATATCCTGAAGTACAGACGATTCATCATTCAATCGATGTTTATGAACCAGAAGTCATTCTGGATGTACATGAATATACAGTGAATCCCGCTCCCCTGAAAAAGGTGGGAGCAAATGGATCGATCGCTTCCTATGATTTACTCATCTCCTCAGCCAAGAATTTAAATATTCCCGAACAGCTTCGAAAAGCTTCCGATGAACTGCTTTTGCCTAATGTTTTTAAAACATTGGAAAAAGAAAAGCTTTCCTATCACGATTACTATACTCTGGCTAATTCTGATGATGGAGTCCTTACCGCCACAGAAGGAAGCACAGAAGCCCGGATTGGCCGAAACGCCCTCGGTTTGAAAAATACAATGACCTATTTAATTGAAACAAGGGGAATCAATATCGGCCGTACGGATTTCAAGAGACGTGTTTTTGCACAAGCTACAGCACAGGCAGCATTCATCAAAACGGCAGCTGATCAGGCCAGTAAAATTAAAAAGGCCGTTAACCAGGCAGAAACTGAAGTCGTGCAAAAAGGGCGAAAAGCAAATGATAACGACAAAATTGTCATCACCAGCGAAAATAAATTGGTTAAGGATCAAAAATTGACAGTAGTCGATTTAGCGAAAGCTAAAATGGTCAATGCCTCCATCGATTGGCTGGATTCTACCGATGCCTACCCTACCCTTGTTAGAGATCGTCCGACAGCTTATATCCTTCCACCTGAATATAAAAATATCGCCAAGAAACTTCAGCTATTGGGAGTGGAAGTGAAAAAATTAAAAAAACCTATGAAAGTAGCTGTTGAAAGCTATAGGGTCAAGGATTTAAAAGTTCCCGCTGAACTGGAAAGCGGACACTCCACAAGGGAAGTCACGACCACGGTTACTTCAAAAACTCGGGATTTCCCAAAAGGAAGCTTTGTTTTCGACATGGCCCAGCCCGATGCCAACTTCATCTCCCTTGCCCTAGAACCTGAAGGCATAGACAGCTATGTGACGTTCAATTTCATCCCGGCTGACAAAGGAAAAGAACTTCCGATTTACCGCTATATGCAGCCATCTTCCTTACCCGTTAAATGATGCATAGTATCTAAAATGACGCTTTGGCAGCTTTCGCTGCCAAAGCGTTTTTAGTTTCCTCCCTCCTTTCTTGAATGCAACGACAAGTTTTGAATATACATATAAACGGAAATGTGTTTTAAGAGGAGGAAAGTCATTGAACCAACATGTACAATTGGAAATCAATCGCCTTGTTCATCGCTTGAAACAAGACCAATCCGCTGATGGTTCGTGGAATTATCCCTTTGACACCGGGATAACGGCAGATGCCTATATGATCATATTATTAAAAATTTTAGATATGGAAGATGCTCCTCTTATAGAGGCTTTAGTAAAAAGAATCGAAAGCAAGCAAACGGATAACGGTTCATGGAAACTTTTCCAAGACGAGAAGGATGGCAATGTTACGGTAACGATTGAGGCTTACTATGGCCTTCTTTTTAGCGGACTCCGCAATAAGAACGATCCCCATATGAGGAAAGCCAAAAAATTCATCCTTTCCAAGGGCGGCATCAAACAGGCCAAAATGTTAACGAAAATGATGCTTACTGTCACCGGACAATATCAGTGGCCGCGCCTATTCCCCATTCCTCTCGAAGTAGTCTTACTGCCCCCGACCTTTTTCGTCAGCATTTATGACCTTTCCGTATATGGGCGGGTCAACATGATTCCATTGCTATTGCTTGGTCATAAAAGGTTTCAGATCAAGACCCCGGACACGCCAAGTCTAAAAAATTTATTTCAAACAAGGGAGGACCGATCCGAAGAGCATATGTGGGAAGAGTATCGCACCGAGGAATATCGTTCCTTTTTCTCCAAACTTCAAACAGGCGTCAAAGCTTTGATTGGTTATCCGGATTATTTGCATTCCTTAGCCTTGGATTCAACGAAAAGGTTCATGCTCGACAGGCTGGAACCAGACGGGACACTGTACAATTATTTCGGTTCTACCTTTTTCATGATCTTTGCCCTCCTTTCAATTGGATATTCGAAAAGAGATCCAGTGATTCTAAAGGCCGTTGCCGGTCTGAAGGGAATGGCCTGCTCCATTGAGGGACACACACATATCCAGTTCACGACGCCCCATGTTTGGAATACCTCCTTAATAAGCTACGCCCTTCAAGAAGCGGGCATACCTTCCAATGACCCAACGGTTAAGGACGCCAACCAGTACTTACTGTCACGCCAGCATTATATGTATGGAGATTGGCTGATTCATAATCCTAACGCTATTCCAGGAGGCTGGGGGTTCTCTGATTTCAATACCATGAATCCTGATGTCGATGATACGACTGCCTCACTGCGGGCCCTGGCAAAGCAACTGCAGGCAAAACCGGATAATCGGGACAGTTGGCAGCGAGGTGTCTCTTTCACGATATCTATGCAAAATGATGATGGTGGATTTCCAGCCTTCGAACGGAATAACGACCATAAATGGCTGCACCTTCTTCCTATAGAGAGTTCGAAATATCTCCTGACTGACCCTTCTACCGCTGATCTGACAGGAAGAACGCTTGAATTCCTGGGGAACTATACAAAAATGAAGAAGCCGGAAGAAGTCAGTAAAAGAGCTGTGGATTGGCTATTGGAGGACCAGAAGCATGATGGTTCCTGGTATGGGCGCTGGGGCATCTGCTATCTATATGGCACATGGTCTGCACTGACCGGCATGAAGGCAGCGGGGCAAGCCACTGGACATCCATCCATCCAAAAAGCCTTAACTTGGTTGAAGAAAATTCAAAATGAAGATGGTGGCTGGGGTGAATCTTGTTACAGTGATATCAAGCAACGATATATCCCCCTCGGAGCAAGTACCCTGACACATACAGCTTGGGCTGTGGATGCGTTGATATCTGCATCCGAAAAGCCGACAGCCGAAATCGAAAAAGGCATTGCCTATCTCATCCGTGCAGGTCAACAAGATAGCTGGACCAATGATTATCCTGCAGGCCAGGGAATGGCAGATTTTTTGTATATCCATTATCATAGCTATCGCTATATTTACCCCCTTTTAGCCTTAAGTCATTATAATAAAAAATTCCTGAAGACTTAAACAACAGTGTTTATTATCATTAAAAGGTGAATATGTGGATTACCTGTGGAAAAGTAGTGAATAACACCGGAAAGTTATCCACAATCCGAGGTTATCCACATTCATTTAACCGTAAAAGTGCTAAACACAAGAAATTTTCTGTCATTTTTGTTGATTAATTCATTTCGGATATGTAGGAATGACTTGTTTTATACAGGCTTTGTGGATAGTTTGGGGATGATCACTATTATGTGAAAACTTTATCCAGTTTATCACTATAAAATTCTATGGCCTTGGCATAAGATTGTATTTCTTGATCCTTAGAAGTTTCGGCAATTATCTTCAATAGAGACTCCATTGCAAGATCATGTTGGCCCAAATTATAAAATGCCATGGCCCTGAATACCAATAAAGCCTTATCCTCAGGAAACTGCGCCAGCCCAGTTTCCAATGTCTGTCTTGATTTTTCATATTCCCCTATGGTTCGATATGTGCTCCCCAACCCTAGGAAGGCCCCTTTTTCATCCTCCTTTGGCAAACCCAATTTGAGTGCCGCTTCATAATAAGGCACCGCCTTTACCTCAAATCCGAGAATATCCAAACTCCAGGCACAATGATACTGTATGACTGCATCGCCGGGGTTTTGCTTTGCCAGCTCCATCAATAATCGATTGGATTTTTCGAATTCTTTCTTTCCCCTTAATGACAGTGCCTCTTCCAAACTTCCCATAATCAATCCTCCATTGAAAAAAATTCCTTATTGCCTCTATTCGCGTTTCTTCATTTTAATTCCTTTATAACCGCAGTTAATTTCAGAGTATGGTCAGCTACATGGTGGTTTCTTCCACCCATCCGCCTCTACATTTCCCCTAATTTCGCTTTAGATTCATAATGGCTATTAAAAAAAGGATCTGCCACTTGGCAAATCCTTTCATATATTTCAGTTCAATTATCACATATTACTATCGACATGAGATATTGATTAATCATCCAACTGGTTTTTCAATATTTTTCCCGTGTTGGCATCCACCACTACATCATATTCCTTTTGTCCTTGTTTTATTTCCAGCTCGTACACAAGTGTGCCATTCTCCGAATCCAGCTCCATATCCGTTACTTGACCATCCACTGCTTTCAAGGCAATCTTTTCAGCTTGATCACTGCTGACTTTTGCAGTTTCCACGGCTTGTTGTGTGCTCATATCCTCATCGTCACCGTCTTCCATCTCCTGAGAAAGAATCTCTCCTTTTTCAGCATCAACGTCAACGTCTTGATAGCCTTCTTTCGTTTTAACGGTCATCTCATAGGTCATCGGCTGGTCCCAATCCTTTTCAAATTGAGTAACTTCCCCGCCTAGTTTTTCTGAAATCATTTTGACAGCCTCATCC
The DNA here is from genome assembly GCF_018613325.1 of Bacillus sp. ISL-34. Lineage (GTDB taxonomy): Bacteria > Bacillota > Bacilli > Bacillales > DSM-1321 > Peribacillus. The sequence goes on along the minus strand of NZ_JAGGQJ010000004.1, from coordinate 269,302 downwards.
TCGGATAGGTTCCCCTTATTGACTGCATATACCGCCGTTCCAGCTGCACCGCCGAAAAGCAATACAGAGGCTATGGACACCGTCATTATTACCTTTTTCTTTTGAATGATACCTTCTTTGATCGTACTCCACTGTTTTTTCATGAATGAATTCCTCCTTTAAGTTGTTACCTTAATAATAAGCATCCTTCATGAAACGAACATGAACGTTAGATTAGAATTTGATGAGAAAGAGTGATCGTCACCAACGTTCCCTCTCCCACTTCGCTTTGAATCTCCAATTTACCGTCGAATGACTCTACAAGCTTCCGGGCGATGGAAAGCCCGAGTCCATTGCCTCCCGTTTTCCTTGCCCTCGATGAATCCACGCGATAAAAACGTTCAAATACATGTGGGAGATGTTCTGGTGGAATCCCTGCGCCTTGATCTTTCACACCAATGAGAATTTCATTATCCTGCCGTTTTATCATGATCTTTATACTTGATTCACTATATTTCATTGCATTATCCAATAGGATGACAATAACCTGTTCAAGCTTACTGGAAATGGTCATTGCATATATTTCCTTAAACTCTGATTCTATCTTTATTTCTCGATTCCCCGTCCTTCTGAATGTTTGGGCAATCCCTTCACAAAACGAAATAAGTTCTATTTTCCCTTCCACATCTGCCGATGGTTCCGTTTGGGAAGCTGACTGCAGTAGATGTTCCGTCAGCTTTTTCATCCGGACGGCTTCATGATGGATTGCCTCCACTGCCTCTTCCTGGATCGCCTCATCCTTCATTCCCCAGCGTTTCAATAGAGAGGAGTAGCTTTCTATGACCGTAATCGGTGTTTTCAATTCATGTGAAGCATCTGAAAGGAATTGCTGCTGTTGGTTATAATTCCGCTCCAGCCTTTCCATCATCCTGTTGAATGCCACTCCCATCACCTGCAGCTCGTCCTTTGATTGATCCGTAAGCGGTATCCGTTTGAATTCTCCGCTTTTCTCAATATCCTTCATCGTTCCGCTCATGATCGATATCGGTTTAAGGATCAGATTGGCCAGCCATTTACCGGCAAGAATGGATAAAAGAATGACAAAAAGGGATGCACCGCCTAAAACGAGGGCAAGCGTCGATAAATTATCAAGGAGGGTATCCTGCGGCTGTGTGACCTCGATCATCCCTAGCTTTTTTCCTTCATCGGGATAAGGGTAACGGTAGGTCAATACATATTCCCCGTCAGCTTTGGTAAAATCATATCCTTTCTCATTAATGGCTTTAACCGCCATCCCCTCAAGGTCCTCTTCATCCGTAAATGATTTTACCAATCTTCCATCTGTGTCAAATATCCGCACCATTCCATCGTCCGGGATATACGGCTCCATTAAATCGGAGTCACCGGAAATCAAATCTTTCGTAAGGATATTTTCTTCGATTAATGAAGCTTGGTCTTCAAGCAGATCCCGTTCCCTCTCTACAGATATCCAAAGAAAGGCGATTAAAACGATGATACTCAACAATATAAGCATGACGCTTAAAAAAAGACTGGAATACGATTGGATTTTCGTCCGAATCTTCATACTGGCTCCTTCAAGCTGTAACCTACACCGCGGTAAGTATGGATAAGCTGCAACTCAAACGGATAATCTATTTTTTTGCGTAAATAACGAATATACACATCAACCACATTCGTATCGCCTGCAAAGTCATATCCCCATACATGGGTCAGGATCTGCTCCCTCGAAAGTACTTGATTTTTATTTTGCAAAAGATAAACCAGCAAATCGAACTCGCGGGAAGTCAGCTCAATCCTTTTGCCTTGCCTGTGAATGTCCCTTGTTCCAAGGTTCAACTTCAGATCATGAATCTTTAGTTCATCCACTTCCCCTTCTGATTGGCTCTCCCGTACATTAGTACGAAAACAAGCACGGATCCGTGCCAGCAGCTCTTCAATTTCAAACGGTTTCGTTACATAATCATTTGCACCATGGTCCAGGCCATTCACTTTGTCTGGTACAGCATCCCTTGCGGTCAGGAGGATGACTGGTGTCGATTCATTCTTTTTCCGGTAACGCCTAAGTACTTCTATGCCATTCAGCTCGGGCAGCATTACATCCAATAAGATTAAATCCCACTCTTCGGCTTCTGCCCTTTCCAGACCTGTCTTTCCGGTAAAAGCCGATTCAGTTTGATAACCCTCATGATTAAGTTCCAGCTGGAGAACCCTCGCAATTTTTTCTTCATCTTCTATTATTAAAATTCTTTTATTCATGATCATCACCACCTACCCCTTAGTTTACTGAAGAAATATGAAAATATCATGAGAAATTGAACACTCCGCTTAAAAATCCCATGAAATAATGACATTATTTTTTGTGCCTTTAAAAGACAATAAAAAGAACCGGATGTGAATCACATCCGATCCATTTCATTAACCGTTCCAATGCTGGTCAATGAATTCATCGCGTCCCGATTTCGCACGGTCCGCTTTATAATCATCTTTGTTTTTTTTATGATAGCCTTGATGGTATTCTTCGGCAGGATAAAAGGTTTGGGCCGGAAGGATTTCCGTTACGATGGGTTTCTGGAACTTCCCGCTGGCCGCTACCTTTTCTTTCGCTTCATGAGCCAGTTTCTCTTGAGCTTCATCATGATAGAAGATGGCCGTCCGATATTGGCTTCCTCTGTCATGGAATTGACCGCCATCGTCGGTTGGATCGATTTGCTGCCAATATAGCTCCAGCAATCTTTCATAAGGAAATAACTGAGGATCGAAAGTGATTTCCACGACTTCATAATGTCCCGTAGTTCCTGTCTTCACTTCCTCGTAAGTCGGGTTTTCAACATGTCCTCCCGTATAACCTGATACGATCCCCCCAATCCCCGGTTGTTCTTCAAATGGTGTCACCATGCACCAGAAACAGCCTCCAGCAAATGTGGCCTTTTGCATAATGGTCATCCCCTTCCTACTATGTAATAAAAATTAATATACCATATTCCAATCCTGACACTATGCTTTTTTGATTTGCGAAGCCGCCATGGATTTACGCTTTGATCAATCCTTTGACCAGCCTTTTTCCTTGAATCTTACAATCGCTTCAACACGGTTGCTTACATCCAATTTATCAAGGATGACCGAAATGTAATTACGAACCGTTCCGTTGGTCAGATAAAGCTGGCTTGCGATTTCCTTTGTGGTCTTACCATCTGCAATCAATTTGAGCACTTGGCACTCGCGTTCAGTCAAAGGGTTTTCTTCTTCGAAAGCCATATCCACCAGCTCAGGAGCATAAATGCGCCGCCCATCCATGATGACACGGATCGAGTTCGCCAGTTCCTCACTTGGGCTATCCTTCAGAAGATATCCACCTACCTCGGCCTTTCTCGCTCTTTCAAAATACCCAGGACGTGCAAAGGTGGTTAAAATGATGACTTTGCATTGGTGGCCCTGATCCTTGATTTCCTCCGCTACATCGAGCCCGGTTTTAACTGGCATTTCAATATCGGTTATGCAGATATCCGGCTTTAATTGATTGACCAGATTCATTGCTTCTTCCCCATTGCTCGCTTTTCCTACAACTTCCATATCACTTTCCAAATCAAGGATGGAACCTAGCGCGCCAAGCAGCATCCGCTGATCTTCGGCAATTACGATTCGAATCAAGGTTAATCCCACCTATCCATTATTTTTTATCGCATTCGGAACCCTTATATAAAGTGTCGTTCCATCTTTTGATTTAATATCCAGGCTGCCATTAACGAATTCGAGCCTTTCTTTCATTCCTTGAAGCCCATTGCCTTTAATATACTCTGATCTATGTGAAAGCCCCACTCCATTATCCTGTACTATGATCGTCACTCCTGTTTGTAATTCTTCGATGACGATATTACAGCAGTCGGCACCGCTATGTTTGACGATATTGGTCACGGCTTCCTTCAAGCACATGCTCAAAACCGTTTCAACAAGCAATGGGGTATCTTGCAATTCCGTGGTGCCATCCAAATTAAAATCTATCTCTGCCGCTTTCAATATTTGCTTGACCCGGATGATTTCATCGCTTAGCTTGGCCCCACGCATTTCCGACACCATTTCACGTACTTCCTTGAGTGCCGTCCTCGCCGTTTGACGGATATCCTTGATTTCCTTCTTGGCCGTCTCCGGTTTCAAATCGATCAATTTCCCTGCAAGATCACTTTTCAAGCCAATCAAAGACAGCTTTTGTCCAAGTGTATCATGTAAGTCACGGGCAATCCGCTGACGTTCTTCCATTTTGCCAAGCTCTGATATTCTTTTATGAGCGTCCTCCAATTGTTCTTCCAGCCTACCCCGTTTATTCCGATTATACGTATTGAAAGGGAGAAGGATCACGCCTACCACACAAATGAGCATAAACGGAAATTGCGAAAAGAAGGTAGGGTCTTTCATGATGAAGCCAATATTGACAGACACGATGGTAGCTAATAGCTGGATCGAATATAATACGAAAAAGCCAACCTTATTTTGAACATTCCCAATAAAGAATGCTAAAAAAAGTGAAAAGTAAATGTAGCTGAAAAATATGGTCATCGATATGGATATGATTATTTGTATCGCCGTCCATACGTATACGGGCCATCCCTTCGAAACGAATGAGAGACCATATGATATGAAAAACAAAATGATCATGACGATTCCAAAGACAATCTCCAACATCGAAGAAGATTTGAAGATGAAGTAAAAAGGAAGGATACAAAAAATGATCCAGACATAAGGGCTCAGCCCTGTGTTTTTCGGAAAGATATGATACCAACTTTGCATGGCGCCGCCTCTATTTCTTTTTATCCTAGTATATACTAAGGAGTTTCATCAAAAAACCACCCAATGGAAATTGAATGGTTTTTTGATGAACTATTTATTTTTCTTGAAGACTTGGACGTTTATTATTGATTTCCACCTTAGATTTTGTTTCATTTAGACGTTCCTTAATCTCTTTAAAACTTACAAACGTCTTGTTTTCTCCATCATATAGGCGGAAGCGAAGTGATTTTAAACTTGAACTAATGGTGATTGTCGTAGCCTGCTGCAAAGGCAGGGTGGAATCATGGACTTTTTCCAGATTATAGTTTGGCACTCTTGGACTAAGATGATGCACGTGGTGAAAACCGATATTACCAGTTACCCATTGCAAAACCTTTGGAAGTTTATAATAAGAACTTCCATCAATGGCAGCCTTCACGTAATCCCATTCCGATTCCTCTTCGAAATAAGAATCTTCGAACTGATGCTGTACATAAAACAGCCAGATGCCCAGCGATCCCGTTACAAAAAGCATCGGTACCTGAATCATCAGGAATGCCTGCCATCCGATAGCCAAGCATAAAAGACCATAAATTGCCACGATTGCGGCATTTGTCAAATACGTATTCATCCGTTCTTTCTTTTTAGCGCCCTTTTTATTCAGACGGTTCGATACAAGAAATAGATAAAATGGACCTAATCCAAACATGACGATCGGATTCCTATATAAACGGTAAGCCAGACGCCCCCAGAATGAAGCGGCGATATATTCATCAACGGTCATGATCCAAATATCTCCTGTACCGCGTTTGTTTAAATTACTGCTTGTTGCATGGTGTATGGAGTGGCTATGCTTCCATTGCTCATACGGAAATAATGTAACGATTCCACTGATTGTACCCAGGATGCTATTCGCTTTCCTGCTTTTGAAAAACGATTGATGACAGCAATCATGGAAAATGATGAAAATCCTGACTACGAATCCTGAAGCCAGGACAGCAAATGCAAGGGTCAGCCAGTATGAAATGGTTAAGCTTTGATAAGCTAAAAACCATAACAGGAAAAATGGCGGAAATGTATTTATGAGCTGTTTCACGCTTGATTTAGTATTGGATTTTTCAAAAGGGGCAATATCTTTTCTCAATTGTTTTTGATTATGATTATGATTATTCATGATTTCCTCCTCATAATATATAGGAATGGATTGGTTATGCTTACATCTCTTCTTTAAGTATAGGAATTATAACCGATTTTCTATAGTCATAAACGTCAATTCACTGCCATGACACTTGTCATATACTTGTCTGATTCAACACCTTTCACACGTATTTTTTCCTCTTTCACCATTTTTACACTTCAAAAAACGATGAATTCCAATCAATCTGGTTCCATATATGCCTGACATTTATGCGATCAAATAAAAAAAAATCCGCCGTTTGGCGAACCCTTTATAACTTGATCGCATAAACCCGTTCAGGACGTCCAACCGTGCCATATGTTAAATCGGCATCAATTTTTTCCTCTGACATCAAGTGCTCAAGATAACGCCTTGCCGTTGTCCTGCTCACCCCGATCTCCTTTGCCACTATTTCGGCAGTTAACCCAGGGGAGGATTTCCCCAACACAACCATCACCTTCTCCAAAGTCATCCGATCGATCCCTTTTGGCAGTGAAGACTGTTCCCTCTCTTTTTCTTTCATTTCCTTTCGCAAAAGCTTATCCACCTGTTGCTGTGTTACGGGAAAATTGCCCTTTTCCAATTCAGACAATTTAATGTGATACTCTTGATATCGAAGTAAGGACTGCTTGAAACGTTCAAATGCGACAGGCTTGATAATATAATCAAATATGCCGATCTTGATGGCTTCCTGGACTTTTTCGATTTCTTTAGCCGCCGTTATCATGATGACATCCATTTGTTTGCTTTGCTGCTTGATTTCTTTCAGGATATCGAGCCCATTCATATCCGGAAAATACATATCGAGCAGCAATAGATTCGGCTGCATGATTTTAATGAAGCTTTTAGCTTCGTCATAGCTTGAGGCGATCCCGATCGTTTGAAACCCCTCAAGCTTTTCGATGAATAGCTTTTGTATCTCGGCAATCCGCAGGTCATCTTCTACGATTAAAACTTCTATATCGCGACTGGCCATCATTTAATCCCCCCTCTGTTTTTTGGTATGGCAACAGTAAAAATCGTATATTCCCCTTCCTTCGTCGAAAAAGTGATATATCCCCCTAATCCATCAATCGCTTCCTGAACAAGGCTCAAACCTATACCTGAATTGGTTTGATGGCTTTTCGTCGTAAAACCGTTCTGGAAAATCAGTTCGGTAACATCTGGGTTCATCCCTTTTCCATTATCTTCAACCTCGATGATCAACTCTTTACCCAAGTCCGTGACGAACAACGATACCCTTTTTTCCTCCCTTTCGTTTTCCCGTACAGCTTCGAAGGCATTATTGATGAGATTGCCGATGACCGTCACTAATAAATCCCGATCTATTTCGGACGGAATATCTTTAAAACTGCTTTCTCTATCAATAGTAAAATCAATTTTCAGCTCGCTTGCTAAACTTACCTTCCCTAAGATGAACCCAGCAATAATCGGATCAGGTACTTCCTTCATTAGAAAGTGAATGAAGCCTTGGGTGACATCGACTTCCTTCGATATGAAATCCATCGCTTCTTTATATGAACCGAGTTGAATCAAGCCTAGCAGTGTATATAGCCGATTCGAATATTCATGTGTCTGGGCCCTCAGCCCTTCTGCATACGCCTTTACATGTGACAGTTCCTGAAGGAGATTGGATAGTTCCGATTTATTTCTCAAACTTGCAACTGCACCGATGATTTCACCCTGTCCATTCAAAATGGGAATCCGGCTTGCCAAAAAAACTTCACCGTCAATCATGAATTCCTGATCATACTCGGCCCGTGCCGTGCTGACTACATCAAGCAAATGTGTATGCGTTATGACTTCTTCGATTTTTTTCCCTCGAAGAACGACGTCTTTAGGAATATGAAGGATTTTATGCGCCGTTTCATTGACGACCGTGATTTTCCCATGTACATCAATGGCAATGATGCCTTCATGAATGGATTCCAAAATGGCATGCTTCTCTTGAAACATCCAGGCGATCTCTTTCGGCTCCAGACCCAATATCGCCTTTTTTATATTGAATGAAATGAAAAAGGCTACCAACAAACCTCCGATTAATATAAAAGAGATGATCCAGACGATCTTTCTTTGTATACTGAACACTTCTTTTTCAATATCATCCTGAAGGTAGCCAACGGAGACAACACCAATGACCTTTTCATTGGCGATTATCGGGGATTTCCCCCTTATGGAAGGACCCAATGTCCCAGTGGACTCCGTGATGATGGATTTCCCATCCCACACCTCGGCGTTATCTCCCCCTACCATTTTCTTCCCGATCAAACTGGGATTTGGATGGGACAGCCGTGTTTCATTCTCATCTCCTATTACTATGAATTCCGCATTGATCTGCCTGCGAACTCTTTCCGCGATGGGCTGGATGATTACAGAAGGATTATCCGTTCCAAAAGCTTGTTTAATTTCAGGCAGCAATGAAATGGTCTGGGCAACCGACAATGCTTTTTCCCCTGTTTCCTGCTTCAGGTTATTTTCCAGGATATTTATGAAAATAACTTCAAAGATTCCACCCATTAAGATGATTAACGTACAGATGCCCAGCATCAACTTGGTGTGTAAACGCATTCAATCACCTCTACTTACATCATATAAAAAAAAACCCCTTTAAAAAAGGGGTTTTTTCATAACATTCAGAAAATACAGGTTAACCTTCAATATTGATGACAACATCCTTCCCTCTCTTCTTAAGTAAAACCGGAATGAGCAGCCATAATGCCGTTATGATCAGGAATGTCAGGGAAAGCGGCCGAGTGAAAAACAAACTGTAATCCCCATCGGATATCGTCAGGGCCCTGCGCATATTATTTTCTATCATCGGTCCTAAAACCAGTCCTAATACCAATGGGGCAATCGGATAATCATTTTTACTTAAGAAATATCCCAAGACCCCGCATCCTAATAATAGCAATAAATCATATGTCGATACTTGTACCGCATAAACTCCAAAAATGGAAATCGCGATGATGATCGGAATCAAATATTTCTTTGGCGTTTCAATGATTTTCGCAAAAACCTTAACGAGCGGGAGATTAAGGATCAGCAGCATCAGATTTCCGATGAACATACTGGCGATAAGTCCCCAAGCCACCTGAGGATGGTCCTCGAATAATAATGGACCTGGCTGAACATTGTACATCATGAGCGCACCCATTAAAATCGCCGTTGTACCGGAACCCGGAATTCCCAGCGTCAATAATGGAATCATCGCTCCGCCAGACGCCGCGTTATTGGCCGTTTCAGGTCCAGCCACTCCAGCGATCGCCCCTGTACCAAATCTCCCGGGTTTTTTTGAAATCCGTTTTTCCATAAGGTATGAGAAGAAAGAAGCCAGAGTGGCCCCTGCACCCGGCAGGATCCCTACAAAGAATCCTAAGAGCGACCCCCTCGCAATGGGACCCGCGGATTCCTTGAATTCTTCTTTGGAAGGAAGCAAATTATTGATCTTTGCAATTTCCCCATCATCCTCTTCTTTTTCCAAGATTGTCTTGAATACTTCTCCAAGGGCGAATAGACCAACTGCGATCGTCAGGAATTCGACCCCTTGATACAGCCAAGGAATGTCGAATGAAAAACGGGCGATCCCGGATACATTATCAATGCCTATCGTCCCGATCAACAAACCGCAAACAGTCATGATCAGTGCCTTGGTTACGGATTTTCCCGCAAGGCCGCTGACTGCCGCCAACCCTAGAAGCATGAGCGAAAAATACTCAGCCGGACCGAATTTAATGGCAATCGTCGATAATGGCTGAGCCAAGGCAATCATGGCGATAAGGGTGACAATCCCTCCGACGAAGGAACCGATTGCCGAAATGGATAAAGCACTCCCGGCTCTTCCCTTCTTCGCCATTTGGTAGCCATCCAGTGTGGTGACGACAGAAGAGGATTCACCAGGTGTATTCAATAGGATAGATGTTGTCGACCCTCCATACATAGCTCCATAATAAACACCTGCAAGTAAAATGATGGCGCTTGTTGCCGCTTGCTCTGGCGGAAGTCCCCCTGTAATCGAAGCGGTTACCGGAATTAAAAGAGCAACACCGCTCATCGGCCCGATCCCCGGCAAAACGCCGACAGCCGTACCGATCAATACCCCGACAAATGCAAAAAGTATGTTATACCAAGTTAGTGCCGTTTCAAAACCATGCATTAAATAATCAAAAGTGCCCACTTCACATCCCCCTTCCTTTTATGAAAACCAGATTGGCCAACCCGGCAGTGTTCCCTTTAAAACATTCACGAACAAATAATAGATGATTCCGGAAAATCCTGCGGAAATGATGAGCGATGTCACCCACTTATTTCGTTCCATCGTTTGAAAGCAAACAAACAAAAAGAGAAAGGTCGTAATGACATATCCTATCGTTTCCAATGTCAAAATATAAATCAAGGTGGAGAGCAGAATGATGATAAAAGGTTTATATTCCAGCTTTTCCTTACCCGATTCCTGCACCTTGGCCCGAAATGCCTCATAGAACAGGCGAATACTTAAAACAGCAAGAACGAGCCCCAATACAAAAGGGAAAATGTCCGGTCCTACCGAACTTCCATATGAAGAACTGGCCAGCTTCCTGCTTCCTATCATGAACAGCACCCCGACTGCCAGAAAGGCTACAGATGCAAAGCGATCAAATTTAACATCCATCACAATCCCTCCATTTCAGAAAATAAGAAGAAGGTGAAAGCACCCCCTTCTTCTCGATTATTTTTCCATGCCTAAAGCTTCCAATAATTGCTGAACCTGTTTCTCCTGTTCTTCTAAAAACTTGCTGAATTCTTCACTATTTTTATATTCTTGTTCCCATCCTTGAACTTCCACTTCCTTTTTCCATTCAGAAGTTTCAACTAGCTTCTCAATGGTTCCGTCCCAAAAGGTTTTCGCTTCACCAGACATATTCTGAGGTCCAAAAACACCTCTCCAAATCGTGAATTCAGCATCAACACCCTGTTCCTTTGCCGTCGGTATGTCTTTTAAATCTCCACCTAAACGTTCAGTCGAGGTTACGGCCAACACTCTAATCTTTCCTGCTTTTAAAAATTCCCTGACACTGGATGCATCCGTTCCGATCACATCCGCATTTCCGCCAAGCAATGCCGTAATCGCTTCCCCGCCACCGTCGTACGAAACGTATTTAAGTTCAGTTGGATTCAAGCCATATTCATAGGCTGGAAGAATGGAAATCAAATGATCCATGGATCCCGGAGCCGATCCTCCTGCAAAGGTCAACTTACGCGGATCTTTCTTCACCGCTTCCAGCACTGATTTCAAATCCTTGAATTCAGAATCTGCCTTTACCACTATCGCCCCATAATCCTTTGTCAGCTGCGCCAAAGGAGTCGTATTTTTATATCCATAAGGACTGTTGCCTTCTTTTTTAAGGTTATTGATGATGACAGGCGGTGAATTCACGAAAAGCATGTCATTATTATCCACTTGCTGTGTTGCATAATCCGCCATGAAGACTGCGCCCCCGCCACCGGGTTTGTTTTCGACGGTCAATGGCTGGTTCACCAGTTTTGTCTCACTCAAGACCTTTGTAAATGAACGGGCCGTTAAATCCCATCCACCGCCTGCGCCCGATGGAGCAACGACCGTTATGGCTTTTTTCGGATAACCTGTACTTTCTTTCTTTTCTCCTGATGTACCCGAACTGCTGCATGCACCTAAACTTAAAGCTAACGAACCCGCCAATATGACCGCTGAAATCTTTTTACGAGAAAACATGATAATCCCCCTTTTGAAAGCGTTTTCTTAATTCTACAAAAATATCTTCGTTTTCTTTGATTATTAACCTAAGATGCATAAATTCCATAACCTCTATAATGTTCATAAAGTTTTATCGGGAGACATGGGGAAAAGGCCCGCCCACAAAGAGGAGCCCTGCTAGAATAATATTTTTGATAGATAAACGACCATCGTTACCGTTATACTGCTGAATAAAGTCGACATCAAGACTGCCTGTGCCGCATACTCCGGATGGTTGTCATATTCCAAAGCGAATAATGCGCTGTTTCTCGATGTGGGAAATGAACTTGCGATAAATAATCCCTGAGCGACAGTTCCTTCCAGGCCCAGCAGGAGGATGATAAGGAAGGCGATGGATGGCGAGAGTATTAACCGGCCAATCAAGCTAAGGATAAGCGGAAGCGGAAATTGCGTCATTTTCAAATAGGCACTCTGTGCACCCAAGGTAATCAAGGCAATGGCTATGAAGGCACTCGCGATATTTTCAATCGGGGTCCATAAGAACAGCGGAATGTCGAAAGAAGCAGAATGTAATAGAAAACCGAGTAATAAAGCATAAATGACTGGATTCTTCAAGAACTCGCGAATGGCGCCCTTCGTACTTTTTGAATGGACGGAAACGGAATTCATCAATCCATAGGTATAGGTCAACAGGTTTTGAAAAATGATCACGATGACTTGGATCGACAGGCCAAGAGGATTTCCATTAAAAACCATCTGACTGACGGGTAACCCGAAATTGGCTGAGTTATTCAGGACTACACTATTTTTAAACGTGGCAGAAAGACTTTGATCAAACCTGGCAAGTTTAGCAATCACTGTACTCACGATGATGAGGCTTACTGCTTGAAGAGCAAGGAAGCTGAATATCTGGACAATCATTCCCCCGCCCATTTTACTCTGATATATATTGACAAAGCTAATGGCAGGCATGAGCAGGAAGTGATTCAATTTAGACAGCGTATTCATATCCAACTTGAATTTACGATGCAGGATGGCCCCAGCCCCTATTAGGAAAAAGACCGGCACAATGACATTCAATACGATCAGAAACAGGACACTCACTTGACTTCCTCTCCATTCCTTAGGCAATTCCTGATGATTAACATCTCCCATCTATCATAATGCCGTGATAACCATAGTTAAAATACCAATAAATTATCGTTATCCATTCAAAAAAGGAATGACAAAAAAAGCACAGAGATTTCTGCGCTTCCAGTTAAATATCACTCATGAAATCGACGTCTTTGACAAATTCGACAAACGCTTTGACCAGTTTTAATTCCAGCGACTTTTCATGATATAACATCCACGTATTCCTGATAAGGGGATTACCTTGCTTATCCTTAAGGTCCATTTGACAGAGATTTTGGTCCTTCTCCAATAAAACACTGGGGAGGATGCCATAGCCAAGGCCATTCCTTACCATTTCTTTACATGTATCACCTTTGTCCACTTCCATCCCAACCAAAGGCGGTCCTGAAAAATTGTCTCTCCACCAATTATCGATCATGGTTTTCAAAAGAGCATCTGTCCCATAATCGATCCTCGGCAGGAAAGGCAGGTTCCTGACTTCGATTTTTTCCTTGGAAGCAATACAAATCGTTTCCTCAAAAAGATGGTGCCTTGATCCTGACCATTGATAGTCCCCCCGAACGATCCCCACATGCACTTCTTCCTTGTAAATGAGGTTCAGCACTTCTTTACTCCAACCAGTGGTCACATGGAAATCCACTTTAGGATATCGCTCACGAAATAATCTCAACAGGCCAGGCAATTTATGGAGCGTGATATAGTTGGAAACACCCAGCCGTAATGTCCCACTGATCTCCTGACCCATATTGAACGCTGTCTCTTTTATCTGCCGGAGCCTGATCAGCATCTCATCTGCACAGTTGGCCAAATATTCTCCTTGAGGGGTGAACTGCACTCCCCTTGTTCCCCGCTCCACAATCTTTAGGTTGAATTCCTTCTCTATTTGTTGAATTCGTTTCGTTAAAGAAGGTTGCGATATATATAGACTTTGCGCCGTTTTAGTAATGTTCTTATGCTCATGCAACACCTTTAAAATATGCCAATCCCGTTCGTTCATAACCCTTCCCCCGATACGCTTTTCCTTGAATGTTTTATCCAAACTGTACCACAAAAGGCCTGTTGGATATATCCAAGTACAAAAAAGCCCAAGCCATGTTGGCAAGGACCTTCCCATAAGCACCTTTTAAGCGAGGGATGCTCAGTCTTTCAATAGAATTCTTTCAGGGCATGTATAGATATTCAGTGAATCATTACGAATGAAACCGACCGTTGTGATTCCCAATCCTTCAGCCAACTCCAAAGCCAATTCGGTTGGAGCTGATTTCGAGAGTATCAGTTCACACCCGATTTTTGCCACCTTCAAGAGAATTTCCGATGAAATCCGGCCGCTGAACACGATAGCTTTCCCTTCTATCGAAATACCATTTTTCAAGCAATGACCGTATATTTTGTCCAAGGCATTATGCCGACCGATGTCCATCCTGCTTAATACGAGGCCATCGACGTCACATAAGGCGGCATTGTGGACTCCGCCTGTGTTCTGGAAGGTGACGGCAGAATTTTGTAAATCCTTCATCAAGCGAAAGCAGTCATCAGGAGTCAGTTTCACCGAAACATGATCCATTTTCTTGGCAGTCAATGCATCATTCACAAAGACGAAACCTTGTCTGCTCATTCCGCAGCAAGATGTAATATACCGCTTATTTTGAAAGTCCTGGAAGTAAGGATTCACTTTATCTGTCTTCACATGAACAAAGCCTTCTTTTTCCTGGACCCAGATTTCTTTTATCTCATCATATTTTTTGATGATGCCTTCCGAGGCCAAATAACCAATCACCATATCCTCGATGTGCTCCGGTGTACAAACCATCGTGACGAATTCCTGGCCATTTATTTTGACAGTAACGGGATGCTCCGTTACGATCGTATCTTCCGTCCGCTCGATGTTGCCTTTGGCTATCCTGATGATGTCCCTCTTCTTTTCAATCGCTTTCATGTTCCCACTCCTTTTACTATCCAGGAGCCAATTGACCAATATGTAAGGAACATGGTCAATGCCCGTTGAGTTTGTCCGCTATATTCTTATCGAATACGAATACGGAAATCGCTATGTTCTCTTTGATTTTGATGTCTGAAAACAAATGGACAAGTTTAGCTCCAACCAGTTCTTCCATTCCATCAGGAGGACTCTCCGAATACACATCCTGAACCATTTTGGTTCGTGCTGAATGGACCATATCCCTTCCTTCCTCCGATCTTGATATAAACATTTCCGTAGGAGTCAAATTCCCATATAACGTAGAAACGGCCATATTTTCCACGAAAACTGTGTGTATCCGTTCTGGTCCTTTACCGAATAGTTCCTTGCGCAGCTTTCGAATCATATCATTGAATTCATGGATAACTTTTGACACCGTTACGTCACTCCAATTCAAGAAAATTAAGTTCTCAATTTTCTTATCATAAATCAACGCGAGGAAAAACGAAAGAAATTTGGTAATGATACCCTCTTTCCAGGATTGTTTCTTGTTAAAATTAAAGGTATAATATCAAGGAGGAAAGTTGGGAGCATAATAGTGTACTGTTGTGTCCTATCTTTTTTAAAAATTATCCATTATGGTATGGATTGGTATATTGGCAAGCTTTGCTATTAAACTATTCCACCATGACCTACATTTCCGTTCAGAGCCGGAGGTGTGATCATGGTGGTTTTTTTTCGTGTTTTTGGCTATAAAAGGGGGAAATATAATGAGCGATTCAAACATCACCATCAAAATCAATGGGAAGGGTTATACCGCTAATGAAGGAGCGACAATTCTGGAGGTCATCAACCAAAATGAGATAGCTCATCCACAGATTTGTTATGTTCCTGAAGTGGATCCGATCCAAACATGCGACACATGCATCGTCGAAGTTAATGGGAAACTCATCCGATCATGTTCGACAAAAGCAGTGAGCGGCATGGATATAGCCTTGGACTCAAGCAAGGCAAAAGAAGCCCAAACCGAAGCCATGGACCGGATCCTTGAAAACCATTCTTTATACTGTACTGTATGTGATAATAATAACGGAAATTGCAAACTGCATAACACAGCGGAATTAATGGAAATTGAACACCAAAAATATCCTTACACGCCGAAAGTGGAATTGGGTGCCGTCGATATGTCCCATCCATTTTACCGCTATGATGCCAATCAATGCATCGCATGCGGTCAATGTGTCGAAGTCTGCCAAAACCTTCAGGTCAACGAGACGCTGTCCATCGACTGGGAAGCGGAACGCCCTCGGGTAATCTGGGATGAAGGAACGGAAATCAATAACTCATCTTGTGTAGGCTGCGGACAGTGTGTAACAATTTGTCCATGTAATGCACTAATGGAAAAATCGATGCTCGGTGAGGCTGGTTTCATGTCAGGTTTGAAAAACGATATGCTTGAACCAATGATTGACCTTGTCAAGGAAGTGGAACCTGGATACAGCGGGATTTTTGCCATTTCGGAAATTGAAGCGGCAATGCGTGATACACGGACGAAGAAGACAAAAACGGTCTGTACGTTCTGTGGGGTAGGATGTTCATTCGAAGTCTGGACAAAAGGCCGTAAAATCCTTAAAGTCCAACCTACTCATGAAGCACCCGTCAATGCGATATCCACTTGTGTCAAAGGGAAATTCGGTTGGGACTTCGTAAACTCGGAAAAACGGTTGACAAAGCCCCTGATTCGGAAAAATGGAAGATTCGTTGAATCAAGCTGGGATGAAGCACTTGATTTGGTTGCATCCAGACTGGGGTCGATCAAACAGCAATACGGCGGAAATTCAGTTGGCTTCATTTCCTCTTCCAAGATCACGAATGAAGAAAACTATGTAATTCAAAAGCTGGCACGGCAAATATTCGAAACGAATAACGTCGACAATTGCTCCCGTTACTGTCAATCGCCAGCAACAGACGGACTGTTCCGTACAGTCGGCATGGGCGGAGATGCTGGTACGATCAAAGATATCGCCGCAGCAGGTCTTGTCATCATCGTTGGTGCTAACCCGGCAGAAGGCCATCCCGTACTGGCGACACGCGTTAAACGGGCTCACAAGCTTCACGGACAAAAACTGATCGTAGCTGACATCCGCAAAAACGAAATGGCCGAGCGTTCCGACATCCATATAAGTCCAAAACAAGGAACGGATCAAGTTTGGTTGATGGCGGTTACAAAATATATGATCGATCAAGGCTGGCATGATCAAGAATTCATCAATGAGAATGTTAACTTCTTCGACGATTATAAAGAAGTACTTGAAAAATATACCCTGGGATATGCAGAAACACACACAGGCATTTCAAGAGAAACATTGATCCAAATAGCTGAAGCCATTCGCGATGCTGACGGAACTTGCATCCTCTGGGGAATGGGCGTTACACAAAACACTGGTGCTTCCGATACTTCGGCTGCAATTTCCAACCTACTATTAGCTACAGGTAACTACCGTCGCCCGGGAGCGGGAGCTTATCCGCTTCGCGGCCATAACAATGTACAGGGCGCTTGCGATATGGGCACCCTTCCAACATGGCTTCCAGGATATCAGCATGTTACCGATGATGTAGCACGTGCTAAATTCGAAAAAGCTTATGGAGTGAAAATCGATGGCAAACCAGGCTTGAATAATATTGAAATGCTTAAAGCGATAGAAAAAGGCGACATGAAGGCGATGTATCTTGTAGGTGAAGATATGGCACTTGTTGATGCGGATGCAAACCATGTTGATAAAGTGCTATCCGGATTGGATTTCTTTGTTGTCCAGGATATTTTCCTTTCAAGGACAGCCCAATATGCCGACGTGGTATTACCCGGAGCTCCATCCCTTGAAAAAGACGGAACGTTCACCAATACAGAGCGCCGTGTACAGCGTTTATATAAAGCCCTTCCCACTATGGGAGATTCTAAGGCGGACTGGGAGATCACCCAGGAGATCGCCAACCGCTTAGGTGCGAATTGGAACTACGAACATCCTGGTGAAATCTATGATGAAATGGCAAGCCTTTCACCGATATTCAGCCAAGCGAATTACGAGGTGCTGGAAGGATGGAACAGCTTCCTTTGGGGAAGCCTTGATGGATCAAGCACGCCGCTTCTTTATGTGGATGGCTTCAATTTCCCTGATAAGAAAGCGCGCTTTGCACTGGCTGACTGGGTGGAACCTCATAAATTCCCGGAAGAATATGACCTTCATGTCAATAATGGACGCATGCTGGAGCATTTCCATGAAGGCAATATGACGAACAAATCCAATGGAATCCAATCGAAAGTACCTGATATTTTCGTTGAGGTTTCACCTGAACTTGCCCAAGAACGCAAAGTCAGTGATGGCGGACTCGTTCGCTTAGTGTCTCCATTCGGGGCCGTTAAATTAAAAGCCCTGATCACGGACCGTGTAAAAAATAATGAACTATTTTTACCGATGAACTCCGTCGATAAAGACTCTGCCATTAACTTCCTGACTGGTCCTATATATGATCGGCGCACAAGCACGCCTGCTTACAAACAGACGATGGTCCGCATGGAAGTATTAAGCGCAAGCGGAGACATCCCATTACCGGATACCAATCCACGGAACAAAAAACGTCATCCTCAAAATGGTGTCGAGGTTGAACGTAAGTGGGCCCGTCCAGGCTATGTTCACTTAACGGATAAATAAACAAGGAGGGTGAAGATCATGGCAGCTCCTATTACGGAAATCCATAATCCCATTACTGAGGAAGAAATAAAGCTGCAAAAACTGGAAGAACTGAAAACGTTGATCACCGATAATGAAGATGCATTGAACAATATGTTTAAAATCGTCAATGAACTGAATGACTCGGGAGTATTCGAAGCCGCGACCTCCATGCTTCAAGGAAAAGAACAAATTGCCAAAATCGCTCTTCAACAAATCACAAGGCAACCCGTCACAAACCTGATCAATACCCTTATGGGGGCAACAGGAGCCTTGATGAACGCCGATGCCGCACAATCCACGAAACTGCTTAACAGTGCACTTGCTGGAATCGATGAAGGAAACAAATTCCTTCAGGCCGATAAGAAGATCGGAGTTTTGGATTTAATGAAAACATTGAATGATCCAGACATAAACCGGGCGATCGGCTTTGGCGTTCACTTCCTAAAGGGAATGGGCAAGGAATTGAAAGAGTAGAATCGGGACAAAGACTTAAGAGAAGTTCATGCTTCTTTTGAGTCTTTTTTTATCATGTATTACGAAATTTAATAATGCAAAATTAAAGAATAGTTTAAAACAATTAGTCTGATGAGGGCCTGATCACCCAGATATCACTCATCAAAATTCAGGCTGTACACCCTTCCCTTATTCGCACCGGTGCTTGTCAGATTCAATGATTGCAAAATCCGTGTTGCACTGGATGAAGAGGAAATGCTTAAAAAATCCCTCAACTGCCGATTCGTTATAGTCGAGCCAATTAGATAAAAATAATCTCGTAAAGCATGGATATGTGCTGTTTTACTGGATTGTTGGCATTGATTGCAAAGCCATGTGCCATGCCTTCTAAATAACTGATTCCCCTTGCAATTCTCACATATCACTCCTTTTATTAGGTCCTTATCGGTAAGATTGTATCGTTCCAAGATGGAAAAGTCCGCATCGATATGTTGTTTATTGATTACACGGACTGCTTTCTTCAAATGTTTTTCACTAAAACTGGATTCTGTTATGGAATGCTCCATTTGCTTAATTTTAGCAGGAAGTGTATCGCGATGGATAACTTTATAGTGGAGTTCATGGTTTTCAGGAGCTGTACGGATGATTGTTTGGGGATTACTGATGACAATCAATGAAAGGATGGGCAGTGAGGGAAAACCGTTTTTAAAGAACCAATTGGTCAACTGTGATTCCTGGCGGCTGACTTGTATGATTGGATCTGGAAATGCTCTTTCTTTTCCTTCTATCGTTCGAATGAGCTGATAGAAATGAGGATCAAAATAAAGCGACCCTGCCATGTTCTTCACTTCAATGATAAGCGCATATTTCTTGGTGACTAATAAGGTATCCAGCTGAAAAAATCGGGATTGATCCTGCAGCCTTAAATCGTGGAAGATGAAATAGCTTTTCGGTTCAAGAAAGCTTAATGGAAAATCAATCGAACATTCCCCTTTATAGCCCGCTTCCCTTTTTTTGAGATCGTTCATGATTAAGGGAACTTTAGGGTGATTCGGAGGAAGTCTGCACGCTAATGCACGTAATTTGCGGATGGCAAGAGGAACTTTTCGCTTTTTTACAATCAACTTTATCGCTCCAATCTTGGTTTCTCCCAAAGGATTCTACAGCAATAGGGAATATTCCTTTAATTGATAGCGATTGTACAATTTATCTGCGAAATCGGGAATATATCTTCGAAAATGGAGATATATCAACGAAAACTCCTGATTTATCTGCGAATTATACGATTTATCGATTTTTCGACAAAATATAACTAAAAAACAAATAAAAAACCACCAATATATGTATTGGTGGAGACGGTGGGAGTCGAACCCACGTCCAGACATAACGGCACTTAAGCTTCTACGAGTGTAGTCGATATATTCGCATTTCGCGAACTCATTAGCCTATCGACAGGCGGCAGAGCAGCTAGTCTGATTGGTCTCTTCCTTCATCCTCAGACGGTGGATTCCGGCGTATCCCACTTAGAGTGAGTCCCTTACCCTACCACGTGGGCCATGGAGGGAGGAACAGCTATCGACTGTTATTAAGCAGCGAAAGCTAGGTTGTTGTTTTGTTTGCCAGTTATAGGCGTTGACGTTTTAACGAGGCCGATCCCCTCGACTCGCAACTTAAGCTCGAACTATCCCTGTCGAATCCGTAACGTCCCCATGATAGAAATGGAGCGTACGAGAGAAGAATAGTCAGCATGTTGGCTGATATTCAATTGTCATCGGTACAGGATTAATTATAACAGATTGGTTCAAAAAATCAATTGTAAGGTCTTGGCAGTTCTACATCTTCTGCCGATCACGGAAAGCCCGTTCGATATCACGTTTCGCTTCCTTCTTCTTCAGGTCTTCGCGCTTGTCATATTGTTTCTTCCCTTTTCCAAGTCCGATTAAAACTTTGGCAAAGCCATTCTTTAAATACATTTTCAATGGGACGATGGTGTAACCTGTTTCCTTTGTTTCACCGATCAGTTTACTGATTTCTTTCTTATGCAAAAGAAGCTTCCGTGTCCGCAACGGGTCATGGTTAAACTGGTTTCCCTGCTCATACGGGCTGACATGCATATTATGAAGATAAATTTCACCATTTTCTATTTTAGCAAAGGCATCCTTCAAATTCACTCGAGCGGCACGGATTGCTTTGATTTCGGTCCCTTTTAAAACGATTCCCGCTTCAAAAGTTTGTTCAATAAAGAAATCATGATAAGCCTTTTTATTTTGTGCAAGTTGTTTACCTGAGCCTTTTGGCATCTAACTCTCCCCTTTTTACATCCAATCGCGGCAAGAGGATGAACTGATCATCCTCCCGCCTCAATCTTTATCTCTTTTTTGGTTTTCTCTTGCGCTTGGCAGCTGGCGCATTTTCAAAGAATTTTTTCTTCTTTTTCGATTTTTTTCCAGAAGAAGGCGAATCTCCTTGACGGCCTCCGCCTTTTCCTTCATTACGTCCCCCGTTGCCGCCACGGCCGCGTTTACGTTCACCTGAATTGGCTTTGAATATTTTCTTCTCGCCAGATGGACGCGGGCGGCTTACCTTCATGCCAATAATTTCAAAATCGATGGCGCGCTCCTCTTTATTGACGTTGGAAACACGTACGTCGATTTCATCGCCAATCCGGAACACATTGCCGGTACGTTCCCCGATCATTGCAAGCTGACGCTCATCGAAGCGGTAATAATCATCCGTCATGAAGCTGACATGGACAAGTCCTTCTATGGTGTTCGGCAGCTCGACGAACATCCCGAAATTCGTGACCGAACCAATGATCCCGGTATATTCTTCGCCAATTTTATCCAGCATATATTCCGCTTTCTTCAGATCATCCGTTTCCCGTTCAGCATCGACTGAACGACGTTCACGTTTCGATGTATGATCGGCAATCTCAGGTAAAATGGCATTCCATTTCTCCTTCGTAGCTTCATCCAGTTTACCTTCCACCAAGTAGGTCCTGATCAGCCTGTGCACGATCAAATCCGGGTAACGGCGAATCGGCGATGTGAAATGTGTATAAAACTCAGCAGATAAACCAAAGTGGCCTAAACTCTCCGGATCATACTTCGCCTGTTGCATGGAACGAAGCATGACGGTTGAAATGACCGTTTCTTCCGGTTTACCGGCAACTGCCTCAATGATTTCCTGTAACGCCTTAGGATGAACGTCATTGGCCGATCCTCGCACAATATATCCGAAATTCGTAATGAATTCGAAGAAACGCTGCAGTTTTTCCGGCTTGGGATCTTCATGAATACGGTATATGAACGGAACGTCAAGACGGTGGAAGTGCTCTGCAACGGTTTCATTTGCTGCAAGCATGAACTCTTCAATCAGCTTTTCCGCAACCGACCTTTCACGTAAAACCACATCAGTCGGATGGCCCTCTTCATCAACGATGACTCTTGCTTCATTGAAATCAAAGTCGATCGCTCCGCGGTTCATCCGGTTCTTGCGAAGGATGGCAGCTAATTTCTCCATGTCCTGGAACATCGGCACCAACGCTTCATAGCGTTCGAGCTGTTCTTCATCTTTATCCACAAGGATTTTGTTCACATTACCATATGTCATACGTTCCGTCGTCTTAATGACACTTTCAAAAATCTCATGGTTGACGACTTTGCCATCTGGCGTGATTTCCATTTCACAAGAGAGTGTAAAACGATCGACTTGTGGGTTCAAGGAACAAATGCCATTCGATAAACGATGCGGGATCATCGGGATGACCCTGTCCACCAAATACACGCTCGTCCCTCTTTCCAAGGCTTCCTTATCGATTGGTGATCCTTCCTTCACATAATGGCTGACATCAGCAATATGAACACCCAGCTTGTAATTGCCATTTTCAAGTTTGGAAACGGTGACGGCATCATCCAGGTCCTTTGCATCCGCCCCATCAATCGTGACCAAAACATCATTGCGCAAATCCCTGCGGCTGCCGATTTCACTTTCTTGAATGGTATCCGAAACGGCATTGGCTTGCTCCATGACGTCATCCGGGAACTCCATCGGCAAACCATATTTATGGATCACGGAAAGAATATCTACACCAGGATCATTCTTATGCCCAAGAATTTCAATGACTTCGCCTTCAGCACTTATGCGTCCTTCAGGATAAGAAGTAAGCTTGACGACAACCTTATGGCCCTCTACTGCTCCATGTGAAGCATGCTGCGGAATGAAGATATCGTTTGCGATCTTTTTATCATCAGGGATGACGAAACCAAAACTTTTACTTTCGGAGTATGTACCGACCACTTGTGTAATTCCGCGTTCAAGAATTCTGATGACCGTGCCTTCTTGCCTTGAGCCCGATGTTTCCGAAGATACCCGTACCATGACGACATCTCCATGCATCGCTGTACCCGTTTCATTTGGCGGAATGAAAATATCATCCATTCCTGGGTTATCTTCAGGTGTGACAAAGGCGAATCCCTTTGCATGTCCCGTTAATTTACCGCGGAACAAATTCATTTTTTGCGGCAGGCCGTAACGATTGCTCCTCGTTCTGACCACCAATCCCTTTTCTTCCATCTTTACTAAAGCCTTGACGAAATTCTTGAAATCTGCCGAGTCTTCGATTTTCAAAGCCTCTTCCAGTTCTTGTACCGTCAACGGCTTATACGCTTCATCCGTCATGTATGTCAGAAGCTTATTAATATGTTCTTGAATGTTATCTTCCATGAAAACCCTCCTATTCAGGGTATATTTTTGTTATTCGGACCAATCCAGGCTTTCTAAAAATTCCAAAACATCTTCATGCAGCTGGTCTTTTTCTTTATCAAGAGTTATGACATGACCGGATTCTTCATACCACTTGATTTGTTTGACCGGTGATTCAATGGAATCAATAATAATATCGGCACTTTTTGGATTGATAACATCATCATGCCGGCCCTGCACGACAAATGTCGGCGCGTAAATAAGGTCGACGTGCTCCCGCACATCCGTTATCAATCCCTGAAGGGCTTTCAATGTATTCATCGGTTTATCGGCAAGGAGGTCCATTTCAAGCTCTATTTGCTCTTGAGTTTTTCCTTCATACTTCTTAAATTCTCTGGCGTACTCCAATACTCCTTTAAACATCATCTCTTCACTTTTGATATACATAGGCGCACACATTGATACGATACCCTTTATAGGTACAGTGTAACCTAATTTAAGAGAAAATACGCCTCCTAATGATAGTCCGGCAACAGCAATTTCTTCATGGCCTTTGCTTTTCAGGAAATCGTAGGCCATCATGACATCTTTCCACCAATCTTCAGGACCCGTTTTCACCAGCTCCTCTGGCGGTACGCCATGTCCTTTATAGTGCGGGGCATGGCAGGTGTATCCCTGTTTCTCCAAGTAACGGCCAAGCATCCGTACATCCGCGGAATTCCCCATAAATCCATGTAAAAGTAAGACAGCTCTTTTTCCGCCTTCAAAAGTAAAGGGCTGCTGCAGCTTTATTTTCATGACTTTAAGCTCCTTTATCAGTAAATAGAATTTTTAAAAATCCCTATCCTATAATTAAGTACTAAAATCACTATATCTATTCATGCAACTATTGTGCAAAGAAAAAAGCCTAGCTATTTAGCTAGACTCATTTTTGATCCATTACACATCAAAGTATGCAACAAGTAAAGTTAAAGCAAAGAATAAAATCGCCAATACTATTGTTGCACGATGTAAAACCAGGTCCAAACCTCGTGCCTTTTGCTTTCCGAATAGCTGCTCGGCACCGCCGGCAATCGCACCTGATAAACCTGCACTCTTACCTGATTGAAGCAATACCGTCACAATGAGGGCGATACTGACAATCACTAAAAGCGTTATGAGAAATGCATGCATGCAATTACACCTCCTGAAGAACCAATAAACAATTACTTTAACTTTACCACACCCAATAAATATCCACAATCTTTGTTATACTATGATGGTAAGAATTCCTAAAAACCCATAGTCATTTATTTCTTTTTGAATCAAAGTTTGAGATAATTTGCATAAATAGAGAAAGAGGTGTCAACATGTTTAAGTCCATACTCCGGATTCTTGATCTCCTGACCATCCTATTCTCGGCGGTTGCCGGCTATTCTTTATGGACAGGCGGAAGCAATTTTATCAGTGTCCTATTAATCATCCTATCACCGCTTTTATTGCTGCTGGCAAAGTATCACGGAAATCGATACTTATTATTTGCTGCATATATAACGACAACCATTTATTTTACTGCTATTATTTATAATGGACTTTCCAATAGCGGTACCGATTTTTTTCAATCAAGCTTCAATGTCCTCCTGATCGGGGCAGCAGCCGCCTTGCTGAGCGTCATAGCAGCGGTCATTGGGTTTGGGACCAATACTCTTACGATTCTTTGGTTATCGCTTCACGCCCTTATCACATTCGAGACAATCAGGATGTCATCTGGTTTCCTTTCGAGCTTTTGGTCTGATCCCGTCGTGGAAATAGCAGTCCGTAATGATTATCCATTTTTATTGATGGTCGTCTGGATTGGCTTATTTCTTGATAAATATCAAAGTGAATTAACAAGGGATTACTTATCACGATAGTTTCACAAAACTACCTTTATTGGAAATCTTATATTAAAAGCAAGGGGCCTTTCATATGTTAAAACCTATAATTGCAGCAACTGCTCTATCATCTTTCATTCTGATGGCTGGCTGTTCATCCGACCTGACAAGCGAGCATGAAAAAGAGCAAAAAGAAGAACAACCGAGCTCCCAGGAAACGGAGACAGAAACAGACAAGAATGATGATTCAAAAGAACCGGCCCAACGCCAGGTGGAGGTTGATGAAACGTCTAAACCCGCTCAGGCTGGCCTTCAGACGTTAGCCCACCCGGAAAGCATACCTGTACTTGTAAATAAGCAATACAGCCTGCCTGAAGATTACAAACCTGATGACCTTATCTACCCAAAAGTGGATTTCATCTTTGAAGATAAAATCGAAAAAAGAATGATGCGGGAAGAAGCGGGAAAGGCTCTTGAATTAATGTTCCAAGCTGCCGAAAAAGATAATATGCACTTTGCCGGCGTTTCCGCTTACCGCTCACACCAAACACAAATCACGGTCTTTAATAACTATGTGGCTAAGGACGGGGAAGAAAAAGCGAAAACCTACAGTGCAATGCCTGGGACAAGCGAGCATGAAACGGGCCTAGCGATTGATGTCACGACCCACGATGGTGCATGCGCTGCCCAAGACTGTTTCGGTGATACGAATGAAGCGGCCTGGCTTGCTGAACATGCACATGAATACGGATTTATCATCCGCTACCCTGAAGGCAAGGAAAACATCACAGGTTATAAATACGAACCTTGGCATATCCGCTATGTTGGTGTCGATACCGCAACTGAAATCTTTGAAGCGAAGATCACATTGGAAGAATACTATAATGCGGTACCAGTGGAAGCTGTATCGAATAATTAAAAAAAAGGTGCCCGGATGCGGCACCTTTTTTTTATTAATCAAACGTTTGATTAAATCCATTCATCTGCTAATAAGCTAGAATCAGTGACTAGTTTATAGGCATAAAAAACCTCCTATTCAATATGGATGGCCACATTAAATAGGAGGAGAAGTTACTGTAATCCATCTTCTAGTCAGAAGCAAAGATTACTTCTTCAAGTTATAGAAAGATTTCAAGCCGCCATATACAGCCAAGTCACCAAGCTGGTCTTCGATGCGAAGAAGTTGGTTGTATTTAGCGATACGGTCCGTACGGGACATGGAACCTGTTTTGATTTGTCCTGCGTTTGTTGCAACGGCGATATCGGCGATCGTTGCATCTTCCGTTTCACCGGAACGGTGGGAAACGACTGCAGTGTAGCCAGCGCGTTTAGCCATTTCAATTGCATCAAACGTTTCAGTCAGTGTACCAATTTGGTTCACTTTGATCAGGATGGAGTTACCGATGCCTTTTTCGATGCCTTCAGCCAATTTTTTCGTATTTGTTACGAAAAGATCGTCACCAACAAGCTGAACTTTAGAACCGATGCGTTCAGTTAAAAGCTTGTGGCCATCCCAGTCATTTTCATCCAGGCCGTCTTCGATGGAGAGAATAGGGAATTCATTCACTAGCTCTTCATAGAAAGCAACCATTTCTTCGGATGTCACGCCATTGCGGCCTTCGCCTGCAAGATCATATTTGCCTGTTTCTTTGTTATAGAATTCAGATGATGCTACGTCCATGCCAAGGTAGATATCTTCGCCTGCTTTGTAGCCTGCTTTTTCAATTGCCTCGATGATGACTTGCAGCGCTTCACGGTTTGAACCAAGGTTTGGCGCAAAGCCGCCTTCATCGCCGACTGCCGTATTCAAGCCTTTGGCAGAAAGCACAGATTTCAACGCATGGAATACTTCTGCACCCATACGAACTGCTTCTTTGAAGCTAGGAGCGCCTACAGGAAGGATCATGAATTCCTGGAAGTCAACATTGTTATCGGCATGTGATCCGCCGTTAATGATGTTCATCATTGGTGTTGGAAGTTGTTTCGCATTGAACCCTCCAAGGTAACGATACAATGGTAGACCTGAAAATTCCGCAGCGGCATGGGCAGCAGCCATTGATACACCAAGGATTGCATTAGCGCCCAGGTTCCCTTTGTTTTCAGTGCCATCCAATTCAATCATAGTAAGGTCAAGGCCTGCTTGGTTCGTTACATCCAAACCTATGACAGCATCAGCAATGATATCATTTACATTATCGACTGCTTTTTGTACCCCTTTACCCAGGTAACGAGATTTATCTCCGTCACGAAGCTCAACCGCTTCGTGTTCTCCTGTTGAAGCACCTGATGGTACGATTGCACGTCCGAAGTATCCGGACTCTGTTTGGATTTCTACTTCTATTGTTGGATTACCACGGGAATCTAGCACTTCGCGTGCATATACATGTTCGATGTACGGCATTATAAATCTCTCCTTTTCCTATTCACAATTTTATTTAGATAATAGGGATTTCCCTGTCATTTCAACAGGTTTTTCGACTCCAAGCAAATCAAGCATCGTTGGAGCTAAATCACCTAGGATACCACCTGTTCTTAATGTTACCTGATTTTTAGTGATAATGACAGGCACGGGATTCGTAGTATGGGCTGTCATGGGGTTGCCTTCAAGTGTTACGACTTCATCAGCATTCCCATGGTCAGCGGTAATGATTGCTGTACCGCCTTTTGAGACGATTAAATCGACAATCCTGCCTAGGCATTCATCCACTGTTTCAATCGCTTTAATGGTAGGCTCAAGCATCCCTGAATGACCAACCATATCCGGGTTGGCAAAATTCAAGAGAATGGCATCAAAGCGATCAGCCTCAATTTGTTCCACCAATGCATCCGTCACTTCATAAGCACTCATTTCCGGTTGTAAATCATATGTAGCGACTTTCGGAGAATTAATTAAAATCCTCTCTTCACCAGGAAACTTCTCTTCACGTCCGCCGCTCATGAAAAACGTCACATGCGGATATTTTTCAGTTTCAGCGATACGAAGCTGGGTAAGCTGGTTTTGGGAAAGTACTTCCCCTAATGTATTATCAAGATTTGTCGGATTAAATGCAACATATCCGTCAACTGTTTCTGAAAAATGTGTCAAGCAGACAAAATGGAGATGCTTCGGATGTCCAGGACCGCGGTCAAATGAGCGAAAATCCTCATTCGTGAACGTATTGGAAATCTGAATTGCCCGGTCTGGCCGGAAGTTATAAAAGATTACGGCATCATCATTTTTAATCGTTGCCACCGGTTTATCGTCTTCCGCCGTTATGACTGAAGGTATCACGAACTCGTCAAAAATACCATGTTCGTAGGAATCCTCGACACATTCCATCGCAGAAGAGTAAGCAGGGCCATCACCATACACCATCGAACGGTAGGATTTTTCCACACGTTCCCAGCGCTTATCACGGTCCATCGAATAATATCTTCCGGATATGGTCGCAAACTGACCAACACCGAT
Organism: Bacillus sp. ISL-34; assembly: GCF_018613325.1. Lineage (GTDB taxonomy): Bacteria > Bacillota > Bacilli > Bacillales > DSM-1321 > Peribacillus. Next base: position 240,413 of record NZ_JAGGQJ010000004.1, on the reverse strand, counting down.
TTCCTTCATTTTCGCTTCCGCTTCCTTAATATAACCCTGCGCTGTTTTCGGTCCGACATCCCGACCATCTAAAAATGCATGTACATATACATTTTTAACTCCTTCTTTAGCGGCCAATTTCAGCAGGGCGTACATATGTTCAATATGACTGTGCACGCCGCCATCTGAAAGAAGACCGAAAAGATGAAGGTCCGTGCCTTTTTTCTTGGTATGGCTCATGGCATCGACCAAGGTTGGGTTTTGGGCAAACTCGCCTTCACGGATAGCCAGGTTCACACGGGTCAGACTTTGATAAACGATCCGTCCTGCCCCGATATTCAAATGCCCCACTTCCGAGTTCCCCATTTGACCGGCAGGCAAGCCGACCGCTTCCCCGCTTGCAGTTAAATGGGAATGCGGATACTGCTCCCAATAACGGTCAAAATTCGGTTTTTTCGCATGAAAAACAGCATTTCCCTTCTCTTCGTTACGGCAGCCAAAACCGTCTAAGATGATAAGTGCCACAGGCGACTTACTCATAGTGACCAGCCTCCAGCAATTGTAAAAACGAATCGGTTTTCAAGCTTGCACCGCCAACCAACGCACCGTCTATATCAGGTTGTGCCATGTACTCTTTAATATTCTCAGGTTTTACACTGCCACCGTACTGAATGCGGATGGCTGCAGCTGCTTCATTTGAAAATTTATCGGCAACAACTGAGCGGATATGCGCACAAACTTCATTTGCATCTTGAGCAGATGACGATTTTCCTGTTCCAATCGCCCAAATCGGCTCATAAGCAATGACGGTTTGTTTCAATTGATCGTCAGATAGTCCTGCCAGGCCTTTTTCAATCTGGCTGCCTACAAAATCATTCGTTTCGCCAGCTTCCCTTTGCTCAAGTGTTTCACCGCAGCAAACGATCGGGGTCAACTGATGGGCAAAAGCGGCATGAGCTTTTTTATTAACGGCTTCATCCGTTTCATTGAACATTTCCCGACGCTCAGAATGACCAAGTATGACGTAGGATACACCAAGATCAGCCAATGCGATTGGGGAGATTTCTCCTGTGAAAGCACCGCTTTCTTCAAAGTGCATGTTCTGCGCCCCGATTTTTACATCGGTTCCTTTTGCAGCTTGAACAAGCTGATCCAAAAATAAAGCTGGAGCACATACAACCGTATCGATTACATCTTGCTTCGGAATCAAATTGCTCACTTCTTCTAAAAAGGCTTTCGCTTCAGATAGTGTTTTATTCATTTTCCAGTTTCCTGCAATAATCGGTTTACGCATTTGGTTTCTCATCCCTTCTAAAGTTGAAATATGTAACGGTTTAATCTTATTTATCGTTCAAGGCCAAAACGCCAGGCAACTCTTTGCCTTCCATGAACTCAAGAGATGCACCGCCGCCAGTTGAAATATGGGACATCTTTTCTGCCAAGCCAAACTTTTCTGCAGCAGCGGCTGAATCCCCTCCGCCTACAATGCTGTACGTATCTTTTGCTTCCGCCAAGGATCTAGCAACCGTTCTCGTTCCATTCGCAAATTTATCGAATTCAAATACACCCATTGGTCCATTCCAAATGACAAGTTTGGAACTTTTGATTACATCCGCAAATAATTCACTTGTTTTTGGACCGATATCAAGGGCCATTTTATCATTTGGAATAGCATCGATATCGACATTCTCTGTCTCTGCATCAGGTGAAAATTCAGCAGTTACGACTGCATCGATAGGCAAATGAAGCTTTACGCCTTTTTCTTTTGCACTTTCGATGAAAGATTTCGCCAATTCAATTTTGTCTTCTTCCAATAAAGAATTACCGATTTCATGACCTTGCGCTTTAATGAATGTATAACCCAGTCCGCCGCCAATGATCAAGTTATCGACTTTTTCCAAAAGGTTTTCGATAACGCCTATCTTATCCTTTACTTTTGCTCCGCCAATTATAGCTGTAAAAGGACGTTCTGGGTTGGATAGTGCTTTTCCCAGTACAGAAAGCTCTTTTTCCATCAGCAATCCGGCAACGGCTGGGAGATGGTGTGCTATTCCTTCAGTTGAAGCATGTGCACGATGCGCAGCTCCGAAGGCATCGTTAACATAGACATCAGCCAATGCAGCAAATGACTTCGCCAATTCTTGATCGTTCTTTTCTTCCCCTGGATAGAAACGAACGTTTTCCAACAACAGGATCTCGCCATTTTGCATGTTATCAATGATTGATTGAACGGTCTCACCGTAAGCTTCTTCTGCCTTTTGCACATCCTTGCCACTAAGTTCGCTTAGTCTTTCCGCAACAGGTGCTAAACGCAATTCTTCAACGACTTGTCCTTTAGGACGGCCAAGGTGGCTGGCTAAGATGACTTTAGCGCCTTGTTCTGTCAGATAGGAAATCGTCGGCAATGCAGCTTTGATTCTCGTATCATCCGAAATCTTTCCGTCCTGCATCGGCACATTGAAATCAACGCGGCAAAATACGCGTTTCCCCTTTAATTCAATATCTTTAATCGACTTTTTATTCATAATCCAAGAACCTCCTTAGATATTGTTATCATATTTTTGATTCTTTTAGTCAAAAAGGGAGAGGGTAAATTTCCCAACTCCCCTTTTCTCTTTTTCATTATAGTCGGTTTCCAGGAAATTATCCAAAAACAAGAAATGTAAACGCTTGACTGATTAATGACTTACTAATAATATCATCTTCTGCCAAGTTTTTTTAGAGGTGTGATAAAAAAAACCTCACCTTGGTGAGGTTTTTTATTATCTAATTACAATCCTTTTTTTGCCAAATAGTCGATTAAATCAACAACACGGCTAGAGTATCCTGTTTCATTATCATACCAAGATAATACTTTAACCATGTTTCCTTCCATTACCATTGTGGAAAGGGCATCAATTGTAGATGATGATGGGTTACCGTTATAGTCAGTTGATACTAGCGGAAGTTCGCTGTACTCAAGAATTCCTTTTAATTCGCCTTCAGAAGCCTTTTTGAATGCTGCATTAACTTCTTCAACAGTTGTGTCTTTTTCAAGCTCTGCAACAAGGTCGACAACAGACACGTTTGGAGTTGGTACGCGCATAGCCATACCATTCAATTTCCCTTTAAGTTCAGGAAGAACAAGTGCTACAGCTTTTGCTGCCCCAGTCGTTGTAGGAATGATATTCTCGGCAGCTGCACGTGCACGGCGGTAATCTTTATGAGGCAAATCAAGGATTTGCTGATCATTTGTATATGAGTGAACAGTAGTCATCATACCGCGTTTGATTCCAAATTGTTCATGAAGCACTTTAGCAAATGGAGCCAAGCAGTTCGTTGTACAAGAAGCATTAGAGATTACATGGTGGTTAGCTGCATCATATTTGTCTTCGTTTACACCCATGACGATTGTAATATCTTCATCAGATGCAGGAGCAGAGATGATTACTTTTTTCGCGCCAGCTTCTAAATGCTTAGCTGCATCTGCACGTTTCGTGAAACGTCCTGTAGATTCTACTACTACTTCTACTCCTAGTTCTCCCCATGCTAATTGTGCAGGATCACGTTCAGCCAATACTTTGACTTTATGACCATCAACAACAAGGTAATCCCCATCAACTGTTACTTTTTCATTAAGAGAACCATGAATTGTATCGTATTGAAGAAGGTGCGCTAACATATTAGCATCCGTTAAGTCGTTAATAGCAACAATCTCTACCCCAGGATTACTCAATGCTGCACGAAATACATTACGTCCAATACGTCCAAAACCATTAATACCAACTTTTACTGCCATGAAAAATTCCTCCTTTTAAGTTCGCAAATATATTAAGGGGTGTAATTCCCCTGAATTAACTCTTGTGCCGCCGCTTCATCCGTGATCAAAACGGTTGATGAAGGTGCGCCTTTCATGTAGGAACGGATAGCCTTTGCTTTAGTTTTACCACCTGCCACAGTTATCACTCGCTTTTCAGGGCTAAGATCATCTAACTGGATGCCGACTGTCAAAACTTTATGAACAACTTTGCCGTTTTCATCGTAATAATAACCGAATGCCTCTCCTACAGCATTTCCATCTAACAGCTTCTTTAACATTTCTGGCGGAGAATTTCTTCTTTCTGCCATCGCCATGGCATCACCGATTCCATGAATGATCATATCGGCAGATTTGATTTGGGAAATCACTTCTTTAATTGCAGGTTCCTTCTGAAATGAAGCATAGACCTCACCGCTTAATTGATCGGGTACATATAACACTCTGTATGAGGCCTGTGCCTTCTGTGCCATTTTTTCGACAATCGTATTGGCCTGATTCTGCACTGCTTCACCAATTCCCCCGCGGGCTGGGACAAATGTCAATTTCTTCGACGCTTCATCAGGTGACAACGAATCAGCCACTTCGGCCATTGTCGATCCACCAGTAACCGCTATGATATTCTTTGATTTCCATTCTCGTTTCATACGGTTTGCACAAGCTTTACCCAATTCTTTTTTCACCCATGGGGTTTCATCACAATTTCCTGAGACAATAATGACCTCATCCACTTGTAACAAATCCTGCAATTGCCGTTCCATTATGTCTATACCCATTACTTCACGCATTATTCCTTCTAACTTATCCAGGATTTCAATCCCTTCATCAGTCAGCGTCATGCCAGAGCTGAATATGTTAACCAGGTTCTGACTTTTCAGAAAATCAACCTCGCCTCTAAGCGTCCGCTCTGTCAAATTAAGGCTCACGGACAGACTGCGCCTTCCAACCGGCTGCATCATTTTGATATAACGCAGGATATCATATCTTTTTTGCATAACCATAAGGAAATCAGGTAATAATTTTCTTTGTACCTCGAGTAATGTACGCATATTTAAAACTCCTAAAAAGTTAAGATGGACATTTAATGTCCCGCGTAGTCATTTTCTGTCCCACTTAAAACAAAAAAATATTCCTGCTACATATTTTATTCTAGCAGGAACGGAATGTTTCTTCAAATGATTTGAAAAATTATTTTTCCAAAAGCCTATTTAGAGCTGATTTATCAACATTTCCGAATTGAACGATATCATCTTTCCATTCTACGACAGGAATCATCAGCCCGAATTTCTCAAGCAAATCATCATCGGTATGGATATCGATTTCCTTATAGCCTATGCCTGATTCCACTTTCACTTCTTCAAGCACCTGCTTGGCTTTATCACATAACGGGCATTTATCCCTACTATATAAAACAAACGCTTTCGATTCCAAACTACTCATCCTTTTCAATCATATCTTTTTCGTTTAGATGAAGATGGGATCCCTAATTGTTCCCGGTATTTGGCAACGGTTCGACGTGCCAGGATAACTCCATGCTCCTCTTTCAACCGTTCTGCCAGGTCTTGATCCGAAAGCGGCTTTTGTTTATTTTCCCCATTGATGGCTGCCTGTAGGCTCTTTTTTGCCTGCATGCCCGACATATCCTCATCAAGGCCGACTGACTGTAAAGAAGTAGTGAAAAATATCCGCATCTCTATCGTGCCAAATGGTGTCTGCACGTATTTCCCTTTAACAGCCCGGCTTACTGTGGACTCATGTATACCAATCTCGTCGGCGACTTCTTTCATCGTCATCGGCTTCAAATAGTTCAGGCCATGATGAAAGCACGCCGGCTGTTTTTCGACGATGCATTGAATGACCTTCAATATCGTTTCTTTTCTCTGTTGGATCCCTCTGGAAATCCATTGGTATTCCTGCCACTTATCCTGGATAAACCGTTGAACCCCCTGATCCTTATGGCTCTTCATTCGGTTTAGATACCCTTTATCCACATTAAGATTGGGTGTGTTACCATCATAATTCCCGACAAGCAGCATGCCATCCCGAACTTCCACGACCACATCCGGCACTATATAAGAAGGTTTTTCCTGAAAAAAGAGTGAAGCCGGTCGCGGGTTCAATGTCTGGACATAATCAAATACTTCTTGAATCTCCTTCATTGTAACACCGATTTTCTTACTTAGGTCTTTCCAGCGCTTTTCAGCAAAATCGAGGAAATGGTTTTCAATGATCGATTCTGCAAGCTCATTCACCCCTTCTGCTTGCACCTGAAGCAAAAGGCACTCTTGGAGATTTCTCGCTCCAATTCCATGCGGCTCGAGTTCCTGTAAAATCGAGAGGCTTTCTTCCAAAACGACCGGAGATATGCCTGGGATACATATATCATCCAGCTCAGTCCTCAAGTAACCGTTTTCATCGAGGTTATGAATTAATAGCAGCAATGCCTTCTGCTGCTCACCGGTAAGCTGCTGGTGATTCACCTGGGACATGATATGCTGTTCAAGCGATATAGTATCTTCACTGATCTGTTCAATCCAATAGTTGGCATCATACGTATTCTTAAGAGTCCGTTTCCCCTTTTTCCGGTCAAAAGTTGGCTGAAATAAAGCCGATGTTGGCTGATCTATGGACAGTAATGGATTCTCCACCATTTTATTTTCTAAAAAAGCCGATAGCTCCTGCGAGGAGTATTGCAGCAATGTAATAGCTTGCATAAGCTCCTGGGTCATTGCCATCTTTAATGTTTGCTGTTGAAAAAGTCCTGCTTTCATATTCATACTCATCGATTCATCCCTCCCCCACTCCATTTTACATTATCAGGAGAAAATTCTACACAAAAACCCATGAAAACGCTTACGATTTTTTTCTGAATAGTTTATTTGTTTTAAATACTATATGTTAGAAATCCAAATTTAACAACTACTTTTATTGAAAAATCACCATTTTTCAATAGTGTGGGCAAATATTTTCAAGACAGGACTGACATTACAGGATTCGATGGAATATTACGGAAATCGAGTGAATTCACCAAAAATCTTAGTGACCTTCCTAAAAATGACCAATAAAAAATCCCCCACTTTATTAAGCAGAAGATTGGTAATGCCCTCGGCAGGAATCGAACCTGCATTTCAAGCTTCGGAGGCTTGCGTTCTATCCGTTGCACTACGAGGGCGTAATAGAAAATATTTTTTCAACAGACTTCATTATATGATAGATTCCCCTCCTTTGCAAGGGTTATCAGGTTTAAAACTTCGTCATTTGGGTATTATGGGTAATGTGGAAATTCATCCCTGTACGGCATAATATATAAAGCAATCTATCGGGAAGGAGCCTTAGCCAGAAAATTGTCGAACAAATTATCCATTATAGGGTTTGTTTTGTTTGACCTAAATTGACCAAAAAGTGTATCATACATACATAAAGAATTTAAATGATTCTCTTAATCGAAGGAGGAAATGAACATGAATTTAATTCCTACAGTTATCGAACAAACAAGTCGTGGGGAGCGTGCCTACGATATTTACTCCCGTTTATTAAAAGACCGGATCATTATGCTAGGAAGCGCAATTGACGATAATGTTTCCAACTCCATTGTTGCTCAATTACTATTTTTAGAAGCGGAAAATCCTGAAAAAGATATCACTCTATACATCAACAGCCCTGGTGGAAGCATCACTTCCGGTATGGCCATTTACGATACTATGCAATATATCAAACCTAATGTATCCACAGTATGCATCGGTATGGCCGCTTCCATGGGCGCTTTCCTTTTGGCCGCTGGCGAAAAAGGCAAACGTTATGCGTTGCCAAACAGTGAAGTCATGATTCACCAACCACTTGGAGGAGCTCAAGGTCAAGCTACGGAAATTGAAATCGCTGCCCGCCGTATCCTTCACTTGAAAGATAAACTGAACCAAATCTTGGCAGAACGTACTGGTCAACCTATTGAAGTCCTTCAAAGAGATACGGAACGTGATAACTTCATGACTTCCGAAAGAGCCCTTGAATATGGCTTGATCGACAAAGTCATCACGCGCAGCATCCTTGATGATAAAAAAGACTCTAAATAATCATGCAACAAAAAGCTCCGGAGATCGCCTTAAGCGACTTCCGGAGCTTTTTTACTTAATGAAAGAAAGAAAAGGATGCACATTTAGGCATCCTTTTCTTTTAACCCTCTTGCTGAACAAACTCTTCCAATGCCTCTAACGCTTCTTTTTCATCGCGTCCTTCGACGATTAACTTCACGGTCACGCCAGAACTGATGGCAAGGCTCATTAACCCCATTATACTTTTTGCATTCACTTTCTTTCCTTCTTTTTCAAGAAAAACATCTGAATGAAAGCGGTTAGCTTCTTGTACAAAAAGAGCCGCCGGCCGCGCTTGCAAACCCGTTTTCAATTTTACCTCAACTTGTTTTTCCACCATCTTGATCTCCCCTGTTAGCTTTATTTTTTCGCAGCAATAGCCTCTCCCCCACGGAGCCTGTCAGCTATTTCATCAATCTTTCGTAATCGGTGATTAATCCCGGACTTACTGATGGTTCCCCCGGATACCATTTCCCCAAGTTCCTTTAAGGTTATATCCTGAAACGCTATCCTAAGCTCCGCAATTTCCCGCAGCTTATCCGGTAAAATGCTTAATCCTACCGTATCCTCGATATAATGGATATTTTCAACCTGGCGCAATGAGGCCCCGATCGTTTTGTTCAAATTGGCTGTTTCACAATTCACAAGCCGATTCACTGAATTACGCATATCACGTACAATCCGTACATCTTCGAACCTTAATAAAGCTGAATGGGCGCCAACTATACTTAAAAACTCGGCAATCTTTTCGGCTTCCTTCAAATAAATGATGTACCCTTTCTTGCGTTCAAGCGTCTTGGCCTTCAAGCCAAACTTATTCATTAGCTCACAAAGGGCATCATTGTGCTCTTTATAAAGTGAGAAAATTTCAAGGTGATAGGAAGACGTTTCCGGATTATTTACCGAGCCCCCCGCAAGAAATGCACCTCTTAGGTAAGAACGCTTACAGCATTTCTTCCCAACAATAGTATCGGATATAGCATGGAGAATTTCAAAGCCATCGCCTAAAATTTCCAAATCCGTTAAAACCCGCTGCCCTCCGGATGACATCCTGACAATATAAACATTATTCTTTTTAAGCTTCATCTTTTTACGGACCAACAGCTCGACCTGGACCTCATAACTTTTTTTCAGCAGCGTATAAATCCTTCTGGCAATCGCAGCATTCTCAGTTTGAATATCCACAACAAGCTTCCGATTAGAAAATGAAAGGGATCCGTTCATCCGGATAAGCGCACACAATTCCGCTTTACCGCAGCAATCCTTTCCCTCTAATGTAGTAAGCTCTTTTTTCGTTTCTGAAGCAAAAGACATCCATTTCACCCCCAATCGAACGCAGGTAATCTATTTTCATCAATCAAAAAACCGTCCCCGCTTATATCTACGGTGCAATGTGGCTTTTTGTTTCATTTACAAGCATATTATAAAGCAAATCCGCCACTTTTTTCGTGTCATGGCGTATTACATTCCCTTCATAGCTGAAAATGCGTTCTTGTATGATTTCAAGCCCCATCATTTTTAAACCTTCCACATCATACATGACCGGTTTGGCATATTCAGCTTGATAGCGTTGCTGAATTTCGGTCGGTATTTCCTCATTATTAACAAGTATCCTGTCGATATATGCATTTCCCATATGGTCATATATCGCTTTTATATGATCGCTCGCGCTATAATCCAGCGTCTCGCCGGCTTGTGTCATCAAATTGCAAATGTACACCTTCTTCGCCTTCGAACGGGCAACCTCTTCTCCTAAACCAGGAACAAGCAAGTTAGGCAGAATGCTGGTATATAGACTCCCTGGACCTATGACAATAAGATCTGCCTGCTTGATTTCCTGGAGAGTTTCACTGAGCGGCTTTATATGATGAGGAGACAGAAATACTTTTTTTATTTTCTTTCCTGAGAAGGGGATCTTGGATTCTCCTGTAACAATCGTTCCGTCATCCATTTCCGCATGGAGAACCACACTTTGGTTGGCAGCCGGAAGCACTTTACCGCGGACATTAAGAAATTTACTCATTTCCTGGATCGCATGGACGAAATCCCCGGTCAGTGATGTCATTGCCGCCAGTATCAAATTCCCCAGCGAATGCCCGGACAGCTCATTTTTACTCTGAAAGCGATGTTGAAACATTTGTTCAACAAGGGGCTCTACATCCGATAACGCAGCCAGCACGTTACGAATATCACCCGGAGCGGGAATATCCATATCCTCGCGAAGGCGGCCTGAACTTCCACCATCATCAGCTACCGTTACGATTGCCGTTATATCAACCGGATGCTTCTTTAACCCTCTCAACAAAACGGGAAGGCCGGTTCCCCCTCCAATGATCACAACCTTAGGTTGTTTCTTTTTATCTAACATCTGCTTTCCCCTTACTTTTTTCGATATCGCGATGTGATACTTGAACCCTGTAATCCTTTTTGAAGTGGTTTGAAATATACTCCGTCAATGCTACAGAACGGTGCTGACCGCCTGTACACCCAATCGCAACAACAAGCTGTGCTTTCCCTTCACGTTTATAATATGGAAGCATGAATGCAAGCAGATCGGTCACTTTTTCCAAGAATTTTTGCGTCTCACTCCATTTTAATACGTAACTTGACACTTCCTGTTCCAAGCCAGTCCTTGGCCTCATATGGTCAATATAATATGGATTAGGCAGGAAACGTACATCAAACACAAGGTCGGCATCTATGGGCAGACCATGTTTAAACCCGAACGACATGACATTGACTGTAAAACCGACACTTTTATCGGCAGAAAACTCCGAAGCGATTTTTTCCCTCAATTCGCGCGGTTTCAGTTGGGAAGTATTAAAGATCAACTGAGCCCTTCCCTTCAATTCGTCCAATAGTTCCCGTTCCATTTTAATGCCTTCCAATGGCCGGCCTAATGGAGCAAGCGGATGGGTCCTTCTCGTTTCCTTATATCTGCGAACCAAGGAATCGTCATCAGCTTCAAGAAAAAGGATTCTTGGTGATACTGCAGCTGAATCCGTTAAATTATCCAGTGCAAGAAATAAGGAATCAAAAAACTCCCTCCCCCTCAAATCCATGACAAGAGCCACTTTATTCATCTTATTCCCTGAGTCCTTCATTAACTCCAAAAACTTTGGCAATAGCGTGGGCGGCAAATTATCGACGCAAAAAAAGCCGAGGTCTTCAAAACTTTGAACCGCCACTGTCTTACCCGCTCCGGACATTCCGGTAATGATGACCAATTGCGTTTCACTCATCTGCCCTGTACTCATAGTTTCTCCGCCCCCATGTATAGCAATCTTTTTTATATTTGAAAATTAACCTGGATCCAATCGGTAAGAAAGCAGTTTAAACTCAGGCGTATAGGTAAAGGTTCCATAAATGATCCCACTTCCATGAACCATATAGTCCAGGATGTGAAAATCACCTTCAGCCATCATCAGCTTTTTAACATCTTCGACCGGATGCCAGCTAAGTTCCCCTTCTTCACAAACATCCACATTTACACCATCGGAATCCGTTGCAAAGAAAGTGAACATCATCCATTCCGACAATACCTTATCTCCATCCTTCATAATGAAGGTGAAAATACCTTTGATGGAAGGGTTTTTTAAATACACGCCCGTTTCTTCACGATATTCCCTGATACAAGCATCGCGTACAGATTCCCCAGGCTCCATCTTTCCGCCTGGAGCCACCCACCATCCGCGTCTAGGCTTTTTCAATAAGAGGATTTGATTATCCCTGATCAATACACAGTTTGTGACACGTTGCACGTTCTTCACCTCAATTGGCTCTGCTCGACTATAGAAACCTTCACCCCCGTGTTGAAGAGATTCAGTTTATATCCTTAAACCGCCGCTAGATATCCATTTGGCGATTTACAAATGCTAATAGTTCAAACAAGTTGTATTTTCCATCTTCTTACCATTATGAAAGATATATATATGTTTAGTATATCTTATCATTATACTATTTTTGAAATGAGCTAACAATAAAGTAAACTTCCTGCATTGGGGGAATATTCATTCGCAAGGAATCACGGAGATAAGCCTTTATCCTGCTTAACTCCTATTCTTCTCCACTTTCGCTGCCTAAATGCAAAGGGTGGGCTTACTTCACATTAAAAACCATTCGGAAACACCCTAAAAATTGGAACTAAAGATATAGTCTTTAAGCAGACAAAAAAAGGACACAGAAACTTAATCTGTGTCCTTAAACGTTTATAATTAAAGGGGGTCAACTTCTACCCATACTATACCCAATCATTATTTCACGCGTGTTACAACATCGTTAAAACGGAATTACGGTTGTATATTCTAGTGAAATCAAGCCTTAGGTTGCAATTTTTCTTGAAGTTCCTCAACAAAATGCTGAGCGGATTGAGCGGCAATGCTTCCATCGCCTGTTGCTGTAACGATTTGGCGCAATGTTTTTTCCCGAACGTCACCAGCAGCAAAAATACCAGGGACACGTGTTTCCATCCGATCATTCGTTTCAATATAGCCTGTGGAATTCAAGATGCCCAAGCTCTCAAATGGTTTAGTTAGCGGAAGCATTCCGATATAAATGAATACACCGTCAGCGTCCATCACTGTCTCTTCTCCATTTTCAGTGGAAACTAGAGTGACACCGCCGACTTTTCCGCCTTTTTCATTGATTTCCTTCAAAGTATGATTCCAGATGAAGTTAATTTTCTCATTGGCAAATGCACGATCTTGAAGAATCTTTTGAGCACGAAGTTCGTCACGTCTGTGAACGATCGTCACTTTTGAAGCAAAGCGGGTTAAGTACACACCCTCTTCAACGGCAGAGTCTCCGCCGCCGATAACGAATAGTTCTTTTTGCTTGAAGAATGCACCATCACAAACTGCACAATACGATACACCGCGGCCGCCCAATTCTTTTTCGCCAGGAACGCCGATTTTCTTGTATTCGGCACCGGATGAAATGATGATTGAACGTGCTTTGAATTCCTTGGAACCGGCTTTGATCGTTTTATACTCTTCACCGTCAATGATTTCCTTAACATCCCCATAGGCATACTCCGCACCGAATTTCTTTGCATGATCAAACATTTTCGTTGAAAGTTCAGGTCCGAGTATAGTGTCGAATCCAGGATAATTTTCAACTTCCTCTGTATTGGCCATTTGCCCGCCCGGCACTCCGCGTTCTAACATCAATGTTGAAAGGTTCGCACGTGATGTATAGACAGCCGCTGTCATCCCTGCAGGACCAGCTCCAATAATAACAACGTCATAAATTTTTTCAGACATGTTTTCACTCCTCCATATTCCATTACGAATGGAACCTTCACTACGGTTAGTGTTCCCTACCTATTATCCTATATAACAAATAATTTTTCGTCCAAATATCTGCTCATCCAAGCAAGGTTTGAACCAACTTTACGTACTTCGATAAGGTGGACACCGATATGAAATGTTTGTCTGCGATTGCCTGTTTGCTCGCCTTCTCGTTTTTAAGCTGATTCCACACGTACTCCACCGCAGATGCCCATCCTGCTGGATTATTTAACTTCTGCTCGGATTTCACAGCTTCGATGAAGACGGAAAACCACATTAAATAGAGCCCGGCTTCATTTAATTGTATCGGTTGGAAATGCTGATATAATAACTCAGCTGTGCGATCGGCAAAATCAATCGGTGTTAATTGGCGATCTTTAGCAGGAGCTTGAACAAGTTCGGCATAATCACGTTCCAAATCAGTGAAATTCTGATTTAGGTTGAGGACCTGGTTTTTCAATAGCTTCTGTTTATGAACCGAATGTTTCAGAAGGAAAATGGCAAACAGCCTTTCTTCGATGAATTCACTTTCCAGCCTTTTTATAATAGAAGGAAAATGATGTTCAAAACCATCTGAAGTTGCATTCATATCTCCCCAAGGCTCCATGCCTTCCTTTTCCGGGTTCATTTCCACGACCTTTTTCCATGCCTTTTTTGCAGCCTGTTCATGGCCTAAGTGGTAAGCGGAAATGGTTAGCCAATAGTAGAAGGTTCCATCTCCCTCGAACCCTTGCTTTTGGAGTACTTTCAGCCAATTATATGCAGAAGCATAGTTTCCGATCAAAGCGAAGGTCGCTCCAAGCTTGAAACGATGTTCGGATAGCATCGGCCGAATTTTCTCCAGCATCTGTATGAGCTCTTCAACTTTTGCTTCATCCTGTTGATAATGATGGAAAACAACAAGGTTACAAAGCGCATGCAGGTTTCCCGGACTTTTTTCCAATACCTCATCAAGTGTTTCAAAAGCTTCATTTACTTGACCAAGATAGAAATAGGCAAGTGCCAGGTTATTATAAGCGGACCAGTAATCCTCGTATTCGGCAATCGTTTCTTTAAGCACTTCGATTGCCTTCGGGAAATTGCCTGATTCCAGGTACTCACGGGCTTGTTCCTGTTTGGTAATGAGCCCATCATGCTTAAAGGGATTCTCTTCTGACTCATCCGACTCAAAAGTTATCAGTTCAAGCAAATCCTCTGCGTCATCGCTGAACTCCCCGTCTTCTTCTTTATCAAGATAAGCACTTGCGTGACGATAAGCCTCCTTGAACATGCCTAAGTGAGCATAATTATTCGCCAGGAAGTAATGACATTCCGACATATAGGGATCCATCACATCCAAGATGTTTTCCAAGAGATTGTTTGAATAATTATATTCACCGATTTCCGAGCAAGTGATTGCCAATTGACAGGCTATCATCGGTTCAGCAGGTTCAAGTTCCAGCGCACGTTCCAGGTATTTTTTTGATTTAGGTAGTTCTCGTCTATGATAAGCTTTTAAACCCTTGGTGAAATAATACTCACCTGTTGGGTGAAAAGTTAGAATTTTTGCCTGTTGGCCAAATTTAGAGTCTTTACTCATGTAATCCTCCATCTTCAAGTTGATTAACCATAGTATTATAACATATGAGAGTAAATTTGCCGAACAATTCAAGAAAATGGAAAATATGAATTACCATGCTTTCTTCAAGAAAAAATTGAAGGATATTCCTAGTTAGATGGGGAGTAAGATTGCCGCTTATAGTCGTAAATACACACCTATTAACGGAGGGCACAGTTAGTAGACAAAAGGGGTTTGGAAAATATCTCTTTCATCATTGATGTCCCGAACAAAGCAACACCTTCAAATCTCAGGTATGGTTTCTACCAAAATTTTGTAGCAGAAGTTGATTGGAGAGGAAGGTGCGAGACTCCTGCGGGAAAAGCGCGTCTAGGGGAGACCCGCAGGCACAAGCCGAGGAGGCTCCCGGACCGCCCGTGGAAAGCGAGTGCCTGGAGCGGAAATCAACGTCCAAATTGTACAAGCCATAAAAAAACTAAAGACAAACTTGATTTTCATCGAGTTTGTCTTCAGTCTGAGCCCTCCAATTGACGGAGGGCTTTCACCATTCATTCAGTTTCTTTCGGTTCATCCTTATCGGCATGTCTAGCCTTCAATACATCAAGAACTGCTTGGAAAGGCAACTCCTGCTCCTGAAGAAGAACGAATAAGTGATAGAGAAGATCGGCACTTTCCATCGAAAGTTCCTCTGCATCGCGGTTCTTAGCAGCAATGATCACTTCTGCGGCTTCTTCACCGACTTTTTTCAGGATCTTATCAACACCCTTATCGAATAGGTAGGTAGTATATGAACCTTCAGGCATTTCCGATTTTCTTTTTTTAATCAAGTTTTCTAATTCCGTCAAGAAAGTCACATTCGCCTTCACGTCTTGTCCGGCTTCACTGTTTTGATAAATCGTTTCGTTAAAACAGCTTGTTGCCCCTGTATGGCACGCAGGACCTGCAGGAACGACCCGAACGACCAATGCATCTTGATCGCAGTCATACTTCATTTCGATGATTTTCTGGGTATTACCGCTGGTTGCTCCTTTATGCCATAATTCATTGCGCGAACGGCTGAAGAAAACCGTTTCACCTTTTTCAATCGACAATTGCAGTGATTCTTGATTCATATAAGCAAGGGTCAGCACTTCGCCGGTTCCTGCATCTTGAATAATTGCCGGTATCAGGCCTTTTTCGTCGTATTTAATAGTTTCAAGATTCATCGTACAACCACTCCTTGTTGTTTGAGAAACGCTTTGACTTCTTTGACGGATGTTTCTTTATAATGAAAAATCGATGCGGCTAATGCTGCGTCGGCTTTACCTTCTTGGAAGGCTTCCTGGAAATGTTCAGCGTTACCAGCCCCGCCTGAGGCGATGACCGGCACCGAAACGGCTTCAGATACCGCTTTTGTCAAAGCGATATTAAACCCTTGTTTCTCGCCGTCACAATCCATGCTTGTCAATAGTATTTCACCTGCACCGCGGATTACGGCTTCCTTCGCCCACTCGATCACTTCCCATTCAGTCGGTTTCCGACCGCCATGGGTATAGACGCGCCATGACCCAAGCTCTTCTTCATATCGGGCGTCTATGGCGACCACGATACATTGTGAACCAAAATAATCAGCACCTTCATTAATTAAATCAGGGCGCAGAATGGCTGCTGTATTTAAGGATACCTTATCGGCGCCAGCTCGTAGGATCTTCTTCATATCCGCCAATGAATTAATGCCGCCGCCCACCGTGAACGGGATTGCCAAGCTGCCCGCTACCGCTTGAACGACGTCGACGATCGTTTCCCTGCCTTCATGTGATGCGGAAATATCCAGGAATACAAGCTCATCTGCACCTTCTTGGTCGTAAAACGCTGCAAGTTCGACCGGGTCTCCAGCATCCCTAAGGGAAACAAATTGTATGCCTTTGACTACGCGTCCATCCTTTACATCGAGACATGGAATAATTCGTTTAGTGAGCATTTAACCACGCACCTTTTCTAGCGCTTCTTCTACAGTAAAGCGATTGGTATAAAGCGCCTTGCCAATGATTGCCCCTGCAATGCCTTGGGCTTCATACTCCTTGAGGGTGATAAGGTCTTCGAGTGAACTAATGCCGCCCGAAGCAATCACGTTTTTACCGGTTGCCTCCGCCATGGCCAATATACCTTTCACATTCGGACCTGAAAGCATCCCATCCGTCGCGATATCCGTCACGATAAAGGTCTCGGCACCAGCATCGGCCAGTAATTTGCCAAGATCTATCGCAAGGGTCCCAGACGTTTGAAGCCAACCATGAGTGGCAACCCTGCCATCCTTCGCATCGATCCCGATTGCGATATGACTTCCATATTTCCTAATCATATCTTTAGTGAAATCAGGGTCTGAAACGGCCGTACTGCCTAGAATGACACGTTCCACCCCATTATCCAAGTAATGGGCTATATCCCGTTCCGTACGGATGCCGCCGCCGATTTGAATGCGGGCTCCTAACTCACTTGCAGCTTTAATTACGTATGAATCATTGATGCGTACGCCCTCTTTAGCTCCGTCAAGGTCAACCATATGAATCCAATCGGCTCCTTGGTCCGCAAAGCTTTTAGCCATATCGAAGGGGGAATCGCCATAAACGGTTTCCTGATTGTAATCTCCCTGGATTAAGCGGACGCATTTGCCTCCGCGCATATCAATCGCCGGGTAAATAGTAAAGTTGCTCATGCTTCTTCCTTCCCTTCTACTAATGACAGATAATTTCTTAAGAGTGACATGCCCATCTTCCCGCTTTTTTCCGGATGGAACTGCATGCCGAACACATTCCCTTTACCGACGATTGCCGGAACTTCCACATCATACCTCGCCGAAGCGGTAATGAATGATTCATCCGTATCGACATAGTAGGAATGGACGAAATAAACATGTTCCTCTTCCAGACCCTCGTTCACTGGTGACGTGTGTTTAAATTCAAGACGATTCCAGCCCATGTGCGGCACTTTATAAACCTTGTCATTCGCATCCACTCCCTTAAAACGAACGACTTTTCCCGGGATGAGGGATAATCCTTTTGCCGGTCCATTTTCCTCACTTTCATCAAAGAGAAGCTGCATACCAAGGCAGATGCCTAATAGATGTCCTCCATCGGCTACATATTCCCTCAGGAATTCATCCAGCTTTTGTTTTTCCAAGAGACTCATGGCATCCCTGAAAGAGCCAACACCGGGAAGTATGATTCCTTTCGATTTTGAAAGTTCTTTTGGGTCATCGGAAATGAATGAATCGGCACCAAGGCGCTCAAGCCCTTTACTTACAGAAAATAAATTCCCCATGCCATAATCGACGATCCCGATCATTTACAACATTCCTTTCGTCGAAGGGATGCCTTTGACACGTGGATCGATGGTCGTAGCTTCATCCAATGCACGTCCCATCGCTTTGAATATTGCTTCGATCATATGATGTGTGTTGTGACCGTAATGAACGACTACATGCAGGTTCATCCTGGCTTCAAGGGCGAATTTCCAAAGAAACTCGTGCACCAGTTCAGTATCGAAAGTACCGACCTTTTGCGAAGGAAACTCAGCCCGGAACTCTAGATGCGGACGATTGCTTAAATCGATGACAACCTGGGCGAGTGCTTCATCCATAGGTACGAAAGCATTTCCGTAACGCTTTATCCCGCGCTTGTCTCCAAGGGCCTCCAATAACGTCTGACCTAAGCAAATGCCAATATCTTCAGTTGTATGGTGATCATCCACGTCTGTATCTCCGTTTGCATCTACGGTCAAATCAAACTTTCCGTGTTTCGTGAACAAATCCAGCATATGCGTCATGAACGGAACGCCCGTCTTAATGGACGAATTACCTTCCCCATCCACGCCAAACCTCAAACTTATTTCCGTTTCATTCGTCTTTCGCTCCACACTAGCAAAACGTTCCATTACAACTCCTCCTCAACGGGGTAAGACCCCTTTTCCCAAGATGTAAAAGCATGTCAAAAGTCTTTATATCAGTGATTTCACGTATTTTAATAATTCAGGATTATTTCCCGCATTCATTCACACCACGTGATTCAATGGCACGGGCGTGAGCCTCAAGTCCTTCCATTCGGGCAAATGCTGCGATTTTTTCTGCATTTTTGCGGAAGGCCGTTTCACTATACATGATGACGCTCGATTTCTTTTGGAAATCATCCACATTCAGTGGGCTGGAAAAACGGGCGGTTCCATTGGTAGGCAGCACATGATTGGGACCTGCAAAGTAATCCCCTACGGGCTCCGAACTAAAGCGGCCAATGAAGATTGCCCCGGCATGCCGGATTTTAGCCATGATTTCAAGTGCATCATTGGCCACAATTTCCAAATGTTCCGGTGCAAGTTCATTAATCGCCTCAACAGCTTCCGCCATATTCCCGCATACAACGATTCTTCCATAATCCCTTATGGATGCTGCAGCAATATCATGGCGTGGAAGTAACGCCACCTGCTTGGTCACTTCTGCTGCCACTTCTTCTGCAAGAGACGTTGACGTCGTGACCAAAACACTGCAAGCACGAGCATCATGCTCCGCCTGTGACAGCAAGTCTGCCGCAACTTCTGCAGCGATGGCGGTTTCGTCCGCCAATATCGCTATTTCACTTGGACCAGCTATCATATCAATGGCGACATCTCCGAATACTTCGCGCTTCGCTAACGCCACGTATATATTTCCCGGACCCACTATTTTATCCACTTTCTTAATTGTTTCCGTCCCATAAGCTAGGGCAGCTATGGCCTGAGCCCCGCCAACTTTATAGATTTCCTTAACTCCGGCAATTTTGGCAGCTGCCAAAACCGCTGGCGATAATTTTCCATCCTTCCCTGGCGGAGACACCATAACGATCCGTTCCACCCCCGCGGCCTTCGCAGGTAACGCATTCATCAGCACTGACGAAGGATATGCCGCTGTGCCTCCAGGTACATAAACACCTACAGCATCAAGTGGTGTCAATTTTTGTCCTAGCATCGTTCCCGTATCATCAGTCGTAAACCATGAATTCCGAATTTGTTTCTCGTGAAACATTCGAATATTATTCGCGGCTTCTTGTATAATATCAAGCTGCTCAGCAGTTAAGGTCGCTGTCGCTTCTTCCATTTCCTGCTCCGATACAAGCAATTCCCCTGTACTGACGCCATCGAAACGTTCGGTATAAGTATGTAAAGCGGCGTTTCCGCTTTTCCTGACATCATAAATAATATCCTGGACCGCTTTTCTTTGATCGGCAGTACCTGCGTCAACCGAGCGTTTCAGTGAAATCCCTTCAGCAAACCGTTCTATTTTCATACCTTCACCTCATTAGCGATTCTTTCTATTCAATAATTTCTGCTAGACGTTCCACGATTTCTGTAATCCTTGTTTCTTTAATTCGATAGCTGACAGGGTTTGCTACCAGCCTCGAAGTCACATTGGCGATTTTTGCATATTCCACAAGACCGTTTTCCTTCAATGTCCGCCCGGTTGAAACGATATCGACGATTCGTTCAGCTAAACCAATTAACGGTGCTAACTCAATAGACCCATTCAACTTAATGATCTCGACTTGCTCCCCCTGCTCGCGAAAATAACTGGAGGCAACATTCGGATATTTACTGGCTATTTTGGGGGCGATGTCACTCATTTTCGTACCAGGCAGACCAGCTACAGCTAAATAGCAGGCACTGATTTTCAAATCAAGTAACTCATAGACATCACGTTCTTCCTCTAGCATGACATCCTTTCCTGCAATTCCAATGTCAGCGACGCCGTGTTCCACATAGGTTACGACATCCGTCGGTTTAGCTAAAATGAACCTCAGATTCTCCTCTTCCACTTCAAGGATCAATTTTCGGGAATCATCAAACTCGGGAGGGAGACGAAAACCTGCACTTCTTAATAGCTCTGCCGCTTCTTCAAAAATTCTCCCTTTCGGCATGGCAATCGTTAAAAAGCTATTATTCATCTTTTCCATTCCCCCCATTCCCTACGAATAAATGCACTTCTGAAAATGTCCGTGTAAAAGCATCGACATTTTGGACGACTGTAATATCTTGAATCGTTACCAATTTTCCTTCGGAACGTTTTATTCTTGCAAATTCAATTGCTTCCAATCTCCGTTCGGGACTATATAAAATACATTCTGGCGCAACAGGCTGGATCGGCTCCCCAAGAGCTTCTGCAAGACGATCCACCCGGATTGCAAAACCTGTGGCCGAAGCATTCCAGCCGAACTTCTCCAGCAGATTATCATACCGGCCGCCATTGCCGATTGGCGAACCGACTTGTCCGGCATACACTTCAAATAAGGTTCCCGTGTAATAGCTCATATGACTGACCAATGTTAAGTCGAAGCTCACATATTGTTCAACGCCAAATTCTTTCAGCTGCGCAGACAATTCCTTCAGTTCAGCCAAAGAATCCTGCCCTTTATTATTTTCAACCAACCCTAGCGCCTTTTTCAGGGTCCCTTCACTGCCACGTAAGGAGGTAAATTCGATAAGCCGTTGTTTATCAATGGATGAAAGCGGCAGTGATTTAACATGCTCGCGATAGCCAACATAATTCTTTTCATACAAAAACTTCCTTAATATAGAGGCTCTTTCCTCCGTACCTAGAATGCTCAAGAAAAATTCTTGCAGAAATCCAATATGTCCAATGGAAATCTTAAATTCCTGAAGCCCGGCAGCCTTTAGAGCATCCGCAAGCAGGGCAATCATTTCAGCATCGGCATTTATAGACTTATTTCCGATACACTCAATACCAATCTGTTCGAATTCTGCCGGCCTGCCTCCTTCACGCTGCTGTGCCCGGTATACATTCGCGGAATAGGCCAGGCGAAGCGGAATTTGCTGTTTTAACAGTTTGGATGCTGCGACCCGTGCAATGGGGGCTGTCATCTCGGGACGGAGTACGAGCGTATGCCCCTGGGAATCAAGAAGTTTAAATAACTGTTGATCCAATATTGCCGAAGCCTCGCCAATTGTTTCATAATATTCCAAAGCAGGCGTTTCAATAAATTGATAGCCCCACTTCTTGATTTCATCACTCATTTTATTTCTGGCCGACACTTTCGTTTCATACAGCACAGGCAATGTATCTCTCATGCCTAACGGTTTTTCAAACATAAATGGCTTTGTCACGACTGCACATCCTTTTGAAATATTGATTACTATCTATATCCAATCGATCCGCCTATTGGCAAAACCGATTTACTATTCCTTTTTTTCTTACCCCTTTATCTTTCCAATGTTTCAAGCTTAAATCCAAATTTCGGATAACATATAAAAATAGTATCAAATAAAGTGACATAATCATATAAATACTCACAATAATCTAATAAAACACTTTAGTTCGCTAATATGGTAGCAGGTTGAAGTTATTAATAGTTTACCCCTGCCCCCACGTTACGTCAAGGAAAATATGCCTGATCCCATTACTTCAAACCAAGGCTGTTTTCGATATTCTTCATGATTGGTTTAGATCCAAATACAAGGAATTATACCTTTTCCCCAGACGATTCTTCCTGTCTTTAGCCATTCATTGTTATTCAAACGCCTATACACTGTTAAAAGGCTATGCCCTGTATAAATGGAATGAATCTGATACAACGGAAGCGACGGCTAAGCTCCCCGAACCGGAAGACGAAGGCAGATATTCCCGATGGGCTTGAACTATATGAAGAACGGCCAGAGACAGGTGATTTGATGGGTGAGCTCAATATTCCAAAAATCGAGGCAACACTCCCAATTTACCATGGAACGGACGAAGATGAACTCGAAAAGGGCGTCGGTCATTATGCAGGCTCCGTCCTCTCAGGTGAAAAGGATAATTCCGTTTTATCCCGTCATCGAGATAAAATTTTCAGAGATCTAGGCGAAGTCGGCAAGGGTGACTTTCTGATTGCCGAGACAGAAGCCGGTACGTTTACATATAAAGTGAGGAAGGTTCGTATCGTCGATGCAGATGACCGTACCGTGATCGTTCCCAAGCCTAAAGCCGCACTTACAGTAACAACCTGCTATCCTTTTTCATATATTGTAGTGCACCGTATTGGTTGCCGATTTATTGAATTCGGAAATAGATAAATGAGATAGGGGGCTGAAGTTGTTCAGCCCCCTCTTCATAAATCTTTAATAGGTGATAGGAGGACAAGCTCAATATGGATAAACAGGCACAGGAAAGGTTTTTTCGTATTTTAAAAGAAACGTATGAAGCGACGGTGAACCGGGAAAATATATCAATCAACGAAGTGATAGAGCATCTAAAGAATGAACTGACTCCGTTATACCAAAAATGCCATTAAAAAGGACCTGCCACATATACGGGCAAGTCCTTTTTTCATAAGGAAGTTTGCTGCTCCCTTTCAAGCATTTCTTCTTTGGTATATATGATTTTCATTGGATTTCCCCCAACGAAAGCTCCCTCCGGAACATCCTTATGAACAAGCGTGCCGGCAGAGACAATCGCCCCATTTCCAATTGAAAGTCCTGGAAGAATGGTAGAATTGGCTCCAATCAATACTTCATCCCCAATGACTACATCACCTAAACGATATTCATGAATCAAATATTCATGAGCAAGAATCGTCGTATTATAGCCAATGACAGTATTTATTCCAACCGATATTTTTTCCGGAAACATCACATCCGGCATGACCATCAAGGCAAACGAAGTATGCTTCCCGACTTTCATATGTAAAAAAGTCCTGTATAGCCAATTCTTCATGCCCAGAAAAGGCGTATAACGCGCTAGCTGTATCACCACAAAATTCTTTACGACTTTCCAGAATGGAACGGTCTTATATACATGCCATAGTGAATTAGCCCCTTCAACTGGATAGCGGGACGTGCGTCTCATTTTCTGGCCTCCGTGAGCTTTTCAACCTCAACGATATTCAATAAATCTGCCATCTGCTCAAGCATATAATCAGGGTGATAACTTTCCAAGAATTCACGGCCTTTAATGGACCATGAGACCCCTGCCGTTTTTGTACCTGTGTTCTTCCCGCCCAGAATATCATGATAACTGTCGCCAATCATGATCGCTTCTTCAGGAACCGAACCGAGTTGATTTAAAGCTTTTACCAAAGGCTCTGGATCCGGCTTTGCTTTTTCCACCTCATCCAGCGTGACCACCACTTCAAAGAATTGATCCAGTTTGCTTAAACGCAGGCCCTTTTCGACGACATCACGCTTCTTTGTCGTAACGACTGCCAATTTATAACCGCTCTGCTTCAATGTTTGAACGGTTTCGAACACCCCGTCAAATTGTGTCACAAGCAAATCATGGTTTTTCCAATTATGCTCCCGATAGTAAGCGATCATTTCATCCACTCGTTTTGGATCAATGGAAGTGAAAGTATCAACCAAAGTCGGTCCGATAAATGGAATGATATCTTCCCGATTGAACTTTCCAGGACAAAAGTGGTTTAAAGTTTCTGTAAAAGAGGCGATGATCAATTCATTTGTATTGATCAACGTCCCATCAAGATCAAATAATAATGTAGTTATGTTACTGTTCATATACAGCTCCCTTTCTCTGTACCCTGTCAGCCCGATTCCATATATACGCAACGGCCATCGTTAAAATAATGGCAGTGAGTAGCCGAATAAGTAACAACGGCAAGACAGGAATCCCCAGCGGAATAAAAATCAGTGTGTCTTCTACAACAGCATGGCAGGCAACTAAAAAGATGAATGCAATCGTCATATCCTTCTTTGAAACATTATCCTCTTTAGCCGCTTGAATCATTACGCCTGCCCCATATGCCAAACCGAGAGTCAGGCCTGTAACGAAAGGCATGGAAGCATTCGGCTTCATCCCCAGGACCTTCATGAAGGGAGCAAGGGCTTTCGAAAAGGCTTCCAGCCATTTTAGATCTTTCATGATTTGAACCGCCACCATGAGCGGAATAACGATGATTGCCAGCTGGCCGATTCCTGAAAGGGCCTGGATGACCCCATGCAAAAGGATTGCACCCGCTCCATTAATCTCTGCAGCCTCCCCGATAGCCACTCCTTGGGCCATTTCAGATCCGCCCTGCCACACAAGATTGATGACGATCGCTGATAAAAGCGCAAGCCCGATCCGTACTGTTAGGATGATCCACAGCTTGACACCGGTTTTCATCGCCACACCTGACTCGATCAATAAATTATGTGAAAAAGATAGCATCATAGCGATAATAAAAACTTCTTTCACAGTCAAATCAAGCGTTAATATGCCAGCGATCGCTGCGTACAAATTCAGGAAATTCCCTAACACGAGCGGAATTGCCGCATCCCCTGGAAGACCGATGAGATTCATCAAAGGCGCTATCAAGTTAATGATGAATGGCAATACAGGCGTATATTGAAGCACAGTGACGATCAAAGTAACTGGAAATATCACTTTTCCCAAAGACCAAGTTGTATTCAAACCTGAAAGAAGTCCCTTTTTAACCGAATCTACTAACACTATGCCCTCTCCCTTTACACATATTCCCTATGCATCTAAATATCTTTTGTCTGCATGCCCACTGACCCTTCTATAGACCACTAAAGCAATGGCTACCGCTACCAACACAATCGAGATCACTTGTGCGATACGCAGTGATTCCGTCAGCATCAAACTATCCGTCCGCAATCCTTCAATGTAATAACGGCCGATGGAATACCATATTACATAGGTTAAAAATAGTTCCCCCCTGCGCAAGTTCACTTTCCGTAAACTTAAGAGAATAATGACACCGACGATATTCCAAATCGATTCATACAAAAAGGTTGGGTGATAATACGTACCGTTTATGTACATTTGATTAATGATGAATTCAGGCAAATGCATATTTTCCAGGAATGACCTTGTTACTTCTCCACCATGCGCTTCCTGATTCATGAAATTACCCCAACGGCCAATCGCCTGCCCCAACAATAAGCTCGGTGCAGCAATATCCACCAGCTTCCAAAATGAGACTTTCTTGACCTTGGCAAAAACGATTGCAGTCAGCACCGACCCAATCAACGCACCATGTATGGCAATTCCGCCATTCCATATTTTTATGATATCTCCCGGGTTTTGTGAATAGTACTCCCATTGGAAGATCACATAATAAATACGGGCACTAATGATCGCGATCGGGACAGCAAACAAAATCATGTCAGTAAATATTTCCTTATCAAGACCTCTTCGCTCAGATTCCCTTAAAGCGATAATAAGACCCAATAACACACCGAAACCGATGATTAGTCCATACCAATGTACCTGGATGGGACCTAGATCTATCGCTATTGGATTCAGCGGCTGTATTCCTTGTTCCATTTTGTCCCCTCATTTCCTATAACCTTTTAAAATTCATCATGTTCCGGATCTGCAATGGCATGGTTCAAGCGATCTGAAAACTGTTCTGCAGCATTTACTCCCATTCGCTTCAGGCGGTAATTCATGGCCGCCACTTCAATGATGACAGCTAAATTTCGCCCTGGACGGACAGGTACGGTAATTTTCGTCACTTCCGTATCGATGATTTTCATTTTTTCTTCATCAAGACCAACCCGGTCATACTGCTTGTTTTTTTCCCATAGTTCCAGATTGATGACGATTGAAATCTTTTTATTGCTCCGGACTGCACCAGCTCCAAAAAGTGTCATTACATTAATGATTCCCAATCCTCTTATTTCTAGAAGGTGTTCGATTAAATCCGGGGCATTCCCGACCAGCGTATCTTGATCTTCCTGCCTGATTTCGACGCAGTCATCGGCTACGAGACGATGACCCCGTTTCACTAATTCGAGGGCTGTCTCACTTTTACCGACGCCGCTTTTGCCGGTGATCAACACACCTAACCCATAGATATCCACCAATACACCATGAACAGCAGTAGTTGGTGCCAACCTGCTTTCAAGGAAATTGGTCAGGCGGCTGTATAACCTTGTTGTCTTCATATTAGATCTCATCACAGGAACGGATTCCCGCTCAGAAGCTTCGATCAATTCTATCGGCACTTCCTGACCACGCGTAATGATGATGCCTGGAGTAAAGTCCCTGCATAACTCTTCCATCCTCTGTACTCGATCCGGTTCATTCAGCCGATTAAAAAAGGACATCTCCGTCATGCCTAAAAGCTGTACTCGATCTGCGGGATAATAATCAAAAAAACCGGCTATTTCAAGTCCGGGACGAGATAAATCACTCGTGACGATTGGTCGGTTAATTCCTTCTTCCCCACTGATAAGTTCTAGACCGAACGCTTCTACTATATCCTTTGTACGGACTTTTGCCATATATCTTTCCTCCTTTTGGAGCGATGCTATTTTTTGAGATACTTTTTCTATTTTAGCATTTTTCTGTTAATAACCAAACAAAGCATTATCGATTTACCGTTTTTTTATTCACTCCTCCCGCATGATGGCAGCGGGAAGGTCCCCGTGAAGAGGAAAGAGAAGAGAGGAACATACATGAATTCTTATACCAAAATAAAAGAATGCTTGCTTTTTTTACTGGCGGGCTCACTTTGTAGGGAAAAGGGGTTCGGAAAACGTATCTTTCATCAATTAATGTTCCCGAATCAACTCCTAAAGGTTGGCTTCTATACAAGATGTTGATTTCCGCTCCAGGCACTCGCTTTCCGCGGGCGGTCAAATAGCCTCCTCGGCTTGCGCCCGCGGGGTCTCCCCTAGACGCGCTTTTCCCGCAGGAGCCTCGTACCTTCCTCTCCAATCAACTTTGTTATTAAATTTAGAACAAACCATAATAAAAATGCAGGCAAACTCGATTTTCATCGAGTTTACCTGCATTCTGAGCCCACCGGTTATATACAGCGGTCTTTCTATTCTTCAGGAAACCGTTATCGCTGCAGTCTTGGTTTCTGCAAAAACATGAAGCACAGGAACCTCTTCTTTAACCGTCTTAAACTTTAGGACCTTCTGAACCACATCACTTTTCTCTTCGATGATGGTCATCCCTTCCAAAGTTACATTAAAGTTTCCTAAATTCGATTTCAACTCTCCTTCAATCGCCTTGCCTGGTGGCAGGGTCAGCTGGACTTTTCCAGTGACTGACTTAGCATGGATCGAATCGCAATCCATTCCTGAATTCGTACAGATGATTTCCCCATTGAAAGTTTGGACATCCAATTTCTTGAAGTATCCATCGGCATTAATCGCTCCATTCAGGGTCTCGGCTTCCAAGTCATTAAAGTTGGTATCTGAAATGGTGATCATCCCATTACCTGTTTCAAGCTCACACGAATCCCCCGTACCCTGTATGATATGAATGGCACCATTCGCCGTTTTTGCTTTAAGGTTCTCTGATTTCAATGATTCAGTCGTGATTGCTCCATTGAACAACCTTACATGTATGTCCTCATATTCCTTCCTTGGAATGTACATGACCGTATCAACCTTTATGGATTTTTCACGAACCTTGAACTTCAATTTTCCATTTTCAATCGTGAAATCAACTTCTTCTAAAAAGTTTTTCCTGGCTTCTTCTATATCCTCCACACGGTATACCCTTGCTTGGCATTCAACCCGGACATCATTATGGTCCCATGCGGCGATTTTTATTTTCCCATTTGCTATATCTACATCAACTTCATTCAGGAGATCATGATCATGCTGGAAAATATGACTGACCTCCACAGATTTCCCGAAATTGAAATCAAGGTCCGTTTCTTTGATTTTCTTAAAAGCACTTTCAACGAAATCAAAAATCTTTTCTTTCGATGACTGGATATTCTTTTTAAACGTATCCTGTGTGCTTCCTTCGCTTTTCTTATCCACGACTACCGTCGATAATTCATTTTGCAATTTCTGCTCTTTAGCTTCACTTTCCTGACTGGCTTTATCTAATTCTTCCAAAAGGCCCATGGCTTCTTCCGCTGATAACTTTCCATCCTGAATCATTTCTAAAATTTTCTTTCTTTCCTCCTGCATGAACATTCCTCGCTTTCTTCTATCATTTTATTCATACATACGCCTAGATATCTAAAAAGTTTCATAAATACCGTTTTTCCCATCATTCGACAAAGGAAAATGACAATTTCCGAAGCGGAAGATGTATGATTTCCCTGGAAATATCTCCTTTTCCGATTCTTTAATCAAATGATTGATTAAATGCACACCGTCATCTTTCTACAAAAAAACAAGCCTGATGGCTTGTTTCTTTAAGCATGTTCATGCTCCGTTTCCTTTTCTTCAATCCAATTTTCCATGCGAATTTGATCACGGGTAAGTACAGGTTTTAAGTATTTTCCCGTGTACGATTCGGAAACTTCACATATTTTTTCTGGTGTTCCATAAGTGACGATCGTACCGCCCTTATCTCCGCCTTCCGGTCCCAGGTCAATAATATGGTCCGCCGTCTTGATGACATCCAGATTATGCTCGATCACCAAAACCGTATCCCCATTGTCAACCAGCCGCTGCAGAACCTTGAGCAGCCTTGCTATATCGTGGACATGAAGTCCGGTAGTTGGTTCATCCAGGATATAAAAGGAGCGCCCAGTGGAACGGCGATGCAATTCAGAAGCAAGTTTCACCCTTTGCGCTTCACCGCCTGATAAAGTGGTAGCAGGCTGTCCAAGCTTAATATAACCTAAACCAACGTCAAAAATCGTTTGTAGCTTCCGTTTGATTTTTGGGATATTTTCAAAGAAACTAACGCCTTCCTCGACTGTCATATCGAGAATGTCGGATATATTTTTCCCTTTATATTTCACTTCAAGAGTTTCCCTGTTATAACGTTTCCCATGACAGATTTCACACGGGACATAGACATCAGGGAGAAAATGCATTTCTATCTTGATAATGCCATCACCTCGGCATGCTTCACAGCGGCCGCCCTTTACATTGAAGCTGAACCTCCCTTTTTTATAACCGCGGATTTTCGCTTCATTAGTCGAGGCAAACACGTCACGAACATCATCGAATACACCCGTATAGGTAGCTGGATTCGATCGTGGGGTTCTGCCAATCGGTGATTGGTCAATATCAATGACTTTATCTAAATGCTCAATTCCCTTGATCTCACGGAAATCGCCTGGTCTGGCTTTTGCCCGATTCAGCTTTTGAGCCAATGATTTATGGAGGATCTCATTCACTAATGTACTTTTCCCTGACCCCGAGACTCCTGTTACGGCCGTAAAGACCCCAAGTGGGAATTTCACATTAACGTTTTTCAAATTATTTTCCTTGGCACCTTTTATCTCGATGACACGACCATCATTTTTCCGGCGTTCCAATGGCAATGGAATAAATTTCTTCCCTGCTAAATATTGGCCCGTTAAGGATTTAGGATTATTCATGACCTCTTCCGGAGTTCCAGCGGCCACTATTTCCCCTCCATGCGCTCCTGCTCCAGGACCAACATCGATCAAATAATCCGCAGCAATCATCGTATCTTCATCGTGCTCGACAACAATCAGTGTGTTGCCGATTTCGCGCATATTCTTCAATGTTTCGATCAATCGATCGTTATCCCTCTGATGCAGCCCTATTGAAGGTTCATCCAAAATATAGAGAACTCCCGTCAATCGGGAACCGATCTGCGTCGCCAATCTTATTCGCTGCGCTTCACCGCCTGATAATGTTCCTGCTGCCCTGCTCAACGTCAAATATTCCAAACCTACATTAGCCAGGAAACCGAGACGCTCACGAATTTCACGTAAAATCAATCTCGCAATTGCAGCTTCCTTTTCAGTCAAATCAAGCTCATCGAAAAATACTAACGCTTCTTCCACTGATAAAGCTGTCGTTTCACTTATATGGACCCCTTGAATGAGCACGGAAAGACTCTCTTTTTTCAATCGATGACCCTTACAAGTTGGACAGTGATGTTCTGACATATATTTCTGCATTTGCTCACGAATATAATCTGAACTCGTCTCCTTGAAGCGCCTTTCAATGTTTCTCAAAACTCCTTCAAAAGGAATATATCCTTCTTGCACTCTTCCAAAATCATTTTTATAACGGAAATATATCTTATCTTTACCTGAACCAAGCAAGATCTTATCCATCTTCTCTTCCGGCAACTCTTTAACTGGCACATCCATATCTATCCCATAATGGTTGGCTACCGCTTCAAGGAGCTGCGGATAATATTGAGAACTCGTCGGCTCCCATGGCGCAATCGCATGTTGACGGAGGCTTAAATCGTGATTGGGGATGACCAGATCACGATCCACCTCAAGCCTCGCCCCCAAGCCATCACAATCCGGGCAGGCTCCAAACGGGCTATTGAAGGAGAACATCCTCGGCTCTAATTCTTCAACCGAAAATCCGCAGTATGGACAAGCATGATGTTCACTGAACAGCAGCTCTTCCTCACCCATGACGTCAATGATGACTTTGCCTTCGCCAAGCTGCAAAGCACTTTCCAATGAATCTGCAAGCCGGGCCATGATACCCTCTTTAATGACAATCCGGTCTATGATGACTTCAATCGAATGTTTTTTATTTTTTTCGAGAGTGATTTCCTCACTGAGATCATGCATTTCCCCGTTCACACGAATGCGGACATATCCTTGTTTCTTAACTTCCTCCAAAACTTTTGCATGTGTCCCTTTTCGGCCTGAGACAAGCGGTGCCAATACCTGAAGCTTGGTTCGTTCAGGGTAATCAAGAATGCGGTCCACCATTTGCTCAATCGTTTGTGAGGTGATTTCAATATTATGGATCGGACAGGTCGGCCTGCCCACCCGTGCAAATAACAGCCTTAAATAATCATAGATCTCCGTAACAGTCCCTACGGTTGAACGAGGATTTCGACTGGTCGTTTTCTGGTCTATGGAAATGGCTGGTGACAAACCTTCGATCGCATCGACATCCGGTTTATCCACTTGGCCTAAGAATTGACGAGCATAAGCGGACAGTGATTCTACATAACGTCTTTGCCCTTCTGCATAAATCGTATCAAAAGCCAAGGAAGACTTTCCAGATCCGGATAATCCGGTCAGCACAACAAGTTTGTCTCTCGGTATCGTGATATCAATATTCTTTAAATTGTTGGCCCTGGCGCCTTTTATCACAATTTTATCCATTGCCATGTTTCGTCACCCTTCCGCTTTTAACTCTAGTAATAAATCACGCAGCTCGGCAGCTCGCTCGAAATCCAGTGCCTTTGCCGCTTCCTTCATTTCTTTTTCCATGCTTGCCATCACTTTTAAACGCTCTTTTTTAGGAAGCTTCGCGAGGCTTGGTGCAAGGTCTTCCTTATACTCTTCGCTTTCTTCGGCTACATGAGTCGCCCTTATGGAGTCACGGATATCCTTTTGAATGGTTTGAGGCATTATTCCATGCTCTTCATTATAATTTTCCTGGATTTCGCGGCGCCGCCTCGTTTCATTGATGGCAAGTTCCATCGAATTTGTGATGCGGTCTGCATACATGATGACGTGGCCGTTGGCATTACGGGCTGCACGGCCCATCGTTTGAATAAGAGAACGTTCCGAGCGAAGGAACCCTTCTTTATCGGCATCCAGAATGGTCACTAACGACACTTCCGGAATATCCAGGCCTTCCCTTAAAAGATTGATTCCAACGAGTACATCATATTTGCCCATTCGAAGTTCCCGGATGATTTCTATCCTTTCCAAGGTCTTAACTTCCGAATGAAGGTATTGGACCTTGATGCCGATTTCCTTTAAATAATCAGTTAAATCCTCAGACATCTTTTTCGTCAAGGTCGTAATGAGCACACGTTCGTTCTTTTTGACGCGCTCCTGTATTTCACCGATCAAGTCATCTATCTGCCCTTCAATCGGCCGCACTTCTACCGTCGGATCCAGCAATCCGGTAGGACGGATGATCTGCTGAACCATTTCTGGCGTATGTTCGAGTTCATATGGTCCCGGAGTTGCCGAAACGAATATGGATTGATGGACCTTTTTTTCAAATTCTTCAAATCTTAACGGGCGGTTATCTTTTGCAGACGGCAGACGGAAGCCATGATCGACGAGCACTTGCTTACGCGCCTGATCTCCATTGAACATTCCGCGGATTTGCGAAAGGGTTACATGTGATTCATCCACGACCAATAGGAAGTCCTCTGGAAAGTAATCGATTAAAGTGTATGGTGTCGCACCTGAGGGACGAAGTGTCAAATGGCGGGAATAGTTCTCGATCCCTGAACAAAAGCCCATTTCCCGCATCATTTCCAAATCATAACGGGTCCGCTGCTCCAAGCGCTGTGCTTCAAGGAGTTTTTCATCTTCCCTTAATTCCTTCAATCGCTCTTCCAGTTCCGTTTCGATATTTTGAATGGCTATCCGCATTTTCTCTTCGCGGGTTACGAAGTGGGAAGCCGGGAAAATGGCGATATGTTCACGTTCACCGGTAATTTCACCAGTCAGGGCATCGACTTCACGGATACGGTCAATCTCATCCCCGAAAAACTCGACCCGTACGCAATGTTCATCACGTGAGGCCGGGAAAATTTCGACCACGTCGCCGCGAACGCGGAAGGTCCCCCGTTGGAAAGCAATATCATTTCGTTCATATTGAATATCAACGAGTCTGTGCAGCAAGGCATTCCGGTCTATTTCCATGCCTGTTCGGAGGGAAACGACCATCTCCCGGTATTCTTCTGGAGAACCGAGTCCATATATGCACGAAACACTGGCAATGATGATGACATCTTTCCTTTCGAACAAAGACGAGGTCGCCGAGTGACGCAGTTTATCGATTTCATCATTGATGCTTGCATCCTTTTCGATGAATGTATCCGTGGATGGAACATAAGCCTCTGGCTGGTAGTAATCATAATAGCTAACGAAGTATTCGACGGCATTATTAGGGAAAAACTCTTTAAACTCACTGTAAAGCTGCCCTGCCAACGTTTTATTGTGGGCAATGACAAGAGTCGGTTTATTGATTTGTTGAATCACATTGGAAACGGTGAACGTTTTCCCTGTCCCCGTTGCCCCCAATAACGTCTGCATTTCCTTGCCTTCCTTAATCCCTTCGACCAGCATTTCAATTGCTGCCGGTTGATCTCCTTGAGGAGAGTATTTTGAGACTAACTCAAACTTATCCTTCACCAAGCATAGCCTCCTATTGAAATATTTTTATATGAAAACGGGACATGCCTATATCCCTTCTATTTATTCCGGTTTGATAAAGTATATATACACATTCTACCACAATAGCCTTAAAACAAACCAGCAATAAGCGAACATCCATTCTATTTTTGTTTTATGGACTTCATGGTGTGTTGAGGGGAATGACAAGGCTGGGTACAAAAAAAGCACCTTTGATGTCAGGCGCTCTTGGATGTACGTTTCATCATTCTTTTTGATAACCAAAATCCCACAGTAAGGGATAAGGCATCGACGATGATCAATAAGTTTGTATGCGTATAACCTTTATATGCGGAAGCTGTAATCAAGGCAACAGTTAAAACAAGGCCCACGACATTGTTATAGGTGACTCTTGAAAATAGCATGACAAGTAGACAAGGAAGGAAAAGGGCAGAAAGAATTTTAATCATTTTTTCATCTCCTTTATAAGAGAAAAATAGAGTAGTTTCAGTTTAAATGATTATCATGTTTTTTGCCAATGTATTCCCACTTGATTTTCAAGGCATCATCAGAAGAACATTCCACACATCCATCAATTATGCCCATTAAAAAAAGAGGCAAACCCCTTTAAAGGAAAGTTTGCCTCTTTTTCAGTCCAATCAATATGGATCCGCTTCATGTCCTTTTCTAACGGCGTCCTCAGGGTTATCCGTCCCACCCAGAGGTTTTGAAGAGTCTGTATGTTCAGAAGCCGAGGCCAGTCCCTCTTTCAATCTGCGGCCATACTCTTCATCGGCCTCCTCGGCAAGTGCTATCATTTTTTCCTGAATGCGCTTGTCGGCAGGAGCCAATGCCGCCACTAAATTGGAAATTAAATCATCTTTTTCCCAATCCTCGAATTCACGGAATGTTTCCCCGGCCTGTTTCGTATTGTTTTGGCGATCGATCGTCTCACGAACAAGTTTCCCCTCCACCATAGGTGTATGCTCCTTGCCCGTCTGCTTGGCTTCCTTCAAGCCGCCGATAGTAGATGGTTCGTAGTTGATGTGGGGGCTTTGACTGCCTCTGCCAACTTCATATTGCATCTGTCCGCCAGTCTGATTCGTGGCTGTTCGTTTCTTTGGAGCATTGATCGGCAATTGCAGATAATTCGCTCCAACACGGTGACGTTGTGTATCGGAATAAGAGAATGTACGCCCCTGTAACATCTTGTCATCAGAAAAGTCCAGTCCATCCACTAGGACACCAGTGCCGAATGCAGCCTGTTCGACTTCAGTGAAGTAGTCTTCAGGGTTTTTATTCAATACCATGGTACCGACATGCAGCCATGGGAACTCATCTTTCGGCCAGATCTTCGTATCATCCAGCGGATCGAAATCCAACTCAGGATGATCATCATCACTCATGATTTGTACGTTGAGATCCCATTCAGGATAATCCCCGCGTTCGATCGCTTCATATAGATCCTGTGTGGCATGATTGAAATTCGTAGCTTGAATTTCATTGGCCTCTTGCTGTGTCAGGTTCTTGATCCCTTGTTTCGGTTCCCAATGATACTTGACAAGCACTGCTTTCCCTTCCTCATTCACCCATTTATAAGTATTGACCCCTGACCCCTGCATCATGCGGTAGTTAGCTGGAATGCCCCATGGGGAAAACACAAAGGTAACCATATGGAATGTTTCAGGCGAACTCGCGCAAAAATCGAAAATCCTCCTGCCGTCCTGAATATTCGTGACCGGATCCGGTTTGAAGGCATGAATCAAATCCGGGAATTTCATGGCATCACGGATAAAGAAAATTTTCAAGTTATTGCCTACAAGGTCCCAGTTACCATCTTCCGTATAAAATTTAACGGCAAATCCTCTCGGGTCACGTAACGTTTCCGGGGACGTCCCTCCATGAATAACGGATGAGAATCTCACGAATACCGGGGTCTTTTTACCTTCTTCCTGAAAAACCTTCGCTCTCGTATATTTTGAAATCGGCTCGTCCCCCGCTTTACCGGTCGGAACGAAATAACCATGTGCACCTGCACCGCGGGCATGCACGACCCGCTCAGGAATGCGCTCCCTATCGAAGTGGCTGATCTTTTCCAGGAAATCATAGTTCTCAAGTGTACTAGGACCTCTGTTCCCTACAGTTCTAATACTCTGGTTATTCGTTACCGGGTGCCCTTGCCTGTTCGTTAAAGTTTCTTCCGATTCTTCATTTGTTTTTTTGGATTTATCAGACAAAAAAATCCCTCCTCTGTTAATAAAAGCCACAATACTACTATACTTTCCCCTATTCCCTATATTTCACTCTTCAATCTTCAAATTTAATAGAAATTATTTAAATAAGTACTTTTCCCCTATCTATCGATGAGCATATATTCATGCCATGAACAACTAGTCTGAATCATATAATGATA
Organism: Bacillus sp. ISL-34; assembly: GCF_018613325.1. GTDB lineage: Bacteria > Bacillota > Bacilli > Bacillales > DSM-1321 > Peribacillus. The sequence goes on along the minus strand of NZ_JAGGQJ010000004.1, from coordinate 204,314 downwards.
AGAAAGCCTTGAAGCATTTAGTGGAAACATGGAGTGAGTATACCCATTTTTGTATATGTCAACAGCACACCATTATAATGAACTAAGGATAAAAAATTCAAAAAGCGGGGTGCCGTCATTGGACGAATCAATATTAGGAAGACTTGGCAGGATGATGACCGGAACAATCAGTCGTTGGGTTGTCATTGCTGCATGGATAATTGCAGCAATCCTATTAACCATCACATTGCCTGCCGTTAATGATCGAACAGCAAATAATGCCGTTGACTTACCTGAAGACTCACCTTCTGTCGTGGCTGATGAACTTATTAAAGAAGAGTTTCCAAATACCTCTGGATTACCTGCCCTGCTTACATGGCATCGGGAAGGTGGACTGACAGAGGCCGACTTGGGCGAAATACAGTACCTTTCCAAAGAACTGACAGATAACCCATTGACACAGCAATCTTTTTTACCGCCGCTTCATGAAATTCCGTTGCCTGCTCTTCAAGGATCGGTTTCAGAAGATGGAACGACTTTCGTACAGCCGCTTTTCTTTAAAGAAAAGACCGAGACGGAAATTCTCGAAAAAAATCTTGAAAGCATTAATGAAACAGTATCGGAACGGATTGGATCGGACCCATTCAAGGTCCCGACAGATTCAGATGAATTATCCCTTCGAGTAACAGGCCCTGTAGGGATATCCGTCGATGCAACGGGATTATTTTCAGGTGCTGATTTCAAATTGCTATTAGCGACAGTAATACTTGTACTTGTCGTGTTATTACTCATTTACCGCTCCCCGCTTTTAGCCATCATTCCTTTAATCGGAGTAGGCTTCGCCTATATTGTCACAAGCCCGATCCTTGGATTCATGGCAGATCATGGTTGGATTACAGTCGATTCACAGGCCATTTCAATCATGACCGTATTATTATTCGGTGCCGGTACGGATTATTGTCAATTTTTAATTTCTCACTACAGAAGTGAATTAAGAAATCATGAAAGCAAACGGAAAGCCATGATCGCCGCATTTAAAGATTCATCAGGCGCCATTGCGATGAGCGGACTTACGATCGTCATCTCCCTGCTAACATTGCTTGTAGCCAAATACGGTGCCTACCACCGTTTCGCTGTACCATTCGGCTTGTCCATTTTAATCATGATGCTGGCAGCTTTAACACTTGTACCCGCATTGCTTTCTGTATTCGGAAGGGCCTCCTTCTTCCCAATCGTTCCGCGTACACTAGAAATGGAAGAAACACGGGCCAAGAAAAAGGGAACAGCCGTCAAAAAGCATAAAGAAGGCCGCATCGGTAACTGGATTGGTCATATCGTTACAACCAAGCCTTGGACCGTCATTCTTACATGCTTGATCATCTTCAGTGTATTAGCTGGATATTCTTCACAAATAAAATATTCATATGATATTCTCTCTTCCTTCCCTGAAGATATGAACTCCCGTGAAGGCTATTCTGTCATTTCCGACTCGTACTCACCGGGCGAACTGGCACCGGCCACAGTCGTTGTCGACACGGATGGTGAAGATATCGATTTAACGCCGGCATTAGAAGGTATGAATATTGTTGAAGGTGTTGCCGATCCAGTCACAAGTAAATCCAATAAATCTGCAATCCTATGAGGTCACATTCAACATCAATCCATATGATATCGAGGCAATTGATTCCATTCCGGAAAACCGCATAATGGCGGAGAAAGAATTGAAGGCCGCCAATATATCTTCCGTCGAAGATAAGGTTTGGATCGGCGGGCAAACTGCGACACAATTCGATAAAAGGGATACCGTAAAAGCCGATGAATTCATGATCATCCCGATCATCATCGTCCTGATTTCCTTGCTCCTTTTAGCCTACTTGCGATCTGTGACAGCCATGGTGTATTTAATGGGAACAGTGATTCTCTCATTCTTTGCTGCTATGGGCTTAGGTTGGATAATCCTGCACTATTTAATGGGTGTCGATGCCATAGAGGGGACAATCCCACTTTATTCTTTCGTATTTCTTGTTGCACTTGGAGAAGATTATAATATTTTCATGGTTTCAAGCATTTGGCGTAAGAAAGAAACGATGCCAATCAAGCAGGCCATCAGAAAAGGCGTTGCCGAAACTAGCGGTGTCATCACTTCCGCCGGAATAATCTTGGCGGCCACTTTTTCCGTTCTAGCCACACTTCCGATTCAAGTATTGGTTCAATTCGGGCTCATTACTGCTATTGGTGTGTTAATGGACACATTCATTGTGCGCCCGTTCCTTGTTCCTGCGATCACCGCCCTGCTTGGCCGCCATGCCTTTTGGCCAAGTAAAATGACCAAAAAACAAGAAGAGAAAGAACATGCCAATTAATAAAGGTAGTCAGCTTTACTCTTCTTCATACAAAAAAACCCTGTGCACCATAATTTCATAGGGTTTGAGTTTGTTGACAAAAGGGGTTTTACCTAAAATTTCAAAACAAAGTTGATTGGAGCGGGTGTGCGAGACTCCTGCGGGAAAAAGCGCGTCGAGGGGAGACCCCGCAGGCGCAAGGCGCCGAGGAGGCTCCCGGACCGCCCACGGAAAGCGAGTGCCTGGAGTGGAAAAATCAACATTCGATTCAAGACAGTTACAAAAGAGGTTCCATCTAAATTTCAAAACAAATTTGATTGGAACAGGTGTACGAGACTCCTGCGGGGAAAGAGCGTCCAAGGGGAGACCCAGCAGGCGCAAAGGGCCGAAGGCGGACCGCCCCGCGGAAGCGAGTGCCTGGAGTGTAAATTAACTACAACCCTCAAAAAACTGTAGACAAAGATATCACTATTTTCCTATAAAATAAGACCTGTATATTGACAAAACTAGTGCCTTTTTGCCATAAATAGAGTAGTGATGAATGTAGTTTTGCAAAAAACATGTAATTATTTGTTGATTTTAGTATAATGTTCGAAGCAAAGCTTAATTAGAGAAAGCATCATCTAGAAACCATTCTGTAGTTGGTGTGGAGTTTGCAGGGGGAATGAAAATGGATGAAAAAGATAAAAATTTATCTAAAAAGGAACATATCCGAATGAAATTGTTAGAACAGCAAGGAGAAGCCAAGCTGGTTCGTAAAATCATCATGATTACGATAGCTTCGCTTATTGTACTAATTGGTATAGTTGGTCTTGTGGGCTTTTTATATATCAACTCAGCCATGAAACCGGTCGATCCCGATGATGACACCATCAAGAAAGTGAAAATCCCAATCGGTTCTTCCGTTAACGGAATTTCAACACTGCTTGAAGAGCAGGGGATAATCAAGGACGCACGTGTATTCAAATATTATATTAAATTCCGCAATGAATCCGGTTTTCAGGCAGGTGAGTATAAATTATCACCTTCCATGTCAATTGAAGATATCGTCACAAGCATCAAAACCGGAAAACTCATGAAGGAAGCTGCCATGAAGATAACGATTCCTGAAGGAAAGCAGCTTATCCAAATTGCCGATATCATCGCAGTGAAGACGGGTGAAGATCCGAAAAAGGTTTTTAAGAAATTGAATGATAAGAAATTCGTTAATTCCATGCAAGAGAAATTTCCGCAGCTCTTGACGTCGGAAATTGAAAATGAAAAGGTTTTATATCCGCTTGAAGGATACCTTTTCCCAGCTACTTATGACTTTTATGAGGAAAAGCCAACCCTGGAATCGATCGTCATCGAGATGCTGAAGAAAACCGAAGAGACATTGCAGGTATACGAGACCCAGATGGACAAAAACGATTATTCCGTACACGAGATGCTGACCTTCGCTTCGCTTGTTGAAGAAGAGGCGACGGCACAGGTCGATCGCGGAAAAATAGCTTCCGTCTTTTTCAATCGTATTGAGGAAGATATGCCGCTTCAAACGGATCCGACCGTTTTGTATGCGAAAGGTTCACATAAGAGCAGGGTGTATTATAAAGACCTTGAGGTGAAATCCCCTTATAATACGTACAAGAACAAGGGGCTGCCTCCAGGGCCGATTGCAAATGCCGGAACGACATCGATCGATGCGGTACTGAAACCTGAGAAAACGGATTACCTATACTTTTTGGCAACACCTGAAGGGGAAGTCCTTTACTCGAAGACCTTGGATGACCACAATATCAAAAAGGCAGAGCATATTTCCAATAAATAAATAAAAAAATGCAATGAGACCGAGGGGGGAGAGATATTACTTTCCCCTTGTTTTTATGATAGAATAGTACAAGTGAATTTTAGATCCGGTTCCTATCGGTGACGTAACTCGGCGAATGCCGGGTTTTATTTTGAAAGATAAGGAAATGTAGATCGTCAAGCATGCTTGTTTCAGCTGCTCCTTGTGAAGAAATTGACCAATCAATTTCTTCATGTTACTGACCAAGCGCTTTTGTTTTCCTTATAATTGGAGGAAACGTTTTGAACGGAAAAATAGAACAATATCTTCATTCCTTAATTCCGGAGCGTACGGGTTTGCTTAAGGAGTTGGAAGATTTTGCGATGGAAAATAATGTGCCGATCATGGAGCCCGAAGGCATTGAGGTGCTGCTACAGATTTTAAGGCTTCATCAGCCTAAGGCGATATTGGAGGTAGGTTCGGCGATTGGCTATTCGGCCATAAGGATGGCCGAGACCCTTCCGGAAGCTCGAATCGTCACACTTGAACGGAATGAAGCCCGTATTGAGCAGGCAAGAGCTAACTTCAAGAAGGCGGGACTGTCGGAAAGGATCACCCTCATTGAAGGGGATGCCCTTGAAGCGGGACCGAAAGTCATGGAACATGGTCCGTTTGATATCATCTTCGTTGATGCAGCTAAAGGGCAGTACAAGCGATTCTTTGAACTGTTTGAACCATTCCTTGCTGATGCTGGGATCATCATTACTGATAATGTTTTATTCAAAGGCCTGGTTGCCGAAAACATTGAAGAAATGGAAATGACGAGAAGAAAGCGAGCTCTCATCAAAAAAATCAGAGACTTTAACATCTGGTTACATGACCATCCAAATTTCGATACCGTAATTTTACCAATTGGTGATGGTGTGGCCATAAGTAAACATAGAGGTGACAAAAATGAAAAAGCCTGAATTACTCGTGACTCCGACAAGTGTCGATCATATAACAGAACTCATCGATGCTGGTGCTGACGCCTTCGTCATTGGCGAACAGCGTTATGCGCTAAGGCTGGCAGGGGAGTTCAAACGTGAAGATGTCGAGAAGGCGATTGAGCTTGCACATGCCGCGGGCAAGAAAGTGTACGTATCCATGAACGCCATATTTCATAATGAAAAAGTGGACGAGCTTGAAGGGTATGTCACTTTCCTTAAAGAGGCTGGTGCCGACCGGATCATATTCGGTGATCCCGCAGTCTTAATGGCTGTCCGTGCCGTGGCACCTGATATGCCCCTGCACTGGAATACAGAGATGACGGTAACTAACTGGTACACATGTAATTATTGGGGGAAACGCGGTGCTGTCCGTGCCGTGGCTGCCCGTGAGATAAGTCTGGACGAGATAGTGGAAATGAAGGAAAATGCCGAAGTGGAGATTGAGGTGCAAGTGCACGGCATGACATGCATGTTCCAATCGAAGCGTACGCTTCTAGGTAATTACTTTGAATACCAAGGTAAGGCATTGGAAGTGGAAAATCGGAAGGAAAATAGAAATATGTTCTTGCATGATAAGGAACGTGAAAATAAATATCCGATTTATGAAGATGAAAATGGTACACATATCATGAGTCCGAATGATATGTGCATGATTGATGAACTTCAGGAATTGATTGAAGCGGAAATTGATTCATTGAAAATCGAAGGGTTATTACAAACACCGGAATATATCATTGAAATGACAAAGCTATATCGGGAAGCGATTGACGTATGTGCTGAAGACCCTGATCGCTATGATGATATGAAGTCGGGGCTCTTTGAAAAAGTCAAGGCGGTTCAGCCGGATAACCGTGAGTTGGATACCGGGTTCTTCTTTAAAGAATCGGTTTATTAAAGAAAAGGGTAAGAGAAAGAGGAGGAATAGCCTTGAATGCTATTGCTGATAAAATTTCCAAGATCGTTGATGGAAAGAGAGTCATTGTAAAAAAACCGGAATTGCTGGCTCCGGCCGGCAACCTGGAAAAATTAAAAATTGCCGTTCATTACGGCGCGGATGCCGTGTTCATTGGCGGTCAGGAATATGGTCTTCGTTCCAATGCCGGCAACTTCACGTTTGAGGAAATGAAGGAAGGCGTCGAATTCGCGAAAAATTATGGCGCTAAAGTCTATGTAACGACAAACATTTTCGCGCATAATGAAAATATCGATGGCCTGGATGAATACCTGGAAGGACTTCAGGAGGCTGGGGTTCATGGTATCATCGTCGCCGATCCATTAATCATCGAAACCTGTAAACGGGTCGCTCCGAACGTCGAGATCCATTTAAGCACACAGCAATCGCTATCGAACTGGAAGGCTGTTCAGTATTGGAAAGAGGAAGGATTGGAGCGGGTTGTTTTGGCACGAGAAACTAGTGCTGATGAAATCCGTGAAATGAAGGAGAAGGTCGATATCGAAATCGAGGCTTTCGTTCACGGGGCCATGTGCATTGCCTATTCTGGACGCTGCACCCTTTCGAACCATATGACTGCGCGTGATTCGAACCGCGGCGGCTGCTGTCAGTCTTGCCGATGGGATTATGATTTATATGAGTTGGATCAAGACGGGGAAAAGGCTTTATTCGATAAAGAAGATGCTCCATTCGCAATGAGTCCAAAAGACTTGAAGCTGATTGAATCACTGCCAGGCATGATTGAAATTGGCATAGACAGCTTAAAAGTCGAAGGAAGAATGAAGTCCATTCATTATATTGCTACAGTTGTCAGCGTCTATCGTAAAGTGATTGATGCGTATTGTGCCGATCCGGACAATTTCAAGATTAAACAAGAATGGCTGGAAGAGCTTGATAAGTGTGCGAACCGTGAGACGGCATCATCGTTCATGGAAGGGGAAATTCCTGGGTATAAACAGCAAATGTTCGGGAATCATACCGTAAAGACTCGCTTCGACTTCGCTGGGTTGGTGCTTGATTACGACGAGGAAACTAAAATCGCAACAATGCAGCAACGTAACTTCTTCAAGCCTGGAGATGAAGTGGAGTTTTTTGGACCGGAAATCGAAAACTTCACTCAAAAAATCGGTACGATCTGGGATGAGTCAGGTAAGGAGCTGGAGGCAGCCCGCCATCCGCTTCAAATTGTCCGCATTCAAGTAGATAATAGGGTTTATGTGAACAATATGATGCGGAAGGAGAATTGACATGACAAGAAAGAAACCAGTGGTCATCGGAGTTACCGGAGGGTCTGGATCAGGTAAAACAAGTGTTACCCGTTCCATTTTTGAATTCTTTCAAGGACATTCCATCTTGATGATCGAACAAGATTATTACTATAAAGATCAAAGTCATCTGCCTTTTGAAGAGCGCTTGAAAACGAACTATGATCATCCGCTTGCATTTGATAATGATTTGCTAATCGATCACATTAACGCATTGCTGCGCTATGAAACGATAGAAAAACCGGTTTATGATTATTCAATCCATACGCGTTCAGAAGAAGTCATCACAGTTGAGCCCCAGGATGTCATCATCCTTGAAGGGATTCTTGTGCTGGAGGATGAGCGCCTACGAGACCTGATGGATATGAAGCTATATGTTGATACGGACGCAGACTTGCGGATCCTTCGTCGGATGACCCGTGATATTAAAGAACGCGGCCGTTCCATAGATTCCGTCATCGAACAATACATCAGTGTCGTCCGTCCGATGCATAATCAGTTCATAGAACCGACGAAGCGGTATGCCGACATCATCATTCCAGAAGGCGGTCAGAACCATGTGGCGATTGACCTCATGGTGACAAAAATTCAAACAATCCTTGAACAAAAGTCTTTTTTGTAATAACATAGCATAAATAATGATAGGTGCCATTTTCCTCCGTTTATTTAAATAATCCCATTTATTTATTGGGAAAGACTGGACAAATGTTGGAAAACGCAATACTCTATTCTTGATACAGAACGAACCGGCTGCTCACAGCAGTCGGTTTATATACTAAGGAACGGATTGTTTCTTAGTATCGAAGCGCGTACTTTTTAAGGCGCGCAATTATATATTCTGACTCGATTTCAGGGTTAAGCACTATATAGTACATAAACTTGTCACAGCGAATGCTTGCTGTAAAGAATTTGAAGGAGTGAAGGGTTTTGGCAATTGAAAAAGAATATCCAATGACTATTGAAGGTAAGTTAAAGCTTGAACAGGAACTGGAACAGTTAAAAACGGTTAAACGTAAAGAAGTGGTGGAAAGAATCAAAATCGCCCGCAGTTTTGGGGACCTTTCCGAGAACTCAGAGTACGATTCCGCAAAAGAAGAGCAGGCTTTCGTTGAAGGACGTATTACAACAATCGAAAACATGATCCGTAATGCAAAAATCATTGAAGGCAATGATTCGAATACAGATACAGTTTCACTTGGAAAGTCGGTAACATTCGTCGAACTTCCAAATGGTGACGAAGAAACATATTCGATCGTAGGAAGCGTTGAAGCGGATCCATTCGAAGGGAAAATCTCCAATGACTCCCCGATCGCGAAAAGCCTGATAGGGAAAAGGGTCGGCGACAAGGTATCGATCATGACACCTGGCGGCGAAATGAGCGTCAAGATTGTATCCATCGACTAATTAAATGCCAAAGAGGATGTCCATGGGGGCATCCTCTTTTTAATCGGAAAAATGGCTCGTTAAATTTGTTCATAATTGTTTAAAAATTCGCACCTCGTCAACAATGGTTACGAGGTGTATTTTATGAAAAAGAAACGAATGAGGTTGCTGGCTCTTTTTTTGACCGCTTGTATGCTGATGCTGATAGGCAGGCTTGCCTACATCCAACTTGTATCGACAGAATCTTTTTCAAAGCATGATGTGAACCTGTTAGAAGCAAGCGTGAATCAGCGTTCACAGATATTAAAGATTGATGATGGACGCGGAAAGTTTTATGACAGAAATGGGGAACCGCTGGCACATGAAGAAATCCCGACGCTCGTCCTATTTCCTTTTTTGAAAAAAATGACATGGCCTATAGATGAAGTGGCCTCGATAATAGGCAAATCGGAAGCGGAGTTAAAACGGGCGATAGAACAAGCGGAGGAGCCATTCGTATTTGGCGGGGATGAACCGATAGAGTTGACGTCCAGCCAATCGAAGGCAATCAATGAATTGAAGATTCCCGGGGTCTTTGCCGTGAACGAGAAATTATATCATGATCAAACCCCTGCAGCGCAATTGATCGGCACGACGAATATATCGGATGCGGAAAAGAAAAAACGTTATCCGGACATGAATTTATCTCCTGAAACGAAAATAGGCAATACGGGATTGCAAAGGACCTTCGATGAGTTCTTGCTTTCCGCTGGGGAATCAAAGCTCGTTTTTCACGTGGACGCCAGTGGAGGACCAATGTTCGGTGTCGATGTTAAATATGTGGAACCTGCAAATCCGCTTTACCCGGTGAAGGTCGTGACGACGATCGATAAAGAAATTCAGGAAAAAGCGGAGAAGCTCGTCGATGAACGCGGGATAAAAAAAGGCGGTCTCGTACTGATCGATATCGAAAAAAGTGAAATCGTCGCAATGGTATCACGTCCGGCGCTTAATATAAAAGATCCGAATGGCGAAGGGGCCGTCAATATGATGCTTACTCAAAAAACGCCGGGTTCCGTCTTCAAAACGGTAACGGCAGCAGCTGCCATCGATTATGATGCCGCTAGCCCCACCCGGACATTTAATTGTAATTTGACGATAGACGGGAAAACGGATAAACAGAGGGAACTGGGCATTCTTAATTTTGAAAATAGCTTTGCCCAAAGCTGCAACAGGACGTTTGCCGAATTGTCACAGGAAATAGCTGAGAAGGATCCGGACTTTTTGGAGAAATATGCTAAAATGTTAGGGCTGGTTGGTGAAACGGGCTGGCAAGGGGACGTATATCACACTGAAGTCACTCAGTTGCATCATGAACAAACCGGTAAGGTCTGGCATGATGACGATTTAAAAAAAGATCCCAAAATGATTGCCAAAACAGCCATTGGCCAGCAGGATGTCCAAACGACACCGCTCGCGATAGCGAATATGATGGCTACGATTGCACGCGGCGGCAAGAAGGAACAGGTCAAAGCCGTTTCAAAGGTCGAATTTAACAACAGTACGACCGTAGTCGATTTTCCCAATCAAAGTATTGGCGGCGAGACACTGTCTCCATATACTGCGATGAAGATGCAGCATCTTCTTAGGAAGGTCGTGACGGAAGAGAAAGGGACGGGCGCTTACTTGAGAAATTTGCCTGTGGAGGTCGCCGGCAAGTCTGGAACAGCTCAGACCAATATCGAAAAAGGGGAGCTCAATAAATGGTTTGCAGGCTACTTTCCATATAAAGATCCCAAATATGCTCTTGTTACCGTAAGTTTTGAAACGAAGGAAAACAGTTCCAGCATGACGCCTCTTTTTTCAGATATTGTAAAAGTCCTGTACTCCAAGGACCAGGACAAAAGCGAGAATTGACGAAAAGTGTAGGAAACCCTTCCCTTCTATCTTAAGCTAAATCATGTTAAAATGAGGCAGTAAGAAAAGGTAAGGGAGGAATGGACCTTGGGCTCACGTTTTAATCAGAGAGATCAAAAAAGAAAAGTAAATAAAATATATAATATTGCAATCACCATCGTTTCCGTTTTAATCGTCATTGTCGCAGTCACGATTTTCTTAAGTGATGATGGCACCGAAACAAAAAAAGCCACGACTGAACCAAAGCAAATCGCCGATACAGATTCGGGGAAAGTAGCGGACAAGCCTGCTGGCAAAGAGGAAGAATTGGATTCTGAGAAGGAAGACGCAGTAGGAGATAGTGAAGAAACAGAAAAAGATGCAGTAGAAGAAGATAGTAAAGCAACAGAGGAAGATTCAGAAGAAAAGGCAGAAGATGGTACAGATCCAGAAAAAGCAGGGGATGCCGAACTTGTGGAAGTGGAAGGCAGCGGAGATGGCAATGTTGCGGCTACATATACAAGTGAGGGCTGGGAACCAGTAGGAACTGAGCAATCCGGGGAGCACACTACAAGCTTCGAAAAGGGCTCGGTCGATTGGAATGAAATGAGTAAAGCCATTGCAAGTGGAGCCGGAATCGAAGAAGGCAGCATGAGACTATGGTGGCTGCAAAACGGCGGTTCGCCCAACACGGCAATCGGAACCGTTTCCGAAGGAGATAATCCTAAAACCTTCCGTGTTTATATTGAATGGGTGGACGGATCAGGTTGGAAACCTGTAAAAGTCGAAGAGCTGAAGACAAACGATAAAAGGTAATGTTCAAATTATAAACGAAAAACCCCCGAAAGGTATTCCGCTTTTCGGGGGTTTTTCATCGTGATCACTTTTTTGCTTTAAAGTGGACGACTGCACTATAAAAACGTCTGCCTTCCTCACTAACATACATTTGGTGTGACACGGATTCTACCTGAAGCATGATCGCTTTATTGATTTCAATTTGTGATTGGATTCTTTCTTCAAGATTCTTGATACTTTCTGCCTCGAAAAATTCTATTTTATCTTCGAATAAGTTTAAGTCAAGTTGAAAACTCATGACTGTTCCCCTCCAACATTTAGATACTGTTAGTTTAACACCATTTTCTCCGAATCTGAACCGAATGATGGATTTGCCTAAAAAACAAGAACTGTTTCTGTGTTTATTTCATATTATGCTTATAGGTTTTATTATCTTATCATAAAAAGGTGATTAAAAATGGGCAGAGAATTTATCGATTTATTTGAAGAATGGTCGAAATCGTATGATGATACGGTTAGTGGACACGATATTGAGTATCAAGAGGTTTTTAAACATTATGATAGGATATTGGATAGCGTCACGGATCGGGCTCATGGTCATGTGCTGGAGTTCGGTGTAGGTACCGGGAACTTGACGGAAAGGCTTCTAAGGAAAGGCCTAAAGGTATCGGGAATAGAACCTTCACCTGCGATGAGGGAAATAGCGGTAAGCAAGCTGTATGGAAAAACAGAAATTACAGATGGGGATTTTATCGATTTTCCGAAGCCGGAACAGGTTGATTCGATCGTGAGCACGTATGCGTTTCATCATTTAACCGATGAAGAAAAAGAAAAAGCGATAGCCAACTATGGAAAGTTACTGAATACTGGTGGTAAAATAGTGTTTGCGGATACGATGTATCAATCAAGGGAAGCGCATGAACGAGCGATTCAAGATGCAAGGCAGGCAGGCTTTCATAATTTGGCGAACGATTTGCAAACGGAATATTATACTACGATTCCTTTTTTGGAAAAAGCACTTGAAGCAAATGGATACAAAGTGAACTTCGAGCGCTGCAATCAATTTGTCTGGATTATGGAGGCGGAAAAATTATAGGAAGAGGTTTTTACTAATGAAGGTAGCCATAATCGGAGCAATGGAAGAAGAAGTTACGATTTTACGTGATAAATTGGAAGGTTTGGAGCGGGTGACCATTGCCGGTTCCGAGTTCAATACAGGAACACTGAATGGTGTCGAGGTCATTTTGCTTAAATCGGGAATCGGTAAAGTGAATGCGGCAATGTCCACAACGATCCTGTTAGAAAAATTCAAACCGGATGCAGTCATCAATACTGGCTCTGCCGGCGGTTACCATCCAGCACTTAATGTAGGGGATGTGGTCATATCCACGGAAGTTCGCCACCATGATGTCGATGTGACGATTTTCGGATATGAGTACGGTCAAGTCCCTCAGCTTCCGGCAGCTTTCATCCCGGATGAAAAGCTTCTTGCAATTGCAGAAGAAGCAGCAAAAGAAATCGAGGATATTCAAGTGGCGAAAGGGTTGATCGTTACGGGGGATTCTTTCATGAATGATCCTGTCAGGGTTGAATTCGTCAGAGGGAAATTCTCAGATTTATACGCGGTGGAAATGGAAGCGGCAGCCATTGCACAGGTAGCCTTCCAATTCAAAACACCGTTTGTCATCATTCGTTCCCTTTCGGATATCGCAGGTAAGGAGTCCAATATTTCCTTTGATAAATTCCTGGAAACTGCGGCTCTACATTCAGCGGCACTGATTTTGAAAATGGTCGAAAAAATGAAATGAATGGTAAGTGATCAGCGGATGCCTTTTTCCGCTGATCAATCTTTATTGCATAATTCCTATTAAATTGGTAGGATAACTATGAAAGGATGTCCGAATATGAAAGTCTTTCAAAGCATTCATGAGTTGATAGGGGAAACACCGATGCTGGAAATCACCCATTTCCGGCTTCCGGATGAAGTCCGTATCTTTGCCAAACTGGAATACTTTAATCCGGGAGGCAGTGTGAAGGATCGGCTTGGTCAAGAACTGTTAGCCCAAGCGCTACAGACAGGGAAGGTGAAAAAGGGCGGGACGATCATCGAACCGACTGCCGGAAATACTGGAATTGGCTTGGCGTTGGCTGCGATAAACAGTGGAGTGGACGTGATTTTTTGCGTTCCGGAGAAATTCAGTGCCGAGAAGCAGGAATTGATGCGTGCCCTTGGAGCGAATGTGATCCAGACCCCGACAGAGGAAGGAATGACAGGAGCAATCGCCAAGGCTAAGGCGCTGCTGGCTGAAATTCCGGGGTCTTATTGTCCTCAGCAGTTCGCCAACCCATCCAATCCTGATGCATATTATAAAACGCTGGGACCTGAAATATGGGAACAGATGGAAGGCGATGTGGATGTGTTTGTTGCCGGTGCCGGGACGGGCGGGACATTCATGGGAACATCGCGATATATAAAAGAAAAGAACGCTGCTGTCAAAACGGTCATTGTCGAACCAGAAGGATCGATTTTAAACGGTGGCAAAGCAGGACCCCATAAAACAGAGGGCATCGGGATGGAATTTTTGCCTGCCTATATGGATGAAACGTATTTTGATCAAATCCATACGATAAGCGATCGTGACGCTTTCCATATGGTAAGGGAATTGGCGGTTAAAGAAGGCCTCCTTGTCGGCAGTTCTTCGGGCGCGGCATTTGCAGCGGCCATGAAAGAAGCAGCCAAGGCTTCCCGTGGGGCGAATATCGTCGTCATATTTCCGGATTCCAGTGAACGATACTTAAGCAAAAACATTTATCAGGGAGGTATATAAAAATGAGAAAAAAAACACAATTGATCCATGGCGGCATTTTTGGTGATGAAAAAACAGGAGCGGTTTCGGTGCCGATTTATCAAGTGAGCACCTATAAACAGGATGGACCGGGGAATCACCGGGGATATGAATATTCCCGTACAGGCAACCCAACCCGCCATGCCCTTGAAGAGCTGATCAAGGATCTCGAAGAAGGGAAAAGAGGTTTCGCCTTCGGATCGGGAATGGCGGCGATGACCGCGGTTATGATGCTATTCAATCAAGGTGATCATGTACTGATGACCGATGACGTTTATGGAGGGTCTTTCCGGGTCATCACTAAAGTGCTTAATCGCTTCGGGGTGGAAGCTACGTTCATCAATACGAGTGACATACACTCGATCGAAAAAGAGATAAAGGACAATACGAAGGCACTGTTCATCGAAACCCCGACGAATCCATTATTGAAAATCACCGATCTGGAAGAAGTATCAAAAATAGCTAAAGAAAACGGCATCCTGACCATTGTGGATAATACCTTCAGTACGCCGTACTGGCAAAATCCACTTACACTTGGAGCCGATGTCGTGCTTCATAGCGCTACGAAGTACCTGGGGGGACACAGCGATGTTGTAGCGGGTCTTGTCGTCGTGAATGATGAAAAACTCGGCAATGACCTTCATTTCATCCAAAACTCTACAGGAGGCGTGCTAGGGCCCCAGGATTCATGGCTGCTGATGCGAGGCATTAAAACGCTGGGTATCCGGATGGAAGAACATGAAAAAAATACATCCGAAATCGTCCGCTTCCTATCCGGGCATAAAGACGTTTCGAAAATCTATTACCCAGGTCTGGAAAACCACCCAAATCATGATATTGCCAAAAAACAATCGCGTGGATTCGGTGGTATGGTTTCATTTGATGTCGGCAGTGCCGAAAAAGCCGCATCCGTTTTGAATAAAGTGAGATTCTTTACACTTGCGGAAAGTCTGGGAGCAGTGGAGAGCTTAATTTCGGTTCCAGCCTTGATGACACATGCCTCCATTCCGGCTGAGCGCCGTGCAGAGCTTGGAATAACCGATGGGTTGATTCGCATTTCAGTTGGCCTGGAAGATGTTGAAGACTTGTTGGAAGACCTGGAACAAGCGCTGCAAGGATAATTGGAGAGGTGCCGCTTCCAAGCTGGCTGCCATTATTTACACCCTGTCATTTGGAATAAATATGGTAGAATGAGATATCGATATCTTATTAGCTTGAAAGAAGGTGGAATGGCATGAAAAACCGCAAAAAACAAACGGCGGCAATGCTTCGTTCGAAAATGGTCGATTTTAAACAATTTGCGATCACTTTGTTATGTGTGGGTTCGTTCTTCTATATAGGAACCATCCTTCCCTCTGGCGACAAAGCGATGATTGACACATATGTCTATATGGGAGCGACAATAATGTTCCTGGGCATATCCATAGTATTTTTCTCATTATCCAAAAAATATAAAAAGATCTTGGCCGATATGGATGACCAGGACTCTTTAAAACAATAGAAGCAAACCTGATTCTTTAAAGGAATCAGGTTTTTTTGTTTTTCTATCGTTATATCCCGGATAGGGCAGCTTTATCATGCTACATGCCTACTTTGGGTGAGAATTGATCTTGAAAGTGGGAGAAAAGATGGAAATTTCAAAAAAATAGGCAAAAACCGTTTACAAAAATCGAATTTATGGATATACTTACCAAGTAATAAAAAATATTCCAAAGGAGGTCGAAGAAAATGACATTGTATCTGTCTGGAGTCGTCACTATTAGCCGGTACGTTTCAAATGACAATCACATACCATTCGACCTGTGCCAAGCGGAATATTTCTAAAGCAATTTGGCTTTATTAATCATTCAGACATAGCGGCCGCAGGGAGAAGTGTTTTATCCTGCGGCCTTTTTATATTTTCTAAAAGAACCCGCAGGAGGACGTAACTTTCTGCGGCCTTTTTATGCCTTTTTGTTGGGCCGCTCCCTTAAAGGAGGTGATATTATGACACTGAATATGCTTTTTTTCACAATCACGATTAAAATGAAAAAAATGACTGCCGAGGAATGTTTGCAACAGGAGAGAATCCACAAGATTCGAGAAGAACATCTAGATAAAGCGATGAAGCATCGTCCTTTTATCTAAAAACATACGAGGTCGGTATCCCGTTCATTAAAATAAATTTTAAGAAAGGTGGAGGTTAACATGTTGAACTTGTTATACGTAAAAGGGGAGAAGCGTTGCTATTGGCAGGAGAAGGATACCGGCTAACGGATTTGCCGGTGCAGAACCAATGGTAGAAATGAATATGTAAAAGGGGAAACTCGGCACTCGGGCCGAGTTTTTTCTTTGCCTGAATCAGCAGCACGGACCTGATCCTCCATAACCAAATCCACATCCCGGCAACCACCAAAACCCGAAAATGAGCAATAAAATCAAGAGGATGATAAACAGGCCATAACCAAAGCCGTAACCGGATCCTGCATAGCAAGGCGCAGGATCCGGATAACCATAGCTGCATCCGTATGGTCCATAGTTATATCCCATCGTAAAAACCCCCTTTCCCTAAAAAATTCCCTATCATTATATGAACATTTGCCTTCGTTCGTTTGGGAATTCATCCAGGCTGGTTTGAAACAATTAATGCTTTCATGATTTCTTTTAGTGGGACAGACACGAACAAGCCCACTGCTGCATAGGTATGAATAGGGAAACCAAAGAAACGGGGGATGAAACCAATGCCCGGAATACTTACAGTTGTCGGTTATATTATCAAAGAATTTTACTTATTCGTTTCCTATGTGAAAAACAACGCTTTTCCCCAGCCTCTGTCATCTCAGGATGAAAAGAAATATTTGAAGCTTATGAGTGAGGGTGATGGTGATGCCCGTAACATCCTGATCGAGCATAATCTCAGGCTTGTTGCCCATATCGTCAAGAAATTTGAGAATACGGGCGAAGATACAGAGGATTTGATTTCGATTGGGACAATTGGTTTGATAAAGGCCATTGAGAGTTATTCGGATGGGAAGGGTACGAAGCTGGCCACATATGCTGCGCGATGCATTGAGAATGAGATCTTGATGCATTTACGAGCGACAAAGAAAACGAAGAAAGATATTTCCCTGCATGATCCGATCGGTCAGGATAAAGAAGGAAATGAAATCAGTTTAATCGATGTACTGAAATCGGAATCGGAAGATGTCATCGATACGATTCAGCTCAATATGGAAATTGAAAAAGTGAAAAAGTATATTGATATTTTGGATGAACGCGAAAAGGAAGTCATTGTAGGCAGGTTCGGATTGGATTTGAAAAAGGAAAAAACCCAGAGGGAAATCGCTAAGGAGCTTGGCATTTCCCGCAGTTATGTATCAAGGATCGAAAAACGTGCCTTGATGAAGATGTTCCACGAATTTTACAGGGCAGAAAAAGAGAAGGAAAAGAAAGCTAAAGGATAGGAATGATAAAGTCAAAGAGAGTGCGGGGAAATTTCCCCGCACTCTTTTTTTAATATTTATTTCGGATCAAATCTGTAAATGCATGATAAATCTCGATTCCCTGAAAAAGGAACAGTCGTGAAGCGGTTAAAGAAAAGACCCCTATCATAATTAGTCGGAACCACATATGAATCACTCCTCCATTTTATTTTTTTATAAAATGTCAGAGCGTAAGGCTACGTAATTCGCCTGGAAAAAAACCGGACTGAGATATCGTCGGCGAAGATTTGAGTGAAAATAAAGAAAACTCAAAATGGAAAATTCGAAAATGAGAATAATGATAAGTGACTGCCAGGAATTGAAGGAAGGCACGAAAGGCTGTTTCTTGTCGGCCTTATCCCAATGGTGAACATCGGTATGTTCTTCAATGGTTAGCTGCTGTGCATGATGATGGAACTGTATGGGCAGCGTCCAAAGGAGCAGGATGATGGCAGACATGTGAATAAAGAATTTCATATGAATCAACCACCCCTTTCCCAAGAATATATTCATCATAACATGCTTTTAATCTGGGATATAGAAAAATGTTCTGAAAAAATACTGAAAATTCCTTTTAATTAGAAAAATATTGAATTTACCTCTATAATGGGATTAGTGATAAAAAGGGGGCAATGCAGGATGGGATATTCTTTGACGTGGGATTTGGATATTTTTTTTAAAGGAGGAAGCTCTTCTAACGAGTTCCTGACTTTTTTAGAAGAAATTAACGAAGAGGTAAAAGAATTAGACCGGCTTGTAAGCAATATCAATCCAGAAGGAAATGATGAAAGAAGTTTAATCCAGGCATTTGATCTTTATAAAAATACAAATATGAAATCGTCACAGGCCAGTGCGTACATTGGATGCCTGGAAGCTCAAAATGCGCAGGATAAAAAGGCTGGTCAGCTGCGGATCAAACAAATGAAGATAGTCGCTTCACTAAAAATGGTGTTAAGCAAGCTGGATGAAAAGTTGATACAGCTAGATGATGCGTTTTTTAAAAAAATCCTCGAAAAAGAACCATTGAATGAATTGAAATTCGTATTGAATGAACGTCGGGAAAAGGCAAAGGAAAAGCTTTCCGTGAAGGAAGAATCATTGATCACCCAATTGGCCATGGACGGTTTCGAAGGTTGGAGCCAAATGTATGATACGATCGTCGGTTCAATGACCATCCCTTATAAGGGTGAAAGGCTTTCTGTAGGCCAAGCGGCGAATAAATTTTCTGATCCTGATGAAAGGTCCCGGAAAGAATTATTTACTGCGTGGGAACAGGCTTGGGAGGAAAAAAGTGACCTTTTTGCCAGGACTTTGAACCACTTGGCTGGATTCCGTCTCAGTGTAAATGAAAAAAGGGGCTGGGATGATATTTTGAAAGAGCCTCTTGAAATAGGGAGGATGAAAAAAGAAACCCTCGAAAGCATGTGGAATGTAATTGCCGATCATAAGGAGCCGCTTGTGAGGTTTTTACAAAGGAAAGCGGAGTTATTGGATTTGGATAAATTAAGTTGGGCGGATTTGGATGCACCGCTTGCTGTTACAGCACAGTCCAAAGTAATGGATTATCAAGAAGGTGCTGACTTCATCATACAGCAATTCTCTAAGTTCGGTTCTCAATTAGCAAGCTTCACCCAAAAAGCTTTTGAAGACAGCTGGATTGAAGCTGAGGACAGACCAGGTAAGAGACCAGGCGGTTTTTGCACCGGCTTTCCATTAAATAAGCAGTCAAGGATTTTCATGACGTATTCCGGCACCCCATCCAATGTATCGACATTGGCTCATGAATTGGGACATGCATTCCATTCTTATGCAATGAGGGATATCCATCCATTGAATCGGTCATATGCCATGAATGTGGCAGAAACCGCCTCTACCTTTGCTGAAATGGTCGTAGCGGATGCCGCTGTGAAGGAAGCGGCCAGTGAGGAAGAAAAGCTTGCGCTTTTAGAAGACAAAATTCAGCGTTCCGTGGCATTATTGATGAATATCCATGCCCGCTACTTATTCGAGACAAGGTTTTATGATGAGAGGAAACAAGGGTATGTCAGTGCCGAACGGTTGAATGAACTGATGGTCGATGCACAAAAAGAAGCTTATGGCGATGCTTTAAGTGATTATAATCCAACGTTCTGGGCTTCAAAGCTCCATTTTTATATTACAGGTGTACCATTTTATAATTTTCCGTACACATTCGGTTACTTATTCTCATTAGGCATATATGCGAATGCCCTGAAAGAACCTGCAGGATTCGAAGAAAAATATATCGCCCTATTAAAGGATACCGGCTCCATGAAGGTCGAGGACCTGGCGGAGAAACATTTAGGCGTCGATTTGAAAACCCGGGATTTTTGGGAAGAAGCGGTCAATGCCTGTATGGAGGATGTTGAAGAATTCATGCGTCTGACCGACCCCTTAGTCCGAAAAGCATAAGATGGGTTTTAGGCTGAATATGAACGAAAAAAAGCGGATGTCCGGTTTAGGACATCCGCTTTCTTATTTAAACTTTCTTCAGTTTAAATGGACTGACCATAAGTAATGATAATATAATCATGAGGGATAAGAAAAAGACCGGATGGAAATACGGAATGGCGAGATAACTTAAAGTAGCGATGCAGCCCGCAACCGTAATTGGCACTCCTGTAAAATATCCATTGCTTTCACTTATATTGAAGCGGGCGAGACGAAATGCGCCACAGCCAATGTAGAAAACCGTGAAGAGTGTGCCAGGTGCTCCGAATTCTATCAATATTCCTTGGTATAATAATAGAGCTGGTGCGACGCCAAAGGATATGATGTCACACATGGAATCAAGTTGCTTACCCAATTCCGATTCAATGTTGAACTTCCGTGCAACCATACCATCAAAGCGATCTGCAAGGGCAGCCAGGAAGATTAAAAGCAGGCTTAAATTCAATTGGCCGTGCATCACGGCAATTATCGCAAATCCACCAAGGGATAAGTTCATTAGTGTAAGTATATTTGCTGTTTGTGCTTTCAATTTTTTAATGGTTTGATCGAGGGCGTGTAATAAAAACATCTTTTCACTCCTTTCAAATGAAACAAATTAAAACATAATATAGTAAACATAAGTATTTATTATATAATAATATTTTACTTAACACAATTTATGCAAGGGAATTTTAGAATAATTTTACAATTTGGAGTGGTTTTATTTGTTTCAGTCTTTGTATCGCATTCTTATTGAACTGACGAATGGTCAGTATTCATCAGGATTATTAAAGCATTTTAGCCAATCTCGTTGGAGCAGGCCCTTAATTTTATTTTATGTAAAAACATTCAACCTTAATCAACAAGAATTTGGTAAGGAGTTAAAAGCTTATACCAATCTGCACGAGCTATTTACAAGGCAATTAAAGGAGGACGCCAGGCCAATTACGGCAGTTCCTTCTGCGGTAGCTTGTCCTGTGGACGGTGTTCTCGAGGATTCAGGGGAGATACGCGCTGATAAAAAGATCGTCGTTAAGGGAAAGGTATATTCAATGGAGGAAATGCTCGGGGATGAGCTTTTTTTGGAAAAGTACTTAGGCGGCAAATATCTCGTGCTATACTTAAGCCCGAGTCATTACCATAGGATCCATTCACCAATCAAGGGTTCTGTAGTCAAACGCTGGACCCTTGGAAGGAAATCGTACCCAGTCAATAAATGGGGGATGAAATATGGAAAAGAGCCTTTATCAAAAAACTATCGGACAATAACTGAACTGCAAAATGAAGCGGGAAGTCTGGCGATGGTGAAAGTCGGGGCCATGTTCATAAATTCGATCGTCATTACTGATGAATCTGATGAATTGGAAAAAGGGCAGGAATTTTCTTATTTCAGCTTCGGATCGACAGTGGTGCTTCTTTTTGAAAAAGGCAGTTTTGAACCTGCAGGAAACATATCCATTCCCGCAGATGTCCGTGTAGGTGAAACGATCGGATTCATGAGAGCCGTCTAACTTCAAATGAAAATAAGAGGCTGACATTTGATGTCAGCCTATGTATTTCATATTAAAATATGGATCGGATTTTATGTGTTAGGGATCTTCGATGAATTTCCGTTTCTATGAGGCGGATGAAATCGGTACTCAACTTTAAATTCTGTGCTTTAAAATAGGATTCAAGCAACAGGTCATCAGATAGTTTTTGCATCAGAACGCCACTTACGGCTGCTCACCTCCAGTAGGGATTGCGAGGAATAATTTGGTATTTACTTACATATATTGATAAGTCATCCTTGATGTACCCCTACTGTATCAGAAATAAACGTGGAGAACAATCGTTCTGTTATCCACAGTTGAAAGTGGATAACCTGTGGTTAAGTTGTTTACAAGGTAGACGAAATGGTGCACATCAGTATGGAAAATGTTAGTAAAGTTATCCACAGGTTGAATAAATGAAATTTTTGTCGAAATCTTTTATGAATAATTAGTTCTTTGGTTCTGGTCTGCCTGCAAATTTCCCATTATTTAATAAAAAATGCCTTTCCATATCAGAAAACATACATTATGATATTTCTTTACCGTCAGCCCTTCTTTCCTAATTTTTTTGAAAGTGAGCTGAAAATTCGATATGATGGAGACGGTAAATTTTAATGAAAATATAGAGGTGTCAATATGCTTAAATTATTTTTGCCGAGTGAACATGTTAAAAGCATTTTTAATATAGATCCTCAAGAATTGAAAAAAAGAGGGATCAAGGGAGTCATTACCGATTTGGATAATACTCTCGTTGAATGGGACAGGCCAACTGCCACCCCCGATTTAATCAAATGGTTCGACAATATGCGGGATCATGGGATTTTAGTGACGATTGTGTCCAATAATAATGAAAATCGGGTTCGGGCTTTTTCCGATCCGCTTCACATTCCGTTTATCTTCCAGGCCAGAAAACCGATGGCAAGAGCTTTCCATAAAGCCCGTAAGTCAATGGGATTGAAATTGGAAGAAACGGTGGTAATCGGCGATCAGTTATTGACGGATGTATTGGGAGGGAACAGAGGCGGGTTTCATACGATCTTAGTGCTCCCTGTCGCACAAACCGACGAATTCAGAACAAGGATCAATCGTTATTTCGAAAGAAAGATCATGGCGTTTTTTAAACGAAAAGGAATGATAGAATGGGAGGATCACAATTGAACAATCATCAAGAATTAGTGTGCATCGGCTGCGGTGTGAAGGTCCAGACTGAAGATCCGAAGGAGTTGGGCTTTGCCCCTAAATCAGCTCTGGAAAAAGAGACAATCGTTTGTCAGCGCTGCTTTAAATTGAAACATTATAACGAAGTTCAGGATGTATCCTTAACAGACGATGACTTCTTGAAAATCTTGAATAAAGTAGGCGAAACCGACTCTTTGATCGTCAAAATCGTCGATATTTTTGATTTCAATGGAAGCTGGCTGCCTGGCCTTCATCGATTTGTAGGAAGAAATGATGTTCTTCTGATCGGCAATAAGGTCGATTTATTGCCTAAATCCGTAAAACCGAACAAGTTGATCAATTGGATGAAGCAATCGTCCAAGGAATTGGGTCTTAACCCGGTTGATGTCCTTCTTGTCAGTGCGGAAAAAGGAAAGCACATACTGGAAGCGGCTGATGCGATTGAGCGGTATCGCAAAGGTAAAGATGTCTATGTGGTGGGCTGTACGAATGTAGGTAAATCTACTTTCATCAACCGTCTTATAAAAGAAGTGAGCGGTGAAAGTGATATCATCACCACTTCCCACTTCCCTGGAACAACCTTGGATATGATTGAAATTCCTTTGGATGATGATCAGGCATTGATCGATACACCAGGAATCATTAATCATCATCAAATGGCTCATTATGTGGACAAACGGGACTTCAAGGTGATTATGCCGAAAAAGGAAATCAAGCCGAGGGTTTACCAGCTGAATGAAGGACAGACGCTATTTTTCGGAGGGCTGGCCCGGCTGGACTATGTCTCAGGCGGTAGGCGTTCATTGACTTGCTACCTTTCGAATGAATTGAATATTCACCGTACGAAACTGGAAAATGCCGATGAATTGTATAAAAACCATGCCGGGGAATTATTGACGCCCCCACGGCCTGAACAAATCGAGGAGTTTCCGAAGCTGATTCCACATGAATTCTCCTTGAAAGATGGTAAAATGGATATTGTGTTTTCCGGTCTTGGCTGGGTGACGGTCAATGAGCCAGGAGCGAAAATCGTTGCACATGTTCCAAAGGGCGTCAATGTGATCGTTCGCAAATCATTAATCTAAATATAGGGGTCGTCTAGTCTATGAAAAAGATATATGGGGTAATGGGAGATCCAATTGCACATTCGATGTCACCTGACATTCATAATGATGCATTTGAAAAAGAAAATATAGAAGCGGTTTATCATCATTTCCATGTGACGAAAGAAGGTTTGAACGATGCCGTAAAAGGCATGAAAGCCCTTGGTGTAGAAGGGTTTAACATCACGATTCCTCATAAGACTTCAATCATCCCTTTCCTTGATGAAGTGGATGAACTGGCCCTTGCAATCGGGGCTGTAAATACGGTTGTTAACAAAAATGGTCGGTTTATAGGGTATAATACAGACGGAAAAGGATTTTTCAAATCTTTATGCGATGAAATATCAGGTGACATCAAGGCTAAAAAAACGTTAGTGATCGGAGCGGGCGGTGCTGCGCGTGCGATTTATTTTACCCTCGTAAAAGAAGGGGTAAAGCAAATTGATATTGCAAACCGGACAAAGGAAAGGGCGGCCCAGCTTGTTTCTGATTGCCCATATGATAAAGTATCGAAGGCACTCTCGATTATCGAAGCGGAAGAAAGCTTATCACAATATGATTTAATCATCCAAACGACTTCTTCTGGAATGAGTCCGGAATTGGATCATTCACCGTTGAAGGTCGACCAGCTTAAAACCGGTGCCATTATCAGTGATATCATCTATAACCCTCTGCAAACCAAGCTGCTGCGTGAAGCGGGGGAAAAAGGGGCGGAAACGCAAAATGGGCTGGGGATGTTCATCAACCAGGCCGCGCTCGCATTTGAGATATGGACAGGCATTATGCCGGATACAGCAAGAATGACAGATATTGTCTTGAACAAACTAGGAGGTAACACATGTTAACAGGTAAACAGAAAAGATTTTTACGATCAAAGGCCCATCACCTCAATCCAATTTTTCAAGTTGGTAAAGGCGGCGTCAATGATAATCTCATCAAGCAAATTGGTGAGGCGCTTGAAGTACGTGAATTAATCAAGGTCAGCATCCTGCAAAACTGTGAAGAGGACCGCGAAGATGTGGGACTTTCTTTATCAAAAGGTGCACGGGCGGAATTGGTTCAGATTATCGGCAACATAATTGTGCTGTATAAAGAATCAAAAGAAAACAAACAACTTAAATTACCTTAAGGAACCTATCTATGAAAAAAATTGGAATTCTTGGCGGTACATTCAATCCTCCGCATATCGGGCATTTGATTATAGCGAATGAAGTGCTGGATGCCCTTGAGCTAGATGAAATCAGATTCATGCCAAATCACGTTCCTCCACATAAGGAAAAATCGGAGGAAGTAACAGATATGGACAGGCTGGCTATGTTGGAAAACGCGATAGCCGGAAACCCATCTTTTTATATTGAGGGTATTGAAATAGAAAGAAAAGGCACATCTTATACGTATGACACGATAAAATTGCTGAAAGAGCTTGAGCCAACCAATGAGTTCTATTTCATCATTGGCGCAGATATGATTGAGTACTTACCGAATTGGCACCGTATCGACGAGCTGGTGCATATGGTTAATTTCGTCGGGGTGAAGCGCCCTGGCTATAATGAAAAAACCGTATACCCAATCACGATGGTGAAAGTCCCCCAGATGTTCATTTCGTCTTCCATGATACGAAGGAAGTTAAGAACGGGGAAAACCGTTAAATATTTAATAGCAGATCCAGTGGTGAAGTATATTAAAGGGAATGGTTTATATGAATCGTGAGGAAGCATTGGCGCTTGTCAAAGAACAAATCACCGAGCGCAGGTACATTCATACCTTGGGTGTGGTCGAGTCAGCGATTGAACTTGCTGAACGGTATGGTGCCGACGTCAAAAAAGCTGAACTGGCAGCCATTTTCCATGATTATGCAAAATTCCGTCCAAAAGAGGAAATGGAGCAAATTATAATCGCTGAAAAAATGGACCCGGCGTTACTTGAATACAATATGGAGCTGTGGCACGCTCCTGTCGGGGCTTACCTGGTGAAAAAGGAAGCTGGCATTCAGGACGCTGAAATCTTGGATGCGATTGCCTATCACACGTCTGGCAGGGTAGGCATGAGCCTTTTGGATAAAGTTGTATACCTTGCCGACTATATTGAGCCGGGACGTTCTTTTCCCGGTGTCGACGAAGTCAGGCAGACAGCAAAGCAAAATTTGGATCATGCTGTGATCCAGGCTTTAAGGAATACAGTTGTTTTTTTAATGAAAAGAAATCAGGCAATTTACCCTGACACATTTAAGACATATAATGATTTGATCATGAATTTGAAGGAGAAGATGTAATGACTGAACGTGAACTTCTTGTAATTGCAGCAAAAGCGGCGGATGATAAAAGAGCGGAGGATATCGTGGCTCTTAACATGCAGGGGATTTCCCTTGTAGCGGATTACTTTTTGATCTGTCACGGTAATTCTGAAAAACAAGTACAAGCAATAGCTCGTGAAATGAAGAGCAAAGCTGATGAATCAGGAATCAATGTAAAACGTCTTGAAGGTTTTGACGAGGCGAAATGGGTGCTTGTGGATCTTGGCGATGTAGTGGCCCACATTTTCCATAAAGATGAAAGAAACTACTATAACCTCGAACGTTTATGGGGAGATGCACCTTTTGAAGATCTAGAGAGTGAACTGACTTCATGACTTACGAACGCTTTGCCTATGTATACGATGAATTGATGAAGGACGCACCTTATGAAAAATGGCTGATGATCCTTACGGCGAAGCTGGAACAGTATGGAATTGATGGAAGGAAAGTCCTGGATTTAGCGTGTGGAACCGGGGAAATGACCGTTGAATTGGCGCAACACGGATTCGAAGTCACCGGCGTGGATTTATCTGATGAAATGCTTCTTGTTGCCAATGAAAAAGCGGTTAAGCTTGGATTATCAATTCCGCTTTTCCAACAGAATATGGCAGAACTCGAGGGACTTGGCCAATTTGATTGTGTCACGATTTTTTGTGATTCGCTGAACTACCTTCGCGATGAGGAGGATATAGTCAAGACGTTCAGCCGGGTTCATGAGCATTTGAAGGATGGCGGATTATTCTTGTTTGATATCCATTCCATTTATAAAATGGAAGAAATCTTTCGGGATAATACGTTTGCTGTCAATGGTGAAGAAGTATCCTATATATGGGACTGCTTCCCGGGTGCAGAACCTTACAGTGTTGAGCATGATTTAAGTTTTTTCGTAAGGGACGATGAAAGCGGTCTGTATGACCGTTTTGATGAGTTGCATTATCAACGGACCTATCCGGTTGAACAATATAAAAGGTGGTTGGAGCAAGCAGGCTTTACGGTTTCTGAAATTCTGGCGGATCTTGAAGAAGCACCGCTCGTAACGGAAACCGAAAGAATCTTGTTTGTAGCCAGTAAATGATAAAGAGGTCAGAATCCCCGTTCGTACATCCTACTGTACGAGTGGAGGTCTGACCTCTTCTTTTTTTAATTTTAGAAGGAATTGAGATATTGATTACGAATATTAATAAGGATGGCCGAACTGTTTTTCAACCTCGTGAAGGTCCTCTGCAAACTTTTCATGTGTCGCCTGAAAAAGATGATGGAACATTTCCCCTGTTTCAGCTTCTAAAACCTTGATCCCCTCACCCGTTATTCCACCCTTTACACAAACCTTTTCCTGCAAGGTCGGCAATGTATAAACCCCTTTACCAAGAAGTTCCCCTAAGCCAACCAGCATATTCTCAGTCAAAGTCGTGGCCGTTTCTTTATCTATCTTCGTCGTTTGGCAAGCCGCGTCAATAAAAGCTTGTGCTAAATAGCTGAAGAAGGCAGGACCGCAGCTGACGATATCGGAAGCTACCCGGGTGATATCATTTTCAATGATGACCGGTGCCGATATGGCGGAGGCCAAATCATATAAAGCTGACACTTTCTCCTTACTGCAGCTCTTGCTGAAACTCAGTAACGATACCCCTGAACCGACACGGTTCGTTATGCTCGGTATAAAACGGGCACAGGGGGCATTCACTGCCGATTCAAGCTGGGAGACTGAAAGCGGGCTTGTGATGGAAATGACCAGCTGATCCCTTTTTATATGATGTTTGATGCCTTGTAATAGGCTGTTAATTTGTAATGGTTTTACACAGAGAAAGATAAAGTCCGCTTGTTGGACGATTTCGGCTGCGCTTTCCGCAACCTTGATACCAGGATGTTTTTCTTTCAACGCCAATGCTTTGGAAAGCGTACGATTTGTAATGATTAGATCTGCCGGATTCAATATTTTTGCCTCCAGCCATGCCTCGATTAAAATGGTACCCATATTTCCGGTTCCAATAACACCGATTTTCTTCAATTCCGATCAACTCCTCTCACTTAAAGCGATTGATTCTCCTAAAAACACTATGTATTTTTAATCTGTCCTATGACAATGTATCGTGCAAAATCCAACAAGGAGGAAAAGAAAATGGATGAAATTTTAAAAAGGAAAATGACGATGATTACCGTTGCCGTGGCATTTGTTGCGGCGGGCATTTACTTTTTTTTGCAACAAGGGGAGGATCCAACTGATACGGAAGATATATTTTCCATTACTGAAAAAGAAGCTGAAATCGAACAAAGTGAAAATGAAACGGCTGCCGAACCTGTGATCATTAAAGTAGACGTTAAAGGAGCGGTCAAGTCCCCAGGCATATTTACTGCACAGGCAGGTGACCGGGTGATTGATTTAATTTCGGCTGCAGGCGATTTTACGGACAAGGCCGATAAGGATAAAGTGAATTTTGCCCAAATCGTCGAAGACCAAATGGTCATTTATGTTCCGGAAATCGGTGAAGAAGTCACGGGGAACCTGGAGAATGTACAAGTCGGGTCGTCAGGTGATGCCCCCGCTAAGGGGACGTCAGTAGGACTGGTGAACTTGAATACAACTACACAGGAAGATTTGGAAACCTTGACGGGAATTGGACCATCCAAAGCGAATGCGATTCTGGAATACAGGGAAACGGTAGGGAAATTCAAGGAGGTCGATGAATTGAAGAAGGTAACGGGAATCGGCGATAAAACGTTTGAAAGGTTACGTGATTCCATTTCGGTGAAATGAATGATTGAATATGCTACACAAATGGACAGGAAGAGGGTAAAATTGAAGAAAATCATTCTAGTGGTAAGGGGATACAACATGAACAGAATTAGTTGGGATCAATATTTCATGGCGCAAAGCCATTTATTAGCCTTAAGAAGTACATGTACACGCCTCACTGTAGGGGCGACGATCGTCAGGGACAACCGAATCATTGCGGGGGGATATAATGGGTCCATTGCGGGAGGTACGCATTGTATTGATGACGGCTGTTATGTAATTGATAATCATTGTGTCAGAACGATACATGCAGAAATGAATGCACTTTTACAATGCGCGAAATTTGGGGTGCCTACTGATGGGGCAGAAATATATGTGACGCATTTTCCGTGTCTTCAGTGCTGTAAATCACTAATCCAAGCTGGCATTAAGGCTGTTTATTATGCGGAGGATTACAAAAATCATCCATATGCTCTGGAATTATTTAAACAGGCTGGTGTCAAGACCGAGAAGGTTGAAGCAAAAGGGGCCATCGATGTTAATGGAAAACAAAAAAAGGACTTTGTATTCTCATTGTTAGCTCAACTTGAACAAACTGGCCTGGGAAAAGAAGCTTTATCGGAGCTGGAAAAGCAGGCCAATCAGATATTTGAAAATTAAATAGGACGGGGGGCAGGCATGGCTCGACACCTTATCTTATTAGCCGTTTCGGCCACATTTGGTGTTACGGCCCATTCTTTTTTTAATATAAGGCTGCTGATCATTATCGTTATTTTTCTCTGTTTTCTTTATTTTTCGGTGGGATTAAGTGTGAAGGCCCTTAGTTTTCATTTGATGATCATGGGGATATTTTTTGGGGCCGCCTCCTTCACCGATCACCGCAACCAAACTGCCTATCATGGAACGGAAAACCAATTTACCATCACATTTACCGATCAACCGAATATAGATGGAAATTCATTAAAAGGATTCGTTGCCAGTGAGAAAGGCGAACGGTTAGTGCTTCGTTATAAAATCACCACTGAACTGGAACAGGAAAAGCTGGGTCAGTTTCTGCGAATCGGTTTATCATGTCCTGCCGAAGGGACATTGCAAATTCCCGACAAAAACAGGAATGAAAACAGTTTCGATTATCAGCGTTATCTTCTGCGCCAAGGAACCCATTGGATATTCAAAGCGGATTCCATTTCATTTCAAGAATGTAAAGAGGTTGGAAAACCGATTCTAGTTTCGATACTTAATTTGCGCCTGAAGGGGATTACGTATATTAGAGAACACTTTCCGGAAGAATCGAGCGGTTTTGTCACAGCCCTCATATTCGGAGACCAGACATATATAGATGAAGGCGACCTTACTAATTATCAGAGTCTCGGTCTGGTTCATTTACTGGCGATTTCAGGTCTTCATGTCAGCTTTTTAACGGGGATGCTATTTTACTTCGGCATCAGGCTTGGGATTACACGGGAAAGAATGATGGTGGCCATCTTAATCTTCCTTCCGGTTTACATGTTACTTTCAGGTGCCAGTCCATCAGTGGTGAGGTCCTGTTTAATGGCCATGCTTTTCTTTCTGCTCCTGCTATTCAAGAAGCGGATCTCGGCGGGTACTGCAATCGGATCGGCTTATATGGCACTTTTGTTTTTTCGGCCTAATATGCTCTATGATATAGGTTTTCAGCTTTCGTTCGCGGTCACTTTCTCCATCATCATGTCTTCAAGCATTTTCTTGCAATACCCGAAGAAAACGATGCAGCTATTCATCATCAGTTCCATCTGCCAATTGGCAGCCCTTCCGATTTTGCTTTTTCACTTTTTTGAAGTATCCTTTCTTGGCGTGTTTCTGAACGTATTGTATGTTCCTCTTTACTCCATCATATTGCTGCCATTTTCACTCATTTCCCTCTTCATTCATTTATTACTGCCTTCCTTGGGGCAACCCCTCATATCAATATTGAATTTTACCTTCATACTCTGCAACAAAGCTGCGGATGCAGCATCGGATTTGCCGCTTGCCTCCATTACGTTTGGAAAACCACCGTTCATCATGATGGCATTACTTGTTATTTCCCTCTTAGGGTTATACCTGACTTGGGATGTATCTTTTGAAAAAAGTAAAATCTGGTGCGGAATATTAATTGTCCTTTTACTTTTGCAATATAATTTGCAAAGATTCTCACCTTTTGGTGAAGTGCAGATCATCGACGTTGGACAAGGGGACTCCATTTTAATTATCCTGCCGTTCAATCGCGGTAATTATTTGATTGATACGGGAGGACAGATTACATTTCCAATCGACGCTTGGGCAAAAAAACGAAAAAAGTTCAACACGGCGGATGATATCATAATTCCATTATTGAAAAGTAAGGGAATCCACCAATTGGACAAACTGATTTTAACCCATCCGGACGCAGATCATATGGGAAGTGCAAAAGAATTAATTGAAAATTTTAAAGTTGGGGAGATCAACATTGGAGGCTGGAGTGAAGAGCAATATAGGGATCTGGATTTTGTGTCCGTGGCAAGAGATAAAAAAATGAAAATGAAGGTCCTGAAAAGGGGGGACCATTGGGTGGAGGGCGGAGCGCCCTTTGCCGTACTAAGTCCATTTGAGAAAGAAGAAGATAAGAATGATTCCTCCATTGTTCTATTCACTGAGCTTGGGGGATTGTCATGGTTATTAACCGGCGATATGGGCGAAGAAGGGGAAAGGGAACTAATGAGCACATTTCCGCAGTTGCAGGCGGATATCCTGAAGGTCGGTCACCATGGCAGTAAAACTTCTTCTTCCACGCCCTTCCTTGAACAGCTACAGCCTAAAGCGGCGCTTATTTCAGTTGGAAAAGATAACGGCTTCGGTCACCCTCATGGAGACGTAATTGGGAATCTGGAGAGAAATGGCATAAAGGTCTTCAGGACGGATGAAGATGGTTCTATTATTTACAAGTATTACAAAAGCAGTGGAACCTTTCGGAAGACTCTCCCATAGTATGTAGAAAATCAAAAAGAAAGAGACTGCAGCGGCAGCCTCCATCTGGAAAAATAAGTGCATGTAGTAAATGAAATCAGGATCCGACAGCTTTAATGACGACAGCTATGGTGAACATGGCAGCGAAAAATACAAAAGAACCGATGAATCCTATAGCGGAATCAGCGACGTCATCTGTCTTTGATTGAACATTCTTTTCGAATTCGTTCATTATTTACCCCTCCTATTTCTGCTAATAGTATAAAACATTACCAAAAAAAAATCTACAGGCTTCATTCCTTCATTTCCTTTACTGACAAGAGTTGTCACAAATAGTTTGGGATTTTGAGGTCAAAATAACAGTACAAACAAAGCAAGCGAAAAAGAAAAGCTCAAATTTTGTTCTACATGAATACTCTACCCGCTTTCAAGGAAGATTACCCGGGCCTTTCTTGAAAGTGTTCATATAGATCCGGAATTAGCCCTTTTAAAGGGCTAGTTCCCTTTATAGCTTGTCAAATGGTCCATCCACCTATACCATTAGAGAAGAATACATAGTAAAGAGGCGGATTCTATTGGTATTAGACGTTTGGAAAAGTATAAAAAAAGGGCAATTCGCGCCAGTATACTTGTTATATGGGACGGAAGCCTATTTAATTAATGAAACGAAGCAGCTGTTGATCGAGAATGTCCTTAACGAAGATGAGATGGATTTTAACTTTTCTCAATTTGATTTAGAAGAGACGCCTGTTGAAACTGCACTTGAAGATGTCGAAACCCTCCCGTTTATCGGGGAAAGGCGTCTTGTTTTCATGCAAAACCCATTTTTTTTGACAGCTGAAAAAACGAAGTCAAGAGTTGAACATAATGTGAAAAGACTGGAAGCGTATTTGGCTGACCCGGTTCCTTATTCTATTGTCGTATTGACCGCACCTTATGAGAAACTGGATGAACGGAAAAAAATCACCAAGGAACTGAAGCGTAAGGCGGTTCTCGTTGAAGCGAAGAAGCTTGGTGATCATGAGTTAAAGGGGTGGGTGAAGGAGAGGGTCGAAGCTTCTTCAGTCCATATAGATGAGCAGGCTACAGAGCTTTTACTTGAACTTGCAGGAACGAATTTGATGATGCTGACGAATGAACTGGATAAAATGGTGCTTTATGCAGAAGCTGAAAAATACATTACGGTCGAGGTAGTGGAAAAGCTTGTTGCTAAATCCCTTGAACAAAATATCTTCACGCTTGTTGATCATGTGTTACAGCGAAAGATGGAGAGTGCCATGACGATACTGCACGATCTTCTCAGGCAGAATGAAGAGCCGATCAAAATCTTGAGTGTCATGGCGGGGCAGGTCAGGCTCATGTATCAAGTGAAGGAGCTTTCCCGTCAGGGCTATAGCCAGCAAAAAATTGCAGGTCAACTGAAGGTGCACCCTTACAGGGTGAAGCTGGCACTTGAAAAGACGGGGAAATTCCAGGAACGCGAGCTGTTGAGCATCATGAACGATTTAGCGGAAGCGGATTATAAAATGAAGACCGGCCAAGCCGATAAGGCAATCACGCTTGAGCTGCTGCTTTTAAAAATTAGATGATAAAAAAAGGTGGCAGATATCCTGTCACCTTTTTTTATGCAAAAAACGGCACAAAAAAAACGATCCGATTGGACCGTTTAATTTTTTGTCATTATGCGTTAAGAGCGTTAAGTCTTTTCGCTAAACGAGATTTTTTACGGGCTGCCGCATTTTTATGGATTAATCCTTTAGATGCAGCTTTGTCTAATTTCACAGCAGCTGTTAAAAGAGCTTCTTTAGCAGCTTCAACGTTTTCACCAGCTAATGCAACTTCAGCGTTTTTCACTGTAGTACGCATAGTTGATCTAACAGTAATGTTATGAACGCGTTTTTTGTCGTTAATTTTTACACGTTTAATAGCAGATTTAATGTTTGGCATTCCGTTCACCTCCTACAAAGAAATCGAGATTATATGAACTCGACTTTTCAAATCCATATCAAATAGCACAAGTGATATTCTATCAGACTGCTCATAAATATGCAATACTTCAGATTGAGAATCGAAAAGGAATTATGATTTCGGTAATAAATTCATCTCGTCATCACTCATTGTACCAAAAAAATGAATAATAAAAAAGCAAAAACGACAGAATGTTTAAGAGAGACTAGTGAAAATACTAGATTAGATTCAATTCAAACATCAGGAGGCCGTTATGGAAAATAATTTGGACCTTAGTGAATACGGAATTCGTACAGATTTGGCGATTGAAGCAAAGGAAATTGCCCTTGAACATAAAGGCGTTGTAGAGGAAGTGGATGTATCCCGTATCGAAGGGGTCATTATTAAGGAAAAAGAAGTGGATGATCTGAAGGTATCCTTAGTCGAGGTCACGGCTGAGGGTGAAAAAGAAATCGGTAAGAAGCAGGGCAGCTATTTGACCATCGAAGTGCAGGGGATCCGCCAGCAGGATACCGATACGCAGCAACGGGTGGAAAAGGTGTTCGCCAACGAACTGGCTTACTTCTTGAAACGGAATAAAATCACCACTGAAAGCAGTTGTTTGGTTGTCGGTCTTGGTAATTGGAATGTTACTCCCGATGCTCTCGGGCCTGCTGTCGTTGAGAACCTTGTAGTCACAAGACATTTGTTCGAATTGCAGCCGGAGTCCGTCAAGGAAGGCTATCGGCCGGTCAGTGCGATTTCCCCCGGGGTGATGGGGATTACGGGAATCGAGACGAGTGACATCATAAAAGGAGTCATCGAAAAAAGTAATCCCGATTTCCTGATCGTCGTTGACGCATTGGCTGCCCGTTCGATCGAACGAGTGAATTCGACGATTCAAATTACGGATACAGGCATCCATCCAGGGTCTGGCGTTGGGAATAAACGAAAAGAATTGAGCCAGGATACACTGGGAGTTCCTGTTATAGCGATTGGAATACCTACCGTCGTGGATGCCGTATCAATTGCCAGCGATACGATAGATTATATTTTGAAGCACTTTGGCAAGGAATTGAATGAAGGGGACAGACCATCACGTTCGTTGGCACCGGCTGGATTCAGTTTTGGAAAGCGCACAAAGCTGACCGAAGAGGATATGCCAGGTGAAAAGGAGCGCCAAACCTTCTTGGGAATGATAGGTGTCCTCCCTGATGAAGAGAAACGGAAATTGATTTATGAGGTACTGTCACCGCTTGGTCAAAATTTAATGGTTACACCGAAAGAAGTCGATGTTTTCATTGAGGATATGGCCAATTTAATAGCCAATGGGTTAAATGCAGCCTTGCATCATTCAATAAACCAAGAAAATACCGGCTACTACACCCGTTAAATCATTTTCAGTGCCCAAAAATGGGGTTCTACCCTCTCTAGCAAAGTCATAGGTATTAATAGACAAGCTATAGAGAGGGTGGAAGGATGAAAAGAAGAAATTCCCCAGGAATCATAACAGCCGTTCACGGATCAACAATAATAAAAACTTTTCTAGGTATTCTCGCCTTGCTTCTTTTTGTTTTTTCGGTCAGTGGGGTCATGACTTCCCTAAGACCGGAGTATCGGATATCTTCTAATTCCGTACATACTGTAGCCAACCAATTCTCGGGGAAAATGCTGTTCTCGATGCTGGCCAACGAAAATCATTATCTATTTAATGCCCTGCCGGAAGGTAAGCAGGAATCGATGATCGCGAATCAGTTGATAAAAGTCTCGACCAACATTTCGCTGGAGGACCCGCGAAGTTTACTTGGCAGGGAACTTCCTGGCTTTTCGATTTTTGATAATGAAATCCTGGTTGCTGGGGAAGGAACGAATTATACGAATATGCCATACGAATCCTCGCCGCCAGTAGACGTCCTGAATGAAGAAAGGGATGCATCCCTGCAAAACCTGGATGAAATTGAAGAACCTGAAAAAGGAGTGGCCGATCAGCCGAAACAAACGACCAATGGACGGAAAGTGGTCGAGATATACCATAGCCATAACCGGGAATCATATCTTCCATATTTAAAAGGAGTGACCAATCCGGACCTAGCCTACCATTCTAAAATCAATATTACGAAACTCGGGGAACGGATGGTTGAGGATTTGGCTGATAAGGGGATTGGCTCCTCGCTCGATAAAACGGATATCATGGGAAATCTGAATAATAAAGGATTGAATTATGCCAAATCCTATCAAGAATCACGAAAGTCCGTCGAGACGGCATTGGCCACTAATAAAGATTTGGAATATCTGATCGATATTCACCGCGATTCAAAGCGGAAAAAAGATACGACAATCTCAATCAAAGGTAAAGACTATGCCAAGATCGCCTTCGTGATCGGGGGGAATAACCCGAACTTTGAAAAAAATGCGGCGCTTGCCAATAACCTTCATAAAGCTTTGGAGAAAAAATACCCAGGTATTTCACGAGGGGTTATGAAACAGGGCGGATCTAGCCATAATGGTATATATAATCAGGATTTATCAGGCAATGCCATGCTTATAGAAATTGGCGGTGTTGATAATACCTTCGAGGAAATGTACTTGACCGTTGATGCCTTTACCGATGTTTTCAGTGAATTTTACTGGGATGCCAAAGCAGTGGATAAAACGACCGGAGATTCGGAAGCGAAGTAATTTGAAAGGAGTTCTCTTATCATGGTTCGATTTTGGTTGAAATGTACAGGGATTGTGCTCGTATTATTTTTAGGTGTTCTAATCGGGATGCAGCAAGCGAACGACGGGATGAAAAAAATGAAGGGGTATGAAGATCCCTCTTTGAATAGTGCATTCATTATTAACCAATCGGACCAAGGGGAGATGGAGGCGGATATCCTTGGCGAAAAAGTAACGAGTCATGATTTGGAGACGAAAAAAGAAAAGCTTGAAGAAATGAAGGCCTTCAACTTTTTCTCATCGATCGGCAAAACGCTTGGAGAGACCATATCAGGTGCCTTTCAAGCACTTATTGATATGATTTAGGTGTGAAATAAGTTGAGTGTGCCCTGCCAAAAGGCTGCATCCGAATCCGGAATGCAGCCTTTTTTTATCCGTTGCCCTGCAATGATGCTTCTTTTGTAACTATTCTGTTGAATCTTGCATTTTCTATTGATATAATAAAAAATAGTGTATTGTGTCGACTAGTGGGAGTGAACGTCATGAATAGAGAAGAAAAATTAAAAAGACAATCAAAAATTCGTAACTTTTCCATCATCGCTCATATAGATCATGGTAAATCTACATTGGCGGATCGTATCATTGAAAAAACGAACGCCATGACTCAACGTGAAATGAAGAGTCAGCTGTTGGATTCCATGGATTTAGAGCGCGAGCGTGGAATTACGATTAAATTGAATGCGATTCAATTGAAATATAACGCGAAAGATGGAGAAGAATATATCTTCCATCTTATTGATACACCGGGACATGTCGATTTTACGTATGAAGTGTCACGAAGCCTTGCAGCTTGTGAAGGCGCTGTCCTTGTTGTCGATGCGGCACAGGGTATTGAGGCCCAAACGCTTGCAAACGTGTATTTAGCTTTGGACAACAACCTGGAAATCATTCCGGTCATCAATAAAATTGATTTGCCGAGTGCAGATCCGGAACGGGTGCGTGGTGAAATCGAGGAAGTGATCGGATTGGATGCTTCCGATGCAGTCTTGGCTTCGGCTAAAGCGGGAATCGGAATCGAGGAGATTCTGGAACAGGTCGTTGAATTGGTTCCAGCTCCACAAGGTGATCCGGATGCTCCTTTCAAGGCGCTTATTTTCGATTCACTGTTTGATGCGTACCGCGGTGTAGTTGCCTATATCCGTGTTGTTGAGGGTTCTGTTAAAGTGGGCGACAAAATCAAAATGATGTCCACTGGCAAGGAATTCGATGTTACCGAATTGGGCGTCTTCAACCCTAAAACCCAGCTGTTGGATGAACTGAACGTCGGTGATGTAGGTTTCCTTACGGCATCCATTAAAAACGTTGGTGATACGACTGTTGGTGATACGATTACAAGTGCCGTGAATAGTGCGACAGAACCATTGCCGGGTTACAGGAAGATGAATCCGATGGTATATTGCGGTTTATACCCAATTGACGCATCGAAATTCAATGATTTACGGGATGCATTGGAGAAATTGGAATTGAACGATTCAGCGCTGCAGTTCGAAGCAGAATCATCGCAAGCATTGGGCTTCGGTTTCCGTTGCGGATTCCTTGGACTTCTTCATATGGAAATCATCCAGGAACGGATTGAACGTGAATTTAAAATCGACCTGATCACCACAGCCCCGAGTGTTATTTATGATGTGGTCCAAACAGACGGAACGGTCCTGAAAGTGGATAACCCGTCTAATATGCCTGATGCTCAAAAGATCGAACGGGTCGAGGAACCATATGTCAAAGCGACGATGATGGCACCGACGGAGTTTGTCGGGACGATCATGGAAATCTGTCAAAATAAACGCGGTAACTTCATTGATATGGAATATATCGATGAGACTCGTGTGAGCATTCATTATGAAATACCATTATCGGAAATCGTGTATGATTTCTTCGATCAATTGAAATCCAATACAAGAGGCTATGCTTCATTCGATTATGAGCTGATCGGCTATAAACCGTCCAAGCTTGTGAAGATGGATATTTTGCTGAATGCTGAAACTGTCGATGCTTTAAGTTTCATCGTTCATAAGGACTTTGCTTATGAGCGCGGTAAAGTCATCGTTGAAAAATTGAAGAAACTGATTCCGAGACAACAATTTGAAGTACCGATCCAAGCGGCAATCGGGCAAAAAATCATAGCTCGTTCTTCGATTAGTGCAATGCGCAAAAACGTATTGGCTAAATGTTACGGCGGCGATATTTCCCGTAAACGTAAGTTGCTTGAAAAACAGAAAGAAGGTAAAAAGCGGATGAAACAGGTAGGTTCCGTTGAAGTTCCGCAAGAAGCTTTCATGGCTGTTTTGAAAATGGATGATACGACACCAAAAAAATAAATAAAATAAACGATAGATAGAAAAAAGAGGGTAGAGGAGATCTAGCCTCTTTTTCTATCGACTCATTCGAATAAAAGGTTGTGAACACAATGATCAAAAGCGCCTACCTCCATATACCATTTTGTGAACATATTTGTCACTATTGTGATTTCAATAAAGTATTTTTGCAGGGACAGCCGGTTGACGAATATTTACAGATGATGAAAAGGGAAATGGAGATGCAGCTTTCCAAATACCCGACTGCAGGTTTGGATACGGTTTTCGTCGGTGGAGGGACACCGACCTCTCTGGGTGAAAAGCAGATTGCATTCTTATGTGAAGCAATCAATGAAACCCTGCCCTTTGATCCTAAAAAGGGAGAATATACATTCGAAGCCAATCCAGGGGATCTTTCGAGGGAGAAACTCGAGATACTTTTTGATTCAGGGGTCAATAGACTTAGCTTTGGAGTGCAAAGCTTCAATGATGAATTGTTAAAACGAATTGGCCGGACTCACCGGGCTCTAGAAGTATATGAAACGATTCATTTGGCTCAAGAGGTTGGTTTTACGAATATCAGCATCGACTTGATTTATGGATTGCCGGGCCAAACGATGGAAGATTTCAAGGATACGCTGGATAAAGCGATTGCCCTTCAGTTGCCGCACTATTCCAGCTACTCATTGATCGTTGAGCCGAAGACGGTTTTTTATAATCAGATGAGAAGGGGTAAATTGAACCTGCCGCCGCAGGAGCTCGAGGCTTCGATGTATGAGAGGCTGATGGAAGAGATGGAGAAGCATGGTCTGCATCAATATGAAATCAGTAATTTTGCCCGAGCTGGGTTTGAAAGCAGGCACAACCTGACATATTGGGATAATGTGGAGTATTATGGGATTGGTGCCGGTGCACATGGCTATACTGGAGGTAAAAGGGTGGCCAATCATGGTCCTGTGAAGAAATATATCACGCCATTGCTTGCGAACGAGCTGCCTGTATTGGATGAACACCCGGTACCGCTTCATGAACGGATGGAAGAGGAGATGTTTTTGGGTCTCCGGAAAACGGAAGGAGTTTCATTGGAAATCTTCAAGAATAAATTTTTTGTTGAAATGACGGAGATTTTCAGGAAACCGCTCGAAGAAGGATCGGCAAAGGGTCTGCTTAAGGTCGAAGGCGGGTTCGTGCACTTGACTGAGCAGGGCAAACTGCTCGGAAATGATGTGTTCCAATCATTTTTAGGCGTTATTGATTCCGACTGAAGGAAATCTATGTTATTTTAACGATGAATTAGCGGTTTTCATTGTTGACATCATAAGCTTCATTTGATAATTTATTAGTATATTAGCACTCGATGAGACAGAGTGCTAACAGAGGTGATCATACATGCTAACTGATCGTCAATTATTGATTCTACAAGTGATAATCGAGGATTTCATCCATTCTGCCCAGCCAGTCGGGTCACGAAGCTTGTCGAAGAAAGATGAAATTACGTTCAGCTCTGCCACAATTCGCAACGAAATGTCCGATCTTGAAGAAATGGGATTTTTAGAAAAAACCCATACCTCTTCCGGTAGGATCCCTTCTGAAAAAGGGTATAGATATTATGTGGATCATTTACTTTCTCCTCAAGCTCCGAAAAAGAATGAAATGAAGATATTAAAATCCGTTTTTGTAGAACGAATTTATGAATTGGAAAAGATCGTTCAGAAGTCAGCGAAAATACTTTCGGAGCTGACGAATTATACGGCAATTGTACTGGGGCCAAAAGTGAATGAGCATAAGCTGAAAAAAATCCAGATCATTCCTTTGAGTCCTGAAACGGCAATAGCCATCATCATTACCGATACAGGTCATGTGGAAAATCGAATGATTTCCTTACCGCCTTCTTTAGATATAAACGAAATTGAAAAGATGGTGAACATATTGAATTCCCGTTTGGTCGATGTTCCGCTAGTTGATCTAAAGGATAAGATCTATAAGGAAGTGGCAGTTCTATTGAGCCGCCACATTCAAAACTATGGATCGATGGTCTCTATCCTTGCGGAGACCCTGACGGACACAAAGCCCGAAAAGATATTTTTCGGCGGGAAAACGAATATGCTGAGGCAGCCGGAGTTCCATGATATTGCTAAAGTAAGCACGCTTTTATCGATGATTGAACAGGAACAGGGATTTTATGATTTGATCACTCAAAATCCATCGGGCATCCACGTCAAGATCGGCCGTGAAAATCAAAACACAGTGCTCGATGACTGCAGTTTGATTACGGCAACCTACTCAATCGGGCAGGAGCAAGTTGGCACATTGGCCATATTGGGTCCAACGAGAATGGAATATTCGAGAGTGATCAGTTTGCTTTCGTTTTTCTCGAAGGATTTAACGGCCCTGATGACAAAACTGTATCAAAAATAGTAGCAAAGGTAATATTGTTAAGGTGGCGGAGGAGCATATTCCGCGGCCTGGCATATTACTTTAGCATAAATTGTATAACCCTTTTAGGGAGGTGAGATTGTGACAGAAAATAAAAACGAAGAACAAACATTGGAAAATGAAACAATCGGGGAAAGCGCTGCAGAATCAGTTTTCGCTGAAGAAGAAATTCAAGCGGAAGAAAACCACGAGGAAAATCCGGTTGAAAAGGATGAACTTCAATTGGCTCATGAAAAGATTGCCGAACTTGAGGCGAAAATCGAAGAAATGGATAACCGTTATCTTCGTCTGCAGGCCGATTTTGATAATTCAAGACGCCGTGCCAAGCTTGATATGGAGGCGGCTCAAAAATATAGAGTTCAAAGCATTGCTAGTGATTTAGTGGAGGCTCTTGATAATTTTGAAAGAGCTACAAAAATCGAAGCGGAAAATGAACAGACGAAATCCTTGCTATCCGGCATGGAAATGGTCTATAAAGCGATTACTGATGCATTGGCTAAAGAAGGCATTGAACCG
Organism: Bacillus sp. ISL-34; assembly: GCF_018613325.1. Taxonomy (GTDB): domain Bacteria; phylum Bacillota; class Bacilli; order Bacillales; family DSM-1321; genus Peribacillus. The sequence continues at coordinate 162,498 of NZ_JAGGQJ010000004.1, read as the reverse complement.
ATCAGTTCGGTTGGCGAAGAGTTCGATCCGCGTCTGCATCAAGCGGTCATGCAAGTTCAAGATGAAAACTTCGGTTCGAACATCGTCGTCGAGGAATTCCAAAAAGGATACCTTCTTAAAGACCGTGTGATACGACCTGCAATGGTAAAAGTGAACGAATAGGAATTTTACATATAAATAATTGGGAGGTAGTGAAACTATGAGCAAGATTATTGGTATTGACTTAGGTACAACAAACTCTTGTGTATCTGTACTTGAAGGCGGGGAACCAAAAGTAATCCCGAATCCGGAAGGAAACCGTACAACTCCATCCGTAGTTGCATTCAAAAATGGAGAAAGGCAAGTGGGGGAAGTGGCAAAACGCCAAGCGATAACAAACCCTAACACGATCATTTCCATTAAACGCCATATGGGTACCGACCATAAAGAAGTAATTGAAGGAAAAGAATACTCTCCTCAAGAAGTTTCTGCAATTATCCTTCAATACTTGAAATCATACGCTGAAGAGTATCTTGGTGAAAAAGTCACTAAAGCGGTCATCACTGTACCTGCTTACTTCAATGATGCTGAACGTCAAGCAACTAAGGATGCCGGGCAAATTGCCGGCCTTGAAGTGGAACGTATCATCAACGAACCGACAGCTGCTGCACTTGCATACGGTTTGGATAAAACGGAAGAAGATCAAACGATCCTTGTATTCGACCTTGGTGGCGGTACATTTGACGTATCGATCATGGAACTTGGAGATGGCGTTTTCGAAGTTAAGTCCACTGCCGGTGACAACCGTCTAGGTGGGGATGATTTCGACCAAGTCATCATCGATTACCTTGTTGAAGCATTCAAGAAAGAAAACGGAATCGACCTTTCTAAAGACAAAATGGCTGTTCAACGTTTGAAAGATGCAGCTGAAAAAGCGAAAAAAGATCTTTCCGGCGTAACGTCAACTCAAATTTCATTACCATTCATCACAGCTGGAGATGCTGGCCCGCTTCACTTGGATGTAACGATGACTAGAGCTAAATTCGATGAGCTTTCTACAGGTCTTGTGGAACGCACTATGGGACCAACTCGTCAAGCATTGAAAGATGCTGGTCTTTCCGCATCTGAAATCGACAAAGTAATCCTTGTTGGTGGATCTACACGTATTCCTGCGGTTGTTGAAGCGATCAAAAAGGAAATCGGTCAAGAACCAAGCAAAGGTGTAAACCCTGATGAAGTAGTGGCAATGGGTGCTGCAATTCAAGGTGGCGTATTAACAGGGGATGTTAAAGACGTTGTCCTTCTTGATGTAACTCCACTTTCACTTGGAATTGAAACGATGGGCGGAGTATTCACGAAACTGATTGACCGTAATACTACGATTCCGACAAGTAAATCACAAGTGTTCTCGACAGCTGCTGATAATCAAACGGCAGTTGATATCCATGTCCTTCAAGGTGAGCGTCCAATGTCAGCGGATAACAAAACGCTTGGCCGTTTCCAATTAAGTGACATTCCACCGGCACCGCGTGGAGTTCCGCAAGTTGAAGTGACTTTCGATATCGATAAAAATGGTATCGTGAACGTTCGTGCGAAAGATCTTGGCACGAACAAAGAACAAGCGATCACCATCAAATCATCTTCAGGACTTTCTGATGAAGAGATCGAACGCATGGTACGTGAAGCGGAAGAAAATGCCGATAGCGATAAACAACGTAAAGAAGAAGTTGAACTTCGTAACGAAGCTGATCAATTAGTTTTCCAAACGGAAAAAACGCTTAAAGATCTAGAAGGCAAAGTGGACGAAGCGGAAGTAACAAAAGCGAATGAAGCGAAGGATGAACTGAAAGCTGCAATCGAGAAAAATGAGCTTGAAGAAATCCGCGTGAAAAAAGATGCGCTTAACGAAATCGTTCAAGCTTTGACAATGAAGCTTTATGAAGAAGCGGCAAAAGCTCAGCAAGCTGGCGAAGCCGGTGCTGGCGAGTCTGCTCAAGACGATAATGTGGTTGATGCTGAATACACTGAAGTTAACGAAGAAGAGAAAAAATAAAAAGTGGCCCAATTGGGACACTGATATATTGGGCAGTTAATTTCTGCCTGCCATTGTAAAAAAGTCAAAGTCAGGTTATCTTGACTTTGGCTTTTTTTACAGTGGATGGAATCATTGTCGGGAAGTGTTACAATCGCTGGTGGGGAATCATGGGATTTTAGAGAAAAATGTGTGCAAATCGGGGCTGGCATTACCATTTACAAAAATGTGTTAAAACCGTTTGTACTTTTCTAGTTGATTATTATCTTCGTTCAGTGATAATATTACCTTTATGTGAATCGAATCGGGAGTGGATTTTAGATATGAGTAAACGCGATTATTATGAGGTGTTAGGCCTTTCGAAAAGTGCTTCGAAGGATGAAATCAAAAAAGCGTATCGAAAGCTCTCCAAACAATATCACCCTGATATTAATAAAGCGGACGATGCTGCGGATAAATTCAAGGAAATCAAGGAAGCTTACGAAGTATTGAGTGACGAACAGAAAAAGGCGCATTATGACCAATTCGGACATACAGATCCCAATCAGGGCTTTGGCGGTCAGGACTTTGGAGGTTTCGGCGGTTTTGAAGATATTTTCAGTAGCTTCTTTGGCGGCGGCGGCCGCAGGAGAGATCCTAATGCACCGCGTCAAGGGGCGGATTTACAGTATACGATGACCCTTTCATTTGAAGAGGCTGCATTCGGAAAAGATACTGAGATCGAAATTCCGCGTGAAGAGAATTGTGATACATGTAAAGGATCCGGTGCCAAACCTGGTACAAAAGTGGAAAACTGTTCACATTGTCATGGAACCGGTCAATTGAATGTTGAACAAAACACAGCGTTCGGAAGGATTGTGAACCGGAGAGCATGTCACCATTGTCAAGGTACAGGAAAAATCATTCCTAATAAATGTTCAACATGCGGCGGCGACGGAAAAGTCCAAAAACGCAAAAAGATCCAAGTCAAGGTGCCAGCAGGAATTGATGATGGCCAGCAGTTGCGTGTAACCGGTCAAGGAGAGCCAGGTATCAATGGCGGTCCGGCAGGAGACCTGTATGTAGTCTTCCATGTGCGCAGCCATGAATTCTTTGAGCGGGATGGCGATGATATTTATTGTGAAATGCCGGTTACTTTTGCCCAGGCAGCATTGGGTGATGAAATAGAAGTTCCGACGCTGCATGGAAAAGTGAAGCTGAAAATTCCTGCAGGTACACAAACAAGCACTCGTTTCCGTTTAAAAGGAAAAGGGGTTCCGAATGTAAGAGGATATGGCCAAGGAGATCAGCATGTGGTCGTATTAGTGGTCACCCCTAAGAAATTGACGGAAAAACAAAAGGACCTGCTTCGTGAGTTCAGTGATATCAGCGGACAAGGTGTAGATGAACAAGAAGATGGTTTTTTCTCAAAAGTAAAGCGTGCTTTTAAAGATAGGTGAATAAAAGTAAAAGAACAAATTGGGAGTTGGTAGATTATGAAGTGGTCTGAATTTGCAATCCAAACAACGAATGAAGCGGTTGAACCTGTTTCGAATATTCTTCATGAGGCAGGTGCGAGTGGTGTTGTCATTGAGGATCCTCTAGAATTAGTCAAGGAACGTGAAAATGTTTTTGGCGAAATCTACCACTTAAACCCAGATGATTATCCGGATGAAGGTGTAGTCATTAAGGCTTATCTGCCCGTTAACAGCTTCCTTAACGATACCGTTGATGCTATTAAGGAATCGATCAATAATCTCCTTCTTTTTGATATAGACCTTGGGAAAAATGTTGTTTCAATTAGTGAAGTGAATGAGGAGGAGTGGGCGACGGCTTGGAAGAAATATTATAACCCCGTCAAGATATCCGAACGTTTTACCATCGTGCCGACATGGGAAGACTACACTCCAGTAAGCAGTGACGAATTGATCATTGAACTTGATCCAGGCATGGCTTTCGGAACAGGTACACACCCGACGACGGTCATGTGCATCCAAGCGCTGGAGCGTACGGTACGGCCTGGGGATTTAGTCGTTGATGTAGGAACGGGTTCTGGTGTTCTGAGCATTGCAGCTGCTTTATTGGACGCTAAACGAATCCAGTCCCTTGATTTGGATGAAGTGGCAGTACAGTCAGCCATACAAAACGTGGAAATCAATAACGTGCAGGATAAAGTGTCCGTTTCACAAGGCAATTTGCTGGATGGTGTTAATGAACAAGCGGATATCGTCGTGGCTAATATTCTTGCCGAAGTGATCATGCGTTTTACGGATGATGTAGCGAAAGTCGTTAAACCTGGCGGATATTTCATCGCTTCCGGAATCATTCAAACTAAGAAACAAGATGTGAAGGATGCGATTATAGCATCTGGTTTCACCGTTGAGGAAACGATCTTGATGGAAGATTGGGTGGCAATAATCGCGAAAAGAAATGATTAATTGAAAAAGTTACTCTGATTATCGGGTATTTTGATAGTCAGAGTACCTTTTTTTAGCTTGAATCTTTGCATGGCTTGCATTCTGGATTCCTGACTGTTAGCCTGTGAGTTTTTTAGACTAGACGAAGTAGGTGGCAGTGTGCAACGGTATTTTCTTAACGAAGTGGACATCAATGGAAACACGGTGACGATATCAGGCGATGATTTTCACCATATCGCCAGGGTGATGAGAATGGGACCAGGGGAGCGGATCATCACGGTGAAAGGTAATGGTATGACAGCTATCGCAGAAATTTCGGAAATTACTGATGATGCTGTTATAGGGACCGTTACGGAATGGAAGAATGAAGAAAAGGAACTTCCTGTAAGGGTTGTGATAGCGAGCGGTCTGCCTAAAGGGGATAAGTTGGAATATATCGTTCAAAAGGGTACTGAACTGGGTGCCGTTGAATTTATCCCTTTTATTGCTGCTCGTTCGGTGGTAAAATGGGACCACAAAAAGGTAGGTAAGAAATTGGAGAGGCTCCAGAAGATTTCAAAAGAGGCGGCTGAGCAATCTCACCGCACGGTTATCCCTGCCATCAAGGAACCGATGACGGCAGATCAGCTAGCTGGTTATGCTTCCGGTTTCGATCATAAATTAATCGCTTTTGAAGAAGAGGCAAAACGGGGGGAAACTTCTGTACTCGCTACTGTCTTGAAAGATATCACTGCTGGGCAATCCATCCTATTCGTTTTTGGGCCTGAAGGTGGTTTAGCAGATAAGGAAATTGAAAAGCTGACTGATGCCGGTTTTATGGCTTGCGGTCTTGGACCAAGAATATTAAGAACTGAAACAGCACCTTTATATGCACTTTCCGCTGTTTCTTATCATGTAGAACTTTTGAGGTGATGAAAAATGGCAACGGTCGCTTTCCATACATTAGGCTGTAAAGTGAATCATTATGAAACAGAGGCTATTTGGCAATTATTCAAAACTGGGGGATATGATCGTGTTGAGTTTGAAAATACATCTGATGTATATGTCATCAACACATGCACGGTGACAAACACTGGCGATAAGAAAAGCCGTCAGGTCATCCGTCGTGCCATTCGTAAAAATCCGAATGCCGTCATAGCGGTAACGGGATGTTACGCACAGACGTCGCCGGCAGAAATCATGGCAATACCAGGTGTGGATATTGTTGTAGGAACACAGGACAGGGTTAAACTCCTTGATTACATCGAGCAATTCAAGGTTGAACGTGAGCCAATCAATGCCGTAGGAAATATCATGAAAAACCGTGTCTACGAAGAGTTGGATGTACCTGCTTTTACAGACCGTACACGAGCTTCCCTTAAGATTCAGGAAGGTTGCAATAATTTCTGCACTTTCTGCATCATCCCTTGGGCCCGTGGCTTGATGCGTTCCCGCGATCCAAAAGAAGTCGTTCACCAAGCTGAACAGCTTGTCGAGGCAGGCTATAAAGAGCTAGTCCTCACCGGAATTCATACTGGCGGCTACGGAGACGATTTGAAAGACTATAATTTGGCGATGCTGCTGCGGGACTTGGAAAAAGTCGATGGACTGAAGCGTATCCGCATTTCATCCATTGAAGCCAGCCAAATTACAGATGAAATCATTGAAGTGCTGACGAATTCGAAAAAAGTGGTACGTCATTTGCATATACCAATCCAATCGGGTTCCGATACAGTGCTAAAACGGATGAGACGTAAATATACAATGGATTTCTTCGGTGATCGAATCGAAAAGTTGAAAATTGCGCTTCCGGGTCTTGCTGTCACCTCTGATGTCATCGTAGGTTTCCCAGGTGAAACCGAAGAAGAATTCATGGAGACATATAACTTTATCGAAAAATATAAATTCTCAGAACTTCATGTTTTCCCTTATTCAAAACGGACAGGGACGCCGGCTGCCCGAATGGAAGATCAAGTGGATGAAGATGTCAAAAATGAACGCGTCCATCGCCTTATCACGTTGTCGGATCAGCTGGCAAAAGAGTATGCCTCCCAATTCGAGGGGGAAGTTCTGGAAGTCATTCCTGAAACGAAGTTGGAAAATGGCCTTTATGAGGGCTACTCCGATAATTACATGAAAGTCGTCTTCCCGGCTTCGGAAGAAATGGTCGGTGAAATCGTCAAAGTTAAGATTACGAAGTCTGGCTATCCATTTAGTGAAGGTCAGTTCGTGACGGTCATTAAGGATTTTCAGTTGCAACAAGCATCCAATATCTAAGACAGCGGTTAATCGCTGTCTTTTTTTTATCCTCTTTAAATGTGTTTTCTTGGCACTTTCGGGTAAAGACTATATATATCGTCAAAGTAAATAAACTATGGTATCATGAGAGGTACGTACAACTAGGTATAGATTGTTTTTGAGGAGGATTTATTAATGTCACAAAATGTAGCAGGTTTAATTGACCACACGTTATTAAAAGCAGATGCAACCAAAGAGCAAATAAAGGTATTATGCGAAGAAGCGAGAGAGTATAACTTTGCTTCCGTATGCGTGAACCCGACTTGGGTGAAATATGCAAGCGAACTTTTGGAAGGTTCAGATGTGAAAGTTTGTACGGTTATCGGGTTCCCTCTAGGTGCAACCACACCGGAAACCAAAGCTTTTGAAACGAAAGATGCCATCTCCAATGGCGCTCACGAAGTCGATATGGTGATTAATATCGGCGCATTGAAGGACAGAGATGATGAGTTGGTAGAGCGGGATATTCGTGCTGTTGTAGCGGCATCCACTGGTAAGGCTCTGTCAAAAGTGATCATTGAAACTTCTTTATTGACTGATGAAGAAAAAGTCCGTGCATGTGAATTGGCCGTAAAAGCCGGAACGGATTATGTGAAAACATCAACTGGTTTTTCGACTGGCGGAGCGACTGTTGAAGATATCACGCTTATGAGAAAAACGGTTGGCCCGGATATCGGTGTCAAAGCTTCAGGCGGAGTCCGCAACACGAGCGATGCCCAGAAAGTGATTGAAGCTGGTGCAACAAGAATTGGAGCGAGTGCTGGTGTCTCCATCGTAAAGGGCTTAACGGCTGATTCCGATTATTGATTTTGTAAGGAACCGTATAACAGGTCCTTAAAATAAAACAGGCGGAGAAAAATAAATATTTTTCTCCGCCTGTTTTTTATTAAAACGGATGATAATTCCAAAAAGAAAGTCTTTAATGACTTTTGGACAGCTCCTTATTTTTTTAAGTGTGGCCGATGCACCAAAAGAATGAGGTTGGAGAATTGCCGTGCGAATGGCAAGACGGCCAAAGAAGTCAAGATATTGAAAATGACACTGGCATGGGCGAGCTGTGTCCCCTTGTTTTCGGTGAAAAAGGCGGCAGCGCTTTCCAGGATGTCCACAAAAGGCAGGAATGCGGCAACCCCGATGACGTTTAGCCAAATATGTGCATAAGCTGTGAAGGCAGCTTGTCTACCAGAACCGATGCTAGCCATGTATCCGGTGATGCAAGTGCCTATATTCGATCCGAGCATGATGATGATTGCGGAGGGGACGGATAACTCCCCGTTCATCAAAAAGCTCATGGCTATCCCGATGGTTGCCGAACTTGAGTGAATGAGTGCCGTCAATAATATCCCGGCTAATAGGGCATAACTCATATGGTCCTCTATGTAATGGATGAGCGTTTGTATGGATGGATAGGATGCAATCGGAGTCGAAAGCGTTTTAAAACCACTCATTGCCGCGAAGATGGCCGAGATTCCGATCAGGGACATCCCTAAGCTTCTCGGTAATGCTTTTGGCATGAAGCAAAGGAAAGCGCCGCTTACGACACCGGGAATGATCCAACGATCCAAGGAGAAGGCCATGAACTCTGCTGTAAAGGTAGATCCGACATTCGTTCCAAGAATAATCCCGATAGTTTGCGGGAACGTTAAGCTTCCTGCGGAAACGAGGCCGACCGTCATGACCATGACCGCCGAGCTGCTCTGCAGGATCCCCGTAAAGATGGTTCCGGCCATGAAGCCTTTCCATGGCTTATCCGTAACCTTCGAGAGAAAAGTTTTTAATGCTGCACCGGACATATTGAACAGTCCGATTCGTAAAACTGACATACCTGCCAAAAAAATCGCAATGAATAATAGGAATAAAAATAGCTCATGCATGACTGTCACCTCTTAGTAAGCTTATGGCCCATTAACGGGAGACATGCCATAAATTGGATTACCATGCAAGTTGAATGATATTTTAGTGAAAAATTATGATAATAACATGATGATATTCAAAATAAGTTTGATTTTATTGGTTGACCTGCTAAAGATGATATATTATAATTGTTTAGTACATGTATAACATGTTGACAACTTGAGTTAGTGTGTTGTTTTCGGAGGGAGGGAAAGAGATGTCTAAAACCGTCGTTCGTAAAAACGAATCGCTTGAAGATGCTCTTCGTCGTTTCAAACGTACTGTATCTAAAGCAGGATCGCTTCAGGAAGCTAGGAAGCGTGAATTTTATGAAAAACCAAGCGTAAAACGTAAGAAAAAGTCTGAAGCTGCAAGAAAACGTAAATTCTAAGAGAGGGTGGAAAGATGAGTCTTCTCGAGCGTTTAAATAATGATATGAAACAAGCGATGAAGAACAAGGAAAAGGACAAACTATCTGTTATTCGGATGCTGAAAGCTTCTATTCAAAACGAAGCCCTGAAGCAGAGACAAGATTTAACAGATGATGAAGAATTGACAGTGCTCTCTCGCGAATTAAAACAACGCAAAGACTCCCTCCAGGAGTTTGAAAACGCAGGTCGTTCAGATCTCGTGGATAAAGTCCGCACCGAACTAGTATACGTAGAGGCATATATGCCTGAGCAACTTTCAGAAGAAGACATTTCTAAAATCGTTAAACAAACGATTGAGGAAGTCAATGCAACATCCAAAGCAGATATGGGCCGAGTTATGGGAGCTTTAATGCCTAAAGTTAAAGGTAAAGCGGATGGTTCTCTAGTAAACAAATTAGTACAACAACATCTATCTTAAACTCTAAACTTAAAACTCGAAACCTAACCGCAGGCAAATTGCCTGTGGTTTTTGTGTATTTCATGAATTTTATGCGTATATTATTGAAACGAAGCCCAAGATAATAGGGGCACTTTTAATTTTATCTGCTTTTTTTGAAACCTTTTTCATATACATACGTAATAACTAAAGAACAGAGTAGAGGGTTGCTTCATTTGCTCCTTATTCGAATTTAGTTGAGTGCTGAATTTACTGGTATGTTTTCCTCCTGAATATTGGAGGCACCTACCGCGTTTAATACGGGAAAGGGGGCGTTCCGTTGAAAATTTGGCGTTATTTATCTGTACTCTTATTTGGATTGCTGTTCACCATGTGTTCTTTTGGGGGATCGACGGTATCTGCAAATGGGAAGATCGTTTACCATGTTCCAATTGAAGAAACGGTGGAAAAGGGACTCTCGGCCTTTTTGGAACGCGCGCTGACCACTGCTGAAGCAGCTGATGCAGATCTTGTCGTTTTCGAGGTGAATACCCCTGGAGGTGCTGTGGATGCAGCAGGGGAAATTGCAAAGTTACTGTCCGATTCACCAATCAAGACAGTTGCCTACGTCAATAACAGGGCTTTATCTGCAGGGGCATACATTTCTCTAAGTGCAGATGAGATCTATATGGTTCCGAGTGCCACCATGGGATCTGCGGCTGTGATTGATTCAACAGGGAACGCTGCAGGTAAGAAAGCGCAATCTTATTGGTTAGCTGCCATGAAGACTGCTGCAGAACAAAATGGACGTGATCCCATATACGCCCAGGCGATGGCGGATGTTGACATCGATCTACCCGAATATGGAGCGGAAAAAGGGAAGCTGCTGACATTTACAGCTGAACAGGCAAAAAAAGCTGGATATAGTGAAGGCACCGTCTCTGGGAAAGCGGAGCTGTATAGTATACTTGGAGTTGAGGATGCTGATATTCGGTCAACCGAAGAAAGCTTTCCCGAGAAACTTGCCCGCTTTTTGACTAACCCGATCGTCGTTCCCATTTTATTGACGATTGCGGGAATCGGGATTGTGATGGAATTGTTTTCACCCGGTTTTGGAATTCCGGGGGTCATTGGAATCACCAGTCTTGTCTTATTCTTCTATGGCCATCTTGTCGCAGGTATCACCGGATACGAATCGTTAGCGATGTTCATCATTGGGGTCATACTCGTACTCATTGAATTTTTTATCCCAGGGGGGATTATCGGGCTGCTCGGATTTACAGCGATAGTGGGGAGTCTGTTCCTCGCCACAGGAGATCCGGTCCATATGACGATATCCTTGCTAATTGCGGTCACCGTATCCATTTTGGTATTCATCCTACTTGTAAAGGTGTTTGGAAAACAGATGAAATTTTTCAGGAAAATGATATTAACCGATGCAACAAAAACGGAACAAGGGTATGTGAGCAATCCGAATCGTTTGGATTTATTAGGTGTAGAAGGGAAGGCCCTTACAGATTTGAGGCCTTCAGGAACAGCTTTGGTCAAAGAGGAAAGAGTGGATGTCGTGACCGAAGGAAGCTTTATTTCCAAAGGTTCATCAATCATTATCGTTAAAGTTGAAGGATCAAGGGTAGTCGTCCGGGAAATTCCGGATTCAAATTAAAATTAAAAGATACAGGAAGGATGAATCATTAAGTGATAACTTCAGGAACGATATTTATTGTACTGGCAGTGATTGCTGCTATCATCGTATTGGCAGTGTTTTTCACATTCGTACCAGTAATGTTATGGATTTCCGCTTTAGCGGCAGGAGTCAAAATCAGTATATTTACATTAGTTGGGATGAGGCTTCGCCGTGTTATACCAAGCAGGGTCGTCAATCCTCTTATCAAGGCCCATAAGGCTGGGATAAATGTTTCAACGAATCAATTGGAGAGCCATTACCTTGCAGGCGGTAATGTCGATCGAGTGGTGAATGCATTAATTGCTGCAGAACGCGCCAATATCACGTTACCTTTCGAACGGGGTGCAGCTATTGACCTTGCCGGTCGTGATGTCTTGCAGGCTGTTCAAATGAGCGTTAATCCGAAAGTGATCGAAACTCCGTTCATCTCAGGTGTAGCGATGAATGGTATTGAAGTGAAAGCGAAGGCAAGGATTACGGTCCGTGCCAACATTGAACGCCTGGTCGGTGGTGCCGGTGAAGAGACGATCATTGCCCGTGTAGGGGAAGGGATCGTATCGACCATCGGTGCTTCTAAAATGCACACGGATGTACTGGAACATCCCGATTTGATTTCAAGAACGGTTTTATCAAAAGGATTGGATTCAGGGACGGCATTCGAAATTCTTTCCATTGATATCGCTGAAGTGGATATCGGTAAAAATATCGGGGCCATATTACAAACGGACCAAGCCGAGGCGGATAAGAAAATAGCCCAGGCAAAGGCCGAAGAACGCCGTGCGATGGCTGTTGCACTTGAACAGGAAATGGTTGCCCGAGTTCAGGAAATGAGAGCGAAGGTTGTTCAATCCGAAGCGGAAGTTCCGCTGGCCATGGCCGATGCACTGAAAAGCGGAAACCTTGGAGTGATGGATTATATGAATATCCAAAATATCACGGCCGATACGGATATGCGCGGTTCCATCAGTAAAATATCCGAAAATCCAAAAGATAACAACAATAACCATAATAATAATTAGGTCAGGGAAGGAAGGTCTTTAAATGGGAGATTTTATTGATTTCTTTCTCAAGAACCCATTCCTTATCATTGTCTTGATCGGTATTTTAACGTCCATGTTAGGAAAGAAAAAACAGGCTCAAGATCCTAACACGCCTCCGAAAAAGAAATGGCAGGAGGTCATGCGGGAGCTTCAAGGTGAAATGCAAGGGGATCAGCAGCAAAGGCCTGCACCCGCTCCCGTAAGGAAAGTCGATCAGCAGGCAACACAGGCTGTTGAAGTGATCGATGAGACGAAGAACGAAGCGAATGAAAGGATTGCGGAGCTTAGACGGATTCAGCAGAAGTACGATCAAGAGCGTTTATATCAAAAAGCGAAGGCAGATCAACTTACATCAACGATTTCTGATAATAACAGTCCGGTCTATCGCAAAGGAACGTCTTTTGGCAAAAAGCAGCTGATTGATGGCATCATCATGTCAGAAGTGCTGGGACCGCCAAGGGCGAAGAGAAGTCTTCAGAGGTCCAGAAGGTGATTCGGAGCCCCGGGCTTTTTTAGGCCCGTCATTAAATGAGCATGAAAAAATAGACTTTCATTCACTTATAATTTTGTGCTAGAACCCTCTTTCATTTCATACATTGAGATGAAAGGGGGTTCTTTTTTATGGCACGCAATTGGGGAAAAAAAGTGAAACAGCTTATGACCAAAACAATGGACCTTCCGCAAGATGTCATGATGGACCTGCCGCGAATTACAATGATCGGACAATTACATATTTATATTGAAAACCATCGTGGCTTATTGGCTTTTACAGACAGCGAAGTGCGATTGATGCTGAAAAATGGGCAGTTGCTGATAAAGGGAAATGCCTTTGTCATAAAGACGATTTTGCCGGAAGAAATCATGCTCGAAGGCAAAATTGACAAGGTTTATTTTATCAATGAATGATCCCGGGAGGTCTCCATGAAAAACCAATGGACAAACTATTATACAGGCTATGTAAAGGTGAAGGCTTATGGCAAAGGTTCAGAACGGCTGATTAATATGCTGACGAGAAGGGGACTTCATATCTGGGAAGTGAAGCGTGTCGGAAGTGAAGCCCTGATTTTCCATATGGATGTCAGGGATATCCCAAAACTCCGTCAGGTCATGCGTAAGAGCGATTGTAAAGTAAAGTTCATGAAGGGAAAGGGTTTCCCTTTCCTATTGAAGAGAGTCATGAAAAACAGCGGGTTTTTAGCGGGGATGATCGCTTTCCTGCTTTGCATATTTGTGCTTTCCAATATGGTATGGGGCATCGAGGTTCAAGATGCCAAACCGGCAACCGAGCATGCCATCCGGAAAGAATTGGACAAGATGGGCGTGAAGATCGGTAAAGTGCAATTCTTTGTTGATGATGTGGATACGATTCAGCGTAAGCTGTCGGACCGGATTGGTGCATTGACATGGGTAGGGGTAGAGCTAAAGGGAACGACATACCATTTTCGGGTTGTAGAAAAACGGCAGCCTAAAGAGGTCGAGAAAACATCTCCACAGAATTTGGTAGCTTCAAAAAAAGCGATCATCACTGATATGTTCGTTGAAAAAGGACAATCTATTGTTAATGTGAATGATTATGTAGGAAAGGGACAGCTTCTTGTTTCAGGATTGATTGGAAAAGAGGATAAACAGGAAATTGTATCCGCACAGGGAGTAATAAAAGGGAAAACGTGGTATAAAGCGAAAGTGGAGGTTCCGTTAAAAACCAAGTTTTCTGTTTTTAACGGAGATGAAACGAGCAGGCACTTTTTAAAAATGGGGGGCTTTTCCCTTCCGGTATGGGGTTTCAAGGATCCGGGATATGAAAAACAGGAAAAAGAAACGACAGTGAGGCCGTTTCACTTTCTTCAATGGGAACTGCCCATTTCCTATAAACAAGTGACCTTAAGGAGCAAGGAAGATATTGTACGCAGTTATACGGAGAAACAAGCCGTGGAGGAAGGCAGGAAAATGGCTAAAGCTGAATTGAAAAAGCACTTAGACGAGGAAGATGAAATCGTCGAAGAAAAAATTTTGCACGAAAGCATGGAGAATGGTAAAGTTAAATTATCTATACATTACCAAGTTATTGAAGATATAGCGATTGGCCAGCCAATCATTCAAGGAGACTAACGAATGGCAGATGATGTGAAAGTAATTAAGCTCGAAATAGAATCACCCAATGAAGCGATCGCTTTATTGGGCAATGGAGATTCAAATGTAAAAGTGCTCGAAGAGGAGTTAGGCATTTCCGTCATAACCCGAGGTGAAGCGGTTAGTGTTGCCGGGGATATCGGGCGGGTGACGATGGGTGAGGAAATCCTCAAGGCATTATTGACAGTGGTGAGAAAAGGAATTGCAATCAGTTCCAGAGATGTGCTTTATGCAATTGAATTGGCAAGAAAAGGCACATTGGAGTATTTCGGTGAATTATATGATGAGGAAATCGCTAAAACGGCTAAGGGGAAATCCATTAAAGTCAAAACAATCGGGCAGAGATACTATATCCAGGCAATAAAGAAACAGGACCTTGTATTTGGAATTGGGCCTGCCGGAACCGGGAAGACCTATCTTGCTGTAGTGATGGCCATCAATGCATTGAAAAATGGACATGTTAAACGGATCATCCTGACACGGCCTGCCGTCGAAGCAGGGGAAAGCCTTGGTTTTCTGCCAGGTGATCTGAAGGAAAAGGTAGATCCTTATCTACGTCCGCTGTATGACGCTCTCCATGACCTTCTAGGGATGGAACAGACGCAAAGGATGATAGAGCGCGGAACGATCGAAATAGCTCCTCTGGCTTATATGAGGGGCCGTACGCTTGAAGATGCCTTTGTCATATTGGATGAAGCCCAGAATACGACGGAAGCCCAAATGAAGATGTTCTTGACCAGGCTTGGTTTCGGATCGAAAATGGTCATTACGGGAGATCGGACCCAGATTGACCTTCCAAAAGGCATGAAGTCGGGTCTTGTCAGGGTGGAAGAGATCTTGAAGAATGTTAAAGGCCTTTCCTTTGTTTATTTTGAACAAAGTGATGTTGTAAGACATCCGCTTGTCGCCAAAATCATTACTGCTTACGAGCAGGCGAAGTCATAAGAAAAAATCCGCCATTTCAATCGGCGGATTTTTCGTGATGTGCCTGAATAAAAAAATTTATGGTGAAAAAGTGGATTTGGAATGAAAGAAGCTTTACATTTATCGATACGAAGGTGAAAATTCACATAAAAACTGTTATGATTTTACATATCTAGAATAATAAACATCATTTTTATTAGGAGGACCTTCCTTGAATCGTATCCAGAAATTTTTCACTCAAATAAAAGGGCTGTTGGTCCATCGCTTTTTTCAGGTGCTATTGTTCATCATACTTGGTTTGTTTGCTTATGTGTTAATGTTCTCCAATGTTAAGCCGGAAAGGGTCCAGGTAGAGCTGTTTAAGCCTGCAGAACAAACGATCCGTTCAACCAAGACTGTGGAAGATACCTATAAGACGGAACAGGAAAAAGAAGAGATTTCAAAACAGGTGGCTGATGTTTATTCTTTAAAAAAAGAATATGCCAAAAATAAAGTCGATCTGATTTCATCCATTTTCGATTCAGCGATAGAGGTGAATAAAGAAACGGACCCCGATGAAGATCATAAAGAAAATGAGGATAAAAAAGAGACCGTAAAGACGGATGCTCAAAAAGTTTCCATATTAAAAGAAAAATTGACCGATGAAGTGAATAAAAATATCGAGGAATCCGTTTTCCTAGCATTAGTGCAGGCTGATGAAGATGAGTTGAAAATAGCGAAAGATTCAACCATTACTGCCGTGAATAATGTGATGAGCTCCCGAATCGCTGCAAGTGACGTCGAAAATGCCAAGAAAAAGGTTGTAGAGGAATTGGGTTATATGAGCATTAGCGGCGATATGATAAAAGCCTCGACTTCCCTTGCGCGTACGGCAATCATCCAGAATGTATTTTTCGATAAGGACAAAACCGAGGAACAGCGAAGGAAAGCGGTTGAAAGCGTGGAGCCGATCAGGATCCTTCAAGGTCAGATCATCGTTGAAGAAAATCAATTAGTGGACAGGGAAGTATATAGGCAGCTTGAACTGGCAGGATTCTTAAATACGGAGTCTACCATTTACCCGTATATCGGCCTGCTGTTATTCATATTCCTGACTTTTGCCGCTTTTTATTACTTTTTCTCCTATTCCATTTCCAAAAAGGATAACAAGTACAATCAGTTATTGATCTTCAGTCTTGTCTTCATCCTTTCAATGGCTACCATGAAAACGGTCAGCATTCTGGCAGACCTGAAAAACTCGAACTTGGAATACATTTTCCCGGGTGCCATGGCGGCGATGCTCATCAAGATATTATTGAATGATAAGTTAGCGGTAGCAATGATCATCTTGTTAGGTTCGTATGGTACGATTATATTTAATGGTGATACACCTGGAAATCTGGATTTCTCTATGGGGCTATATATCATTTTCGGGGGATTGACGGCAATCATCATTCTATCCAGGCCCAATTTCAAATCAAAGGTGCTGGTAGCAGGGCTGCTATTGGCTTTAATCAATATGGCATTTGTTTTTTCGCTCATCTTTATTATGGACAGCCATTATACTAGAATGGAGTACTTGTATTATGCTGCTGCTGCGATGGGTTCTGGAGTGGGTGCAGCCGTTTTGACAATGGGCCTCTTACCGTTTTTCGAGGCTGGTTTCGGGATCTTATCATCGATTAAGCTTATCGAGCTCGCGAATCCCAATCATCCTTTACTGCGGAGGATCTTGATTGAGGCTCCGGGGACATATCATCATAGCGTGATGGTCGCCAATTTGGCGGAATCGGCTTGTGAAGCCATCGGGTCGAATGGATTGCTGGCAAGGGTCGGCAGTTATTATCATGATATCGGTAAAACGAAGCGGCCGCATTTATTCATCGAAAATCAGATGAATGAAGAGAACCCGCATGATCGGCTGCAGCCGGAAACGAGCAGGGATATCATCATTGCCCATGCCGTAGATGGCGGGGAGATGCTTCGCAGTCACAAATTCCCGAAAGAGATTGTGGATATTGCAGAGCAGCATCATGGGACCACCTTATTGAAATTTTTCTACCATAAGGCAAAAAAACTGGATGAGTCCACACTCGAAGCGGACTACCGATATCCCGGACCGAGGGCGGTAATGAAGGAAGTAGCCGTCATCGGCATAGCCGATAGCGTGGAAGCTGCAGTGAGATCGATGAAGCACCCAACTCCGGAGAAGATTGAAGAGCTGGTAAGTTTCATCATTCAGGACAGGATTTCTGATGGTCAATTTGATGAATGTGACATTACTATGAGAGAATTGAGTATCGTGAAGCATTCCTTATGTGAATCGCTTAATGGTATCTTCCACTCCAGGATTGAATATCCGGAGTCGGATAAATTAGGACAGAAGGTGAAAGAATGATTTTAGCTATCGATTTAATGGATGAAACGAATGAAGTAACGGAGGAAGCCCAGCACCTTGTTGAAAGCATTCTGCAATTTGCGGCAAGAAAAGAAAACATTGAAAAAGACACCGAGCTGTCCGTTACATTTGTTGACAATGATAGGATTCGGGAAATCAATAAAGAATATCGTAATAAAGATTCAGCTACAGATGTCATTTCTTTTGCGCTTGAAGAAATGGGAGAAGATGAAGTGGAAATTGTCGGGGCGGAAATGCCCCGCATGTTAGGGGATATCATCATTTCGATTGAACGCACGAAAGAACAGGCTGAAGAATATGGTCATTCATTTGACCGGGAGCTTGGATTTTTAGCACTGCATGGTTTTCTTCATTTATTAGGATTCGACCACATGAATGAAGAAGATGAAAAAGTGATGTTCACAAAACAAAAGGAGATCTTGGAAGAATATGGACTTTCAAGAGAAGGGTAAAAAAAGGTATCCTTTATTAAAAAGTTTCTCTTTTGCCTGTCAGGGAATTTTGGAGGCTGTTCGGACTGAACGCAATATCAAGATTCATTTCGCGTTAACGGCAATCGTCGTATTCTTTGGCTGGTACTTCTCATTGAATGGGATGGAGTGGCTTTTCATTTTGGCGGCCATAGCCGGTACGATTACGTTGGAGCTCGTTAATTCAGCGATTGAAAGGGTAGTGGACCTGGTAACGGATCAAATCCATCCGCTTGCCAAGCAGGCAAAAGATATTGCAGCGGGAGCTGTATTCATATATGCTATATTTTCTATAATAGTTGGATTGATTATCTTTTTGCCCAAGTTTGGCCTGTAGGTTGCCGAAATGGCACTCAATTTGAAAGGAAGATGTGAATTGAATACAAAAGAATTGATTGAGGAAGCTAAAAAAGCAAGGGATAAAGCTTATGTGCCTTACTCCAAATTTAAGGTTGGGGCTGCCCTTTTAACCGCTGATGGAAAGGTCTATCATGGTTGTAATATAGAAAATGCTGCATACAGCATGTGTAATTGCGCCGAAAGGACAGCTTTATTCAGCGCTTATGCCCATGACGATAAAAAATTCACTAAACTTGCAGTCGTGGCAGATACCGATGGTCCCGTTTCTCCATGCGGGGCATGCAGGCAGGTTATTTCAGAACTGTGCGAAAAGGATATGCCGGTTGTTTTGACCAACTTAAATGGGGATATAAAAGAACTAACAGTACAGGAATTGCTTCCAGGAGCTTTTTCACCGGAGGATTTAAATGGATAAACTATTTGATGATGCACAAGTAAAAGGTTACAAATCAGGTTTCATTTCGATTATTGGACGACCTAATGTTGGAAAGAGTACATTTCTGAATCGGGTCATCGGTCAAAAGATCGCCATTATGAGCGATAAACCGCAAACTACAAGAAATAAGGTCCAGGGTGTACTTACGCAAAACGATTCACAAATGATTTTCATCGATACACCCGGCATTCATAAACCAAAGCATAAGCTTGGTGATTTCATGATGAAAGTGGCCACGAATACATTGAAGGAAGTCGATTTGATTCTCTTCATGATCAATGCGACTGAAGGTTACGGACGTGGTGACGAGTTTATCATTGAAAAACTTCAATCCGTAAAAACGCCTGTTTTCCTGGTTGTAAATAAAATCGATGCGATGCATCCAGATGATTTACTTCCGATCATTGAAAAATACCAACAGTTTTACCCTTTTGCGGCAGTCGTTCCGATTTCAGCGCTTGAAGGAAATAACGTTGATACACTGCTTGAACAAATCAAGGAACATCTGCCTGAAGGTCCCCAGTTTTATCCTGCTGACCAAGTGACCGACCACCCGGAACGTTTTATCATTTCCGAATTGGTCCGTGAGAAGGTACTGCACCTGACAAGGGAAGAAATTCCGCATTCGGTGGCTGTTGTCATCGATTCGATTAAAAAAATGGACAACAGCGACACCATTAATGTCATGGCGACGATCGTTGTCGAACGTGATTCACAAAAAGGCATTGTCATTGGAAAGCAAGGGAAAATGCTTAAAGAAGTCGGTAGCCGTGCCAGGGTGGATATCGAAAACTTATTGGGATCGAAAGTTTTCTTGGAACTGTGGGTGAAGGTACAAAAGGATTGGCGTAACAAAGCAAGCCAGCTCCGCGATTATGGTTTCAATGAGAGCGAGTATTAATTAACAAAATTTACGCGTCATGAAAGTTTGGAAAACGGTCAAGCTAATCATATGGTCGGATATTCATATTGCTAGTTAAAAATGAAAGGTGGGCTTTATATGTTGGATTTTACCTGGGAATTATTTAGTGAAACAGGTAATGTGGACACCTATTTGCTGTTTAAGGAGATAGAAGTCGAGAGACAGGAAAGACACTTGGTATTGAATGATGAGCTAGCAGAAATTGATTTTCCTGTTTCATAGGTTAGTCTTGGCGAGCATGGGTGGTGTCTTGGTATGCTCCAAAAATGTGAGGGCATTGTCATAAGGCGAACTGCATATGGAGAAAATAACAAAATCATTACTATATATACCCGTGAGCTAGGAAAAATTGGCGTAATGGCTAGAGGAGCCAGTAAACCTAACAGCAGGCTTTCTGCCGTCACACAGCTTTTTTGCTCCGGGTATTTTCTTGTAACCACATCAACTGGACTTGGGAGTCTTCAGCAAGGCGAAATGGTCGATTCACTCCGTTTCATAAGGGAGGATCTTTTTGCCACTGCTTATGCTTCTTATATTGTTGAATTGCTTGATAAAAGTGTCGAGGATAAGAAACCGAATCCATATTTGTATGAGTTGCTTTCGCAAACCTTGCATTACATAAACGAGGAATATGACGCAGAGGTTTTGAAATTCATTTTTGAAATGAAGATGCTGCCCGTCAATGGAATTAACCCAGTGCTGAATCAGTGTGCTGTATGTGGTGAAACGGAAGGGGAATTCTCCTTCTCGCTTCGGGAAGCGGGCTTTATCTGTCACCGCTGCCTGGGGAAGGACCCTTATCATTATAAAATTTCACCTGCAGCCGTCAAATTGCTGAGGATCTTTTATTATTTCGATTTATCAAGGCTCGGAAACATTTCCGTCAAGCCTGAAACGAAAAATGAACTGAGGAAGATCATCGATGCTTATTATGAGGAATATTCTGGTCTGAATTTGAAATCAAAAAAGTTCCTGAAACAGATTGATACGATGAAGGATATGTTTTAGGATCTGACCTATTGACATTCCATGCTAGTTTGTATAAAATTCTAATCATCAAAATAAGAAGATTGCGTTGATGGAAAAGAGTATCTGTGATTCTCCATAAAAAGCGAACCCGGGACGGTGGAAGCCGGGATATGGATTTACAGGGAAGGGCGTTTCCGGAGCATGTTGCTTTGAAAAGAGGCCGTTTTACAAACGGCAATTAGGGTGGAACCGCGGGTATACTCTCGTCCCTATGCATTTCGCATAGGGACGGGAGTTTTTTGTTTGCCAAAATGTGATGGGTCCCGATCCTTAATTTTAAAAAGAGACGTTTTAAATAACCTGGAGGTGTACGATGAATATTCAAAATATGATTTTAACGTTACAAAAGCATTGGTCTGAACAAGGCTGTATATTAATGAATGCTTATGATGTCGAGAAAGGGGCAGGAACGATGAGCCCATACACGTTCCTGAGAGCCATTGGACCGGAGCCTTGGAGCGTTGCTTACGTGGAGCCTTCCCGCCGTCCTGCTGACGGTCGTTATGGTGAGAATCCTAACCGACTGTATCAGCACCATCAGTTCCAAGTGATCATGAAGCCGTCGCCTGACAATATCCAAGAGTTATATTTGGATTCTTTACGCGCTTTAGGAATAAATCCACTTGAGCATGATATTCGCTTTGTGGAGGACAACTGGGAAAATCCATCACTAGGGTGTGCTGGTCTCGGTTGGGAAGTGTGGCTAGATGGAATGGAAATCACGCAATTTACATATTTCCAACAAGTGGGCGGCCTTGAGTGCAAGCCGGTTTCCGTTGAAATTACATACGGGATCGAACGTCTCGCCTCTTACATTCAAGATAAGGAAAACGTATTTGACCTGGAATGGACAGATGGATTCACAGTTCGGGATATATTTGGACAGCCGGAATACGAACATTCGAAATATACGTTCGAAACCTCCGACCTTGATATGCTGTTCCAGCTTTTCACGATGTATGAAAAGGAAGCGCATCGCCAAATGGAAGAAGGTCTTGTACATCCCGCATATGATTATGTCTTGAAATGTTCACATACATTTAACCTTTTGGATGCAAAGGGTGCCATCTCGGTGACGGAAAGAACGGGTTATATTGCCCGATGCCGTAACCTAGCGCGCAAGGTTGCCAAAACCTTCTATGAAGAGCGGGAAAAATTAGGCTTCCCGATTCTGAAAGTGAAAGGGGAGAATACAAATGAGCAAGCGTGATTTGTTATTGGAGATTGGATTGGAAGAGCTGCCTGCCCGTTTTGTGACAGCATCAATGCAACAACTGTCAGATAAAGTGCAGCAATGGCTAACGGAAAAAGCGATTGAATTCGGAACGGTTGAAGCTTTTTCCACACCACGACGTTTGGCCGTATTGGTGAAAGACGTGGAAGAATCGCAAAAGGATATCGAAGAAGAAGCAAAAGGTCCTGCCAAGAAAATCGCTTTGGACGGAGAAGGCAATTGGTCTAAAGCCGCATTGGGATTCGTCAGGGGTCAAGGCATGACTTCAGAGGATATTTATTTTAAAGAAATCAAGGGTGTGGAATATGTCCATGTGAATAAATTCATAAAAGGACAGCAGACCATTAAGCTTTTAGCTGAGCTGCAGGATATCATCAGCGGCATGACTTTCCCGAAAAATATGCGTTGGGCCAATCAGGAGCTTCGCTTCGTCCGTCCGATTAAATGGCTGATTGCCTTATTCGGCAATGACATAGTGCCATTCAGCATTGCTGATGTGGAAACGGGCCGTGAAACAAAGGGACACCGTTTCTTGGGCGATAGCGCAAGCATCGAGTTGCCGGAACTGTACGAAGATACGCTAAAAGAGCAATTTGTTATGGCGGATCCAGATAAACGCCGACAAGTTATATTGGATCAGATTAAAGAGCTTGAGCAGGACAAAGGCTGGATCATCCCAGTCGATGAAGATCTGCTTGAAGAAGTAAATAATTTGGTAGAGTATCCAACGGTGTTATTTGGACATTTTGAAGAAGAATTCCTTGAGCTTCCAGCTGAGGTGCTTATCACATCAATGAAGGAACATCAACGTTATTTCCCTGTTAAAGATCAGGACGGGAAACTGCTTGCTTACTTTGTAACCGTGCGTAACGGTGATGACCGCCATTTGGATAAGGTTTCTAAAGGTAATGAAAAAGTATTGCGTGCCCGCCTATCGGATGCAGCATTCTTCTATAAAGAAGATCAGAAAAAAGAGATTTCGGATGCTTTGAAAAAGCTTGACAGCATCGTTTATCATGAAGAAATTGGTACATTAGCCGAGAAAACGGCCCGGGTAACTGCAGTGACGGGTGCCCTTGCGGATGCTTTGAATTTAAAGGCGGAAAAAGAAATGGCGCTTCGTACAGCGGCAATTGCCAAGTTCGATTTGGTGAGTCAAATGGTTTATGAATTCCCTGAATTGCAAGGGTATATGGGTGAAAAATATGCGCTCTTAAAAGGCGAAGCAAAAGAAGTGGCCGCGGCTATCAATGAACATTATATGCCAAGACATGCGGATGACAATGTACCGCCTTCAGTCATTGGAGCGGTTGTGAGTTTAGCTGAAAAAATTGATACTTTATCTTCGTTCTTCGCCATTGGCGTCATTCCGACAGGTTCCCAGGATCCTTATGCATTAAGAAGGCAGGCGAGCGGTGTCGTCCAAATCCTAGCGGAGAAGAAATGGAATATTTCATTAGAGGAGCTTATTGCTTTAGGCCTTAAAGGACTGGAATCAAAAGGCATCTTAAAACGTGATCTTGAAGAAGTTAAAGCGGATATGTTCACATTCTTTAAAGCCCGTGTCAAACATCTGCTTCAAGAACAGCAAATCCGTTACGATTTGATTGATGCAGTTCTGTTCAATGAAATCGGTTATATCCACTCCATCGTCGAACGTGCACATGTCTTGGATGCTAAAAAGGATGAAGCAGGGTTTAAAGAAAGCCTGGAAGCATTAAGCCGGGTCATGAACATTGCCGTAAAATGTGACAATAAGGTGACAGTTGACCCTGGTGCCTTTGAAAATGATCAAGAAAATGCGTTATATGTAAAATATCAAAAAGTGGCAATCCATTATATGGAATCTAAAGATGAGAATGAGCGGTTTGAACAGCTTGTTTCGCTTCAATCGGAAATAGAGTCATATTTCGAGAATACAATGGTCATGGCAGATGATGAAGCAATCCGTAATAACCGTTTATCCTTGATGAAGGAAATCAGTGATTTGGTTGCAGGTTTTGCTGCCATGAATAAAATCATCCTTACATGATCGAAAGGATGTATGGAAATCGGGAACACTTTAAATAGGGTTTCCGATTTCTTAAAAAGATAATGGTCAATAAATAGGACAAAAATGCCCTAATTAAATAATTTAGTATATAATTATTAAATGAATAACTTTTGTTACTTTACTCTGCGAAAGCAGTGGGGTGGTGATTATAATCCAATTGAATAAGCGTCAGGAACAAATTTTACAAATTGTAAAAGAAAACGGACCGATTACTGGAGAACATATTGCGGATAGATTGAACCTTACCAGGGCGACACTTCGTCCAGATCTAGCCATTTTAACGATGGCAGGTTTTCTTGATGCCAGGCCCCGTGTGGGTTATTTCTATACAGGCAGGTCAGGGACACAGCTTTTGACCGACAGCCTTAACCATCTTTATGTAAGAGACTACCAATCGATACCTGTCGTTGTTGATGAGGGCATTTCCGTATATGATGCAATCGTCATGATGTTTTTAGAAGATGTCGGAACAATGTTCGTCGTCGATAAGCATGCATTGCTTGTTGGTGTCTTATCAAGGAAAGACTTATTGCGTGCGAGTATTGGGAAACAAGAGCTTAACTCCATTCCAGTCAATATCATCATGACTAGGATGCCCAATATTACAATGTGTTCAAAAGAAGACCTTTTGATTGATGTTGCCAAAAAATTGATTGATAAACAAATCGACTCATTACCGGTCGTCAAAGACACAGAAAAAGGCTATGAAGTAATTGGAAGGATTACAAAAACCAATATTACGAAAGCATTCGTAGCTTTGGCTGATGAAGGCTATTAGGGGGCTTGCAAAAGGAATGACGGAGAATATGAACGGTTCTATTATATATGTTGTATCGGATTCGGTGGGGGAAACAGCGGAATTGGTTACAAAAGCCGCTGCAAGCCAGTTCTCGGGATCTGCATTTTCCATAAAGAGAATACCGTATATTGAAGATGAACAAAACGTGGATGAAGTGATATCACTCGCTAAGTTGGATGGGGCAATCATTGCTTATACTCTTGTGAAGCCAGCTGTTAGAGCGTATATGAAAGCACAGGTCGAGAAAGAAAACCTGTCTGCTTATGACATTTTAGGGCCGCTCATGGACATCCTTCAGGAAAGGGCGCCAAAAGGGCCGCTTAATGAACCTGGTCTTGTAAGAAAGCTGGATGATGACTATTTCAAGCGTGTGGAAGCCATTGAATTTGCTGTAAAATATGATGATGGACGTGACCCACGGGGCATTTTACGTGCAGATATCGTCCTTGTCGGTGTTTCACGCACTTCCAAAACGCCATTATCACAGTATTTAGCCCATAAACGCTATAAGGTGGCGAACGTACCTTTAGTGCCTGAAGTGGAACCTCCAGAAGAGCTGTTCCTGGTGCCTCCTGAAAAATGCATTGGTTTAAAGATCAGCCCGGAAAAGCTGAACCATATTCGTAAAGAACGATTAAAGTCACTTGGGCTCAATGATCATGCGATTTATGCAAATGTGGAGCGCATAAAAGAAGAATTGACATACTTTGATACAATCATTTCAAGGTTGAACTGTCCTATCATTGATGTAACCAATAAAGCTGTTGAAGAAACAGCCAATTTGATAATCAATATCCTTCAAAACAAAAACCGTTGATCCTTATAATTAAGGCAAATCAAAATGTGAGCTAGGCACTTTATGTGTCAGCTCACATTTTAATGCCAAGGTCCAATAGGGAATAAAAAGAATAAGTTCAAAATAATTACATAAAATTCCTCTATGTTTCCAACTGTAAATCCATTGATTTGCATGAAAAAAAATTCGGAATTTAAATGTTGGCATCTTCTAATCAAATAGACTATAATAAAAAATTGTGAGAAAAAAGTAATCTTAAGGTTTAGACTTAATTAATAAGGAATAAACTAAAGGTTAATGAGATGTCAAGGTTTTTATCATAAAAATAATTCGACATGTTCCGTATAATTCAGGAGGGGCTGGTCTTTTTCAAGGCAAAAGAGGCGCTTTCACTTAAATGGGCAGGTATTCCTTGAAGAATTAATGTGTGCTCTATTAGAGGAAACCCTCTGAATGAATGCTGGAAATTCACCATATCTTCATAAAGTTTAGGGGAGAAAAAGGATTATGCAGAAAGATGTAGAATTAGAAGGTATGAATAATAAACCTACGATACACGTCGATGCCGATGCATGCCCGGTGAAAGACGAAATCCTTCATTGTGCAAGTTTGCACGATGTTGAAGTCTGTTTTGTTGCATCATATAAAAATATGATGAATAACCCTGAAGGTAAATGGGTATATGTCGATGCAGACAAAGAAGCGGCAGATCTTTATATAGTAAACTCAGTAAAAAAGGGTGATATTGTCATTACTGCAGATATTGGTTTGGCTGGGACCCTGCTTCCTAAAAACGTTTATGTCCTTTCGCCAAGGGGAAAAGAATACACTGACGAGAATATTTTCATGCTTTTGGATATGCGTTATCAGTCGGCGAAACTCCGCAGGCAGGGGAAGCATACGAAAGGGCCGAAAGCATTCACAAAGGAAGATCGTGCATGTTTTACAAATAAACTTTTGAAAACATTGTCGAACTTTGCAGGGAATTAGGAAACAGTATCGAATTAGAAACTATCACCAATATTGCAAGGTGGAAAAATGATAAATGGCCGTATAGAAGATGAGAAAATTAATCAAATTCGTGAAGCTGTTGACATTGTTGATTTAATTGGGGAGTATGTCCAGCTGAAGAAGCAGGGGCGCAATTACTTTGGCCTATGTCCTTTTCATGGTGAAAACTCGCCCTCGTTTTCCGTTTCAACGGAAAAACAAATCTTTCACTGTTTTGGTTGCGGGGCAGGCGGAAATATTTTTACCTTCTTGATGGATATAGAAGGCTACAGCTTTGTGGAATCTGCAAAAGTTTTAGCCGAAAAAGGAAATGTTCCTTTGGATGTTGAAATCAATAAGGATTCCAAGCGTTCCAACATGCCGGCAGGCTCGCAGCAAATGATTGAGGCACATGACCTGCTAAGGAAGTTTTATCATCATCTCCTCGTTAATACGAAAGAGGGGCAGGATGCTCTCGAATATTTACTTAAACGCGGGTTTACTGAAGAGACGATAGAAAAGTTCCAAATTGGCTACTCTTTGGATTCATGGGACTTCGTGTCCAAGTTTCTTTTAAAGCGCGGGTTTCCAGCGGAATACATGGAGCAGGCAGGGCTTATTATTTACAGGGAAAAAGACGAGTCATATTTTGACCGTTTCAGAAATAGAGTCATGTTTCCAATTATGGATCATCAAGGAAATACGATTGCATTTTCAGGAAGAGCGATGGGGGACGATGAGCCCAAATATTTGAATAGTCCTGAAACGCCAATCTTTAATAAAAGTAAAACTTTATATAATTTCCATCATGCAAGACCACACATACGAAAGAAAGAACAAGCAGTCATTTTTGAAGGCTTTGCCGATTGCATTTCAGCTGTTGGCGCAGGTGTGGAGAATGCGGTCGCTACAATGGGTACTGCCCTGACGGACCAGCATATCCAGCTTTTAAAAAGAAATACTGACCAGATATTTATATGCTACGATTCGGACTCTGCGGGATTGAACGCTGCCAATCGTGCAGTTAATATGCTGCAGGATCATGAGTTTTCCGTGAAAGTCGCTCTCATGCCTGATAACTTGGACCCCGATGACTACATAAAGGAATTCGGTGAAAAAAGCTTTGTTTCTGAAGTAATAGGGGCCAGTTTAACCTACATGGCATTCAAAATGCATTATTTGCGTCGAGGGAAAAATGTAAATAATGAAGGAGATCGAATTCAATATATCGAAGAAGTCCTTAAAGAAATTTCACGATTGCCCAATGCAGTGGAGAGGGATCATTATCTTCGCCAGCTATCCTCTGAATTTTCCCTATCATTGGATGCGCTGGAACAGCAGCAGCGTCAAGTGTTCTTTACGGAACGCAAGAAGGGGACACTGCCGCAGCCTGCAGCCCAAAAGAAAATGTCCCTGCAATATGAGCATAAGTTAAAGCCTGCTCACCATAATGCTGAAATGAAGTTGATCGCCCATATGCTAAAAAGCAGGGATATGACTTTCAAAATTCAGCAGTTGCTTGGACAAACGGTTTTTCATGTAGATGAACATCAGGCAATCATCACCTATTTATATGCGTTCTATGAAGATGGACACGAACCGGATACAAGCTTTTTCCTTACTTATTTACCGGATCCAAACTTGAGAAGGATCGTTTCGGAAATAGAAATGATGTCAGTGAATGAGGAAGTTACCGATAAAGAACTGACCGATTGTATAAATCAAGTGTTGAAATATGAAAAGTTGTTAAAGATAAAAGAAAAACAAGTTGAAGAAAAAGATGCAGTCAGACGAAGTGATTATGTCACTGCTGCACAAATTGCCATGGAAATCATTAAATTGCGTAAAATGTTGTAGTCGTTTAGGTGTAAGTCCTGGAAGGAGGGGAACTAATGGCTGAAAAACCAGCACGTTCCAAACAAGTTGATAATGAATTTAGCCTTGAACAGGTGAAAGAAAAATTACTAGAGCTAGGTAAAAAACGAGGCTCTTTGACTTTAGAAAAAATCGCTGAAATGATTGGCGGTTTTGAGTTGGATTCCGATCAAATGGATGAGTTCTATGAGGTGTTAGCAGAAAACGGCGTCGAAATACTCACTGATGGTGAGGAAGACGAGGATGAAGATGATCCGGATGAGAAGAAACTTGCAAAAGAAGAAGAGTTTGACTTAAATGATTTAAGTGTTCCTCCTGGCGTTAAAATTAATGACCCAGTACGCATGTACTTAAAGGAAATTGGTCGGGTCGACCTTTTATCGGCAGAAGAGGAAATCTCTCTGGCGACGAGAATTGAAGATGGGGATGAAGAAGCGAAACGTCGTTTGGCAGAAGCTAACCTTCGTCTTGTTGTCAGTATCGCCAAGCGCTATGTCGGACGTGGAATGCTTTTCCTTGATTTGATTCAGGAAGGTAATATGGGACTTATCAAAGCAGTGGAAAAATTTGATTACCGCAAGGGATTCAAATTCAGTACGTATGCAACATGGTGGATTCGCCAAGCGATAACCCGTGCCATTGCCGACCAAGCAAGAACGATTCGGATACCGGTGCATATGGTGGAAACCATCAATAAATTGATCCGTGTCCAAAGACAGCTTCTTCAGGATTTAGGGCGTGAACCTTCTCCGGAAGAAATTGCGGAGGATATGGACTTAACTCCTGAAAAAGTTCGTGAAATCTTGAAAATAGCTCAGGAGCCTGTTTCATTGGAAACGCCAATAGGTGAAGAAGACGATTCACATTTAGGTGATTTCATTGAGGATCAGGATGCGACTTCCCCATCGGAACATGCAGCATATGAACTATTGAAAGAACAGCTTGAAGATGTATTGGATACTCTTACTGACCGTGAAGAGAACGTCTTGAGACTCCGCTTTGGACTTGATGATGGCCGCACCCGTACTCTTGAAGAGGTAGGGAAGGTATTTGGGGTCACCCGCGAGCGTATCCGTCAAATCGAAGCGAAGGCGCTGCGTAAATTGAGACATCCTAGCCGCAGCAAACGCTTGAAAGATTTCCTGGAATAGAATATATGCCCTTTACAGAGCCCTCTTTGAATGCCCAGCGTTCGGGAGAGGCTCTTTTTTTCAATTCCGATTTAAAAATTTTCTGTAAGAACAATACTTAACCATTTATCTAAATAATGAAAAAACATTTTTTTAAAAAACTAAGTCGTTATAAGAAATGATCATCATGAGGATGTGAGATTCATGAATGAGATGAGAAAGAAAATCATCATTCAAGAAATAAACTCCTGGAAGGAAAGTCGTATGCTTCCAGAGCAATATTGTAATTACCTGCTTGCATTATACTGTCAAGGCGAATTGCCGCCATCCAATTCGACTAAAGCCGGGAGCGTAAAAAACGATATCTTTTCCGGGTCGTTGATTGGGGCCCTTTTTGCATTTATTGTATTTTTGAATTATTTTACTGAAATACCCATAAGAATGCAAATGCTTATGACAACAATTTCAATTCTTGTCTTTGGGCTGGCAGTCCGCCGCTTTACCGGCAGGAAAATCATTTTTCAAATGGCGTTGATTGGAATGGCGCTATCATTGCTTTTATTAACAGTCAGTTTTGCCGAATTCATGGCACCCGGCAAAGTGGGGATCCTTTATATTGTCTTGTTCATTAATTTAGGACTCTGGATTTTAATGGGCAAAAAACTGAAGCTGCTCCATTTTTCCATAGCGGGAGGCCTGGGAGCAATGGTCACCCTTTACTTTTTTTCAAGGACATTCTAGCGGTTTTAATTAGTGATTTTAGGGTATTATGAAATATATGTAAGAAAAAGTAAAATTGTTTGGAAATATACATAAGTTTTTGACAATTTTAAGAAATTATATAATATCTTCTATTTTTGGGCTTTTACTTGAAACTCTTTTCAAGTAAAATAATATATAGCTGTTTGTATATAATATTAAATATGGTAAGTTTAGGTTCTACATAGGGGAGGAAATTCTATGAATCGCAATCCAGTAATGCCTTTTATTATTATCATGGTTTTTGGTATTGGACTTATGTTTTTACTTTCGTTTAAAGGTTTGGGTGATGCCAAAGATCTTGCTAAGGAAAAAGAGGGCGGCGGAAAGACAGAAGAATCAGAAAGTGCCTCAGCATCACCTGAGGACATCTACAAGCAAAACTGTATCTCTTGTCATGGTGACGCCTATCAAGGCGGCGTCGGGCCTGCCCTAAAAGGAGTTGGCGATCGTCTGTCGGTGGACGAGGTCAAAGACGTGATCACTAATGGACGAGGTGCAATGCCACCAGGTTTAGTCGAAGAACAGAACATTGACGCCATGGCCGAATATATTCATGGACTGAAGTAATTCATGAAACTGACTCAAGAAATCGTTGGAAAGCGAACTTTTTGAGTCAGTTTTTCATTTATTCAGAAAAGGAAGATTCCGAATGGAAGTTTTCTTCTGCCCACTAGAAAGAGTCCTATTTCTCCTTTCTGTAATTTTTCGATTGAACTTGGTATAATCGAAAGGGAAACTAATTATAGTAAGAAATTATTTGAATTAAGAGAGTTGATAAATATGAATCATGAAAAACTATCGATGAGATTAGAACGTGTTGCCATACATATACCAAAAGGAAGCATCCTTGCAGATATAGGTTCCGACCATGCTTACTTGCCATGCTATGCGGTGACTAACGGCTTGTGTGACAGCGCAATAGCAGGCGAAGTTGTAGAAGGGCCATATCAGTCAGCACGCAAGCAAGTGGCAATGACGGGGCTTGGGGACAAGATAGAGGTCCGTAAAGGAGACGGGCTTGAAGTATTGAAGCCAGATGAAGCGACTTGCATTACGATTGCAGGCATGGGAGGGACTTTAATATCAAGTATATTGGAAAGCGGAAAAGGCAAACTTGGCAAGGCGGAAAGGCTTATCCTTCAGCCTAATGTCGGTGCAGCGAATGTTCGCAGCTGGCTAATCGAAAACGGCTGGGAGCTTAGTGGAGAGGAAATCCTTGAGGAGGATGGGAAAATCTACGAAATCCTAATTGCCGAAAAAGGGGACCCGCTCCGCCCTTATCTGTTAAACAAGCAAGCGGGCATCACATTCGGTCCATACTTAAGAGAGCAATTCAGTGACATTTTCATAAAAAAATGGCAGCTAGAGAAAAAACATTTGGAAAGAATCATCGAACAATTGGACGAAAGCGGAAGAAGCGGACTGGAAACGAAGCGCAATGAATTAAAATCCCAAATTTCCGTTATTGAGGAGGTGCTTAAAGGTTGAAGACAGTGAATGGCCACAAAATCATTGAAACGTTTGAACAATTCTCCCCAAAGCATTATGCAATGGAGGGAGATCCAATCGGGCTGTATGTCGGTCAGCTCAATAAGCCGGTTACTAAAGTACTGGTTGCCCTTGATGTGCTGGAAGAGGTAGTAGACGAAGCGATAGAACTTGGCGTGGAATTGATCATCGCCCATCATCCGCTTATTTACCGACCATTGAAAAGGATCGATACAAACACTGCTGGAGGCCGCATCATCGAAAAGCTGATCAAACATGATATCGCTGTTTATGCTGCGCATACCAATTTGGATGTCGCTAAGGGCGGAGTAAATGATTTACTAGCCGAAGCGCTGAAATTGCAGGACACAGAAGTATTGATACCAACTCACGAGACAGCTCTAAAGAAATTGGTCGTATATGTTCCAAAGACCGACGCACAAAAGGTGAGGGAAGCCCTAGGTAAGGCAGGGGCCGGAGCGATCGGGAATTACAGCAATTGTTCGTTTTCGGGGGAAGGTACCGGACGATTCTTGCCAGGTGAAGGCAGTGAGCCGGTAATTGGCTCCCAAGGAAAGCTTGAAGAAGTAGCTGAAATGCGGGTCGAAACGATATTCCCGGAAAATATCGAGAAGAAAGTGCTATCTGCGATGATCAAAGCCCATCCATATGAGGAAGTTGCTCACGATATATATAAACTGGAGAATAAAGGCGAGTCTCTTGGCTTAGGAAAGATCGGTGTACTTCCTGAAGAAATGACACTTGAACAATTTTCCGAACATGTGAAGCGGACACTTGATGTTGAAAAGGTGCGTGTCGTTGGCGATTTGCAAAGCACGATCAAAAAAGTGGCTGTGTTGGGCGGGGACGGCAATAAATACTTTACGACAGCGAAATTCAAGGGAGCTGATGTATATGTTACAGGTGACATGTATTACCATACAGCCCATGACGCGATGATGCTTGGATTGAATATCGTGGATCCAGGCCACAATGTTGAAAAGGTGATGAAAAAAGGTGTGGCAACAATCCTTGAAAAAATGTGCCGCGAAAAGAACTACGATGTTGAATTCATTCCATCCCGGCTGAATACTGACCCTTTCCGCTTCATTTAAATAACATAACAAAGGCAGCCCTTAATGGCTGCCTTTGTTTTTTGGTGCATCATTTCTTCACTTTAATCTTAGGTAAAATTTTATGCAATGGCGTTTTCTTTTCGGTATTCCAAGTCGATTCATCATTTGCTTCATATTGCTCTAGAAATGCGATAACTTCCTTCGTGATCGGAGTTGGTGTTGAAGCCCCCGATGTGACGGCAACCGTTTCTGCATCTTTTAGCCATTCAAGGTTCAGCTCGGAAATGTCAGCGATCCGATAAGCTCTCGTGCCGGCAATCTCTTGGGAAACTTGTGCAAGGCGGTTTGAATTATTACTCTTGGGATCTCCGACAACGATTAAAACATCAGCTTCACCAGCTTGCTCGGCAACCGCTTCTTGGCGAACTTGTGTCGCTAAACAAATTTCCTTATGGACTTCGGCATGTGGGAACTTTTCCTTGACCTTATCCATGATATCCAAAACATCCCATTGGCTCATCGTTGTTTGATTGGTGACAATGATTTTATCACTATTCAAAGTCAAGGCTTCCACATCTTCATCCTTTTGAACCAAGTGAACGACATCGGGAGCAACTCCGACAGCACCCTCTGGTTCCGGATGGCCTTTTTTGCCAATATAAATGATTTGATAGCCTTCCGCTTGTTTTTCCCGAATTAAGTCATGTGTTGCGGTAACATCGGGACATGTTGCATCGAGCGTCACAAGACCTTTTTTCTCGGCAATCTTCCTGATCTCAGGGGAAACGCCGTGAGCAGTAAAGATGACGGTTCCGCTGTCCACCTGTTCGATGATATCGTTGCGGTTGCTGCCGTCCAACGTGATGATGCCTTCTTCTTCAAACGCATCCGTCACATGTTTGTTATGCACGATCATTCCTAAAATGTAAATGGGACGTGGCAAGGTTTTATCTAAAGCCGCATTTCGGGCGATTACCATGGCATCGACAACGCCATAACAATAGCCGCGCGGGGAAATTTTAATCACTTTCATCTATGTGTCCTCCTTCAAGGCAAGAAACTCTCACTTTTTATACCTTTCTATTATATAAGACCATAGATGATATTACAAAACATCATATTTACATAAAATCAGTTATGTGTAAATTTGTGTAGCCTTTAAATATAAAGCTTCGGACCGGATGACCTTTCCCTTTTGGTTTCGGTACGGACTTGGGAGATGGGGTTAGCTTCTTTAGCTTTTTCTTTTTTCTTCGAATCCGTTTTTACTTTACTGTTTTTTTGTGCCTCAACATTTGGCCCGCTTTCAACGGAAGCACCCTCGTCCTCGCTAGCACCGGCTGATGAAATGCTCCGAAAAACTTTCCACATGGAAGGCAGGTTTTTAATCACTGGTCCGTATTGTTCCACCATAGGCGTGAATTGCTCCGCTGCTTGCAACACTTTTTGCGTGTTGGAAAGCATATTATTAAGGGACTCGGGGTTCTTTAATGTTTCTAAGATACCGCCTCCGCTGCTTCTTGAAGAACTTTGGTTAGTGGAAGCGGCTGGCGCAAACAAATTTGGCGAAGCTGCTTTTTGTTTCGACTTACCGAGTATTTTCGACAATAACCCTTCTTTCTTTGCTGGCGGCATTTCCTGCCGCTGCGGGTGGATGAAAGGTCCGCGGAAACCTTGAGGTCCCTGTGGCACCTGCCGTATGTTTTGAACCATCGGCCGCTGCATCTGCTGATAGGGGTGGTGGATTTGCGGTGACTGTCTGAATGGAGCAGGCTGTTGCTGCATCCTTCGACCATTGGGTGGCTGAAAACCGGGTCCGGGTTGACGATTTCTATTTGGGAACATAGGTTTCACCTCCTGAGATTTTTATATGCTGGTGTTATCTTCTATATAAATTATGCAACTCGACAAAAAAGGTTTGAGGAAAGAGTGACTGGGCAGTTGTGAAGTAACCGGAAAGAAGGTAAGATGGTAACGGTAGTCTTTTAGCTCCATGTCTGCGGGGGATACGCTATGACCAGGACAGGGGCTTTTCGTTTGCAAGAGTCCATTTTAAGAGAACTAGCCTCAGCGCATGCGCTTTTGTGATTGAAGTAAATGGGTCAACGTGAAAAAAGTAGATGGCCTGCCCCATTATGGGACAATCCCTATTTTCTTCACGAGCAACCCAGGTGCTTGCGCTTTTTGAGTAATCCAGCTTCAGCGCCTAGCTCGTTGTGAAAAAGAGGATTGCCCTCACAAGGCAAAAAGCGCCTTATGGGACAATCCCTATTTTCTTCACGAGCAACCCAGGCGCTTGCGCTTTTTGTGTAAAATTTATTATAATAACAGGACATGTCTAATGAATGACAGGATAAAGGAGTTTTTTGATGAAACAAAATCAATTTGAACGATTTAATTTGAAAAGCTACATTCTAGATGCAGTTCGTACTTTAGGGTTCGATAAGCCGACGGAAATTCAAGAGCGCGTGCTTCCGTCGCTTTTAAAGGGAAGTAGCTTAATTGGACAGTCGCAAACAGGTACAGGAAAGACACATTCCTATTTGCTGCCGATCATGAACAGGCTTGATGCTGGTAAAAATGAGGTTCAAGCGATTATTTCCGCACCAACCCGTGAGTTAGCGAACCAAATCTACAAAGAAGCTTTGAAAATTGCTGACCATTTCCCTGAGGATGAGCAGATTCAAGTCCGTTGTTTCATCGGTGGTACTGATAAACAGCGAATGATTGATAAATTGAAGACACAACCGCAACTGGTAATCGGTACGCCAGGCCGGATCAAGGATTTGGTTGAAGCTCAGGCACTTCAAGTGTATACAGCAAAAATGCTTGTAGTCGATGAAGCGGACCTTATGCTAGACATGGGATTCCTTGAAGATGTCGATTTATTTGCATCACGTATGGCTGAAAAAATTCAAATGCTTGTCTTTTCGGCAACCATCCCGGAAAAATTAAAGCCGTTTTTGAATAAATATATGGAGAACCCAAAGTATGTTCAAGTGAATCCCAAGCAGGCGACCGCTGCGAAAATTGAACATGTTCTGGTACCGCTTCGCCACCGAAACAGAGAGCAGTTACTTCATGATATCATCGTTCGATATAATCCATATTTGGCGATTGTTTTCACGAACACAAAAAAAATGGCGGATCATGTGGCGAATTCCTTGATCGAAAAAGGGTTGAATGTCGGCCGTATTCATGGGGATTTAACGCCTCGTGAGCGTAAAAAAATGATGAAGCAAATCAATGATTTGGAGTATCAATTCATCGTTGCGACAGATCTGGCTTCCCGTGGAATCGATATTGAAGGTGTAAGTCACATCATTAACTATGAATTGCCTTCAGATTTGGATTTTTACATCCATAGGACGGGAAGGACGGCTCGTGCAGGATATTCCGGCATTGCCACTACCATTTATGATACATCCGATGAAGATTCATTGAACCGCCTTGAAAAAATGGGCATTGAATTCCGTGATGCCGATATCCAAAACGGTGATTGGGTGGATATCGACGAACGTAATAAACGGAAAAACCGTAAAAAACAAAAATCTGAAATAGATGTTAAAGCGAGCAGGCACGTCAAGAAGCCAACTAAAGTCAAACCAGGATACAAGAAGAAAATTCAACGAGATGTGGAGAACTTTAAAAAACGCGAACGTCGT
The DNA here is from genome assembly GCF_018613325.1 of Bacillus sp. ISL-34. Taxonomy (GTDB): domain Bacteria; phylum Bacillota; class Bacilli; order Bacillales; family DSM-1321; genus Peribacillus. The sequence continues at coordinate 125,850 of NZ_JAGGQJ010000004.1, read as the reverse complement.
ATACAGAGAAAGAAATAGGGGAGAAAACAGATGTTGAAGATTGGATCGCATGTTTCAATGAGCGGGAAAGGTATGCTTCTTGCTGCGAGTCAAGAAGCGGCTTCGTATGGCTCCAACACATTCATGATCTATACAGGGGCCCCTCAAAACACAAGACGTAAAAAAATCGAGGATTTAAATATCGAAGCCGGAAGACTGCATATGGAGGAGAATGGGATCAGCGATATCGTTGTCCATGCCCCGTATATCATTAATATTGGAAATACCACGAATCCTGCCACATACGAGCTTGGAGTCAACTTCCTACGCAGCGAAATCGACCGGACCGAAGCGATTGGCGCCAGGCAGATCGTACTTCATCCAGGTGCGCATGTTGGTGCAGGCAGTGAACTGGGCATCAAGAGAATCATCGAAGGTTTGAATGAAGTGCTTACTGCCGACGATAAAGTTCAGATTGCCCTTGAAACGATGGCGGGTAAAGGTTCTGAATGTGGCAGGTCTTTCGAGGAGCTGGCAATGATCATTGATGGTGTGACCCATAATGAAAAATTATCGGTATGCTTCGATACTTGCCATACTCACGATGCAGGATATAATATCATCGAGGATTTTGATGGCGTACTGAATGAATTTGATAAATTGGTCGGTGTTGACCGCATCAAGGTCCTTCATATAAACGATAGCAAGAACGAACGCGGCATGCGTAAAGACCGCCATGAAAACATTGGATTTGGCCATATCGGTTTTAAGGCGTTGAATGATATTGTCCACCATCCGCAATTAAGCTCTGTTCCGAAAATCCTGGAAACACCTTATGTAGGGGAAGACAAAAAAGACAAAAAGGCACCTTATAAATTTGAAATTGATATGTTCAAGAATAATCAATTTGATGAAGATTTATTGGAAAAGATCAGATTTCAACAATAATCATAAAAGAAAGGGACGATTCATCGAAATAAAGATGAATCGTCCTTTCATTTTGCATTTGGATTAAGTATGCTCTGATAACGACTTTAAGCAGCTGGCTTAAGATCTTTAAAAAGTGGAAGTAAGGTTGTTGAAGAGGGATTCTATTTCCCTGGCTGTGCTTGCTCCGGCGACTTTTGTTATTTGACCAAGTACGTTCTGTCTTTGACGTATATCAAAAATGTTAATATTTTTACCTGCTAGAAGTGCAGTGATATCCTGTGCTTGTTTTTGAGTGAGTGCAACCTTATGCTGTTTAGCAAGGGAAAGCAGTTCATCGGGGCGTATACTGTTGATTTTATGATTGACCATCATTTCAAATAATTTCAAACGATCTCCTCCTTTGTTAAAACATATGAAGGAGTAAGACGTATGTGAACATGAAACTTTGTTAGATTACGGTAATTTGGTTAAACTAACATTTTTTGTGGTTCAGGGCGTACCGGCACTTGTTCAGAGGACCGGATTCTTTACATCTGGGCTTCTTTGATTTATACTAACGATTGTTAATCGTAATGATTCTTAAAAAAAAGGTGATCTCTTTGGATAATGCAGTAAACCCCATAGTTAAATTTGAAGATATATCTTACAAATATACAAAAGATCTAGTGCTGGAACATGTTTCGCTTGAAATCCCTAGAGGGGCCTTCTTAGCTATCGTTGGGCCGAATGGATCCGGTAAGTCAACACTTTTGAAGTTGCTGCTTGGTCTGTTCAAGCTCCAAAAGGGAAAAATAGAAATATTCGGGGAAGACATACGACGCTTTAAAGATTGGCAAAAGGTCGGTTTCGTTTCCCAAAAGGCGAACTCCTTCAACTCTGGGTTTCCTGCCACAGTATTTGAAGTGGTTCAGAGCGGTTTGACCAAAAAAATCGGTTTGTTTAAGTTTGCAGGCAAAGAGGATAAGCAAAAGGTGAAGAAGGCTCTGGAATCCGTTGATATGCTTGAGTATCAGAACCGCAATATCGGGGAATTGTCCGGAGGCCAGCAGCAGAGGGTGTTCATCGCCCGTTCACTGGTCAGCGAGCCGGAATTGATGATATTGGATGAACCCACGGTTGGCGTTGATTCAAAAAACGTCCACCAATTTTATGAAATGCTTGAGATGTTGAATAAAAAATTAGGAATAACCCTGATTTTAGTAACCCATGATGTTGGTACTGTGACCGATAAAGTCACACATGTCGCCTGCTTAAATAAAAAGCTTCATTTTCACGGGGATGCCTGTGAATATAATGAGTTGGATGAAGGTGAGCTCTCGTCCATTTATGGACATGGGGTCCAATTTTTAAATCATGATCATTAATATGTTTTGGAGGATAGCCCAATGATATCGGGGATATTGCAATTTGAATTTTTGCAGAACGCATTCTTGACCGGAATCATCATCGGAGCGATTGCGCCATTAGTGGGCGTTTTTGTCGTGGTAAGGCGGATGTCGATGATTTCCGATGCGCTCAGTCATGTAGCGCTTGCTGGAATAGCGTTTAGTTTATTGCTGCAGAAGAGTTTTCTATCTTTAGCAGGATTGAATCCGCTTTATATAGGAATGGCGTTTTCTGTAGGTGGTTCATTATTCATTGAAAAATTAAGAGGGGTGTACAAGCATTATCAAGAGCTTGCAATCCCGATCATAATGTCAGGCGGCATGGGTCTTAGTGTCATTTTCATATCCATTGCAGATGGTTTCAATACCGATTTATACGGTTATTTATTCGGCAGTGTCAGTGCCGTCAGCCGGGCGGACTTGTATGTCATTTTGGCAGTGGGGATAGTCGTAGCCTTGATGCTCACCCTATTGTATAAAGAATTGTTTCTGTTATCTTTTGATGAAGAGCATGCGAAAGCGTCTGGAATACCTTATAAAGCGATTCATTTTATTTTTATTGTCATGGTCGCATTGGTCATTGCCGCTTCCATGAAAATCATTGGCATATTACTTGTTTCTTCGCTCATGACTCTCCCGGTAGCTGCTAGTCTTCGCTTTGCGAAGGGTTTTAAGCAGATGATAGGTTATTCGGTATTATTCGGTGAAGTTTCCGTCATAGGCGGATTATTCTTATCATACAACCTTGACCTGGCTCCTGGCGGGACCATTGTAGTAATAGCTGTACTAATTCTCATCTTGTCAATTTTGTTTGATAAGTGGAAAAATCGATAGATGGGGTGATGTATTATGAACGTAACTACTGCCATGCAATTATTAAAAGATAAAGGTTTTAAGCATACAGGAAAGAGGGAAGAAATGCTTCAGCTTTTCTCTTCAAGCGATAAATATTTAACGGCCAAAGATGTATTGGAGAATATGAAACAGGATTATCCAGGTTTAAGCTTCGATACGATTTATAGAAATCTTTCCCTATTTGTCGAACTGGGCATCTTTGAAGCGACCGAGTTGGAAGGGGAAAAGCGTTTTCGTTTTACATGCGGTCATTCCTCCCACCATCACCACTTCATCTGTTTGAATTGTGGAAAAACGAAAGAAATCGAATTGTGCCCGATGCAGGAACTTCAGGAAAGCTTGAAGGACTACGATGTTTCGGGACATAAATTTGAAATTTACGGACGCTGTCCCGCATGCAGCGTATCTTTGGAAGCATAAAAACCATTGACCTCCAGTCAATGGTTTTTTCTTGATTCATTTTATGGTTGCCGGTTGCACTGCCATCCAATTATTCACCCAGACAGAGGCTTCTTGCCAATTGTTGACCCGAACCACCCTTTCAGGCACGGGATCTTGGTTGTAAGGAGTATTAAATAAAATTACGGGTATTTTACACTCTTCCGAAATCGCCACTGCATTATCGTGCTTGTCCTCTAAAAAGAGATCGACTTCGAATTTTTTGGCTGCAGCCACTTTATCGTGTGAACCTACAAGCTCAATATGATCATATAGGACTTCATTCGCCGTGAACCAATTTTTGGTTACATCCAATAAACGGTTGCTCCTGGCACTGATGAAATAAAGGTTGGCTTGTTCTGTCCATTTTTCCAATACATCTTTCGCACCTTCAGCCAATAATGATTCGGAATAGATGAGTGGCTCGCTCTCAATGAACCATTTAGTGAAATCCTCTTTTGGAACATTCACGAAGGGTAATAAGTCATATTCAGTAATGTCTTCATAAGCTAAATTCAGCTGAAAAGCTTTATTTAAAAAAGGGACCATGGAGTCAGGTCTTGTAACAGTCCCGTCTATATCGATGCCAAAACGTTTTTTCATGATGAATCTCTCCCTCATTTTCAATACTTGTAATAGTGTAACATATCCCATCATAGCTTTGGTAAAAACCCGTATTTTTTTCCAAGACATGAAACCATTTTCACGATGGGTTCCGCAATTTTTACATACACTATAAATGCTTCACAAATGAAAGTGAGGGATGCACGAATGGAAAAAGATCAATACTCCAGTATTGACGATGAAATGCAATTGGCGAAAGAGGGCAGTGAACCAACCGTTGTGGATGATCAGCATCATGAGCGGTATTATAATGAAGATACACCTGAAGATGACAGACGATATGAAAGTCGTGGAACCATAACCAATATGGATAACCGGTATCAGGAAGAAACGTCTGCCGAAATTTCAACACCGCCTCAGCGAATCAGGGCTTATAAGGATGACGAGCCTGCAGGTGCAGATGGTTCTGGGGATGTGGCATCAAGAGGGAAAGCGATTGGTGTCATAGCTTTGATCATCTCCATTTTATCTTTATTCATGATGCCTTTCATTTTAGGGATTGTGGGTATCATTGTAGGGATAGTGGCCAGAAGCAGGGGATCGAACTTGGGTACTTGGGCCATCGTCATTGGTGCAATCTCCATCATCGTTGGCATATTCATCCTGCCGTTCTTTTAACATCATTAAACCCTTTGATGTCATTTTTCAAAATGAATCAAAGGGTTTTTCAAATGGCATAAAACAAAAAATCCCGATGATGAAAATTCGGGATTCTTTGTTTTATTTATTTAATAAAGCTGCTGCAGCTGCTTCGGCTCTTTGTTTCTCATAGTACTCTTCAGCGATTTTGTCAATTTCCTTTTTAAGTTCCTCGACCATCGTTTCTTCAGGCACTTTACGTACAATTTGACCTTTTCTAAACAGTAAACCTTCACCACGGGCCCCGGCTATGCCAATATCAGCCTCCCGGGCTTCTCCAGGGCCGTTTACCGCACAACCAAGCACTGATACCTTGATTGGTGCTTTAACCGTCTGGATGTACTCTTCAACTTCATTGGCGATGGAAATCAAATCAATCTCGATTCGACCGCAAGTAGGGCAGGAAATTAAAGTGGCCATGTTGGAAGCAAGGCCAAATACTTTTAGAAGCTCCCTTGCCACCTTCACCTCTTCGACAGGATCGGCACTTAAAGAAACACGCATCGTGCTTCCAATACCCTGACTTAGGATGGCACCTAGTCCGGCCGCGCTTTTTACGGTTCCGGAGAACAGTGTACCTGATTCCGTGATCCCAAGATGTAAAGGATAATCGAATGCTTTAGAAGCTTTTTCATATGCCTCGATGGCTAAATTCACATCGGATGCCTTCATGGAAACGATAATGTCATGAAAATCCAAATCTTCCAGTATCTTGATATGGTGTAAAGCACTTTCTACCATTCCATCAGCAGTCGGGAAGCCATATTTATCGATGATTTTCTTTTCTAGAGAACCAGCATTGACCCCGATGCGGATTGGGATTCCTTTAGCCTTCGCAGCTTTCACGACTGCTTCAACCTTTTCACGGCGTCCGATGTTACCAGGATTTATTCTGATTTTATCCGCTCCGCCTTCGATTGCCTTCAAAGCAAGTTTATAATCGAAATGAATATCGACTACAAGAGGGATGTTTATCCGTTTTTTTATCTCAGGGATTGCATCAGCTGCCCTTTCATCCGGACAGGCGACACGTACGATTTGACATCCCGCTTCTTCAAGGCGAAGGATCTCTGCAACCGTTGCTTCAACATCATGTGTTTTTGTCGTTGTCATGCTTTGTACTATAACTTCATTATTGCCGCCAATCGTTAAGTTTCCGACTTTGATTGGCCGCGTCTTGGTGCGATGTATGATTTCACTCAAGTGGAATTCTCTCCTTTAGGAAAAAATCAGTTTTGATTTTTAATTTGCTTCTCTGAAATATTGTATCAATGTACATACCGCTTGACAAGGAAATAGGACGCATAATCTTTTTTCATTACGAGACATTCCCTATTTTCTGGATATACTCAGTATGGGGAAATCCCCCTTAATGGTTCTTGTGAAGGGGCAGTTTCCCATTAGGGGGTTATTTATAAACGGGAATCTTATATGATTTGCCAATCTGCATATCTTCGGGCTTCAATCCTTCATTCAAACTTTGAAAGTCAGAGATGATCGTTTCGATTGGCTGATTGGATCCGCCTTTTTCCGTTTCGACGATGGAAAGTAAGGTATCACCCGGTTTCATGGTAATTTCTTTATAAGCGGCAGATGGTACGGATGCAGGCTGGCTGGCCGGGACGGCCGGTTCGCCTGTAGAGGCCGGTGGATGGGAAGCCGGCAGGGTACCCGTAGTCATATCAAAATAAATAATAAATAAAGTGAAACAGAATGAGATAAAAAGCAGTAGCCGTTTCAATTTTCCATCCTCCCAAGCTTGTCTTTAATTCATCTATACTTGGAGGGGTCAAAAAATATGCCTGAAAATGGGCGATTTTTCAAATGGAATGTGAGAGTGACCATTCATATTTTCTATTTCAGTTTAGTAACATTCTTATTATTTGAATTAGTGCTAAGAAAGGAGCGAATTTCCTTTAGGGTCAGACCACTCTTTTTTGCCTCCATTATGAGTAACAACCACTGTACATCAATATGACTCTCCTTCACGTCTATCACCTCTTAAATACTATTTCAACCATAAGTATAGGAATAACTTAGTGAGTATTTTGTCGAATTAAGTAGATATAAAAAAATGATGACTATAGTCATATGCTGCAAAGGCATGGATACCCGATTTTATTCTTTAGCAAGGTGGTCGAATCTCAGTTTGCAGACAAAAGGGGTTCATCTAAATTTTAAACAAGTTGATTGGAACAGGTGTGCGAGACTCCTGTTTAGAAAAGCGCGTCTATGGAGACTCCGCAGGCGCAAAGAGCGCCGAGTGCGGACCGTCCCGGAAAGCGAGTGCCCTACGCTCCAATCAACGTTCCAATCAACGTTCGAATTTTACAAATCCTCAAGTTAAAAAACGTTCCAGCTGATTTCAGAAATTCGCTCCCTTTCCGCCGACTGTCTGCCAAGCCTCCTCGGCGCAAGCGCCAGCGGTGTCTCGGCTAGCCAGTTATTCGGCAGGAGTGTCGCAAATTTTTTCAATCCATTGAGGGTTTAAATAAGACAGTCAATAACCAGGAATCTTGTCCTAAAATCATAGTAAAGTTCCATCTGAATTTTAAAACAAAGTCGATTGGAGTGAGTGCCCTACGTTCCAAAAGAACGTTTGAGTTTTACAAACCCTCAAGTTAAAAACGTTCCAGCTGATTTCAGAAATCCGCTCCCTTTCCGCCGCCGACTGTCTGCCATGCCTCCTCGCGCAAGCGCCTGCGGTGTCTCGGCTAGCCAGTTATTCGGCAGGAGTGTCGCAAATTTCTTCAATCCATTGAGGGTTTAAATAAGACAGTCAATAACCAGGAATCTTGTCCTGAAATCATAGTAAAGTTCCATCTGAATTTTAAAACAAAGTTGATTGGAGTGAGTGCCCTACGTTCCAAAAGAACGTTCGAATTTTACAAATCCTTAAAAGACTGTAGGCAAACTTGATTCTCATCGAGTTTGCCTACAGTCTGAGTCCGGATCTTTTTTAATGTCATTTTGTGATCTTATTGGCTGATGTTTCTTTAATGGATAAATATAACATCATCAGTGTCACAAACCAGCTAATGATGGAAGCGAATGGTACAATTGCTTGAAAAGCATCCATGATGGTGAAGAATACGGTGGCAAGCGTTATGCTGTAAGCACCGATTCTCCATAGATGCCTATAGGAAAGAGGACGGCCAAGAGCATTTTTGAAAAAAAGACCGAAAGCGGCAAGGATTGTCACTTTAATGAAGATTCCGCTAGCGGTAAACAGGTATAATATAATTAGAAGCAATGTAAGGATGATAGGAAGCACAGATTCAACTGAATCAAGCCAAGTGGATATTTCCTGATTGTCTCCCTCCAGAACTGAATATGGAGAGGATTGCACGTTGCCTCCGGATACGAAAACCAGATCAGACTTTAAAAGCGCGACAGCCTCATCAGCTTTTGCAGCTACTTCTTCCGGGGTCAAGGCTCCCGTGCCATCTACAAATATTTGATATCCGTTTTTATTCAGGCTAAATGGCTCATCTTGTTCAGTCGTCAACGTGCCATTTTTGATTTCAAATGCCGGTAAGTCTTCGGATACTGTTTCGTGCATGGCATCTATCCCGTCAACTACCATTGTCCCGAAATAAAAAGCTGAAGGGAGAAAGGCAATGAGACTTATAAAGAAAACGAATAAAATCGTTTTCCCGATACCTTGGTTTTGAAAGGAAGCGATATCTTTAGGAGAATATAAGCTTACCCACAGTTGTTTGAATATGTTCAATGTTTTCAGCACCTAACTATATAAGATTCCTAACCAATTTTAACTATATGGGAAAAATAAAACAACCTGTATTCTGCTTCATTGGTTTTAACCATCAGTAATGAGGTAATTATGGAGAGATAAAGTCAAATTATAAATGAAATGAGAAAGGGGCGTTTTAGTTATGGATACACTATTTTGGATAATAATTACCCTCATGTTCATAATGGGATTTGTCGGTCTGATTTTTCCAATCATCCCAAGTGTTTTGTTCATTTTCGGCGGAATATTGCTATATGGACTATTTTATTCTTTTGAAACATTTGGCTGGTTTTTCTGGACGGTCCAAATTTTATTCGTCATACTTTTATTCGCAGCTGATTATATTGCGAACATGGTCGGGGTCAAAAAGTATGGCGGCACGAAAGCAGGGATATGGGGCAGTACGATTGGGCTTCTGGTCGGGCCATTCGTGATTCCGTTCGTCGGAATACTAATAGGTCCATTCATCGGGGCATTCCTGGCAGAGCTCCTAGTACATAAAAAAGACCCGGTTACTGCTTCCAAAATCGGCCTTGGTTCCGTTGTAGGCTTTATAAGCAGCGTCATCACAAAAGGCATCATTCAACTTCTGATGATTGGATATTTTCTATTCGTGGTATTCTCATAGGAAATTTAATCGAAAAATGAAAAATTGAGGCATAAGGTTTGAAACGGTTACAAAAATTTGATACTCTATTGCTAGCGAGCTTTAGGTATCTTTCGAGAACTGAAGCCCTCAAAAAAAAAGCTTACATAGGGAGGAATTTTATTATGGCTTTTGAACTTCCACAATTACCGTATGCATATGATGCATTAGAACCACACATCGACAAAGAAACAATGAACATTCATCACACTAAACATCACAACACATATGTGACAAACCTGAACAATGCTCTAGAAGGCAACCAAGAACTTCTAAGCAAAAGCGTTGAAGAAATCGTCGCTAACCTTGACGCAGTACCTGAAGCTGTTCGTACAGCTGTACGCAACAATGGTGGCGGACATGCTAACCACACTTTATTCTGGGAAATCCTTTCACCTAACGGCGGCGGGCAACCAACTGGTGAATTAGCGGATGCTATCACTTCAAAATTCGGAAGCTTTGACAGCTTTAAAGAAGAGTTCGCTAAAGCGGCTACTACTCGTTTTGGATCTGGCTGGGCTTGGCTTGCAGTCAACAATGGCGAGTTGGAAGTAACAAGTACACCGAACCAAGACAATCCATTATCAGAAGGAAAAACACCGCTTCTTGGATTGGACGTTTGGGAACATGCTTACTACCTAAACTACCAAAACCGCCGTCCTGAATACATCAATTCTTTCTGGAATGTTGTAAACTGGGATGAAGTTGCAAAACGTTACAGCGCTGCAAAATAATATATAAATAAGTAACAAAAGACGGGCCCTTTTCAGGGGAACCCGTCTTTTTTTGTTTCTGTATAAATGGCTTTTAAGGAAACAGTATAAGGGCAACTACTTCTCTGTCTTCGCCATCCTGTCTCGCCAATCGAAGAGTTTTCTTTATACTGTTTCTGAATTAATAGGAGGTCTTTTTTTTAGGAAAACAGTATAAGGGCAACTACTTCTCTGTCTTCGCCATCCTGTCTCGCCAATCGAAGAGTTTTCTTTATACTGTTATTGATTTTATTCGAGAGAGAGCTTTTTAGGAAAACAGTATAAGGGCAACTACTTCTCTGTCTTCGCCATCCTGTCTCGCCAATCGAAGAGTTTTCTTTACCTTTTTTTACATAAATTCTTTTGTTTTTTCAAACACTAGAGTGGAATTTAAAGGAGAGTTAAAACAATGGGTATTTTAGAGAGATGGTTGGGTGAAGCGGGAGGGAAGAAGGATTTGCACCTCCTTTTGTTTATTGGCGGGCTGTACAGCCTGAGTATTGCTTTATCCAATACATTCGTTAATGTGTACTTGTGGAAACAATCCGGTCAAATTGTTGATATTGCCGTATATAATCTAACCGTGGTGCTTTTTCAACCGCTTACCTTTGTCTTTGCTGGCAGGCTGGCGAAAAAAGTGGATCGAATCATTGTTTTGCGTCTGGGTGTTATCTTTTTGGCCCTATTTTATTTATCTGTCCTATTGGTAGGCACACGGGCAACGGATTTCCTTTGGTTGCTTGGTGGACTGTTAGGAATCGGTTATGGGTTTTATTGGCTTGCCTATAATGTCTTGACTTTTGAGATAACTGAACCGGAAACAAGGGATTTCTTCAATGGCTTTTTAGGGATTTTATCATCACTTGGGGGAATGGTCGGTCCGATTCTTTCAGGGTTCATCATTTCGAGGCTTGAAAAATTCACGGGATATTCCATTGTATTCGGATTGTCTTTGCTATTGTTTTCCATTGCGGTGTTTCTTAGCTTTTCGTTAAAAAGACGTCCAGCACATGGCAGATACTGTTTCCTTCGGATATTGCAGGAACGGAAAAATAATCGGAATTGGCTCTTGATCACTCGTGCTCACTTTTTTCAAGGGATTCGAGAGGGCACCTTCATGTTCATCATTTCGATTAACGTTTTCATTCAGACGGATAGTGAACTTGCCTTAGGGAGCTATGGACTGCTAAATTCGGCCATTTCATTTGTTGCGTATTTTTTTGCTTCACGATATATAAAACAGCCGATGCGAAAAAAGGCCATTCTTATTGGAGGAATCCTGTTGTATGCAGGGGTCCTATTGATTGCATTTGATATCACATTCGGGAAGCTTCTCATTTATGGGGCGATTGTCGCTTCCGCTTACCCTATTCTTTTGGTCCCTTATATATCATTGACTTATGACATTATAGGCCGTGCTTGGAAAGCAGCGGAAATGAGAATTGAATATATCGTTGTCCGGGAACTGTTCGTTCATATTGGAAGGATTGTATCGATATCAGGATTCATACTTTCCGTCATGTTATTCGACCTAAAGGAAGTACTGCCGATCTATCTGTTAATCGTCGGGGCAGGGCATACCGTGATATATTGGTTTGTACGAAAAATCGATATCATTGACCAAGATTGAAAAAGAGGCCTTAGAGGCCTCTTTTCCAATATCAGGACTTACGGTTTTATGAGCCGTAAGTCACTTTTTATGTGAAGTTCGTTAGATGTTTAATATTTCTAGAACACTAAGGTAGAAAAAAATATAAATGTTCTATAGAATAGTATAGGACTTATTATGACTATGTAAAAAGGATGTGTGGCTTAGTGTGAATAAAAAGAAAAAGAAAAAGACGCATGTGCCTTTCAGATTGAATATTCTTTTCTTTTTAGTGTTTGTTTTGTTTTCCGCTTTAATTTTACGCTTGGGTGTTGTACAGATTGTTTATGGTGATGATTACCGGCGTGAGATTGAAAGAACAGAGGAAGTGACCGTGAATAATTCGGTGCCCCGTGGAAAGATGTATGACCGGAATTTGAAACTGATGGTCGATAACCAACCACTGGATGCAATTACATATACACGAAAGCAAGGTACGAAACAAACAGAAATGGTGGAAACAGCTGAAAAACTCGCGAAGTTGATCGAAAAAGAAACAGATAAAGTGACTGAGCGCGATAAAAAGGATTTTTGGATTTTAAATAATCCAAAGCTGGCCGAGAAAAAGATTACCGATAAAGAGAGGAAAAAAGTGGAAGAGGGCGAGATGGAAGAAAGTGATTTGTATAAGCTTCAGCTTGATCGGATTACTGAAGAAGAAACGAAGCTTTCGGAAAAAGATCTTGAAGTTCTTGCCATCTATAGGGAATTTGCAAGCGGATATGCCCTTACCCCGCAAATCGTGAAAAACAAGAAAGTAACAAAAGAAGAATTCGCCAGGGTGAGTGAGAACCTTGATTCTCTCCCAGGGGTCGATATATCAACAGATTGGGATCGTTTTTATACATATAATAAAACACTTAAATCTGTATTGGGTAAAGTTTCCTCATCTGAAGAAGGATTGCCTAGTGAAAGCCTGAACTACTACCTTGCACGTGATTACAGCCGGAATGACCGTGTAGGTAAGAGTTATATCGAGATGCAATATGAAGATATCCTCCAAGGGCAGAAAGCGAAAGTAAGGAATGTGACCGATAAATCAGGAAATGTTGTCGATTCCGAGGTGATTACTGAAGGTTCGCGAGGGAAAGATCTTATATTGACAGTTGATATGGATTTACAGCTTGCAACAGAGGAAATCATTGAAAAGCAATTGATTGCCAAGAAAAAAATGGGTAACACCAAATTCTTGGACAGGGCCTTTGTCGTCATGATGGATCCCGATACAGGGGAAGTATTGACGATGGCTGGCAAGAAATATGAGAAGGACCCAAAAACGGGAAAATCCTCGATTGAGGACTTCGCATTAGGAAATATCACGACTTCCTATACAATGGGCTCTGCGGTTAAAGGAGCTACCGTTTTAACCGGTTATCAGCAAGGTGCGATCCAGCCGGGTACGTACTTTTATGATACAAAGCTGAAAATCAAAGGTACACCAGCAAAAGGTTCATATAGTGACTTCGGGAACATTAATGATTTGACCGCATTAAAAGTATCTTCGAACGTTTATATGTTCAGAACGGCAATTAATATTGCAGGTGCGCATTATGTGCCGAATGAACCTTTGAATATTAGTTCAAGCGCCTTTTCGACCATGCGGAATTCATTTGCCCAGTTTGGCTTGGGAGTCCGCACGGGGATTGATCTTCCGAATGAAATGAGTGGATTCAAAGGTTCCGACGCATCACCTGGTAAACTACTTGACCTTGCTATCGGACAGTACGATACGTACACACCGATGCAGCTCGCGCAATATGTTTCTGCCATCGCAAATGGCGGTAACCGGATGAAGCCGCATATGGTTAAGGAAATCCGCGATCCGGTTGATAATAATGAGGAATTGGGACCTGTTGCCGAAGACGTTGCGCCGAATGTCCTTAATCGTCTTGATATGAAGGAAGAATGGATTGAACGTGTTCAGAGCGGTTTCGAGAAAGTTGCGATGGAACAAGGCGGAACGGCTTATACCTATTTTGGGAATAAATCGTATACAGTGGCAGCTAAAACCGGGACGGCGGAAGCATTCTATGACGGACCGAATCGGATGGATTATAGCGAGCCACAAGAAACGATGAACATCACCCTTGTTGGCTATGCCCCAGCTAAAAATCCAGAGGTCGCTTTTGCGGTCGTTGTGCCGTGGGCATACCAAGGGCATACGGGCCACAGCATGAGTAAAGAAATAGGTGAAGAAATCATGGATACTTATTTCGAACTAAAAAAAGAACGGGCTAAGAAGGAAAATACCGAAACTTCGACTGATTTGAAAGTGGAGAATGGTAAAGACGTTCAAAAGGACCAGGCTGAAGTTAGAAAAAGCCAGGAAAATGAATAATAAGTTAAAACACGTTTTTGGGTAAAACCGGAAACGTGTTTTTTTGCATTTTAAGACCTAGATCAATACAGTTATTTCATCTTTACAATTAGAACACAAAAATTTACTGAATATTTACAAATGCTTTAAACGGGGTTTACAGTCTAAAAGTATGATTTGGTTGTAGGACAAAATATTCATATAAAATTCTTAGGGGGATTTACAAATGAGACGTTTCAAAGGTATGGCAATGACTGTAATGATGGGTGGAGTAATTGCAGTAGCGGCGGGTTGTGGATCCGATGACACTAAGACAAGCAGCAGTGAAGGAAAAGGATCAGGCCAATTGCAGGGAGAAGTGATTACGGATGGGTCTTCAACGGTCTTTCCGATCATGGAGGCAGTTGCCGAAGAATATATGGGTACACAGCCTGATGTGAAGGTTTCAGTGGGATCGTCAGGAACAGGTGGGGGATTCAAGAAATTCATCGCTGGTGATACGGACCTAGCCAATGCATCCCGTCCGGTCAAGGAAGAAGAAAGTGCCTTACTTGATGAAAAGGGAGTTAAATATACAGAATTGAAACTGGCATTTGACGGTATTTCAATCGTCGCCAATAAAGATAATGAATTCATCGATTCACTAACAGTTGAAGAACTTCAAAAACTGTGGATTGATAATGGAAAGGTGAAGAAATGGTCTGATATACGTCCTGAATGGCCGAAGGAGGAAATTAAATTCTACTCTCCGGGAATAGATTCAGGCACATATGATTATTTCAATGAAGTGATTCTTGAAGAAAAACCGATGGTGGAAAATGCTACGCTTTCAGAAGATGATAATGTCCTTGTACAAGGTGTAGAAGGTGATAAAAATGCGATTGGATTCTTCGGTTATGCCTACTATGCAGAAAATAAGGATAAGTTAAAGATCATTTCCATCGACAACGGCAAAGGTGCTGTTAAGCCAACGAATGAAACGATTAAAAGTGGGGAGTATGCACCATTGTCACGTCCACTTTACACGTATGTATCCAATAAGTCGGTAGCTGAAAAAGAACAAGTCGCAGATTATACTCAATTCGTCATTGAAAATGCAGGAGAGCTTGCTGAAGAAGTGGGTTATATCAGCCTGCCTGAAGAAGAGTACCAGAAAGATCTTGATAAATTAAAAGAACTGGAAAAATAAACGATATTACAGGCTACTGAAATCCCGCCTTGACTCGATTTAGGCGGGGGTAACAGCTTGTAAATCCAAATATTGCTTGTCTGAAATGGAGGATGCAAGTTGGAACTTAGAAAAACACAAACCTATTCTGTACAGCAAATGATCCGGGAAAAGAATAGCAAGAAAAAAATGAATATGGAAAAAGTCATCCCTAAGCTTTTGTTCCTTACGGCGGCAATTTCCGTTTTTACGACAATCGGGATCATCCTGACGCTTATATTTGAAACATTTATCTTTTTTGACAGAGTATCTATCGTCGAATTTTTTACGGAAGCTAAATGGCTGCCATTTGCATCTGCACCTACCTATGGGATTATGCCCCTTATCGTTGGAACGTTGAAGATAACAGTCATAGCAGCGGTGGTTGCAGTTCCAGTAGGACTTGCAACAGCCATTTTCTTGAGTGAATATGCATCAGAGAAAACACGGAGAATCATCAAGCCGATTTTAGAAGTTTTAGCTGGGATTCCTACTATCGTTTACGGCTTTTTTGCCTTAACTTTTGTAACACCGGTTTTGCGGGATTTATTTCCTTTCCTCGACATGTTCAATGCCCTAAGTCCTGGGATCGTTGTAGGTATCATGATCATGCCGATGATAGCCTCTTTGTCGGAAGATGCCCTTGTATCAGTACCGAAGTCGATTCGCGAAGGTGCGTATGCTTTAGGAGCAACGAAACTCGAAACGACAATTAAAGTGGTATTGCCAGCAGCCATTTCTGGAATTGTGGCATCCATCGTTCTTGCTTTATCCAGAGCGATCGGGGAAACCATGATTGTGAGTGTTGCCGGTGGCTCGACCCCAAATATGAGTATGGATGTCACTTCATCGATCCAAACGATGACTGCTTATATCGTACAGGTCAGTTCGGGGGATGCAGGGTATGGGACAACGATTTACTACAGCATATATGCGGTTGGAATGACACTGTTCGTCTTTACGCTACTCATGAATTTACTGGCGCAGTTCATCTCTCGCAAGTTCAGGGAGGAATATTAAGACATGAAACTGATAAACAAAAGTCATGTTGCAAAAAAAATGCCTGCTAGGCTGGCTGTTAACACGATTTGTAAAGGATTATTCTTCTTGGCAACATTGGTTGGCCTCCTCGTAGTGGCCATCTTATTTTATCGGATATTCACTCAAGGAATTGGCAGTCTGAATGGGGATTTCCTTCAGAATTTCGCTTCCAGGAAACCTGAAGAGGCTGGTATAAAGGCTGCGCTGATCGGTTCAATTTGGTTGATGGTAGTGGTGGCTCCAGTTTCCCTGCTGCTTGGTGTTGGAACGGCCATTTATTTAGAGGAATATGCCAGGAAGAATTGGATCACCACTTTTATCAAAGTGAATATTTCCAATCTGGCAGGTGTCCCGTCAATAGTATTTGGACTTCTGGGCTTAACGGTTTTCGTTCGTGCTCTAGCCTTGGACCGGTCCATATTGGCAGCAGGCTTGACCATGAGCCTACTAGTTCTCCCGGTCATCATAGTAGCTGCCCAAGAGGCCATACGTGCCGTACCTCGTGATTTAAGGGAAGCATCATTTGGAATGGGTGCAACTAAGTGGCAAACGATATTGAAAGTGGTCCTGCCTGCTGCGATACCTGGCATTTTAACTGGGGGGATACTTGCTTTATCACGTGCAATCGGTGAAACGGCTCCATTGGTGGTGGTTGGCATACCAATGTTCATCGCCTTTTTACCTCAAACGGTCATGGATACATTTACAGTGCTGCCAATGCAAATCTATAATTGGACATCCCGTCCACAGGAGGAATTCCAGCAGGTTGCTGCCGCGGGAATCATCGTTCTACTCATCCTGTTAATATTCATGAATTCAATTGCGGTTATAATTCGAAATAAATTCCAGAAAAGATACTGATAGGAGGAAGGAAGCATGAATATGACCTTAACGAGAGAAAAAGAGTCACCGGCAATCGGGATCGAAAATGTCGGATCAGCTACCTTGACGGAAAAGGTGTATGAAACATCCAATCTCAATTTATGGTATGGAGAAAACCATGCTTTGAAAAATATTAATCTGGATATGCATCAAAATGAAGTGACCGCCATCATAGGGCCTTCAGGTTGTGGGAAATCCACCTACATCAAAACATTGAACCGAATGATAGAGCTAGTCCCGGATGTGAAAACGACAGGTCAGATTAAATATAGGAACAGGAATATCCTCGATCAGTCCTATAAGGTGGAAGATTTAAGGACACAGGTAGGAATGGTTTTCCAAAAGCCTAATCCTTTTCCTAAATCAATTTATGAAAATGTTGTATACGGACCAAAAATCCATGGAATTAAAAATAAAAAAATCCTTGATGAGATCGTTGAAAAGAGTTTAAAAGGGGCAGCGATTTGGGATGAAGTGAAAGACCGACTGCATGAAAATGCATATGGACTTTCAGGTGGACAGCAACAGCGCCTTTGTATTGCCAGATGTTTGGCAATCGAACCAGATGTCATATTAATGGATGAACCGACTTCTGCCCTTGATCCGATATCCACTTTGAAAATAGAAGAATTGGTCCAAGAACTGAAAAAGGATTTCAGCATCATCATCGTTACCCATAACATGCAACAGGCAGCACGTATCTCTGATAGAACAGCCTTCTTCTTAAATGGGGAAGTCATCGAATATTCTGATACAAACACCATCTTCTCTAATCCGAATGATAAAAGAACAGAAGATTACATTACCGGACGCTTCGGTTAAAGAGAAAGGGAGATGCGATAATGATCGTTCGTGAAAATTTCGAGCTTCAATTGAAAGAGTTACAGGAGAAAATCGTGAAGTTGGCTAATTTAGCTTCAAGTGCCATATCAAAATCATATGCCGCACTGGAAAACAATAATGTGGATGATGCCCTTGAGGTTATTGATGATGATACAATCGCTGATTTACTGGAAGAGGAAATTAATGACTTTGCGATTTTACTGATTGCTAAGCAGCAGCCGGTTGCGATTGATTTAAGGCGTATCATTGCTGCCATAAAAATCGCCTCTGATATTGAAAGGATGGCGGACTTTGGTGTGAATATCGCTAAATCAGCCATCCGAATCGGTGACCAGCCATTTATTCTGCCTTTAACACCATTAAAGCAGATGCATGATATTACTTTAAAGATGATTCAACTTTCAATAGAAGCATTTGAGAAGGAAGATGTTGTTCTTTCAAGGGAAATCATTGAAATGGATGATGAGGTTGATCGCTTTTATGGAGAGATGATTCGAAGTCTCCTTCGCCTTTCGGATGAAAAAAACCTTCAGCAGGTTACACAGCTTTCCTTAATTGCTCGATATTTGGAAAGGACAGCGGACCATACAACGAATATCGCAGAGAATATTTACTTCCTGGTAAGAGGGAGATATATCAGCAGGAATGAATGACCCCATCCTAATTGAAAAAAAAGAGAGGCTTTTTCTCGGACATCGTCCATTTAAAAGTCTCTCTTTTCATTAATGGGTCAAAGTATTGGCCAATTGTCTATATGTCATATTATTCGTAACAACAAACTCGCCGATTTGTATTTTTTTTGAGAAATCATGGTCATTCATGTAAGCTTTAAATTCAGCAGAATCATCAATGATTTTTTCCTTGGCAAGGCTATCGGCAATTTCGGTTGTGGTCATATTCGTTTTCACTTTAATTGTATAGGTGACGATGGAGGGATCCTTGGAGGGATCTTTTTTTGAAGCCTCTCTCTCCATTAAATCTTTATCTGCATCCTTTGTTTGGACGGTCTTTTTAGCTTCCTCCGCAGTGGGAGTGGTGCCTTCGAATAATCCGGTTCCATAATAAAAGCCAGCAAAGATTGTTGTTGTAAAAATGATACCGGCGGAAAGACCTTGCAGTCTTGCTTTGTTCATTGTCATTCACCCCGCAATCTTTGCTGCTCGATCACTGCAATGGTTTGTTCCTTCGTTAACGAGGATTGTCTAGCGATCTGGTCCAAAGAAAGACCTTGACTATATAAAGATAGAACCTGGCATTTTAGAATTTCATGAATGGGTTCGATATCATTGGAATTGACAGTTGATTTATCCTTTACAGGGGGAACAGGTTCATCCTGGATTACGAATTCCTCTTCGAGAATCTTCACCTTCTTCTTTAATTGGTAAATATCCTGCATATACGTTAGTGTCATCTGCTCCAAATCTTCTTCTAATTTGGCAACTTTATCTTTACCGAAAAAGGAAATGATGAGAAGGACGATTGCTAATGAAAAAAGAAGGATGATAAGTGTTTCCATGATTTCACCTCAGATGATAATTTTCGACATATACTTATATTTTACACATATTTTTAAAAAATTGGAGATTTTCATATTTTTATATTTTCGGAAGTTGACCTTAAACTTCATTTATTGTCTGTTTTGTTTCAAATATTGTCGAAAAGCCTTAAAACAGTCGTTGAAGAAAAAAAATTAGGCATTAAAATGGGAAAAAAACCTTTGTGAGATAACATACATAAAATTCGACAAAATGTGTTTATTGTCCATCAGCCAATTCAGTGCTAACATAAAGATAGAATAAATCGAAAAAACAAAATATTTTGAATAGTTAAAAATCGGTAAAACTATAAGAAAATGGTGTGCAGATTCTAAAGTGGATTGTTTCACTGTCAGCGCCTAACGATAAGTTATATAACGATAAAGAAGGGGAAGGGATGATTATATGAATTCGCTATTCGCGTATATGCCGCAGGATAACCAGGATATATTTCGTAAGGGATTAAAGGCTGGGTTATGGATGGAGGGGAGTTTTGATTGGTATCCTGAGGAAGACATGATGAGTCATCCTAATGGAGAGATCCGGACACTTTCACAAACTTATACCCAAGGTCAGGTGACCTTTTCGAAGTTCACGATTAGAAATACCTCATTCGAGACTAGGCGCCCTAAAGTGTTTTTTCACTATGAAAACGCTTTCGAAAGGCAGGCTGTGGCTTTTTACAGTCCGAATGAACGGGCGATTTTACATGTAGCCCCTCAATCGATTGCCTTATTGGGTGGATTGGTGAAAGGAAAAAGCATCTCTCAATATTGCATCCAAGGTAAAGGTAGCCTTTATCAAGAGGGATGCTTCAAATCATTGAAAGAAGGGCTCCTGGCTTATTCACCGCTCGCCAAAGGTGAAGTTACCAGCGTGTTTACGCTAGAGACGGAAATCTTACCGAAAGAATGTGTGGAAGCTGTGGCTTGGATCATTCATGCTGAAACGAAAGAAGAAGCGAAAGTGATAAATAATCAGCTCCTCCTGACGATGCAAAACGTAAACAATTAAGGATTCAAAAAAGTTAATGTCGGATTTCCCAAAAAACATACTAGCAATTCGCATTGAATAATGCTATTATAGAAAAGTCCTATGTGAAAAAGTCAATATGTTTGGAGGGAAATACACAATGCGCGTAAATATTACATTAGCTTGCACTGAATGTGGAGACCGTAACTATATTTCTAAAAAAAATAAACGTAACAATCCAGACCGTCTTGAGCTTAAAAAATACTGCTCAAGAGAAAAACGCAGCACGACTCACCGTGAAACAAAGTAAGCAACAGGATTTTTCCTGTTGTTTTTTTTATGCATTTTTTTAATCCCTTGTACCTCTCTTTCCTTTAGTTAATATTTTCAGAATGCACTAATGATTCGGCGATTTCCGACACCGTATTTTCGTAAATGAACAAATATTATGAGATAATGATAGAAGTAGACTAAAGGAGTCGGAAGAGATGAGAGAAAACAAGAATAAGCTCCGCCAAGAAGTTAGGTCCCGTTTAATGGAGCTGACTAAAAAGGAACATGAAGAACTATCGAACAGAATCGCTGAAAACTTATTTTCACTGGAGGAATGGAAAAAAGCTAAAACCATTGGCATTACCATCTCCATTCCGCCTGAAGTTCCAACGGTACGGATCATCGAACAAGCATGGAGCGAAGGAAAAGAAGTGGCAGTACCAAAATGTGATCCTGAAAAAAAGACAATGGAATTCAAGAAAATATCGTCCTTCAATCAGCTGGAGTCTGTATATTATGGATTGCTTGAACCAGTGGCTGAAACAGCCAAGGCTCGCAAAGAGGAATTGGATGCATTGATCGTACCTGGTCTTGCTTTTACTAAAGAAGGGTATCGCCTAGGCTTTGGAGGGGGCTATTATGACCGTTTCCTATCTTATTACCGAGGAGATACATTGGCCCTTACATACGAGCTTCAATTAATGGATGAACTCCCGATAGAGGTTCATGATATAGCGGTCAGCAAACTCATTACCCCATCCAGGGTTATACGCACGTACGCCCATTAAGAAGAAGTTTATTAATTATCACTTTTAGCTCATAAAAATCCTGTCCTGTATCACACTATTGATAGGAGGGATTGTTATGCTTCGATTAATTATTCAAATCTTCTTGGTTGGTTTAGCTGTTTATGCAGGGTATAAAAACCGGTACCGCCTGATTAATGTTGCGCTGTCCAACGGCATATTGAGAAGATTTCTAGTGACTAAATCCTTGGATATGCCAATGTTCAGGGATAAAATGATGCAAAGCATGTTCAGTCAGACCAAATGAGAATGCAGGCATTTTAAAAAGGAACCTGATAAGGGGGTTCCTTTTTTTATTTATAAGGAGCGGGAAAGCAGTCTCCTTTTTTACTTTTTACTTGATTTCGTCTATAGTTTTAATTAAAGAAACAGAAATTTTTAGAAGCTTAAGTTTCATTGGAAAGTGGGGAAGGCATTGGGATTTAAAGAGGATTATTTGTTTTGGGAAACCATAAGGGAGTTGTCTGCCCATTATGATTATCGAATGATCACTGTCACGGAAAACCATCAGGAGATTTGGCTTGAGAGCGATAAGGATAAAGAATTTCCAGTCATAAGACTCATTCGACATGATTTGGATTGGGCTAATTGGCTGAAACGCGATATCGACCGAACTTTGCAGAATGGGGAAAGTATCAGAAGGAAATTATACAAAAAGCCCATTAACATATTAAGCATCTATGTTAGTAAATTCGCCCCGGTGGATGATCATGACTTTAGTTCACGCGTGGCTTCCTTTAAAAAAACGAATGTTAACACGTTTCTTCTAACTTGTGAAAACTTTCAAGATTCGTTGCAAAACCTTGAACATGTTTTGAAAAAACCACTTTCAATTCAAGTTCTTGAAGAAAATGAAATAGATGAGGAAAAGATTCTTGCAGTAAAGAAAGACGCCATCTCGGAGTCAGTCAAAAAGGCTAAGGCTGAGCAGAAGGTATTTCAAAATGCCAATAAGCCATTCTTTACATATATATTCATGGCGTTACAAATAGCTGTGTTCATCTTGATGGAGTTTAATGGGGGCAGCACCAATTCCAAAACCTTGATTGAGTTTGGCGCTAAATTTTCCCCTTATATCATACAAGGGGAATGGTGGCGGTTCTTTACACCGATGATCGTCCATATTGGGTTCATTCATTTATTGATGAATACATTTTCATTGTATTTGATCGGTGCTGAAGTTGAAAGGATTTACGGTAATGCCAGGTTCCTTTTCATCTATATATTCGCTGGTTTCGCTGGAACTCTAGGCAGCTTCATCATGACCCCGAATCTTTCCGCAGGGGCGAGCGGAGCCATTTTTGGCTGTTTTGGGGCACTTCTGTACTTTGGCATCGTCTATCCGAAATTATTCATGCGCTCGATGGGCTCATCGGTGATCGTGTTGATCATCATTAACTTAATATACGGTTTCACCGTTTCGGGAATTGATAATGCAGGGCATATCGGAGGTTTGATTGGAGGGTTCTTTGCTGCAGGCGTGGTCCATCTGCCAAAATCCAAGAATTTCTTTCGGCAGCTGGCTTTTCTGATAGGGACGGCGATACTGACCTATGGCCTGCTTCAGTTTGGTTTCAATCATCAGGAAAGCGCAGCTATAGATGATAATGCCATGGCCATGCTCGCCCAAAAGTATATTGATGATGATGAAGAGGGTAAAGCGGAAGAGATGTTAATCAATTATGTTGATGCAAATCCTGATGCACCGCTATCGCTTTTTATGCTTGGAAATTTATCTTTTGATAAAAAGGACATATACAAAGCTAGGGATTATTATGAAAAGGCGATTGAAAGTAATCCGGATTTGCATGAAGCCCATTACAATCTAGCCTTAGTCTACATGAATCTCGAATCATTCGATCAAGCTAAGGAGCAAGCTGATCAGGCTATTGAGCTTGCCCCGGATAATAAGTCTTACACTAAACTGCTAGCAGAAATTGAAAAGCGACTATAACTTTTGTCGCAGCATGATTGGGGTACCGTCTTTCAGGGTAAACAAAACAAGTATTTCACTTTGATTCTTTGCCATAAGCAATAGGGGGATGGTGCTGCCTTGTGGACTCACAGTGGATCCATCCTCCTTTTTTATTCCCAACACATAATTTTTGTAAAGTCCTTCCCACAGTTTCCCCACAATTTCCTCCCGTTTGAATTGGGGGAAGGCAGCAAGCCATTGATTTTTCTTTGAGGGCAGATCTGTTAAAGAGATGATTTTGTACTGATCCAGATTAACCTGAAATGCTTGACCGGCTTTCTCCAAACCATTTCGGACCGTTTGATCTGTCAAGCCGTCCAGCGTTTTTTTCCACTGAATCTGTTCTTCTGAAAGGGGACGGTGAAAATATTGAAAAGCCGGTGTCGTTACTGCATAGAGTTTATCTTTACTGAGCTGCTGGGCACTGGTGAAAATTGTGTCACTCGGATGAACCTCTGCATAATGAAACGTAACCGCTTCATAACGCCCACTCTCGGTTTCTTTAGATTTCGCTTTTTGAGAGAGGTCTTGTTTATTTTGGCGCCAATTTTTTAAAGCTCCTGCCAATTCTCCATTTTTGTATAAAAGCGATACGTCCTGACGTAAGTAAGCAGGCTGGTCCAACGAAGAATCCACCCTCCAAGTGATGGTATAGGTGGAATCCCCGGTACCCTTCGGTGTCAGATGGGTGGAGGCATGTTCAAAATGGAGCGAGGAATCGATGGGAAAAAAAATGATGGTTTCCTCTGTCCTTTTATGATTTGATAAATAAAGGATGACAAAAATGGTGGTCAAGACCAAAAAGACGGTATACTTCAATTGTACTTTCATTTTTCCCCTCCGTTTTCACGCGTGATGAATGGTTTAAAAACAATAAGCCGTTAAATCAAATCGAAAGAGTCCACATTCTTGATATTTCATCATATGAATACAGTTGGACATGTATGAGGGGGATGGGGGAAATTATCAAAAGGGGAAATTGGTGCTTGTTACAAAGAGGCTGATTCGATATACTTTCCTAAAGAAAAGAGTAAAGAGGTTTACGATGAAAACATATTATGAACTTCAACAATACTTGAAAAGATTCGGTACATTTATCTATATTGGTGATCGCTTAGCCGAGCTTGAACTGATGGAAGCCGAAATAAGGGAAATCCACCGTATGCAGATGATGGATACGAAAGATTATCAAATGGCGATCCTTTTAATTAGGCAGCAATTGTCTCATGAAAGGGAAAAACAGAAAAAAATTGATAAAAAAGGTGAGAATGATGGAAAAGTGGCTGATGGGTGTGGATTTAGGCGGTACAACTACCAAACTGGCTCTGATCAATTTATACGGAGAGATTATTCATAAATGGGAAATCAGCACGGACATCTCCGAAAAGGGAAAATTCATTACGATTAACATAGCCAAAGCAATTGATGCGAAGCTCCTGGAACTTAATGAACCGAAGAGTAAGATCGTAGGGATAGGGATGGGTGCTCCCGGCCCTGTGAAATTTGTTAACGGTTCCATATATGAAGCCGTCAATCTAGGCTGGAAGGACTATCCTTTAAAAGATTTATTGGAGGTGGAGACCTCTCTGCCAGCTGTGATCGATAATGATGCCAATATGGCAGCTTTGGGAGAAATGTGGAAAGGTGCCGGTAATGGTGCCAAAGACCTCGTTTGTGTCACTCTAGGAACGGGTGTAGGCGGCGGGATCATCCATAATGGGCAAATCGTCCATGGTACCAGTGGGGCTGCTGGAGAAATAGGGCATATAACGGTCGTAACGGACGGAGGGGCACCATGCAATTGCGGCAAGACTGGTTGTTTGGAAACGGTTGCTTCGGCAACGGGAATCGTCCGTATGGCTTTAGAAGCCTTGAATACCGCCGATGAAAAGTCATTGCTTCAGCAGAAAGTCGACGAGGGAAATGCGGTTACTTCCAAACTGTTATTCCAATGCGCTGCAGCAGGTGATTCTTTGTCCAAAGCTGTGGTGGATAAGGTAGGCAATTACTTGGGGCTGGCACTATCACATGTTGGGAATGTCATGAATCCAGATAAAATCGTCATTGGTGGGGGCGTTTCACAAGCGGGTGACATTTTGCTTGATCCTGTCCGTACTGCCTTCGGAAAGTATGCATTCAAACGGGTTAGTAAATCAACGAAAATAAGCCTGGCCACACTAGGCAATGATGCAGGGGTAATAGGTGCAGCCTGGCTCATTAAAAGCCAACTGAATACGTGATTCCTTGCTGCCCTGTGGCAAACAGGCTTATAAGAAATAAAGATGGAATCTTCAAAAAAGTTCCCTCGTTTTGAGGGATGGGGGGCAATCGTTCCTGCTTTTGCATAGAGGGGGAGAACCATGACCCATGATTGAGGCGCTCTGGACCATGGCTCCAGCGCTTCTTCGATGAGGAGGGACCAGGATTGAAAAGGGTCTTCAAAAAACAGGGATATTCATTGTTTTGGGTCGTATTAATTTCACTTTGGCTTAAAACATATATTGCTTATAAAACAAGTTTTGAGATAGATATTGATAATTGGCTCCAGGAGTTCATACTATTCATCAATCCTGTCAGTTTCCTTTTACTTACTCTTGGCGTGAATATATTTTTAAAAGAAAATAGAAGGCCAGCATACTTATTGATCATGAGTTTTTCCATCACCTTCGTCCTCTTTGCCAACCTTGTTTTTTTTCGCTTTTTCAATGACTTTTTAACCATTCCCGTTCTTTTTCAAACGAGCAATATGAACGACCTTGGAAGCAGTGTACATGAATTGATCAATCCGAGTGACCTATTGTATTTTGCCGATATTCTTATCTTGATGATGCTGCTGAAATACAAACCAAAAACATTCCATGAATGCCGATACAATCCAAAGGATCGTAAATTCTTTATGTTAATGGCTTTGGGAGCGACATTTTTTAACTTGGCTTTAGCGGAAGTGGCGCGTCCTGAATTACTGACAAGAACGTTTGACCGCGAAATCCTCGTCAAGAATATCGGTACGTACCATTATCACCTCTATGATGCCATATTACAGACGAAATCATCAGCTCAGCGTGCCCTTGCGGATGGCAGTGAATTGTCGGAAATTGAAAATTATGTCCGTGCCAATCAAAAAGAGGTTAATGATGATCTGTATGGTCTGGCAAAAGGCAAAAATGTGATACTTGTATCATTGGAATCCACTCAAAGCTTTGTCATCAATAGAACTGTCAACGGTGAAGAAATCACTCCTTTTCTGAACGAATTCATCAAAGAGAGCTATTATTTCAATAACTTTTATCACCAAACTGGCCAGGGGAAAACATCCGATTCAGAATTCATTATTGAGAATTCCCTCTATCCTTTAGGTAGAGGTGCGGTATTTTTCACTCATGCCCAAAATGAATACAAAGCCACCCCCGAAATCTTATCGGAAAAAGGTTACTATACGGCTTCCTTGCATGCCAATAATAAAAGCTTTTGGAATCGTGACATAATGTACGAATCTCTTGGGTATCAACGGTTTTATGATAGTGATGAATACAAAGTCTCTGAAGGGAATTCAATCAATTGGGGGTTGAATGATAAATCGTTCTTCAAGCAATCAATTTCTCACTTGAAGAGGATGCCTGAGCCTTTTTATGCCAAGTTCATAACGTTAACCAATCATTTTCCATTCACTTTGAATGAAGAAGACCGGACATTGGAGCCATACGACTCAAATTCCAAAACATTGAATCAATATTTTCCGACCGTACGTTATACGGACGAAGCCTTGGAACGATTTATCGGTGATTTGAAACGTGATGGATTATATGAAGATTCCATTATTGTACTATATGGGGACCATTATGGAATTTCGGAAAATCACAACTCTGCCATGGGCCAGTTCCTTGGGAAGGAAATCACGCCTTTCGAATCCATACAACTTCAGCGTGTCCCGCTCATCATTCATGTCCCCGGGCAGAAGGGAAAAACGATTTCCACCGTTTCCGGCCAAATTGATGTAAGGCCGACTCTCCTTCATTTATTGGGGATTGAAAATGATGATTATATCGAATTCGGCAAAGATCTATTTTCTGAAGAGAATTTACAATTCACCGTTCTTCGCGATAGCAGTTTCATCACGAAGGATTATCTCTATACGATGGATACCTGCTATGATAAAAAGACCGGAGTTGCGACTGAAAAGGATTCATGTGAGAAGTATTTGGAAAAAGCGAAGCAGGAGCTTGATTACTCCGACAAAATCATTTACGGGGATTTGCTCCGATTTTATGAGCAACGTTGAAAAATGAAACCTGGCGCAATCCAGGTTTTTTTGTTTTTTCAGGAGAATCAGTACCCATTACAATTATGAAACACGTGAGACTTCCTGAACATCTTTCTGTCTTTTGCTTCATAAAGATAAAACTATGAAGGGGGCGGAGGCTGAATGAAAGTCGTGAGCAGAAGCGGGGATGATTTGGCATATTACAGTCAATTGTTCCAAATTCCTCGGGTTTTGATAGAGGATGCCAATCCCGCCATTACAGGCGGGGTTTTGCCAAATGGCATGGAAGTACAGATACCTGGATACATTGTTCAGGAAGAGTCCCGGTCAGATATCGATTTTGCCGAAATCGCTTTACAATATCAGCTGCCCATCGATGGGGTATCATTGTTGAATCAAAGTGGACAAAAACCTTTTTCCGTACCCGTCCGGGTCATGAATCCCGTGATTGTCACCGACAAGCCCTATGATTATCAATCACTTCTTGACGATCTTGATATTCTATCTTTTCATTACCCCTTTATTAAGGTTGAATCGATCGGGAGGAGTGTGTTGGGCAAAGAACTCCTTGAGGTAAGAATCGGTCAAGGTGATAAGATCATACATTATAACGGTTCATTCCATGCTAATGAATGGATCACTTCGGCGGTCTTGATGAAATGGCTGAATGATTTTCTGCTGGCAGTAACGAATGATCGTACACTTTGCGGAATGGATTGTATGCCCTTCTATCGGGATATGACCATTTCGATGGTTGCAATGGTGAATCCGGATGGAGTCGAGCTTGTTCTAAAGGGGGAGGAGGCGGCAGAGGGGAAAATCGATGTTTTAAAAATAAATAATGGCAATCATGCCTTCTATGCTTGGAAAGCCAATATTCGCGGTGTAGACCTGAATAATCAATATCCTGCCAATTGGGAGATTGAAAAGCGTAGAAAGATTCCAAAAGCCCCTGCCCCAAGAGATTTTCCAGGAGAGACCGCGTTATCAGAACCAGAAGCATTGGCCATGAAGGAGCTGGCCATAAGACGGAATTTTGAAAGAGTGCTTGCACTTCACACCCAAGGAAAAGAATTCTATTGGGGATATGAGGGACATGAACCTGAAGAGGCAGCGAATGTTGCAAGGGAGTTTGAGGAACGCAGCGGATATCGGGCCGTACAATACGTTGACAGCCATGCCGGATATAAAGATTGGTTCATTCAGGAATTCAAACGCGGCGGATTCACAATCGAATTGGGAAAGGGCATCAATCCGCTTCCGCTATCCCATTTGCCTGGGATATATGAAGATACCGTCAAGATTTTGATGGCAGGCCTTTATATGTGATACATTTCCGCTAAGGGATATACTGCCAAAAAAATATAAGATCATTATTCGCCACATTTTCTCTTTTTTACTTTATAATGAAAGTCGTAAGGATTCGATTGGTTAATCCTTACTCTCTTTCTAATGTCTCGCTCACATATGCCAGGCGTTTTTAGTTTTGAAGTGGGAGGTGTGTGGAGATTAAAGTATCCAAAGCAGCACTTTGTAGGCGGCTTTCCATTTGTAGGATGTTGTGTTTCATCCCATTATTTATCTCCACTATCCTTCTTATCTCGGCTTGTGAGCCTTCCAAGGACCTTAGTAAACCCGTAAATGATACGGAAAAAGAACACTCCCAATCAAACCTGGAAACTTCAGTAAGCAATTTAAAGGTCCCGACTGCAGAAACGGAAAAAATCGAAGCCATTTTTGGATGGCTGGATTCTAAAACCATTTTATATTCTGTGAAGCGGGATGGTAATGAATTATCCCAGTTGATGTCATGGAATTTGGAAACGAATGATACTTCCGTTTTCTATCAGCCGGCTTTAGCGTTTTCTGAAGTATCGATCAGTCCGTCTGGTACGCATATTTTGTTATCGTCCTTCACCTCTTCAGGTAAAGCATCAATCACAATTCTCGATAAAACGGGAAATCCACTCTATTCCGTGGCGATCCCAGCCTATGAATTAGCTTATGAGTGGAATTCATTTAAAGATGGCCGGTTGTTTTTATCGAGTTTTTATGAAGATTGGACCTACAACAGTTATGTGTTGAATCCAGATGAACAAACAATGGAAACTCTGGACTTTCCACAGCCCTTTGCTCAATGGGCAAGTGAAAAAGATTTGATGTTTCTCGATTGGGACAGGGAAGAACCTGCTTTGACGGCACCCCTAGAAAGAAAAGCGCTTAATGGGGATGGAACGGACAGCCTTATGCTCGATGTCATTCACTTTAAAAAAATGAAACAAGCGCTGATGACGATTCAAGTGGAGACAGAAAAACAAGATCGGGGTACATATGCATTTTATGATCCAACAAACAAGCCGATCCACTCTTTTTCCGTGCCACTATTGAAAAGCTTTTCAGATTGGGTGATTCCATCCTATGATTTCATTGAAAAAAACAAGGAATTGATAACGTTTATTCCTAATGAATCAAAAGATGCGGACCAATATGAGGGAAGGTTTACCTTAACTAAATTAAATTGGGAAAAAGGCACACAAGAAGAATTGATGAAGGACATGGAAAATGAACCATTAAGCTGTTCGCTTGATGGCAACTTCTGCTTATATGGATATCAATTTGAGAAAATCATTGATATGAAAACCCATCAAATACAAAGATTGTTCAAACAAACATGATGACCTATAACAAAAGCTCGCCGGATGGCGAGCTTTTTTCTTCAATGGGCAACTGGAAAACCGCTGTTGATGACAGTCATGACAGTGAACCAGCCAAACACGACTGCACTGCCGGCAGCAAAAATGAATCCTAAGAAGTTTCTCTTTTTTAATGAGGTAAACACAGCTACTACTCCTAAAATAGCCACAAGTCCGAAAACTACCATTAATATCATGTCAAAACCCCCTTTTTTCGTAATGAATACCTAATCCCTAATAATATACCCAGAGAATAAAGCAACTACCAAAAATATGTAGAAAAGATTGCATTTGTTAATATCTTAATATTTTTTCAATTATTTGTCGAGGTTTAATAGGTGACACTTCTATGACTTGAGTAAACTGGATTAACATTAGCAGCTTAATTAGTGTAAGATGAAGATAGAAAATCATATTGGAGTTGATGGAAATGAAATGGACACAAATTCCTCTAGGCCCGCTGCAAACGAATTGTTATGTAGTTTCCGATGGGCAGGATTGCATCATTTTTGATCCGGGTGAAGAGCCACAGAAAATCATTCAGTACATACAAACAAAAAATTTAAAGCCTTTGGCGATCTTATTGACACATGCCCATTTTGACCATATCGGTGCTCTTGATGCTATTCGGGATCATTATGGGATACCTGCATATATTCATGAAAAAGAGGCCAAGTGGCTACTTGATCCCGCATTGAATGGTTCCCAAAATTGGTTCCCGGAAAATCCAATGCGCATGAAGCCTGCCGATCACTTCCTGGCAAATGAGCAAGAACTTACTATTGGGGGATTCACTTTCGAAGTATTCGAAACCCCCGGACACTCACCAGGGAGCGTTTCGTATTATGCGAAGGAGCAACGTCTCCTCTTTTCAGGGGACGTCTTGTTCCAAGGAAGCGTAGGCAGAACCGATTTAATAGGCGGAAGCGAGGCAGTGCTGTTAAATAGCATTGAAACGAAGCTGCTGACACTTTCTGATGATACGATCGTTTTTCCTGGTCATGGGCCTGTCACGACCATTCTGGATGAAAAGAATACTAATCCCTTTTTGAGATAATGACTTTTGCAGGTGCCATATGGCACCTGTTTTATTTTAAGTGCTAAATTATGTAAAAATATTGAAATGGGTCATTTCCGGAACTATACTGAATATAAAAACCGGGGTCTTACCTAGTGTGCATGACTTTGATTCTGCTCTGAATTAAGTGTTGCTGGAAACTTTCATTTGTAATGATGGCACGCTTTTGACTGCGAGATGAAAAAATTGAACATTTTGTGAACTTTAAAATTTAGTTTTGAGTATGATTGTCGATAAAAAAACTTATTTATGTGTTTTATAAAGAAAAGGAACGCTTAATCATATGATGGAAGATCATGGAGACGGAGGCATTGTGTTGAAAAATCACGTAATGGAATTGATTGCAGGAAGCCCCCAAAAAAGAATTTCCTATCATGACTATATGGAAGCTGTGTTATATGCGCCAAATATAGGCTACTATGTACGCGCAAAAAAGAAGATTGGCTCAAGAGGGGATTTTTATACGTCTGGCAATGTTGGGGATGCTTTTGGGAGATCACTGGCCAGATGGTTCGTTTATTTAATAAAAAGGTGCGGAGTTTCACCAAGAATCATCGAGGTCGGCGCAGGTGACGGTAAGCTCGCTTATGATATCCTCGTTTTCATAAAGGAAATGGAACCGCAGATATGGGACTCTCTGACTTATATCCTTGTGGATGGCAGTCCATTTCATAGAAGGCTTCAGCAAGAACGTATAGGGATGTTCAAACAGGCAGTTTCTGCTGCCAGTTTAGAAAAACGGACGAATGTAAATGGAATCGTCTTTTCAAATGAACTTTTCGACGCGTTGCCTGTACATGTGATTGAAAAGTATAAGGGAGCCCTGGTAGAGGTATTCGTCACTGAAAAGGAAGGCGATTTGGTAGAAGTGAGGGAACCTTTGGACAACCCTGACATTCTATCTTACCTTACAGTACGAACTATCACCTTAAATGAAAAACAACGATACGAAGTTCCGCTAAAAATGGTCCGTGAATATGAGAAGATCGTTTCCTGTATCGAATCCGGCATTCTCCTTACAATTGATTATGGCTATACCGAAAGGGAATGGAAGGAGCCAGCTCATCTTCAAGGGAGCTTGAGGGGCTATTATCAGCATCAAATGATTAAAGATCCACTCATGTATCCTGGTGATATGGACTTGACGACACATATCCATTTTGACACATTAATCGAAATTGGAAAAAGAAAGGATCTTACCAATCAGGGGCTTTTTCTTCAAAATGAATTCTTGCTAAAAACAGGGATACTTGAGGAATTGAAAGACCATAAGGGTACTGATCCATTCTCCATAACGGCAAAGCGTAATCGGGCAATTCGGGGTTTAATCGTTCCAGGGGGATTTAGTGAACATTTCAAAGTGTTGTTTCAATCGAAGAATATAGCTGAATGTGTAAGGATCTTTCCTGAATGGTGACAAGTAAAAACCCATGAATCAACATTCATGGGTTATGTAATATTGCTTGTCCTTAATGCGCAGTACCCGGAGTCATCATAAATACGCTCCAGTAGGAAAATCCTGCAAAGAAAACGGTAAGATAGGCGCCGAAAACATAAATATACATGCGCTCAGATAATTTCAAATAACTTAAAAGTACAAAAAAGATCGTTTGTGCAAAGAAAAGCAAAGACGTTTGATGCATATGGCCAAGATAAAAGAAAATTGCCATAATTCCTGTCCAAAATCCACATACTCTGAACATGCGTTCCACCCGAATCCCTCCTTGTGTCTAGTCGTGTACATTCTAAATAATTATAAATGAAATTGTAAGGTAATGTAAAGGATGCCTTTTGTTTCTATATGAGAACCGAAGCCTGGTATGAGCATGTTGCACAATTAGATATCATACTTTCTAATTCCACAATATTGACATTGTCAAACAAGGCTTCGAACATACCTTCTAAAAATGAATTGTGCATGGAGCAGATTGTCCTTGGCTCCACTTCAGTAACTTCCTTAAACGGGCAATTGAAGATACGGAAGTATATTTTCTTTTCTTCTTCGCTTGCTTGTATTTCAGGAGATAACCCTGCGATCATAGCCGCATTTTTAAGCATGTTGACTTTTTCCGCAAAAGCTATTCGATCGATCGACTTCGAGTTCAGGGCCAGTTGGTGATTGATTAGTTCCTCCCCGAAAACTTTTCCCGTTTCATAAAGAGCCTGTTTTCCTTGTTCCCCTAATGTCATCAACGACTGGATTGCAATCCTTGAAAGCAGCTGATAGTTCCTATATGGAAAGTTAAGCTGAATGACTTTATCAGATAATCGATAAAGCCGGCTCGGGCGACCGCCTTTCCCGGTCTTTCGGGCATCCGAGGTCAACATATCGATATCTTCAAGTTTTGACAAATGTAGACGGGCAACATTTGGATGGATGTTAAAAGAATCGGCGATTTGCTGTACCGATACATCGCCATGGTTGTTCACGATATGCTGATATATATAATATCTGGTGGGATCTGCTAACACGTTTGTTATTTTTAACGTTTGTTCCATTACACCCTCCTGTATTCCATAGTTTACCTACGTTCATTATAATGCAGGCAGAAAAAAATGGAATAATAGAAAGTGCTAACTCGCTTTAGTTTAAAAAAAATTCACAATTTAAACCGTTTTATAAAGCAAAAAGTATACATTAATTGTACAAATATTACACAATGATTATATAGATTATAAATGTATACAAATTGTGAACGGGGAGTGATTAGTATGGCACAGTTAACTTTCTTTTCGTACCCAAGTTGTACATCTTGCCGAAAAACAAAAAAATGGTTAAGGGCCAATCATGTTTCCTTCGATGAACGACATTTATTCAGAGAAACTCCAACTGCAGAGTTAAAAAGTATTCTTGAATTGACAACAGAAGGACATGATGAAGTCTTAGCAACAAGAAGTGAAGCTTACAAAGACTTACAAGTTAATATTGACGAAATGATGCTTTCTAATGTCATCCAATTATTAACAAAAGAACCGAAGTTATTAAGAAGGCCCATCCTCATAGACGGGGAAAAACTGGTGATAGGCCATAATGTAGACGCATTAAGAAATTTGGTTTCCCAAAGGCTTGATTTGAAAATGAGCGTGTAAGATGATGATTCTCGAAATTTTTTTTCGGGAAATTTTTTTATTCTGAAGGAGGAATTTGTCGTAGGTTGTCGAATCCTTACAACAAGAAATATAGGAGGTGATGAATGAATTGATTTCGATTGAAAAGACCGCAGAAAAAATATTAACCCGTGCCATACAGGAATCTGCATCGGATATCCACATTTTTTTTCGGAGGGAGGGACCTCTCATCCAATTCAGGATAGACAATAGGCTTGTACCCCAGGAAACATTATCATTCTTTGAAGCTGAAAGGCTGATCGCTCATTTGAAGTTCCTTGCCTCGATGGATATAGGGGAGAAAAGGAGGCCCCAGAGTGGTGCCCTCACCATTAATTTGGCAAACCAGGTTGTCGGACTCCGCCTTTCCACTTTACCCACTGCCCATCTCGAAAGTTTGGTCATCCGCTTAATACCCCAACAGAATATCCTTCCTCTGGAACAGTTATCCTTATTTCCAAACACCGTCCAAAAATTGATTGCACTCCTGAAGCATTCCCATGGCATGCTCATTTTTACCGGTCCGACCGGCAGTGGAAAAACCACGACATTATATTCCCTGCTTCACCATGCCCACGAGATGATCAATCGAAATATCATTACACTTGAAGATCCCATTGAAAATGTATCCGAAAAGGTACTTCAAGTCCAAATCAATGAAAAGGCGGGCATTACGTATTCTGTCGGTTTAAAAGCTGTCCTGAGGCATGACCCTGACGTGATCATGGTTGGGGAAGTCAGGGATGCAGAAACTGCCAAAATCGCAGTGCGTGCCGCATTAACCGGTCATTTGATACTTACAACCATGCATACACGGGATGCCAAGGGCGCCATCTCCAGGTTACTGGAATTTGGTGTCAGCTTGCTTGAGGTTGAACAGAGTTTGATTGGCGTGACAGCACAGCGGCTGGTTGAATTGCGATGTCTTACATGTAAAGGGGACTGTGCTTTTGCTTGCAAAATGACTGCCAGGAATAAAAGGGCGAGTGTTTATGAATTGCTCTATGGAAAAAGCCTGGCTGAGGTTCTCCGGATAATGGGAGATGAAGAAGGAACGGCAACGGTCAGCTACCGCCAATTGAAGGATGAAATCGGAAAAGCGGTTGCGATGGGCTATGTGGATTCAGGGGAATATGAACGGCTGGTATACCATGAAACCAAAAAGTAAATGGAGGGTAAAAGAGCAGGCGGTCTTTATTTCGAAGCTAGGTGAATTATTGAATCATGGTTATCCCTTGGCGGACGCTTTACATTTTCTTGAGTTTCAGGAATCAAAGAAGAAAGCGGAAGACTTCACTCAGGCTAAAGCCGATTTAAGGAACGGTTACCCGCTGCACATGGTGCTGACCCATCTTAATTTTCATCCGCAGCTTGTAAGTTATATATTTTATGGAGAACAATACGGCGACCTGGAACGGGCGCTGAAAGAAGGAGGGCGATATTGGAAGAAAAGAACCGAGGATATGGATAAAGTAAAAAAGTTAATGGTGTATCCCGTATTCTTAGTCTTTTTTGTAGGCATCGTTTTTTATATTCTTCAGAGTGTTCTCCTTCCTAAATTCCAGACAATCTATTTCACGATGGATGTCGATCAGCATACCCTCTTGAGATTAATGTCAGCTTCCACATTCATTCTTCCAGCACTCCCCTTCTTTTTACTCGGATTGCTCCTATTCTTGTATATGCTCAAACGATTTTGGTTTAACGGATTGTGCCCATTAAGGCAGCGGCGGATTTTGATGGGTATTCCGATATTCGGGACCTTCATCAAATTATACGAAACTTATTTTTTTGCAAGCCAATTAAGTGGCTTACTCTCCGGAGGGCTATCGATTAACGATAGCATCAAATTATTCTCGATAAATCAACAGCAGCCGTTTTACCAAAAACTATGCAATATCATTAAGGATGATCTAATCGAGGGAAGATCACTTGAAATGATTTTTCGGGAGCTCCCATATTTTGATGGGAATTTGCCGGTGGTCGCTGCAAATGGTCAAAAATACGGAAGACTTGATGCGGAGCTGCTTCATTACAGTCGTTTTATACTGGAGAAAATTGAAGAGAGAATGAATGCAATCTTGAAAATCATTCAGCCTCTCCTGTTTTCAATTATAGGTCTTTTGATCGTGTCCATTTATTTGGCGGTTTTGCTGCCGATGTTCTCACTGCTCGAAGGTATTTAGGATTTTATTTTGTATTCCGGAGGTGAAAGTGCTCGAAGGTCATCTAGTATTCAGATGGTTTCAGGAGCATGATGATATGTTGAAGAAAGTGATGAATGAACGTGGTTTTACACTAATTGAAATGCTTATCGTCTTACTGGTAATATCCATCCTTTTGATCATCACAATCCCCAATATTACGAAGAACCAATCCACGATCCAGTCTAAAGGATGTGAAGCTTTCGTGAAGATGGCCCAAGCACAGGTACAGGCATATGAGATCGACAATGGTAAACTGCCCGGAAGTATCGGTGAATTGGAAAGTCAAGGCTATCTCAAACAGACATCCTGTCCTAATGGGGATGATATTAGTTTGGATAGTAAAGGAAAGATAACGGTCGTTGAGTAGGAGAGAAGTGAATATACGGCATTCCAATGGGGGCTATACACTATCTGAAACCCTTATTGTCCTCGTTATTTTTGTACTCCTGATTTCCATCGGTCCAAATCTTTATCCTAGCTTCACTAAAGGCATGGAAAATAGGCTATTTCTTTCTCAATTCCATGAAGATCTCTTCTATGCACAGCAGTATGCCATCAGTCATGAGAGCTTGATTTACCTCCATATTGATAATGCCAAAAAGGTTTATACCGTTTCGTCTTATAAGGAGGGGATCGTTCTAGAGAGAAGCATACCAAAGGATATACAGTTTTTAAGTGGCACTTTGGGGTTCAGCTTCCATTTTAATCAGTATGGAAATGCTTCAAAAGCCGGAACGATTATGATTGACACGTCAAAAGGAAAGTATAAATTGGTCCTCAATATCGGTAAAGGGAGGTTCAGGATTGAGAAATTGTAAAGGTTACGTTTACCTTGAGCTGATGGCCGCGTTTTCCGTTTGTATTTTCCTGATCCTTGCCATTTTACCGATTCTTGAAGAGTTAATGACGCATCGGAAAGATATTGCCGTAAGGACAGAAGCCCACCATTTATTATATGAAAGATTGACGGCGTTCATGGATGGGGAGATACAAGCAATTGGTCAGGAAATCATTTACAAAAAAAGATCCTATGAATTGGTTTGGAAGGACCAAGGGGATTTCCCGGGGATGATTGAAGGGTGTGTACGTTATGAAGATGAATCGGGTAATCTTGAATCCATTTGTGATGCTGCGAAAAAATGATGGCTTTACGATGATCGAAATGCTTTTTTCTTTAATGATTTTAATGACGACGTCCCTTTTTGTTCTACAGCTTTTTTCAATCATTCACACCCAGATGGGGTCCGTTGATAAATTGCATCCTAAAGAGTGGGAGGTCTTTACCATGCAAATGAAGCAGGAGGTCCGGAGTTCCAAAGTTCAGGAGGTAAAGGGGGAAAAATTATATTTGCTTCTTTCAGATGAACAACTATCATCGTTTGAACAATATGAAGATAAGGTCCGAAGACAAGTGAATGGTATGGGGCACGAGGTCATCTTGCAGAACATTTCGGAATTCCGGGTTGAGAAGGATGGCAGTGTCATTGTTATAAATATAACCGATAAAGCAGGGACTACTTTCAGTCGAAGATTTCATCCTTTCTTTAGGAATGTCACGAAAGCCGATGAATAATCAAAAAGGAGTCGTTTTCCCGATGGTCATGATTATAGCGAGTGTTTTCATCATGTTCACGATACTAATGATCGATCAGTTTATCATTGATAAAAAGTTTTATAAGGAAGTGGAAGAATCGCTTGTGGCCGACCATCTTGTCCATCTAGCGATCAAGGATGTAACGGCAGAGTGGGGCGAAGAGATCCCAAAAATCATCCAGGGGGAAATTTCATATCCCAATGGTGTGGTGCGGTATTCCTTATTGAAGGAAGAAGGTCCTTATGTCTATATCGAGTTTTCTTCCACGACTAAAAATAACCGCGAGGGAAGGGTCATCATTCAATACGATAAAGAAGCGGGAAAAGTGAAAGAATGGTTGGAAAAGTATGCTGTGTAATGCGCAAAATCAACACCCTTTTAAAATGGAAAGCGACAGGTACATCTGTTCAGGGAACAAGGGAAGGAATAAAAGCAGCGTAAACCGGGCATACTTTGCATAGGGTGATGATTTTATATGTCTACAAACGCTTATATTAAATATCTGACGCAGCAGCTTGTCGAGTATTTTAATCTGACGAAAAAAGAACGAAAAGAAAAGCGCCGTCATAGAAAAGAGGATAAAAATCATGGTATGTCCCTTTGGTTTGGTATTGTCCCTTTTGCTTTGTCGATGTTCGTTAGGAAAAATATCAAAAAATAAAACAGATGTCCTGAACTTAGGACATCTGTTTTTTATCGTTATTTACTTATCCCAACGCCCTATCTGAAAGGTAAAATAATCCTCCGTTGATGATGGATATTCGGATGTTGGGTTCATATTGAGCTTTTAAGGCATCTTTTTCGGTAAAATAGCTCTCACTTTTTTCTTCCATATCCTTGTAAAAATGCTCCAATAAATTCAAGTCATTCTGCCAGCGAAGCATTGCTTCTTCCGCCCAGGAATGGTCATCATCCTCGAAACTGGTTCTGATGTATGTATCCAGTCTTGCCAATCCGCTCTTGGGCATGATGAGCGGTGAAAGCGTAAAGGAGTAATCCGGTATTTTTGGGGTGACCTTTATCGGTAAAACCCGATGGTGAAACCTTTCCATGATCTCACCTGAGATTAAATTCAGTCCGATCGACATGAAGGTATCCTTTTTACGGTCACATTGATAGGATATTTTCACATTCAGGGTTAGCCAAGGATACAAAGGGTTATTTCCCCCTTTTGATGGAGGGGTATCCTCAAAAAGTCTAGTATACCCTGCCAGCTTTTTGGTGGATTGAATAATCTGATGAAGGCGAGGGGAGCCAAAATGAATCATTTCTCCCTTTAAATCGGATGGAGCTTGTTCTGGATCGGTAATGAAAGTCATCCGTGCCGGGTTTGGAACGCCACCTGTTTTTTCTAGATAATGCCAATAAAAGGGTCTGTTCATTAATTCTTTATCCATTTCAATCGTCAATTGGACTGTAAGGTGGGTTGGTGTATTATCCAGTATTTCACAATCGTTTGCTTTAAAGTAAGTTATTAAAAAATCATGAATTTCCCGTTGCTGCATGAACCTCACCTTCCTTCATTGATTGAGCGAATTGGATTAACGATGAAAAATTATCCATCTTAATTTTCATTTCGCCCTCTGTTTTGGACTCGCCGACCACATCAATCAAATATTCTTCAATGTTGTTAATATCCAGTTTGGATAGAATATCATCCAATTCACCAATTACTTTTTCAAATAAATTAATTTTTTCGTAAAGTAACTTCAGAATATGTTCTTCTACTGTATTTTTCGTAGCAAAGTTATAAATCATCACATCTTCTTCCTGACCAAGGCGGTGAATCCGTCCAATCCTCTGTTCGAGCCTCATCGGGTTCCATGGCAGGTCAAAATTAATCAAATGATGGCAAAACTGAAGGTTTATCCCTTCCCCGCCAGCTTCTGTTGCAATTAATACCTGTATATTTTTTTGGAATAATTCTCGCATCCAGTCTTTCTTTCCGCGCTTAAAACCGCCTCGGAAAGGAACTGAAGAAATTCCATTCTGCTGTAGGTACCATTGTAGATATAGCTGGGTCGCCCGGTATTCGGTAAAGATAATGACTTTGTCATCAATTTTCTTGATCAATTCCAAAGCTTTTTCAGCCTTGGAGTTCTGAACCGTTTCATTCACTTTAGAAAATAAATCATCGAGCTTCGCCAAAAAGTCAGGGGAAGGCTGATCATATTTTTCTTTCATATTCTTTAATGTATAAAAGACCGCCTCTCTGCTGCTGCATGCTTCCCTTTGGAGAGTGAGGGCCGAAAAGGCGCTTCCTTTTGATCCATCAGAAATAGGTTTGAATTTGGAAACAGCATCGTACAATGCTTGTTCCGTTGGAGAAAATTCAATGGTGATGGTCTCCACATGCCGTTTTGTCCATTCAATACCAGTATCGGCCCGTCGGTTTCGAATCATGACAGTGTTGACAAGTTCCTTTAGGTGTTCATCTTCAATTATGTTTCGGCCTTTCCCTTTATACTTTTCCGAAAAAAGTGAGGCATTTCCCAAGTGGCCCGGTTTCAATAACGAAACGAGGTGAAAGATTTCCTCGACTTTATTTTGAATCGGAGTGGCTGTCAGGAGTAAACAAAACTTCTTTTTCAGATTTTGGACGAATTCATAGTTCTTCGTCTTATTATTTTTAAGTTTATGAGCTTCATCAATGATGATGAAGTCATATTCCTGATTGAAAATGATATCTCGATGTGGAGCGCGTTTCGCTGTATCAATGGATGAAATGACCACATCACAGGAGTCCCAGACATAGCTTTTTCTCTGAACGACTGCCGGAATATGAAACTTGGTATTCAATTCAAAAGCCCATTGTGTGACAAGGGAAGCCGGAACAAGGATCAATACTTTTTTTACAAGGCCCCTAATCATATACTCTTTTAGGATCAAGCCTGCTTCAATTGTTTTTCCGAGCCCTACCTCATCAGCTAAAATGGCCTTCCCATTCATCTTTTCCACAACTTGCTTGGCTGCTTCCAATTGATGGGGAAGCGGGGTTAACTGCGGAAGGTGCTTGGGCGCCTGTAAACCTTCAAAATCAGGGATGATAAGATTTTCCTCCATTTGAACCGCTAGCTTAT
This sequence comes from Bacillus sp. ISL-34, assembly GCF_018613325.1. Lineage (GTDB taxonomy): Bacteria > Bacillota > Bacilli > Bacillales > DSM-1321 > Peribacillus. The sequence continues at coordinate 84,328 of NZ_JAGGQJ010000004.1, read as the reverse complement.
AAAGCTCCCAATTTCCCCATGGACCGTCATTTTCCATCTTTTGCAGAAACTCGTCATTCCATTCAGAATTGAAGGATATATTGATTTTCATAGAAAAAAACTCCCTCTTATCATAATTTCCTTAATATAAGGTCAAAAACCGAACATTTCATATGTGAAGTAAGAAAAATATTTCTCTTCAAAAGATATTGCAGAGATAAGTTTCTTAGGGTAGGATATAAGTATATTTAGAAAATTCCAATTTCCAAACGCTACAAAGAATTTTTGTACATCGATTTTTTCAGTTCGCGTTTTCTTAGTATGGGCTATAGGTTCCCAATTTATCCAAGATTACTGAAGGAGACCAATCTAACGGTTTCTGAAGTTTTAGGAGAATTGGCAGAGAATGCATTCCATGATGCTCAGAGGCTTTACCGATGCTTGGGGCTTGTTCGCTTACTTTCATTGGTAGACCATTTATATGCGGGTGAAGATAAGGGGAGAGACTACGGATGTAGCGCCGAAGGAGCAAACTTAGCAGTGAATCTCTCAGGCAAAAGAACTCTTATTGGACGCAACTCTGGAGAGCGCCGCCCGTTTTGGGACGGCCACCAAAGGGGAAAACCTATTACATAGGTAAACTTTCAGGTTTCAGGACAGAGAAAAAGCTCAAACGGGCTTTCTCTGTCCTTTTTTGTGCTTTTTTCACATCATGAATCAGGATATACCTGATGCGTAATGACAAGAAGCTTTTGATAATGAAGCCAATTAATTAAAAAAAGTCTGAAGGGGGTCATTTTTTGACCAATTTAAAAAGAACACCACTATTTGAGGTTTATCGTGAATACGGAGGTAAAACGATTGATTTTGGCGGCTGGGAACTTCCTGTCCAATTTTCGGGTATAAAGGACGAACATGAAGCAGTACGTACAAAAGCGGGGTTATTCGATGTTTCCCATATGGGGGAAGTTGATGTTAAGGGTCCTGGGAGCCTTTCCTTTTTACAGAAGATGCTGACTAATGATATTTCAAAGCTGCAACAGGGCGGTGCCCAATATACCGCAATGTGTTATGAAAACGGAGGCACGGTTGACGATCTCATCGTGTATAAAAGGGATGAGGACGACTATCTGCTCGTGGTCAATGCAGCAAATACAGAAAAAGATTTCAATTGGCTGCAAGCCCATTTACCGGAAGATGTCCAAATTACGAATGTATCTGGTGACTATACACAGCTGGCACTTCAAGGACCATCTGCAGAAAAGATTTTACAAAAACTATCGGGTAATACTGCCTTAAGTGAAATTGGATTTTTCAAGTTCAAGGAAAATGTGATGATTAACGGTATCACCACGATGGTATCCCGCACTGGATACACTGGTGAAGATGGTTTTGAGATATATAGCGACAGTGGAAATGGTCCTGCCCTTTGGAAGGCGATTATGGATGCCGGAAAGGAAGAGGGGGTTCAGCCGATTGGTTTAGGTGCTCGTGATACCCTGCGTTTTGAAGCGAAACTGCCGCTCTATGGGCAGGAGCTTTCAGCGGACATCACCCCGATAGAAGCCGGGATTGGTTTTGCGGTTAAAGTGGATAAGGAAGTTGACTTTTTCGGGAAAGCCGTTCTTGCTGAGCAAAAGGAGAAAGGAGCTCCCCGCAAGCTTGTGGGAATTGAAATGATTGACCGTGGCATTCCGCGTCATGGGTATAAGGTCTACAGCGGTGATAAAGTCATTGGCGAGGTCACGACCGGTACCCAATCACCAACATTGAAGAAAAACGTGGGATTGGTACTTATTGATAAGGAATTTTCGGTGCTGGATGCGGAAGTCGAAGTGGAAATCCGTTCCAAACGTTTGAAAGCCGTTATAATACAAACACCTTTTTATAAAAAACCACGTAAATAGAGGGGAATGGTCATTAGATGAAACATCGTTATTTACCCATGACAGAGCAAGATAAACAGGAAATGCTGAAAGCGATAGGGGTATCAACTGCTGAAGAACTTTTCAATGATATTCCTGAAAGCGTTCGTTTTCAAGGAGAATACGATATCAAGCCTGCTAAATCGGAACCTGCATTAATGAAAGAATTATCAAGGCTTGCTGCCAAGAATGCGGACCTTAAAAACTATGCTTCCTTCCTTGGTGCGGGTGTTTATGACCATTATGCACCGGTCATCGTCGATCATGTTCTATCCCGTTCTGAATTTTACACGGCTTATACACCCTATCAGCCTGAAATTTCACAGGGCGAGCTTCAGGCCATCTTTGAATATCAAACGATGATATGTGAATTGACGGGAATGGATGTGGCTAACTCCTCCATGTATGACGGCGGGACAGCGCTAGCTGAAGCAGCCATGCTTGCTTCAGGGCAGACACGACGCAAGAAAATTCTCATTTCAGGAGCCGTTCATCCTGAATCAAGAGAAGTCGTGAAGACATATGCGAAAGGGCAACGCGTGGAAGTGGTCGAAATTCCTTTTAAAGACGGTGTGACGGACTTAGCTGCTTTAAGGGAACTGGCGAATGATGACATTGCGGGCGTGATCGTGCAATATCCGAACTTTTTTGGCCGCATCGAGCCATTGAAAGAAATGGAAGAAATCATTCATGGCATCAAGTCCATGTTTATCGTTTCCAGTAATCCGCTTGCATTAGGAGCCTTGACATCCCCTGGTGAACTCGGTGCAGATATCGTAACGGGAGATGCTCAGCCATTCGGCATTCCAGCGGCATTCGGTGGACCTCATTGTGGATATTTTGCCGTTACTAATAAACTTGTTCGGAAAGTTCCGGGCCGACTCGTCGGTCAAACAGTGGATGAAAATGGTAAAAGGGGATTTGTACTGACGCTTCAAGCTCGTGAACAGCACATTCGCCGTGACAAAGCCACATCCAACATTTGTTCCAATCAAGCTTTGAATGCCTTGGCAGCTTCTGTTGCAATGACCGCGCTTGGGAAAAAGGGTGTTAAAGAAATGGCCGTGCAAAATATTCAAAAAGCGCATTATGCGAAAAAAGCAATTATGGCAAAAGGGGTGGAAGTGATATTCGACGGTCCTTCGTTCAATGAATTTGTCATTAAACTGCCTGCTTCGTTTTCAGAAATCAATAAAAACCTTTTTGAAAAAGGAATGATCGGCGGCTTCGATTTAGGGACGGTTTATCCTGAGCTGAAAGACCATATGCTGGTAGCGGTAACTGAACTTAGAACAAAAGAAGAAATTGATGCACTTGCGCAGGAATTGGGGGATCAACATGAATAAACAAGATCAATCACTCATTTTTGAAATCAGTACTTCCGGTCGAATCGGGTACAGTCTGCCAGAAATGGATGTTGCAACTATTCCGCTCGAAGAAATTCTTCCTGCCGACTACATCCGTGAAGAAGAGGCAGAGCTTCCTGAGGTGTCAGAACTGGATATCATGCGTCACTATACAGCACTTTCCAAACGGAATCATGGGGTGGATTCGGGTTTTTATCCGCTAGGTTCATGCACGATGAAATATAATCCGAAAATAAATGAAAATGTGGCACGCTTCAACGGTTTTGCCCATATTCATCCATATCAAGATCCGGCTACCGTTCAGGGAGCATTGGGACTATTATTTGATTTGCAGGAACACTTAACGGAAATCACCGGGATGGACCAAGTGACATTACAGCCTGCAGCAGGTGCACACGGTGAATGGACAGGGTTGATGATGATTCGCGCTTTTCACGAAGCGAATGGCGATACAGAGCGGACGAAAGTAATTGTACCTGATTCTGCACATGGTACGAATCCTGCCTCTGCCACTGTTGCCGGACTTGAAACGATTACAGTGAAATCCGATGAAAATGGGTTAGTCGACCTTGAAGATTTAAAGCGTGTTGTCGGACCGGATACGGCGGCCTTGATGCTGACGAACCCGAATACATTGGGATTGTTTGAAGAAAACATTTTGGAAATGGCACAACTTGTCCATGAAGCAGGGGGGAAGCTTTATTATGACGGAGCCAATCTGAATGCAGTCCTATCAAAAGCACGCCCGGGTGACATGGGCTTTGATGTGGTTCACTTAAATCTCCATAAAACATTCACAGGCCCGCATGGCGGCGGCGGTCCGGGTTCTGGCCCTGTAGGGGTGAAGGCGGACTTGATTCCTTACTTGCCTAAACCGCTTGTGGTCAAACAAGGCGAGCAATTCGTTCTTGATTATGATCGTCCGCAATCGATTGGCAGGGTAAAACCTTATTATGGTAATTTCGGGATAAACGTGAGGGCGTATACGTACATTCGTTCAATGGGTCCCGATGGCCTTAAAGCCGTCACCGAGAATGCGGTCATCAATGCCAATTATATGATGCGTAGGTTGGAACCATTTTTTGACCTGCCATATAATCGTCATTGTAAGCACGAATTCGTATTAAGCGGACGTCGGCAAAAGAAATTGGGGGTAAGGACTCTCGATATAGCCAAAAGATTGCTGGATTTCGGGTATCATCCACCAACCATTTACTTCCCGTTGAACGTGGAAGAAGGAATGATGATAGAACCGACTGAAACCGAATCAAAAGAAACGCTGGATGCGTTCATCGATGCGATGATCCAGATTGCCAAGGAAGCGGAAGAAACCCCTGAAATCGTCCAGGAAGCTCCGCATACAACCGTTATAAAGCGGCTTGATGAGACTCTTGCTGCAAGAAAACCTGTTCTGCGTTATCAAGCATAGACTGATAGCTTACACGAAAAAATCCTCGCCTGCCGGCGGGGATTTTCCATGTTTATGTAAGGATTCATTAAAGTCCAACAGTTAACTTTCTTTTCCTTGAGCTATTGAAATTAAAAGAGCCCATGCGGAGATGGGGTCTTATTTCTTTGCTTTGATTTTCCCGGTCCACATTTTGAAACCGCCCTTTAGGTGAAAAAGTTCCCTGTAACCCTTTTTGTATAGCATGGCTGCAGCTCTGCCGCTGATGATTTCGCTTTGAGCGTACAAGTATACAGGCTTGTCCGGCCTAATTTCGACCAAGCGGGTTTTCATTTGAGTCATAGGGATGTTTCTTGCGCCTAAGATATGACCATTATCGAAATCATTCGGTTCCCGCACATCGATTAGCTGCACTTTTCTGTAGTTAGCGATAAATTCGTCCTGTGTTAATGTTTTAACGATTTTACGCTGGCGGTACCAATTAAAAAGTGAATACGCAATAACCACTCCCAAGATGATGAGCAGTGTATATAATATTTCCAAACATAAAAACTCCCTTCTACCTTAACGAATACAGACAGTCTTTATTATATAATTGCTTTACCCAATAATCAAAAAGAATTTTCATCAAATTCTTCATCGACTTGATAGCACTTTCTTTTTTAGAGTGATAAAGTCTGTTAAACTACTACATGTGAGTTTTTTTGTGGGGTATTGATAACAGTCTATTGAAACGAGGGGTAAGGATGACTAAAGAAAAATGGGGTTTTATAGATTCGGGGTATTGTTCACCGGCTTTTAATATGGCGTTGGACGAAGCGCTGTTAAACTGGCAAAGCAAAGGGGAAATTCCGCCAATCATACGCTTTTACGGCTGGGATCCAGCGACATTGTCGATTGGTTATTTTCAAAAGGCAGAAGCGGAAATTGATATGGAAGAGGTCAAAAGGCAGGGACTTGGTTTTGTTCGCAGACCAACAGGAGGACGAGCGGTCCTGCACGAGCATGAATTGACTTATAGCGTAATCGTTCCAGAATCCTATCCGGGAATGCCAACTACCGTTACTGAAGCATATCGTGTCATTTCTGAAGGAATATTGATGGGGTTCAGGAATCTGGGATTGGATGCTTATTTTGCCGTGCCAAGAACCGATCAGGAAAAAGCGGCTTTAAAATCACCCAGGTCTTCCGTCTGCTTTGATGCTCCAAGCTGGTATGAACTGGTCGTTGAGGGCAGGAAGGTCGCTGGCAGCGCTCAAACCAGGCAAAAAGGCGTCATCCTTCAGCACGGTTCCATTTTGCTTGAACTAGATGATGATAAGCTCTTCAGCGTATTTAAATTCTCAAATGACAGGGTTAAAGAGAGAATGCAAAAAAACTTAAAAAACAAAGCTGTGGCCATAAATGACATTGCCGGAAGAAAGATTACCATCCCTGAAGCGAAAGAAGCTTTTGAAAAAGGTTTTGCGGAAGGACTTTCGATCGATTTAGAGCCATACGTCCTCACCGAAAAGCAATTGCTGGAAGTGAAGGCCATTGCAGAAAGCAAATATGAAAGCGATGAATGGAATTTCATGAGATAGAGGAAGCATAATTAGAGTGGATAATAAAAAAGTTTTTTCAGATTTGTTTGATTAAATAAGCCATCCCTTGCAGGGATAAGCCCTAAAAGGGGTGGGGAAAAAGCAAGGTCCAAATTATTTGAAATTTGATGAAAAATTATTGTAAATCGACATTTTCCTCCCTTTTGCTAACTATATTAATTGATTTATCGTTTGACAAAATAAAAAGTTATTCAAAATAAACACAATATATAGTAGTTGAAATATTTAATGCAACACTATATATTGATTTTTGGGTTTCGCTATGATAAATTTAGGGTACTTGTTAAGCGAAACGGACATGTAAGGCTACATAAGGATTTTTGCGGCAGCAAGAACGGATCTTGAAACATATAAAGGAGAGGGAATTATGTCGGTTGTAATAAAAGAAGCTTTAAAGGTTGATCTAGAAAGGTTGAATAAGGATATTTCTTTATTTCCCCAGGTTCACCCTGTAACGGCTGATATGAAAATGGCGCATAAGGGAGTGTCCCGGCTAGTCATGCTTGACCGCTATTCTTTTAAGGATACTGAAAAAATCACACTCTCGGCAGGCGATTTCGTCGTGTTGACGATTAAGGAAGATCCGAAATTCCCGGCAAGGGGTCTCGGTTACATCGTTGAAATAGATTGGGAAACCAAAAAAGCCAAGGTTTTGGTGGATGAAGAATTCCGTGGTGTTTTGGATAATCCGGAAGAAATGGAGACGGGAATTGTAAACCGTCCGTTGGATATTATCGAAAAGCCGCTTGAAATATACTATGAACAAATTGCGAAACGTAATGCAACGGGCTTGGCATCAGTGGAAACCACGGAAGAAAAAAGAACGGAATGGTTCAATAAATTCTATGAAGAACTAAAGAACCTTAATTTTGTCCCGGCAGGTCGAGTATTATACGGTGCTGGTTCCAATACGGATGTTACTTACTTCAACTGCTATGTAATGCCATTCGTACCGGATTCACGTGAAGGGATTTCAGAACATAGGAAACAAGTGATGGAAATCATGAGCCGCGGCGGCGGAGTGGGCACGAACGGATCGACACTGCGTCCAAGAAACACTCTGGCAAAAGGCGTAAATGGGAAATCTTCGGGTTCAGTGTCATGGCTTGACGATATTGCTAAACTTACGCATCTTGTTGAACAGGGCGGTAGCAGACGCGGCGCGCAAATGATCATGCTTGCTGATTGGCATCCTGATATTGCAGAATTCATCATTTCTAAAATGCAAAACCCAAGGATTCTGCGTTACCTAGTGGAAAACACTAAAGATGAAGCCATCAAGAAATATGCGACGGATAAATTGAAATTCACGCCGCACACGGAACAGGAAACGGCTATGTATCAAGGGATCATCAATTATAAAGAGATTCCTGGCCAAGGTGGATTTAGCGAGAAAATCATTAGGGATGCAGAGGAAAAGCTCCGTACAGGGGGAACGTACAGTGTCCATAATTCGGATTTTCTGACTGGAGCCAACATCTCGATTTGCCTGACTAAGGAATTCATGGAAGCGGCGGAACAAGATGCGGAATACGAATTGCGTTTTCCTGATGTTGAAAGCTATAATGCCGAAGAAATGGCGATTTACAATAAAGAATGGCATAATGTCGGTGATGTTCGCGAATGGGAGAAAATGGGTCACAAAGTCCGTGTTTACCGTAAAATCCGAGCTAAAGAGCTTTGGAATTTAATAAACATTTGTGCAACATATTCTGCTGAACCAGGTATTTTCTTTATCGATAATGCTAATGAAATGACGAATGCCAAAGCATACGGTCAACAGGTCGTAGCCACGAACCCTTGTGGAGAACAGCCATTGGCCCCATATTCAGTATGTAACCTTGCGGCAGTCAATCTGGCTGAGATGGCTGATAAAGAAAGCAAAACGGTTAATTTCGAGAAACTAAAGCAGACTGTTGAAGTCGGTGTGCGTATGCAGGACAATGTCATTGACGCAACTCCTTATTTCTTGGATGAAAACAAAAAACAGGCACTGGGTGAGCGACGGGTTGGACTTGGTGTAATGGGTCTGCACGACCTATTGATCTACTGTGAAACGGAATATGGCTCTGAAGAAGGAAATATCCTGGTTGACAAGGTGTTTGAAACGATTGCGACGACAGCTTACACGGCTTCCGTGGAACTTGCTAAAGAAAAAGGCAGTTTCCCGTTCCTGATCGGGTCAACGGACAAAGAAACCGATGAGCTTAGAACACGTTTCACACAAACCGGATTCATGGAAAAAATGCCGGAAGATATCAGGGAAAGTGTTGCTGCACATGGCATCCGTAACTCTCATTTATTGACAGTGGCACCTACAGGAAGCACAGGAACGATGGTTGGGGTATCAACAGGTCTTGAACCATATTTCTCTTTCACGTATTTCCGCAGCGGCCGTCTTGGTAAATTCATTGAAGTTAAGGCTGACATTGTACAGGAATACTTGGACCGTCATCCAGAAGCCGATACAGAAAAGCTTCCAAAATGGTTCATTTCCGCTATGGAATTAGCTCCAGAAGCACATGCTGATGTTCAATGCATCATTCAACGCTGGATTGACAGCTCGATCAGTAAAACGGTCAATGCCCCAAAAGGATATACTGTCGAACAAGTTGAAAAAGTATATGAACGTCTATACAAAGGCGGAGCAAAAGGCGGTACTGTATATGTGGATGGCAGCCGTGACAGTCAGGTTCTTACGCTTAAAGCGGAAGAAAACCAAATGGACGAGCAGCTTGAAATGGATGAATTGACAGATGTGGAAGTAAAGAAAAAAGTCGTATTGGTCGATACGATAAATGAACTGCGTTCGACTAACGTTACGATTGGGTCGGAAGTGGGCAACACTTGCCCTGTGTGCCGTAAAGGTGAAGTCCAGGAAATGGGCGGATGCAATACTTGCACGAATTGCGGAGCACAATTAAAATGCGGGCTATAAGCTAATGTTAGGGAAGTCGTTAAGTATGCTGCAAAGCTATCTTAACGACTTTTTTTGTGTTCTGTTCAATTACAATAGGGAAGACCGGCGTGAATTCGGTCTTCTTTTTGCGTTCAATCAACCATTTTCATTTTGCTGCCCTATTTCCTTTTCGGCTAAATATTGGTTGCCATCTTTCAATATCGAAAATTCATCGACAGAGTCTCCAGGTATATTCCTTGGATTTGGATATTTATTATCTGTTTGGACGGTGATCGCTTGTTTCCCCGTTCCATTTGTCAAGAAGTCTCGTTTTTTATTAGCCATATTGCATCTCCTTCATTTTGAATTTCCAAGTAAAAACAATCATGATGATAACAGAATAAAGAAAAACTATCCTTATGAATTAGGTTGTGTAGTTCGATTGAAAGTATGAACAAATCCATAAAAGAATGGAGAACGAAATGAAGCCATTTATGCCACAGTTAGTATATATTGAGCCCAGGGCACTGGAATACCCGCTTGGCCGGGAATTGAAAAAGAAATTCGAAGATTTGAACATTGAAATCCGTGAGACCACATCGCATAACCAAATTAGGGATCTTCCTGGAGAAAATGATTTGCAAAAATATCGTGTCGCCAAATCGACGCTTGTGGTAGGAATCAGAAAAACATTGAAATTCGATTCTTCAAAGCCATCTGCTGAATATGCCATCCCTCTTGCAACAGGGTGTATGGGGCATTGTCATTATTGCTATTTACAGACGACACTCGGATCGAAACCATATATTAGGACATATGTGAATCTTGACGAGATTTTCGAGGCAGCCGAAAAATATATAAATGAGAGAAAGCCTGAAATTACCCGTTTTGAGGCAGCCTGTACATCCGATATAGTCGGAATTGACCATTTGACACATTCTTTAAAAAGGGCCATAGAATATTTTGGAAAAAGTGAATTCGGGGTTCTTAGGTTCGTAACTAAATTTCATCATGTTGACCATCTGTTGGATGCTGAACATAATGGAAAAACGAGATTTCGGTTCAGTATAAATTCACGTTTCGTGATTAAGAATTTCGAGCCCGGCACTTCGAGCTTCGAGGAAAGGATGGAAGCGGCACGTAAAGTGGCAGGTGCCGGATATCCCCTGGGTTTTATCGTGGCTCCAATATATCGTCATGAAGCATGGAAAGAGGGCTATCAAGAATTATTCGAACGATTAAGTGAGGCGTTAAAAGGGGTGGATATACCGGATTTGACTTTTGAATTAATCCAGCATCGATTCACTGGTCCAGCGAAAAAAGTGATTCAAAAAAACTACCCGAAAACAAAATTGGAACTGGACGAAACGAAGCGTAAATATAAATGGGGCCGATATGGCATTGGTAAATATGTTTATCAAACCGAGGAAGCCGCTGAACTGGAAACGACCATTCGTGGGTATATAGCGGAATTTTTCCCGAAAGCGGAAATTCAGTATTTTACCTGATGAAAGCAATTTTCTATTTAAAACTGTCATAAATCGCTCTAATCCTGCTTAGAAATGTAAAGACCGGATTAGGGAGGGCAGCTATGATTATTGACGGCGTTTTTTCCGGAGGCGGGATTAAAGGCTATGGTTTAGTGGGAGCCCTGCAGGAATTGGAAGAACGGGGATTTTTATTCCATCGGACAGCCGGTACAAGTGCAGGATCCATAATTGCGGCTTTAGTGGCAGCTGGGTACACCGGAAAAGAAATGGAAGAGCTTTTTCTTGATATAGATTTAAGCGGCCTGCTGGATAGAAGGCGTGGTCTTTTGCCTATCCCGTTTGCCAAATGGCTCCTTGTATACTGGAAACTTGGCCTTTATAAAGGCGACGCATTGGAAGGGTGGATTGCCAGTAAACTTGCCGAAAGGAATGTAGTCACCTTTAAGGATGTCCGGCCGAAATCCCTCCGTATCATAACCTCTGACATCACAAATGGGAAATTGGTGGTTCTGCCTGATGATTTACCGAACTATGGCATTGATCCGATCACTTTTCCAGTTGCAAAGGCAGTTAGAATGAGTTGTAGCATTCCTTATTTCTTTGAGCCAGTCAAACTCGATGTCGGAAAAAGCAAGTTCCTTTTTGTTGATGGAGGTGTTTTAAGCAATTTTCCAATGTGGTTATTCAATTCAGATCATGTAAGAAAGGAACGGCCGGTCATAGGCTTACGGCTAAGTGTCGATGAGATATGGAAACCGCATGAGGTGGATAATGCGGTTGAATTGTTCTCCGCACTATTCAAAACGATGAAAGATGCCCATGATGCACGTTATATTTCCAAGAAACACGTCCATAATATTGTATTTATCCCGATGAAGGGAATTTCTGCAATGGATTTCAATCTGAATGATGAACAAAAGGGTGAATTAATGAATCGGGGCAGACAGTGCACGAAAGAATTCCTTAAAAAATGGACTTATTGATGATAAATAAAAAATCGGGCTCTTAAAAAGAAGCCCGATTTTTCTTTTTATTCTTTTTCCCTTCGATGACGGTTAAGTGACTATCCGTTTTCTTTCTCAATTTTATTTTCTTTGATGATTTTGCTGCAGAGAAGCTAGCCACATTATCTTTTTTCGAAGTTCGGTTTTTTAGCCTTTTTTTCGATTGGCGGGCAGCCTTTCGGAATGCTTGCTGCTCTTTCTTAACTGGTTTTCCCTTTGTTAATCCGGTATAAATCATATAAATAATCCCTGCGACAATGGCTATTATGAGAATGTTTCTAAAAAAGCCAATCGGGTCATTAAATAGTCGGCTCATTAGTCCGAGGACTCCGAGGGCGATGATTCCGTATATCATGAAAGATATGAAACGTTTCAACAAAGACACCTCCTTAAGAGCATCATAAGCATTTTTTGCTTATTTTAAACATTCTTCATGTAAAATACTTGAAAAAAATGAAGATCATTCCCTTAGTTAGTATATGATTTTTCATCATCAAAATGTGTATAGGTGTTTTACACAATAACATCCGAATCTAAACCTTTTTCAGTCTTTTTTTCCATCCTTAACAGTTCATGGAAGGAGGCTAATGCGACTTCGACTTGATCGTCCGTAGGGGCTTTGGTTGTCAATAACTGAAGCCAAAGGCCGGGATAGCCAAGGTAACGAAGAATGGGAATATCCCTTACCTTGTTGGTCAACTGCAATACCTCGAAGGCTATTCCAAGCACGACGGGGATAAGCAAAACGCGATCCACGACACGGAGCCATAATGGATCGGTCGGAACCACCATATAGACGAACATGCCTACAATGACTGTAAATAAAATAAAGCTGCTGCCACAGCGATAATGAAGGCGTGAACTTGCCTGCACATTTGCTACGGTCAATTCTTTTCCGCTTTCAAAGCAATTGATCACCTTATGCTCTGCTCCATGATACTGAAAGACCCGCTTGATCAATGGCGTCATGGATACTGCGTAAATGTATACGAGCAATAATATCAACTTGAACAAGCTTTCAATTAAAACCTGGGCCATATGGCTGCTGAAGATGGGTCTTGTCAATTCGGCAAGAAAGACTGGAATTAAAGTGAAAAGCAACTTCCCGAATAGGAAGGAAAGAACACCGATCACGGCAACTCCAAGCCATACACTTATTTTAGAAGATTCTTTCGTTTCATTTTTCTTTTCTTCCTGCTTTTCCCCGTCTTCTTCCTCATACTGTTCAGTTGAAAAGTTCAGATGTTTCGAGCCGGTGGCACTTGACTGAACCAGTGATACGATACCCCGTAGAAACGGTACTTTTTTTAAGCTGTTCACAACAGGTTTCGATTCACGAGGCAGATGATAATATACAATCGTCGAATCTTTGCGGCGTACCGCAGTGACTGTGTGATGTTTGCCGCCGAACATGACGCCTTCCACAACAGCCTGCCCTCCGTAAACGGGTTTTTGAACCTCAGTCATTTCTACACCAACCTAATAGTTATTCACGTAGCTCTCTCAAGGGTGCTAACATGTTTATTATCAAGCATCACAGGCGTTAAAGGCGGTCCTCCAAAATTGAATGGAAGCCTTAACCCTGCAATTACTTTATGAAAGTTGAATCACAGGAAGGTAGTATCCTGTGTACATTATAAACTTCAACAGAGGATGGGTATTTTCCTCTGAAAAAAGTAGATTATTTATGATTTAATCATACAGAATAAATCACAAAACCTCTAGTGATTCTCCTTCCTAATAATAAAAAAAAATAGTTCTATTTAACACAGGGCATACTACGTAGCGGAGGTGATTGATATGTCTTCTAATGAAAATGGACAAATTCAACAGAAATATCAAAGCATGTTAATCTACAATGTACTTGCTGTCGGTTTTGTTGGGGGGGCTTTAGCCAGTTTTATCGGAATCATAGCCCATTATGTTAACTTTATGGATTTCAGCCCAAAATTCATACTTACCTCGTGGTCCAATATGACCTGGATCGATCACTGGCTCGGTACGGTAATGACCATACTTTTGTTCGGGATTCTTTCCGTGGGGATCGCTTTTATATACTATAGTCTTTTTAAAAGGACGAAGAGTATTTTTCCGGGTATTATTTTGGGAGTGGTTTGCTGGGCTTTGCTGGTATTTGTCCTGAAACCGATGTTCGCCGATTTGCCAACCTTTGCTAAAATGTCAGCAAATACGATTATAACAAGTGTATGCATTTTTATTATATACGGTCTTTTTGTAGGGTTTTCCATATCATACGATCATCAGGAATATATACGTCAAAAAAACAAAGCCGAGAAGCAATCAGAAAGCTGATTGCTTCTTGGTTGTAAAAAAGTAGTAAGACAATTTGCAATTATGATAGAATGTTCATGGAAGCATTCTTTTAACATGAGCAGGTGTTTGATGATGACAAAAATCTTACTAATCAATGGTCCGAATTTAAATCGCTTGGGGAAGCGGGAACCAGCGCATTATGGATCCTCGACGCTTGCGGACGTGGAAGCGCAATTAATGCAGCAAGCTCAAGGGTTAAATGTGGAATTAACCTCTTTTCAAACTAATCATGAAGGAGCGATTATCGACAAGCTCCATTGGTCAGAGGATCATGGAATCGACGGGATTATCATTAATCCTGGAGCTTTTACTCATTATAGCTATGCGATTCGTGATGCAATAGCCGGAATTGATGTTCCAGTTGTGGAAGTGCATATTTCGAACATACATGCCCGTGAAAGCTTTCGGCATGAATCAGTGACCGCAGCGGTATCGGCGGGACAGATTGTCGGCTTGGGGATACACGGATATGAATTGGCGTTGCAGGCGATCACAAAGATTGCAAAGGGGAGAAATTAAATGAATAAACTAATGCGTTTAAGAGCCTCAATGGAAAAGGCGGGCATTGATGGTTTTTTGATCACCAGTACATATAACCGCCGATTCATGACCAACTTTACGGGAAGTGCAGGCGTTGTCCTTATTTCCCAAAAAGAAGCTAAATTCATCACTGATTTCAGATACGTGGAACAAGCGGGCAAGCAGGCGCCGGACTATGAGATCGTTCAACACAAAGGAACCATCATCGAAGAAGTCGGCAAGCAGGCTAAAGCGATGAATATCGACAAGCTGGGCTTTGAGCAAGAGCACCTGACTTATGCTACATATAAGGCATACGAAGCGGCCATTGATGGTCAACTTTCGCCGGTGTCGGGGGTTATTGAGAATTTACGCTTGATAAAGACTTCATCAGAGATTAAGATATTAAAGGAAGCGGCTGCTATTGCTGATGCTGCGTATACACATATTCTGGATTTCCTGCGTCCAGGGATCTCGGAATTGGATGTATCCAATGAACTTGAATTCTTTATGAGGAAACAAGGGGCAACTTCTTCTTCCTTCGATATTATTGTAGCATCCGGCATAAGGTCCGCACTTCCGCATGGAGTGGCTACGGATAAAATCATTGAAAAAGGCGATTTTGTCACATTGGATTTCGGGGCATACTTTAATGGGTATGTGTCTGACATCACTCGGACATTAGCGGTTGGCAAGCCAAGTGAAGAACTTATTAATATTTATGACATTGTTTTAGAAGCTCAACTGCGAGGAATGGCTGGGATCAAACCTGGTATGACTGGCAGGGAAGCGGATGCACTAACTCGAAATCTAATTGAAGAAAAGGGATATGGGCAGTATTTTGGACATTCGACCGGACATGGGATCGGTCTTGAAGTTCATGAAGGTCCAGCATTATCCTTTAGGTCTGATATCATTTTAGAACCAGGTATGGCCGTAACCGTTGAACCGGGCATTTACTTACCGGGGGTAGGCGGAGTGCGGATTGAAGATGATACAATCGTTACAATTGAAGGTAACGAAGCACTTACACATTCAACGAAAGAGTTAATCATTCTGTAAACATGTACATGTAGGAGGACAAATTTATGATTTCTGTAAACGATTTTCGCACGGGTGTTACGATTGAAGTAGATAATGGAATTTGGCAGGTTATCGAATTCCAACACGTTAAACCTGGTAAAGGTGCAGCTTTTGTTCGTTCTAAACTTCGTAACCTTCGTACGGGTTCAATCCAAGAGAAAACATTCCGTGCCGGTGAAAAAGTTGCTAAAGCACATATCGAAAACCGCAAGATGCAGTACCTTTATGCAAGTGGAGATAGCCATGTATTCATGGATAACGAAACGTATGACCAAATCGAGCTGCCTGCTTCAAGCATTGAACGTGAACTTAAATTCCTTAAGGAAAATATGGAAGTGCATATCATGACTTTCCAAGCGGAAACACTTGGGGTCGAGCTTCCAAACACAGTGGAACTTGAAGTGGCGGAAACTGAGCCGGGAATTAAAGGCGATACATCTTCAGGCGGCACGAAATCAGCCGTACTTGAGACGGGTCTTACGGTTCAAGTTCCATTCTTCATCAACCAAGGTGACAAACTATTGATCAATACAAATGAAGGTTCTTACGTATCACGTGCATAAATGAAAGAAGGCCGAGATTAATTTCTCGGTTTCAGTTTGTAGACAAAAAGGTTTCGGAATGGTCTCATTCCGAAACCTTTTTGATTTTTTATTGGATTTGAAGCATCGCCAAGTCCAGTTGGCAATCTGCTTACATTCATGGCAGTGAAAGTAAGCATCTACAATTTTTTAAGTCCCCCTTAAAATAGTCCAAGGCATACCATGCTTTTCTTTTGCATCTGCGAAACACGCTCTAACGTATCTTTACGTTTCTCATATATAGGTTTTACATCTTCATGATGTCGGAGATGATCTGCTTCTTCCATATATTCTTACCAAATATGGCGTGTCACCACTTTCTGATGGTCTTTACATTTTGTACCACTGTGATAAAAATGAACAAGTCGCACAAATGGATTTGGATGATTTGTACACACGATAGGCTCTTCCAGTTGGTCTAAAGTAACCATTTCAAGCTGATTTCGCTGAATAGAATCATGTTTAAAAAGCATCCTCATCACCTCAAGTTTTCATCCTTCTATAAAAGACTGTAGGAAGGGTTCTATCTTAATGTTAAACCAAAGTTGATTGGAACGGAAGGTACGAGACTCCTGCGGGAAAAGCGAGTGCCCTACGTTATAATCAACGTCCAAATTGTACTTTTCTTCGAATTTGTCTACAGCCTAAGACCGAGATTAATTTCTCGGTCTATTTTTTGGTCTTTTTTAGATCCCGGAAGTTATAAAAAAATCAATAAATGGTCTGTTTCTTTAATAGCCTGTCATCATTGCGGGCTGGTCGGCATATATTTTATTGAAAGTGGTGTATACAGGAGGATTGTCAAAATGGAAACGATTCTTTCTTTTTTACCGAAAAAATTATGCGAGCAACTCCGGGGTATGACACCGATGATGATCGATAAGATGGAAGAGCTGCGAATTCGGGTTGGAAGGCCGCTTGAGGTCATTGTAGGAGGGGAACCATACTTCTTTTCCTATGAAGTGACCCATTCGGATGCAGATCAATTATTGAATCAAATAGGTCAATTTTCGTTATATACACTTGAGGAAGAATTAAAGCGAGGATATATAACCATAGCGGGCGGACATCGGGTGGGGCTGGCTGGCAAGGTGATCCTGGAAAATGGGTCGGTCAAAGCGATCAGGGACATTTCATCATTCAATATTCGGGTTGCACGTGAAAAAATAGGTGCAGCTGAACCGCTCACTTCTTACTTATATGACGGGGAATGGCAGCATACAATGTTGATTGGTGCTCCGCAAACGGGAAAAACGACCATATTGCGTGATATTGCAAGAATGATATCCAGTGGTAATGAAAAACGCGGCATTGCCCCTCAAAAAGTGGGGATAGTGGACGAGCGCTCGGAAATTGCCGGATGTGTTCATGGAGTGCCGCAGCTCGAATTTGGAACAAGGGTTGATGTGCTCGATGGATGTCCTAAAGCGGAAGGGATGATGATGATGATCCGTTCGATGTCCCCGGATGTATTGATTGTGGATGAAATAGGCCGCGCAGCGGATACGCAGGCTGTGCTGGAAGCCGTGAACGCAGGTATTAAACTCATAATAACTACACATGGCCATACACTGGATGAAATTAAGAAGCGACCATTTATCGCTGAAATATTAAAGCAAAACATCTTTGAACGTTTTATAGAATTACAGAGAAGTAAATCCGGTAAGAGGAGCTACAAAGTCCTTGATGCAGCGGGAGTTCCCATTTTCCTGGGGGAAAGTGTGAACCCGCATGTTTAAGTTAATAGGAGCCGCGATAATTATTATTGCAACGACATGGGCAGGTTTCGAAGCTGCGAAAAAATTAAGTATGAGACCCCGTCAACTGAGACAGCTGAAAGTCGCCATGCAATCGCTTGAAGCTGAAATCATGTTTGGTCATACACCTTTGAAAGAAGCGGCAAGGAAACTTTCTAAACAGATGACCAAACCTTTATCCATCTTTTTCGATACATTTGCAAATCGACTCGAGTCAGGAGAGACCACCGTCAAGGAGGCATGGGATGATAGTTTGAAGAAAATATGGCAATCCCTTGCTTTAAAACAGGGAGAATTCGAGATTCTTTCACAGTTTGGGGAGACGCTTGGAAAAAGCGATAAATATCATCAGCAAAAGCAAATCATGCTAACGATGGCACACTTGGAACGGGAAGAGAGCGATGCACTCGACCGACAGGGAAAATATGAAAAAATGATGAAAAGTCTAGGTTTTTTATCAGGGCTGTTATTGATCATCTTGCTGATGTAGGAATATGTGGGGGGAATGAAAATGGGCATTGATGTGGACATCATATTTAAAATAGCGGGTGTGGGGCTAGTAGTGGCATTTCTTCACACGATACTCGATCAGGTTGGGAAGAAGGAATATGCCCAGTGGGTGACACTTTTCGGATTTATCTATATTTTATTCATGGTAGCTTCTGTAGTAGAGGATTTATTTCAAAAAATTAAATCTGTATTTCTATTTCAGTAAGGGAGGGATTCGCGATTGAAATCATAAAAATCGTGGCCATTGCCCTAGTTGCCACCTTTTTGGCACTGATCGTCAAAGAGCAAAAACCAAATTTCGCATTCCTGCTTGTCGTTTTTGTAGGATGCTCCATCTTTCTTTTTTTAGCTGACAAAATATACGAAATTATTTTAATGTTAGAAAAAATTGCGGTTAATGCGAATGTAAATACCGTCTATCTAGAGACCATCTTAAAAATAATCGGAATTGCCTATATAGCAGAATTCGCTTCTCAAATAACAAAAGATGCAGGGCAAGGTTCGCTCGCTTCCAAAATAGAATTGAGCGGAAAAATCTTGATTCTTGCAATGGCGATTCCGATTTTGACGGTCATTATCGAAACGATTTTACAGATGCTCCCAAGCTAACGGATTACTCCTACTAGTCAATGAGGTGAATGTATGAAGCAGCGGATGCCTTACTTATCCATTCTATTCGTTTTACTCTTTTTTTTGCATGCATCTATTGGACAAGCTGCCGAAAATCCTGAAAATGGTGAAATCGATCAAGAGCCGATCATGCAGTCCGAGCTGGTACAAGCCCAAATAGATAGACTGGGTGTCGATGAGCTCAAACAATATTGGGATGACATCGTTACGGAATATGGAGGATTCTTACCGGAAAGCCAGAAAGGGAGCTTTATGGACTTCGTAAGCGGTGATAAGAAATTTTCCTTTGACCAATGGATAAAGGGAATGACAAAATTCATTTTTCATGAACTGCTCGTGAATGGAAAGCTGCTGGGAACACTCATTTTATTAACCGTTTTCAGCATGTTCCTCCAGTCTTTGCAGAATGCGTTCGAGCAAAGCTCCGTAAGTAAGGTCGCTTATGCAATCGTTTATATGGTGCTGATCATTTTGGCACTTAACAGTTTTCATGTGGCGATTGAATATACAAAAGATACGATAGATTTGATGATTTCCTTTTTAATGGCGCTCATCCCTTTACTCTTGGCATTGATAGCTGCTTCAGGGGGACTTGTATCGGCAGCTTTCTTTCATCCGGTATTGATGTTTTTGATGAATACTAGCGGAATCTTGATTCAGTTTGTCGTCCTTCCGTTATTATTCTTTGCAGCGATTTTAAGCATTGTCAGTACGCTGACCGAACATTACAAAGTGACACAGATGGCACAGCTTCTCCGGAATTTTGCCATCGGTATCCTTGGGGCATTCATGACCATATTCCTTGGTGTGATATCCGTTCAGGGAGCATCATCAGCTGTAGCTGACGGAGTGACGATCAGGACGGCCAAATTCGTGACAGGTAATTTTATACCGGTAATAGGGCGCATGTTTACCGATGCAACGGATACGGTCATAAGTGCCTCCGTTCTTTTGAAGAACACAGTCGGCTTGTCTGGCGTCATCATTCTCTTGCTCATTACCACGTTTCCCGCCATAAAAATCCTGATGATTTCTTTTGTCTATAAATTGGCAGCGAGTCTTTTGCAGCCGCTGGGCGGAGGACCTGTAATAAAATGCCTTGACATTATTAGTAAAAGCATGATTTATATTTTCGCTGCATTGGCCATCGTCTCACTCATGTTTTTTTTAAGTATCACGGTAATTATAGCCTCTGGAAACATTACCCTGATGGTTCGTTAGAAAGGAGGAGGGCTTGTTGAGTTTTTTAGCTGGCTGGGTATCCAACATCATCATATTTGTATTGCTGGCTACTGTGATCGATATGCTTCTTCCGAATTCAGCTTTACAGAAGTATGCCAAAATGGTTATCGGGCTTTTACTGATTGCGATCATCATCACTCCTATATTGGGATTATTCAATAAGGATTTCGAAGATATTCTCACTGCGGCTACTAGTGAATTTGAGGATCAGAAAAAAAAAGATTTAGGAAATTTGACAGAAATGAAGAAAAAAGAAATACAAGCTACCCAGGGTGCATATATTTTAAAACAAATGGCTGTTGACTTACAGGCAGAAGTGGAAGAGGAGCTGATGGTGGATTATAACATGAAGATTAGTTCAATTGATGTAGGGGTCAAGAATGAGGAAGAACCGGGTGTTGATGATCTGCAGAACATAACCATCTCATTGGAAAAGGCAGAAGGGAAAGAAAACTCGGAGATAGAGGCAGTAGCGAAGGTTGATATCAATGCAGATAGCTCATCCACTTCAAATGATGCCAATCTGGATGCTGTCAAAAGGTTTCTGGCAACAAGTTGGTCTGTTGATGAAGAGATCATTGAAATCGCCGGGGAAAGGAAGTGACTGAGTATTGAACAAAGACAAAGGTCCATTATCCTGGCTGCAAAAACTATTAAATAAAGACCCTGACCAAAAAGAGCCTAAGGAAAAAAAACCTTCCCTGTATGTCTATGCTTTAATAGTTGTCCTTTTGGGATCGGGAATCATGATGGCCGGGAATTTGTTAACCACCAACCAGACGGGACAAACATCTGAAGTGACGACTGTATTCAATAATGATAAACAGCAGGATGAAGAAGAGGATGTTGAAACATTCGGCCAGAAGAAATCAGAATTCAAGACTACAAAAGACTATGAAATATATCTACAGAATGAAATGAAGGAAGCGCTTGAATCCATCGCAGGCGTCCAGGATGTAAAAGTCGTAATCTACGTCGATGCATCCGAGAAGAAAGTCTATGAAAGAAACAAGGTCACCCAAAAACAAGTCACTGAAGAAACCGACCAGGAAGGCGGCAAAAGGACGGTCGAAGACACATCGGTTGATGAACAGCTCGTTTTGGTCAAGAGCGGTGAGAAAGAAGGGCCGATCATTTCAGAAACGAAAAAACCTAGTGTACGAGGAGTCCTGGTAGTCGCAAAAGGGGCCGAAAACATTCAAATAAAGAAGTGGATCATCGAGGCTGTCACACGCTCACTTGATGTACCGAGCCACAGGGTTTCTGTCATGCCTAAAAAATAAGGGGGAAAATCTACATGTTATTAAAAAAACAAACCGTTTGGTTATTGACTATGCTAAGTCTGGTCGTTGTGCTTTCAGTCTATTATTTAACCGCTCCTGAAGAAAATGCGGCCGATATGACGGCAACAGAGCAAATGGAACAGGAAGAAAATAAAACAGAAAGTAAAACAGAGAACAAAGCGGATACAAAAGGGGAAACTCAAAGTGAAAAAGAAACGTCCAAAAATACAGAAGGTTCCTCTGTAACCATTGCATCTGGAGATGAGTTCGAATCGTTAAGGATGCAGATTGAAGATGAACGGGCGAAGCTGAATGAAGAATTGACTGCAAAGATGGGCAACACAGAATTATCAGCTGAAGAAAGAGACGAGGCTTATGCAAAAATCGAACAATTAAGTGAAACGAAAGTAAAAGAAAATATCATTGAAAACTTAATTGTTGCCATGGATTACAATGCCGCACTGGTCCGGGTGGACGGAACGGATGTAAAGGTGAGTGTCAAGGCCGATAAACAAACGAAAACAGAGGCCAATAACATTATCCGCCTCGTAAGGAAAGAAGTGAGCGATGCGCAAAATGTAGTGGTCGATTTCCAACCCGAAAAGTAATCACACATACAGAACGCTGATACAGAACAGTTCAATATCCTAAAAATTTGAAAGTCCTCCTTAATAAAAAAAGGAGGCTTTTTATTATGATTTTTTTGACTATCTTAAACCGGGAAACTTTAGAGGAAAAGTTTTTTTATGTCAATTGATATTAGGAACTCCAATAGAAAAGGTGATAATGATCCTCCGTAATATTCTAGAAAAGTAATTATAATGAATATTATTGCTGATTTTCTACGAGTAAAATGCAAAATTCAAGAGAAGCGGTAAGGTGCCCCAGTGGAAAAATATTCACAATATTATAATATAGGTGTAATATAAAAGTATGGATAACAAGTTACAACTAATCTATTATTGAATTTGTATAAGCTAATATTGTATGATGTTAGAAGCTGGTCATAAACTTTTCATTTCTCTAAGGGAAACAATATTTTGAGAAAGTGAAATATCTGTTATAATACAGATGAGGTTTGTATTCAGTTTATTCGCATTCGCATAAAGAAAGCGGCTGACTTTGTGCAGTATTGGACAAAGTAGGATAAGCTAAGGGTAAGGTTACATAAAATATTATTGCCTCACAAACTCATATTAAATTAGACAAGGGGTGCCACAAAAATGAAAGTGCAAGAAATTCGTGAAATTATTAAGCTAGTCGATCAATCAAATATCAGTGAATTCGTTTTTGAAAATGAAGGAACGAAAATTAAATTGAAAAAAACTGAAACGGGTACAGTAGTACACCCAGCGGCTGCTCCAGAAGTTGTTCAAACCAATGCAGCTGTAGAGGTCAAGCCCGCAGCGGCCCCTGCCCCTGAAGTGCCGAAAGCTGTTGAACCTGCAAAACCGGCTGCAGCCGTCACTGAAAATTTACATAAAATCACTTCTCCGATGGTCGGGACATTCTACCAATCTCCTGCACCGGATTCACCTGCATACGTAAAAGCAGGCGATAAAGTAACTGGGGATTCCATCGTCTGCATCGTGGAAGCCATGAAGCTTTTCAATGAAATCGAAGCCGAAGTAAGCGGTGAAATTGTTGAAGTCCTTGTAAAAGAAGGTCAGCTTGTAGAATATGGTCAACCATTATTTTTAGTAAAGCCGGAATGAGGAGCTGTTTCTAAATGATTAAAAAGGTATTAATTGCCAATCGTGGGGAAATTGCTGTCCGAATCATCCGGGCATGCAAGGAATTAGGAATCGAGACCGTTGCGGTCTATTCAGAAGCAGATAAAGAAGCATTACATGTTCAAATTGCGGATGAAGCATATTGCATCGGTCCTAAATTATCAAAAGACAGTTATTTAAATACAACGAACATTATCAGCACAGCAAAGAAAACGGGATCCGATGCGATTCACCCTGGATATGGATTCCTTGCTGAAAATGCCGACTTTGCTGAACTATGCCGTGAATGCAATATCATTTTCATCGGTCCTAGCCCTGAAGCGATCAATAAAATGGGAACAAAGGACGTAGCAAGGGAAACCATGCGCAAAGCTGGTGTACCGATCGTTCCGGGTTCTAAAGGCATAATTAAAGATACGGATGAGGGAGTAGCCCTAGCTAATGAAATGGGCTATCCAGTCATCATCAAAGCTACTGCCGGCGGGGGCGGTAAAGGTATTCGGGTCGCAAGGACGGAAGAAGATCTCATTAAAGGCATTAACATCACGCAACAGGAAGCCGCTACGGCATTTGGGAATCCAGGCGTGTATATTGAAAAGTTCATCGAGGACTTCCGTCACGTTGAAATACAGGTCATGGCAGATAATCATGGCAACGCCATCCATTTAGGTGAGCGTGATTGTACGGTCCAGCGCCGTTTGCAAAAACTTGTTGAAGAAACCCCGTCACCAGCATTGGATGGTGAAACACGTGCGGAGATGGGGCAAGCTGCAGTAACGGCTGCACTTGCCGTTAACTATTCAGGTGCCGGAACAGTAGAATTTATTTATGACTATGTGAATAGAAAATACTACTTTATGGAAATGAATACACGTATCCAGGTTGAACACCCAGTTACAGAAATGGTAACGGGCGTGGATTTGATTAAAGAACAGATCAAAGTTGCTTCAGGTAACAAACTATCTCTTTCGCAAGAGGATGTCACTTATGACGGATGGTCTATCGAATGCCGGATCAATGCGGAAAATCCAGAAAAGAATTTCATGCCTTCCGCAGGTAAGATTCAAATGTATTTACCGCCAGGCGGCTACGGAGTTCGTGTGGATTCCGCGGCATACCCTGGGTACTCGATACCGCCGTATTACGATTCCATGATCGCTAAATTGATTGTCCATGCACCGACTAGAGAAGAGGCGATCGAGAAGATGAAACGCGCCTTAGGTGAGTTTGTCATTGAAGGGATCAGTACCACAATTCCTTTCCATATTAAGTTACTTCAGCATGAACAATTTGTTTCCGGGGAATTTAATACCAAATTCCTTGAAATATATGATGTAATGAACTCATAATGTAAAGGAAGACAGGAGGTGCTTTTGAATGAGTGAAATGGAAGGCCAATTACTCGAAATGAATGATTATAATACTGGGCTGGGCAAAGTGGAGATTGCACCTGAGGTAATAGAGGTGATTGCGGGTATCGCTGCATCGGAAGTTGAAGGTGTTGCACATATGCGCGGGAATTTCGCTACGGGTGTTGTTGAAAAGCTCGGTAAAAAGAACCACGGTAAAGGTGTTAAAGTGGACTTAACGGGAGAATCCATCAAAGTCGAACTTTATTGTGTCATGAAGTTTGGTGTTTCAATTCCGAAAGTTGCTCAGGAAGTGCAAGATAACATTCGTGAAGCTTTGTTGAATATGACCGCTATCGACGCTGGAGAAGTGAACATTCATGTAGTGGGCATTGCGTTTGAAAACGCTAAACAAGAAGCGGATTACGAACAAGAAGTGTAAGTGGCTTCATTCGATTCACACCTGCAAAAACCCGGCAAAAAGCCGGGTTTTTGTTTTTTTGAATGTTAACTCCACGATACCCCGCTTTTTAAGCCTGCTTATAATATTAAATTTAAATGAACATAATAAGGCGGTGTCTGGAAGTTTCCCTTTAATTCAAGGGTGATTTCTGTTAGAGTGTAAAAGGTGAAATATGAGCATGAAAGCTAGGCATGAGCTTTTTGACACTTTCAAAAAGTATGGGACTGTGTTGGCCGTTTAACTGGAAAATAATCTTGAATTGTTATCCTGAATCAAGATATTGAGTCTTTTGGCCTTAATTTTAGTGAGATTCAGCTTGTTTTTTAAATAATATAGCGAAAATCTTAATATTTTTGAAAAAATGTTATTTAATGTTCGTTTGTTCTAGCATTTTCATATATAATAGTAGATGTTAAAGGAGTAAGATTATGAAAAGAAGAGAAGCCCGTGAAAAATCCCTTCAAGCACTATATCAAATCGATATTGCCAATTCGAATGCAGAAGAAGCAATGGAAAGCGTACTGGATGGTGCTCCTACTGATGAATACTTCAAGAAATTAGTAATGGGGATAACGGAAAATCGTGAACAAATTGATGGAATGATCAGGGACAATTTAGAGAATTGGACGTTGGAAAGACTGGCGAACATTGATCGGAATTTACTGCGGATCGCGGTTTATGAAATGGTTCACAGTGAAGGTGTTCCTGTAAGTGTTGCAATGAATGAAGCTATTGAAATTGCTAAGAAATTCGGTGATGATCAATCGAGCAGCTTTGTAAATGCCGTTTTATCCAAAGTGAAGGTGAAAAGCGGCAGCTAAAGCTGCAGCCCTTGAACAAGGATTCTCTCAGCAATTTCTTTAGCAAAATTAACTTGGGAGGAATAAACACATGTCAGCTCAAATCATTAATGGTAAAGAAATTGCAGAGTCAGTTAGGCAGGAAATCAGTAAGGAAGTTCAACAGTTACGTGAAAAAAATATCGTTCCGGGTTTGGCAGTAATCCTGGTGGGTGACAATCAAGCATCACAAACCTATGTGCGCAATAAGCAAAAGGCCTGTGAAGACTTGGGCATGCATTCCGTATTAATTAAAAAGCCTGCGGAACTCTCTCAGGAGGAATTAATTCAAAGCATTGCTGAATTAAACCAGGATGACAGCATTCATGGTATATTGGTGCAGCTGCCATTGCCTGGACATATCCAGGAAAAAGCGATCATTGAAGCGATTTCCCCTGAAAAGGATGTAGATGGATTCCACCCGATTAATATTGGACGGATGATGACGGGACAGGATGCATTTTTACCTTGTACTCCATACGGCGTAATGGTGATGCTTGAGTATATCGACTATGACCTTGAAGGTAAGCATGTTGTCATCGTAGGGAGAAGCAATATCGTCGGAAAACCAGCCGGACAATTGTTTTTAAATGCAAATTCAACCGTTACTTACTGCCATTCACGGACAAAGGATCTTGCATATTATACCAAGCAAGCCGATGTCGTTGTGGCAGCTGTCGGAAAGAGGGACACGATCACGAGTGACCATATTAAAGAAGGCGCAGTCGTCATTGACGTCGGAATGAACAGGAATGATGAAGGGAAGCTTTGCGGTGATGTGGCGTTTGATGAAGTGAAAAATAAGGCTTCATACATTACACCTGTTCCTAAAGGCGTTGGTCCCATGACGATTACGATGCTTATGAAGAATACGGTCAAATCTGCTCAAAAAGCACTTGAACGGGACAAGCAAGCATTAAAAAGCTGAAAAAAACGTTAAATTATTTTAAAGAAGCGGACCTCTTGTTTTATAATAACGGGAGACCGCTTTTTTTCCATTCATGGATCTATAGGTGAGTTTTCTTTATATCCGATTTCCATCGGAAGGAGACATTATATGAGCAACCAACAATATTTGAGTGTGTCGGCTTTAACGAAGTACATCAAAAGGAAGTTCGATGCCGACCCTCATTTGCAAAATGCATACATAAAAGGTGAAATTTCGAATTTTAAACAACATACAAGCGGGCATATGTATTTTACTTTAAAGGATGAGAAGGCCCGACTCCTCTCGGTTATGTTTGCCGCCAATAATAAAGGGATGAAATTCCTGCCGGAAAATGGTATGAAGGTACTTGTTAAGGGCGATATATCATTATATGAAGCGGGGGGACAGTATCAGCTTTATGTGAAAAGCATGGCCCCTGATGGTGTGGGGGATTTGTATCTTGCTTATGAACAGCTGAAGAAAAAGCTGGAGGCGGCAGGTTTGTTTTTGGCCGAACATAAGAAGCCGATCCCGCAGTACCCTAAGTCTGTAGGAGTCATAACATCCCCGACCGGAGCTGCATTAAGAGATATCCTGACAACCATCAAGCGGAGATATCCAATCGCCAGGATCATTGTTTATCCAGCACTTGTACAAGGGAATAATGCCGCTAAATCGATTGCCAAGGCAATTTCAATGGCTAACGCAAGGGCGGAAAGCGATGTTCTCATTGTTGGAAGGGGCGGCGGGTCGATCGAGGAGCTATGGGCCTTTAATGAGGAGATAGTGGCTGAATCGATTTATGATTCCGATATACCGGTAATTTCTGCTGTCGGTCACGAAACCGATTTTACAATTGCTGATTTTGTCGCCGATATGCGTGCTCCTACACCTACTGGTGCAGCGGAGTTAGCGGTTCCTCACTTGAATGAAATACTCGAACGCCTGATGAACCGCAAGAATCGATTGACCCGCTCCATTCAAGAAACGGTGAATTTTGAACGAACCCGTTTGACGAGGATGGAGAGGTCCTATGCTTTCCGTTATCCGCATAAAATGTATGAACAGAAGCTGGAACAGCTGGACAAGGCGATGGACAGGCTAGGGAGGACCGGCACGCGATATTTCATGAAAAAGAGAGATGAGCTGAATCAGCTCAACGATATTCTGAAAAAGCAGCATCCTGAACAAGCGGTGAAAAATGCGAAAGATGAATTGCAGCAGCATGCAAAGGTTTTACGGCGGGCCATGGAAGCCATCTATCGGCAAAAATCACAGCAATTCGTCCATATTACAGCCACCTTATCTGCCCTCAGTCCACTAAAAATCATGGAACGGGGCTATGGATTGGTTTTTGCTGAGGATGAGACATTAGTGAAAAGTACACAGCAAGTATCCAAAGGGGATAAGATAGCGGTTTCGATAAAAGATGGAACCCTTGAATGTGAAATTAAAGAAATAAAGGAGCGGATCGAACCATGACAAAAAAACAGGAAGCTACATTTGAAGAAGCGATGGAGAATCTCGAAAAAATTGTAGAACAGTTGGAAGAAGGCGATGTGCCCTTGGAAGAAGCCATCTCCATATATAAACAAGGAATGGATTTATCAAGGCTTTGCCATTCAAAGCTTAAGGCTGTCGAAGATCAGTTAACTCAAATTTTACGCGAAGATGGGGAACTTGAAAACTTCGCTGTACAGGAGGAAGAATGACATGGGTACGGCATCCTTTGAAATGTTTTCTAAAGAATATAAAGCGGTTATAGAACGGGAAATCGTGGAATATGTCAATAAACTTAAAGCCCCGGCAGTGGTCAAAGAAGCCATGATCTATTCACTGGAGGCAGGGGGTAAACGGATTCGCCCGTTATTGGTCTTTGCGGTTCTGGAGGCATTTGGAAAAAGCTTGAGGATCGGTATTCCTGCAGCGGCTGCCATTGAAATGATACATACATATTCTCTGATTCATGATGATCTTCCGGCGATGGATGATGATGATCTCCGCCGCGGAAAACCGACGAACCATAAAGTGTTCGGTGAAGCTGTAGCAATACTGGCAGGTGATGCGCTTCTTACATATAGCTTTCAATTGGTGACGGATATGACCGATTCCGAGGTGACGGCTGAAATGAAGCTGAACCTTGTAAGTGAAATTGCGAAGTCTGCCGGAGCTGAAGGAATGGTTGGAGGTCAAGTTGCCGATATGGAAGGTGAAAATAAACAGCTGACCCTTCAGGAATTGGAGTATATCCATGAACATAAAACAGGGAAGTTATTGACTGCAAGCATCCTTTCCGGTGCTATATTAGCCGGAGCGAATGAAGAACAGCAACTGCATTTACGTGACTTTGCATACCACCTGGGGCTTGCTTTTCAAATTCGGGATGATATTCTGGATATTGAAGGGTCAGTCGAGTTGATCGGCAAGCCGGTTGGCAGTGATGTAGGGAATCATAAAAGCACATATCCATCATTACTTACTCTTCAAGGGGCAAAGGAAAAGCTGGAACATCATATAGAACTTGCCCATGCCGCTTTAGGAAAAACAACCTTACAAACGGGTTTGTTGAATGAACTAACCGATTTAATAGCGAACCGTAACCATTGATTGAGCTAAATTTGTTATCAATTGAGGTTTTATGGTATACTCATTGTGCAAAAATATGTGAAAATCAAAATGAATTTTTTAATTGAGATACGTGATAAAATAGGTATATTAAGCCGCCGAAATCACCTGGGTGTTGGCGGCTATTTTTTAACTTAAAACCAATTTTTCGGTCAAGTCCCCCATAGTCCTCTTTCATGAGGCTTTGTTTATACTTACAACCGAAAATGACAGAAAGTGAGTGGTCCTGTTTGGATCTTCTATCTATAAAAGACCCTTCTTTTTTGAAGAAGATGAATAATGAAGAACTTGTCGAGCTAAGTGTGGAAGTACGTAAATTCCTTGTGGAAAAATTATCGGTGACCGGTGGGCATATTGGTCCCAATTTAGGTGTCGTCGAGTTGACTATAGCCTTGCATAAGGAATTCGACAGTCCGAATGATAAAATTTTATGGGATGTCGGACATCAATCCTATGTCCATAAGATCCTGACTGGCAGAGCAGGGGAGTTCGACACCTTAAAGAAATACAAAGGTCTTTGCGGATTTCCTAAAATGATTGAAAGTCCCCATGATGTTTGGGAAACCGGTCACAGTTCGACTTCCCTCTCAGCTGCCATGGGAATGGCTGCTGCCCGTGATATCAAAGGTGAAAACAGTTTTATTTTGCCTGTAATCGGTGACGGTGCCCTAACGGGCGGAATGGCGCTTGAAGCGTTGAATCATATCGGTGATGAAAAAAAGGACATGATCGTTATCCTGAATGATAATGAAATGTCCATAGCCCCTAACGTAGGTGCTTTACACACGATATTGGGAAGATTGCGTACAGCGGGTAAATATAACTGGGCAAAAGATGAATTGGAGCTGCTTTTGAAAAAAATCCCTGCAGTCGGTGGTAAACTTGCAGCTACAGCTGAACGCCTGAAGGATAGCATGAAGTACTTATTGGTCTCAGGAATCTTTTTCGAGGAGCTCGGTTTCACATACCTTGGACCAGTGGATGGTCATAATTATGAAGAATTGCTGGAGAATTTAAGATATGCCAAGAAAACGAAGGGACCTGTACTGCTGCATGTCATCACGAAAAAAGGCAAGGGCTATTCACCTGCCGAGTTGGATACAACAGGAAACTGGCATGGGACAGGCCCATACAAAATCGAGACAGGCGATTTTGTGAAATCCCCTAGTAAAGGTCCTGCTTGGAGCGCTCTTGTAAGCGATACTGTCAGCAGGCTAGCCCGTGACGATGAGCGGATTGTCGCAATTACACCTGCAATGCCCGTAGGTTCGAAATTGGTGGGCTTTTCTCAAGAGTTCCCAGAGCGTTTCTATGATGTAGGGATTGCCGAGCAGCATGCTGCAACTTTTGCAGCCGGATTGGCAACGCAAAAAATGAAACCTTTCCTGGCTATATATTCAACCTTCCTGCAAAGGGCTTATGACCAGGTTGTGCATGATATCTGCCGTCAGAATTTGAACGTATTCATAGGGATCGATCGTGCCGGATTGGTTGGTTCCGATGGTGAAACGCATCAAGGCGTTTTCGATATTGCTTTCTTACGCCACGTTCCAAATATGGTGTTGATGATGCCGAAAGATGAAAACGAAGGTCAGCATATGGTCAATACGGCCTTAAACTATAATGATGGTCCGATTGCTATGCGTTTCCCTCGTGGGAACGGTTGGGGAGTTGCGATGGATACCGAATTACAGCAAATTCCAATCGGTTCGTGGGAAGTTCTTAAAGAAGGAACGGATGCTGCCATCTTAACGTTCGGTACAACGATTCCCATGGCTCTCGAAGCGGCAGAACGGCTGGAGAAAGAGGATTATTCAGTCAAGGTGATCAATGCCCGGTTCATTAAGCCTTTGGATGAGAATATGCTAAGCAGTCTCCTTGGTGAAAAAATGCCTATCTTGACAATAGAAGAAGCGGTTCTTCAAGGTGGTTTTGGTAGTTCTGTTCTTGAATATGCCCATGATCAAGGGTTTTATGGGGCAATTATAGATCGAATGGGAATACCTGATTATTTCATTGAACATGGCAGTGTCGATGAACTTCTTGAAGAAATCGGTTTAACGACTGAGACAGCCATCAAAAAGATTAAAATGATAACACCCAAAAAAGAAAAAAGGGCCTGACAATATGAAAGTGATGAAAGAAAGAGTAGATGTATTACTTGTAGAACAAGGCTTGGCCGATACACGTGAAAAAGCGAAGCGTATGGTTATGGCAGGACTTGTCTACGCGAATGAAGAGAGGTACGAAAAACCGGGGGAAAAAGTGCCGGTCGATCTCGAATTTACGATCAAAGGAAAAGTCATGCCTTACGTTTCAAGAGGCGGTCTTAAACTTGAGAAGGCATTAAGGGAATTCGATTTACAAGTGAATGGAAAAATACTGCTTGATATCGGTTCATCAACTGGTGGGTTCACGGATTGTGCATTGCAAAATGGCGCCATAATGTCTTATGCGCTTGATGTGGGCTATAATCAACTTGCCTGGAAGCTTAGGCAGGATGAGCGGGTTAAAGTAATGGAACGGACCAATTTCCGTTATGTTACACCCGCCGATCTCGATGGAGAGATGCCAAACTTTGCAAGCATTGATGTTTCTTTCATCTCGCTTACATTAATTTTACCGGTGCTAAAGACCTTGCTCGTCCCGAATAGTGATGTCGTTGCCTTGGTTAAACCGCAATTCGAAGCTGGGAAGGATCAAGTGGGTAAAAAGGGGATTGTTCGTGATCCCAAAATCCATAAACAAGTGTTGGATAAGATCATTTCTTTTTCCATAAAGGAAGGCTACGATATTAAGGATGCCTCCTTCTCACCGATTACCGGCGGAGATGGAAATATTGAATTCTTACTTCATTTACACTGGCAAGGGACGAAGGAAGATGGAGCGCTATTGCTTTCGAAAACGGTCGATGACATCGTTGGAGAGGCCCATGCCCAATTTAAAAAAGAATAGTTAAAACTTTGTATGGGCTCCTTTGGCTGAATGGTTGGCTAAAGGAGCTTTTTAACTATACATTGTGCGTCATGCACTGAATCATTTATGGGTGGATACAAAAAATGGGTACGTGCAAAAAATGGACTTGTATTCATTTTTAGAGAAAAAGTTGTACAATTGCATAAAAATCCGATAACATTAATATTAGCCACTTTCCAAAGCGGCCTATTTGCACGTACTGATGATAACGAAGCAATCCCATATTGGGGCAGCTTGCTTAAGTAAGAAAATGAAAGTGATACAATTAAATGAGCAACAGTTGAGAAGAGGTGCTTCTACTTATGAATAAAGGACAACGACATATAAAAATAAGGGACATTATAACGAATAATGATATCGAAACCCAGGATGAGTTAGTTGAAGAATTGAAATTAGCTGGATACAATGTAACCCAAGCCACTGTTTCAAGGGATATTAAAGAGCTTCACCTTGTAAAGGTTCCTTTAACGGATGGAAGGTATAAATACAGTCTGCCGGCCGACCAACGCTTCAATCCACTTCAAAAATTAAAGAGAATCCTTGTCGATGCATTTGTACGCATTGACTCCGCCAACAATTTACTGGTTATGAAGATGCTCCCGGGTAATGCCCAGGCAATCTGTGCATTGATCGATAATTTAAATTGGCAAGAAATACTCGGGACGATCGGCGGCGACGATACTTGTTTGATTATCTGCCGTTCTGAGGAAGATGCAAAGATCATTTCCGGCAAATTCTTGGACATGCTCTAATAATGTTGTGAGGTGACCTAGTTTGTTAACAGAACTATCGATTAGGAATTTTGCGATCATAGACAGCCTGTCCGTTTCATTTGAGAAAGGCTTGACGGTCTTGACAGGAGAAACAGGGGCAGGGAAGTCAATCATAATAGATGCCGTTCATCTTTTGGTTGGGGGACGTGGTTCTGCAGAGTTCATTCGGCATGGTGAGTCTAAGGCCGAAATAGAAGGATTATTCCAGATTGAAGATGAAAAACACCCGGTCTTTGCCAAAGCGGAAGAGTTTGGCCTGGATATGAATGATGGGATGGCGATACTTCGAAGGGACATCTCACAAAGCGGCAAAAGCGTTTGCAGAGTAAATGGAAAGCTTGTAACGATTTCCACTTTACGTGAGATAGGACGGACATTGATTGATATTCATGGTCAGCATGAACATCAGGAATTAATGGATGAACGACTCCATCTTCCGCTGCTCGATCAATTCGGCGGTGAAAAAATCGCATCTGCACTCACTGAATACCAAAATCTATATAAACGTTATGAAACCGCTTCTAAACAATTGAATGGCTTGAGCCAAAATGAACAGCAAATGGTCCACCGCCTTGATTTGATCCAATTTCAATTCGATGAAATCCAAAAAGCTGATTTGAAGTTACGCGAAGATGAAGAATTGATGGAAGAGCGAAAGAAAATTAATAATTTCGAAAAAATCCATGAAGCGCTTCAAACCAGTTATAATGCTTTAAATGGTGAGCAGCATGCAATTGATTGGCTTTCCGTAGCCATGAATAATTTGGAGGAAGCTGCAGGGCTTGATGAGGGTTTAAAGAATAGCGCTGAAACCGTTTCAAATAGCTACTTCCTGCTTGAAGAGGCCGTGTCAAACATCCGAGACCAATTAGATTCTTTGGATTATGATACAGAACGTGTGGAATTCATTGAAAGCCGCCTTAATGAAATAAATCAATTAAAGCGTAAATACGGGCGGACCATCGAGGAAATCCTGGAATATGGAGCCGCTATAGAAGAAGAAGTCGAAAAACTGCAAAATAGGGAAACCCATATAGCGAAGCTTGAAAAGGAAATGAAATCCATCAAAGCAGATTTAATTGTCGAAGCAAAGAATCTTTCTGAACTTCGCCAGAAATTCGCTCAGCAGTTAACCAAAAAAATCCATCAGGAATTAAAAGATTTATACATGGAAAAGACAATTTTCGAACCACATTTCCTTCAAACGGCCTTTACTTTCGATGAATTGTCAGATAGGGGAATTAATCAGTCAGGACTGGATTCAATGGAATTTTATATTTCCACCAATCCAGGTGAACCGTTAAAACCTCTTTCTAAAATCGCATCTGGTGGAGAACTGTCGAGGATCATGCTGGCTCTGAAAAGCATTTTCTCCAAACACCAAGGCATAACGTCCATTATATTTGATGAAGTGGACACAGGTGTGAGCGGACGGGTTGCACAATCCATTGCCGAAAAGATCTATAAAGTGGCAACTGGATCACAAGTACTGTGCATATCCCACTTGCCACAAGTGGCAGCTATGGCGGATACTCACCTTTTCATAGCGAAAAATGTAAGGGCAGGACGGACGAATACCTCGGTCAAGCCGCTAATTGAAACTGAAAAAGTAAAAGAAATTGGCAGGATGATTTCAGGAGTCGAGATAACGGATTTGACGAAGCAGCATGCCAATGAATTAATCCAGCTGGCCAAAAGGATGAAGATTACATCTTGAAGGGCCGGAAAGAAGATTATTAAAAGTATCATAAGCATTCATTGTAAAGCTATCCAAAAACGGATAGCTTTTATTTTTTGCACCTGTTATAAATGACTGTCATGAGGGCTAAATTAAAGGTGTAGCCATAAAGTTTCAGAGAGCGAGGAGAGTGAATGGATTGAAATTTATATGGATAAACAGGATCATCGGTGGAATTCTCCTTGTTTCGCTATTAACATTAGGGTTATACCAGCCATCTCGTGAATATTTTTTAATTCCAAATCATCTTGTACTATTTGAAGGAAGTCAATATAGTATTTCCAAATCATTGCCTGTTTCTGCAAAAACTTCGGGATCCAGTGATGGAATTTCGCTTCATGATGAACAAGCTTCGATTACGCTTGGTGCTGAGAAACCAGGTACGAATGAAGTGTTACTCGATGTAGCAGGCTTACCTGCCAAAAAGGTCGACATCAGGGTGTTAAAAGACTTTAAAGTCATGCCTGGAGGCCAATCCATTGGAGTTAAGCTTAATACTCTTGGGGTTCTCGTAGTAGGTCATCATCTTATTGATACTGCGCAGGGGAAAAAATCACCGGGAGAAAAAGCAAAAATTGAAATCGGTGATATTATTACAGAAATCAATGGTCAGACGATAAAGAAGATGGGGGATGTAACCCCTTTTGTTCAACAGGCAGGCGAAAAGGGTGAGGCGTTGAATCTTGTCATTAACCGTGATAATGAAGTGCTTCATAGTACCCTATTACCTCTAAAAGATAAGAATGAAGGAACTTACAAATTGGGTTTGTATATCCGTGATTCGGCAGCTGGCATCGGAACGATGACGTTTTATCACCCGGATTCGAAAAAATATGGGGCGTTGGGACATGTCATATCCGATATGGATACAAAAAAGCCGATTGTTGTCAAGGACGGACAGATTGTTCAATCGACGGTCACATCCATCGAAAAGGGAAGCAATGGTGATCCGGGAGAAAAATTGGCACGCTTTTCTGCCAATAAAGAAAAAATAGGAAATATCAATCGCAATAGTCCCTTTGGAATTTTTGGGAAATTAAATCAAGATTTTAAAAATGGAATTAACGATAAGCCACTCCCCATCACCCTTTCCCATGAGGTAAAGGAAGGGCCAGCAAAAATCCTTACAGTGGTGGATGGTTCTGAAGTGGAGGAATTCGATGTCGAAATCGTCAGTTCCATACCACAGAAGTTCCCTGCAATTAAGGGAATGGTCTTAAAAGTGACAGATAAGGAATTGCTTCAAAAAACGGGTGGGATCGTTCAAGGTATGAGCGGCAGTCCTATCATACAAAATGGGAAATTAATCGGTGCAGTCACCCATGTATTCGTTAATGATCCTACAAGTGGGTATGGAGTTCATATCGAATGGATGTTAAACGAAGCCGGTATAAATATATACGACAAAGATAATTATGAAAAGGCAAGCTAAGAATCCGGGTATCCTTTTGGATGCCCCTTTTTAATGGAAAGTTATGATTAGCATATGTTTTGGGTAGGAATTAAATTTGATTTCTTCAAAAAATAGAGGTTTTTTTGAAACGATGTGATAAAATGATAACGATATGAAGATTTTTCGACAATCGCTTTATTCGAATAGCAAACGAAGTCGAAAACAAGAGATATCCGGAGAATAATATTGAATTCCTTATATTTTTTCAAAAATAAAAGGAATTTAGTTTCCATTGTCGAAAAGTTCAATTACAATAGAATTTAGTCATATAGAAAAAAAGACCAATTGTAGTTGAGGAGGAAATCAAGCGTGAAAAAAATTAAGGTGTGCGTTGTAGATGATAATAGAGAACTTGTTGGCCTTCTGGAAGAATACATTTCTGCACAGGAAGACATGGAAGTAATTGGGGTGGCACATAACGGTCAAGATTGCCTGGGTATGCTTGAAAGCGTTGATCCGGATATATTGATCCTCGATATTATCATGCCTCATTTAGATGGGTTAGGTGTGCTTGAAAAACTTCGTGAAGTAAAACGTGGTGCCATGCCTAATGTGATTATGCTTACTGCCTTTGGTCAAGAAGATGTAACGAAAAAAGCTGTTGATTTGGGTGCGTCTTACTTTATCCTGAAACCATTTGACATGGAAAATCTGGCCAATCACATACGTCAGGTAAGCAGTAAAGGGCAGGCAGTTTTAAAAAATCATAGCCAGTTTAGCTATCGTCCCCAAAATGAATCCAAGCCGAAGAACCTCGATGCCAGCATCACAAGCATCATTCACGAGATTGGGGTCCCTGCACATATAAAGGGCTATTTGTATTTAAGGGAAGCCATATCCATGGTATATAACGACATTGAACTATTGGGTTCCATCACCAAAGTTTTATATCCGGATATCGCAAAAAAATACAATACTACGGCCAGCCGTGTTGAACGTGCTATCAGGCATGCGATTGAAGTGGCCTGGAGCCGTGGCAATATAGAATCCATTTCATCTCTTTTCGGATATACCGTAAGCATGACTAAGGCAAAACCTACAAATTCCGAATTCATTGCCATGGTTGCCGATAAGCTGCGCCTCGAACATAAAGCTTCATGATAAGGGTAGGGGGAACACCGTTGTCAAGAGCCAGGGTAACAATTGACCATATAAAGGCTAGAGCCGCTAAATATAAATAGGAACTCTCCGTCTGGCTGTAAGGGACAGGAAGAAGTTGCTTCGTGATTTTTTCTAATCGGCAACTTCAAATTTTTTACGCTGCCGGTTAAAAAAATTAAACGCCTTTTATTTATTGGATTTTGCAGGAAATCCCATAAATAAAAGGCGTTTTTGTTTGGTTGAAATGAGGCACGAATTATTTTAGATGAAGTTCGGCTAAATAGCTCCTTTTCTAGATCATAATTATAGGTATATATGATCATGCGAAAAGGAGGGGAGTAAATGATTTATGAAAAAAATGAGCATTTTGTATTGGAGGCGAGTAGGGATATGGTTTTTATCACCGTTTTTCATAAGGGCTTTTCCATTCTTCAATTGAATCCTATCCTATTGGATTTTCCGCAAATCATGCTGGAGAACGTCAAAGACTTGAAGGATGCACTGACAGAGGCAAGCGGGGAAAGAATTCAAGTGGGAAGACAGAAACCAAATCGCGGAATTGGACATAGCGGCCGATAAAATGTCCGCAAGTGTAAAGCTCAATTGTTCAGAAAACTACCTGAATGAGAACTATTCAGTAATTATGGGGAATATTTTTAGAGAGTCTACAAAGTGAAGGTATTTGCGAAGGGATCTTAATGCATGTATTGCAAAATGAGCTGAGTCAAAAATCAAACAATCATTGCTAAAGGAATAGAACCAGTACATGCCAAAGATGCAGTGGTCACCTATTTCAAAAGATCGGCCAGAAAACCAGCGGTCCGTGAAGACGGGAAAGCTGATTATTATGATATGAGTTTTCTTGAAGAAGTGAAAAGGGGAGATTGGCTGGGGGAAAAAATACCGGCTTCATCTGGTGAGATGGGGAGGCGAATTATAGGGGAAATAGCCTTGCCTAGGAAGGAAAGGATAAGAAACCGATCAATGCAAATCAAAAGCTTGGAAAAGAAATTGAGTGATTTGACGAAAGGAACCTTCTATGCAACAAATAATCAGCTGCATTTTGATTAAAGTATCATTTTGATTAAAGTATTGAGCTGGATGAAAATAATTTTCTGTTTCTGTTCATAACATTGGGATATAACCATTATTGAGAGAGGCGGCGTTTCATCATGACCTTAATCTTTGCACATCGGGGCTCAGCAGGAACACATCCGGAAAATACGATGTCGGCGTTCAAAGAAGCTGCCCGTGTCGGGGCGGACGGAATTGAAACCGATGTCCAGCTCTCGAAAGATGGAGAAGTGGTCATCATTCACGATGAAAAGCTCGATCGGACCACAAATGCCTCGGGGTTTGTAAAAGACAGGACCTTGATGGAGTTGAAAGCCCTTAATGCGTCCTCAAGCCATAAGGGTAAATTGGGTAAAGAAAAGATTCCGACGCTTGAAGAACTATTTATATGGCTTGACGAAAATCAGCTTTTTTGCAACATTGAATTGAAAAATACGCTTTTTCTGTATCCAGGCTTAGAAGAGAAAGTCATCCGGCTCATCCGTACTTACGAAATGGAGGAAAGGATAATCCTTTCTTCTTTCAATCATTACAGCTTGGTCAATTGCCATCAATTGGCACCTGAATTGGAAACGGCACCGCTTTATAGGGATGGTCTATACATGCCGTGGATATATGCCAAGGCAATAGGCGGAAGTGCAATCCATCCAAATATCCGGGCTGTCCCTGATGCACTCATTCAAGCATCGGTAAGTATGGGTGTTCCTGTACGGCCATATACCATTAATAAAGAAGCCGAGATGAAGCGGTTATTCAAATTGGGATGCAGCGGCATCATAACCGATTATCCCGAGGCAGCCGTACGTATCAGAGAAGGATTGAAATCAAGATAAAGAAAGAAGGTGCCATATGTTACATGGCACCTTCTTTTTGTTTAAAATTTATTGAACCTGCTTTGGACCTTATTTTGTTTTCGATCTCGATGAAGGACGAAGCCCGCGATAAAGGCTATTCCGCCAATCGTAATGAGCAGCCCTATTAAAAATTGCAGCCAAAGGACTGGATAGGGGGGCTGTAAAATACCGAACACCATGTCCCTCATTATTTTTATGCCATAGGCAGCAAAGGCGCCGGGTATAAAAAGAATCAAAAAAGCGATTAAACGTTTCATGCGGTCAAATCCCTTCCGAAAATTCCGTCTTTAAAAAATGATAAAGGATATAAATTATTTGTCAAGTTTCGGGAATCCCGATAATGACTGGGAGTTGGCGGCTGTTTTTTAAGGGTGCCGATATGGTAAAATGGTGGGGAGTATGAAAAAAATTGCAGAGATTGATCTAATAAAAGGGGTAATTTATATATCTTAAGGGGGATGGCTCATGCAAAAGGTCATGATAGTAGGGGGAGGAGTGGGAGGGACAACCGTGTTGAAACTCCTTTCGGAAAGTGAAGAATTCTCCATTGTTTGTATGGCTGATACAAATGAATCCGCTGAAGGGATGCTTGCTGCAAAGGAACGAAGGATTCCCACAGTGACTAATTGGAGCATGGGATTGGAGCGGGATTTGGACATCATTTTTGATACGACCGGGGACCCGTCTGTCTATAAAAAGATAAAAAGGGACATGGGCGAACAAACGATTCTCATTCCTGGAAGTGTCGCCCTCATTATGACTAAGTTGTTTGAAGAGAAAAATCGTTTAATAAGTAAATTGGAGAATACCTCGGCAAAAATGGACTTGATCCTTAATACGACCAGTGAAGGGATGGTGGTGATTGATCATGAAGGGTTCATCATCATGTTCAATGATAGTGCCGAACGTGCATTTGACACAATGCGCGAGGATGTAATTGGCATACATATCAAAGATTTCATCCCATCAACCGGATTGCTGCGAGTGATGCAAACGAACCAAAAAGAAGTAAATCAGGAAATCACCCTTAGTAATGGGATGGAACTCATAACGACAAGGATACCTCTGGTGAATGCCGATAAGGAAATCATAGGGGCTTTTTCCGTGTTTAGGAATAAAACGGAAGCTGTACAATTGGCGGAGCAGATCACTGATTTAAAAGAGATACAGACGATGCTCCAGGCGATCATTCAATCCAGTGATGAAGCCATATCTGTTGTGGATGATCAAGGCAGGGGGCTTTTGATCAACCCGGCATATACAAGAATCACTGGCTTAACAAAGACCCAAGTGATCGGTAAGCCGGCTTCCATCGATATTTACGAAGGTGAAAGCATGCATATGAAAGTGCTTCAGACAAAAAAGCCTGTTCGGGGCGTCAATATGCGTGTCGGCCCAAAGCATAAGGAGGTAATCGTGAATGTTGCTCCAATCATCGTGGATGGGTGCCTGAAAGGGAGCGTTGGCGTCATTCATGATGTATCGGAAATTCAGGCCCTGACCCACGAACTGAATCGGGCAAGACAGATTATCCGGACATTACAGGCTAAATATTCCTTTGATGATATAATTGGGGCTTCCGAAGAGATGAAGCTTCCCATTGAACAAGCGAAATTATCGGCAAGAACACCTGCCACTGTCTTATTAAGAGGGGAATCAGGTACTGGAAAAGAGTTATTTGCACACGCCATTCATAATGCAAGCGATCGCAAATTCAATAAATTCGTACGTGTAAATTGTGCGGCCATCTCGGAATCATTACTTGAAAGTGAATTGTTCGGTTATGATGAAGGAGCCTTTACAGGGGCAAGCAGGGGCGGAAAGGTCGGTTTTTTTGAAGAGGCAAATCAAGGGAGTATCTTTTTGGACGAAATCGGTGAATTACCAGCCAACATCCAAGCTAAATTACTTCGGGTTTTACAAGAAAAGGAAATAATCAGAGTGGGGGGGACGAAGCCGATTCCCATCAATGTCCGGGTCATAGCCGCTACGAATATAAATCTTGAACAGGCAATCGCAAGAGGAACATTCAGGGAAGATTTATATTTCAGGCTGAACCGCATGCCTATTTTCATTGCCCCATTAAGAAAGCGAAAAGAAGATTTGAGAGAATTGGCGGAGCATTTGATAAATAAAATCAATCAGGAGTATGGACGGAGCATAGAGGGGATTACAGCAGCAGCTATACATAAGATGCAAATCTACAACTGGCCAGGTAATGTGAGGGAACTAGAAAATATCTTAGGACGGGCCATCATTTTCATGAAATTGAACGAGACGATCATTGATATACATCATATTCCGGATTTTATCGAAGAGATTCCATTAAAACAGGAGAAATTATTGATGAAGCCTTCTGGCTACGTATCGGGGAAACCGCTATCGGA
Source organism: Bacillus sp. ISL-34 (assembly GCF_018613325.1). GTDB lineage: Bacteria > Bacillota > Bacilli > Bacillales > DSM-1321 > Peribacillus. The sequence goes on along the minus strand of NZ_JAGGQJ010000004.1, from coordinate 42,420 downwards.
GATAATAGACCAGTATGAAGCCGAAATCATTAAGCAAGCCTTCCATACCCACAAGGGAAATAAAACACTTACGGCAAAAGCGCTGGGAATTTCAGTTAGAAATCTATATTATAAAATGGAAAAACTAAAACTGTGAAAAATTTTGCATGCAAACAACTGCGCAGTATGAAAAAAACTGCGCAGAATTTTCTGATTTATTTTAATTTAAGCAAGACTCCACTTCCAACATGAAATTTTTTTGAATTTGTTATAGGCTATAGTTGCCCAACATATTAACCAGCATCTCCTTTTTTTGGATAAAAAGGCTCTCATTATGTATTTAATTGGCATGTTATTTGCATATTTAAAGGTGCATGGATTTTTCAAGGGAACCATTCCCCATAGGGAAAATATCATGTGAGTAGCGGATTTTATTTAAAATGAACGTAGGAACAAGTAAGAATGAGGAGTAATTTAGTCTCCTCATATCTGACATGTATTAAAACATCTAGGGAGGATTCCTTTATGGAAATTTTTAAATATCTTGAGAAATATGATTACGAGCAACTGTTATTCTGTCAGGATAAACAATCGGGTTTGAAAGCGATTATTGCCATTCATGATACGACATTAGGACCTGCGCTTGGAGGCACAAGGATGTGGACGTATGCATCCGAAGAAGAAGCCATTGAAGATGCCTTAAGGCTTTCAAGAGGAATGACATATAAGAACGCAGCTGCCGGCTTGAATTTAGGAGGGGGAAAAACCGTCATCATCGGCGATCCGCGTAAGGATAAAAATGAAGAAATGTTCCGTGCATTCGGAAGGTATATCCAAGGGCTGAATGGGCGTTATATTACAGCTGAAGACGTAGGTACAACGGTTGAGGATATGGATCTCATTCATGAGGAGACGGATTTTGTCACTGGGATTTCTCCTGCATTCGGTTCTTCGGGTAACCCTTCCCCTGTAACTGCTTATGGAGTATATCGCGGTATGAAAGCTGCTGCAAAAGAAGCATTCGGAACTGATTCTTTAGAAGGCAAGGTAGTTGCAGTCCAAGGCGTCGGGAATGTTTCTTATAACTTATGCCGTCACCTTCATGAGGAGGGCGCCAAGCTGATCGTTACGGATATCAATAAAGAAAGCGTGGCCCGTGCGGTTGAATCCTTTGGGGCGACTGCTGTCGATCCTGATGAAATTTATGGAGTCGACTGTGATATTTATGCACCTTGTGCTTTAGGGGCTGTCATAAATGATCATACAATCAACCAAATCAAGGCGAAGGTCATTGCAGGTGCGGCCAATAATCAATTAAAGGAACCTGTTCATGGCGATCAAATTCATGAAAAAGGTATTATATATGCTCCTGATTATGTAATTAATGCAGGTGGAGTGATAAACGTGGCCGATGAGCTTTTAGGGTATAATCGGGAAAGAGCCCTTAAGAAAGTGGAAACGGTTTATGATACAATTGAAAGAGTCATCGAGATTGCAAAACGTGATCAAATTCCTACTTATAAAGCGGCGGATAGGATGGCAGAGGAACGAATTGCTCGCATGAGGAATTCAAGGAGCCAATTCCTGCAAAATGAAAAGCATATCTTGAATGGAAGAAAATGAATGTTGTTGTACAAGATATAGATTCCTGTGTTTTTTTAATTAAACACAGGAATTTTCAACATGGATAACGTAATAAACATAGGGCAAGTAAAAATGGTGACAATAGTATGTATTTGTGAGGAGGAGTGGTTTTGGCTGAAGAATTTGACCTCGTTATCCTCGGAGGAGGAACAGGCGGGTATGTGGCGGCAATAAGGGCTGCTCAATTAGGATTGAAAACGGCTGTCGTGGAGAAAGGCAAACTCGGCGGAACGTGTCTACATAAAGGCTGTATCCCTTCGAAAGCACTTTTAAGGAGTGCGGAAGTTTATCAGACTGCGGTGAAAAGTGAGGAATTCGGTATTGTTACCGGAGATGTAAAGGTGGATTTCCTTAAGGTGCAGGAAAGAAAGAATAAAGTGGTCGATCAACTCTATAAAGGTGTTCAGCACTTGATGAAACAAGGAAAGATAACGGTTTATGAAGGGTTAGGGCGTATACTGGGTCCTTCTATATTTTCACCGATGCCTGGGACAATTTCCGTGGAAATGAATAATGGCAGTGAAAATGAAATGCTAATTCCTCAGAATGTCATCATTGCAACCGGTTCGCGTCCGAAGACACTGCCGGGTTTAGCGATTGATGGGGAATTGGTGCTTACATCGGATGAAGCTCTAATGCTTGAGAGCCTGCCAAAATCAATGATTATTGTAGGCGGTGGAGTTATAGGAATTGAATGGGCTTCGATGCTGAATGATTTTGGCGTGGAAGTGACTGTACTCGAATATGCAGATAGAATCATCCCGACTGAGGACCATGATATTTCCAGTGAAATGCTTCGTCTTTTAACGAAGAAAGGCGTCAAAATCGTTACAGGTGCCAAGGTATTGCCTGAAACCATGAAAACGGATGTTTCAGTATCCATTTCTGCAGAAGTAAAAGGTTCGGTAGAGGAATTCACAGCTGAAAAAATGCTGGTTTCCGTAGGCAGATCAGCAAATGTTGAAGGGATCGGCCTTGAAAATACGGAAATTGTGAAAGAAAAAGGTTTTATTGAAACCAATGATTTCTTCCAAACGAAGGAATCACATATCTATGCGATCGGTGATTGTATCGGCGGTCTGCAATTGGCTCATGTTGCCTCCCATGAAGGTATTACGGCCGTTGAACATATCGCAGGCCAAAAACCGGAACGGCTGGATTATTCGCTCATTTCAAAATGTGTGTATTCAAGCCCTGAAGCTGCAAGTGTCGGTTTGACGGAAGAACAGGCAAACAAGGAAGGCTATGACCTTAAAATTGGGAAATTCCCATTCCGTGCAGTTGGTAAGGCCCTTGTTTTCGGGGAAGCGGATGGCTTTGTCAAAATCATCGCCGATAAGAAATCGGATGATATACTGGGCGTTCATATGATCGGACCACATGTTACGGATATGATTTCGGAAGCGGGACTTGCAAAAGTGCTTGATGCGACACCTTGGGAGATAGGCAAGACAATTCATCCGCACCCAAGTCTTTCTGAAGCAATCGGAGAGGCGGCCCTTGCTGTCGATGGACGTGCCATTCATTCATAAAAGAATAAGGTCAGGAGGTTTTATGATGGTAGAAAAACGTCATGAACAATTAGGCTTAAATGAGGAAACGGTTTTAGATATGTACCGGACAATGCTTTTGTCCCGCAGAATTGATGAGCGCATGTGGCTTTTAAACCGATCCGGGAAAATTCCCTTCGTGATTTCATGCCAGGGGCAAGAAGCTGCACAGGTTGGGGCAGCGTTTGCGCTTGATCGGGAAAAGGATTATGTACTGCCTTATTATCGGGATGTAGGTGTGGTACTTACCTTCGGAATGACCGCAAAAGACTTGATGCTTTCCGGTTTCGCCAAAGAGGAAGATCCCAATTCCGGCGGACGCCAAATGCCTGGTCATTTCGGTCAAAAGAAAAATAGGATCGTCACTGGTTCATCACCTGTTACGACACAGGTCCCGCATGCTGTTGGAATTGCCCTTGCAGGGAAGATGGAAGGTAAGGATTTGGTTACATTCGTAACGTTTGGGGAAGGTTCATCAAATCAGGGCGATTTTCATGAAGGTGCTAACTTTGCAGGTGTACATAAGCTACCGGTCATTTTCATGTGTGAAAATAATAAATATGCGATTTCCGTTCCTATTGAGAAACAGCTATCGTGTGAAAATGTTTCCGACAGGGCGATTGGCTATGGGATGCCTGGAATAACGGTGGATGGCAATGATCCATTGGAGGTGTATGCAGCGGTGAAAGAAGCGGCTGACCGTGCACGAAGGGGAGAAGGCCCTACACTGGTAGAAACCGTTTCATACAGGCTCACACCTCATTCAAGTGATGATGATGACCGAAGCTATCGGACGGCGGATGAAGTGGCTGAAGCCAAAACGAAGGATTCCATAATGACATTTGGAGCGTATTTAAAAGAAGTGGGAATCATGGATGATGACCTTGAGAAACAAATGAATGATGAAGTCATGAAGATAGTCAACGAAGCAACCGATTATGCTGAAAATGCTCCATATCCGAAGGCTGAAAGTGCTATGAATCATGTGTATGCACAAAAGTAAGGGGGTAATAGAATGCCAGTGATTTCTTATATAGATGCCGTGACAATGGCAATGAGGGAAGAGATGGAACGTGATTCCCGTGTATTCGTATTGGGTGAGGATGTAGGAAAAAAAGGTGGGGTCTTTAAAGCCACTAATGGTTTATACGACCAATTCGGTGAAGCCAGGGTCATCGATACCCCGCTCGCTGAATCTGCAATTGCAGGAGTGGGAATTGGAGCCGCCATGTATGGGCTTCGGCCGATAGCTGAGATGCAATTCGCTGATTTCATCATGCCTGCCATTAACCAAATCGTTTCAGAGGCAGCCAAAATTAGATATCGTTCTAATAATGACTGGAGCTGTCCTATGGTAATCCGTGCTCCATATGGAGGAGGGATTCATGGAGCTCTTTATCATTCACAATCGGTTGAAGCAATCTTTGCCAATCAACCGGGCTTGAAAATAGTGATGCCTTCCACTCCTTATGATGTAAAGGGTTTGCTTAAAGCTGCCATTCGCGACGAAGACCCAGTGCTTTTCTTTGAACATAAACGCGCGTACCGTTTGATCAAGGGTGAGGTACCTACTGAAGATTATGTACTTCCCATCGGTAAGGCAGATGTGAAAAGGGAAGGGGAAGACATCACTGTCATCTCCTATGGCCTTTGTGTGCATTTTGCCCTTCAGGCAGCGGAAAAATTAGCTGCAGATGGAATTTCTACACATGTTCTGGACTTGCGTACCGTCTACCCTTTGGATAAAGATGCTATCATAGAAGCAGCTTCTAAAACGGGGAAAGTATTACTGGTTACGGAAGATAATAAAGAAGGAAGCATCATGAGTGAGGTCGCAGCCATCATTGCCGAGCATTGCCTTTTTGACTTGGATGCCCCTGTAAAACGATTGGCAGGACCTGATGTACCAGCCATGCCATATGCGCCTACGATGGAAAAACAATTTATGGTGAATCCTGATAAAGTGGAAAAAGTAATGAGGGAATTGGCCGAGTATTAATGACTGTTAAGAAGGAGGAACGAATTATGGCTATGGAATTAATGAAGATGCCTCAACTAGGCGAAAGTGTCACAGAGGGAACCATCAGTAAATGGCTAGTGAAGCCTGGGGATCATGTCACGAAATACGACCCGCTAGCTGAAGTGATGACGGATAAAGTAAATGCTGAGGTTCCTTCTTCCTTTACCGGCATCATCAAGGAATTGAAAGCGGATGAGAATCAAACATTGGCAGTCGGGGAAGTCATTTGCTCGATTGAAGTTGAAGCGGCAAAGACGGATAACGATAATGCTGGACATGCTGTTTCTCATAGTGAGGAAAATGTTGATGCACCTGTTACTAGAGATGTGCAGCAAGCGGCCGAACCATCTAGGAAAGCTCGCTATTCACCAGCCGTGTTAAAACTTTCCCAGGAGCATGGAATCGATCTTTCAAAAGTTAAGGGAACGGGGAATGAGGGACGGATCACCCGTAAAGATTTACTCAAACTTGTTGAATCAGGTGATCTTCCTAAGGCGGATGAGCCTTCCGTGATATCCGATTCGGCTCCTGAAGAGATCGCCCCTCAAGTTAGTCGTCAAACGAGTCCAGTAACAAACGTGCCGACTGCTGCTGGTGACAAAGAACTACCTGTTACCGGAATCCGTAAGGCAATTGCGTCCAATATGTTGAAAAGTAAGCACGAAATTCCGCATGCTTGGACGATGGTGGAAGTTGACGCAAGCAATATGGTGAAGTTGCGTGATAATCTAAAATCCGACTTTAAACAAAAAGAAGGCTATAATTTAACGTACTTTGCCTTTTTCGTAAAAGCGGTTGCTCAAGCCCTTACGGAATTTCCAGAGCTCAATTCGATGTGGGCAGGCGAAAAAATCATTCAAAAGAAAGAAATCAATATATCAATAGCCGTTGCAACTGAAGATGCCTTATTTGTACCGGTCATTAAAAATGCAGATGAAAAATCAATCAAAGGTATAGCGAGGGAGATACAGGAACTCGCATCCAAAGTGAAGGCTGGTAAGTTAAGAGCAGAAGATATGCAAGGTGGTACGTTCACTGTTAATAACACTGGCTCATTCGGATCTGTCCAGTCCATGGGAATCATCAATCATCCACAGGCGGCCATTTTACAAGTTGAAACGATTGTAAAACGCCCAGTGGTCATAAATGACATGATTGCAGTACGAGATATGGTGAATCTCTGTTTATCACTTGATCATCGTGTTTTGGACGGACTGGTATGCGGACGATTCCTCGCGAGGGTTAAAGAAATCATCGAAAAGATTTCCAAAGATAACACTTCCATATACTAAAATGATGAAAAGGAAGGCCTGAAGCTTAATCCTTCAGACTGTAGGCAAAATCGATGAATATCGAGTCTGCCTACAGTTTTTTTTTAGGATTGTTACAATTTGAACGTTATTTGGAACTCCAGGCACTCGATTTCCGCGGGCGGTCCGCCCGCGGCTCTCTTTGCACCTGTGGTGTCTCCCCTTGGACGCGCTATTCGAAGCAGGAGTCTTGCACACCTAGTTCCAATCACCTTTGTTTTAAAAATTTTGATAGAAACCATATCTAAGGTGATGAAGGTGGTTCCTGAACATCATTTAGTCTAGCAGCTATCGATTTCCCTTTCATTTTTGATTTAGTCAAAGATGAAGTATGCCGAAGTCGTTTAACCCTGTCATTCCTCCTTTCCGTAGAAAAACATCGACAAAAATTTTATTTTTGCTATTATTTTATTAAGAGCTGTTCTAATACAGATCAGGGGCTGTACTTGAAGAGGGGAAATAGGCTAGTGTTTCCCTCATAAAAGATTTACTAATTTCTATTGTCTTAAATTTTAAGAAAAATATGGTAGAATGTTAGTATAATCCAGATCAAATTGACGGGAGGGTGGTTTTCTTATCCAAAACTGACTGAGCGTTCGTTCTCCCAATGAAAGGACAGAGCGTATAGGGCGGCAGACGATAAGAAAGCGATTACAGATGGAACTGAAAGATGTAAAAAACATAACCTTTCCTAAGCCTTCTTTTGAAGAGTGGAAAGAGGCTGCGGAAGCAAGTTTAAAAGGGAAAAGTGTAGAAAAATTAAAAACGAATACATATGAGGGCATCACTTTGTATCCTCTCTATACAGAAAAGGCGGATTCAACTGAAAAAGTAGCTGAATTGCCAGGGTTCTTCCCATTCACCCGAGGAACGTCACCAACGGGTTATCATGAAAAACCTTGGCTTGTCGTTCAACCTGTAAGCGGTATCACGGCTGAAGAAGCAAATGAAAAGATGAAGGCTTCATTCAAGCGCGGTCAAAATGTCGTGGCATACCCTGCACCATTGCTTGCCGAGGGAGCAAGGGCTGAAAAACTGTTTAAGGATCTCCCATTAAAAGAAATCCCGGTTTTCATTGACCTTAAGGGGAAACAAAAAGGATTGCTCCCGCAATTCAAAGCTGTTGCCGAAGCGCAAAATACCCAATTGACAGGCGTTATTGCTGAAGATCCCATTGCAGAATGGCTCATTTGCGGTCAGCTGCCAGAAGATACGGATGGCTATTTTGCTGACTGGCTGAAGACAATCCAAGATTATCAGAAGGTGGGCAGGGATTTAAAGACAGTTTTGATTAATACGGCAGTCTATCATAATGGAGGAGCTAATGCCGTACAAGAAATCGCGTACGGATTATCGGCAGCCGTCCAATATCTATTGGAAGGGAAAAAACAAGGGCTTTCTATTGCTTCGGTTTCCGAAAAAATAGTATTCTCTTTTGCTGTGGATTCCAATTACTTCATGTCCATCGCTAAACTTAGGGCTGCCAGGAGGCTTTGGGCTGGACTTGCAGAAGCTTTCGATACAGCATCGGACCATTTTAAAATGGCGATACATGCCGTTACTTCCGAGTTGACAGAAACGCTATATGATCAGCACGTCAATATTCTTCGGACCACAAACCAAGCTTTCGCTGCAGCTATTGGAGGCATTCAATATCTTCAAATTCATCCATTTACACATGCAACTGGTGAAACCGATGATTTTTCAGAAAGAATTGCCCGTAACATTCACTTGATTTTAAAAGAAGAAACAAATATCACAACAGTGGTCGATCCTGCTGGCGGTTCATGGTATGTTGAGCAATTAACGGATGAATTGGCTGAAAAGGCTTGGGCGAAATTCCTTGAAATCGATGCAGCCGGAGGGATTTTAGAGATAATTAAACAAGGCACCCTACAGAAAGAAATAGCTGAAGTTTACCAAGGAAGAGTTCAAAATGCGGCTTTCAGAAAAGAAAGTATCATCGGAACGAATGTTTATCCGAATCCAGCTGATAAGATTAAAACCCCGGCACAGGATAACCATGTGTCATATATGAAAGTCGAAAAGCCGGTTGGCATTACCCCGCTTGCCAGGGATCGGGTATCCATTCAGTTCGAACAAATAAGACTACGCAGTGAAAAGTATAAAGAAATAAGTGGAACGGCCCCAACTATTGGTTTGATTAATTTGAAAAATCTTAAATCCTATAAACCTCGTGCAGATTTCGTTACAAGTCTTGCTGCAGCAGGTGGTATTGAAACAATCGGCAGTAAGGGGTGTCAAACCGTTGAGGAAGCAGTCGATTATGTAGCTGCGACCAAGCTTCCGATCTATTGTGTCTGCGGTAGTGATGGTGACTATTCGGAATTAGCGCCGATCACCATTAAAGAAATTAAAAAGCAGTTCCCTGAAATCATTATTTATAGTGCCGGCAAGCAGCAAGAAGAATTGGAGATTACACTAAGTGAAGCCGGAGTCAAAGATTTTATCCATGTCAAAACGAATGCAATAGCCATTTTATCGGAATTATTGCAGAAGCTGGGGGTGAACTGAAATGAAAAAACCGAATTTTTCTGCTATAAATCCTGCTAAGTCTGAGATTAAAGGCACGGTGGAAGCATGGAAAAAGGACGCCGAAAAAGCCGTTGGGAAAAACATTGAGGATCTTTTGTTTGAAACCAATGAACAAATAAAAATCAAACCGCTTTATGTTGAGGAAGACAATCGTGACTTGGAGCATATGGAAAGTGTGCCAGGCATCGCTCCTTTTACAAGAGGGCCTTATCCTTCGATGTATGTCAATCGTCCTTGGACGGTTCGTCAGTATGCAGGTTTTTCGACTGCTGAGGAATCCAATGCATTTTACAGACGTAACCTGGCAATGGGGCAAAAAGGGCTCTCAGTTGCCTTTGATTTAGCTACACACCGCGGTTATGACTCCGATCATCCACGTGTTGTCGGTGATGTGGGGAAGGCGGGAGTTGCCATTGATTCCATTCTTGACATGAAAATCCTCTTCGACGGTATTCCGCTTGATCAGATGTCCGTGTCCATGACGATGAACGGTGCTGTATTACCCATTCTTGCATTTTATATCGTGACAGCTGAAGAACAAGGGGTAACACAGGATAAGCTTTCAGGCACGATTCAAAATGACATCTTAAAGGAATACATGGTTCGGAATACGTATATCTACCCACCTGAAATGTCCATGAAAATCATAGCTGATATATTCGAGTATACATCCAAATATATGCCCAAATTCAATTCCATTTCCATTTCCGGTTATCATCTGCAAGAAGCGGGGGCGCCGGCTGATATCGAACTTGCCTATACGTTGGCGGATGGGCTTGAGTATGCACGTACCGGAATGAAAGCAGGTATTGATATCGATAAATTCGCACCGCGCCTGTCATTCTTCTGGGCTGTAGGAATGAACTATTTCATGGAAGTGGCGAAAATGAGGGCGGCTCGTTTCATTTGGTCAAAACTGATGAAACAATTCGAACCGAAAAATAATAAAGCGATGGCATTGAGAACTCATTCCCAAACCTCCGGATGGAGCCTCTCCGAGCAGGATCCGTTTAACAATGTCGCAAGGACCCTTATTGAAGCGCATGCAGCTGCACTTGGGCATACACAGTCCCTGCATACGAACGCATTGGATGAGGCCATTGCCCTGCCGACGGATTTCTCGGCACGCATCGCACGTAACACACAGCTATATCTGCAGGAGGAAACGGGGATCACAAAAGTAATCGATCCTTGGGCGGGTTCATACTATGTAGAATCACTCACAAATGAATTGATCGAACGGGCTTGGGCTCACATAGAAGAAATCGAAGGTCTTGGCGGAATGGCGAAGGCAATAGAAACCGGACTTCCAAAAATGAGGATCGAGGAAGCGGCTGCAAAGCGTCAGGCAAAAATCGATTCTCAAGATGAAACGATCGTGGGCGTCAATAAATATCGTTTGAAAAAAGAAGATCCGATTGAAATACTGGAGATTGATAATACAGCAGTTCGCGAAAGTCAGCTTAAGCGTTTGAGCGAATTAAAAACGAAACGTGATCAGGCAAAGGTGGATGAAGCTCTTCAAGCGCTATCCATGGCTGCCAAAACTGGCGAAGGTAACCTTCTTGAACTGGCTGTGCAAGCTGCAAGAGTACGGGCTTCATTAGGTGAAATTTCCGATGCGATCGAAGAGGTGGCTGGACGTCACAAAGCAACGATCCGTTCTATCAGCGGCGTATACAGCTCGGCATACTCAAAAGAAGCGGAGATTGAGGAAGTCGTCCGCATGACGGAGGAGTTCCTCGAAAATGAAGGAAGAAGACCGCGTTTGTTAATGGCAAAAATGGGTCAGGACGGTCATGACCGCGGAGCTAAAGTAGTAGGAACGGGATTTGCGGATTTAGGCTATGATGTCGATATCGGTCCATTATTCCAAACACCGAAAGAAACCGCCATCCAGGCCGTGGAAAATGATGTGCATGTAGTCGGGATGAGTTCGCTTGCTGCCGGCCATAAAACATTGTTGCCGCAGCTTATGACAGAACTGAAGAACTTGGGACGTGAGGACATTATAGTGATCGTAGGCGGCGTCATCCCTGCACAGGACTATGGTTACCTAATGGAAAATGGCGCTACAGCCATTTTTGGACCTGGTACGGTCATACCACAGGCAGCAAAGAAAGTGCTTCAGGAAATATACAATCGCCTCGGATATGAGGAAGTGGCTCAATAATGAGTGAAGACAAGAAGCCCGAATGGGTCGATCATAACAATCAGGAAGGTTTTGCTTCTTCATTAAAGCCAGGTGTAGAATTAGAAGCCAGCCAAAACAAACCTTCAAAAAGCAAATTCGTCAAAAAACATAATGTAAACATACCGGTTCATGAACTTAAGGAGGGGATCATAAAAGGGGACAGGGCCAAGTTAGCTAAAGGGATTACATTGGTTGAAAGCAATGCATCCCACCACTTGGATCATGCACAGGAATTATTGCATGCCATTCTTCCTCATACAGGAAACTCGATTCGCATCGGGATTTCCGGGGTGCCCGGTGCCGGAAAAAGTACCTTCATCGAGACGTTCGGAACCTACTTGTGTGACAGGGGCCATAAGGTTGCCGTTCTAGCCGTCGATCCAAGCTCTTCGATCAATGGCGGAAGTATACTAGGCGATAAGACAAGGATGGAGGAGCTCGCAAGAAACCCGCATGCCTTCATAAGACCCTCACCATCTGAAGGCACTCTAGGAGGAGTTCACCGCAAAACAAGGGAAACGATGTTGCTTTGTGAAGCGGCAGGATTTGATGTGATACTGATTGAAACTGTCGGTGTCGGGCAGAGTGAAGCTATAGTTCGAAGCATGGTCGACTTCTTCATGCTCCTTGTCCTTACAGGTGCCGGAGATGAATTACAGGGGATGAAAAAAGGGATTCTGGAACTTGTGGATGGGATTGTGGTCAATAAAGCCGACGGAGAGAACATTCCGCTGGCGATTAGGACGAAGTCCGAATATAGCAGAATCTTGCACTTCCTTCAACCAGCAACAAAGGGATGGGCAGGAAAGGCATATACTTGTTCCGCGATAACCGGTAAAGGAATTCCTGAGCTTTGGGATGTTTTGAATGAATTTTCCGATATGACCAAGGAATCGGGTGTTTTTCAAGAACGGAGAAGAATGCAATCTAAGGAATGGCTTTATTCATTGATGGATCACCAGCTTAAAACGATGTTTTATAAAAATGAAGCGGTCAAGAGTCTTCTCCCGATACTGGAGAATCAAGTGATGTCAGGAAATAAAACGGTCACTGCTGCTGTTAAGCAGGCCTTTCAATCTTTTACCGATACATTTAAGTCAAATTAAAAAGAAATGGGATGGGGCATGCGTGGATTGTCTCCTGCGCATGCCCCATCCTTTTGAAAGTCTTGTTGTTACACACATGATTCCCGCTTACCTTTCGTTTTAAACATGTTCGGAAATGGTTTATGCAGTTTTAACAGGTAAATTTATTGAATCAAGAAGTGGCAATTGTTATGATAGGATGGAAGAGAAAACTTGGAAGGAGCACATGCCATGAATATGGATTTTAATTTTTTAATGAACGACGTAGTCAAACAGGCTCGCGATGAGATAAAGACTGCTGGATATACAGAATTGACTACTCCCGAGGAAGTAGAGGAAGTATTTGCACAAAAAGGAACGACACTTGTTATGGTCAACTCCGTTTGTGGCTGCGCCGGTGGAATAGCTAGACCTGCAGCGGCACATGCAATCCATAATGACAAACGCCCAGATCAGCTAGTAACCGTTTTTGCTGGACAAGATAAAGAGGCGACGGAGAAAGCCCGTGATTATTTCGAAGGATATCCGCCGTCATCTCCATCATTTGCATTGCTGAAGGATGGAAAAATCATCACGATGATAGAGCGCCATGAAATTGAAGGGCACCACCCGATGTCTGTAGTAGAAAAATTACAGAACTACTTCGATCAATATTGCGAAGAAGTGTAAGCCTTAGCGATAACCTAAAAAACCCGCCCAATTGGCGGGTTTTAGTTTGACGACAAAGGAGGTTCGGAATGTTCTCATCCCGAACCATGATTATAAAAAGAAGACTGGGTTATCCTTCATGAATGTTTACTTTTTTATAGGGAATGAAATTCTCATTGGATTGAAGAAATTTGCAACACTCCTGCCGAATAACTGGCTAGCCAAGACCTCACAGACGCTTGCTTTGATGAGGCTTGGCAGACAGTCGGCGGAAAGGGAGCGGATTTCTGAAATCAACAGGAATATTTTTTTAGAAAAAACCGTATGCATACTCGCTTTTCTTCGAGTTTGTCTACAGTCTGAAACCCGCCCATTCGTCGGGTTTTTTTTATTCATGATTTTGCATAAGTCAGGGGCATTTAGGAAAGAAGATAGATAAGGAAGCCGATATTTTCCCTTTGATGAAAAAGCGCGAATCAAGAAAAAAATTATATCAATATTCTGAAAAATGAATCTATTATTTACGTTATTGAATAATTATTAGAGTGTGTTAAAATACACATTAGTGTATGAATATTAGTTATTCAAATTTTACCTAAACCAAACCAAATTTAATAACAAGAGAATTGAAAATATCATTTTGGAGGAATAATAATGAAGTTGAAAAAGCAGTTAGCATTGTTGCTTACTTCTGTTTTATTAGTAGGTATTTTAGCAGCATGCGGTACATCCGGGAAAGAAGATAAGGACACAGCTGGTACAGAAGACAAAAAGGTCCTGGTAATGGGAACATCTGCGGATTATCCGCCATTTGAATTTGTTGAAACATCTAAAAGTGATGAAATCAAGGGATTTGACATCGATATCGCTAAAGCAATCGGAAAAAAATTAGGTTATGAGGTTCAAGTGAAGGACATTGACTTTAATAGTCTTGTGCCTGCTCTGGAAAATAAATCGGTCGATTTCGTTATCTCTGGAATGACTCCAACAGAAAAACGTGAGCAATCAGTCGATTTCAGTGATATTTACTATACAGCTAAAAACATGATCATCACGACAAAGGACAGTAAAATCAAAACTGTTGAAGATTTAAAAGGGAAAACGGTAGGCGTACAGCTTGCATCCATTCAGGAGACTTTGGCAAATGACTTGAATAAATCCCAAGATATCGGGATGAAAGTTGAAAAACGGAATCGTATTCCTGAGGTTGTTCAAGAAATGTCAACAGGACGATTTGACGCCGTGATCATGGAAGATACTGTGGCAAAAGGCTACTTGAAAGATAATAAAGAATTGGTGGGCCATTTGATCGAATCCGGTGATCAAGATGCCGGTTCGGCAATCGCTTTCCAAAAAGGAAGCAAGTTAACTGAAGAATTCAATGCCGAGTTGAAAAAAATGATGGAAAATGGTGAAATGGAAAAATTAATATTAAAATGGTTCGGTGGCAGTGAAACTGAATAAAACAGAGAGATGAAAAGCGTTCAGAATGCCTTCTGAACGTTTTTCCGCGCTTTATTGTTAATAAAATGAAGCAGGAGAAAGGCCCGATAACGGCCTTCATAAGAGAGGATGAATGGAGTGAATCTGGAATTTGAAAGGATTATGCCTTCCCTTCCATATATCCTGGAGGGGATACCGACTACATTAAAGGTTGTAGCGGTAGCGGCAGTAATCGGATTTGTTTTGGGAATATTATTATCTATACTTAAAATCAGCAGAATCAAGCCCTTAAATTGGATTGCTGACTTTTATACATCCATTTTTCGCGGTACCCCTTTAGTGCTGCAATTAATGCTGATTTATTTTGGTTCACCACAAATATTAGGGATTCAAATCGAAGCGTTCCAAGCAGCATTTTTAGCATTCGGGCTAAATTCAGCGGCATACATCTCTGAAATTATCAGGGGAGGCATTTTAGCGGTCGATAAAGGCCAACGAGAGGCTGCACTTGCACTTGGGGTTCCTTATTCAGGAATGATGCTTAATATTATCCTTCCGCAGGCCATCAAGAATATCCTGCCATCCCTTGTGAACGAATTGATTTCCTTAACGAAGGAATCAGCCGTCGTCACGATTATTGGATTAGGGGATATCATGCGCCGTTCTTATATTGTCGGCGGTGAGACATATAAATTCTTCGAGCCGATATTATTTGCCGGTCTCATTTATTATGTAATGGTCATGGTTCTCACCATCTTAGGCAAAGTGATTGAAAGGAGAATGAGACGCAGTGATTAAAATTGATGGACTCAAAAAAAATTATGGTAAGCTCGAGGTATTAAAAGGAATAAGCACCGAGATAGGGCAAGGTGAAGTATTGGCGATCATCGGTCCATCCGGGTCGGGAAAATCAACTTTCTTGCGCTGCATCAATATGCTTGAAACTCCAACTGATGGTCAAATCAGGTTTAAAGATCAAATCATCACTGAAAAAAAGACCAATATCATGAAAGTGCGTGAAAATGTCGGAATGGTATTTCAGCATTTTCATTTATTTCCACATAAAACCGTATTGGAGAATCTGATATATGCACCTATGAAGGTGAAAAAGTTATCAAAGGCCGAGGCTGTAAAACAAGCTCGTGAGCTCTTGACTAAAGTCGGTTTGGCCGATAAAGAATCAACTTTTCCGAATCGTCTGTCAGGCGGGCAAAAACAAAGGGTCGCTATTGCACGGGCATTGGCAATGAACCCGGAAGTAATGCTTTTCGATGAGCCGACTTCAGCGCTTGATCCTGAGATGGTAAAAGAGGTGCTCGAGGTTATGAAGTCACTGGCACATACGGGGATGACCATGCTGATCGTAACGCATGAAATGGGATTTGCCAAAGAAGTGGCCGATCGAGTACTATTCCTGGACGGGGGTCTGCTCGTTGAGGAAAGTGCTCCGGAACAATTCTTTTCCAATCCGAAAAGCCAGCGTGCAAAAGACTTCTTGGAAAAAGTTTTATAAGCTAAAGCAAATAGTATATAATTGTGAAAAAAGGTAACGTTTAGGTTACCTTTTTTATTTTTTTCCTATAATGTATATTTGCGTGTATGTATTTAGAAAAATTGGAAATTTAACTCGCAAAGGACTGTGAAAATATCTGATTTCCTGATAGTATTATAATAGATGGAGAAAGAGCCAGGTGATACATAACAATGTTTAAAATCGGATACAGGACGATTAAAACTGCTTTGGGGGCCACCCTGGCAATTATTATTGCACAAATGCTTAATCTCGAATATTTCTCAGCTGCGGGAATCATTGCGATCTTATGCATTCAAGTTACGAAAAAGAAGTCGGTGTATGCCTCCTGGCACCGGTTTTTAGCTTGTTTGATCGCAATGGCCTATGCATCCCTATTGTTTCAGTTCATCGCATTCCACCCGCTGGTAATAGGTTTGATCCTCTTGATTTTCATTCCAACGACAGTTGCCTTGAAGATTAATGATGGGATCGTGACGAGCAGCGTCATCATCATGCACCTATATGGGGCGGGTGACATCACTTTTTCCCTGCTGATCAATGAAACGATATTAATTGCAGTTGGTGTTGGAGTGGCGCTTGTCATGAATCTGTACATGCCCAGTGTCGATGACAAACTGCTGGCCTATCAGGAAAGTATCGAAACGAACTTTAGTGCGATCTTGATGGGGATTGTCCGCTACTTAAGGGATAATGATCACACATGGGATGGTAAGGAAATCACCGAAACAGCCAATCTTCTTAATCAGGCCAAAAGCCTTGCGTTCAGGGACGTGGAAAATCATTTTTTAAGGGAAGAAGACCTGTATTACCACTATTTCAAAATGCGTGAGAAGCAGTTTGAAATAATTGAACGAATTCTTCCCCTAGTCACGAATATTCCGTTGGTCGTCAAGCAAAGCGGGATAGTGGCTGATTTTATAGAAGATTTGGCAGAAAACGTCCACCCACAAAATACGGCCATTCTTTATCTGAAAAAGCTTGAAGAAATGGAGATTCATTTTAGGGGAATGGCACTGCCGCAGACACGGGAAGAGTTCGAATCCAGGGCCGCATTACTGCAGCTCATGAAGGAAATGGAGCGCTATTTATTGTTGAAGCATTCTTTCAAGGGATTGCCCAAGCTGACCAGCAACCGAATGAAAAAGAGGCACTTGGCTTAAACTAAGCAAAAAGTAAAGGAATTGATACAGATGAAATGGATCCTTTCTTTGTTGCTTATGCTATCTTTGTCGCCGCTGCAGGTACAAGCCCAACCTCAATCGGTTAAGCCTGGCGATCCGTTTATCATCATCAATAAAGCCAACAATAAATTGGCTTTCGTTGATGATAACGAGGTCAAGGAGATTCTGCCGGTCGGTACGGGAAAGAGTCAGGAACTGACACCTGAAGGGATTTTCACGGTCAAAGTAAAAGCGGTCAATCCATATTACCGGAAAAAGAATATTCCTGGAGGCGATCCCAGGAATCCTCTGGGGTCGCGGTGGATTGGATTCGATGCACGAAATACCGATGGGAGGATTTATGGCATTCATGGTACGAATCAGCCATCATCAATGGGTAAATACATATCAAATGGCTGTGTACGGATGCATAAATCCGATGTAGAGCGTTTGTACGAAAAAGCCCCCATCGGCACTAAGGTGTTGATCACCATATCGAACGAGGATTTCAGAACGTTGGCAAAGAAAAATGGAGCGATAAAATAAAGAGAGGGAAGCTTGGCTTCCCTCCCCATTACAGTGTCTATTACAAAAGAAATGCGATACCTGATAATAAGCTTGTTAATAACATTGAGATAAGCATTAAATACACGACGATCTTTCTGATTTTCTTGTTTCCCATATGCCCTCTCCCTTAAAACAGTATAATTGATTTTATTTTAACTTGAACATTTAGTAGAAACAAGTAAAAGTATAATGTTCATATTATTCCGAATCTTAAAAGGCTTTAATGCAAGATTAGTAGTATTTTAATGGAGTCATCCATAATACATAGCATGGAGGTTTTTATGATGATTAAAAATATCGATCATATCGGTATTGCCGTCAAGTCACTGGATGATGCCTTGCCGCTTTACACGGAAACATTGAAATTGAAGCTTGAAGGAATCGAGACAGTGGAGAGCCAAGGAGTAAGAGTGGCCTTCATCCTGGCAGGCAATACCCGTTTGGAGTTGTTGGAAGCGTTGTCACCTTCAAGCCCAATCGCCAAGTTCATCGGAAAACGCGGTGAAGGGATTCATCATGTGGCACTTGGCGTCGATGACATCGAAGATAGAATAAAAGAAATCAAAGAATCTGGATTGCGCATGATCGATGATTCATCAAGAAAGGGAGCGCACAATGCGGATGTTGCTTTCGTTCATCCCAAGTCAACCGCGGGTGTATTATATGAGCTATGTGAACAAGCATTATCAAAGGAGGAGCAGGAATGACAGACATATATGATACGATCAATGACCTATATGACAGACGCCGCAAAGTGGAAATGGGCGGCGGTGAAGAAAGAATCGATAAGCAGCATGAAAAGGGCAAACTTACTGCAAGGGAAAGAATTGAACTTTTAGTTGATCCGGGTACTTTCATAGAGCTTAATCCTTTTATCAAACACCGTAATACCAATTTTGGCATGGAAAAGGAAGAAGGGCCGGGAGAAGGGGTTGTCACCGGTTACGGAAAGGTCAACGGCCGTGACATTTATCTGTTTTCACAGGATTTTACTGTTTTTGGCGGAGCACTTGGTGAAATGCATGCTCTGAAAATTGCCAATGTTATGGATTTGGCTGCGGAAAATGGAGCCCCTTTCATTGGTTTGAACGATTCTGGTGGGGCGCGTATTCAAGAAGGCGTGGTTTCGCTTGACGGATATGGCCAAATATTTTACCGGAATTCGATTTATTCAGGGGTCATTCCTCAGATTTCGGTTATTATGGGACCTTGTGCAGGCGGAGCCGTATATTCCCCGGCCATAACCGACTTTGTCTTCATGGTTGAAAAAACGAGCCAAATGTTCATAACGGGTCCTAAAGTCATTGAAACGGTTACAGGTGAAAAGATTTCATCCGAAGGATTGGGCGGAGCGGCTGTACATAATACAATAAGCGGTAATGCCCATTTCAAGGGAGCATCCGAGGAGCAAGTATTGGCGGACGTTAGACGTCTCCTGAGCTATCTTCCGCAAAATAATGAAGAGAAGCCGCCGGTTATGGAAGCGGACGATGGAGATGACTACCGTCCGGACTTAACGGATGTAGTCCCTTATGAAGGCATCCGTCCATATGATGTCCGGAAGGTATTGGAGCAGGTTGTCGATGAGGATTCCTTTATGGAAGTTCAAGAGGGGTTTGCGAAAAACATAGTGGTCGGCTTGGCGCGAATCAAAGGGAAATCAGTAGGGCTTGTCTGTAACCAGCCAAAGGTGTTGGCAGGGGGACTTGATATTGATTCATCAGATAAGGCTGCCCGTTTTATTCGTTTCTGTGACTCGTTTAACATTCCGCTCATTACGTTTGAAGACGTTTCAGGGTTTTTCCCAGGCGTTAAACAAGAACATGGCGGGATCATTCGCCACGGTGCAAAGCTGCTATATGCTTACTCGGAAGCGACAGTACCAAAATTGACGATCATCCTGCGTAAAGCATACGGAGGAGCTTACGTGGCTCTTAATAGTAAATCCATCGGTGCGGATCTTACGTTTGCATGGCCGAATGCTGAAATCGCGGTAATGGGTTCTGCCGGGGCGGCAAATATCATTTTTGCCCGTGAAATTCAAAATAGCGAAGATCCGGAAGCGACACGTGCAGCTAAAATTGAAGAATACCGTGAGAAGTTCGCCAATCCATATGTTGCCGCAAGTCTTGGAATGGTGGATGATGTTATTGATCCCCGTGAAACCAGGATTAAGATCATTCAGTCTCTTGAAATGCTACGTAACAAAAAAGAAACTCGACCATGGAAAAAACACGGAAATATCCCGTTGTGATCAACATTGCAAGGAGCCCAAACTATCTGTTTTGGGCTCTTTTCCATACTGGGAAGATATCATTTTAAAGAAAACCATTTATAAGTCATCATTCACCTTTTCAACACGACCTTTTGGCAGGGAAATGACCAGCACGCTTTTTCAGGCTGGGGTCTTCCTTTCACATTATTTGCCGGGGCGCGGCTTTTAGAAGTATAATTAAAGAGGAAAACTTTTTTGGAGGTTTTATTTTATGATTAATGAAGAACGTTTAGTTAATGAATTTATGGAATTGGTGCAGATTGATTCCGAAACGAAAAATGAAGCAGCCATCGCCAAAGTGCTGAAAGAAAAATTCGGGGCACTGGGTGTAGAAGTTTTTGAAGATGATACAACAGCAGTTACCGGTCATGGTGCAGGGAATTTAGTATGTACTTTAAAAGGAATGAAAGAAGGCGTAGATACCATTTATTTCACCTCCCATATGGATACAGTTGTTCCTGGGAACGGAATCAAGCCTTCCATCAAAGATGGATACATAGTGTCAGACGGAACGACCATTTTAGGGGCGGATGACAAAGCTGGATTAGCGGTCATGTTAGAAACGCTTAAAGTGTTGAAAGAACAGAATATCGAACATGGAACAATCGAATTCATCATAACAGTCGGTGAAGAATCTGGCTTGGTTGGTGCAAAGGCATTGGATCGCTCCCTTGTAACGGCTAAATTCGGTTTTGCACTTGATAGTGATGGAAAAGTGGGCAATGTGGTTGTTGCTGCACCTACTCAGGCGAAAGTGTCTGCAACCATTTTAGGCAAGACTGCTCATGCTGGTGTCGCTCCTGAGAAAGGTGTTTCCGCCATTACGATCGCTGCCAAAGCAATCTCTAGAATGCCATTAGGCAGAATCGACGAGGAAACGACAGCCAATATCGGACGTTTCCAGGGTGGACAGCAAACCAATATTGTTTGTGACCATGTGGAAATCCTTGCAGAAGCAAGATCCTTGATTCCAGAAAAAATGGAAATACAGGTAGCGAAAATGAAAGAGGCATTCGAGACTGCAGCCATTGAAATGGGCGGACGTGCTGAAGTTGAAGTCAACGTCATGTATCCTGGTTTTAAATATGGTGCTGGTGATCATGTAGTCGAAATCGCAAGAAAGGCAGCAGAGAAAATCGGCCGTCCATGCGAGCTGGTTAAAAGCGGCGGAGGAAGCGATGCGAATGTCATTGCAGGCTTTGGCATCCCTACTGTCAATCTCGCAGTGGGCTACGAAGATATCCATACTACGAATGAAAGAATTCCAGTTGAGGAATTAACGAAGCTGGCTGAAATGGTCATCACTATCATCAAAGAGGTATCAGGGGAATAAATCACCCGTAATATGATAGGGAGATGTAGGAGAGTTTTCTGAGTAAATCGAAAAAGGTGGTCGCGTTTCTTGCGAGGGATGAGGAATATGCCTTGCCGATTGAAACCCATGAAATTCTTGATTTTTACCAATATACCCTTGAATGGTGTCTTATTAAGCAATCGGTGTTGCCGTTTGATTACGACATTGATCAGCAAAAATTCGTATATATTTGGAAAGTCAAAGTATTGAAGGAATACAGTCATCAATGACATGATGGCTGTTTTTCTTGGAGTGGAGCATCTTTCACCTAGGTTACCAAAGATAAATAGGGGTACCTTAATAGAAGTGGTTTTTTATTGTCCCTATTATCCGGTGTTTTTTATTTTTACAAGGATGTGACGGTCAAACATGAAGGACATGTATCCCAAAAATGGCAGGGTCATTCTCCATGTAGACATGAATAGTTTCTATGCTTCAGTGGAAATGTCATATGATGTTTCATTGAAAGGCAAACCGCTTGCCATTGCAGGCAATGTTGAAGAGAGAAGGGGCATTATCGTCACCTGCAGCTATGAGGCGAGGAAGTTCGGGGTTAAAACGACCATGCCGATTTGGCAGGCGAAAAAGCTATGTCCTCAATTAGTCATTCAGAAACCGAATTTCGAGCGCTATCGAAAGGCATCACTGGCTATTTTTGATGTTTTGAGGCAATATACAGAGATGGTTGAACCGGTTTCGATAGATGAGGGGTATCTGGATATTAGTGAATGCGCCGAATTGGGTTCGCCTTTAGATATAGCCAATAGCATTCAGGAAAGAATTTTTAATACGATGGATCTCCCTTGCAGCATCGGGATCGCTCCTAATAAATTTTTGGCCAAAACGGCTTCTGATATGAAGAAGCCAATGGGAATCACCGTGTTAAGGAAACGGGACATTTCCGAAAAGCTCTGGCCTTTACAAGTGGGCGATATGCACGGCATCGGGGATAAGACCTCGGAAAAGCTTCAAACGATCGGGATAATGACGATCAGGGACCTTGCACACGCCAATGATAGTCAACTTAAACAGCTTCTTGGGATCAATGGCATCCGTTTGAAAGATAGGGCTAATGGAATCGACCCAAGGGTAGTGGATCCCGAAGCGATTTTTGAGCATAAGAGCATTGGGAACTCGACAACTCTTCCGCATGACTCCGCCAATCAAAAAGAACTTATTGGTGTATTGGAAAAGCTTTCCGGGAAGGTAGCCGTCCGCTTGAGAAATAAACGCCTGCTTGGTCAAAAAATAGGTGTGACGATCCGTTACAAAGACCGCCGCACTATAACGAGAAGCAGAACGGTTCCTAATCCGGTTTTTGAAAAAAAGGATATTTTGGATGGAGCTATCGATCTCTTCATGAAAAATTGGAATGGGGAAGGAATCAGGCTTCTTGGTGTCACTGCCTATGATGTCATCGAAAAAGAGTCGGCCTTCAAGCAACTGGATATTTTCTCCTTTCAAGAGGATGCAGAAAAAGAACCTCTGTATGAAGCGATGGAACACTTGCAAAATAAGTACGGAGAAAATATTATTAAAAAGGGATTACCCTTGAAAAACCGTTCAATTGGAACAGACACTAGCTTCAGTAAAGATTTCTTTGAGCAATCCAGGAGGAATGATTCTTCTGTTGACAAAGAATAGCTTACAAGCTGTGTAAAGATATAGAGAAGGGAAGATGAATCATGACAAAACAGCAGATTGGCGTTATCGGACTAGCCGTAATGGGCAAGAACCTTGCATTTAATATTGAAAGCAGGGGATATTCAATTTCCGTATATAATCGCTCAGGATCAAAAACGGACGAAATGATGAAGGAAGCGGAAGGCAAAAACGTAACAGCCGCTTATACGCTTGAAGAATTCGTCAATTCTTTGGAAACACCACGCAAAATTTTATTGATGGTTAAAGCCGGAGCGGCAACGGATGCAACAATCGAGCAATTAAAACCATTGCTTGAAAAAGGTGATATCGTTATTGATGGAGGGAATACCTTCTTTAAGGACACTCAGCGCCGCAATGAGGAATTAAGCAAGCTGGGCATCCATTTCATCGGTACAGGCGTGTCAGGAGGGGAAGAAGGAGCTCTAACAGGTCCATCCATCATGCCTGGAGGTCAAAAAGAAGCATATGAACTGGTTGCACCGATCTTGAAGGACATTTCAGCTAAGGTCGATGGTGATGCTTGCTGCACGTATATCGGACCGAATGGGGCAGGTCATTATGTGAAAATGGTACATAATGGTATTGAGTACGGGGACATGCAATTGATTTCCGAATCTTATTTCCTTCTGAAAAATCTCCTTGGATTATCTGCTGAAGAATTCCATGAAGTCTTTTCTGAATGGAATGAAGGGGAGCTTGATAGCTATTTAATTGAAATTACTGCTGATATTTTCAAAAAATATGATGAAGAAACCGGCAAGCCGATGGTCGATGTCATTTTAGATAAGGCTGGCCAAAAAGGTACTGGGAAATGGACAAGTCAAAGTGCGCTTGATCTTGGTGTTCCGCTTCCAATCATTACGGAATCCGTATTCGCCCGGTTTATTTCAGCGATCAAGGACGAGCGTGTTGAAGCGAGTAAAATCCTTCGCGGGCCAAAAGCCGAATCATTTACAGGCGACAAAAAGGCTTTGATTGAAAGTATCCGTAAAGCACTGTATATGAGCAAAATCTGTTCATATGCACAAGGATTTGCACAAATGAAAGCAGCATCAGAAGAAAATGACTGGAACTTGCAATATGGGGAAATCGCGATGATTTTCCGTGGCGGCTGTATCATTCGTGCACAATTCCTCCAAAAAATCAAAGAAGCGTACGATCGTGAAGCGAACTTGAACAACCTTCTTCTAGATCCTTACTTCCAAGGAATCGTCGAAAGCTATCAAGGAGCTTTGCGGGAGGTAGTATCAACTGCTGTGATGAACGGAATCCCGGTTCCATGCTTGTCATCAGCACTTGCCTATTTCGATAGCTATCGTACAGAAACGCTGCCAGCTAACCTGATTCAAGCTCAGCGTGACTATTTTGGAGCTCATACGTATCAACGCATTGATAAAGAAGGAACGTTCCATACCGAATGGATGGAAAAATAAAAAGTTCAAGCCGGCTTAAAAGGGGATTCCCTTTTAAGCCGGCTTTTTTGTTTCGGAATCCAATTGTAATATCCGGACCTTCAATGCACAAAAAAAGGGGCGCTTCTATGCGCTCTCTTTATTTACTATCTCCGATGCTCTACAAGGTCAATGACCCCTAATACAACATGTGCCAAACCGAAACCAAAAACCGTATTAGCTACCATTTTGTTTGAGCCCCGGGTCTGCTTCATTGCATAACCCGCAGCAGTCACGGCTGTGCCCAACGCTGTTGGAATTAATCCTTCACGAATGTCCATAAGTTTAATCCCTCCACATCGAAGTTAGTGGTGTGCCGTCACTGGCACCTTTTCTAGTGTAACCTTTGCAAGGACTCACCATTCTATTTCTATAACGAGGTTGGAAGGGTAAAAATGGTAAAGATGAACTAGTTGTAAATAGTTCCAATTAATTTACCTTTTTTAGGGAAAACGTAGTACGATGTATGTCATTCATCCTTGCTTTTTAGGTTTAAACACCTGCGGAAAAAGGAATATAAAATTGAAAGAGATGGACGGACCATAGGATTCAGGCAGATAGAAGAGAGAAGGAGCGGGTGACTTATGTTCATCATCTGGTGGGCTTTAGCCATATTTTTATTTTTCATCTCCTTAGAATTTGGTGTTTCATTTTGGCTTAATTCGGAAATAGAGGAAGAAGTGTCTAAGCCTAAGGAAATGTATCATATTATCCGTGATAAATTGGTCAGGAAGAGTCTTTCATGAATGAATGAATGAATGAATGAATGAAGGGATGCAGATTCAAATCTGCATCCCTTCTTCATTTCAATCAACATCATTTTCGTTTTTCTTGATTTCCCACCAAATATGTCCATCTTCTTCCAGGAGTTCATCGGATGCCAGTGGACCTGTGGATCCCGCTTCATAGTTAGGGAAAGACTCGTCTTTATTATTTTCCCATGCATTGGAAATGGTATCGACGAACTTCCATGAGAGGGCAACCTCGTCCCAGTGCGTAAAGTTTGTAGCATCCCCGCGCATGCTGTCAAACAATAGCTTTTCATATGCTTCGGGAGAATTGATGTGTTCGATCCCTTTGTTGGATACGGTCAGCTTCACTGGCTTTGTATTGGATGTCGTCCCGGATTTCTTAACATTTAGGTACAGTGTGATACCTTCGTCAGGCTGGATATGGATAACGAGAAGATTCGGGTTCAGCGTTTCTTCCGTTTTATAATACAGATTCATTGGGATATCTTTGAATTGAACAACGATATTCGTTGATTTGACATCCATTCTCTTACCGGTACGGATATAAAAAGGAACGCCGGCCCAACGGAAGTTATCAATCATCAATTTACCCGCAACATAGGTCTCTGTGTTGGATTCCGGATTTACGTTATGTTCATTGCGGTAGGCCGGAAGTGTTTGACCGTCTATCGTTCCTTCACCATACTGGCCACGGACGAAGTATTGATTGACTTCGTCCACTTTCATTGGTCGAAGTGAACGCAATGCCCGCACTTTCTCGCTTCGAATCTCTTCTGTCGTCAAAGCGATCGGGGGTTCCATGGCAAGCAAGGCCACCATTTGCAGCAGATGGTTTTGGACCATATCCCTTAGGGCACCGCTGGTTTCATAATAACGCCCACGTTCTTCAACGCCAAGTGTTTCGCTTGAAGTAACCTGGATGTTGGATATATATCTGTTATTCCAAAGCGGCTCGAATAGGGCATTGGAAAAACGGATGACCTCAATATTTTGTACCATTTCTTTACCTAAATAATGATCGATACGGTAGATTTCATCTTCAGCGAATGCGGTTCGGATTTGCTCATTCAATTTTTGTGCTGTTTCGAAACTGTGTCCAAATGGCTTTTCTATGACCAGGCGCTTATATCCATCCGTGTCACTCAGGCCTTGTGCTTTAATCTGTTCGGCAATCGTTCCGAAAAACTCGGGTGCCATCGCCAAATAGAAGATCCGGTTTCCTTCCAATTGATATTGTCCGTCTAATTGTTCGGCAATGTCTTTTAACTGCAGGTATGATTCCGAGCTGGAAACGTCGTGGGAGTGATAATGGAAATGGGAAATGAATTCGTCGACCTTTTCTTCCGCATGTCCGAACGTAAGTATCGAGTCCTTGACACTCGTTTGGAACTCCTCGTTCGTCAATGGCCTCCTTGCCACTCCAACGACGGCGAACTTATTAATTTTCTCTTTTTGAAATAGTCGATATATGGAAGGAAACAATTTCCTTTTCGCTAAATCTCCGGTAGCACCAAAAATCATGATCAATGCTGTGGGTTTATTGTTTTCTGTCATGTTAAAACCTCAACTTTCCGTTAAATCTGTCTATAAAGTTGGACTTCCCGTATGTGTACCAATTTCTAATTTTACGTTTAGCTTTCCCTCAAAGCAATCAATTTGCGCATTTTTTCTCATATTTCATTAAAAGTTTAATTTGGTTTCCGTTTTAATGGGTCATAAATGAAAGAGCACCTTGGTTATGCTATAGTTAAGTCATAAAGTAATTGCAACGGAGGTAGTATGAGTGGATTTCGTTTTATTGGGTACAGGCGCTGGCGTTCCAGCCAAAGCGCGTAATGTGACATCAATCGCCCTTCAATTATTGGAAGAGCGAGGGACGGTTTGGTTATTCGATTGCGGGGAGGCAACACAGCATCAAATTTTAAAAACGGCGGTCAAACCGCGAAAGGTTGAAAAAATTTTCATCACCCACTTACATGGTGACCACATCTTCGGACTCCCTGGATTCTTAAGCAGCAGATCTTTTCAGGGCGGAGTGGATAAATTGACCGTATATGGTCCACAAGGCATTGATGCATTTATTAAGACGAGCTTACAGGTGAGTGGAACCCATTTAAAATATCCCTTGGAAATCATCGAAATAGAGGAAGGCGCAGTGTTTGAGGACGAACAATTCACAGTTACGGCCATGACTCTTGATCATGGCATTTACAGCATCGGTTACCGGATTGTGGAAAAGGATCGTCCGGGAAGCTTACTGACCGACCGGCTGCGTTCTGAAGGTGTGAAGCCAGGTCCGCTTTTTAAAGCATTGAAAAATGGTGAAACGGTCTGTCTCGATGATGGCCGTGTCTTAAATGGGAAGGATTATCTCAGTGCTCCGCAAAAAGGGCGAATCATCACGATTCTTGGTGATACAAGAGTGTGCAGCAATGCTGTCATTCTTGCTGAATCGGCGGATTACCTTGTTCATGAAGCTACTTTTTCAGCGGAAGAAGCTGAAATGGCATCAGCGTATTATCATTCGACCACCGTTCAGGCGGCAGAAACGGCATTGAAAGCGGGAGCTAAGCATCTAATCCTTACCCATATCAGCTCACGGTATACTCCGGAGGATGCTGATAGGTTAAAAGAGGAGAGCAAAGCGATCTTTGCAAACACGATCATGGGTGAAGATCTAATGGCAATTAAAGTTCCTTTATATTCAGAGGAATATGATAGCTGAAATCAAAGCCTATGTTTGATATAATGAATCAATTGTTCATTGGATATTTAAAGGAGTGTAAATATGACTGACAAAAGTGACCTACATACTAAAGCAATGGATTTTCTCTTAAAAACAAGCCGGACTTTTTTCATTCCAATCAGCTATCTTCCAAAGGGATTACAGGAGGCCATTGGAGCTGCATACCTTTGCATGCGCGCCATCGATGAGATCGAGGATCACCCCGGTCTATCTGCAGATATCAAGGTTTCCCTGTTACAGGCTCTTAGTGAGCTGCTTGATGCGGATTACAGGGAAGAAGATCTTCAATCGTTATTTGAACCATATAAGGAAGATCTGCCCGAAGTGACCCTGCTTCTTTCGGACTGGATTGAATTTTGTCCTCCCGGTGCAAAAGCCAAAGTCTTGGAGTCGACAAAGGAAATGGCCGAAGGCATGGCAAAATGGGTTACTAAGGACTGGCAAATCCATAATGAAGAGGAACTCGATGATTACACATATTATGTTGCAGGTTTAGTGGGGGTCATGCTGTCAGATATGTGGAAATGGTACGATGGAACCGAAACGGACCGTGAACTTGCCATCGCATTTGGCCGTGGACTCCAAACGGTCAATATCCTGCGTAACCGTGAGGAGGATGCAGAACGCGGTGTGAACTTTTATCCGGATGGCTGGGGTTTCGACGAGATGCTTGCCCATACGGAACGTAATCTTGCATTAGCCGATGCGTACATTGGGGAGATTGAAACGAAAGAGATCATCCACTTCTGTAAAATACCCTTGGAATTGGCAAAAGCCACTTTGAAGGCCTTAAAAGAAGGCAAAGAAAAAATCGATCGCGCGACGGTTACCGAAATTGTTACCCAAGTAGTCGAACACTAATATTCCATTAAGCTGCTGTGAAAAGTAAACATGCCTTTCACAGCAGCTTTTTTGATGTTTTTCATAAAAGAACTCGAAAAATTCTAAAAAGTGAAAAAATATATTGGAATAATTGGGACTAAACGATTATAATTTAGGACATAAAACCAAAAAGTTGGTGTCGTTAAAAAGACCTATCAAAAATAAGAAAAAAGCGGGGGGAAAATATGAAAAAGAAATTATATTCGACTGCAGCCATGACATTGGTTGCAGGGCTACTACTGGCTGGCTGTGGAAATGACAAGGAAAAAGATACGGCAAAGGATGAAAGCAAAAAGGATACCTTCAACATTGGGGTAACACAAATCGTTCAGCATGATTCGCTGGATCAGGCATATGAAGGCTTCCAGGCGGCATTGAAGGATAGTGACATCAATGCCAAGTATGATCTTCAAGTTGCACAGGGTGATCAAAATAACAGTCAAACGATCGCCAATAACTTCGTTGGGGATAAAGTGGACCTGATATTTGCCAATTCGACTCCTAGTGCTCTAAGTGCTTTAAATGCGACCAAGGATATTCCAATCGTTTTTACATCGGTTACAGATCCTGTAGCGGCGGAGCTTGTCATTTCTTTGGATAAGCCAGGCGGAAATGTGACGGGTACGACGGATTCCCATCCTGAAGCCATTGCAAAGTCAATGAAATTCCTATCGGAAGAGCTTGGCGCCAAGACAATTGGAACGGTTTATAACACAGGGGAGCAAAATTCAGTCGTCCAAATAAAAAATGTGAAAGCGGAAGCAAAAAAAGCGGGATTGAAAGTCGTGGAAGCATCCGTCTCCACTTCAGCCGAGGTTAAACAGGCAACGGAATCATTAATCGGAAAAGCGGATGCTTTCTATATCATTACTGATAATACCGTTGTCTCGGCACTGGAATCGGTCATTTCGGTGGCAAATGATAAAGATATCCCATTGTTTGTCGGTGAGCTTGATTCCGTGAATGCCGGCGGTTTTGCAGCATATGGCTTCAGTTACTATGATATTGGTTATGAAGCGGGGCAGAAAGCGGTTGAAATCCTGAAGGATGGCAAAAAGCCTGGAGATATCCCGGTTCAATATCCACAAAAACTGAAATTGGTCATCAATGAAAAGGCAGCAAAAGATATGGGTGTTGAAATAAAAGAAGAATGGAAAGCAGATGCTGAGTTTGTAAAATAAACTCTGCTTTTGTTCGGGGAAGGAAGAAAAAAATGTTCTCAGCCTTATTCAACTCTTTTGAGTCGGGAATGATTTATGCGATCATGGCACTCGGTGTCTATTTAACATTCAGGATTCTCGACTTCCCGGATATGACAGTGGAAGGCAGTTTTGTGACAGGGGCCTCTGTTGCCGCCATTATGATCGTTAACGGTTTCTCGCCGATCGTCGCCACGTTGAGTGCAATGTTGGCAGGGTTCATCGCTGGGACGATAACAGGGTTCCTGCATACGAAAGGGAAAATCAATCCTCTCTTGGCAGGTATCTTAATGATGATTGCGCTCTACTCCATTAATTTGAGGATCATGGGTGCATCCAACATTCCGTTGCTTTCTCAAACAACCATTATCACGAATATACAGGATGCCTGGGCTGGCACCGGGCTGGACAATTTGTTGAATGGTCTTTTATCCTTCGTGGGTCTAGGTGATAGCCTGCCAAAGACATGGGCCATATTAATCGTTATGCTGATTGTGGCTGTAGTCATCCAAGCTGGAATGTCGGCTTTTTTTAAAACGGAAATTGGTCTTGCCTTACGGGCGACTGGTGATAATGAAGCAATGGTCAAGAGTTTTTCCGCTCATACCGGCAACATGAAGATTCTGGGACTTGCAATCGGAAATGCACTTGTGGCTTTTTCGGGATCCTTGGTTGCCCAATATAACGGTTTTAGCGATATAGGCATGGGGATTGGAATCATTGTCATCGGATTGGCATCCGTCATAATCGGTGAGGCTTTATTTGGAGCAAAAACGATTGCACGTGCGACGCTGGCGGTCATTGGAGGGGCAATCATTTACAGAATCGTCGTAACCTTGGCACTTCGCGTTGAATTCCTAGAAACAGGAGATGTTAAATTAATTACGGCACTTATTGTGGTCGGGGCACTTGTCATTCCAAAAATTTCCGATAAACAAAAGGAAAAAAACCGGAAGAAAAGGCGGCTTAAAGAAATACAGATGCGTCATGATGGGACTTCACCGAAAGGGAGGGAAGAATATGCTTCGGTTAAATCAGATTTATAAAGTGTTCAATGAGGGGACACCAGATGAAAAGCTAGCCCTTGGAAATCTGGAACTGCAGATGACAAAAGGAGAATTTGTAACAGTCATCGGAAGTAATGGAGCAGGTAAATCGACTTTGATGAATATGATTTCCGGTAAGATTCTCCCTGATGCCGGTGAAGTCATCATCGATGGTGAAAACGTATCGGCCATTGAAGAACATGCCCGTGCAAAAATGATTGGACGCGTTTTTCAGGATCCCATGCTGGGTACGGCACCACATATGACGATTGAAGAAAATATGGCGATTGCCTATGGCAGAACCAATAGAAGAGGTTTAGGCTTTGGGGTTACAAAAAAACGAAAAGAACTTTTTAAAGAATGTTTGGGCACCCTTCATTTAGGCTTGGAAAACCGGATGACTGCAAAAGTGGGATTATTGTCAGGAGGGGAGCGCCAGGCACTATCATTGCTGATGGCGACCTTCATCGACCCTAAAATCCTGCTTCTTGATGAACATACTGCAGCGCTTGATCCTTCACGGGCAGAGCTTGTTACAAACCTGACGAAGGAAATCGTCGAAAAGAACCAGTTAACGACGTTGATGGTGACTCATAATATGCAGCAGGCAATCGATCTTGGAAATTCCTTGATCATGATGGATAAGGGACAGATCATTTTTGAAGCTAGAGGCGCTGAAAAGCAGAAGCTAACCGTCGAAAAACTGCTTAACGAATTCCAGCGCATCAAAGGCGAAAAAATGCTCAATGACCGTGCAGTGTTGATTTAAGATGATGAAAAGGCCCGACCCAGGTGAGATTAATCTTGGGTCAGGGCCTTTTTTATTTTGGGGTAATTAAATAGATCAGGTCCTATTACTGAAGAAATGCTTGGCATAAATGGCTATTGGGGTGCTCATGATCGATCTTGAATGATAATCGATGTTAATCGCTGTCGGCTGTGCTCCATGATGAACTATCGTTCTTTCTGTTTCCAAAAATCATTTTTATGAATGGCCTTTTCTTCGTCTTTTTAGTGGCAGCAGCTTCTTCAGCCGCGAGGAAATAATCAAAGTGCTGACCCGTTGGTTTTTCTAACGCTTCGATACGGGCTTCGAGTTTCTTAACGAGTTTGTGCATTTCTTCCATTTCACTTCTGTGCTGTAAAAGCTGATAGGATACAACATCGTCCGCTTTTGTTTTCAGTCCATTTTCAAGCCGGATGACCCGTTCTAGCAGTTGATCATGTTCTTTATTCGATTCGGAGTGTTTCTGGATGGTTGCTTTTCTAATCTTTTTCTCTGAGATGCTGACCTTTTGAAGAATGATGCCCTCGTTCAGCTGATCTTGGATTTTTCTCAATAATGCAATATCTTCATCCGAAAACTGGTAGTGGCCAAGCTGATTCCGTTCTACGTCCATGTTCAATTGGGTGACCCAGCGTTGAATCGTACTATGGGAAACATTCAGTAACCGGGCAACTGCACTTGTATTCATCGAGATTCCCCCTTTTGGTTGTTGAATTCGATAAATATGAGGAATTTCCTTTACAGTTGACAAAACAAGTATTCTTTCGGCAAAGAAAGTGGAATTCCTACGTAATTTGCATGAGGAGCAATCCATGGAATTTCCCTTGGAGCCGCTTTTGCAAATGGTAAGCGTTGTTAAGGAACTTTTAGAAGCATTTGTGATGGCGTGGCTGATGAATCAAGCTATAAAGGAAAAAGTGATCCAGATGTCGAATTTACCCTTAAAACATGGAAAAAGGAGGACTAGTATGAACAGGATCAACATTATAACTTTAGGTGTCAGGGATATTGCTGAATCATTAAGGTTTTACCGGGACGGGTTGGGATTCCATACAACGATTAAAGAGGACGAACCCGCAATCGTTTTTTTTAATAATGCAGGAACGAAACTTGCTTTGTATCCTTTAGAGGAGCTAACAAAAGACATCAATGAGGAAGAACCGCCTAAGAAAAATGGTTTCCCGGGTCTTACGCTTGCTTATAATGCTAAATCAATTGAAGAAGTGGATGATGTGATCATCAGGGCTGAAAAGGCCGGGGGAACAATCGAGAAATCACCTCAGGATGTTTTTTGGGGAGGATACAGCGGATATTTTTCTGACCCCGATGGTTACTATTGGGAGGTTGCATATTCGAAGGATTGGAGTTTTGATGAATATGAGATGCTGATTATAAAGTAACGCACACTCCGGAAGGATTACCCTATAGAAAAAAAGGGCTGTTGCCTGGCAACAGCCGATCATCATCATGCGCCTTACTGCGAAACTACATATTTGGCTAGTTCTTTACTTATTTGATTGCCCATTCGCTTCGATTGCTCAGTTGCTTCTTGTACACAGGCAATGAATGCTTCTTCCACTTGATGTGCTTGAAGTGCTTTCAGACCTGCTTCAGTCGTTCCGCCTGGTGAAGTTACTTCCTTTCTTAGTACGGCAGGCGTTTTAGGTGATTTCTGTAACATATCGGCCGCACCCATCAGTGTCTGGAGAATCAATTGCTTAGCGGTTTCGGAATCGAGACCTATTTTTTCTGCCGATTTTTCCAATGCCTCGACCAAGTAATAAATATAAGCCGGACCGCTGCCTGATAAGCCTGTTACCGCATCTAGCTGGTTTTCTTCGACAACTGCCACCGTACCTACCGTTTCAAAAAGGGTAATCGCCGTTTGTAATTGCGATTCTTTCGTATGACAGTTAGCCGCAAGGGCCGTTGCTGATTTTCCTACGGCAGCCGATGTATTAGGCATGGCACGGACGATTGAGAACCGCTTGTTGGCGATACCTTCCAAGCTTGTTGTATGAACCCCGGCAACAACGGAAATGAACAGCATTTCTTCACGAATATATTCTTTTATTGATTGCATCGTTTCTAAAATATCTTTCGGTTTCACCGCCAGTACGACAAGGTTTGCATCCTGTACTAATAGCTGCAGCGATCTTGTGGCAGTTACACCATATTGGTTCTTTAAATAATCGAACCGATCATCATTTGATTTATTTGTTACAAAAATATTTGCTGGTTCAATTACCTGTTGGGTCACCAGCCCCGAAATGATTGCTTCTGCCATCGATCCAGCTCCGATAAACGCGATTTTTTTCATATTTCCCGCTCCTTTTTCTTTTAAAGTTTTCGGCCTTTTTTTGAAAAACAAAAAGACCCCTCATCCAATAAAGGACGAAAGGTCTAGCTTCCGTGGTACCACCTTTGTTCAACTTTTCCATAATAAATAAACAGAAAAGCTGCACTTGAATCCTCTAACGCGGGAATTACGTCAGGTTTTCCTGAAGGCTCATAAGGTAGGTTCAATAATGAGGGGGCGATGAAGCCTTTCAGCACATTCCGAGCTTCACTCTCTTTACGCCATCAATAATTTACTTGGCCTTAATCAAAGCCATGCCGTCTTTAATTACTTGTGATTATGAAGGATATATCAGCACTCTGTCAATGATAATATATGCATGGACGATAAAAAATAGACATGAATTATGTGAAAATAATGACAGTAATTAAAAATACATGTAAAATGGTAATTATACATGATAAGTATACTTAGAATCCTGTTTAGCGTATAAAAAGATTTATATAAATATAATTTTCTAAGGTGGAAAAGATTATGGCGAATTGGAATGGAGATATTGCAAAAATTGCTTTGCCCACGCCGTTTGCAGTGGGTGATGTGAATGTTTATGTAGTTAAAGGGGATGCTTTAACGCTAATCGATACTGGAGTGAAAACAAAACGATCAAAGGAAGCCTTGACTAATGCGCTTGGGGATTTGGGTCTGAAATTGACTGATATAGAACAAATCATTTTAACCCATCATCATCCTGATCATGCTGGTGGACTCGATTTCTTTGAAAAAGAGATCCCGGTTTATGGACACCAAAACAATCAGCGCTGGCTGACTATCAGTGATGAATTCCTTGAAACCCATAATCGTTTTTTCCTTGATTATGCCACAAAGTTCGGAGTGGCAGAAGAGCTGAAAAATAAACTGATCCATAACCGCGACGAAATCAGTTTCCTTAGTGAACGGAAGCTGCATGGATATTTGGCTGAGGGAGATGAACTCCCTGGTCTTCCAGGCTGGAAAGTGATTGAGACTCCAGGGCATGCGCAAAGCCATCTATCCTTTTATCGGGAAAGTGACGGGGTCATGATCGCTGGCGATCATTTGCTTGCCAAGATTTCACCTAATCCATTAATGGAACCACCTATACTTCCCGGAGGCATGAGGCCTCGTCCGTTACTGCAATATAATGCATCACTTCAGAAATTATTGGATTTTTCCATATCCACCGTTTACTCCGGACATGGATCTGAGGTGGAAGGAGATGCAGTTGCCGACTTGATTCAATATAGATTCGAGCGGCAGCATAACCGTGCCATGCAGGTGAAAAGCATGCTTCAAGATAAGCCTTTATCGGCCTTTGAAGTGTGTCAGCAGCTGTTTCCGAAAGTATACCTTCAGGAAGTGGGCCTGACACTTTCGGAAACGGTCGGTCAGCTGGACTATTTAGAAGACTTGGGTGAAGTCGAAACGGAAATCCAATCAGGGGTCATTCTATATTCAATCGCTTAATGTTCGCAAGGAGGCTCACTTTTTTGAATAAGTTGCAAGGCAAAGTCATTGTTATTACCGGTGCTTCCGGAGGAATTGGCAAGGAAGTTGCCATTCAAAGTGCAAAGCAGGGAGGCCGTCTCGTCCTCTTGGCCAGAAGCATGGATAAATTACTACAGCTAAGGAATGAACTGATCACCCAATATGGGATTGATGCATATGCCTATAAGCTTGACGTGGCAGACACTGATCAGGTGACAAATGTATTTAATGACATCCATGCGCAAATAGGTGAAGTGGATGTGTTGGTCAACAATGCTGGTTTCGGTACGTTTAAAGAAGCGCAGGATACGGAATTAAATGAAACGAAAGCAATGTTTGCTGTCAACGTCATTGGATTAATGGCCTGCACAAAGCTGGTTCTTCCGTATATGAAGCAGAGGAAATCTGGGCATATCATCAATATCGCTTCACAGGCCGGTAAAATCGCCACTCCTAAATCAACATTGTACTCTTCGACCAAGTTCGCAGTTCTTGGCTATTCAAACGCACTTCGGCTCGAGCTGATGGAAGATCATGTTTTTGTGACCACCGTCAATCCTGGCCCCATAGAAACGAATTTCTTTAACATTGCGGATGAATCAGGTACATATTTAAAGAATGTTGAAAAATTCATGCTTAAGCCTGGAGATGTCGCTGCTAAAATCGTAGCGGCGATGCTGACCAATAAGAGGGAAATCAATCTCCCTGGCTGGATGAATTTTGCTGGGAAATGGTATAACATGTTTCCAAAGATCACCGAAACATTAGGGAAAAAAGCATTTTTTAAAAAGTAAGCTAGACTTTCTATGCCAGACAAGGCGAAAGATGGTCTAATAATAAGCAAAGGGGAATGTCGATGACATTCCCCTTTTTTAAAATGACCGAAGTTTTCATATGAATTGGTAACTATTTCAAGGGGAATCCGTCTATTTCTAGTAGGAGGGATTTGTATGAAGAGGATTGTAAACCTTTATATATCCATATTCGTTGCCTTTATTCTGGGTAGCTGTCAATCCCCTGATTGGAGCATGGATGAAGCCGTTGATAAGGGGGAAGAAGGTTTCATTACGGATCTTGACGATAAAAGGATTTTGATAAAAGGGACGTACTATAAGGTGACCAATGATACATATATTCAAGACCAGCATGGTAATGACCTCGATTATTCCGACCTGGAAATCGGGATGAAAGTGAAGCCATGGTACCGGGGCGTGGTGAAGGAATCATTTCCTGGGAAAGCGGAAGCGGAACTGATTCTTGTTCTGACGGATGAAAAAAGCTTAGCCGAACAAAGGGCGGTCACTGCTGCCCTTGATCATGTCAGCAAAGCGGAAAGTCAGCGATTCATGGTTCTCGAAGTCGTCCATTTACCCTCGGAGCATGTTTATAATATCGAAATGATGAACCGTTCCAACTTGGACTCTTCATTCATGGTGACAGTAGAGGATTTAACGGATGAAATATTATATATAAAATAATAAAACCGGACTGAATCACTTGAATTCTGTCCGGTTGTTTTATGGGATTTTATAAAGTTTTCGCACCTAAATATTTTGGTTTCCAATAAGAATTATCCATATCCGTGATGGTTATTCCTTTAGAAGAAGTAGCACTAATGAATTGACCATTTCCGATATAAATCCCAACATGGGATACCCCTGTTCTTCCAGAAGAAGTATCAAAGAATACAAGATCACCCTTAGCTGGTGAAGAAACTTTTAAACCTGTATTGGAATAAAGCAATGATGTTGTACGCGGTAAGGTGATTCCTTGTGATTTCTGGAATACGTAATAGACGAAACCTGAGCAGTCGAATCCAGTCGGTGTTGTCCCGCCCCATTTGTAGGGTTTGCCTATTAAGGTTTTTGCATAGCTGATCAAGCTTGTATTATTGACCTTATAAACACCAAGTGCATTAAATGTGTTCCGGCCGGCAATTCCGTCAGCAGTTAACCCTTTGGATTTTTGGAATTTTTTTACTGCAGATACAGAATAGGTGCCGTAATATGTTGTCAGTGAACCTGAATATGTGAAATAACCTTTGGTTTTTAAAAGTTGTTGTAGTTGTTTGACATCACTATGTGTCATTCCGGGTCTGAGGGTTTGGTCTCCAATATTTGCAAAGGCTTGCAGTGGGGTTAGCATCATGGCAGAAGCAACAGCAGCTGAAGCGATCCATTTCTTCATAATTTTCATTTCCTCTCTATCTATCTCTCTAGTATTGTTAACAATATTATCCTACAATACCATTATGACAATTAGACATAATTTTGGTTACAGTTTTATTACAAAAAATGAGCAGTAAGACTGAATTTAAAATAGACGAAAGCCTGTTGAAAAGGGTGAAAAAATATAAAAAAACTAAGCATAAGGAACTATTAAAAAATATTCAAGCTACCAATTGATTCTTTTTAAAAAAACTATTTGGATATGCAGTTTAAAATTGGTATTTTAACCATTTTTAGTATCCATTATATTTTTCGAGGAAATTACAATAAAAAGTAGAAATTTGTATGAAAACTTCCATTGAATAAGAACGTATATTCGGTTAAAGTTATGAATATAATAAAAGCGAACGTATATTCTTGTTAGGGTGAAGAAATGATGGATTATGGGACGATGCCGAAACAATCGATTATGTGTATCGATATGAAAAGTTTTTATGCAAGCTGTTCAGCGGTGATGCTTGGTCTGGATCCGCTTGATTGTTATCTGGCGGTGGTTGGTGATTTGAAGAGGACAGGGAGCATTGTGCTTGCTGCTTCTCCAAAGATGAAGAAGGAATTTGGCATCAAGACAGGTTCGCGGATGTTTGAGATCCCGAATGATCCGAGGATTGTCGTCGTTGAACCTAAAATGGCGACCTATTTAAGGGTTTCGACGGAAATCACCCGCTTGTTCAACCGTTATGTACCCAAAGAAGCGATTCACGTATATAGTGTGGACGAAAGTTTTGTGAAAGTCGATGGTGCCGCTTCTTTATGGGGAGATGCCCGGATGATAGCTGAAAAGATAAAGGATGAAATCGAACGGGAATTACAGCTCCCCTGTGCCATTGGAATTGGACCGAACATGCTTATGGCAAAACTTTGCCTTGATTTGGAAGCCAAACATAAAGGGATTGCAGAATGGAAGTATGAGGATGTGCCAAGCAAACTTTGGCCGATTTCCCCGCTTCGTGAAATGTGGGGGATCGGCAGGCGCGTAGAAAAAACCCTTCATGGAATGGGAATATTTACGGTTGGACAGCTTGCCAATTATGACCTTGAATTACTTGAAGCGAAGTTTGGAATTATGGGTAATCAGCTTTACCACCATGCGTGGGGAATAGATTTATCCGACATGGGGGCAGCGATCATCGAAGGACAGGTGAGCTTCGGCAAAAGTCAAATCCTGCTGCGGGATTATAAGGAGGAGCATGAGGTAAAGCAGGTCATGCTGGAAATTTGCGAAGAAGTTGGAAGAAGGGCACGCACCCATCGCAAGGCAGGAAGGACGGTGAGCCTAAGCATTGGTTACAGCAAGGATGAGTTTGGCGGAGGTTTC
Organism: Bacillus sp. ISL-34; assembly: GCF_018613325.1. Taxonomy (GTDB): domain Bacteria; phylum Bacillota; class Bacilli; order Bacillales; family DSM-1321; genus Peribacillus. The sequence goes on along the minus strand of NZ_JAGGQJ010000004.1, from coordinate 3,204 downwards.
CATCGTTCGCGTTCGATTAGTGAACCGACCAACATTACCATGGAGTTATATAAAGTTTGCCTGGAGCTTTTTCATGAGAACTATAAGCAAAAAACGGTTCGGAGCATAGAGGTCAGGCTCTCGAATATTGTGGATGATAACGAAATGCAGTTGACTTTATTCGATGCTTCGCGCTGGAAGAAGCGGGAATTGAGTTACACGGTTGATCGAATCCGCCATAAATATGGAGCCAAATCGTTATTGCGTGCCGTTTCGTATACAGAAGCAGGTACAGCCGTTTACCGAAGCAAGCTGCTTGGCGGGCATAAGGCGTAAGGTTGACTTTGAAGGGAGGGAAAGGAATGATTCGTGATCGCGGCCGCATCAAATGGACATCGATGATGTTGCCGGAGCATGTGAAGATGCTTCGGGATTGGGTGGTGGAGGATGGCTATGAAACGAAGCGTATCCTGGATGAGCAGCAACTGGAAGAAATGAATGCGGTAATGGGGGAAGCGATGGAGGAAAGTAAGGATGTCACGATTGCTCATTATGAAGGAAACCGGTATCAGCTGTTAATCGGCAGGATCCATTATTATAATGAGCTCACCCAAAAGCTTCATATCGTCGATCGGTTTCAGCAGGCTCACTATATCAGGCTTTCCGATATAGCGGATGTAAGGATAATGGAATGATGGGCGGAAGGGCTGTTCCCAAGGGACAGCCTTTCATTTTAAAAAACGGCATCGTGATGAAAGGGCGGGGCGTAAGAGAATCGGCATTTGTTAGGGTCAATGAAGAAGTGATTTTCATGTGGGCTGATCTTGCAAAAGGAAGCAGTTTCTTTAACAGAAGCGTTTTTATCGTTTATAATGGGGAAAGGAAAGACATCGGGAGGCGTGCAATCATGTATATTGAATGGACGGAAACAGCGGCCGAGAAAATGGCCGGTAAGGTACAGGGACAAGAAGGATATTTACAGTTGAAATATGATACTGATGGCTGTGGCTGCGTGGTAAGCGGTGTGACCGCGCTATGGTGGGTCAACGAACCTGAAGAAGGTACCGAAAAAGTGGAAACAAACGGGATTCCTCTCTATGTGGAGAAATCAAAAATGATTTTTCTTGATGAAGTCATGAAAATAGACTTTGTTCCGGAAGCGAACAGCTTTCAATTAAAAAGTCCGAATCAAATCTTAAATCCGAGGATGAGCTATTTTAATAAAATCTGACTAAAAGCAAAGAGGGGATCTTGGATACCCTCTTTTTTCTTCTCAGACAAGTTTTAGAAACTGATCGATTTGATCTTCATATTCTTTTGGATTTTCATTATAAGATTGAGCGTGGGCCCCTTTTTTAGCGATGTAAAGCTGCTTTGGGCCCTCTTTTGCTGCATATAATTCCGCTGTCATGGAAGCGGGAATGAAACTGTCATTTTCACTATGGATGAAGAGCACCGGGTTTCGGATATTTTTCATATAATCGATTGGGGACACTTCATTGGTCCAATATCCGTCACGGAGTTTGATGAACGTACGCCCAAGCGGAAACACGGTCCAGGAAGGAAATGGGACTTCATGCTTGAGCTGGTGTTTGATTTGATCCTCGAAATTTGAAAATGGACAGTCGGCAATGTAAAAATCAGCACCATCTTCAAGCATTCCGGCATATAAAAGCAGGGTTACGGCCCCCATGGATTCTCCATGAATGCCAATATGAAGATCGGGACCTTTACGTCTTTTCAATTCATCGATTACGGCCTTCAGGTCGAATTTTTCATAATGTCCGTAACTGCTCGTCTTGCCCCCGGAATCCCCATGCCGGCGGTGGTCATAAATGATGGCATTGAAGCCCCGCTTAAGAAAAATATTCATGTACTTAATAGAATTGACTTTGTTCTCCGTCACACCATGAGAAATGACCACCCACTTATTGGTGTCATGCGGTTCGATAAACAAGCATTTCAAGGAATAACCGGATGGTGACGATACCCAAATTTCCGTTTTAGGAAGACTATCAAAATCCTCCCGGATCAGGCGTTTAGCCATGATTTCACGATTCTGGATAAAATCATCTTCCTTCTTTTTCATGTACATGATCCGATTGGAAAAATAAATGCCGACGCCGATGATATACGATAGGATTCCGGCCAGTGTAAACCACCATTTCTTCATGAAAGGTCCTCCTAGGTTGATTTTCTTTATTTTACCATGAGGGAAATGGGAAAACACTGTTTGAAAACCATGACGAGGAAAACGGCAGTCGTGATATAATGATTTCATAAATGGCCAGGAGGTTTTAAGGATGAAAAAGAAACAGCCCCGAAATCAAAATCAAAGCAAAAACCAAGATAAAGATTCATCTTCATTGAAACTCGGTGATATGATCAATCAAGATATCATGTCCCAGCTTCGTCAAAAGCAAAAGGAACTTAATGAGGCTGAAAAAGAAAAAAAGGCAGCGGAAGAAGAAAAGAAACGCGAAGAAAGAAAGCGTCGGGAGAAGAATAAATCATTCGAGGAACTATTGGGTGAAAGCAATCTGAACTGGAAGAACTATAAATGAAGAACAGGGAGCAGTTTAAGTTTTAAGAGGGCTGGCTCCCTTTTTCTGTTCAGGAAGACCATTCCTTCACTGATATTCCTTTATTTTATAAAGTATAACGATTATATTAAAGATAAGTTCGGTATGCTTTCATATCGGATGGACTACTATTAGCTGGTGATATGATGCAAAGAAAAATAGAAAAAGTACTGGAAGACCAATTATGTTTCCTGCTTTATGCAAGTTCAAGGGAAATGACGAAGAAATATAAACCACTGCTGGATAAACTCGAAGTGACATATCCTCAATATCTCGTTCTTCTTCTATTATGGGAGCAGGATACACTTACAGTGAAAAAACTAGGGGAGCTTCTTGCCCTCGACTCAGGAACGCTTACCCCCATGTTGAAACGAATGGAGCAGAATGGCTTGATTGTCCGTGAACGTTCGACTGAAGATGAACGGTCTGTCATGATTAAGTTGACGGAAAAGGGACTTGGTTTACAGGAAGAGGCCTGTTTCATTCCCGATCGCATTTCGGCAATGTCGGGTGATGATAAGAAGGTGGTTGAGGATTTAAAAGCTTCGCTGATCCAACTATTGAAAACATTACAGCAATTTTAGCAAAGAAAAGACGCTTGGGAACCCCAAGCGTCTACAGTCTTTTATGGCTTTTACAATTT
>NZ_JAGGQJ010000048.1 GCF_018613325.1 Bacillus sp. ISL-34 | reverse complement strand
TTTTTATAGCTTATATTCTCCATTCCTTATGCAACTATCCTGCCCCGATAGTTGCATAAAGAAAAAGCTGCCTTAAAGACAGCTTCGATCTTCAGCTAACGCACCCGTTAGTTTAAGTAGAAATTTTCACAATATGACCCCTAAAATAGTATAGACTGATGTATCATTATGGATGGTATACTATTATTTTAATATTTTCCCAAATTATTAGGAGGTTATTCAATGAAAAAGGTGCGAAATGGAATATGGATGTTTGTTACACTCGTTCTCATGCTATCTTTACTTCCAGAAATGACTGTTAAGGCGGCAGCCGACCCGATCATTAAGGTTAAATTAAAAGGCTACCTTGGTAACAAATCTGAGATTACCGTCGAACCGGAAGTCACGTACACTACGAATCTAGCAAATGTAAAACTAGAATCGAACAAGAAGTATACGTTGAGGGTCAGCGGTACGGAGATTGTTGTTCTAACAGATTCAAAAGAAGTGGGCAAAGCTTCTGAGATTGAAGTGAAACCCGAAACAGGGAACGGTCCACTTTCGATTAATGGCCGTTCATACTTAGGAGGTTTCCGCTTTATTATGGAAGATGGAAAATTCATCCGCCCCTTTAACTCGATTGGCCTTGAAGATTATTTAAAAGGGGTCGTTCCAGCTGAAATGCCGGCTTTATGGAATCAAGAAGCCTTAAAGGCACAGGCCGTTGCGGCAAGAACCTATGCAATGGGCTACATCAACAGAACGCCCGATGACACAATTAGTTACCAGGTATACGGTGGCTACGCTTGGCACGAAAATTCAACAAAAGCTGTTAAAGCAACAGAAGGTCAGGTCATTGGTTATGGTGATAAACTACATATAGGTTCAGATGCTCTTTTTTCCTCTAGCAATGGAGGAAAAACCGAGTCCAACAAAAATGTTTGGGGCGGCACAGAGCGACCATATTTAATGGTCAAAGACGATCCATATGATCCGCAAACTGTGTGGAGTTTTAGTGTGAAAAAGCAACAAATAGACCTTACAAACTTAGATCTAACCAAAGCAGATACATGGTGGGCGAATACGAAGGAAACCCAACAAACACAAGAAATTTCTAATATAAAAGCATGGCTACAGACAAATGGCTATACAGGTAAAGACATTAAAATTACGGCTGTCCCTTTCCTATCCCTTCACGCACCAACAAGTGGCGGCAGGGTGAGTAAAGGAAGTATTACGATTGAATTTATAGTGAAAGAACAGGGGAAAGCGCTACAGCAAAGTGTAATATTAGAAGACGTAACGGCTTCAAAAATTAGAGCAATTATCGGTCTGAGCTTCATGAAAAGCTATTTAGTAGACAAAGTGGATACTACAACGGATACGATTAACGTTTCAGGAAAGGGCTTCGGCCATGGTGTCGGACTAAGTCAGTATGGCGCGAAAAAAGCTGGCGAACAGGGAAATACGTATCGTGATATTCTTGCTTTCTATTATGAAGGGACAAGCTTAAAACAAGCGTATAAGCCAGAACCTGAGGAAGTAGAACCAGTAAAGCCAGAACCGGCACCAGTCATTCCAACGCCAATCCCAACACCAGTTCCAGATCCTGCACCTAAAGATGAAACAGCACCAACGATTAAAGATATAAAAACCGATTACGATTCTAAAACAAACCAAGTCAAATTAACCTTTGATACGAATGAAAAAGCGAATGTGACAGTGGAAGTAAAGGATGAAAAAGAACAAGCCGTCGCTTCTCTTGTCAAAGGGGACGAAAAGCCGTCAGGATCGCAATTAGCCGTTTGGGATGCATCAGAGGTAAGCAACGGTTCGTACACCTTTGAAATTACAACGATTGATAGTAGTAATAATACAAGTTCAGCATCGGTTCCATTTACATTAATAAAGCCTGATACAACGGCTCCAGTTATTAAAAATACAAATACCTCATATGACTCAAAAACGAATAAAGTTTTTCTGAAGTATGAGATCAATGAAAAAGCTAAGGTTATCGTTCAAGTAAAAGACGTAAAAGGTAAAATCCTAGCTACTCCGATCAATAATGTAGAGAAAAATGCTGGTGTTCAATGGACATCGTGGAATGTCTCGAAGGTATCGAACGGTAAGTACTCATTTGAAATTACAACGATTGACAGCAGTAAAAATAAAAGCTCAGAAACGGTTCCATTTACATTAACAAAACCCGATATATCGGCACCTTCCATTAAAAATATAAAAAACTCATATGATTCAAAAACGAATAAAGTTTCTTTGAAGTATGAGATTAATGAAAAGGCGAAGGTCACCGTTCAAGTAAAAGATGCCAAAGGCAAAACCGTCGCGACACTGACCAATAATACTAATAAAAATGCCGGTGTCCAAAGTGCATCATGGGATGTATCAAAGGTATCGAACGGAAAGTATACGTTTACCATTACAGCGATAGATCCAAGCCAGAACAAACGTACAACGACCACTTCCTACACATTAAACAAACCGGCAGCGAAGAATATAACTGGTAAGGTCAATGCTACGAAGTTAAATGTCCGTTCCCAACCATCCACATCAGGGAAAGTTCTTGGCTCTTTGAAGAAAGACCAAATCGTTACCGTAATTAATAAGAGCAACTCTTGGTACAAAATTCAGTACGGTAAGGGAACAGGTTATGTGCACGAAAAATACCTAACGAACGTCCGATAACGAAATCAATCAGTGAAAAGGCCTAGGTTGGTGAGCACTGAAAAAGACCATGTTTTTTTAAAAGATGGTCTTTTTCTATAAATTTCATTTCCGATGGTTGTCTGTTCTAATAAGGTTGATCAAAAGTTCCTCCTAAACTCACATATTAACTTAAATAAAAAGAATCCATTTTGAAAAAAGATTGATCAAAATGGATTCTTTTCTTGTTAATTATTATACAGTTTTTATAAAAAAATTTTATTATTTTTAGTAAACCTTATGCAACTAACGCACCCGTTAGTTTAAGTACAATTCTTCACAATCTACTCGATTTAAATAGGAAAAGCAATACCTACTCCGGGTCTAAGAATTTTGGTTTTCAAATAGAGACGCAACTTGATTGTTGAAAGGGAAATTTCCCCGCCTCACTCCTTCCTTTAGTCTTTTTAGTGCTTTTAGTGTCTCCCTCTTTAATTCTATTGAATACCCATATTTAATACTATTTGATTCAAATTCATCCTCATCAACCACTCTCCATTCTTTATTTTTTTCCTGAATAAAATCTAAATCTAAATCAACAAAACTTATTTCTTTGTTATTAAATATGGAAGGCTTTGCTACATTACAATAAGTAGATACAACTTTTCCATCTTCAACCTCCATCGCAGCCGTGAACCATTCTTTCAAGGAAAAATACTCTAAAGAGGTATTTTCGATAGTAAAAATCTTATTTTTGGTATGATGAATAAATTTGCGACCTGGTTTGCATAGGACAAGTAAATAATCGGAGGTGTGACGAAGCAGTTCGCCTTCCCATTCATAGTGAAGAATATCAGGGAATTTAAGGGCTTTAATTTTCACCAGATTACTCAATTTAATCCTCCTCAAAATATTTTATTCTAAATATTTCGCCCGATTTTTGGAAATTTCCTTCTTCAACTAAACTGCCCCGTTAGTACCTTAAGAAAAAGCTACCTTAAAGACAGCTCCAATCTTCAGCTAAAGCACCCGTTAGGTAAAAATTTCTAACTGGAAGAGATGTTATATATCATTGTCCAAGATGTTCCTGATGAATCACATTGTTCAAATCCAAGTTTCTTATAAAGTTGTACAGCCTGAGTGTTTTTAGGGTCAACGCTCAAAGATAGTGATGTATAACCATCTCTAGAAGCTGTTTCAATTAACTTTTCCATAAGCAGGTTACCTATTCCCTTACCTCTTACTTTATTAATTACAGCTATACCCAGTTCAGGAGTCTTATCATCAACATATCCATAACCTTTTTGATTTTCTGCAAATAGGCGATACCATGCTGCACCAACAGGAAAATTATCCTCAAAAGCAATTATTGCTCTATCACCTTTTCGTCCCCATCCCTCACTATATTTTTTGATATGTGGTAAATTTAACAGTTCTTCTTTAGGTGGCTTATTTTCAGGAATATAAATAGCTTCATACATCATATTCGTTAAAAAATCTAAATCATGCTCACTTTGTTCCAAACTTTTTACATGTATCAAAATTAATCACCCCATTTGTTACTAATTCGACATAGTAATTTTATTACCTGTTCTTCAACTAAACTGCCCCGTTAGTGCCATAAGAAAAAGCTGCCTTTTAAAGACAGCTCCGATCTTCAGCCAACGCACTCGTTAGTTGAATAATTCTTCATCTTTGTATGCGTGAGACCAATGATACGGCTGGACTTCTTCTAAGGTTTTAAAAAGTAATTGTTCCTGATCCTTTGAAATAGTAACTGCGACTTTTACATCCCTTCCCCAGTAAAATAATCTTTCTTGACAGACCCCACAAGGAGTTAATACTTTAAATTCTTGGTTTTCATCATCTCTTATAACGCAAATTGAATGAGTGATTTTTGTATTAAATTTATGTGCTTCCAAAATCGCACCTGTTTCTATACATAACTCTGTTGAAGCATTTATGACCTCTGGTGATACACTTGTCAATATTTCTCCATTGTTAGTGTACATTGCTGCTGCTCCACCCCAGCCAGAAGGGTATCTTTTTTCAATAAGTTCTTTCGTTGCTTGATATAACTTTTGTTCAATATTCACTCTTTTCCCCCAACTTTTATTCTAATTCAAATATCCAACTTAATTGTAACATCTTAAATCGTTCTTCAACTAAACTGCCCCGTTAGCCATCCATGAAGCGCAAAAATCAGCGCTTCACCACAGAGAATGAAAATTGGTCTCTATGTCGATAATATTTTAATGGCTGGCGAAGAAGGTCGTTGAACTATGGTGCCTTTGAGCCCATCCGTTAGTCTGACTCCGACGACCGCGGTGTACCACCGACTGTCGCGCCCTTTTTGGGTAGCACTCATGGGAGATTAATCCTTTTTTGGTCGTCGCGCTGGCCTCTACTTAATTTGCTTTAATTGGAGGTTTTTGTTTAACGATTTACCAAACTCAATCAGATCACTCATAAGGCTCAGCCTTTTTTTAAAAAGCGTTTTTACTGGGTGGTTTTTTCTGGATTTTGAGCTTTTTTAATTTTCATGGGAGTGCAATAAGAAAAAGGTTGCCGCGGCAACCTCCAATATTACCAAACTTTCTTTGCCCTAATGATCATAAAAGAAGGTTTTCTCATCTCATTAATAATTTTCGGTAAACTATTCAATGCTTTTTTATCGGGAATAGGCTCAATTACTTGCTCAATCTGAAAGCCATTCAGGATTAGTTCATTTATTAGAGTTGAAAAAGTACGGTGATATTTAACAATACCGTCTATATACCAATGTTGCTGCCTTTCACCTTCGTCCTGATAATGATCAACTGCATAATGTGATCTGTTGTTTTCTTTATCAACTATCCAATTATCCATATTTCTTCTAGCTGTTACAATCGGATGCTCAATGGAGAAAAGAAAAACCCCCATTTCTTTTAAACAACAGTTAATTTTTTTTATAACAACATCATAGTCCCGTATATAATGTAAAGCTAGTGAACTAACTACAACATCAAATTCATGTTGTTTTATCTGAAGATCTTCTAAAGCAATATTTACATAGTTAATACGTTCATGGGAATTTCTTTGCTGAGCAACTTGAATCATTTTCTTTGAAATGTCTATCGCCACGACCTCCCTAGCCTGTTCCTTTACACAATACTTTGCGAAGTCCCCCATACCACAGCCTACATCCAATACAATTTTATTCTTTAATTCAGGTAGCATATCTCTTAGGGTAGGTTGTTCTAGTAAATCATTGTAATTCGATTCAGACTCACGTAGGTTTCGGTAACTCTGGAAGAATTCTGGATGATCATAAATGTTTTGTTTCATGTTCAAAATCGCCTCTTTCTTAAGGGAATTTTTCATTGTTACTATCATAATTTTTCCATATTTATTAAAAAAGAAATAGACTTATATTTATGTTTTTGGTAAGATTTGGATTGAGGCATGCCTAGAATAAATATAATGGTTTCCATAATAAAAAGGAGAATCCTTACCCAAAGGATTCTCCTTTTTGAATCTGTTAAATAATGCTTTATTGAACAAAATTAAACACTTTATTCTTTTTTCACTAACTACACCGTTATTTCATTAAGACGTTATGTTAAGAATTGAAGCCATTTATGTTCAGGTTCGTGCAATTGTATAGCATACTGAAGCCATTCTTTCCTCTCATCATCTAAATTATCTATTATCGCCATAAAGTCTTGATGGTCTTTATCTCTTGTGTTTTTCACTTTATATAAAAGTACAATTTCTGGATTTAGATAAGGAATGCCTGTATCAGAATAACTCCAAACTGACTTAAGTGGATGGGAAATCGTTAAATCCCTTCTGAATTTCCAATCATTATCCTTTGTTTCATTTAGAAGAACTTCTAATTTATCTCCATTTGACTTATTCAATGCGTGTATTTCGTGAATAGGTAACTCTAAAAACTCATTTTCCCAAGTATAGAACCTACCTTTAATAACCTTTTTAAAATCCCATTCTTTAAGAAATTCCTTCAGGTTTAATTGATCTTTCCGAAATAAGGCAATCTCTATATCTTGATGTTGTCTTGTTTCTCTACCGATAAAAAGGTCAATTGCCCAACCGCCTGCAAAGAACCACGTTTTATTAAATCCTGACATTAAAGAAGTAATTCTCTGACATTGTTCAAATGACATTAAAATCCCCCAGACAAAAAATCCTTCCATATGCTTTTTGCATTTTGAATAACCTCTATACTGAAACCTTAATGAACTAAACTGCCCCTTTAGCATTCCTGTAGATTGTTAAATATCAGGTTTGAAAAAAATAGAGCCCCTCAGTAAGATACGAGTATAGAGTCCAATCTAACTCAAAGTCTTAAGGAGGAAGCCCTACTATGAATTTTAAAATGCAAAACAAACAAAATCAACTAATTGAGAGAATTACGGATCAACATCTAGTTGTTGGTGTGGATATTGCCCAACACGTACACGTGGCCCGTGCTGTAAACTATAGGGGCATTGTGGTCGGGAAACCTTTGTCTTTTGAAAATAACGAAGAGGGCTTTACTAGCTTACTAAACTGGATCAAGGAACTAAAACACATGAAAAACCTAGACACCACGATAGTCGGAATGGAACCTACCGGTCATTATTGGATAAACCTCTCAAAGTGGCTACTCAAACAAAACATGGATGTCGTCACGGTCAATCCTCATCAT
>NZ_JAGGQJ010000047.1 GCF_018613325.1 Bacillus sp. ISL-34 | reverse complement strand
CCATCCGGCTGGTCTTTTTTGCTTTATGAAAATTATGAAGCCCAGTTATTTCTATTATATAGAAGTTGTTATTTCACCTTGAGAAGGTGATATTGAAAATATAAGTGAAACATTCTCCCAGCTTTACTTAGACATTGGTTATTCAATCCGTTTGCAAATAACTGGATAATTGTATTTAAATAAGCAGCTGTACATATATTTTAGCTAAAAAGAAAGTTATTCAGAAACTGGTAACAAAAAAGTGGAGAATATCGAAACACAAGGGAGCCCTCATAAATGATAAAATACTTTGTGCCACATCAATAAAAGTATGCTTCATCTTGAATGAACAGTACAAATCCGTGGTATGGCTGAACTTTTAAGGTAAATAAGATCCAAAATGAGCACTTCGAAATCTAGAAATAATGAATATAAGGAATTGCTTTATAGTTAGTAAGGACTGCTTCATGAGTTTGACACAATTAAATTAGCGCAGTATAATAATTCAGTAGAACGATATACTAAATAAATTTAACTAATTAACTTTAGCATAAGTGTTAATTCAATACCTTTTGAATTTAGAAACTAATCGGTTGTTAGTAGAACGATATACCAATAATTTAAGACCACTTTTCCGCGCATAATCATTGATGACACGGATCAAAGCAGTTTTGAATCCTTTTTGGTAGAACGATGTCTAACATTAATTAAGATTGATTAGTAGAACGATATACTAGTTATGCGGAAAGTTAGTAGAACGATGTACTAACTGAAGCCGGTTAACTTAATGAAGTTTATTGTTTTTATTTAGTACGTAATATTGTTTCTTAAATTTATAGTATGGGGCAAGGGGGCAACTTCTGAAAGGCTTAAGAATCAAATTGCATTTCGATAACTTTTTAATAGGGGTGTGTTTCATGAAAAATCCATTTATAAAAATGGCCACAGGTTTATATATTAGCTATTTTATTTTAGGTATGATCAATATTATCATTGGGTCAAATATGGAAAATTTGTCCGAGCAATTAAACACAAGTGCCTCAGGGATAAGTTACTTGGTTTCTGCTATAGGAATCGGTAAGTTAGTTTCTTTGTTTTTCGCCGGTAGACTGTCGGATAAATTAGGAAGGAAACCATTTGTCGTTTCTGCATCTTTTATCTACCTGATCTTCCTCATAGGTATACCTTTGGCTCCTAACTATACATTGGCATTTATATTTGCTGTATGTGCTGGGATTGCAAATTCATTTTTGGATGCAGGTACGTATCCAGCACTTATTGAGGCTTTTCAAAAGAAAGCTGGTTCCGCTACCGTATTAGTAAAAGCGTTCGTTTCAGTCGGTGCCGCACTTCTTCCATTTATCATGGCGTTCTTTATAGCTAGAGATATGTTTTACGGGTATACATTCTTCTTAATGGCTGCTGTTTATCTTGTTAATGGATTTTTCCTGCTTAAGGTATCATTCCCGGATCATAAAGCTCAAAGCCAGACTCAAGGTGATGAACAAACTGCGCCGGTTCAACACCAATTCCTCTCAAAACCGAAGTTTGCTCAGGAAGGTTTGGCCGTCATACTATTAGGCTTCACATCAACTGCTTTATTCATGCTGGTTCAAGTCTGGCTCCCGAACTTCGGACAAGATGTATTGGGGCTAACCCAGGCTAAGGCTGTTCAATTGCTTAGTTACTATAGCATTGGCTCCCTTGTTTCTGTCATTTTACTAGCAGTTCTATTGAATAAAGTTATTAAGCCGATTACCGTCATGATTATCTATCCGATCATCGCAGCATTATCTTTATTGTCACTCATTTACATCCAGCAACCATTTATAACTGTTTTGAGCGCTTTCTTCATTGGGCTTTCAACTGCAGGGGTGTTTCAATTAGCCATGACAATAATAACAGAATTCTTCCCTGCCAATAAAGGGACGATTACTTCATATGTAAACATTGCAGGTAGTTCAGCCTTTATCATCATACCTTTCGTTACAGGTATCATTTCTAAGAGTACTGGGTTAACTGCGGTCTTCTTGTTTGATGTGGCAATTGCGGTAGTTAGTATTTTATTAGCCGTATTCGTTGCCTATCGATACAAAAAAGTAATTAAGGTTTCCAATTAAACGGTCCAGCCGAAAATCAGTGGGGCATGAACCCCACTGATGAAAATGATAAAAGGGGGAAACATCCATGCAAACAATCACGATCAAAGACGTAACGATCGGAGAAGGGGTTCCAAAGATCATCGTTCCACTAATGGGGACAACTGAAAATGAACTGCTTAAAGAAGTTGAAACGGTAAATGGGCTAAACCCGGATATCATTGAATGGCGAGCAGATGTCTTTGAACAAGTCGAAAGCTTAGAAGCCGTTTCGGATATGATATCAAAACTTAGAAGTGCTGTACCCAGTACTTTGCTGCTTTTCACTTTTAGAAGCCATAAAGAAGGCGGAAACAAGGAGATCAGCGATGCTTATTATTTCCAACTTCTTCATACAGCAATTAAAACGAAGAATATTGATCTTGTCGATGTGGAGTTATTTTTTGAAGAATCATCAGTGAAGGAGGCTGTAAAGGTAGCTGAGGAAAATGGCGTATACGTAGTAATGTGTAACCATGATTTCGATAAGACACCAGCAAAAGAAGAAATCATTTACCGATTGCGTAAAATGCAGGAGTTTGGCGCCCATATTCCAAAAATCGCTGTAATGCCCCAAACTGTTGGTGACTTACTCGTTTTATTAGATGCAACTTACACGATGAAAACAAAGTATGCCGATCGTCCATTCATTACGATGTCAATGTCGGGTACAGGCCTGGTCAGTCGATTATCTGGCGCGGTGTTTGGATCTTCTTGTACATTCGGTGCCGGAAAAGAATCATCTGCCCCAGGACAAATTCCTGTTACTCAATTAAGAGATGTATTGGAGATCATTGATCAAAATATTTAACCCATAATTCCTTACGAGAAGGAATTTATATAAAGTTTAAAAAATCAGGGGGAATAGAACATGGAAAATCTAGGACGAATTAATGGGAAAACAGAATTAGTAGGATTGCTGGCAACACCTATCGGACATTCTTTATCACCTGCCATGCATAATTTGGCTTTCGATAAATTAGGCTTGAATTGCGCCTATTTAGCATTTGAGGTTGGAAATGAAGAGCTGGAAGATGCAGTCAAAGGGATGCGTGCATTAAATGTAAAAGGATTTAACGTATCCATGCCTAATAAAATGAAGATCCTTCCATATCTTGATGAATTGGCAGACAGTGCTAAATTTTCTGGGGCCGTTAATACAGTTGTCAATGTCGATGGAAAGTTCGTAGGGCACAGCACAGATGGAATGGGATATACTCGGAACCTAAAAGAACATGGTATAGATATTAAAGGAAAGAAAATGACTCTTATCGGTTCTGGCGGGGCTGCTACTCCAATTGCCATTCAATCTGCGCTGGAAGGTGTGGCGGAAATCAGCATTTTTGCTCGTGATGATGCTTTCTTCCCGCAAGCAGAAGAGAATGTACGAATCATCAATGAAGATATGAAGCACTTAAATGTGAAAGCCAATGTGTACCCTCTTGAAAATGTTGAACAATTAAAGGCTGAAATTGCAACTAGTGATATTTTGGCAAATGGAACTGGCGTTGGCATGAAACCACTTGATGGCTTAAGTGTCATTCAAGACGAATCAATGCTGCGTCCTGATCTAATCGTAACCGATGTTGTTTACATCCCACGTAAATCAAAACTAATGGAACAAGCTGAGGCTGCGGGTGCTACAGCTATTAATGGTCTTGGGATGATGCTTTGGCAAGGTGCACTTGCCTTTGAATTATGGACAGGTCAACAGATGCCTGTTGATTACATCAAAGAGCAATTGTTTGCAGAATAACTGATTAACTGATTCCACTCTGGAGATTATTCTCCAAATGGAGGATTTTTTGATACTCGATGTGCATCATCGTTAAATGATTACATCAAATGGGTGCAGAAACCTCGGAGCTAAGAAATGCAGGGAGTGAAATCCCTTGTTTTTCTTAGCGTTTTTTTTTGAAAAGTGGTTTTCATTTAAATGGATAACATAAAGGGGAGGCTTTAATGTAATAACATTGTGCATTGAAGTGTACTAGGGGAGAAACACAATGATTTATTATAGGGGTGTAATAATGAAAAATCAGTATTTTAAAGCGGCATCTGGCATGTATATTAACTATTTCCTGCTAGGGATGGTAAATATAATTCTCGCCTCAAACATGCCCTCTTTAACAGAACAATGGGATACGGACTCTACTGGCATCAGTTATCTTATTGCAGCAATAGGAATAGGCAGATTACTCACGTATGGTCTCTCGGGAGTATTATCAGATAAATTTGGGAGAAAGCCATTGATACTTGTCTCTTCAGTTATAATGGCAGTTTTTTTAATTGGGATTCCATTTTCCCCCACATATGAAATAGCCTTTGTATTTGCTTTACTTGCGGGAATTTCCAACTCAGCAATGGATGCTGGTACATATCCGGCACTAACTGAAATGTTTCCTGAATCTGCTGGTTCCGCCAGTGTTATGGTTAAGGCTTTTGGTTCACTTGGTGCAACCATCCTGCCATTCATCATCTTGTTTCTTACTAGGAACGAATTATTTTACGGGTTTGCATTTTTATTACCGGCTGTAGTCTACTTCTTGAATATGTTTTTTGTTTTGTCCGCTTCATTTCCAACAAGCAAATCCGATGCTGTCAGTAATGAGGAGGATTTGCATATGAACAGATTCATAACTGAACCTAAATTTTGGAACGAAGGAGTCGCGCTAATCATAATTGGATTTACATCAACGGCGTTATTTACTGTTTCGCAAATCTGGTTACCGAGTTTCGGCCAGGAAGTCGCAGGGATGCCATCTTCAAGTGCAATTAAATTATTGAGCTATTATAGTGTTGGATCACTGATTTCCGTCCTGCTATTATCCATCTTATTAAACAAATGGATTAAGCCCGTGACGGTGATATTGCTTTATCCAATGATTACTTTACTTACGGTAATCATCATATTAACGATTCATTCACCTATTGTCTTAAGTATTAGCTCCTTTTTCCTTGGAGCCTCGACAGCTGGGATATTTCAATTGACCATTGCAATAATGACTGAACTCTTCTGGAGGAAAAAAGGAACTGTAACAGGGATCGTTGCGACGGCTTCCAGTTTGGCGAGCGTCATTTTACCAATTGCAACGGGCTTGATCGCTAAGAGCGGGGATATATCGCATATATTTCTTTTCGATTGCTTTATTGCAACTATTGGCATCCTAGCTGCAGCTTTTGTTTATTACCGGTATAAAAAATTGACACAGCACCAGACCATATTTAACCATGGCTAATAAATATTGAAGGATTATTTAAAACTCCATCTTCTAGAACTCGGGTGGCGTTTTTTTTTTGGACTAATGAATATTGGATATAGATGTATTGGAGTGAGTATTAATCGATGAGTTACCCATGTTCCAAAAGCAAGGGTGTAATAATGACAGTAACTATATTATTATTATAGTAAGAACATGATAATAATAAGTACATTAAAAATACATTCAAGATGGTGATTGAACTATGAAACAATCCAAAAAAGGGCGGGTCACACTGCAACAGGTAGCGAAACATGCTGGGGTTTCTACATCCACTGCTTCCCTTATCGTTCGCAATAACCCTCGAATATCGGAAGCGACGCGAAAAAAAGTATTGAAATCCATGCATGAACTGGGTTATGTATACGATAGAATTGCAGCAAACCTAAGGTCGCAGAGTTCTGATACTGTAGGAATCATTATTACCGACATATCAAACACCTTTTTTTCTGAATTCCTGATAGGCGTTCACGACGCATTGGATGAGGTCGGATATACAGTGTTGCTGGGAACTACATTCGACTCGGTTGCCAAGCAAGACCATCTCCTTTCAACCATGATGGAACATAGGGTGGGAGGCCTGATTCTTTGTCCTGTCTCTGAAAGCTCACAAGATACAATTGAACGGTTAAATGAAATTGATACGCCGATGGTCCTTGCCGTTAGGGAACTACCTGGAGTGAATAGCGACTATGTAGGCATAGACTATCCAGAAGGAGCCAGGATGGCTGTTGATCATCTCCTTGGAAAGGGACATAAAAGAATTGCGCTCCTTGGTGGCATCAAGGAATCTTCTACCTGGGTCGAGAGAATGGAGGGATACCGTGAAGCTCTTTCAAGAGCGGGATTGGAAGTGGATGAATCGCTGGTGATAGATAGTGCGCCTACACGGGAGGGAGGGCTGGAGGCTGTATTGAAAGTACTTGAGAATCCTAATCCGCCTACCGCGATTTTTTGCTTTAGCGACTTAATTGCTTTTGGTGTTATGCAAGGATTAATGATGAAAGGATTTACTCCTGGAAAAGATATAGATATTGTAGGGTTCGATAACGTTCCAGTCGCAGAAATCTACCATCCTCCGCTAACGACCATTTCCTCATTCCCTAGACGTATTGGAAAAGAGGCAGCGAATCTCCTATATCAGCAAATGGAGAAAATTGAACGTGAACAACAGCGAATCATATTGAATCCAGAACTGATTATTAGAGAGTCTTCCTAATAAAGAAAAATAAAAAGGTGATTAGACTACAGGAGGTTAGGTATCCAAACTACTGTACCCTTTTCATCTTTTCTATTATTCTTTTATTGGGAAAATCGATTACATGAAAGAGCTGGTCTTACTTAAGCGGTTCATAAATATCCCAGGCAACTTTCAATGAATCGACTATAAAGTCTGCCACTTCATCAACATCAAGATCATTGGTATTCACTTTTGAATGATGATAGGAGTATATTTCTTGTCTCGTGTAAAAGAGTTCCTCGATTTCCTCAAGGGACCGGCTTTGTAAAACAGGTCTACTATCAATAAGTAAGCCTATTCTCTCTTTCCAGTATTCCCAAGATAAGTCCAGGTAAAAGACAATGCAATTGGATAAACAGATATTCCGTATATCCTCTTGTAAAAATGCCCCGCCTCCAACTGAAATGATTTTCAATTGTTGTTGACTAAGGCTTTCAATCACACTTTTTTCTTTTTCGCGAAAAGCTTTTTCTCCAAACTTCTTGAATATTTCTGTAGTGGGCATATTGAATTCCTTTTCAATTTCTTGATCTATATCAATAAAGTCCCTATATAATTTCCTTGCTACTTTCTGTCCGATCGTCGTCTTTCCTACTCCCATAAAGCCAATAAAAACGATACTTTGCATCCTCAAAGATGTGTTTTTATTAATCATTTATAAATCCCTCTCCCAACTATTACTATAATGATTAAAAGTCTCTCCTGAAATTTTTAAAATATATTTATTATAGTACAAGAAAGTAAAATTGTAAAAAATATTTTTAAATATTTGGACAATGAAAATCGGTGATTTAGCGTTTTATTTTTAAATGGTCCATCCGATTGTTAAAGGAACATAGGTTTTTATCGATTTTACAGAAAGCGTGACTAGTTGAAGGGGAAGTGTTTCAAATAGGTTTGATTTAATACAATGGATGGAATCAACGATTTTGTTGGATTATAAAGAGGAAGGCTAAGGTATGACATGCGTTTATTCCCCTATATATAATTGATTAAATCATTTAGCAAGGAAATGCATTAAATGTGTTGACTTTATGGTGGGAAAGGATTAATATAAATAAGCACCAACTAAGACAAACGAAAAACTTCATCGCTTTCGGCTGATTGCTGAAAGAAATAATAACTATTGACTTCTT
>NZ_JAGGQJ010000046.1 GCF_018613325.1 Bacillus sp. ISL-34 | reverse complement strand
GACATGTGGAGCTGACTGATACTAATAGATCGAGGACTTAACCAACGCTTTAAAAAAATGAAATGCCTTCTTATTATCTAGTTTTGAAGGAACAACGTTCCTTTTATGTTTGGTGGCGATAGCGAAGAGGTCACACCCGTTCCCATTCCGAACACGGCAGTTAAGCTCTTCAGCGCCGATGGTAGTTGGGGGTTTCCCCCTGTGAGAGTAGGACGCCGCCAAGCCATTTTGAAAGATCAGCCATCCGGCTGGTCTTTTTTTGTCGTTTCGGGCCAAATCAAATCACCAAATGGATGTTGGAAAGATTAAAAGTGGAACCTTTCGGACCTGATCCATTCAAATATTAAGAATGGCACCTTAGCTTGGCTTATTTTAAGGAATTGAACAATGCAGGGGTAATCATCATTAGGCATGGTTTTCAACAGTTCTGCCCACCATTCTGTTTCATAACGAGCTATTATGCTAAGGTTATAAGAAATCAAATAATGGATCAGAAGTTCAGGTAATGAAAAAGCTGACGAATCTTTATTTAGAGATAGCATGAACTGTCCTTCTGCCAAATTATACCGCACTGGGGAAGTGGCATTATGAATAGGGACGCCATCTGTTTTTAAATGCAGTGTCCCGGGAGCTTCTGAAATACTGTAAACTTGATTCGTTTTAGCTTTCAAAAATTCTTCGAATCGACTGCTGGACATTTGATAGCTATCCAATATCGCCGAGGGTAATTGAAAGCCATTCGAAGAGGGTAACATGGCGACGAAATTTTTCTTGGAACTCGACCATGTAATGTTTTGCATATCTGGGATTTCCTTCAATAGCGTCCCCATGGAAAACTTTTCACCTTCCAGATGCTTGATATGGAATAACTTCTCGGAAATGCAGGTGAAAAGTCCATTCTTTTGCGTTTTGACTTCGTCCTTTAAAAATTCATATTGTTGTTTTTTCTTTTTTCTCGTTGTT
Source organism: Bacillus sp. ISL-34 (assembly GCF_018613325.1). Lineage (GTDB taxonomy): Bacteria > Bacillota > Bacilli > Bacillales > DSM-1321 > Peribacillus. Next base: position 12,202 of record NZ_JAGGQJ010000046.1, on the reverse strand, counting down.
ACCCCATGGGCAAGCATCGAAGTTGATTCCGGATAGTTGGGATCAATCGTAAGCAGACAAGCCTTTAACAATTGGGCGAATCCATAAAATGTCAGGATTGGTTGTATGGAAAGTGGTGCAATGGCAGCCTGATTATAATAAGTTTTAGCATGTTCAAGATGGTAAATAAATGGATAACAATTATCGTAACTTTTTATTTCCGCTTCTGCTATTTTTTCATGCGTGTAACATTTTTGTAAAAAAAGTTGTGAGGAAGATGCGGAAAAAAAAGGTGTATATTTATCGAAATTATCATTGTTTTCAGGCATTGCAGCTATCCTCCGAATTAATAGAATAATCAAACTTTTATTTCTCTTCTTGACAGTAGTATGTCCTATTGATAACCTACAAATAATATTTTTAAGCAGGAGGGGAAAATAATGTGGGAAAATAAATTTGCAAAAGAAGGTTTAACCTTTGATGATGTCCTATTAATTCCAGCGAAATCAGAGGTTTTGCCGAAAGATGTTAACCTTCAAGTCAACTTAGCTGAAAACTTAAGGCTCAACCTTCCTATCATCAGCGCAGGGATGGATACCGTGACTGAAGCTGAGATGGCAATTGCCATGGCTCGTCAAGGCGGATTAGGTATCATTCATAAAAATATGTCCATTGAGGCACAAGCTGAACTGGTGGATAAAGTAAAACGTTCAGAAAGCGGTGTAATTACCGATCCATTTTTCTTAACGCCAGATCACCAAGTATTCGATGCAGAGCATTTAATGGGGAAATATCGCATTTCGGGTGTTCCTGTAGTCAACAATATAGAGGATCAAAAACTTGTGGGTATCATTACAAACCGTGATTTGCGATTTATTTCCGATTTTTCCTTGAAGATTTCCAGTGTCATGACTGTAGAGAACCTGGTCACAGCGCCAGTGGGAACTAACTTGGAACAAGCAGAGAAGATTCTTCAAAAATACAAAATTGAAAAGCTTCCCCTTGTGGACGATAATGGAGTTCTTAAAGGACTTATTACGATCAAGGATATCGAGAAAGTCATTGAGTTCCCAAATTCGGCGAAAGATAAGCAAGGAAGATTACTTGCAGGTGCTGCAGTCGGCGTGACTAAGGATACAATGAAGCGTGTGGAAATGCTAGTTAAGTCCCATGTCGATGCAATTGTACTTGATACTGCTCACGGTCATTCAGAGGGCGTCCTTGAAATGGTGAAGGAAATCCGCGGGACATATCCTGAATTGACGATCATTGCCGGTAATGTGGCAACAGCTGAAGGGACGAAGGCATTGATTGAAGCGGGAGCTGATGTAGTGAAAGTGGGAATCGGACCAGGGTCAATCTGTACGACAAGGGTTGTAGCTGGTGTAGGTGTTCCGCAAATCACGGCAGTCTTCGATTGTGCGACAGAAGCAAGAAAACATGGTAAAACGATTATCGCAGATGGCGGAATCAAATATTCTGGCGATATCGTTAAAGCCCTAGCTGCAGGCGGACATGCAGTAATGCTTGGCAGCATGCTTGCAGGTGTAACGGAAAGCCCAGGAGAAACGGAAATTTTCCAAGGTCGCCGTTTTAAAGTGTATCGGGGTATGGGCTCTGTTGCTGCAATGGAAAAGGGATCTAAAGATCGTTACTTCCAAGAAGATAACAAGAAGTTCGTACCGGAAGGCATTGAAGGGCGCCTTCCATACAAAGGACCTCTTTCAGATACCATTTTCCAACTGATTGGCGGCATTCGTTCAGGTATGGGATATTGCGGTACAGCCACATTGGAAGAGTTGAGAGAAAACTCTCAATTTGTCAAAATGACCGGTGCCGGATTAAGGGAAAGCCATCCTCATGATGTCCAAATTACAAAAGAAGCACCAAACTACTCAATGTAATGAATTTAACATATAATCGTCATTAAAATTTATTGTTGAAATAGACAGAGTCTGCGATTACTCTGTCTATTTTTTTTATTTTTTCTGTGATAAACTAGACAAGGTGTCAAGGGAATTACATAAAGTTTCTCCTTTGTAATAGAGATTAGCTTAAAAGTTGGAGGTATTGGAAATTGAAAAAAATCAGCAAGATGACCCTCATTTTCACTTTTGTTTGTGTTCTTGTTATGTCGCAATTTGCCTATCAACCGGGGGAAGCTTTTGCTGAATCTGATAATTTGGGTTTAAAAGCAGAGGCAGCCATTATCATTGATGGTGAAACAGGACAAATCGTATATGAAAAAAATGCCGATAAAGTATTAGGGATTGCATCCATGTCTAAAATGATGACAGAGTACATCATAATGGAGTCAATTGAAAATGGGAAAATCAGTTGGGATCAAAAAGTTAAAATAAATAAATACGTACATGACCTTTCAAAAGCACCCAATTTGTCGAATGTTGGGTTAACGGAAGGTGAAGACTATACAGTTAAGGAACTATATCAAGCTATGGCAGTCTATTCCGGAAATGCGGCAACAGTTGCTTTAGCACAGCTAGTTTCCGGAAGTGAAAAAAGCTTCGTAAAGTTAATGAACGACAAAGCAAAGGAATTAGGCTTGAAAAATCATAAATTCGTAAACGCCAGCGGTTTGAATAACTCCGATTTATTAGGGCAGTATCCTTCAGGTGATGAAGATGATGAAAATATCATGACAGCAAAAGATACTGCACTTCTTGCTTATCGATTAATAAATGATTATCCGGAAGTGTTAAAAATCGCAAGCATTTCCAAATTGAAATTCCGTGATGGAAAAGAATATCCGAACTTCAACTGGATGCTGCCTGGCCTGATATTTGAATATAAAGGCGTAGATGGACTAAAAACGGGATCTACCGACTTTGCCGGCTATGGCCATACAGGGACGGTTATCCAGGACGGTCAGCGCTATATCACGGTGGTTATGAAGTCCACTAATAAAAACGAACGTTTTGCAGATAGCACTAAGCTTATGAACCATGCTTATGCTACCTTTAAAAAAGAAAAAATCCTTCCAGCTCATTACCAGGTGAAAGGGAAAGAAACGCTTTCAGTAGTAAAAGGCAAGGAAAAAGATGTTAAGATTCAATCTGAAAAAGCAATCGAGCTACTTGTTGAAAATGGTGAGAAAGATAACTATAAAACAGATTTAGTGATCGATAAAAACAAATTGAATGATGATGGTAAGCTGACTGCACCAATCAAAAAAGGTGAAAAGCTCGGTTACATCACAGTCACTCCTAAAAAGGGAGAAGATTATGGGTACATCAACGGCGATTCGGTAAAGGTTAACGTCGTAGCTGCTGAATCTGTTGAAAAGGCAAACTGGTTCGTATTATCAATGCGTGCGGTTGGCGGATTCTTTGGTGACGTATGGAGCAGTGTAGCTTCAACTGTTAAAGGCTGGTTTTAAGTTTCGCGTATAAAACGGTTGCGAAATGTATAAAATTATAGTACATTATGGAAAACAATCTGATTATATAAGAAAGCAATGACAGGAAATAGTAACAAGTATTTCTTTCTATAGAGAGCCGATGGCTGGTGGAAATCGGTGTGAGAGTGTTGTGAATCCCTCCTGGAGCAGAGTATGGAAAGCCTTTTGGGTCAGTAAATACTTTCGGTTAAAAGCCGTTATCGTGATAAGTGGTAGGCCTTTTTCATAGGCCTTCAACTAGGGTGGCAACGCGGGTTAACTCTCGTCCCTTCTTCAGGGGACGGGAGTTTTTTGCGTTCTTTGATAAATCATCAAAATATTAAGGAGGAACTGAAAATGTTGGATTTGAAATATGTAAGAAATAATTTTGAAGAAGTGAAGCGTGTATTGCAATTTAGAGGAGAAGATTTAACCGATTTAGGTAAATTCGAGGAACTGGATGTAAAGCGTCGGAATTTGATTGCTGATACGGAAAAGTTGAAAAGCCAAAGAAATGAAGTTTCACAGCAAGTGGCCGTATTGAAACGGGAGAAAAAGGATGCAGATCAGTTGATTGCCCAAATGCGTGAAGTTGGTGACCGTATCAAAGGATTCGATGATGAGCTTCGTGAAGTGGAAGCCCGGTTAGAAACATTACTTCTTTCCATTCCGAACATTCCGCATGAAAGTGTGCCTGTCGGTGAGACGGAAGACGATAATGTCGAAATCCGTAAATGGGGAGAGTTACCGGAATTCAAGTTTGAACCGAAACCACACTGGGATGTAGCTGGAGATCTAGGCATCCTGGATTTTGAACGAGCAGCAAAAGTGACCGGAAGCCGATTTGTATTTTATAGGGGTCTTGGTGCTCGATTAGAGCGTGCCTTAATTAGCTTTATGTTAGACCTTCATGTTGAGGAACATGGATATGAAGAAATGCTGCCTCCATATATGGTAAACCGTGCAAGCATGACTGGCACAGGTCAATTGCCAAAATTCGAAGAGGATGCTTTCCGTATTGAAAGTGATGATTACTTCTTGATCCCTACAGCTGAAGTCCCGGTGACAAACTTCCATCGTGATGAAATCATGAGCGCGGACGATCTGCCGATAAGCTATGCGGCATACAGCGCTTCATTCCGTTCAGAGGCAGGATCTGCTGGTCGTGATACCCGCGGGTTAATTCGTCAGCACCAGTTCAATAAAGTTGAACTAGTGAAGTTCGTGAAGCCGGAAGATTCTTATGCAGAATTGGAAAATCTTACGGGTCATGCCGAAAAGGTCCTTCAATTGCTAGGTCTTCCATACCGAGTGCTGAGCATGTGTACGGGAGATCTTGGTTTCACTGCTGCTAAAAAGTATGATATCGAGGTTTGGATCCCGAGTTATGGAACGTACCGCGAAATATCTTCTTGCAGTAACTTTGAAGCATTCCAGGCTAGACGGGCCAATATCCGCTTCAGACGTGATGCAAAAGGCAAACCGGAACACGTCCATACTCTAAATGGATCAGGTTTGGCAATAGGCCGTACAGTCGCAGCCCTTTTGGAAAATTATCAGCAGGAAGATGGCAGTGTTATCATTCCTGAAGTATTACGTCCATATATGCGTGGTGTGGAAGTCATTAAACCGTAATCAAAAGGAATCAGCTTCTGATTAAAGAGGCTGATTCTCCTTTTTATCAAAGTTTGAAAATTATTTTAAGAAAACTTTATAGAGGGCTTGACTTTAATTTTAATTCCATGTAATATAATAAATGTTGATACGGAGGTATACCCAAGTCCGGCTGAAGGGATCGGTCTTGAAAACCGACAGGGGAGTCAAATCCCGCGGGGGTTCGAATCCCTCTACCTCCTCCATAACTTATTAATAACCACAGCGCATAAATTGGATATCGATGAATTCCGTTACACATATGTAACGGAATTTTTGTTTTCTAATATATTAAAACCACCGGATAACCGGTGGTTTTTCTTTTTATACATTTCGCAGCAACTTGGTTTGCTCCATATATTCGGCAATCCGTTTTATAAGAGGTTCGATGCTTGCTTCATCCTGCATAAGGTCATATTCGTTTATATTTAATCGAAGGACAGGGCAGGCATTGAATTGATCAATCCATTCTTCGTAACGGCCGTGCATTTCCTGCCAATATTCAATTGGGGTATGCTGTTCCATTGGACGGCCACGCTCTTGGATCCGGTCAAGGATATCATCCAGCGAACCTTCGAGATAGATAAGTAAATCAGGGTGCGGGAAGTATGGCGTCATTACCATGGCGTTGAAAAGGCTTGTATAGGTTTCGTAGTCCACATCATTCATCGTGCCCTTTTCATAATGCATTTTTGCAAATATCCCGGTGTCTTCATAAATGGAACGGTCTTGGATAAAACCGCCGCCATATTCAAAGATTTTTTTTTGCTCTTTAAAACGTTCAGCGAGGAAATAGATTTGCAGGTGGAAACTCCAACGATTAAAATCATCGTAAAACTTATCCAGGTAGGGGTTCGTATCAACCTTTTCAAAGGATGTCCTGAATTGAAGGGCATCGGCTAACGCATTGGTCATGGTCGATTTCCCTACGCCAACCGTCCCTGCTATCGTAATGACGGCGTTGTTTGGAATATTATATTTCTTTCGTAAGTTCATTTGACTTTACTCCTTTGTGCAGGGCATTCTCTATTTGGCTGATTATCGTTTTCAAATCATCCTTGTTCCCGACAAAATCCAGCTCATCTCCGTTGAATGTAAGAACAGGTATGTCAGGGTGCTGTTTCTCAAATGCTTCCATGAATGTTCGATAATCCGCGGATAACTGCTCTAAATAAATGGAGGATATATTTTTTTCGAATTCGCGACCTCTTTTACCGATTCGGGAGAGAAGAGTATCTAGACTTGCGTTTAAATAAATCACCATATTAGGTTTAGGCATATCCCGTGTTAAAATATTGAATATTTCAAGGTATTTATTGTATTGTTCGTTCTTCAACGTTCGTTCAGCAAATATCAAGTTCTTGAATATATGGTAATCAGCCACCACGGCATGGTCATTAGTAAGATACTTTTTTTCGATATCTTCCAATTGTTTATAACGGTTACACAGAAAAAACATTTCTGTTTGAAAGCTCCACTCATCAATATCTTTATAGAATTTCCCGAGAAATGGATTTTCATCTACAATTTCCTTCAATAATGAAATTTGAAAATGATCTGCGATAACTTTTGCAAGTGATGTTTTTCCCACGCCGATTGGACCTTCGACGGTGATAAATGGGGTGGATTTCATCCAATCTGTCCTCCTTCATGAGGTATCAAGCTGAAATTCCCGGTTATTAGGTTTTTCGCCAAGAGATATTGTATCATAGACTTGGGACTTTAGTGACATTTTTGTCAGGTTGATAATGAAAGAGAATGAAAGAGTGTTTATTGGGGGAGGTATGTAGGTTAGTGCCTTGTCCGATTGAATGCTTAACTGTCTTCACATTCTTTTATGGATGCCTTGAGAACATGGTTCATCATCTTTAATGCGTAATGATTATCTTCCTTTGATGCAGAAGCGATGCAATCCTTCGGAATCCATAATTTATATTCCCGCATATAGGCATCATTGGCCGTGAACAGGACGCAGATGTTGCCAGCTATGCCAGTAATGATCAAGGTTTCCACGTTTAATCGTTTAAGCAGTGTATTGAGTGCCGTCCCATAAAATGCCGAATGCTTTGGCTTGATGAGAAAGAATTCGTCCTGTTGAGGTTTTATCCGTTCGATTAATGAGGCATTTCCTTCATTCTTACATCTAGCAATAATTTTATCGAAGTCAGCCTGCCATAAATCATAATGATCGTTGATATAAATGATTGGAAAACCGTTTTCTTTCATTTGCTTTTTTAATTTCAAAATCGGATCGACGATAAGTTTCGTATGTGCAAGGAGCATATTCCCGTATTTGAAATCGAAATCATTGATCATATCAATGATAAGCAATGCAAAAGAAGGCGATTCAGGTCGATTCATGGTATATCCTCCTTTATTGTGAGAATTTACTTGCAGCACGTATGCCGCATGCGTTACTATTCATTAGAACAAGTAGTATGAACTTTATTTTGTCTTATATTTGTCTGTTTACTCCTACTTAATATGAGGGGGTTTTTTTATGAAGGATGATGCTTATTACATGAATTTAGCCTTAAAGGAAGCAAAAAAAGCGCAGATGTTGAATGAAGTGCCGATTGGCGCTTTAATCGTAATAGATGATCAAGTTATTTCGACGGGACATAACCTGAGGGAAACGGAACAGAATGCGACGGCACATGCGGAGCTGCTTGCGATCAATGAGGCTTGCAAGGCACTTGGCAGTTGGCGTCTTGAAGATGCGACATTATATGTAACACTGGAACCTTGTCCAATGTGTGCTGGTGCCATCTTGCAATCAAGGGTAAAAAGGGTTGTTTTTGGAGCGCATGATCCAAAGGCTGGCTGTGCAGGGACATTCATGGATTTACTTCGGGATGAACGCTTCAACCATCAATGTGATGTAACAAGCGGTGTATTAGGGGAAGAGTGCGGCTTTATATTGACTTCTTTCTTTAAAGAGCTTAGGGATAGAAAGAAAACTTTGAAAAGAGAGCAAGCACTCAAAATTGCTGAAGAAAATAAATAGTGAAAAACGAATGTTGAAGATGAAGCTTTGCTTCATTTGATAAATTTGGAATCAAACTGTTCGTGAACAACACTTGCGTTTTTTTTGTTACCTTAGTATAATGAATTATGCGTCGTCATGACGCTATGAAATTGGTATTACTTTTGCCGTGCTAGACGGGGAGGTAGCGGTGCCCTGTACTCGCAATCCGCTCTAGCGAGGTTGAATCCCTTCTCGAGGTTAGCATTCTGTAGGGCCTGCCTTAAGTAAGTGGTGTTGACGCCCGGGTCCTGCGCAATGGGACTCCATGAACCATGTCAGGTCCGGAAGGAAGCAGCATTAAGTGGAAGTTCTCATGTGCCGCAGGGTTGCCTGGGCCGAGCTAACTGCTTAAGTAACGCTTATGGTTGCTAATCGACAGAAGGTGCACGGCAGTTATTTTACATAAACAAAAAACTCATTCGTATCGGGTGGGTTTTTTTTTATGCCAAGAAGGTAAAGCGCTTGGTATTTTTGAAAAAAATGAGGCAATGATGAAATTTCTTTTTAGACTTTGATATTAAGGAAATCAGTAATGTATAATAAACAAGGTGGAGAAAAAAAGGAGGGATTTCCGTGGGGTATCAAGCATTATACCGGGTATGGCGGCCGCAACAATTCATTGATGTAGTCGGGCAGGAACATGTAACGAAAACGTTGCAGAATGCTTTGGTCGGGCAGAAGGTTTCGCATGCCTATTTATTTTCCGGTCCACGTGGAACAGGGAAAACAAGTGCTGCCAAAATCCTGGCAAAAGCAGTGAATTGTGAGCATGCCCCGACAAGTGAGCCCTGTAACGAATGTGCTACCTGCCGCGGAATCACCGATGGCTCCATATCAGATGTTATAGAAATTGATGCAGCATCCAATAATGGTGTCGAGGAAATCCGTGACATTCGTGATAAGGTTAAATATGCACCGAACGCGGTTACATATAAAGTTTATATCATTGATGAGGTACATATGCTTTCACAAGGTGCTTTCAATGCGCTTTTAAAGACATTGGAAGAACCTCCGAAGCACGTGATTTTTATATTGGCGACGACTGAACCCCATAAGATTCCGCTAACGATCATTTCCCGTTGCCAAAGGTTTGATTTTAAAAGGATCCAGCCTCAAGATATAGTTGGCAGGATGTCACAGATCATCGCGGAAACAGGTGTTTCCTGTGATGAACAAGCCCTGCATATCATTGCGAGGGCAGCCGAAGGCGGGATGCGGGATGCACTAAGCCTTCTTGATCAAGCGATATCTTTCAGTTCAGAGACGGTTTCTGTGGAAGATGCATTGACTGTCACCGGTTCTGTTTCGCAGGCGTTTTTAAGCCGGCTGGCAAAAGCTATATATGATAAAGAAGTAGCGGTGGCACTTGAAGTCCTTGAAGAATTGCTGGCCATGGGAAAGGACCCGGCTAGGTTCATAGAAGACATGATTTATTATTTCCGTGACATGCTATTGTTTCAAACGGCACCGGCACTGGCAGAATCCTTCGAGCGTGTTTTGATAGATCCCCAATTTAAGGAATTGGCAGAAGTAATCTCTTCTGAATCGATTTACTCCATTATTGAAAGCTTCAATCAAACACAGCAGGATATGAAATGGACAAATCATCCAAGGATTTTCCTTGAAGTGGCACTAGTGAAGTTATGTAATGAGCAAAGGCCAAATCAAAATGATAACGGGCAGCTTCAACAGCTGCAGCAGAAAATAGAAGATTTAGAGAATAAATTGATCGAAATGCAGAAAAACGGCATTCCGGCAGCCATGACAGAAAAGCCTGCAGAGCAGGCTAAGGCGCAAAGGGCCGTTAAAAAGACATATAAAGCACCTGCAGGAAAGATCAATCAAGTTTTGAAACAAGCTACAAAACCAGGTCTTAATGCTGTGAAAAGTAAGTGGGGGGAAGTGCTTGAACAGTTAGGTCAGCAAAACCAAAAGTCATTGGCAGCTTTATTGACGGAGGCAGAACCTGTTGCTGCGTCAACTGAAGCTTTTGTGGTAAAATTCAAATATGATATTCATTGCCAAATGGCAATGGAAAATAACCGTTTCGTGGAAGTGATAGCCTCGATCATGCAGCAATTGACCGGACACCGAATGGAGATAGCTGGAGTTCCGGAGAGCCAGTGGCAAAGGTTGCGGGAGGACTTCATCTCAACACAGCAGTTCGACGGTACAGAAGAAACGGAATCAAAAGAAGAAGACCCCTTTATAGCAGAGGCTAGAAAATTAGTCGGCGATGATTTACTTGAAATTAAAGAATAATTGGAGGTAAGAAAAATGGGTATGCGCGGCGGTAATATGCAGAACATGATGAAACAAATGCAAAAGATGCAAAAGAAGATGGCAGAGGCACAAGAAGAATTAGGTGAAAAAAAGGTTGAAGGAACGGCTGGCGGCGGAATGGTAACGGTCATCGTGACTGGACATAAAGAAATCGTCGATGTAATCATCAAACCGGATGTTGTCGATCCGGATGATATCGATATGCTTCAGGATTTAGTGCTGGCTGCGACCAACGATGCTTTGAAAAAGGCAGAAGAACTGACAAACCAAACGATGGGACAATTCACTAAGGGAATGAACCTTCCGGGTATGTTTTAAGCAAGTTCAAAAGAAACTTCCTTTCAGGGGGTTTCTTTTGAAATTTTTAGGAGGAATTCGATGCATTATCCAGAACCAATTTCCAAGCTCATTGACAGTTTTATGAAGTTGCCGGGGATTGGTCCTAAAACGGCTGCTCGATTAGCCTTTCATGTACTAAGCATGAAGGAAGATACTGTTTTGGATTTTGCAAAGGCACTTGTTAATGCTAAGCGGAATCTTATGTATTGCTCAGTCTGTGGTCATATTACAGATCAAGATCCCTGTTATATCTGCGAAGATCAAAAGAGGGACAGAAGTTTGATTTGTGTGGTTCAGGACCCGAAAGATGTAATAGCTATGGAAAAGATGAGAGAGTTCAATGGTTTATACCATGTACTGCATGGCAGTATTTCCCCGATGGACGGAATCGGTCCGGAAGATATAAATATTCCTGATTTACTGAAGCGCCTGCAAGATGAAACGGTGCTGGAGGTCATTTTGGCTACTAATCCTAACATTGAAGGTGAAGCGACGGCCATGTATATTTCGCGGTTGCTTAGGCCATCAGGAATCAAAGTGACCCGAATTGCCCACGGACTTCCTGTTGGCGGAGATTTGGAGTATGCGGATGAAGTGACGCTATCAAAAGCAATTGAAGGAAGAAGAGAAATATAAGATAGCTGGGAGGACTTCACTTGTTCTTTCGTAAAAAAAAGAAACTTCGGAATGAATTCAATGATTCATTAATCGAAGAGCTTGAACAGTTGAAATGGAATTGGCATAATCAAAAATCATTACTTGAAAAAAGCGTTGATCCATCTGAGGAAGTAATCGCCCAAACGAGACTGGCGGAAGTGAAATATTTCTACTTATTCAGGGAAGTTAAAAGAAGGAATGTCCGCTTAAAAAGATGATAAGGAAATGGCTGTGAAGGATTTCGTATTCCTCATGGCCATTTTTTTCAGTTCTTAATCCATCGATCCCTTCATATAAGTTTAGTACAAGCTTGCGGGGAGGAATGAGTTTGGAACCAGTTGTCTTTGTTGCCGTAATTGGCGGCCTGATTTTAATGCTCCTCATTATCGGGGCGCCATTAAGACCCGTCCGGTTCATAGGGCAGGGGATTATAAAGATCATTATCGGTGCAGCATTTTTGTTCTTTTTGAATACACTTGGGAATCAAGCAGGCATTCATGTACCTATCAATCCTGTTACCTCGGCAGTTGCCGGCCTGCTTGGAATACCGGGGGTTGCCGCTTTGGCAGCCATTGGTTATTGGATCATCTAAAGGAATTGCGCCGAAGTCATTCTTATGAAAACCTCATGGATATCTCCTTGGGGTTTTTATCATGTTATAGTTTTTTTTAAAAAAACTAATTAAACCATTGACGATAACTCATCAACCTGATAATATATTAGGAGTCGCCTGATAACGACATCATAAATTACTCAATCAAAAAGACAACATAAAATAGTTGTTGACATTAGATTGGGTAAGTGATAAGATAATAAAGTCGCTTACGAAGTAACGACGATAAATCGCTCTTTGAAAACTGAACAAA
>NZ_JAGGQJ010000045.1 GCF_018613325.1 Bacillus sp. ISL-34 | reverse complement strand
CCATAAAACAGTTCTCCGATTGATGAATGAACTAGGATTGAAGTCATTGGTTCGCATGAAGAAATACCGTTCGTACAAAGGGAACATCGGCAAGATTGCGCCCAACATTCTAGCGCGTGATTTCAAGGCGGCAAAGTCCAATGAAAAATGGGTAACAGACGTCACGGAATTCCATCTAGCTGGGGAGAAACTATATTTATCGGCCATTCTTGACCTGTTTAATGGAGAAATCATCGCCTATAATATCGAATCTCGGCCTGTTTATCCGCTCGTTTCCAAAATGCTGGATAAAGCCTTTGATCGCTTGGAATCGAAAGATTCACCCATTCTCCATTCAGATCAGGGCTGGCATTATCAGATGAAACAATACTCGCATGATTTGAAAAAACATAACATTACTCAAAGCATGTCCCGCAAAGGAAATTGTCTCGATAATGCGGTCATTGAAAACTTCTTTGGCTTATTAAAATCCGAATTACTCTATCTTCAAGAATTTGAAAGCATGGAGCATTTCAAACAAGAACTAGAAGAATATATCCATTACTACAATCATCAACGAATCAAGGTAAAATTAAAAGGCATGAGCCCGGTAGAATACCGGGTTCATGCCCTCAAGGCTGCCTAAGTAAATAAAGTGTCTAACTTTTTGGGTTCACTTCATAAACAGCTCTTTTTTATTACTATCGGTTGCTTTACTTCAATAAAGAAAGTTGCTGAGGCAGCTTTCTCTTATGCAACTAACGGGGGCGTTAGCTGAAGATTAGAGCTTGTCTTTAAGGCAGCTCTTTCTTTATGAAACTAAAGGGGCAGGTTAGTTCAAAAACAGTTAGTGCAACTCTATAATCCAATGGGTACGAGTTCATTAAGGAACACAAAAATAAGTTGGTTTAATTAATTTATTAATGCACTAAAAATAAATTCGAGGGCATTAAAAGAGGAACTCAAAAAGCCCATTCCGTATCATTTATTGTAAAATTAGTACATCTCCTGCACTTTATTTCCCCTTTAGGATTAAATCAAGAAAACCCCGAATATTATAAGTGTCTAGAACTACCTTATCTAAATCTTTGATATCTAAATTATAAGAACTTAATTGTAAAATAAGCCAATCCTCGTCTTTGACTAAATAATTTAAATTAGATGTTTGTATTTCGCCGTCTATAATTATAGGTATAGGAATGTATGTAGGTGTGGGTTGCAAATGAATATCTCTTGGCTGCAAAGGTCTTACATCTTCATTGGGAATGAAGCTAATTTCTCCTGTCTGCTCCATAGTCGCTCTATAAATATCTTTTATATCCGTATATCCATTCACTCTCATCTGAGCTATTAACGTTTCTATTTCTAATCTTTCTTTACGTAAACCATTTTCTAGAATATCCCCCTTATCAATGAGAATCGTTTCCTTAGGAACAAGCCATTTCTTAAATTTATTATTTAGTTCCAAGTAGCTATATAGGACATAAAGTAAGGCAATAGATACTGAATACCAAGTAGCTGTTCCTAGTTTTTTTGAAACAATGGGTTCAGATATAGCAGTACCCATCACCATTACAATAATTAAGTCAATCCCATTCATTTCTCTTGCTGCCTTTTTTCCCATAACTCTCATTAACAAGTAGGAAACTACAAAAACCATAATTGGAGTTAATAAATATTTAAGTACTTATTCCATAGGGAAGTCCCACACTTTCCAGTGTTCTCGGCTTTATCTTATAATTTGAATCGTTAACTTTTTAGCCAAACACTATTTTGAAACTGAGACCTGAGTAGGCAAACATTTTTTAGGGTTTTAATAATGAAGCTTTAAATAAATCCCTTAAACCACAGATGACCCTGTACTAACCTTTTAGTTAATACAGGGCCTTATGCAATGGTTGCTTAACCCTTTACAGGTTTAATTTTAGTATGTCACAACCAAGAATTTAATATTCCGTATTTACATTACCTGGATACACGAAATTCCCAAGAGTACTGGTAATTGCAGTACCATTGGTAGCATATCTAAACTGAAAACTTTAATGTAGGGAAGGTTGAGGATAGAGATAAAAGTTTAGCTTGTTGTAGAGTTGACAACAATTACGACTAATAAGAACTAACCCAATTGATTAGTCCTCATGAGGAAGAGATTAATTGTTGCCAAGTTTTTATTGGCAGCAATTTCAACAAAATCACCGTTATTTACTTAAAAAACAACTAGTGGCATATGACACAAAACTAGCGATAAAAATATTCCAAGGAAATGAACTACCGGGTGCGTTAGCTTAAGATCAGAGCTATCTTTAAAGTAGCTTTTTCTTTATGCAACTATCGGGGCAGTTAAGTAATAGAAGGTTGCGTCAAAAATGATGTTAAAAAGGAAAGTGCATTAAAATGGTTTTTAATACAATTTTGATATTTGTAATTTTCGGGATATATCCCGTTTTGTCCAGTTACCTGATATTTTTTATAAAGAAAACAATAATCCATATTTGGTTATTCTTTTAATGACTGTATTTACTACTTTTCTTAAAATGGTATTTGTTTTTTGGGGAATGATAATTTATGTAAACGGTTGGAATTTCTTTTTTACTTTTTTGTCTTATCTGTTCCCATATGCATTAGTGTATTGGTAATATGTATATTTAATAACTCACTTCTGTGTTGAAAGAAAAAATAAGTACCTAAAGCAGGATCTAGTACAGCCCCAATATTGTTTGCAGTCAGTCATAAAAGTTGCAAAAACCTATCTTTTATCAGTAGCAGGCACAAGATCTACAACCATTAAATCACTAGCTGGACTATAAAGAGCCCCGTCCAAACTAATTAGCTTAACACGTTTTTCTTCAAGCCACTCTCAATCCTTCAGATATGTGGTTTACAAAAACAATAGAAACTTTTAAGAGGGAAATAGAAGATAAGTAAGGTGTGAAATCATTAATGATCGGTAGTTCTGGATTTCGAAATAACATAATTACCCTAAAGTTCCGCAAGTTAATAAATCTGGAAGCTTTAGTTCACATCATTTAAAAAAACTCTTAAATAAAACCGCAAAAAAGGCAGTGGATTATAAAATTAGTCACTACCTTTTAACAAGCAAAGAATATACAATTTCATCACACGGGTGAATTTTGAGCTTTCCCTGATGAAATTAAAAATCTGTGAGTGAAGTATTCTATTACACCAAGAATTATTCCTACAAAAATTGCTCCTAAGAAAGTGACGGAGGCATTCCATAAAAGATTAGAAAGAAAATATACAATCAAAACGGAAGTCACAAAATCTGCCCCAACACTTATCCATAATGTTCCATTTCTCAGTATAAAATATTCCATACCAACCCCGACAAATGCTAGTACTAGTCCAATAACAATTGGTTGCCAAATAGATAAATAATTTATACCGGCAAAGAAATACATAGCGATAATAAGAGTAATTGGGCAAACGAAAATTTTTAATAATAAACTTTTCAATTATATTCCTCCTTTCTTTTCGATATTAATTTTGTCCTTAATGTAAAGAAATATTCTTGAAAAAAAAACACAAGGTATAGTAAAAATGAATTAAAGCCAGAGTGATAAAAGGATCTTATAGGCTCGTCAATTAAAAATAATGTCATTTCCTTTTCCTCGGATTAGAGTGATTATGCATTTCCTCAAATTCTCCCCACCCTTATATTCCTATATAAGTTGTGAGTTAAAAAAATAAAAAACATGTATGATCTTCTTATATCCATTTGCATCGTCATAAGGTTCAGGATTTTGATACATCAACGGAAAAGTTTCCACCCTTTCAATTTTCAAATCAAATACCTGTCTTTATAAGCCTCTAAAAGAGGGCTTACTAAATGGCGTTTCATCAAAGTGGTATTTTTATCTAATAAATTTTCTTTTATGCATTAATATAAAAAAACCTTTTCCATATAGGAAAAGGTCATATAATGAGTGATACTTGTGAGGGCACCCGTCATTACATTAGTATTGTAACCATTATAATACATTTTAGTTCCATAAGAATACCAAGCTGATCATTTCCTTACAATTATTGATATGTTTAAGTCACATCTTATCGGCGAAAAAAGCAAAGCCTGTTTTCAGGTAGTGTATATTGGCAGCATCATTGATGTTTAAATTAAACAACATAGGAAATGGTTATTTTGGTTAATATCCCCTTGTCATTGATTGGTCCAATAATCCTTATTTTCACAACTATAGTTTGGTTTAATTGGAGTGTCTAAAAAGCTTACCTTAATAAGGTTTTCAGGAGTTGTATTAATTTTAATTGGATTCAAAATCAACTGACAGGACTATGAATTTAAAGCATGATAGAAACCCCTCTCTAAATGAGAAGGGCTTTGTCGAAGGTGCCTCTGAGTGGAAAACACTAATATTAATATTTCCATTCATAAGCATAATATTCCTCTCTTGTTATACAGCAAATAATTAAGTGATTGTAGCTATACCTGCCTGCTTATTTGCGGTTATCTTCTTAGTCTTTTGGAACTTAAATAATGTTAATTGAGTGGCTTTTCCAAAGTCTTAATCAAGTGATCCAGGATTAAACCATTTGGTGTAAAGTGCAGCCTGTAGAAAGACTTCCTTTTGCACCCTTACCAATAGTTACGATTACCGCTTCCGTCTGCAAAAAAAGAATTAATAAAGAGGAACTGTATTTGTTGAACTAACAAGTGCGTTACTTCAATAAGGGAGTTGCTACGGCAGCTCTTATGGAGCTAAAGGGCGCGTTAGTTAATTTAAGGAACACAAAAAATGATCAATCTTTTTTATAATAGAATAATCCAATTAAATAGTATAAGAGCATGTTTTGATTAATCTTTTTTCAAAACGCCCTTTCTATTTATTCATTTATCAAAGTTTCTTGTATTAATTTGATCAAACTTTGATTTAAAACTCTACAACAATTTCTATTTTAGCTGCTTTGAAGACCTTGTATAGAAAAATACGTTCTACTCATACTAAAAATTAATTGAAAGGAGCGATTCCATGCCAATAATTCCTTGGGACCCTAGAGACATTCCTTTAGACCTTCCGGAGTGTGTTCTACATCCTGAAAGATGTTTGCACATACCGCCTTTAGATCCTGAAAAAATGAAGATATTTACAATGAAATTGAGAAAGAAATCAAAAAATAGCTGAGGCGAGGATAAACTGTGCACCTTACAAATCCTCTAGATCAGTTTTGATGCCAGGATCCTTTAATGAACTAATGGGGCAGGAGAGTTCCATAAGGAAATGAGGACTAATTTGTAAATTTATACCACGAAATTAAAACTATATATTGGACATATAACGTCAATAATATTAAACCTAAATCTGAAAGGATAAGTAATGAAAATACTCTATTTTGTTTTTTTTAGTGTCACTTTAGGTGATAATTTGCACCGTTTTTAAGTGCAATTTTGCAAGTCGTTACTTAGCAAAAGCACCTTTTCTTTTTTACTGGAAGATTTTGTGCTTATTTAATACATATAACTAAACTGTCACGTGTAGCTTCTACAACTTCTGTTGTAATCGAAATAAGTTGATTAAGCTTACTACAAAATATTTGCGAACTTCGACGTTACTTACCTCGAAACCCGTAAAAATTAAATAAATGTGATTTCTACACGTACTGCGCACTTAGTTGTCTATAGCTATGGATTTATTAACCTTACTGCACGAGATCTTCTTTGGTACTGCAGGACGGTAAGACCTAGCGAGATCCCCCAAACTAAGAATAATGAATACCAAATGTAACCCCAAATTATGGGGGGGATATTTGAATCTTGATAAGTAAATTGTGGGGAAGATGTCAAACCGACTAAAAAGAGTCAGTGTGGGCTGATATAAAGTTCAATCAGTTAAGTCTGATTGTGTATCATAAAGTTTATCAAAAATCTTGTATTAAAATGCAGGTTTTTTTCTTGTTCCGCAACCGGACCAGATAATTGAATAAGCAATTGTGCAAAAAAGGAAATTTGAATTAATTGGTATTAAGTTAAAGGGCAGTATTCTAGAGGAAGGATTCTTACTAACTGAGAGGTGGAAGATAAGTGGTATGTTGTAATAATTGCAACCATAGGAAAGGTATTTGGTCCCATAGGCAAGACAGAAAGTGAAATATTGGGGGTATGCACATCACTAACCAATCTGAATACTATAAATTAACTATTGGGTTGGGAAGGGAGAAATCATTTTGTACGAAAATGAAATACACGAAGAAGAACGTCAGCCTGAAACACTCGCCTGGCACGAAACACTGGAACTCCATGAATTGGTCGCTTTTCAAACGAATGGGATCTTTAAGTTAAAGAAGTCCGTTTGTCATATTACAGATCCACAATTAAAAGAACTCTATATCTATTCAATTGGGGCACTAGAGAAAAACGTTAGGGAACTACTACAATTCTTTCCAAAAGCTCCTGTTTTTCAAGGTCAACAGATGAGGGAGGATAATGCGTTCTATGCAGGTGACTTATTAGGTCTGGCCAAGACGTCTGTTCGCAACTATGCGATAGCGATTACTGAAACTGCGACTCCACAAGTTCGAACTGTTTTAACCAATCAGATTCATGGTGCTATCGCATGGCACGCACAAGTGTATAATTTTATGTACAAAAGAGGACTTTATCCTTCTTATAATTTACAGAAGCTTCTATTGAATGATTATAAAAACGCACAAGAAGTTTTTAATATGCGTTATTAAAGGGATAACACGATTCGATCCTGCATTGGGATACCCTATGAATTGAAGTTTCTATTCATACGGTATCCCCGTTCCTAATCATTAGAATGAGATCCTAAGGAGCAAAAATATCACAATCCTAAATGTATTAGGTTAAAGATGGTAATTTTATATCATACAAAGCAGGATCCTCTAAGTAAGGAATGAGTCTTCTAAGTAAATAAAAAAAGCAATAGCTCGGGTATTAGGTATTTCCGGTTGAGGTGTTTTACAGAGGGCTTATAAGATAATTGCTTAACAGAGCTATAAGGATTTGAGGATAAAAGGGGTTCAGGACCGAATTTTAAAAATAAAAGATAAATATTTATTTAACGGAAGTTAAGTATAACGCCTCTCAATAAGGATCACATTAATTGAAAAATCAATCCCCAAAGAAAAAAGCCTGTATTTAGTAAGTTGGGCTTTTTAATTACATGGGTATATAAATGTATTGAATGAGGCAATATAATATTAAGGCTTTTCCTTTCAAAGCACCTTTGACTTAAAAGTCCTTACTCTTTATGAGTAGGGGCTTTTTTGCTTTGTTGCTATGACAAAGAAAGAACAATGTGAATAAAAAAACCGTTTCGTGAGAGATTAGAAATAGAAACTTTAATAGCCCAGATGAGAGTTAATGGATAAACGGATATAAAAGATATTTATAGATCGACTATGGAGCAGACAGGAGAGATTAGCTTTATTCCTAATGAAGATGTAAGACCTTTACAACCAAAAGATATTCATTTGCAACCTACACCTACCTACATTCCTATACCTATAATTATAGACGGCGAAATACAAACATCTAATTTAAGTTATTTAGTCAAAGATCATGATTGGTTAATTACACAATTAACTTCTTACAATTTAGATATCAAAGAATTAGATAAGGTAGTTCTAGCCACTTAATATTTGGGGGTTTCTTGATTTAATCTTAAAAGGGAAATAGGCAATGAAGGAGATGTATAGATGATTAATAAGAAGTTTAAAGAAAATATTTTTGGATATCAACCCACAAAAAAAGAAAAACAAAAGGAGCAAACGATGCAGCTACCTGATAATTTCTCTAGTGATCAAGAAATTTGTATGCATTTTGATACTGGGGCAGAACCGTTTTTTGGTGCGATTATTCCTCCAATATTCGGGAATTCTCTTTTTGTCTATCCAACACACGAAGAGTTTGTCCAAGCAGAAAATGATCAAAAAAATCATTATGTATATTCACGAGGAACCAATCCAACTGTGGAAATCGTCGAAAAAAAATTGGCCTCATTGGAGCAGGGTGAGCAGTGTAAGTGCTTTGCTTCGGGGATGGCTGCGATTACTGCAGCAATTTTTAACAGCGTACAAGGCGGTGATCATGTATTATGTGTCAGCAACATTTATAAATCAACAATGGATCTGTTAATTTATATGCAGAAGTTTGGAGTTAGACATTCAGTTGTTTACTCGACCTCGAAGGAAGATATCGAAAAAGCCATAATGCCAAATACAAAATTACTATATTTAGAAAATCCGACAGATATGAATCTCCAACTTGTCGATCTAAAGTTTATTGGTGATATGGCTAAATCACGTGGTATACGAACGATTATTGATAATACATGGGCCACTCCTCTCTTTCAAAAGCCTCTAACATACGGGATTGATATTGTTGTTCATTCCGCCTCTAAATACTTAGGAGGACACAGTGACTTGGTAGGCGGTGCAATAATTACTTGTGGAGAAATAATGAGGGATCTTTTTAAAAAGGAGTATTTGTTGTTTGGTGGGACGATGGGTCCGCGCGAAGCTTCACTCTTATTGCGAGGATTGCAAACATTGCCATTACGCATGAAAGCACATCAAGAAAACACTATGCAAGTCGCCAGTTTCCTATCTTCACATCCTTCAGTTAAAAGGGTAAATTACCCTGGACTTCGGTCGCAGCGTAATTTAGAACTAAATAATAAACAGTTAACTGGATTCTCAGGTTTAATGACATTCGAGCTAATAAATGCAAATTATGAAGCAGTTAAGGCAGTAATAAACAAAGTAAAGATATTTAAAATTGGAGTGTCTTGGGGTTCTTTCGAGAGTCTTATTATGTCTCCGAACTTTGGTAACAATATTGACGAGCTAATTAAGGAACATATAAGCCCCGGGCTAATTCGTCTCTCTATAGGAATGGAACCAGCAGAAAAACTAATTGCAGATCTTGAACAAGCACTAAAGTAACGAGAGCTCTGTTTAATAGGTTCCATACAGAAAGATTCGCTTATCACCTTACTTTTACTCTAGCATTAGAGTCTGGTTTTTAATGTCTTGGTAAACTCCGTTTGAGTCATGATTTTTATCTATTTAATCAAACACGCCGTGGCAGTAGGGCACAAGCTGATAGCTGTTCCAATAAATAAAACTCGAAATCCAATACTTCCGAGCTATCAAATTAAAATTTCTTCAAGTTTCCTATTTGTATATTTTTGGGGATAGGGCTTAAACCCCGGATAAGGACACTTTTTTATGTGTGTCCGTTATCCCGGGTATTGTTCACTGGACCTCGTTTTTTCCTTTTTTTTCTATTGTATCCGAAAAATTGTTCTTTAGGATAACCTTTCCTGTTGAACTTTCTAATTTATATACAAAGGTGGACAACTATATGGATTATGTGTAAAAAGACGGGAGAAGATTGGTGCGTCTTTTAAAGAATTATGAATTTTTTATGTTTATGGAGTGGCTAATAGGTTTTTTATATAGTTATCATCTTGTTTTCTATCCAAATGGAGGGGTATTTCCCTTGCAGAAGATTGGAAGAACATCATTTTTCATTTTAATCAGGGGTGGTTAATATTCCTAATGGACGAGTCACTATTTTACAAACTAAACTCATTTAGCAAATGATAGGAAACCAAAAGAAAAGAAAGGATATCCTATTTGTACCTGTAAATCAGTGATATAACGAAAAAAATAACCCTTGCACCAACTTTGAAGGCTGATACAAGAGCATGCAATAAGTTGCTTTTAACCGTTAGGTTATAACTATTATGCCACTGGATTGTAATTTGTATTCCATTGTTTTTAATTTGTTATGGCATAAGAATACCCCTGCAACTAATGAATAGATGCAAGTTTAGAAAGCATCCTCATCATCTCCTCAAGTTTTATACTTTTTGGTACTGGACAAGTTGAAGAATAAACCAATGAAAATAGTGATAGAGGTAGTATGGAGGTTTCTGAACAAACTATGCTTTACTTTATTACAAGGAGCTAATCAGCAGCTCCTTTTCTTATACAACAAACTGGGTAGGTTAGTGAAAGAAGAAATGACGGCCTTTAGTCAATGAATTAAAGGAAGATGCCCTTTATTAAAGACGGTCATCTTCCCATGCTCTACCTTCTTTTTGAATAGAAGAGTCAAACCCTTTTTCATCATCTTTGACACAACGGCCATAATCTCTTTAGAAATGGACAGTTTAACTTGAACTTGTTTTGGCCTGCATGCTTCAGTGAATTTTGTACAGACTCTTGGACCAGCCTAAATAAAGCGACCTTCATATCAGATTGCTGGTCTGGCCGAGTTAACGAAATTCAAATGTACGCCCAGTATTATATCTTCGGCCGTTTGCAGGTACTTTCTGAGGGTAGGAACTAGGCCTAAATCGTTAAGAGCCCTTTCTTTAATAACATGCTTTTCATACTGTGACCCCTCCGTTAATTATAATGTGTATCACCCTCTATTTTTTATGACTTTTTAGATTTAGAACTTGATAAGGAAATCCCCTTCTTCCTTTTAGCATTCCTCCTAACAACAAAGAAAGGAAGATTAGCTTGGAAAACTTTTTACTTTTCATTATAAAGCCTGTTCATTATTGTCCCAGGTCCCGATTTCGTTTAGTAACTAAAAAAAATCACACATGGAAGAAGAAGGGGGCTTTAAAACGGGTTTAAGCATCGGAACAGCGCTTTTCATCCATAATTTATTAGCAACATGTGGTCTTTCCGCTATTACTGTGAAACTTTTGAACGGTGCTTATATACATGGTCAACTATGCTATTTTCAGCTCTTAAGTTTATTAGCGATTTATCTTATTTAACTCGTCATTGTTTTTATACACAATCTACTTCAAACAACCGGAGAAGACTTGGGTTGTAAAAGTAAAACAAAACCTAAAAATTTCAAAGAAGGATAACTAACAAACATATTCAATCCAAAAGTTTTTGTAATATTGTTGGATTAAAAGGAGGTTTCACATGCAAAAACAGGATTTACGAGTAATCAAAACTAAAAAAAATTTATTTAATAAAAATTACTACAACTTCTTCAATCACATGATTTCAACGATATCACCATCACAAAACTATGTGAACATAGTGAAATAAACCGTTCAACATTTTATACACACTATTCGAATATCGATGATTTATTTGAAACACATATGATCGAAATTATGAATAAACTTAATGAAGAATACAAAATGGCCTACAATCGAATATATTTACTTGAGAAGGCCGGTTTAACGAATGTCTTCCAACATATATTAGATAACAGAGATTTCTATGACATTCTTTTTTCTGAGAAGATTCCAACAAAATTTACTTCATTATTCATCCAACATTATATGCAATTGCCTAAAGAAATCATTTCTAAAACTGTCCGAAGTGAAATCGATTATGAGCTTTATTATACATTTTGTGCCAGTGCGACAATTGGTGTAATTAATCATTGGCGTAAGACTGGCTATGCTAAATCCCCCTTAGAAATGAGTACACAAACAATCACATTTTTCTCTAATGAACTATAATTAATGGATTAATTACAATTAGTAAACTATTAAACCATTAAACCGACATAGAAATGTTACTTGGTCTCAATCCAGCTATCCTATAAAGGCACGAATATTGTTAAATCAATGTCCGTGCTTTTTTATGAGGAATATTTTTGCAAATCATTTTATACAGGTGGTTGAAACGGTTGATGCAACAGTGTTTGTATTGGCTAGGCATGTTATTCATCTTGCATAAAATTGTCTATATTATTTATCTTTGTCACATCTTCTGACGCTACCGCATAAAATGTTCTTCAATTAGTAATTGCTACTTTATCATTACTTTTATTTTCAATTCCTTTATGTAACATATTAAGTTTTTCCTTCATGACTCTCATAATATCTGAGATAAATGGCTCTACATTAAGAGGTGCTTTCTGGGCTTGAAAATATTCTTCCTTATGCTCTTCAAAATCTTGCGGTAAATCTTCGTCAGGATTTCGATATCGATTTGCTCCATCAATCCAAATTTCTTTACAATGAAGTTGTGTTCGAAGGGCTTGCAAAACAGCAATTTCATAATTAATTTTGTTTACTCGTTCAATTCCTCTTGTATCTTTTTCAATAATGATATCCTTCAATTTTGGGCAATATCCACACCAACAACCAGATGTTGATCCGTAATTCTTTCAATTAGTTGATTTTGTTTGTTTTGCATTTTAAAATTCATAGTAGAGCTTCCTCCTTAAGATGAGTTTTGGTTTGTGTGTACTCTCATCATACTGAGGGGCTCTGTTATTTTCAAAGCCGATATTTAATGCTCTACAGGAATGCTAACGGGAGCGATAGCGCCGTAAAAGGCCGCCAATTGGCGGCCTTTTGAATGTTCGATTATTAGCATTATTATACATTTAAATTGATAGTTCCATAAACGTAAAAAGTGTTATAAATGAATGGATTTGATACCTGGAATTTTTCCATCATACAAAAAACGCTCTACTTTCCAGCGTTTTTCTCAGTATACATGTTGCTATTCTATTTTCCAAACCAATTGCCCAATTAATTATTTCATTACAGAGCTTCCTAGAAACACTAATTTATTTCAAGTACAAACAGAAAGTCATATAATCTTTGAAGAGTTTCTCTATATTTTAATCAATCGTTTGATTAAAATAATTTACCAGTTAACCAGTTCGGCATCTATGAAAAAGCGAATCAAATGAATTGATAAAAGTGATCCTGTACTTCTCTGACTAGTAACTGACTAAAGTATTAAGGGAGCTAAGATTAAAGGAAGCCGATAACATTTACTTATTGATACCTGAAGAGACAATAAACCACCTGCATCTACTGCTTACGCTGATTGTCATTTTGATACCTAACCCTTCTTGAACGGATGTGAAAGATTAACAAAACATCAAGAGCAGACCTTTACTAGGTTGGCTCTTTCTTGAATTTCCGATAATTAGTATCAGTTGAAACTATAGTAGCTTCTTTAAATTCCTTAACTATCATCATTCACTAGCTATACTCTTGAATCCTGACAAATTCTACTCATTTTTCGCGAAGTTCTATGCAATTTCGATTAATCTTATAGTAGACTAGCTAAACTTTCCCCTCACGTAGCATACGTTATACCTGTATTAACTCTTATCATTCATCTTTTGCACCGGACACTATAAGTATCTTTCTTTGTCAGGAAAATCTATATTGATGAAGTGAAAATTGGGGTTTAAACAACACACATTATAAGAGGTCTGTTCAAAGTAAGATTGAATTCATATAAATTATTTGGAGTAGCAATAGATAGTTCATAGATGAAATGTAAATTGAGTTTCTATGCTTTTAACAAGTCATATTTGCTCCCGAACCGCAGCTTGTATGAAAATTTGGGAAAAACATTTCGGGAAAGTGATGGGCGGTTATGCATCCTATCGTTCTTTTTATGTACGGAGGATTGGTTTATAAAGGTGGAATTAAAAAGTTCGCTTCAGCAAATGGAATTTGCTGAAATAGGGGAAGAGGTGAAGTTAAACCGAAAAAATAGATTTCTGCCTAAGTGAGATTGTAGGGTTGAAACCAACACACGGAAGAATTAGTAGGTATGGATGTTTCCCCATCTGGTAAGATGGGAAAGTCCATACGGAGGAGATTGACACTTATCTACCTTCTAGCTAAGTTAATGTATTTCCTTGATGTGAGATAAACGAATGGAGAAGATCTTTTGATTATTATCCTTTATGGACAAGGTTTGTTCATTAAGATTAAGTTTATACATATTGCCTTTGCATGTTTCTAAAAACCCATCTTTAAAATAAGTGATTGTCATTATCCCATTTTTTTTTAATGATTTTAATATCATCTGATCATCTCCTTCCTTTTTTGCTTTATAAAACTTACTTTTATGCTAGATATCATTTATTTATGATGATTAGTAAAAAATGCAACAATAGGGAGTATAACATATAGTATACACCAATAATTGAAAGCGTTTTCATTAATGTTTGAACGTTGTGTGAAAATATCAATATTTTTCTGTTGGATATTTTAAACTCACATAATGGTCTTAAGTCGGGAGTTCCAGTTAAACAATTCGTAAGATACTAATTAAATGTTATATTGTAAAGTGACAATTATTGAGCAACCGGTCATTTTACCCATAGGTTTGTCCTACCGGGGGGAGGTATTCCTGCATGACATTTCCCCGTAATTGATTGACGAAGAGTTGACGGTCGAGAATTTACTGGTGATTTTTCATGGACTTTTCAAGAGAGAATTAATGCAAGCATCTGCTGGGCGTTGCCTGCAGTCATAAACCCGCTTCTGAATATGGGTTTAGGTGTAGGAATGCTCCAAATTTCCACACCGGCCTATAATGATCGAGGGTTCTGTCCCTAATGTGAAAAAAACTCTCATAAGGCACTTCTGCAATTTATAACCACTTTTCAAAAGTAGTCATCAAAGTTCAATGAAATGGCCTTCAAGCTAGAGGCGACTCCCTTAATAAACGCCACCGTTGTGACAATTCCGATGAAAATAAAAAAAAGAGGCAGACAAGCACTTAATAAATAATAATTATCTACAAGGTACTCAGTATAATATAAAAAAGGTTAAGGAGCTGGTTTCTTATGGAAAAGCAATTGCCTGAAACGCTACTGGAACCTGAAGTGATCGCTGAAATGGTGATAAAAAGAGCCCTTGCTGATTACAGGAAAGCTCAAATTGAAAAACAAATCGATGACTCATTGAAAAACCGTAATAAGGTAGAATTTATCCGGTTAACAAATGAATTAAACGGACAACATAAAATACAAACAGTACTCAATAATAAAAGATAACTTCTAACTTAAGAAATAATGGATCAGGTAATGCTGCTTAATTTCCTGATTCATTTTTTTATTTGAGTGTATTAGAATGCTTGGAGGACCTCAAGTAGATTCAATGCTTCAATCTATAAGAAAAAAATAAGAAAATTAAACCAAATGACTGTTGTGTAAGGAAGCATTGTTTATAAATAATATATGCGAATATCTTTGGTGGATCCGAATGAAAGTAAATTGCTCAAAATAGGAAATGAAAACCCTTGCCTTTCAATTGAAGGCACCACGTATGATTTATTCGAAAGACCTATCGAATATTATCAAACTTTAGCAAGAGGAGATCTTGTTGAATTCTACTCAGAACCTACTAATCCCCAGTGAAAATAAGCTCTAATTGCTTTTCATTTATTTATAAATTTTCTATGCATTTATTCCGGAATTAACCAAAACCACCACAGCTTCCATATAAGTTGTGGTGGTTTTGGTGATAACAAGCATATCGCATCGTCTTTAGCTAATGTCACAAGTAAATTGGTAACTGAAAAAATTGAGGCTGTCAAAGTTGAAAAGCCTGCGATGATGATTGCTCCATTAAAAACATTGGGAAATATGCCTAGTTATAGCTAGACATTGCCGTCACGAACGGGCTTTCTTTTGATTAATCAATATATGCAGTTTATCTTGAATCATAGACCCCGTTAGAATATATATAATAAAAATGAACTCTGCAGTAGGAGAAAAAGTACATATTAATGTAAAAGTGAAGATGTCTTCAGCTTTTTTGTTTGCCTTATCATCTTCAAATCTCTGGCGCAGCGCAGATTGAAACATAATATAAGCCCGAACTGCGAAATATAAGGATACATGCCCTTACATGAATCCTACTTAAGCATGATTGACTTGTTTTTTGATTTCATTTTAAATATCAAATAGATATTTTTGTTGTTATTTCCTAAAAACACCCTACTATAATAGTAGGAGGTAGAGCATTTCCATGAAAAGAATACTAGTGTTTCTAGCTACATTTATGTGTTTGTTATGGATTCTTGCACCATTTGTAAAAGGTCAATTTCAAGAGCAACCAAAAGTCTCGGAAACAAAGGCAGAAAGTAAAAAAAATCTTAAACCCGAGAACGCTTCATCTCACGCTCATACATCTGTTCCGAAACAAAAAGTAACTGCAGCAACCATAGGCGCAGTGGGAGATATTTTAATTCACGATAGGGTGTATATACCCGCTCGTAAGTCAAACGGCTCGTATGACTTTAATCCGATGTTCCGATTTGTGAAGCCCTATTTGGGAAAAACGGATATTACGGTGGCTAATCAGGAAACGATGATTGGCGGGAAAGAAATAGGGCTTTCCTCATATCCTTCCTTTAATTCACCAGTATCAATCTCCTGAAGACCAGAAGATCATTCGGATATTAAAAAGGAACGATATTACCTTTTCGTTTCTCAGCTATACTTATGGAACGAACGGGATTCCTGTTCCTGAGGGGAAGCCATATCTTGTGAATTTAATTGATACCACGAGAATCCAGTCGGAAGTTAAAGAAGCAGAGAAAGTTTCTGATGTCGTTGTGGTCAGTCTGCATTTCGGCAAAGAATATGAACGATTGCCTAATGATGAACAAAAGCTGCTTGCTCAAACGACAGCTAATGCAGGTGCTGATATTATTATTGGCCACCACCCACACGTTTTGCAGCCTGTTTCATGGCTTACGAAGCCAAACGGCGAACGGGCATTTGTTGCTTATTCGCTTGGGAATTTTCTATCCGGCCAGCAGGGAGATTACAAAGATATCGGCGGTATTATGCAAATTGGCGTAAAGAAAATCCAAACCGGGGATGATGTGAAAATCGAACTGCAAAATCCCAAATTCCTGCCAACCTGGGTCAACAGGCCATATGAGATCATTCCAATGAAAGCCTTGAGTGATCAGTCTGACAAATATAACGAAATCCAAAAACATATGAATCAATTCATGCCTGAACTGTCATTTGATTTTTAATGAAGTACAGTGTTTGGCATTGGAAAAAACTAATTGTTTTACATAATGAAAAAGCTACCGGCTAAGTAACCGGTAGCTCGCATATTCCTCCTATTTGGTAAACTTTATTCACCATGTTTCAGCTAAACGGACGGCTTGAACCAGCAGACGAACACGACTTATTGACAAAGAACCTATTTCCGCAAAACATATACGAAAAACTGTCATATAAGGTTATTTCTCTTATATCTAAAGTTGAAAAGTTAAAGAGTGGTGGAATTTAGATAAAATAGTCCGTTTTTTTAAGAAAAAAGCAAAAACAAGATATTAACCCCCTTGTTCAACGATCGGGTGCGTTCGTATTATTAGGTCGACCGATAAAAATGAACTGCACCCCATTTGTTAGACACAACTAAAAAAGGACTACATTATATGTCCACAGTGAAGATTCTGTTACTCACTATACGAAAAACATCCCCCATACAGTGTTAACTGTAGTAGACCATGTTGAAATATCAGGTGCGTTAGCTTAAGATCGGAGCTGTCTTTAAGGCAGCTTTTTCTTATGGAACTATCGGGGCAGGTTAGTTCAAAAAGGGTTTTACCAATATTTGTAGAATGTTATTTGTTACCAACAATTTTAGGAGGGGGTAACTTGAACAAAAACAAAGTAGGATGGTTGTTTTTAGGGTTTGCAGGGTGTTTAGGCTTATTATTTATTATGATGGCAGGGGAAGGTTACGGTTTATCTACTAGTAGAATAGACGGGAATATGCAGTTGAATTTTTTAGGGATAAAAATCGCTGACGGTATTACAACAACCGCAAGATGGAACCAGTATGGAACATATTTTTATCTATGGAGTTTAGTACCATTAACTTTAACTATTTTCTGTTATCGTAAATTTTTAAAACTTATACCAACTATTTAAAACTAATATATAAGTAGCTGTCTTTTAGGACGGCATTTTTTTATTTATTGTTAAGATTGTAAAAGATGGTACTTAAACTAACGGGTGCTTTAGCTTAGGATCAGAGCTGTCTTAAAATGCAGCTTTTTCTTTAAACAACTAATGGGCGGTTAGTTGAAGAAGTTTTCTCGATATGTACTGTTTCCCAAAGTTGTTTCTTACAGCTACAATAATGGTGAAACACAATGAGAAATTGAGAAGGAGCTTTTGCAGTTTGAATCTTATTAAATATTTTGGAATCCAATTTATTCTTTTTACTGTAATAATCCTAACAGGGTTTTACTCAGATAGTTACATAAGCAAGCCATTTACTTACACTGATTTAATAGCAATAATTATTCATTTTGCTATACTAATCGTCGTGTTAAATGGATACTTTAAGCTAAAAGAGCGTCTAACGCCTATTCATTTATTTAATAGAGTTTTACTTTCTTTGTTAGCTTTTGTTATTACCATTATTTTTATAGAGATTTTAACAGGAGAATGAGATTTTATCCCTAATGAACGGTGCGTTAGCTGAAGTTCGGAGCTGTCTATAAGGCAGCTTTTTCTTATTGAACACTGAGAAAAAATTGATATTTAAAGGATACTGCACTAAAATAAATCCTTGTATAATAGATACTAAAGGGAAGTGAAAGAATTGGTTAGAGTGGAGATTACAAGAAGCACTACTAACGGTAAAATCATATCTTACACGTCGGAGGGTCACGCATACTATGACGAACCCGGCAAGGACATTGTTTGTGCCGGTGTTTCAGCTGTATCATTTGGAACGGTTAACTCAATAGAAGCATTGTTGGGAATTGTGCCAGAACACACAATATATGAAGGTTTTTTGAAAGTAGACATACCTAAACGAATTGAGCCAAAAACTTTTGAGCAGGTACAGCTTTTGTTGGAATCAATGGTAGTTATGCTGAAAACTATCCAAGAATCTTACGGTGAATTTTTAACTATTGAAGAAACTATACAATAGACTATAGAGAATTTGGAGGTATTGAAAAAAATTCTGTAACCTTTTTATACTATGGTCTATACAAATTAGGGGCATTTCTTCAATGAAGAAAAGCTCCTTTTTTAATTTTACTATGGGGCTGCATTACTAAAATAAAAGAATTGTAAAAGAGGGCAGTTTGTGAATAGTTACACTTAAACTAACGGGTGCGTTAGTTGATTAAGGAACCAATCTTTTTTATAAAAGGATAATCCAAATAAATATTAAAAGGGCATTTTTGATTTATTTTTTTCAAAAACATGCCCTTTTATTTATTCATTTATCAAGGTTTCATGTATTAATTTGATCAAACTTTGTTTCAAAGCTACACATAGTCCTTTAAGGGTACCTACCAGAACGCGAAAATATACGTTTAGGGGGGATCGCAAACATTCTGGCGATACCCCAAGGTTTAATTACACCATGAATCCCCATAACTAATTTACATATTTTTACACCCATTTAAAATACATGTTTTACACAAACTAAAAAAGTGATGAAATGTATGATACAGCTTTTTATCAGAAATTCTTAAATACGGGATTCGGTTTTGCAGTATTACTCTTAATTGGAATAGGATTTATTGTTTTTAGTATGTTGGTTACTATGTAAGTCGTAGGATAAACAGAAAACGAACTCTCATAATATAGGTTCAGGTAGTTCTGATGTTTCATCTGAGTCAATTTCAAGTAGTACAGGTGAGGATTCAACAGCAACCAATGGTTCCAGTACTCATGTTGATTAAGGCAGTAGTTCTAGTGGGTCTTCAAGTAGTTCTAGTGGGTCAAGTTCAAGTGGTGCTGGTGCGGTTGCAGTATCAGCCAATTCTTCTAGTTCTTCTAAAAGTGGTGGTTCTTCTTCGTAAAATAACGTGGTGCTGGTGACGATTCTGGGGCGATTAACTTTACTTAATGCGGGTACCGCCATATCGCTTCAAGTTTAAATTTTATGCACACTGACTTCTTGTAACATTTTTCGTTTTGGGGGTGACCTGTTTCATGTGGCTGTCCCCTAGCATAAAAAGGTGGTATTGGAATGAGTAAGAGAATAGTCAAAGGGATTTTTGTAGTAGCTTCCACACTTTCATTTTTAAATGGAGTGTTGATAGGTTTTCGTCTTATGTTTTATCCAAA
Source organism: Bacillus sp. ISL-34 (assembly GCF_018613325.1). Classification (GTDB taxonomy): domain Bacteria; phylum Bacillota; class Bacilli; order Bacillales; family DSM-1321; genus Peribacillus. The sequence goes on along the minus strand of NZ_JAGGQJ010000045.1, from coordinate 1,062 downwards.
TGTAGGTTTTCATGATTCGGAAGACTGGAAGTCCATGCTTTTTTATTTTGGGTATGGCTTATGGTCACAGTATATCGCCTTGCATTCGTTTAACGAACCAGGCGATCAAGAGGAAAGTAATTAAGTTGTTAAAACAAACCTTTCCCCTTCTCTTGGGGGGTGCGAAGGCTGTCGCTTTTAGCGCGTTTAACTTAATAAAAAACTGGGTATGGAATGACTGTTAATCTGTTACTAAGTTAAAGACGAAATTAAGAGAGAAGGAATGGCAGGATGGGCGAAGAACTCTACATAGTAAAACGATGGATAGCTTACTGTCACTCTACTCAACGCTATGTGAATCACGAAATCTCTTTGGTAGGGACGGATGAAAAGGAAGAAAGGATCGCTACTTGTACGGGTATCGAGGATTGCTGCAGCGATTGTTTGTTTCTTCTTGGTTCTCAATCCATAAAGGAATCAAAAATGAAAACATCAACTTTATTAATTCAAATCTCAAAAATAAATAAATTTTTATAGTTCACTTAGGAAACATAAAGTTATATTTCTAATTTCATTTTAGAACTGTCCCAAAATTGGACAGTTTTTTTCTACTTAAGAAAGTAGCTACGACGCTTTTCTTATTGAACCAACAGGTGTGTTATCTTAAGATCAGAGCTGTCTTTAACTTATGCAACTAAACCAGCTAATAGTTAGTCAAAATTTTTCAATGAAAACTTAAAATATTTCATGCTATACTAAATTTGTGCATGCCAAATAACCTTCCAATGACCGTATTTGGAAAGTTTTGTGCTATTTAGTTATACTTTTAAACTAGGTTAGATCTTGGTAAGTCAAGTTATTTTGTAATAGTGCATAAATCCATTGTAGAAGCTTATTAGCACATGCTATCACAGCTACTTTAAAGGGCTTTCCTTCTTCACGTTTCTTATCATAGAACTCTCGTAATCTCTTGTTCCGAGGGATGATCTCATCTGTCGTTTTCTTCTTGCGACAATCACGAATGGCACAACGAACAGCCATATATAAGGCATGTCGTAGTCTGCCAGAACCTCTTTTGGTAAT
>NZ_JAGGQJ010000044.1 GCF_018613325.1 Bacillus sp. ISL-34 | reverse complement strand
AACTGGCTGACCTTTATAATACGAAAGGGGCAGGATAGTTGAAGAGTGCTGTTTGACCTTTGTTCAACAATTGGGCCAGATAATTGAGCAATAAAATAAGTTATTAGAGTGTCTTTCAAACTCTATCATTCTTACAGCGATTTCATAAATTCTAACATTGTGTATTGAAACTTATGTTACTTTATTAATAGAGGTGACATTTATGAAAAACAAACCAATCTATGTGGAAATTCCAATTCAGGCAACTATAGACGAAGTATGGAGTATGACTCAAAAGCCTGAACTACATGAACAATGGGATTTGCGTTTTTCTTCTATTACCTATTTACCGAAAAAATCAGAAGGTGATCCGCAATCCTTTTTATATGAAACGAAATTGGGATGTGGTGTAAAAGTCGCTGGCTGGGGTAAAAGTATCGGTACGCATAATAAGAAGGATGGTTCAAAAACATCTTCTCTTCACTTTGGTACCGATCAAAAAATTTCGCCAATTTGTGAAGGGAAAGGATATTGGCAATATATACCGACAGATAACGGAACCACATTTCTCACCCAATATGATTATGATGTACGTTATGGTTTATTTGGACGGATTTTAGACCCCTTTTTTCGGCCAATCATGGGGTGGGCAACAGCTCTAAGCTTTGATGTGCTAAAACGCTGGATTGAAAAGGGGGAATCGCCACGATCACAGTATGTACGTGTCATTATTAACGCTATAGTAACAATGCTCTTTTTCTTTGTTTGGCTTTATCAGGGGCTAGTACCGAAGATGATTGCCAAACATCCTGAGGAAGTATCGATGCTATCTAGTTTAACTTCCTTGGAGGGGACTGCTGCTGTAAAGGGTGTAGGAATAATAGGCGTTCTCGAGATTTTATTTGCAGTGGTTTGGCTTCTTTATCGTAAGAAAAGACATTTACTTGTTCTGCAGATGATTGTTTTTCCAGTATTAACTATCAGTACCTTAATCGCTAGTCCTTCCTTCTCATCGCACCCGTTTAATCCTATTACATTTAATGCTAGTCTGTGGGTCCTTTCGTTTATTAGCTTCTTACTAGCAACTGATTTGCCATCGGCAACAAGTTGCAAGCGTACGAGAAAGGGTGAATCATAATGACAATCTACAAAGACCTCTTAGGTGAGGATTTTCAAAGACTTCATCCTAAGCTACAAGAGCGTTATGCCCTACCAATTGGTAAACCGTTTAATGGGGTTGGAACGATGTCAAAGATTGAAACGGGGGCTTGCTGGCTAAAACCCTTTTTAAAATTAGCAACACGCTGGGAATTTCTTTTTCCCGAAAACGGGAAGGATGTGCCGTTTTCGATCAAAAATACCTGTAGATCATTGCCGACTGGTGAGGCAGAAATATATTGGGAGCGTACTTTTTATTTTGAAGAGATTACTCGGCATTTTAATGCATTTATGACGGTTGATACGAAGCGTAGAGTTGTGAAGGATTATTTAGGGGAGCCGAGCTTATTTTATTCGGATTTAAAATTTGCGGTGACACCTGAAGGGCGCATACACATTCGCTCTGGTCCACAACGTATCGTTATAGGTAACCTAGAGTTTCCAATTCTTCGGTTATTAGAAGGAGTTGTGACCGTTGTGGAAGGGTACGATGATGCCCGAGAAGTATTTACGATTCAAGTCGATATACGAAACCGAATCGTAGGAAGGTTGATGGCTTATGAAGGCGAATTTAAGGTGCAGACTCTTTAGTTCAATCACCATTGCAGGCGTGTTCTTTTTCATAGCAAGCAGCATTTTGACATCTGAACCCTATTTGTTAATGCTGACAGCTGCACAGTTGATTTTCGTGCCACTTATGCTCCAGCTACTATTTGAAACAAAGAGGAAACATATTATTTTCAATTGGATTGCTATGCTCTCCATCTTTTTATTGCAAGTTGTCCCATCAAGTACAGGACAGATGGTACTCGCTTTTATTTATGTGATTTTAACCTTTTTTGTGGCGTGTTATGGGCTAAAGCGATTTTTTCAGCGTGGTTTTACAAATTGGGCAGAAATATCAATTGATATCGGGATGATGTATTTATTTGTAGGCGGACTATGGTTCTTTGCTTATATTGCGGGAATTGATACAGGTTTTAGTCCACTAATCACTTGGTTAACAGCTATTCATTTTCATTACTCTGCCTTTTTATTGCCCATATCTCTTGGTTTTTTTGGACGCTTACACGTTTCAACATTGTATCGATTAATTGTGCCAATTATTTTAGCAGGTCCCATGCTCGTCGCCATTGGCATTTCATTTTGGCCATTACTAGAATTCATCTCTGTGTTGCTGTACATATTTGCCATTTACAGCTTAATCGTACTTGCATTCCGAACACGTTTCCTTTCACACTTGCAGACGATATTGATACGGCTATCATTCAGTGCACTAGGCATCACAATCTTATTTTCATTGCTTTATGCGACAAATAATTCGTTTGGACTTTGGTTTGTTAGTATTGATTTTATGCTAAAATTTCATGGCTTATTTAACTGTTTAATTTTTGGCATGTTAGGCGTACTCGGTTGGGTGCTTGTGCCACCTAAAACGAAGCAGGATGTCTGGAATTTCCCAGTGAGCCAAATTCGAGGTACGTTAAAGGGAGCAGGCAAGCAACATCCAGGACTAGTGGATGAACTAAGTGATTTTGTTGATGTCAAAACTTTACCAAAAACAATCGTCCATTTTTATGAGAACACAGATCAGTATCGGTTATTTGCTTCTGTAAAATGGGCAACTTGGTTTAAACCGTTTGCGGTGTGCTATAAATTGATAAGTACAAAACTACAGCAATTGAACTTGCCCATCTCAAGTAAACGTACTGAAATGACATATAAAATACGTGCTGTTGATCAAACGCTTGATGGGAGGAAAAATCCACGCGCATGGATTCGCCAGGTGAAGGAGAATACCGTATTTGTGGCCATTTATTCTCAGCATGAAACGGAGGGCAGGACGTATATGAATATAGCACTTCCTCTACCCTATTCGTCAATGATTGGTATTTTACAGCTTGACGCTATCGATGGCTCTCTTATTCTTTCGAGCGAGGGAGAAAGTGACTCTGGTATTTATTTAGCAGCTGGCAAAACGCTTTTCAATCTTCCATTATCCGAGCACTTTTTAATTAATGAAACAATTGCAGGATTACTCACAGCACATCACAAAATGCGAATCTTTGGCATCCCTTTCTTACATATTGATTACTCCATTAATCAAAAATGATGGTGTAGGTTATTAATGCTTATTTGGAGGGATTTAAAGAGGGGAAATTCAATAATTAGATGAATTGGAGGATAATAGTTTTTTTCTAATTATTTATACAAGAATTGTTACGACAATAATATTCCATTAAAGGGCGCTATTCTTTAATAAGGATCGCTTTTCTTATTGAACAAACGGGTGCGTTAGTTCCGTAGGATGCACTAAAGAAGACCACTTATATAGGGTGGTCTTCTTTTATATATATCCAATTCTATCCATAACATAATGGTATAATTATACATATTCTAAGGAGGTAGATTATGTTTAAGAAAATCATCATATTATTCGGCTTTTTGTTCGCTTGCATTGGTCTTTCATCTTTCCAGATTACTTCTGCAGAAGGGCAAGTAGATGAAGAAGTTATTATATTACCTGGAAATGACACATTAGTTGAAGAGGATATTAAAACAGCAAAAAAACAAACAGAAAAAGTTATGCAAGACGTGGCGGCTCACCCGGAATTATTTCAATATGCAACTGAAATTACAAATGAAACAAGAGCAGCGATGCCATATAATTTCAACTTTGATTTTAAATAATATTTCTTCTAAAGCTAACGGGTGCGTAGTTGCTTAAGGAAAATGTTTAAACGACTTTATTTCTGCTGATGGTTAAAGAAAATTTTAACACCGTCTGAATAATAGGACGGTGTTATGTGTGTTTTATAAAAGCAAAATTAAACAACTGTATTGTCACCGATCAGTAAGTTAGTTAAATGTATGCTAAATGAATATACAGGAATTTCTCGTCCTTTTATATAATTCTATTAAGTGACAGACATGTAGAAGATAATTTGCGTAAAATTATCAAGAAATGTAATTTATATTTAGTATAGTTTAATTTTTATAAAAATGATGTATTTTTATATGGTGAATATTGTATATTCGTGTTGTGCTTAATGTGTTATTTTAACAAAATAATAACTAGGAGGAATATATGTTAATAAAGAAATTATTTGCATTGAAAACTGCACTGAGGGAGTTCACCAAGAAATTGTGGGTATTATGGTAAAATAAAGGTAATAAAGCTAACGGGTGCTTTAGCTGAAGATCGGAGCTGTTTTTAAGGCAGCTTTTCTTTATGCAATTAAAGAGGGAAGATAATCCGATAATAAAAAAATACATTTTTACCGAGATTTAGTAAAATTAATTAGAGGAGAAGGGTGGTTAATCATGAAAAAATATTTAGGGGTTATTTCGTTGCTTTAATTATCTTGGTTATTTGTTTCTTTTCTGGAAATATAACACAAGTAATTGACCCTGGAGTAACAACTTTTCGTGTATTGATGATATGTGGAATCATTATATCTTTCTCTTTCTCTTTTCTCAGTGAGAAAGGACTTTGGAGAAAATTAGCTTTAGCTCTTAGTATATTTGTTGGTTTAGTTTACTTTATGGCTGTTGAATTAATGAGAATAATATTCCAAGGTAATGGATTTAAAATTGTTTTTTCAACAAACAGGTGCTTACTTCATTACCAGGAGCTGATCAACAGCTCCTTTTTCTTATGGGGGTACCCTAATAGTTCTCACATGTCACTGCAAAATTCTATATACTAAAATTAATTAAACTAGAATACACGAAGAACCTTTAAATAGAAGTGTAATACGAGGAGGAGATATCATGCTTATTACGGAACGGCATCAATTAATTTTAAAGCTATTAAAAGAAAAGGAGAATGTTAAGATTCATGAGCTAGTAGAATTAACAAATACTTCAGAATCTACTTTGCGTCGTGATCTAGATCAATTAGAAAAGCAGAACTACTTAAAACGTGTACATGGTGGAGCTTCACTTTTACATAGTAAACGAGACGAACCAAGTGTGTTTGAGAAAATAACGCAGAACCTTGAGGAAAAAGCTAAGATAGCAAAATATGCGGCAGAATTAATTTTGGACGGCGACTGTGTTTATCTTGATGCTGGAACAACAACGTATCAGATGATCAAACATTTAAGACAAAAAGATATCGTTGTCATTACAAACGGAATTGATCATTTAGATGCATTACTTGAAAATGAAATATGTACATATTTTATTGGTGGATTTGTTAAAAAGATTACCAAAGCTACAGTTGGACGTTATGCATACGAAAGTATAAAAAAATACAGATTTGATAAGTGTTTCATGGGTGCGAACGCTATTCATTATAATTTTGGATTGACTACCCCAGATCCAGAAGAGGCGCAAATAAAAGAAAGAGCCATTTTTTTGTCACGTGAGGCCTTTGTATTAGCAGATCATACAAAATTTGGAGAAGTATCATTTTCTAAGTTTGCAGATTTAAACCAGACAAAAGTTATTACGAATGAAGAAGGTACAATAACGTTAGGAAAATATAAGGAGAAAACGGAGATAATTATTGTGAGGGACTAAAAACTAAATTTGCTATCGTTGAAGGAAAGCTGGTATTCAAACTGTCTGATTCAGACATTTAGAATACCAGCTTTTTTTTGAAGGAGATTCTGAAATTATTTTTTTGGAAATTTTCCCCTTTGTTGTATCAATATAATAAAGAATGCTTGATTTATTGTAATGTGGCCAATTAACAATGAGGGAAAATCTGCTCCATGTATTAAACATTCCATTTGAAAGTTTAATATTTTATGTTATTAATATATTTTTTTGGAATAATTGTAACTATTGACAATTATAAACAGTTTTAATATAATCAAAATCAATCAAAACCAATCAAATTCATTCAATTATAATTCTAATGTGTAAAGGGTAATTATATTGTTATACAAAAGATGAAAGCGTTATCAATCAATTAAGATGTCAATGTGAAAAAACTATCAAAATCAACCATATTTCCATTATTTCAACCAAAAATATTCATTTAAGGAGGTGATCTAGTTTAAGAGAGCGGTAACAATTTCTCGTTCTGTAGCTAATTATTTTCATCTTCAAAAACTAGGGGGATTAATATGGTGAAATATGTAAAAATGCTAGGAATACTAGTTTTGGCGTTTGTAATTGCCGCGATGACGGCATGTAGTGGGGCTAGTGAATCATCAAATGGATCAACAGACGGTAACGAAGGACAAGAAGGTAACAAACAATTAACGATCGGTGTAGCGGTGGGTAGTTTAGCAAACCCTTTCTTCGTCTCCATGGGTAAAGGTGCTGAAGAAGCAGGAAAAGAATTAGGTGCTGAAGTTCTAGTTGAAAGCGCTGAATATGATTTAGCAAAACAAGCAGCTCAAATTGAAAACTTTATTACGAAAAAGGTAGATATTATTCTTTTAAATGCTGTTGATACAAAAGGAATTGCGGCAGCTGTTCAACAGGCCAAAGCTGCTGATATTCCAGTAGTTGCTGTAGATACTAATGCTGAAGGTGGTGTCGATGCCACTGTTACTTCAGACAACTATCAAGCTGGTAAACTAGCCGGAGAATATGTGATTGAACAATTAGGTGGAAAAGGAAAAATAGCTATTATTGATGGACCTCCTGTTTCGGCTGTATCTGATCGTATTCAAGGATTTGAAGATGCAATAAAGGATTCCGAAATTAAAGTAATTGCGAAGCAAAATGGAGAAGGGAATCGCGAAAAGGCATTAACGGTGATGGAAAGTATTTTACAAGCTCATTCATCAGGCTCTATTGACGCTGTATTTGCGATTAATGATCCAGAAGCAATTGGTGTTGAAATTGCTCAAGAGCAAGCGAATCGTAAAGATGAATTTTTCATTGTCGGAGTAGACGGTGCTCCTGAAGCCACAGAAGCAATGGCAAAGGAAGGAAGTACAATTGCTGCAACTTCAGCTCAGTCACCTAGTAACATGATCAAAAAAGCTGTTGAAATCGGAATGAAAGTGAAAAATGGTGAAGAAGTTGAGGAGCTTATTAAAGTTCCAGTTGAGATTGTAACTCAAGATACATTAGATTCTTACCAAGGTTGGTAAGAATCTTTCAATAAATAGGCTGATAAGGATTCCTCCTTTAATCAGCCTATTCAAATCAAAATAAGGGGTGAGATAAAGGTATGGCTGTCAATGAAATGTCCCTTAAAGGCCAACAAAGTCTAAAAAAGCCAGTGTTGAATATGGAAGGGATTAGTAAAACGTTCTCAAGTGTAACCGTATTGAACAATGTGAGAATTGAACTTTATCCAGGTGAAGTACATGCATTAATGGGAGAGAATGGCGCTGGAAAGTCAACTTTCATGAAAATCCTCGCAGGCATTCATACACCTGATGACAATGGTGGGAAAATCTACTTAAAAGGTCAACCAATTTTATGGAAGGACCCTACTGATGCAAGGAACAAAGGAATTAGTGTTATTCATCAGGAGTTAAACCTTTCTCCTAATTTAACAATAAGTGAAAATATCTTAATGGGTTCGACCTTTCCTAGAAATGGTTTAGGAATGGTGAAATGGGATGAGGTTCATGAACGTGCCCAAGACGTGTTAGATTCAATGGGGTCGAATCTAAATCCACGCCAATTGGTTTCGACCTTAAGTGTTGCTCAACAACAAATGGTCGAGATCGCTCGAGCATTATCCTTTAATGCAGAGGTACTCATAATGGATGAACCAACCGCCTCTTTAACAGATAAAGAAATAAAAAAGCTGTTTGAAATTATTGATGATTTGAAAAAGCAGGGAGTTGCTATTGTATATATCTCTCACAGAATGGAAGAAATCTTTAAAATTTCTAATAGGTTCACTGTATTACGTGACGGTGAATGGATTGCAAGTGGGCCGATTGAAGAGACAAATCCTGATCATCTCGTAAAGCTAATGGTAGGACGGGATTTAAAGGACTTGTTTAATCGGTCAAAAGCTTTTGGTACAAAAAATCCAAAGGAAGTTTCACCTGTACTTGAATTGAAAAATGTTTCTGATAACACAATTGTAAAGAATGTATCTTTAAAAATTTACCCAGGTGAAATTGTTGGTTTAGCGGGGCTTGTTGGAGCTGGTAGAACAGAATTGGTAAGGGCTATTTTCGGTTTGTCCGAGTTGAAAAGTGGCGAAATATTGGTTGATGGTCAATCTGTTAGAATCAAATCCTCAATAGATGCTATTGCTAATAGGATTGCACATGTACCTGAAAGCAGGAAAGAACAAGGGTTATTTTTATCAATGTCCGTAAAAGAGAACATCATAATGGCTGAATTGAAAAAACATGCTAAAGCGGGAATTGTTAGTTGGAAGCAAGCAAATGAAAGCGCTAACCAATATATTGAAGACTTAAATATAAAAATAGCTTCCCCAGAACAGCAAGTATCAAACTTAAGTGGTGGGAATCAACAAAAGGTAGTGATCGCTAGGTGGCTATCAATTGCACCAAAGGTATTACTACTTGATGAGCCAACACGAGGGGTTGATATAGGTGCCAAGACTGAAATCCACAAGATTGTTTCAAAGCTTGCAGATGAAGGATTGGCCGTTTTAATGATATCATCTGAACTTCCTGAAGTATTGGGGGTAAGTGATCGAATACTTGTCATGAGTGAAGGAAGGTTAACAGGCGAGCTTTCAAAGGAAGAAGCTACACAGGAAACAATTATGCGTTTAGCTACCAAAGGGGGGAGAGAGAAATGAGAGGGAATACGCAAACTATTACACATTCACAACGCCTAAATATAGGAAATGTCCTTTATTCTTTATGGAATAGGCTTGGCATGATCATGATTTTATTATTATTGTGTGTAGTACTTTCATTTACAGCACCAAACTTTTTAGATACAGCCAATTTATTGAATGTATTAAAACAAGTTTCTATTATTGCTATTTTAGCTGCTGGGATGACAATTGTTATTTTAACTGGTGGAATTGATTTATCAGTTGGTGCAACAGTTGCTCTATCTGGCGTTATCTCAGTCATGGTCTCTTCTGCAGGAGTTAATCCTATAATTGCGATGTTATCAGGCGTACTAGTAGGGTATGCAGTAGGACTGATTAATGGATTTCTCACAGCCAAAGCAAAGTTACCAGCATTTATTGTTACACTAGGCAGCTTCACATATGTTCGTGGACTCGCTTATGTCATTAGTGGTGGTTATCCAATTGTTTTACAAAACGAAACATTTAAATTCATAGGTGGTGGAAGTATTTTTGGAATCCCCACTCCTATTTATATCATGTCTTTAGTATATGTTGTGATGTTTTTTGTTCTTAAATATACGATGTTTGGTCGTCATATTTATGCGATTGGTGGCAATGAAGAGGCAGCTCGGTTAACTGGAATTAAGGTTGAAAAGTCTTTAATCAATGTGTATTCGATTAGTGGTTTACTAGCTGGTTTAGGAGGAGTCGTTTTAGCGGGAAGGTTGTTTTCTGGACAGCCAACTGCTGGTCAAATGTATGAATTAGACGCAATTGCTGCTGTTATTCTAGGAGGAACAAGTTTAACAGGTGGAAAAGGGAAAATAATAGGAACAATTATTGGGGTTTTAATTATGGGGGTAATCAGTAATGGGTTAACTCTAATGGATGTCAACTATTATTGGCAGTTAGTTGTAAAAGGTGGAGTTATTGTAGCAGCCGTTTTATTAGATCGATTGCGCGGAAATAGTCCAGCATAACGATCACATGTCATTTTAGATTTTAAAAAAGGGATGTGAAATAAAAGTGAAGAGGATTATTAGTATTCTACTAATATGTTCAACTGTCACTTGTTTACCATTTAATAGTGCATATGCAGAAGACCCTGGGTATTATAATGAACCATACCGTAATCAATTTCATTTTTCTCCTGAAGCTAACTGGATGAATGATCCGAATGGTATGGTTTTTTATAAAGGTGAATATCATTTGTTTTATCAATATCATCCGTATGGAACGACATGGGGGCCGATGCATTGGGGGCATGCTGTCAGTAAAGATCTTGTTAATTGGGAGCATTTGCCGATTGCTTTATCGCCGGATGAAAACGGTCAGATTTTCTCGGGGAGTGCTGTTATTGATTGGAACAATACAGCTGGCTTTGGAAAAGAAGCAATGGTTGCCATCTTTACGCATGCAGGGGATAAGCAAGTCCAAAGTATAGCGTATAGCCTAGACAAAGGAAGAACTTGGGAAAAGTATAAAGGGAATCCCGTAATGCCAGACCCTCCTATACAAGATTGGCGCGATCCTAAAGTATTTTGGCATGAAGAATCAAACCAATGGGTTATGTCGTTAGCGGCTAAGGATAAGATCATGTTTTATACCTCACCTAATTTAAAAGAGTGGGAGTATGCAAGTGAATTCGGCGAAGATGGTGGAATACAAGCAAATAGCTTAGACAGAACTTCTTATACCATGTCATCCCAGACAGGTGAATCATTTAGCTATGAGGGAGATATTACCCTTAATGAGAAGAATGGGAGAGAAGGGACAGGCGGTTTAGTTTTTCGGTCAGATAGGAGTGCAAAGAACGGCTATGTTGCGAGCTTAGATGCCAAAAACGATGTCATAACATTAAGTAAGAATGTAGATGGAACAAACGAGGAAATTGCGAGAAAACCTTTTACCCTCAAAACTTCAACTACCTACCATGTGAAGGTGGAAACAGATGGGGATCAAATTCAAGTCTCTGTAAACGATCAATCTGTTATAAAAAAAACAGATATAGAATTCGATTATGGATACTATGGATTGTCAGCGTGGAATTCAACGGCTGCCTTTCGAAATGTGGAGTTCAAGAATACATCTAACTTTGAAACCAATTTATCAAAATGGACAGATGTAAACGGAAGCTGGGAGAACACGATGGATGGAAAAAGTGGAACCTCTACGGAGGATGCTTTTGTAATGAGTGGTCAAACAGGGGATAACTTTTTTTATGAAGCAAACATTGAGATATCTGGGGAAAAAGGTGGCAATGGAGCTGGCTCGCTCGTTTTTCGTGCAGATCCTAATGCAACAAGCGGTTATATGGCGAATATCGATGCTTTAAACGATACAATAAAAATCATGAAAATCGAAAATGGAGACATATCCATTCTAGCTGAAAAAACAATAAATTTAGATACAGATAAAAGGTACCATTTAAAAGCAAGCACTCATGGAAAAAATATTAAAATTTCTTTAGATGGTAATCTCATTCATGATGTAAATGATTCAACTTTTTCATCAGGGCATTTTGGCTTAAATGTTTGGAATTCATCCACGTTATTCCAAGATGTTCAAGTTGGTAAGAACATCATGACAAATGAGAAGGAAATTACTAATCATGATTTTGAGACAGGTGATCTAACTGGGTGGAGTACAATCGAAGGTAATGCTTTCACAAAAGATCATGTGACAAATGTACCATCATACTGGGGAGGGGATTTCGGCCACCAAGGAAACTACCACTTATGGGGGTTTACTGATCTTCAAAAGGGAGATGACGCAACAGGTGAACTGCACTCCGCATATTTTAAACTAGATGGCTCTGGAGAAATCAACTTTCTGTTGGGCGGTGGTAATGATATCAACAACCGCTATGTTTCGTTAGTGAGAGCCTCTGATGATCAAGAATTAATTCGACAAGCCAATACCAAATTTAAAGAAGAAAAATATCAAAAATACGTCTGGGATGCTTCTAAATACATTGGAGAAGTGTTATATATTAAAGCTGTAGACCAAGCTACAGGTGGTTGGGGTCATTTAAACATGGATGATGTTAATGTTTATAATGAAGGGGCCATGCCAAATGAAGTAGACCAAGTTGCCAAAGAGCCTGAGAAAGATGATTCGAAAGAAAGCGGCATCCTTACAGACTGGTCTGCTGTTTCTGGAGAGTGGATACCTTCTACTCATGGTAGTAACGGAGGGATTTGGGAATGTCCTACCCTAATCGAATTACCAATTGATGGTGACCCTTCAAAAACAAAATGGGTACTACAGGTAAGCATTAATGATGGCGCTCCTGCAGGCGGGTCAGGTATGCAATATTTTGTAGGTACCTTTGACGGGAAAACGTTTAAAAATGAAAATCCTTCCGATCAAGTGTTATGGACTGACTACGGGGCAGATTATTATGCCGCAGTAGATTGGAGCGGAATTGAAGGTAAAAATGGCGAAAAATATTGGATTGGCTGGATGAGTAATTGGCAATATGCAAATAATACACCAACTTCGACTTGGAGAAGTTCAACGACATTGCCAAGAAAGATGGAGCTAACTCAGACAGATGAAGGTTTACGTTTAAAACAAACACCAGTTTCTTTAAAAACCATTCGAGATAAGAGTGAAAAAATTTCATATAAAAATAAAGTCATATCTGGTGAAAGTAACCTCCTATCTAAACTATCAGAAGATACATTTGAAATGATAGCTGAGTTTGATGTAGATGATATAACAGCAACTGAATTTGGCTTTCAAGTTCGAAAAGGAGCAACTGAATATACGACTATTGGCTATGATGTTGCCACCAAACAGTTATTCGTAGACCGTTCAAGTTCAGGAAGCTTTGATTATGGGAACAATGTAGTTGGTAAGCATGACGGACCGTTAAATGCATTAAATGGGACTGTGAAAATGCATATTTTCATTGACCGATCTGCTGCAGAAGTGTTTGGAAACAAAGGTGAAACGGTTATTTCTGATCAAATTTTCCCGGATCCATCAAGTAAAGGATTACAAATTTATAGTAAGGGTGGAGAAGTTACATTAAAGTCTTTGAAAATATACCCTTTAAAGAGTATATGGAAAAGATAAAGACTAAATTTCAATCCTATTATAGAGGGGTTGATAGTAAGAGTTTATGAAGGCTGTCGAAAATGATCGATAGCCTTTCATTTTACCTAAATCATTTGTGGGAAAATCGAATTAAACTGAGGGAGTTCAACAAGGATAATTCACAATTTGTATAGAATATGTAGATAACAAAGAAATTCAAATAAGGGGTGTGCCTCACAGTGGAAATTACCATCAAAAGAACAAGTTTAACTGAAGTAGATATGTTGTTGACCATTCAGAAAAAGGCTTTTGCAGAAGACTATAAGTTATACCAAGACCACGATACAACTCCTGTAAATGAGACACCTGAAAAATTAATCGAAAATATAGAACACTATATCCATTACACAATATGGTCAAATAACAAAATTATCGGTGGAATAGATCTCCGTAAAAAAGAAAATATACTGTTATTAGACAAACTATTCATAGCAAAGGACTATCAAATTAAAGGTCTCGGAACAAAGATAATGAAATTAATTGAGGCTGAATTTCCATTAATAAAAATTTGGCGTTTATATACTCCATATTTAAACAAAAGAAATCAATATTTTTATGAGAAATTTGGCTATGAAAAAATAGGAGAAGTTCAGCTAACTGAAAAGCTTTTGTTATTTAAGTATGAAAAATGTATTTAATTTAAGGCGAATTTAAAGTACATAAAAGGAACACAAGATGAGTTTCTTGTTGAACTAACGAGTGCGTTAGCTGAAGATCGTGCTATTGGTAATTATATATGCTTACGATGCTGTTTAAGGAGTGAGATTAAATATTAAATTTACCAAAACTTTCAGAAGTAAAGATATTAAAACTATCTGTTCATGCATTGTTAATAGGTGTTTTATTAACTTTAGTTAGTTTAATTGTTAATGATGTTATTTCAATTGTTTTTCATGAAAGAATTACATTGAATTTATTTTTTATTAATTTAATTATGGTTTTGTGGGCAATGCAAAATACAAAATATCAAAAACAATGAACTTGAGTTTAGTAAATAAAGTGTTTTTTATTCAGCTAACAGGTGAGTTAGCTGAAGATCGGAGCTGTCTTTAAGGCAGCTTTTTCTTATGGCACTAACGGGGCAGTTTAGTGAAAGAACAATCAATTTTTAGTACCAACTACTAATAGCAAGTGTTAAAATTAAAGTAGGATGACTTTTATATTAAACAATGCTACGAATTTTAAGGAGAGATAAAATGAATCTTTTTGATTTATTGTTAGAATCAACCAATCAGTTAGTCGAGGAAGTTAAAGCATTGAATTATGAACAATTAAATGCCAAACCTGCTCTGGATAAGTGGAGTATCTCCCAAATTTGCCATCATTTATATTTGTCAGAAAGTCTGTTTTCTAAGTCTATAGAAAATGGGTTAAAGGATAAAGACTATGAGAGTGTCGCCCATAAACCTATACATTTGGTTTCTGATAGAACCAAAAAATTTGAATCACCTGAAATTGCTAAACCAACTGAAGAGCCTGTTGATGTTGAAAATATGTTAAATATATTAACGAAATCAAGGGAAAATTTATTAAATGTTCTTCGTGCAATCGATGATAAGTCTATCCTATCTAAAAAAGCAGCGAAACATCCTGCATTTGGTGAATTATCTTTAGAACAATGGATTGAATTACTGTACATACACGAGCAAAGACATATTGAACAAATAAAAGATATAAAGTTAGTTAAATCTTATGGATGATAGGTGTTTGTGAAGAATTGCACTTAAACTAACGGGTGCTTTAGCTTAACAATGGAGGTAGCTGTGGCACCTCTTTTTCTTCTTCAACAAACGAGGAGATAAATTAAATAACTCTCTTTTATGGTAATATTAAGATGATTAAGTGTAATGGAGGAGGGCGAATATGGATCATTATTATTTATTTGTAGTAACAACCTTACTGATTGTACTTACCCCTGGTGCTGATACAGTATTAGTCACTAAAAATACACTCATTCAGGGAAAAGGAGTAGGTTTTAAAACTGTTGTTGGTGTTTGTGCAGGTATTACAATTCATATAACAATTGCAGTTCTTGGTTTATCTGCTATTATTGCTAACTCTGTTTTACTTTTTCAAATTATAAAATATGCTGGAGCTGCATTTCTTATTTTGATGGGGATATTTACACTTTTTTCAAAGAAGTCCAACTTAACATCGGATATCACCATTTCGGAGAAAAAAACCAAAGGTTCTTATTTCTTGCAAGGAATGTTCTCGAATGTACTTAACCCTAAAGCCATTATTTTCTTTATGTCATTTTTACCGCAATTTATCGTACCTGGCGAGCATACTTTATTACAGATGATTATTATAGGAATAACACCAGTTTTATTAACTTTTATATGGTTATTTTTCTATGTTAATTTGATTAATTACATGCGAGTATGGTTCAATAAACCATCATTTCTTTCTGCATTTCAGCGATTAACAGGATTTATGTTGATAACCCTAGGAATGAAATTAGCTTTTGAAAAGAGATAATCTAAGGTTATTTATTCAACTAACGGGTGCTTTACTTCAATAACAAGGGTTGCTGCGGCAGCCTTTTTCTTATGGCACTAACGGGGCAGTTTAGTTGAACAAGGAATTTATACTTTGTCTGTTGAAATTGTAATACTAAATAAGGTTTTTTAATATTCCTAAAGTAAATTTTACGGTTAATTTATTTTCTTATTGCGGAGGGGTTTTATTGCAAACACTTTTTAGATATAACTGGATGGTAAGAAAAGACTGGTATCGTTGGTGTGAAGAGTTAAGTGAAGAAGAGCTTTTGCAAAACCGAACGGGTGGAATGGGAAGTATATTGCATACACTTTTCCATATTGTTGATGTCGAGTGGAGTTGGATACGTCTCTTACAGGGTAAAACTGACTTTCAGGAGAGTTTCGATAATTATAAAAGCTTGAACAAGGTTCGAAAATTGGACGCAGAATATCATTTAGAAGTAGAGAACTTTGTGAACAACTGGGATGCTAGTATGGAAAAGCAATTATTTTACGATACCCTGCCAGATGGAAGATTTGTAACTGATACTTGGGGTGAAATTATGCGACATGCCATTGCTCACGAAATTCACCATATAGGACAATTATCAATTTGGGCAAGAGAATTGGGAAGAAAGCCTGTTTCTGCAAACCTTATCGGTCGGGGGCTTTCCTCTCATTCGAAAAAAAAATTCAAATAGATATTAATTTATTCAGTTTCTGTTCATTAACGGATGCGATGCTCTAAAGTGGCATCGCCTTTTCCATTGTCTATTACAGGACTGTTTTGTGGAGCAAAATGTGTTTGTGAAATTGTGTACTTAAGCTAAAGGGTGCGATTGCAAAACAAGGCAGTCGCTTTTTGTGTTATTTGCGCAGGAAGGTTTTATAAAGAATAATAATATTAAGGTTAGTAGAGGTTTCAGAATATACGCGGGAAAATCAACCTTCCCTTTATTGGTAATCCGACACGATTCCTATTGTTTTTGCTTTTTCTGATCTTTAAGAAAAAGTAGTTGACAACGAAAATTAATTTATGATATTATTAAAATTTTGCTAAAAAATAATATATATGTTAAGGTTAAGAAGGTTACCATATATGGAGGTGGATTATTTGTTTCAAATTGGCGATAACATTGTTTATCCAATGCATGGAGTAGGTATAATTAAAGCCATAGAAGAAAAGGAAATCTCAGAGGAAAAACAACAGTATTATGTCATAAAAATGTTAATCGGTAATATGCAAGTCATGATTCCTACGGGTAAAATATTGAGTTCAAGCATACGCCCTGTTACTGACATAATTGCATTAAAACACATCATAAACATCTTTCATCATGGAGAATCAGATAGATTACTGCCGTGGAAACAAAGGTATAAAGTGAACACGGACAAAATAAAAACGGGTAAAATACAAGAATGTACTGAAGTTGTACGTGATTTAATGCGTATGAAGAAAGAAAAAGCACTTAATACAAGCGAAAAAAAAATGTTAGATAACGCACATGAATTTTTGATTAGTGAACTGGGATTAATTAAAGGTATTACTGAAAATCAAATAAAAAGTTTCTGTTAAGGTTAATTTAAGAAAATTGATTACATCTCCCGAAAATATCCTGAATTTTTTGGAAATATGTTTATTATTAAAAATAAATCTTTTCAAAGACATTCAACTTCTCCAACTCACCTTTAGAGCATTAACCTCTTTTGTAATTTCTACAATCTAATCCATTTTTATTATTTGAATTTCTTTTACTAACGTTTGAAGTTTCATCAAATAACTCGATAAAATCGTCACTTGATTTTTGCAATCCTGATTCACACTGGCACGGACAAGGAGCCGTAAGGATGAAAGAGAGGTAGGACTTTCATTGTTTTAGGTATACAATATATTATTTAAGTCATTATTCTAGAAGAAAAAACAATCAATCTCACCTCTATCTTTAAGAAGTTTTTATATCATCTGAGACAGTGAATAGTAATTGTTTATCTTCTTTACGTAAAAGAGAAAAACGAATTGGTAACACCATATGGTCAACTACAAAAATGGATTCCAGACCAGGAAACCATTTTTTATTTTATTTACATAACAATAGTAAAGATTACTGGTGAGGGTTTAAATCCTTTGATGAAGGGCAACGCGTACAATTTGATATTCTAAAAGGACAATGTGGCTCTCAAGCAGAAAACGTTTCTAAAATTTAATTGATCTCCTACCCCTTTGTAAATATGAACTCTGATCATAGGGGGGACCAAGCATAATCACCGCTTTGTACTTGAGTATACTTTTTTCATTTCCTTTTACTTCAATGTTTTCCCCGAATAATGGGACGAGGGGACAGGTCCCTTGTCCCATGAGACTACTTGTCCAATACTCTATCCCGAGCAACTTTTCTCGAACGAGTAAGTTGCCATCTAGAAGAACAAAGGAACCACCCACTCTCCACAAGAAGATACTATAAAAAGGTCCCGTATGTAAAAGCAAAGGTCTTTATGCTTTACCTTATTCATTAATATTTTTAGGGATTGGGACGATTTTGGTTAGTATTTTCGTGCCTGGTGGTTTTGAGGGAATGGCAATAGGTGTTATAGGATTAATTGTAGGTATTATAGGTGTAATTTGGTTGTTAATATAAATTATTGTGAAAAAAATGATTGTTCCTACACATTAAAGGATTAGATTTCGTTAAGGTAAAAAATGTGAAGATTTTTCATTAAAACTAACGGGAACAAGAGTTAAAGATTGGGATGGCTGCGGCGATCCCTTTTTTATTGCACTAACGAAGCAGAATAGTTGAAAAAAAGTACATAAATTTTACAAACAAATAAGACGGGTGAAAGGAATTTAAATAATAGGAGTTCTTAGATGAAGGGAGGGATAAATTTATTTATGCAATAGGTTTTCAAAGTACAGACTTCGCAGAACATATACGGGTAGTTAATGATTTTCTTGGCTCATTAGAGGAAGGAAAGCTGATAGATGTTAAATACAATGCTGTTCCTCTTGCTGTAAGCATGCACACGGAATATGGAGTGAATCCTGATACAAAATATACGGCAATGATTATCATAAAGAAATAGTGAGCACAACGGATTTTTCTGCATCTTTACATTTCTTACAAAAAATGTTATGATTAAAAAGAATTATTTTTGTTCGGTGTAAAGGACTTGTAACTTTTCATCTTGATGATCACTGAGAGCAGGGATAGTATTACATTGTGTGTGTTTACACACTAGGAGGCAATACAAATGGAAAAAGGTAATGTAAAATGGTTTAATGGCGAAAAAGGCTTCGGATTCATCGAACGTGAAGGTGGAGACGATGTATTCGTTCATTTCTCAGCGATTCAAGGCGAAGGTTACAAAACTTTAGATGAAGGTCAAGCAGTGACTTTTGATGTGGAGCAAGGTCAACGTGGACCTCAAGCTTCAAACGTACGTAAAGCTGCTTAATTTTACAAAACAGGGAAGGCAGGCTCTTTTATGGGAGTCTGCTTTTCTTTTTTCTGTGAAACAAAGAACCTCCACTCGTAAAGGAGTAGGGAATAAAGATTGTGATGAATTGCACTTAAAGTAACGGGTGCGTTAGCTGAAGATCAGAGCTGTCTTTAAGGCAGCTTTTTCTTATTGAACTAAAGGGGAAGGTTAGTTGAACAAGCAGGGAAATTCCGGGTGCATCTTGAATATTGGATTGATGAAGTTATTGCGGGGATATATATGAATAAACTTAATGAATTGTATAGGGATATGTTATTTTTGCTGTTTGGAATAAAACCTAAAAATGCAGGATGGACATCATTTTCCCAATTGAAGATTGTCCCAGACTATATAGTTGACTTGGAAAAAGGTCAAGTAACAGGAGTAGTAAAACATAACGAAAAGGTATATTTGACTGTTATTGTAGATGTTCCTAATAAAAAAACTGTTGTAAAAGGGAGTCTTAGAAGAATTCTTAAACATACTAAACCTTTTAAAAAGCACAATTACATAGAAATTATTAATGATAAGGCTGAATATTTTATTGAAAACAAAATAACAAATCCAAAGGAACATTAATAACCTCTTCAACTAACGGGGCAGGTTAGCGGAAGAAGGAACTATTCTGAACTATCTAGAAATAAAGACTGTAAAGAAAAAAGATAAAAGAGGTGTTTTTTATAGAAAAGATACCTGTTAAAACGATTAAGAAGATAGAAAAGGACATTGAAAAAAATGATTTAGGGAAAGCAAGGGATAGACTACACGGATTAATTTCAACCTATCCTAATGAGTTAGAACTCCGCAGAAAGTTGGGGGATATCTATTTTGCATTAAAATATCCTTCAATGGCTGGTCGTTACTGGTATTTAGAAAAGAATAAGACATCAGAAATGGTAAAAGCCTGTATTCTGTTCGAAAAGTCTTTGGGAAACGATCCTTTCAGAATATCACGAGCTCTAAAATTTAAAGGTGATAGAGAAATTTTAATAAGACTGGAATTGGATAAGGTAATTTCACCTATACAAAATAAAGTGAAAGAAAATTTGATGGAACAACCTGACGATGTATTGAAAGATAAGTTAGTTATTTTTGGGTGTTTCTCAATAATAATATTAACAATTCTCTTTGCATTATTGGGAGTTTACTCTCTTTTAAACTGGATTTTTTGATCCGTTATCTTGCTTTATAAGAGGGGGGTTATTCTAGTACTTGTTCTTTAACTAACGGGTGCTTTACTTTACTTCTTTACCAGGACTGATCAGCAGCTCTTTTTCTTATGCAACTATAGGGGCAGGTTAGTTCAACAAACATACGAATTAATTTTAGAATGTCTGTTATTTTTTGGTATTAAAATTGCATGTCCTAATATTGAAAAGTTTAAAATTGGGAGGAGAAATAATATGGAAACAGTAAATATTAGGACTGCTGCAAAACATGATATCCCACAACTTCTCGAATTAATGAACCAGTACATCGTTGATTTCTACAAGTGTCCTCGTCCAAGTGATGATTCACTCAAAAAATTGATCAATCATTTACTTGAAAATCCCTATGAAGGTATCCAGTTTGTTGTAGAAAAGGAACCGCATCACTTAGTTGGTTTTTCCACTTTATATTTTACTTTTAATACATTAGAAGTGAAACGAATGGCTTTCCTTCATGATCTATTTGTAAAACCTGATGTAAGAGGACAAAAAATTGGTGAAAAACTACTTCAGTCCTGTGTCACTTATATTAGAGAGAATGACTATACTCATATGATTTGGGAAACAGCACATGATAATCTTGCTGCCCAATCGTTATATGACAAAATTGGGGCACAAAAGGCAGTTTGGCTGAACTATGAAATTAAGTAATTTCATGTAGTTTTTATGTTTTTTTGAATACGTTATTCAAAGCGTATTAATATTTGATTATTATTAGGGTCTGATTTGCCTGAAAAGTTAGCATACAAGATTCCAGCATATGAATTGTTTTTCGAAAGGGTGCGATTGCCCAAGAAGAGTAGTCGCTTCTTGGGCTAATGGGCAGGTTCATGGAAGAACAAACTACATTTATATTTTGAGAGAATTACTGTTTAAAGATATAACAACGGGTGCGTTAGCTGAAGATCGGAGCTGTCTTTAAGGCAGCTTTTTCTTTATGCAACTAACGGGGCAGGTTAGTTGAAAAAGGTTATATTTGCATTAAGATGGAAAATAAGTGAAAAAGTTAAAAAATAAGGGGTGTTTTTTTGTGGAAAATATTGGGGAATCAGATATTTTTAAACAAGTAGTAAAGAGAGTTTGTAAAATTACAATATCCCCCCCAGAAGCCTAAATTTGAAGTTATCGATAACTTAATGGTTATTAGTATAAAGAACCATTTAAAAGATGGAGTAGACTTAGATTGTTTTAATATTTTAAATCTGATTTACAGAATAATTGGACCTTTAGGGATAAGATTCAATCAACAAATGTACCTCTATCCAAATTCGGAAAGACTGGCTAGAGTAACTGTATCTTTTAAAAAAGAAGATTATGATGATTTAAATAGCAAAATGAAAGAATTTTGTGAATAAATGTACTTGAGCTAACGGGTGCAATAGCTGAAGATCGGAGCTGTCTTTAAGGCAGCTTTAGACTCTATTTTGAGTTTAGGTTTTCGTAGTAGATGGTGGCGGCGAGGAGCGCCGCCATAGGAGTTTCTTATGGAACTAAAGGGGCAGGTTAGTTGCATAAGTAGATGTTTCCGATGTGGTATTATATGGATATAAGAATAACTTACATAATTTAAAGGGAGATGTTGCTTTTTTTGGTAATATCGATAAAGGGTGGTGAGGAATCATGAAAAAGAATTATACGGTTTTCTTTTTACTTTTGTTTATTGTAGCTATTTCTAGTGGTATGGCACTTAAAAATTATTTCGACTATTCTATGATTATTGGAGTTGGTTTAGCGACAGTATCTTTATTAGCTGCTGGGTTTTCGCTTAGAAAAAGGAACAAGGTAAATAATTCACATCATTAAATTGTTTATAATTGGTAGTCAGGACAGGTGAGTTTTTTGTTAAATTACATCATTTTTATTATAGCTTTTTTTATTATTGCAATAGTGTTTGAACGTTGGTTGAAGAAGAAGTTGAAGATTGATAAAAGAAAGGGGTCTTTTTATAAAGGTGTCAATCCATTTCAGAGATGGACTGAAATGGCTATGATAATAGCATTTCTTATATCAATATGGTTTGTTGATAATCCTATCTCCTGGCTTATTGGCTACTTTCTTATTTCATTAAGTTTTCGTGCTTTCATGGAATGGAAATATAAAAGAGAAGAAAAAGAATACATCTTAACTTTATACTCTATGTTTATTTACCTTTTTGTTTTGGTCATAGGCTTTTATTTAATATTATCTTAATAAAAACAGCCCCCTATAAGGGGCTATTTTTACTGTGTCCTTAATGAACTACCATGAAAATAAGTTTCTTTAAAAATGAAAAATGACAATACTTAAGAAGACCCTGCTCAATCGTTTTTTTAAAAAGAGGAGAGCGTTAATTAATTAGTCTATGGATTAGGGTTGACTGGATTAAGGTCAGTATCAGTATTGACACTTCCTAACCATTTTCATTCTTTGTGGTGAATCGCCGATTTTTGCGATTCATGGATGGCTAACGGGTGCGTTAGCTGAAGATCTGAGTTGTCTTTAAGACATCTTTTCTTATGGAACTATCGGGGCAGTATAGTTCTACAAGGAATTGGTTTATTATGGTATAATTTTAGATAATTGTCTTCAATACTTTATTACCAAAAATAAATAATATGGTAGCCGCCATCGTTTGTCTATTTATAGGTTCGTCGAGTAACAAAGAATTCCAGTTATTTCTGGGAGAAAAGTAAGGAGTAAATAAATGAAAACCTTTTTAAGTTTAATTGTTGGATTGTTTTTTGCTTTTTCTTTAACAGGATGCTTTGGAGAGGATTATAATTTTACACCCCCTAGCGTTACACTCGCTACTAATCCTATTGACTCTGAAAGTGATATCAAATTAAAAGCAGCCAATATAGATTGGCAATCTGATAAAGAATATAAGAAAGAAACGAAAGATATTCTAGCACTCGCAAGTAAACAAAAACAAATAAGTGTTAATGCTGGTCAACAAGATTCTATTGTTTTTGATAGTCAAGATTTTAAGGTTGAAGAAATAAGTATTTGGGTATGGCAGCAGGATGAGAAGATAAAATTGGAACTTGATAAAAACGCAATTTCAACTTTCCAAAAGAAAAAGGTGAATATCTAATAGAACTGGACCTTCTTTCTGACAAGGGTACTGCTGAGTATGTAGGTAATATCGTCATTAAGTAGTGGATAACATTACTTTTTCAATTAACAACAAACATAAGCTTTTATATGATAAGACCATGAGAATTCTTATGGCCTTTTTTTATGACTTAAATATCAACTTTATCAGAGCCTAAAATAAAAATATTGTTCAAATGAATAATACACTGTTTGTGATGTTTATCACTTAAACTAACGGGTGCGTTAGCTGAAGATCGGAGCTGTCTTTAAGGCAGCTTTTTCCTATGGAACTAACGGGGAAGGATAGTTCAACAGTAACTTGAAGGATTTTCTCTAAAAATACCGAATTTACAATAATATACATTTTTATTTTTAGGGGGACCGTTATGTGGGAGAGAATGTTTATAAGTACATCTCGTGGAAAGTTTGAGATCTTTACCCAAGGAAAAGGAGAACCAGTGTGTATTACCCATTTATATAGTGAGTTTAATGAATTAGGTTATTATTTCGCCGACACTTTTGTAGATCAATTCAAAGTTTATCTAATAAACTTAAAAGAAGCAGGAAACTCTCGCAAAGCAGGTATAGAAGAGGAATTGAGTATGAAAGAAACCTCTAAGGATTTAGAGGCTATTAGAAAAGCTTTAAATTATAATAAATGGTGCTTTGCAGGGCATTCAACTGGAGGAATGCTTGGTTTAATTTATGCAACAATGTTTCCAAAATCTCTGACAAAACTATTAGTTGGAGGAGCAACTGCTACTAAAAAATATATGGAACACGAAGGCAGTATTTATAGTCCTCGTAGTCCACTAAATAAAAAACTGAAAAAGATTTTTGCCGTACTAAAATCACCTGACTCTACCATTGAAGAGCGAAGGGATGCTAACAGAGAATGGACTAATATGTCTTTATATAACATAGAAAGATGGGATGAATATTTTAAAAAACCGAGCAGTGGAAAAGTTGTACAAAAAAGGCTAGATTATTATTCCTTTAATGACTTGCCAAACTACGACATTCAAAATGAACTGTATCAGGTTAATACCCCGACCATTGTTTATTGTGGAAGGTACGATGCCCAATGCCCTCTTGTTTTTTCTGAAGAAATAAATGCAGGTTTAAAAAATTCCAAACTTTATATTTTTGAAAAAAGTAATCACGTACCTTATTTAGAAGAGAAACAAAAATTCCTTCAGATGGTTTCTGATTACAAAGGACTGACAACGAAAACCTATTCTTAATGAACAAACGGGTGCGTTAGCTTAAGATCGGAGCTGTCTTTAAGGCAGCTTTCTCTTTATGCAACTAACGGGGCAGTTTAGTTGCATAAGGATAATGGTTTTTTGTGGTAAAATTAATAGGAAAAGGATAATAAGGGGGATGACTATGGAAGGGTTGGAAATCTACGATTTTTTAAGATTAGTTTTTATTACTTTTATAATTAGTTTAATTGTTATTACCATTATTTTATTGGTTCAAAAGAAACGGAGCAACCTCGTTAATGGATTCACAGTTAGTATTACTTCAATAATTTCAATAATTGTTTCTGGTATTAATCTTATTATTATAGGATACATAGCTGATGAATTAAATTTAGGAGGAGATGTTATTTCCTCATATTTGTTTCTTATAATTTTAGGGTTAAGCATATTTAATTTGTTTATTTACTTTAAAAATAAAAACAGTATTATTAGTGCCTAATAAATAAATTTTGTTCTTAAAGGAGTTGTTAGGGCAACTCCTTTAACGGGTGCTTTAGCTGAAGATTGGAGCTGTCTTAAGGCAGTTTTTCTTCTTTAACTAACAGGTGTTATTGTTTAATGAAAAATCTACTAATCTAGTATAATAGTTCTTCTTTTGTCTATACTGTCTATTAATATGGTATAGATTGGAGAGAAACAGGTATGATCTTAACTGATGTATGGGGTTTATATAAGGCAGATAAGCAAATCCAATTTATCGAGAATAACGGGATAGTATATCCATTAGTTCTTGCTTGGCTGTTTCTACACTTTCTTTTTGGAAATGTTTGTATTGCACTCGGATCTTGGATTCATCCATTCCTGCTGCACTTTCCAAAAACCCAGAAAGTCCTCTTGCTTTTCTGTCCACTTCGATGAATAAATCTACGGATTGAGCGTCCGCGACGAATCCGATTTCAACCTCATCAAGGCTTCTTTGGAATGGACCGCCCTTTGGCTTGTATTCGAATTCCTGAAAGACACCCGTTTTGCTACGTTTGAAGGGTACATTTTTCACTTTGTTCAAGTAAAACCCTAATGATTCGATTGCTTTTAGGAAGCTACTGACTGTTTCATTTTCAAATACGTTTATATAATCGTTATCTTTAGGGTCCAATGCGAACGTCACATCCATTTCCGTCTTCATCCACACAGACACGTCCCCTATCGTGATTGGCGTTTCGTACGGAAGTTGCAAGGAAAACGGAATCACCTTTTCTTCGCCTTTTTCAATGACGAATGCATCCGAAACCTTTATTTTGTAAAGGGTAACATCATCTAAATACTTACGGTCATCCTGTTCCCTCAAAACCTGTGTCAGCACATGGATGTACAGCCCATTGATTTCCTGTTGGGTGTTTCCGCCAAGGACAAACACGTTCCCTTTTACCGTTTCTCCTTGTTTGTATGAATCTTTTTCTAATTTTGTATCCACTTTCGCCGCACCGATTCCGATGCTTGCTTTCATTTTATCAAAAAATGACATGTACATAATTCCCCCTTTGTAAGTCTATAAATAGCATAGCATAATAGGTTCATGAGCGCCTCTAGAAGTGGTTCAAAGTTTAATGGGCCATGAAAAAAGTGAAACCACAAAAATTTATGCATATCTAAGTGGTGCAATGCGGAGAGACTTGTATAGAAAGTATTTTTAAGGGACCAAGGGTCCTTTTTATTTTGTTCTTAATAAACTATCGGGGCAGGTTAGTTCCATAAGGAAATGGATTATTTTACACTTATGAATAATTACTCTTTATTGTTATTATTTTCTTAAAGGTTCAAATAATTTTAATTTACTATCGTTAATTCACCATTAAGGAATGTGATTTACTGTGAGAGCAATAAATAAAATTAACTTAGTTACAAAGTTATTAATTTTTTTAATTTTTTTCTCTTTTAATACATATATTTGTTTTTATGCAAAAGACAAAACAGAAGGCATAGTTACTGCCTGTATAGGTATCTTTCTAGTGATTTTAGTGGCAACTATTGGATTTATTCTAGATAAAAAGCAAAGGTAATAGGGTGGGATTTTAGTGCAACGTGAAAAGTGTCCTTGTTGTGGATTTCCAACATTGAAAGAGCGTGGGATTTATGATATATGTGAACTTTGTAATTGGGAAGATGATGGACAAAACGATCCATATGCAAATCAAGTTTGGGGTGGTCCAAATGG
Source organism: Bacillus sp. ISL-34 (assembly GCF_018613325.1). Lineage (GTDB taxonomy): Bacteria > Bacillota > Bacilli > Bacillales > DSM-1321 > Peribacillus. The sequence goes on along the minus strand of NZ_JAGGQJ010000044.1, from coordinate 1,127 downwards.
GGATTACTCTCTTACAGAAGCAAGAAGAAATTTTAAAGAAAATCTCATTATGTATAGAGATAGAAGAAATATATTTACTCAAACTGATAAAGAAATTGAAGCAAAAAAGTCTTTAATAAGTGCGTTCGTTGAATTAGGCAAGTGTGAACCAGATTCGTTAGAATATAAGGCACTTTGGAGCAAAATAAAGTCTTACGAGAAGGTTTTAATTGAAGTCTCTAAATGAACTAACGGTGGTTAGCTGAAGACCAGAGCTGTCTTTAAGGCAGCTTTTTCTTTGTGCAACTATCGAGGAAGGTTAGTTCATTAAAGTTTATAATACGAGAGACTTTGATTTAGATTGAGGAGATAAAATAATGCGTTCATTTTTGAGAAAAGAATTTTGGGATGACAGAAATAAACCTATTCTGTTTATACAGGGGGCATTGATAATCTTAGCAGTAATATTATATTTCCAATCTTATGACAGTATAGAGTATTTTTACTCTGGAATTTTAAGATTAATTGCAGGAATAATCACCCTTCTAACAGGAATTGAAAACTATATTGTTAAGAAAAAAGAATATATGTTTTGGTTCATCCTAACGATAATGTTTTGTGGAATGGGTATAGACAAATTAATGAATTAACGATGCGTTATTTTTTATATTAGGGGCTGATCATGAACTGCACCCCAATTGTTAGACAACATCTAACAATTGGAGGTGCAGTTTTTTTGACTAAATATTCAATAGACGAAAAATCAAATGCAGTTTTAGAGTACTTAGAAGGGAAAAAATCCTATAAATCCAATGCTCAAGAAAGAAATGTAGGTTTATCCCCTCTGAAAAGATGGGTCGCTCGCTATCTAAAACATGGGATGGAAGGACTTGTTTCATCCTATACAAATTACACTCTGCCCTTTAAACTAGAGGTACTTAAATATATGAACGAATATGGGGCATCGATCAACGAGACCGCTGTACACTATAACCTTCCTTCCGATTCTACACTTTTGAATTGGGCAAATCAGTTTAAGGAAGGAGGTATAGACGCCCTTAAACCAAAGAAAAAGGGGCGTCTATCCATGAAAAAAGAAACTAAGAAAAAATCGCCAGCTAATGGCTCTCAAGAAGCACTTCTTGCCA
>NZ_JAGGQJ010000043.1 GCF_018613325.1 Bacillus sp. ISL-34 | reverse complement strand
ACTAATAGATCGAGGACTTAACCAACGCTTTAGAAAAATGAAATACCTTCTTCTTATTATCTAGTTTTGAAGGAATGAAAATTTCTTCTTGCATTTTGATTTCATACATGGTATGATAATTAATGTGCTAAAAAAGATTAAATGTTTGGTGGCGATAGCGAAGAGGTCACACCCGTTCCCATTCCGAACACGGCAGTTAAGCTCTTCAGCGCCAATGGTAGTTGGGGGTTTCCCCCTGTGAGAGTAGGACGCCGCCAAGCTATAATCTTTGTATTCTTTTTGAATAAATGGGAATACTATATTTATAAAAGTAGCATTTATACCGTCGCGGGGTGGAGCAGTCCGGTAGCTCGTCGGGCTCATAACCCGAAGGTCGCAGGTTCAAATCCTGTCCCCGCAATCATGAAAAAAACGAAACTTAGGTTTCGTTTTTTTGTTTTATCTGAAATTAGATTAATTATGTCCCTAACTTATTTGTTTCTTCATTTGAAACAAGGTAAACTACATATAGAATGGTTTTTGTTCCATAATATTGTGTTTATGGTTCTAGACATGAACTATAGGACGTTTCCTAATAATGATAAAGGTGATTGATATATGCAACATGTTGAATGGATTTCTCAGAATGAGGAAGAAACGGCGCAATTTGCGCATAGATTGGCACAAAAGCTTTCCAGTGGGGATGTGCTGGCTTTAGAAGGTGACTTGGGTGCAGGTAAGACGGCATTCACTAAAGGACTGGCTAAAGGATTAGGTGTAACCAGAATGGTGAATAGCCCTACCTTTACGATAATAAAGGAATACATGGGTCGCTTGCCTTTATATCATATGGATGTCTATCGGGTAAGTGAATCGGAAGAAGATCTAGGCTTTGATGAATATTTTGATGGTGATGGTGTGACTGTCGTTGAATGGGCCCATTTAATAAAGGATCACCTTCCAGAGGAAATCTTGAACATTTATATCTATCGTCTGGGCGATACAAGCCGGCGTATTGTTTTGGAAGCAAAAGGCGAACGATATGTAAAGTTATGTAAGGAGATTATTTGATGAAGGTTTTAGCTATAGATACATCGAATTTCACATTAGGGATTGCACTGGTAAATGGGAGTCAAGTAATAGGTGAGTATACGACGAACCTAAAGAAAAATCATTCGGTGCGGGTAATGCCAGCAATTGAAACACTGCTGAGGGATTGTGATACTAAACCAAAGGAATTGACTAAGATAGTGGTCGCTCAAGGTCCAGGCTCCTATACAGGGGTCAGGATTGGAGTGACGATAGCGAAAAGCATGGCCTGGACGCTTCAGATTCCGTTATCAGGTGTTTCCAGCTTAGAGGTATTAGCAGCTAATGGACGTTATTTTAACGGGTTGATCTCTCCCTTGTTCGATGCAAGAAGAGGGCAGATTTATACTGGATTATATGAAATGGAAAAGAATTCTTTAAAGACAGTCATTGAAGATTGTAATATTCTATCCTCTGAGTGGGCGAATCAATTGAAGGAATTAAATCGTCCTGTTTTATTTGTTGGTCAAGATGTGGACATCCATCGGGATGCAATTGCGGATGCATTAGGCGAATTAGCGGTATTTGCTCCAGTACAGTCATATAATTCAAGGCCAAGCGAACTGGCCTTCATTGGTCTTGATAAGATTGAAGTGAATGTTCACCAGTTTGTACCGAATTATATCCGCATGGCTGAAGCAGAAGCTAAGTGGCTTGAACAGCAGGGGAAATAAACAAGGAAAGCGACCGATTATTATGAGTAAAACATTGACGTTCCGAAAGATGAATACGGAAGATATCGATCAAGTGCTTAACGTGGAAAAGCAGTCCTTTACTTTGCCTTGGAGCCGGGAAGCTTTTTTTAATGAATTGAATCATAATCAATATGCTGTATACATGGTGATAGAGGATGAAGGGAAAATCGCCGGTTATTGCGGTGCGTGGATCGTCATTGATGAATCGCACATTACCAATATAGCGATATTGCCAGAATACCGAGGGCAAAAGCTTGGAGAAGCATTGCTCAGGAAGATGATTGAAATCTCCATTTCGATGGGGGTGGTGAGGATGACGCTTGAAGTCCGTGTCAGTAATGCAGTAGCCATTTCGCTTTATGAAAAACTAGGTTTCCAAAAGGGTGGAATCCGAAAAAATTATTATACAGACAATCAAGAAGATGCTTATGTTATGTGGGTGAATTTTTCATGAAAAAAGATCAATTTATATTAGGTATTGAAACGAGCTGCGATGAAACTGCGGCAGCTGTCATAAAAAATGGTACGGAGATACTGAGTAATGTCGTGGCTTCACAAATCGAGAGCCATAAACGTTTTGGCGGTGTCGTTCCGGAAATAGCTTCCCGTCATCATGTAGAACAAATTACGATCGTTCTTGAAGAAGCACTGCTACAAGCCGGTGTGACATATGAAGACTTGGATGCCATTGCCGTTACAGAAGGCCCGGGACTTGTAGGGGCACTATTAATAGGCGTGAATGCGGCGAAGGCTGTAGCTTTCGCACATGGAATACCGATTGTCGGTACGCATCATATCGCGGGTCATATCTATGCAAATCGGCTTATTCAGGAGATCGAATATCCTGCGCTTTCTTTAGTGGTTTCGGGAGGTCATACGGAATTGGTGCTTTTAGAAGAACCGGGCTCTTTCAAGGTGATAGGGGAGACGCGGGATGATGCAGCAGGAGAGGCGTATGATAAAGTGGCTCGAACCTTGGGGCTCCCTTATCCTGGCGGTCCCCATATCGATAGGCTTGCACAAGAAGGCTCACCAACTCTGAAACTGCCTAGGGCATGGTTGGATGGCAGCTATGATTTTTCTTTCAGCGGGTTGAAATCAGCGGTGATCAACACTTTGCATAATGCAGAACAGCGCGGGGAAAAAATCGAACCTAAAGATTTAGCGGCAAGTTTCCAAGCAAGCGTGATAGAAGTGCTTGTAATGAAAGCTGTAAAAGCTGCAAAGGAATATAATGTGAAACAGGTATTGCTTGCTGGAGGAGTTGCGGCAAATAAAGGCCTTAGGGAAGCATTAACGGATGCATTTAAGGATTTACCTATGGATATATCCATTCCGCCCCTCTATCTTTGTACGGACAATGCAGCCATGATCGGTGCTGCTGGCAGTGTCATGTTTGAAAAGGGAAAACGATCTGGTTTGGATTTGAACGGAAATCCTGGATTGGATATAGAAGCATTTTAATTGACGAGAAGACAGGATCCCTCACTTCGGCATCCTGTCTTTTTATCGTGTTAATAAAAAAAAAGAATATTCTGTGGATAAAGTTTTTTTGATTATGATACTGCATGTGTATAAAACGGTGTTTTTGTGGATAAGTGGATATGTTTCTGTGGATAATGTGCATAACTCAAATTAATGGCTAATGAACGGTAAGTAGTTTGTTAACAAGTTTGTGGATAACTTTTTATAAAAAAGAAAAAGACCGAGTCGATTGACTCGGTTTTTTGTCATTCTTCCAGTTCAGCCCATTCTTCGAGAAGCTGGTCCAATTTTTCCTGTGCTTTATCAAGCTTTGTTTGGACTTCCATCACTTTTTCGTGGTCCTGAAAAACATTTGAATCGCAAAGGAGGTCATTATATTCGTTTATTTCGGTTTCAAGGAGCTCCATGGCTGCCTCGATTTCCTCAATGCGCCGTTTTCGCTGGCGTTCAGCTTTTTTTGCTTCTTTATCTATTTTGTAATTTGTTTTTTCTACAGCTGCATCTAAAGTTTTAGCCTGATCCTGCTGTTCAAGTGCTTGGATTTCAGCTTGCTCCTGTTTCTTCTCTAAATAGTAATCATAATCACCGAGGAATTCTTCGTTGCCGTCTTTGGAGAGCTCTATCACTTTCGTTGCTATCCGATTTATGAAATAACGGTCATGTGAGACGAAAAGGATAGTTCCCGGATAATCGATCAATGCGTTTTCAAGCACCAATTTACTATCGAGGTCCAAATGGTTCGTTGGTTCATCAAGAATTAAAAAATTCCCTTTTTGCATCATCATTTTGGCTAGAGCGAGCCGAGCCTTTTCGCCCCCGCTTAGTGTGGAAACGGTTTTCAAAACATCATCCCCGCTAAAAAGGAAATTACCGAGTACGGTGCGGATGTCCTTTTCCGGTTTAAGGGGATAGTCGTCCCATAATTCATTGAGTACACGTTTATTGGAAACAAGGTTAGCCTGTTCTTGATCGTAGTAGCTGACTTCTACGTTCGTTCCAAAACGGAAGTCCCCGGAAATTGCAGGGAGCTTAGAGATGATCGTTTTCAATAACGTTGATTTTCCAACTCCATTTGGGCCTACAAGAGCTATGCTCTCGCCTTTTGTCATCCGGGAATTTATATTCCTTGATACCGTTTCCCCTTCGTATCCGATAGCCAAGTCCTGAAGGTGGAGCACTTCATTGCCGCTTTGCCTTTCAATCTGGAAAGAAAAATTCGCGGATTTTTCATCTCCTTGCGGCTTGTCCAATACATCCATCTTTTCGAGCTGTTTGCGTCTGCTTTGTGCTCTTTTCGTCGTGGAAGCCCTGGTGATATTACGTTGGACAAAGTCGCGAAGCTTTTCGATTTCCCCTTGCTGCTTCTCGAACAGTTTCATGTCCCGCTCATAATCTTCCGCTTTTCCCTCTAGGTAAGAACTATAATTACCATGGTATTTTTTCATGTTATTCCGGGAAATCTCATATACCAGGTTTACTACTTTATCTAAAAAATAGCGGTCATGGGAAACGATGAGGACAGCTCCCTGGTAGCTTTGTAAATATTGTTCAAGCCAAGAGAGGGTTTCGATATCCAAATGGTTCGTCGGCTCATCCAGAATCAATATATCCGGTTTCCTTAGAAGCAGCTTCCCTAATGCAAGCCTTGTTTTTTGCCCCCCGCTTAAAGTGGAAATTGGGGTGGAATGGTCAAAGTCAGCAAACTGAAGCCCATGCAATACGGAACGGATATCCGCTTCATATTGATAACCGCCCTTCTCTTTGAATGCCACCATTAAAGTGTCATATTCATTCAACACTTTTTGGTAAATCGTTTCGTTTTCAAAGATGTCAGGTCTGGCCATATCAGCCTCAAGGCGACGCAGTTCCTTTTCCTGCTCTATAAGGTCCGTGAATACAGTCAGCATCTCATCCCAAATGGTCAGTTCGGATTCCAATCCCGTATCCTGGGCCATATAGCCGATGGTGACGCCTTTTGGTTTGATTATTTCACCGCCATCATGGGAAAGCTGCCCGGCTATGATTTTTAGCAGAGTGGATTTACCGGCGCCATTTCGGCCGACAAGTGCAATTCGATCTTTATTTTGAACTTCGAGCTTCATATTTGATAAAATAAGTTCAGCTCCATAATATTTCGATAGTTGATTGATTTGTAATAAAATCATAGATTTCACCTCAATTGATTATAGTTAGTGTAACGTATTTTAGTTATTATCGGCAACAGCTTGGTTCCAAGCTAAAACAAAAGCTGTTACATAAAGTGGAATAATAGTGTATGATTTAGGAGGGGTTACTTAAATGGGAGACTTAACGCATTTTAATGAACAGGGCAGGGCCAAAATGGTCGATGTGAGTGCAAAGCCTGAAACAACCCGGATGGCAGTAGCTCAATCGAGCATTTTATTGAATGATGAAATATATGAATTGGTCACGAACCAGAAAATGAAAAAAGGTGATGTACTGGCTGTTGCACAAGTTGCAGGAATAATGGCCAGCAAAAATACATCCAATATCATTCCAATGTGCCATCCCATTGCTCTGCAAGGGGTCAATATAGCCTTTGAGTGGGAAAAAGAAGAACAAGGATACAGGCTTAGGATTGAAACGGAAGCTAAGACAAAAGGGAGTACAGGTGTGGAAATGGAAGCGTTAACAGCTGCATCCGTGACTGCCTTGACTGTTTATGACATGTGTAAGGCCATTGATAAGGGAATGGTGATCGGGCCTACATTCTTAGTGGAGAAAACAGGCGGAGTTTCCAGTAACGATTATAAAAGACAAGTAAAACAAACAGATAGAGATTAAGTTGAAAAGCATGTGTGAAGGCGGGGAAGAAAAATGAACCATGACCCAAAGATACCGCAGGCAACAGCCAAAAGGTTGCCATTGTATTATCGATTTTTAAAGAACTTACATTCCTCAGGCAAACAAAGAGTTTCCTCGGCAGAGCTAAGCGAAGCTGTAAAAGTGGATTCTGCCACCATACGCCGTGATTTTTCCTACTTTGGCGCGCTTGGGAAAAAAGGCTACGGCTACAATGTCAATTATTTATTATCCTTCTTTAGAAAAACACTAGATCAAGATGAATTGACCAAAGTCGCTTTAATCGGGGTAGGAAATTTAGGAACCGCTTTTTTAAATTACAATTTCATGAAAAATAATAATACAAAAATTGAAATGGCTTTCGAAGTTTCCGAAGAAAAAGTCGGCAAGCGAATAGCTGATGTGCCCATCTATCATATGGATCAAATCGATACACTATTGCAGGAAAATAATATTACTGCGGCTATATTGACAGTGCCTGCACAGGTAGCCCAGACGATAACCGATCGTCTAGTCAAAGCTGATATAAAAGGAATATTGAATTTCACACCTGCACGGCTGACCGTGCCCCCATCCATAAGGGTTCACCATATTGACCTGGCCGTGGAGCTTCAGTCGCTCATCTACTTCCTGAAACATTACCCTGTAGTGGAAGAAGCCGCATTGGAGGAATGAAAAAAACGCTGCATCATTGCAGCGTTTTTTTATTTTTTCTTATTTTTTTGTGCGGCTTTAATCTTAAAGTGCAGCATGATCATGCGTAATCCCGATCCAAAGTCAAGAGTCGCAATAAGGACAAGTATGTAGGCAAAGAGTCCCCATCCAGAAGAATTGACGGTTTGAATCGCAATAGCGGTAAAAAGAGCTCCTAAGCCTGCATAGATGATGCCCATGAATAAGGGTGATTGACGTTTCATAATAAACCTCCGATGAAGGCCTGTGCAGTATCTATCATCTTCTCAATATCCTCCCGATATACCACTTGAAGGATGATAACAAGCGTATTCATCGCAATATGAGCGCTCATCGATACGAGAATGCGGCCTGTTTTTGCATAAAGGAAAGCAAAAGTGAAGCCCATTGCTGTATATAAAAGAAGATGTTCAAATTCTCCATGCGCCAAGCCGAAAATAACTGAGCTGATTAAAGCTGAAATAAAGAAGTTAAAACGTTTATGAAGTGATCCGAAAATGATTTTCCGGAAAATTAATTCTTCCAATATAGGTCCAATTACTGAAGTGACGAAAACGACCATGGGGACTTTGTAAATGAGTGAAATGAGTTGCTGGGTATTTTCAGATTCAGACTCCACCCCAAGCATTTGTTCAATGCTGCCGGCAATGCTTTGCGCAAAAAGAGCCATGAACACTCCTGCAATTGCCCATAATATGGACATGGAAACGGAAGTTTGATTCCTCGTGTCCAACTTTTCCTTCATATCTTTTCTCATTAAAAAAAGAATCAAGAATAGAGCAGCGAGAAAACTGAAAACTATCCAGTATGCTGCAGATTTCACTTCGAGTTCATCAGCCGGCATTCCGGTATAAGACCCGATCAGCATGAAAATGGGTACCCCGACAATACTGGATAATTGCATGGCAATATAAGTGATGATGACGAACCAATATTCTTTTTTCAAAAATGAAAACTCCTTTTATAGTCACCCATTCCGCTCGGAACGTTCCTGATATGGGGACAAGCTATAAACGCATACTCCAAAATGGTATCAAAAATTGAGGCAGAACACCACTTAAAGGTACCCCTAACGAAACATTTCAATTACTTTGTTAAGGAAATCATTATGCTAAAGTAGTTTACCCGTAATTTATCAGAAATTAATAAAAAATTTTCAATAAGATACTTGCAAAAAAGGCTCGGTTTATTTAATATTATAAATGTGTTAGCACTCGATGATGAAGAGTGCTAATAAATCATGTAACAAATTATCAAGAGAATATGAGGAGGTTGTTTCACTTGTTAAAACCATTAGGTGATCGCGTTATTATTGAACTAGTTCAAACTGAAGAAAAAACTGCAAGCGGTATTGTTCTTCCTGATACTGCTAAAGAAAAGCCACAAGAAGGTAAGGTAGTAGCAGTTGGTACTGGCCGTGTCCTTGAAAATGGCGAACGTGTTGCTTTAGAGGTTGCCCAAGGCGATCTAATTATCTTCTCAAAATATGCAGGTACTGAAGTTAAATACGAAAACACTGAATACTTAATTTTACGTGAAAGCGACATTCTAGCTGTTATCGGCTAATTATACATCATACTTAACTGAACGAAAATTTTCTTAAAATTTTAGGGAGGTACTTATAAATGGCTAAAGAAATTAAATTTAGTGAAGAAGCTCGCCGCTCCATGCTTCGTGGTGTGGACGCACTTGCAGATGCAGTTAAAGTAACGCTTGGACCAAAAGGACGTAACGTGGTTCTTGAGAAAAAATTCGGTTCGCCGCTTATCACAAATGACGGTGTGACAATCGCTAAAGAAATCGAATTGGAAGATGCATTCGAAAACATGGGTGCGAAATTGGTTGCTGAAGTAGCAAGCAAAACAAACGACGTAGCTGGTGACGGTACAACCACTGCAACGGTTCTTGCACAAGCGATGATCCGCGAAGGTCTTAAAAACGTAACAGCTGGTGCTAATCCAATGGGTATCCGTAAAGGTATCGAGAAAGCGGTCAATACTGCAATCGCAGAATTGAAAGCCATTTCCCAACCTGTTGAAAACAAAGAATCAATCGCACAAGTTGCTGCCATCTCTTCAGCTGATGAAGAAGTGGGCCAACTGATTGCAGAAGCAATGGAGCGCGTTGGTAACGACGGCGTCATCACAATAGAAGAGTCTAAAGGTTTCACAACTGAATTGGACGTAGTAGAAGGTATGCAGTTCGATCGCGGATATGCATCTCCATACATGGTTACTGATTCAGATAAAATGGAAGCAGTCCTAGAAAATCCATATATCTTGATCACAGATAAAAAAATCACGAATATCCAAGAAATCCTTCCTGTACTTGAGCAAGTTGTACAACAAGGGAAACCGCTATTATTGATTGCCGAAGATGTAGAAGGCGAAGCGCTAGCAACTCTTGTTGTGAACAAACTTCGTGGAACATTCAACGCTGTTGCGGTTAAAGCTCCTGGATTCGGTGACCGTCGTAAAGCAATGCTTGAAGACATCGCAGCTCTTACAGGCGGCGAAGTAATCACTGAAGAAATCGGTCTTGATCTTAAATCTGCAACAATCGATTCATTAGGCCGTGCGTCTAAAGTGGTTGTTACAAAAGAAAATACAACGATCGTTGAAGGTGCTGGAGATACAGCTCAAATTCAAGCTCGTGTAAACCAAATCCGTGTTCAATTAGAAGAAACAACTTCTGAATTCGACCGTGAAAAATTACAAGAACGCCTTGCTAAATTAGCTGGTGGCGTAGCGGTAATCAAAGTTGGTGCAGCTACTGAAACAGAATTAAAAGAACGCAAACTTCGTATTGAAGATGCATTGAACTCCACTCGTGCCGCTGTTGAAGAAGGTATCGTAGCAGGTGGTGGTACAGCACTTCTAAACGTATACAATAAAATCGCTGAAATTCAAGCGGAAGGCGACGTAGCAACAGGCGTGAAAATCGTTCTTCGTGCAATCGAAGAGCCTGTTCGTCAAATCGCTCACAATGCTGGACTTGAAGGCTCTGTAATCGTAGAGCGCCTTAAAGGCGAAGCAGTAGGCACTGGCTTCAACGCAGCTACTGGACAATGGGTGAACATGATCGAATCAGGTATCGTCGATCCTACTAAAGTAACTCGTTCAGCGCTACAAAACGCTGGTTCTGTAGCAGCTATGTTCTTAACTACAGAAGCTGTCGTTGCTGACAAACCAGAACCTGCTGGCAGCGGTGGCATGGGCATGCCTGATATGGGCGGAATGGGCGGAATGGGCGGCATGATGTAATAAACATCATAAAGCATTGATATATAGGGGTTTTTAAGTGATTGAGGTTTAAATGCTCATACTTTTGCTCATAATGAGTAAAAAATTCAACTTCATAAGCTAAAAGCTCATTTATTAGAGAAGGTCTTTCATCAATTTACTAAATTGGTGGGAGGCCTTTTCTTCCATGTTAGCGGTCATATGAGCGTAAATATTCATGGTAGTGTTAATGCAGGATAAAAACATCATTTCTTTATTTTATCCTGAGCGTTTATTAGAATTGACACGTTATTTTACACTATTTGATAAGGATGTTAAAAAGGTTGCTCGGTATCAGCAATACTTTGCGATTAAAGAAATTATTAAGACTATTCAAGAGCGCGACGAAAACGGCAATCGCCAAAGTGGTGTCATTTGGCATACACAAGGATCGGGAAAATCACTCACGATGGTTATGTTGGCAAAATATATATTATCTGAATTATTGGAACACAGCCCAAAGGTTGTGGTCGTAACGGACCGAGTTGAGTTAGATAAACAGATCTATAAGACATTTCAATCTTACAAGATTAAGGGCGAGCCGTGCGAAGTCAGGTAGCCATTTAGTAAATTTAATCAATGATAATAATGCTGATATTGTCACCACTTTAGTTCATAAGTTTGATACAGCTTCCGTAAAACAAAAACCTGTTGAATCGAGGGATATTTTTGTTTTGGTGGATGAATCACACCGTACACAATATGGCGAGCTCCATATAAAAATGAAAAAGGTATTCCCAAATGCTTGTTACTTAGGGTTTACGGGAACACCTCTTATGAAAAAAGAGAAGAACACAATGATTAAGTTTGGAAAGCTAATCCACACTTACACCATAGCAGATGGCGTAAGAGATAAAGCAATTGTACCCTTGTTATATGAAGGGAAAATGGTTGATCAATCTGTAAATCAAAAGGCCATTGATAACCGTTTAGATATGATTACTCGGCATCTAAACGATAAACAAAAAGAAGATGTGATGAAGAAGTGGAGTTTGTTTGAACGAATAGCTTCTTCCAATCAAAGAATAAGCATGATTGCATTTGATATTAACCAACACTTTTTGGATAACTATAAAACCCAAGGAAGCCAATTTAAAGCAATGCTTGCTACAAACAGCAAAATTGAAGCAATTCGTTATTTGGAAGCGTTTGAGGAGCTTGATGATTTAAATTGTGCAGTTGTCATTTCTCCTCCTGACCAACGTGAAGGTCATGAGGCGGTAGACCAAGAATCCAAAGATAAGGTACAGAATTTTTGGAAGAAAATGATGTATCGCTATTTAAATGAAGACGCTTATGAAGATTCGATTAAGGAAGAATTCATTGAGGGCGACGAAATTGATTTGTTAATTGTCGTTGATAAGCTATTAACGGGTTTCGATGCACCGAAAGCAACCGTTTTATATATTGATAAGCCGTTGAGAGAGCATACTCTTCTACAAGCCATTGCGAGGGTAAACCGGCTGTATGAAGGTAAAGATTACGGATTTATTATTGATTATCGTGGGTTGTTGGATAAACTAGACCAGGCAATGCAAATGTACTCAGGATCTGGTCTAGAAAACTTTGATCCAAAAGATATTGAAGGTGCCATTTATGATGTTATCAGTGTAATTGGCTCTTTAAGGCAGTACCATTCAGATTTACTTCAAATTTTTGCTCCTATTAAAAATAAACAGGACACAGAAGAATATGAAGTATGGTTAGAGGATAAAGAGCGTAGGGATGGCTTCTATGACGTATTGAGTCAGTTCGGCCGAAATCTTGGCATTGCTTTAGAATCCGAGAAGATCTACAATGCTTTACCGGAAGAAGAATTGAAAAAGTATAAAAAGGACTTGAAGTTTTTTCAAGAGCTTCGCAAAAGTGTGAAACTTCGTTACTCGGATACGATTGATCACAAAGAGTACGAAGCTAAAATGCAAAAGTTAATGGACAATTACATTTCAGCAGAAGAAGTCATTCGTATAACCAATCCAGTAGATATTCTCAATGAAAAAGCATTTGAAGAAGAATTAGAACGCTTAGATACCAAGCGGGCAAAAGCAGATGCAATTCGTACTCGTTTAACGAAAAGCATTAATACAAAATGGGATGAAAATCCTGCTCACTATAAGCGTTTCTCAGAGCGTATTCAAGAAGCAATACAAGCCTACAAAGATAAACGAATATCCGAAGCGGAATATCTATATAAAATGCATGATATCATGAATGACTACCGTAAAGGAGAGCCTGTAGAGGATTATCCGGAAATTATTAAGGGAAATCCGAATGCACAAGCATTTTATGGAGTTACAAAGGAAATTGTAAATGAGGTTCAAGAAACTATTGCAAGCTACGATATAATTGGTGATCTATCATTAAAAATGGAAAAAATAATTCAGCAGTACACAAAAGTGGATTGGCACAAAAATATTGAAGTCCATAATCGCATCGCTCAAGAGCTTGATGACCTCCTCTTTGACTTTACAAAAGAGCAAAAAATCAATTTAGACTTTGATCAAATTGATAAAATTATTGAACAAATTAAAACTGTGGCACTACGGCGTTATTAAGGTTGTGAGCATCTTGGAAAAACATCTAGTTCAATACGGCCAAAAATTTATTGAATTTCAATTGGAGCGAAAGAATGTTAAAAATATAAATCTAAATATCAAACCAGATATGTCAATTATAGTAACCGCAAATTCAAAAGTTCCAATTGATTTTATATGTGAATTTGTAAAGGGGAAAGGTGCATGGATTTCAAAACATGTGAAGAACTTTGAAAACGTGCAACCTATCAAACAAAGCAAACGAGAATATGTAAGCGGGGAGACATTTAAGTACCTGGGCAAACAGTATAGATTAAAAGTCCTTGTGGCGGATCAAGAAGACACCGTTAAATATTTTCGAGGATTTATTTATTTATATATAAAGGATAAGAATAATTATAATCGTAAAGCCAGGCTTATGGAGGAGTGGTATCGAGAAAAGGCACAGAAGGTTTTTGAGAAATCTTTGGAAAAGATTTACCCGTTGGTGCAAAAATATGCTATCGACAAGCCATCAATAGATTTACGTTTGATGAAAGCACGATGGGGTTCCGCTTTAGTGGATTCAAATACAATACTCCTCAATAGTGAGCTAATTAAAGCGCCGAAACATTGTATTGATTATGTGGTGTTACATGAATTAATACACTTTAAACACAATAACCATAGTGATGACTTTTATAAAATGCTCTATTCCTTGATGCCCGATTGGGAGAATAGGAAGGCAATTTTGGATGAAGAAATAGTCATAGATCTGTAATTTAGGAAATATTATGATTTCGACATCCCTTTATATATATTTATACATGCTCCAACTTACAAATCATACACCCGTTTCCTGGGTGTATTTTTGATTTATTAAGTGTTATTGTGTTCATTTTATGATAATATTTAATTTAAATCTTAAAGGATTAATCTACCATTATATAGAATATATACATATTGAAATTATTTAAAGGAGGTGTGAAAATGGAAACGTATCTACTTGAATGTGAACCCTCTGACAGAGGTTTAATCAATAATTTTGTTGAAAACAATGGCGGTTCCATTGTATATTTTTCACCTGTGCTACCAATAATAGGAATTAAGGTTATAGATGAAATAAAGTGTGAAATCGAACGCACTTTTAACTTAAAATACATAATGGAAAATCCAGTTGGGGTCTTACAAGATATTGAAGGTACAATTAGCAGTGTTCCACAAAACGATATCCAAATAGTTCCTGGGTTGAATTTTAGTTTACTGAGGAATTCTAATCTTACTGGCTGGGGAACCACGGTTGCGGTATTGGATTCAGGGGTGGATGAAACCTGGGTAATTGAACATCAGGACTTCACTGGATTTGGGAGTACTACACTAATTAATCATGGAACAAAAGTAGCTAACATTATCCGAAAAGCAGCGCCTGGTGCAATGATTGCAAGCTTTAAAGTTACTCAAGATGGGTATATAAAAGCAACAGATGTCTTACAGGCAATTGATGCGGCTGTTAAGAAAGCTGATATTATAAATATGTCAATGGGATTTGATGTCCCTTGTACAGCTGAAAATCCTTGTGTAATGTGTCAATATGTAAATCATTATACACAAAATGAAGGTAAATTATTCATTGTAGCAGCAGGTAATAAAGGTACTGGAGAATCAACAATTCAATGTCCTGGAAATTCGCAGGAGGCAGTCACAGTAGGCTCAATTAAACCATATTCAATGGAAATAGCTGATTTTTCAAGCCGAGGAGTTCCGGGTATAAAAAAACCGAATATATTATCATCAGGTACAATATATTTTAATCACATACCCGATCACGGAACCTCTTATTCAACACCAGTGATTTCAGGTGTGTGTGCAACTTTTTTTCCCTTTTTGACCAAAGGTGTTTCAGAAATGAAGTCCTATCTCTATTCCTCTACAAGAAATATTGGTCTTCCAGAGCATCATCAAGGTTTTGGGTTGCTGGACCTCGAAAAATTATTGGAGGTGTTTATGAATGCTCAGAATTATGATACGAGTAAAGGACAAGAGCAAGGTTGATTTATTAGAACGATACGGTACCATTATTTATAAATCACCTATTTTGAATTTAGTGACATTAGAAACAAAAGATACTTTTTTAAACCTAATTGGTAAAGATCAAAACGTATTAAGTGTTGAAGTAGAACCTGAAGGCAGATTAATGCCAGTTTAAGAAGTCCTCTCCATTTGTGAGAAGGGCTTTTTTTTATACCCAATACCTTTATGTATTGGCTTTTTCATTATTTTTGTGATTTACTAAAAAACCTGATTAAGCAGGATTCTGTAATAAAAATTTTATTTTGTTTTTCTTCATATTTTATTTACACATTAAAGAGCGTAAGAAATACGGGTTTAGAGGATGATCAATGAAAGAAGGTAAGGAAAAGGCCCTTACCCAATGTTCATAAAAATGCTCATAATTTTGCTCATAGTCTTTTTTTATTCGTTTTTAAATAGTTTATACGAAAAGATGAAAACCTTGTTATATCAATGATATTATTATTACATTTTCTTCTATTCTATACCTTGATGAATGGGCGGCATGATGTAATCATCGCCTAGAACCCTTGGTATATAGGGGTTTGTAAGGTGGAGATTAGTGAAATGCTAACCTTTTGCTAACTTTCAATTTTTGAAACAACTTTACTTCACCAATTAGAGGAGACCTTTCGTAAGTTCACTGAACTTATGGGAGGTCTTTTCTTCGATATTTTTAGTCATATGAGCGTATATGTTCATCGTCGTGTTTATATCTGAATGCCCTAATCTTTCTTGAATATCTTTTACGCCTGCCCCAGCTTCAATGAGAAGGGATGTATGAGTATGTCTAAAGCTGTGGGGGGTAATGTGCTTGTCTACTTCCAAATGCTTCATTAAACGCTGTAAACGCAATACCACTTGCTTCATAACCCTTGGATGCCCGATGTTTTCAGCAAAAATGAAATCTTGATCCTCATATACTAACCGTTGTTTCATTTTCAATTCCATCTGCTCACGCTTGTGTGCTTTGAATAAGGCGACAAGTCCATCGTCAATCATGATTGTGCGGATTGACTTTTTTGTTTTTGGGGTTAGGAGTTGATAACCTGTACTTCGGAGAATATACAAAACAAGTTTTAAAAATACGAATGGAAAAGAGTGATATATTAATATATTTACGAACAGGAAACTCAAATCAATCTGAATGGGTTAAATTTGCTTGAATATTTTAAAATGTTAAAAAAGTCTATATATATAATAGATTCGTTAGATGATTTGTGATCTTTTGTACAAAAATTTAATGATGAGTAAAATGGAGAATTAGAAGGACAATTTCAAAAAGCAATTGTTTAATCGTTTATACTAATAACTCACACATTTTGATTAATATTTGTTAAAATGCGTGAGCTTTTTTTATTATATGAATCGATGTTTGCAGCTTTTTTTAATCATTATTTTTCTCTTCTATCGCTTTATCAACCGCTTTTTTCAAATCATCAATGCTTTGACTTCCATCAAATTCCTTCCCATTAATAAAAATAGTAGGTGTTCCGATTACCCCTAATTGTTCTACATGTTCTATATCCTTTTCAAGTGAAGCATCCGATTTCCCACTACGGAAATTATCTACAACTTTCTCAACTTCTTTAACACTAGCCATTTCTTTTAAAATATTTATTAAGATTTTTTCTGTAAAATAATCGTCTTTTTCATATTTTGTGTCTTCAGGTAGCTCTTCATAAATCCGATCATGGAAATTCCAGAACATATTGTTCCCTAACTCCTGATAGACGGATTCTGCGAATTTTGCCGTCCGTTTTGAGTCAATATTGATAAAAGCATTATTAAAATAATAAAATTTCACCTTTCCGGTATCAACAAGCTCTTCCAAAATGGTAGGCACTGCATTATCTGAAAAATTTTTGCAGACAGGGCATTTATAATCACCAAATTCTATAAGTGATACTGGTGCCGATTCCTCCCCGAGGAATGGTTGGTTGCTATAATCTATGTCGATGGCTTTGGGCTCTTCTAACGGCTTTAATTGATTTCCAAAAAGTATGAGAGCCAAAATAACAATAGCAACTAATCCGATCATATAAAATGCATATTTTGCAGACAACTTAGATTGCTCATTTTTTATTTTTTTATTACTCTCCATTATCAAAAACACCTCTTATTAGCTTTATATTAGTTTCTAAGCTTAAAAAAAATGATAGATAATTACTCATCTTCCTTTCTTGTGTGAAATTTTTCAAGTTAACCTTACTAATATACTAATATACCTGTTCAAACTTCTCTGGAAAAATTCAAGTTAAATTTACATTTAAAATAGTTCAATTAATATTTAAATGTTGTTTGTAACATCTTGGAGTTGAAAACCCCAAAAAGAAGAAGAGCAGTTGAGTAGGTAATTGAATGGTATTTTTACTAGATATATTAGTAAACCAGATATCAGCTATATTACCTTATTTTACTAGAATAACAAAAAAATTACAAATAACCCTTGAAATAAATCTGAAAATGTCTAATAATTAAATTGTGAAGTCTTTGTTATAGTATTTTTTATTTTTTTGTAATTATAATTATATAGTGAATAATGTATTAGCAAGAATGGTATAAAGGATGAAGAATATGCTAAATATTGAGAATGTCTCTTACTCCTATGATAAGAAAACCAAGGTCTTAGATAACTTAAATCTGAAGGTCGAGAAGGGTGATTTTCTCGCTTTGATTGGGCCAAATGGATGCGGTAAAACAACATTGATAAAATTGATTTGTGACCTTCTTGAGAAGCAAGTAGGTACGATTGAAATGAATGGTCTGGACCACAAAGATTTCAAAATAAAACAAGAGGTATTATATTTACCGAGTGAAGACATTTTGCCTGAGTTTCTCACCGGACGTGAATATATTAATCTTATGCTCGACCTATACTCTGTATCAATCAATTCAGATTATCTCATACGATTGACCAAATATTATTCATTTGAAGCTGCTTTGGATGTTTTGATTGAAGAGTATTCACACGGGATGAAGAAAAAAATACAGATAATTGCGGCTATGTTAATCGACCCACAGCTTCTAATTGTTGACGAGACGTTAAATGGAATGGATGTAGAGTCGCGAGAGGTAACGAAGCTCTTGTTTATGAATTTCTCTGGACCGGAGAAGACAATTATTATGTGTTCCCATGACCTTAATCTTTTGGAAGAAATGTGCAACAAAGTTGTGATTTTATATGATGGAAAGATTCATACACAGGAATCCATAGATCATGTTCATAAAAGTACTAGTCTCTTATCGATTTTTAGAGAGATTATAAATCATGAGGATTTAAAAAATGAGATATTTAAAGATAGTTCAGATTTATAGTGTTTTCAAAAAAACTAATTATATGGTGATTCTATTAAATGAGATTATTTCAAATTAAAAATTTAGCTGGTTTATATAATACTTTTTTTTTGCGTAAAATTCTGAATTTTGGTGTGCTAAAAAGTCCACTCATAAGAGTTTTACTTTTGTTGGCTTTTATCATTTTGCTTACATTCATATCTTTTTCGATATTCTCCTTTTTTTCTGAAACACTTCAACAAGAAGAGACTGTTTTATTTCTACTAAATACTTATTCAACTACCATAATTCTATGGACACTCGTTGTGACGATATTTCTTAAAATTGTTTTTTCAAAGGTTGATGGCTTCTTAAGGATGACGATGAACTTCCCCATCAACAGTAAGGAAAGAAATTTCTCAGTATTTCTCTATGAGACTTTTATTTCCTTTGTGACAATTTTCCTCTTGTCTTTCTCGGTTGTATTATCTATCGTTTTGATTCATAAGTTTGACTTTACTACCATATTAATTGTGAATTTAATATATGTAAGTACCTTTACGTATCTAGTGCTTCAGGTCATTTCGAAGATGGTATCCTATATTTGTTACTTTTTGCGAATTCCAAAGTTATTTCATGTTTTAAATCTATCCATTTTAGTTTTTATTTTCGCTCTGTTCTTCAGAGAAGCTCAAGGGGTTGTTAAGAAACTCGCTGATGATTTCACAAGTGGGACAAATGAGGCGACGAGTTTTTTACTTTTCTTTCAATATGTTCATCAAGAATACGGATTTCTACTAACAACAATAATTTATGGGGTACTCGTTACAATCCTTGTAGGGGTAATTATCATTATTCCTGATAACTCTTATATGTCAAATGCGAAAAACATTCTCATTGCAAGGTCCAAATCAATTCGTTTATTGAAAGCATACGTCCTGAGTTCCTTGCGAAACATGAATACATTAAATACAGTAGCGCTCATTTATTTAGCAGCGATTACCTTGGTCATTTTTCAACTCAACAATTTGATCTTATACGCCATAAGTATACTTGCTTTTAATAGCATTTACACCTTTATCAACTCGCAAAATTTACGCCTAGTAATGTACAGGTTTAGTTATGTTGTATGGGAGGATTATTTTTATATGGTGGGTTCCCAAATCACTATAATCTTCCTCGCTTCACTACCGATATTATTGCCGGGAATAATTATTGTGGATTCAATGGTACATCTCATTTATCCTTATTTGATAGTTATATTGGGTGTCCTAATTTTCGTTTTGGCTGGGATCTTATTTCCACCTTATAACGATAATCCATTTTCAGTTGTGACAAGTATTATTGTTGTCACAGTGCCAGTTTTTATCATCAGCATAGCCCTTTCTTTCTTAAATTTAGGTCTTTTGCTAAATAGTCTACTAATCTTATTTTTTTACATTGTTATCATTTTATTTAGTATCCAAGGGTTGATTAATATAAAAAGGAGTCTGAAGAATGAAAAAGACGTTCACAGTCATTAACAGTCTGGTTTTATCGATAATTACAACGTTAATCATCTTGACGGCTAGCTTTATGTTCATGCTGTTTAGCAGTGGTGATGAAGGGGATAGGACGACATATTTCGGTAGCTTATACTTTTCTAATAACGAAGCTCTAGACGGTTCGCTTGCATTACAATTTGGGGTGGCGAGTGGGACACCGATTTGGATTACATTTACGCTCTTGTTTGTTGTGTACTTAATTGTATTTCAATTCACTAAAAACTTTAGGCGGAAGTCATAGTGACTTCCACCTATATCTTACATCAGATATCATTTTTATTTTTGACAAAGTTGTTTTTTGGTAATTACAAAAAAATGCTATTTACAGTCATTCTTGTAACATTAATTCCGTTTCTAATTTATCCTAGCTTTATAATGGCTCATTTTATTTTAAAGTTTTATGTGATTTTTTTTGTAGGACTGTTTTTATCATACATAATTCATGAATACTTGCATATTTGGTGCTTAAAGAGAAGCAGGCAACCAGGTGAAATTGTCGTTGAATTCTCGCTTATGAAAATCTCTCTATATCCGCAATTTGAACTGTCCAAAGGGGAAATGCTCAAGGTAGCATTGCTGCCAGCGCTTGCGTTACCTATTGTTGGTCTCGGATTTGTTTCTATAGGGACGTGGACGGAACAAACATTTCTCACCCTAACAGGATATATTTATATTCTTCATGTTATTAATATCCTTCCTCCTCTGGGGGATGGGATTATGATATTAAAAGCTTTACTTACTAATAACTCTGCTTGAAAGGAGGTGAAAACATGGCTTTAGTGAATAGTTTTATTATTTCCGTATTTTGTTATTTAGCGTCTTGGAAAGACAGACTTGTCTCTAGTGTGCAAGAATTTAAGGTGCAATATAATGGATGGTTTGTTGTACTAGCAGCAGTTCTTTTGACGCTTGCCTTTTCAATCTATGCAGGCCTTACAATTTGGTGTGTAACTTATAAAGGGATGGCTTTCTCAGGATCTTGGAATTGGAAATTGACAGGGATAAGCGTAAATGCAAAATGTGTGTAATGATGAAAAAGCAGGGGTGCGAGCCCTGCTAATTCAGTAACGACGATGGACTTTCTGAATTTATCAGTTCAGAAAGTCCTTTATTTTTTAACATCTAGTTGCGCTGATGGCAATTAGTAGTAGTTAAAAGCGTTAACTCACATACTCTAAAATAACTTTATAATATATTAAGTAATGAATAACCAATATTGTAAGTAATACATAAATAACCATATCGATATTAATCTGGACTGAAACCATTTGCAATAAAAAGGCGATTACTGTCAATATGGGAATGACGGATGAATAAAACATATAAATTCGCTTAGTCGCAGTATGGTAAATTACTTGCGTACCCTCGTCTTCATCATTAATCTCTGGCGGTTTCAGTGAGAAGGTTTTTCCATTGTTCAACTTTTGATAATAATATGTGTAAATAATGATGAACGTAGAGAAAACAATGTATCCTATTATTATTATACTCAAAAATAAATGAATCCTATACTCACCAATTTCAATAATTGCAAAATTCGGGTTTCTCAAGACGAGATTGATGTACCCAAAGAAGATTAATAAGGTAAAGTAAAAGATAGCCATAATTAAAGGGTGATATAGTTTAAACTTATTCATAGTTTATCATTATCCTCTCTAAGACTGAATAAATCTTCAACCTTACAATCAAAAACTTTAGCCAATTTTAAAGCGAGTACGGTTGATGGAATCATTTTGCGTTTTTCAATAAAACCAATGGTCTGACGTGATACGTGAATTAAGTTGGCTAGTGTTTCTTGAGAATAGTTATACCTTGCACGATACTCCTTAATCCGATTTTCCATTATTTGATCTCTCCTTATAAAATAATGTAAAACATAATAAACATTTTGTAAAGTATATTTACGTAGGAGAGTCGATTTATCTTTTTCCGAGGGGGGTCTTGGTAAATGAAAATAATTCTTTTCACTTTTTAAAATTCACTTAATAATCAGAAAAAGAGACAAAGGGTCACATCCCCTTGTCTCCGTTGTATTAGACTTAAACTGCGTCTTTTAATTTTTTCCCTGCCTTGAAGCTAGGATATTTCGATGCAGCGATCTCCATTTTCTCCCCTGTTTGAGGATTACGTCCAGTTCTTGTTGCACGTTCTTTCACAGAGAAATTACCGAATACTAAAATTTCCACTTTATCGCCATCTTGTAATGCTGTAATGATTGTATCTAATACTGCATCAACTGCTTTTGTAGAATCTTTTTTTGTAAGCTCAGATTGTTGAGCGACTGAGTTAATTAATTCTGCTTTGTTCATCGTTATGTACCTTCTGAAAATAAAGTCCTATCAATCATGGACTCTATTAGGTGCGCCCGGCATGGGTGTAAGCTATAGGGTGGAAGTCCCGAGCCTCGAAGGCAGTAGTAGGGGTTAGCCAAAGACAAGGGTGTCCGTGGCAACGCGGAATCTGAAGGAAGTCGGAGGCAAATCTCCGCCCCAAGGAACACAAACTGCATACAAGGCTAGCTATCATTGAGTAAGTTTGCCTAACAAAACAAAGCTTGTACTGCCGAAGTGATAGAGAGTAAATGCTGGGGGACATGGAGAGAAAGTGTGCATCCATACCCGGGGAGGTCTGATGGAAACGTGAAGTACTCTTCATAACCTGCTTAGTGATAAGTAGCTGAACCATCAGAAGTCAGCTAACATAAAATTCCTCCTACAATACCGGATATTCTCCTAGGGTTACGATGATTGTCCAGAGTTTCGAACTCCACCTATAGTATTTTTCATCCAATACAGTAAACCAGTCATTGTCTAAATCAACTTTTTGTAGGTTACCTACATCATCATATTCCAATCGACTATCGAAAACTTCACGTCCTATCTCAGATATTTGTTGATCATCATTAGAGAAGGTAACGTCACTGTCTATTGTTTGTGTAATATCGATCTTCTGTATTCGGTGTTCAGGAATCTGATTGGGGTGCTTTAGATGAAGTGTTTGCCATCCTGTTGCATCAAATTGTGCAAGATCAGTTTAGATTGTCTTTAATGATTTGGTGACTCATTGAACTGTCACCAGTTATATTAAGTGCATCTGCGGCTTCATCCGTAAACTTGTTCGCTTTATCCATACCTTCACTCAATAAAGCGAACAAAAACATAAGAAGAAAGATGTTAATGGCAATCGCTTCTCGATCTATCTTCTTTTGAAAGATTAATCTGTAACCAGTGTAAAGGAGAGAGAACCCCATTATGATAGCCGATAAGGGGAGCAGCATATGAATAAAATCGTTAATGTCGCTATGGTTAAAAAAAGATTTAAGACCCAATATGGTGTCTGTGATATTAGCTAAAGCATCAACTAGCCAAGCTAGACCATTAATTATTGTCCAACCAATTAGACGGAAGGAATAGTTGATTGGATTGGCAATCTCCAAAAAGACAGAGAATTTTTCGAGTATCCTTACAACTTCTTCATCCATTTTATTTCCTCCTTCGTGGATATGTTAATAGTGTTTATTTCTTAAGCTCTCTATAAAGGTTTGGATGGAAGCGGGAGTTTGTTCTTTTGGAAGGTCTGAGAAGTTAGTTCAGTCTAGTTCAGTCTTTATTTCACCCTCTTGATAAAAGGCTAAGGTTCTTGAATGTTGCATTAGCCCAAGTTTTGTATGGTCGTCATTATATTGGCTTGCATCAAATAGATAGATGTCTAGTTTTTCTTTTTTAGCAATGGATTCTAGCGCCCCTAAATAGTACGCTTCTTCTGTTTCCCTACTTTGATAAGGAGACTTTATATATAATAATCCAGTCTTCTTTTCTTCTATAAATTCTCGAATTTCATTAATATCCGGTGTGATAACTTGTCCATTTCCTCTAATGTCGTTCTTCGTGTAGCCAAGCAATGCAACTACAAACATAATGCTAATAAGCATGAATGGTTTCTTCATTAAATCCCCTCACATTGCTAACTTTTTTGATAACCTTTTTTGATTTTATATTCAAGCGTATTCAATTCATAATGTACTAAATCCAATAAATAGAGAGTTTTACCATCCCATCCAGAGATATAAAAAGCACTCTTAGATGGGCGGCATGATGTAATCATCGCTTAAATCCCTTAATATAGGGGTTTTTAACGAGGATTCAGTCATGAGTGCTCACCTAACATGTGAATATCTTTACTGTGGGAGGCCTTTGCCTGAATAGATGCAACGTAAATTTCTTGTTATGCGGTGAATTCTTAAGAAGACGTTGTAAACGTATTGCAGGCAGTTTTTTTTACACTAATAGAACCCTGCCAAAGAACGGACTCACTTTCCGGACTCTCCTATCCAACTCAGGAACATATTGATGGACCCAAACATAATGGTTGTGTGAGGTATGTATAAGCCTCGTTCCTCTGTTATTTCCATAAAGTCAAGATTACTTGCAAGATGTTCGAGCATTAGAACCCATTTTTTTATCATTTTCATAATGACGAGGAATTTCGTATAATGAGATTTTGGAAGGGTATACATAAATTTAAATAAATACGAAATGAAAGAATTGTGTCACTCTATTCTATAAACAATTAATCTATTAAAGGTGAAATGATTATGATAGCTAGTCTTATGAAGTCTTGGACAATATGGATGAAAATTGGAGTAATTTTATTCGGGGTATTCTTACTATCGTGGTTGGGTCCTGACGAAATTGGCCTGACTGATTTGCTTATTTCATTAAGAGAAGGTGAAGAAACAGGAAATAAATTAATGCTTGCCGTTTTTTTGTTAGTGTCTTTAAATACAATTTTAGCTTTGTTTCATTATATTGGTGCACTGCTGTTGGGAGACGAAATAGGTGCTCGTTTAAACCGTCCATGGTTAAAAATCATCATTCCTCTTATTGTTATTCCTCTCGACTATATCGTGATAAATGCTTATTATTCTTTAATATACTCATTTAGCGCATATGCGTTGTTATTGTTGTTAGCAATCTTATTATTGCAAGCCTTTGAAAAGGATAGGCTAAAGCCAATTATTAAAACGATTATTTGTTCTCAATTAATTTTTGGGATTGAATGGCTGAATGAGATTCCTTCTTTATCTAAATATGGATTTGGCCAAGGATCGATTTCAAAGGAATTAAAAGATATAGCGGTTCAAATTGGTTTTGAGCAATCTTTAACAT
Source organism: Bacillus sp. ISL-34 (assembly GCF_018613325.1). Taxonomy (GTDB): domain Bacteria; phylum Bacillota; class Bacilli; order Bacillales; family DSM-1321; genus Peribacillus. The sequence goes on along the minus strand of NZ_JAGGQJ010000043.1, from coordinate 13,789 downwards.
TGTACAGTTTAACTTTGTGTTTAATTTTTGTTATTAATGCTGTTATTTTAGCTGTGTATTTTTCATTAGCTGAACAAAAGTGGCGGATAAAGCAAGAGCTTCATTATGCGCAGTTAGAAGCAATGCAGTCAAGATCAGGACGAGAAGCACTATATCTGGTCCATGATTTAAAAACACCTCTCACAGCAATTGAGGGGCTAAATTCTTTAATTAGTTTGAAAGTGGACGATTCTAAAATTAAAGAATATTGTCAAAAGATTTCATCATCGATTCATTCCGTTAGCGACATGATTTCCGAGATTTTATATGATGATAAAAAACATTGGTGCCGTATAAAAGATTTAGTTGAATACGTCGAAGCAAGCAGACTGAGCGGGACAAATCTTAATCTGAAAGTAGACTTTCAAACAGATCCTGAAATTAAAATATTAATTAATAAAATCCGAATGACAAGGGCATTAGTGAATTTAATTGACAATGCTTACGATGCAGTGAATGGAATAGAAGATGGCCAGATTTTGCTTAAGGTAAAAACCTATGAAAATGAACTTTGGTTGGGCGTATCAGATAATGGGAAAGGGATTTCACCTAAAGAGCAGGAGAAGATATGGAAAGCTGGGTTCAGTACGAAATCGCATCCAGGGATGGGATTAGCTTTCGTACGACAAGTTGCTAAAGGACATGGTGCATCTTTAGAAATTGACAGCAAGCTTGGACACGGGACAATAATTTGGATTAAACTAGCTGAGAGGAGTGTGTCAAGATGAACATTTTAGTCATTGATGATGATGCATCAATTCAATATATGCTAAGTGAAATTTGTGAATTTGCCGGCTGGAATGTAGATACGGCTAACAACGGAAAAGAAGGGTTAAATGTGTTTGCAGAAAAAGGAGCAGATGTTGTTTTAGTTGATTATCATATGCCGGAAATGGACGGAATAAAAACAGTGGGTGAGCTTCGTAAACTTAATGCTGATGTTCCGATTCTTGTATTAACAGTCGATGAACGACAGGAAATTGCTGATCGCTTTCTTGAAGCAGGCGCAACGGATTTTGCATTAAAGCCTGTAAAAGCGCCTGATATGATTTCAAGAATTCAACTGCATGCTCGCCTTGCAAAATTAACTCAATCAGCTCCGCAGCAAAAATCCAGTGAAGAAAAGGATGTATTTGTAACAAAGGGAATTAGTAAGAGAACACTTTGTCACGTTAGTGATTTTCTACATTCTAATCGTGAACCTTTTTCTGTTGATACAATTTCTAAAGAAGTTGGTTTGGCTTATCCGACCGTCTATCGCTATATTATGCATTTACTTGATGAAGGAAAAGTAGAAATTATTGTGAGTTATCAAAAAATAGGAAGACCGAAAAATTTATATCAATGGATTGTTGAATAAAAAACTGCCTTAATACAAGGCAGTTTTTTATTATAATGGGGGTCTCCGTTGCTGCACAGACCGCTAATGCAGCAAGACTTTTTTTCTTTTTTTTCTGTATTTTTATATTTTCTGATAATATAAAATTATTTTACAACACTAAATATTCTTTGAAATTCAAATGTTTTCATGAATAAAATGAATGAATTGATAAGTTGTTCATTTAGATTTTGCTATCTGATTCTTTTTGCATCAGAGTCAAGATAAAAAAATGTAAACGCTTACTAATTATAGGTTGGAAGTCATGTGTGGCCATCATCGTATTAGGCGTAGGTGGAACGAATCAATAATTTGTCTATTAAAATAAAAACCATGCAATTATTTTGTGAATGTAAACGATTGGTGGATGGTTTAATATTTAACCATATTTAGGGGGACTTTATTATGCAAGCAATATTAAAAAATGATGTTCAGCAGCCAAACCAGCCCAGGAAAAAGCATCCTCCAGGACTGTATATGCTGTTCGCTACAGAGGCATGGGAGCGCTTCAGCTATTACGGAATGAGAGCAATTCTTGTTCTTTACTTAACAGCAACTGTTGTAAATGGCGGGCTTGGAGTCGACAAATCTACGGCTATGGCCATATACGGATTCTTTACTGGTGCAGTCTATATTACGCCAATGATTGGCGGATACTTAACTGACCGTTTCATAGGCAGAAGATTGGCGATCACGATTGGCGGTATTTTAATGGCGCTTGGTAACTTTTCGCTATTCTCAAGTCAGAGTTTGACAGCGCTTTACATTGGTCTTGGTTTATTGATTATCGGTAATGGTTTCTTCAAGCCAAACATCTCGACAATTGTTGGTGATCTTTATGAAGACAACGATCCGCGTCGTGATGGAGCTTTCACCATCTTCTATATGGGTATTAACGTTGGGGCTTTCTTTGCACCATTAGTAGTTGGGCTTATGAGCTATAAATATGGGTTCTTGACAGCAGCAATTGGCATGATTGTAGGGCAGTTAGTTTTCAACTTATTAGGCAATCGCTATTTAGGTGATATCGGTAAAGAACCTACTGGCAAACCGGAAGTTACAGATGGTCAAAAATCAGCTGCACCGTTAACGAAAAGAGAACAAAAACGTACAGCGGCTATCGTGATTTTGGCAGTCTTCGTTATTGCGTTCTGGGCCGCTTTCGAGCAGGCAGGAAGTTCATTGACATTGTATGCCAATGACCAAATTGATCGGAATGTATTTGGTTTTGAGGTTCCAACTGCCTGGTTCCAATCATTGAACCCTTTATTCATCGTGATTTTAGCGCCAATTATGTCTGCTTTATGGTACAAGCTTGGCAGCTCAAAACGCGGTGACTTAAAAACTCCAACGAAGATGGCTCTTGGTTTAGTCACTGTTGGTTTAGGTTTCTTAGTACTGCTTCCTGCTGTTATGTATACAGGAAACGATACAGCGCTTAAAGTAAACATCCTGTTCATGATTGTAACGTATTTCCTTCATACATTAGCCGAATTAATGATTTCACCAGTTGGTTTATCAATGGTAAGTAAAATTGCTCCAATCAAGCTTGCCTCTCTTCTAATGGGAGTATGGCTGGCAAGTTCCGCGGTAGCTAATATGGTAGCCGGCCAATTAGCTGCATATACGCAGTCTTTAGGTTACCTGGAAATCTTCAGTGTAATTGGTTTTGTAACGATTGGTTTAGGTATTGTATTATTGCTTCTTTCGAAGCGGGTAGCAAAGCTGATGAAATAATAAGGAGCTGACCCAAAAGGCATATAATGTGCTATTTGGGTCGAGCTTTTTTTTAGTGTGAAAAATAATAGAATCGGTCCAAACTGGTGTAAGAGGAGTCTCCACAACGACCCAAACCAGAAAGGAACGATATACCCCATGGATAACCGGTTTCGGTGCAGGAAATCCATCCAACTTGCTTGTAAATTATTTATAAATACTAATGCTTCTAAAGTGATGAAAATAGGATAAAAATTCAGTTTCAATTAACTGAAAATTCTTAATCAACACAAAAATGAGTGTATAATATTATAAAGCAGTTATCTAAGTTTGGGTTACTATTTCTTAATAAGGAGGTGATACTCTTAAACATGTATGGAAATTTATTCTTATAGACGAAATATTAGCAGGATGCAGAAAAGGAGAAATTTATTAGTCTAGAAAGGAATTAAAGCAGCTACAGTAGCGGCTGGGAATGCGGGTTTAGATATTGCGTTTCCACAAAGTCGTTCAATGTTTATTTTATTGGGATTCGCTCCTATTGCAACACTAGTTTCGGAAGGTCAACTTTATGTAGCATTACTTGCTGGGGGAGCTTATCAAATTTTATAAGAATATTTTAACGATGTGGTTTGATTAATGTTATGGAATTAAAGCGCTTTCAATGGAGTTTGTTCAGCCTATTTGCCAGTCATTTCGTGTTGTATTCAAATAAACTATGTATTAATTAATATTATACATACTGGAGGTTTTAGGATGAAAAAGAAAAAAGCATTTTCTGGCCTGATGGCTGTGAGTTTACTAACAGTAATTCCGTGGAGTTCTGGACATGCTGAGAAACCTCAATGGACAAATGTGAATACATATGAGGAACAGGACGGAAGCAAGTTTAATAGCGAAAACTATGACTTTGTGAAATTCTCACAAATTGGTTCCAAATTAAAAGAGATTGAAAAACTTTCAAACCGTACGAAAGTTGAAGTCCGTGGAACATCAGCTGATGGAAACCCACTCTACGTTGTCACGATTGCTGACCCAACAACGCAAGGGAAGTTCGGAAAAGTAAAGGCACTTAGAAAGCAAATGTTTAAGAATCCAGGCAAAGCTCAAGAATGGGTTGCCAATAATCCTGACTTTAAAGTTCCAATCATGATTAATGGTTCTATTCATGGGACTGAATTTGTCGGAAGCGATGCAATCCTTCAATTAATTGAACGTTTTGCTACCCAAAATGATGCAACAACCAAAGACGTTTTAGAGAATAATATACTTATATTCAATGTCGTACAAAACCCTGATGGGCGAATTGATGCCACCCGCTTTAATGGCGAAGGAATTGACATAAATCGTGACTTTATCACCCAGTCGCAGCCAGAAACAAAAGAGATGGTTGAGCTCATTAAAGAATGGAACCCGATGGTGTTCCTTGATACTCATGGTTATGTGAAGAATTATCAGCCAAATCTGCAGGGGTTAATTGAGCCTTGTACGCCACCGCATAACCCTAATTACGAGTATGACTTATACGGAAAATGGGCCTATAAACAGGCAGAAGCGATGGAAGCGGAAATAATGAAGGATCATGAGAACTATTCAGGATCCTTGTATCAAAACATGAAAGGTACCTATATTCCGCTGCGCGATGATTCCTCCGGCTGGGATGATTACCCACCAATTTTCACACCAATGTATGCGATGTACCATGGTGCTTACGGTCATACATTAGAAGCTCCAACAAATGATTGGGATGGCGTACGATGGATGTATAATTCGATTATGGGGGCGCTGAAATTTGCAACAGCTAACAAGCAATCCATGATTACTGATCAAATTGAAATTTTTAAAAGAGGAATTAACTTTGACCATCCTTTTCATAAGGAAGGGTTATTTCCAAAAACCTATATACTTCCACTAGACCCTATGGATCCGACTGTTACGAATAAGGCAGTAAATCATTTGATCAATAATGATATTGACGTTGTTCAAGCTGTGAATGCATTTGAAGCGGATGGAGTGTCATATCCAAAAGGAACTTATCTCGTTGAGATGGATCAGGCGAAAGCCGGATTAGCAAACACGATGCTCTGGGATGGGGAAGACATCACGAACGATACCCCAGCAATGTACGACATTTCCGCATGGAGTTTACCGGAGCTTTGGGGATTCGAGGCAGTAGCCATACAAAAACCTATTAAAGTCAATACAACGAAAGTAAACAGAATTACAGGTCAAGGAACGGTTTCAGGTAAAGGCCCGTTTATGATTCCGAATAGTTCTGTCCAATCGGTAAATTTAGTAAATGTATTGCTTAAGCAAGGAATACCTATAGTACGTGATGAACAAGGCAACTTTTTTGCAAAAGCAGTGGCTAATCAGGTATCAGCAGCGGTGAAAGAATCTGGGCTACAGGTTGGAACTGCTGAGGTACCAGCAGATGCAGTGGCTATTACGTCTTTGAAAGTGGCTATATTAAAGGATGGAGGTATCGGTAAACAGAAATCACACGCAGGAACAAAGCTCGCTTTGAATAGACTAGGTTTTGATGTGACAGAAGTTACGCCAGTCGAAGTGGCTAAAAATACCCTTAACGCTTTTGATATTTTTGTCTATAGTGGAACGGAAAGTCTCATTTCTACCAACCTATCTGAAGCTAATAAAGAATTTGGATTACAGACCGACGGGCAATTTAATGCGTTTAAAGACAATGTGACAAGCTTCTTAAATGAAGGAGGCAAATATATAGCTGTAGGTGCTGGTGCATCTAGAGCAACTAAGACACTTGGTCTTACAGACGACATCATTAATGTAGGAGGTTCCAACAGTAATGGTATTGTAAAAGTCGATTATGAGGGAACTGGTTTAACAGCAGGGTATGGAGAGGATGATATCGGCTTTGTCTATCGTCCAACATGGTTCACGGGTACGGATAATGATGAAGTCGTCGCGACCCTTGCAGATTCAGATAATTTCTTCGTAGCTGGTCACTGGAAAAATAACATAACCGCCAAGGGCCAAGCCGTAATCGTAAAAGAACAGAGTAAAGATGTAACTCTTATTGGGTTAGAAGCAGGTTTCCGCGACCACCCGGATTACTTGTTCCGTCTTCTATCAAATGCAATTTTCGATAAATAGTAGAAATAGCCAAAGCGGGATTCAGCAATGAATCCTAAGGGATGCTGCTGAGGCAGCCTTTTTCTTATGATATTAACGTGGTAGTTAATTTAACAAGTTATAAATTGAATAGTTAGTTTAATGTTAAAGAGCATTTCTTTGTAATGAGAAATCATCGGTTTAATCACCCTTTTAGAATCTACAGGGCATTACCATACTTCCGTTATTCAATAATTGAGGAAGGGGGGCTTTACTTCAATAATGGAGTTGCTACGGCAGCTCTTTTTCTTATGGAGCTAACGGGGCAGGTTAGAGGAAGAGGATATTAAAGAAAACAGTCTGAATTTACCTTTATAGCTAATGAAAAAAGTCGATCATGATAGAAGGGACGATGAAAACTTGAAATCAAAAGGAGGTTAGAGAATATAAAGAAATGAGGAAATTAGAAAGTGGCATTTCAATGGCAATCGTACTAACTCTTCTTCCTCCTTATCTTTTAAAAAATAGGAATCTCTTTTTGGCTTATAGGATTATGTATATTTGCTATATTGAATAGTTTAAAGTTATAAAGCATTTCGCTGTAATGTGGAATGCTTTTTATTTTGCATAAAAAATCTATAAACAATAACAATATAATAAAAATCAATAATGTTTTATTGTAAAACGATAAAAAGTATGTTAAATTCAATTTTGACAATAAATAAATGAGGTGCTTTTTATGAAACGAAGTTCAACACTCTTTTTAAAGGTAGCTGTTATTTTTATTGGCATTCCTGTTCTTGCTTTGTGTCTATTTTTGTTGCCTCAGATAGCGAATGAAGCAAATGAAGCAGCAGAAAGAGGTTCGGATTTGGCTTATGTGGTATATGGCCTTTTAATGGTTATGTATGTTTCGGCGATCCCATTTTACTTCGCTTTGTATCAATCCTTTAACCTATTAAGCTATATTGACAAGAACCAAGCTTTCTCGGAATTATCTGTAAGAGCTCTGAAGAAAATCAAAAAATGTGCCATCATAATCAGTGGTTTGTATGTGGTTGCTCTACCATTCGTCTATATCATGGCTGAGGTAGATGACGCACCGGGTCTCGTACTAATCGGAATGGTCATGGTTTTTGCTCCCATGGTGATTGCTGTCTTTGCGGCTGTTCTTCAAAGACTTTTACAAGAAGCCATCGATATAAAATCAGAGAATGACTTAATAGTCTGAGGTGAATAACATGGCAATAATAATCAATATTGATGTGATGCTGGCTAAAAGGAAAATGAGCGTAACAGAACTTTCGGAGAGGGTTGGAATAACGATGGCCAATCTTTCCATATTGAAAAATGGAAAGGCAAAAGCGATTCGACTATCCACGTTAGAAGCGATTTGTAAGGCTTTGGACTGTCAGCCGGGAGATCTTTTAGAATACAAAAGTGACGAGGGCACTCAAGGATAATACAACAAATTACTTCAACTAACGGGGTTCGTTCGTATAAAAGGTCGGCCAGTAAAAATTACTGGCCGACCTTTTTTAATAGAACTTCTTATAGCCAGGGTAGGAAGAACGGGTTCGTGGGATCCCGTGAAGTAAACTGTCGGCCCGTACTTGTAGAAGCATGTTTGAGGCGGGTTGGGGCGTCGATCTCGTATAACAAGCGAAGCTATGACACTACATGGAGGACTAGTGGTACTGGTTATGCCCCAAATGAGGTTGGATTCATTCATACAGTTGTTCGGTGTAGCAGTTAATCCCAAAGTGAACAAAATATTACCATTCTATGTTTCTTCATTATTTTTGCCCCAGGACATTCTAATCTTCCAACAAACTTTGACTTATATTGACGAGAACCTAGTTGTATTCAAAAAACTTGCATTACTAATTATTTTAAGATTATAATACTTGTATACAAGTGTACTTGAACTCTATTAGAAGGTGAATATATGGCTGAATCAAAGGAATTTCTTTATCCTGTAAAGTGGCTTTCAAAAGCTTCAGCTGGTGATCGTGTTACATCCGAGCTTAGAATGCGTATTATTTCGGGGATGATTGAAAGCGGTGCCATTCTATCCGAAAATAAATTGGCTGCTGATTTCGGTGTAAGCCGCTCACCAGTTCGTGAGGCGTTAAAAATACTGGCCTCTGAAAATATCATCCGTTTGGAAAGAATGGGTGCGGTTGTCATTGGGTTAACAGAAAAAAAGTATGCAGAAATTTATGATGTACGTATACTCATCGAAACGTTTGTATTTGAACGTCTAGTAAGGATGAACACGAATGAATTAGTAATGGAACTTAGTAAAATATTAGAAATGATGAAAGTATCCATAAAATACCTGGATGCTGATGAGTTTGCCTATCAGGATGTCCTATTCCACGAAACGATCATTCGATCCATCGATCATTCCTACATCCTGATGATCTGGGATAATTTAAAACCTGTAATGGAAAGTTTGATTCTTCTCTCCATGCGCAGTCGTTTTAAAGAAAAGTATGAAGACTTTACACGAATCATAAATAATCATCAACTTTATATTGATGCGATCAAAACAAAAGATCGAGACATCATGATTAAGTCGTTACATGAAAACTTTGATGATGTTCAAGAGAAGGTTGAAGACTTATGGATGGCCCAACAGATGCTTTCAAAAGGAGTCGAACAAGAAAATGACTAGCTATATGTTAGGTGTAGACATCGGTACAACAAGTACAAAAGCTGTATTATTCACGAAAAAAGGCGATGTTATCCAGCAAGAGAATATTGGTTATCCTCTTTACACACCGGATATGACAACAGCGGAACAAGACCCTGAGGAGATTTTTCAGGCTGTTCTGAAAGCCTTTTCAAATATTACGAAGCAGCATCGAGATAAAAAACCATCGTTTATTTCATTTAGCAGTGCGATGCATAGTGTTATAGCTATGGATGAAAATGACCAGCCGCTAACCCCTTGCATCACATGGGCAGATAATCGCAGTGAAGCATGGGCCCATAAAATAAAGGATGAATTAGATGGGCATGAAGTTTATAAACGAACCGGAACACCGATTCACCCGATGTCACCTTTATCCAAGATCGCCTGGATCGTGAATGATCGCCCGGAGATCGCAACCAATGTTAAAAAGTATATCGGGATTAAAGAATATATCTTTAAAAAGTTCTTTGACCAATATGTTGTTGATTATTCCCTTGCTTCATCGATGGGCATGATGAATCTCAAAAATTTGGATTGGGATGAGGAAGCCCTAAGAATTGCTGGAATAACGCGTGATCAATTATCTGAACTCGTACCAACAACAAAAATCTTTAACAACTGTGACCCGGATTTAGCCAAACAGATCGGGATTGACCCAGAAACCTCTTTTGTCATTGGGGCAAGTGATGGTGTCCTTTCAAATCTGGGTGTAAACGCTATCCGGAAAGGTGAAATCGCTGTCACGATTGGGACAAGCGGTGCGATTCGGACGATTATTGACGAGCCGAAAACAGACGAAAAAGGAAGAATCTTTTGCTATGCCTTAACGGAAAAGCATTGGGTGATTGGCGGGCCGGTAAATAATGGCGGGATGGTCCTTCGCTGGATCCGCGATGAATTTGCTTCTTCCGAGGTGGAAACAGCTAAAAGACTTGGAATTGACGCTTATGAAGTCTTAACCAAGATTGCCGAACGTGTAAGACCAGGCGCTGATGGATTGTTATTTCATCCATATCTTGCAGGTGAACGTGCACCATTATGGAATCCGGACGTACGGGGTTCATTTTTCGGATTAACACTGTCGCATAAGAAAGAACATATGATTCGAGCGGCTCTGGAGGGAGTCATTTACAATTTATACACAGTATTTTTAGCCTTAACTGAATGCATGGACGGTCCCGTGACCCGAATTCAAGCTACGGGAGGCTTCGCAAGGTCGGCTGTTTGGCGGCAAATGATGTCCGATATCTTCGAATCGGAAGTCGTGGTTCCAGAAAGCTACGAAAGTTCGTGCCTGGGTGCTTGTATATTAGGATTATATGCCACTGGGGAAATTGATTCCTTCGAAGTAGTTTCTGAAATGATAGGCAATACTCACAAGCACACACCGAAAGCTGATTCTGTAAAAGAGTATAGGCAGCTGCTGCCGATTTTCATTAACCTATCAAGGGAATTGGAAAACGAATATACACAAATTGCGAATTATCAAAGAAACTTAATAAATGCTGCAAAGTAAAGACATGGGGGGATTACAATGCCGTTAGTTATTGTCGCTTTAGGAATTGTCGCTTTATTAATTTTAATAATGGGCTTAAAATTAAACACCTTTATTTCCTTGATCATCGTATCGTTTGGCGTGGCTTTAGCACTTGGGATGCCACTTGAGGGAATTGTCAAAACCATTGAAGCTGGATTAGGCGGAACACTTGGCCACTTAGCTTTAATCTTTGGACTTGGAGCGATGTTGGGTAAGTTGATCGCAGATTCAGGCGGAGCGCAACGCATTGCCATGACCCTTGTTAAAAAATTCGGTGAAAAGAATATTCAATGGGCAGTCGTAGCAGCATCATTTATTATAGGTGTCGCATTATTTTTTGAAGTGGGATTAGTATTATTGATTCCAATCGTGTTTGCGATTTCAAGAGAATTAAAAGTTTCGATATTATATCTTGGTATTCCAATGGTAGCAGCATTATCCGTAACACACGGTTTCTTGCCGCCGCACCCAGGGCCGACCGTTATCGCTGGTGAATATGGCGCAGACATTGGTCAGGTTTTACTTTACGGCTTCATCATTGCGGTTCCAACCGTTATTTTAGCTGGACCAGTATTTACGAAGATAGCTAAAAGATTAGTACCTGCATCATTTACGAAAACAGGCAGCATTGCCTCTTTAGGAGAACAAAAATCATTTAAACTTGAAGACACACCTGGATTTGGAATCAGTGTATTTACTGCTTTACTTCCGGTTATATTAATGTCAATTGCTACGATTATCACTTTGATGCAAAAAACAATGGGATTTGAAGACAATGGTTTACTGGCAGCTATCCGTTTCATTGGCGAAGCCGGTACTTCCATGTTACTTTCCTTATTATTTGCGGTCTATTCAATGGGATTAGCAAGAAAGATTCCAATGAAAGATATTATGGAATCTTGTACATCAGCGATTCTGCATATCGGAATGATGCTCTTGATCATTGGGGGCGGCGGAGCCTTCAAACAAGTATTGATCGACGGTGGTGTAGGTGACTATGTCGCTGAATTATTCAAAGGAACATCATTATCACCAATCTTGCTTGCCTGGATCATTGCGGCAATCCTGCGTATTTCATTGGGATCTGCTACCGTTGCTGCCTTAACGACAGCTGGTTTGGTTATTCCGATGTTAGGTCAAACGGACGTTAACCTTGCCCTAGTTGTACTTGCTACAGGAGCGGGAAGTTTAATCGCTTCACACGTTAACGATGCTGGTTTCTGGATGTTTAAAGAGTATTTTGGTTTAAGCATGAAGGAAACATTTGCAACGTGGACTTTGCTTGAGACGATTATTTCAGTAGCTGGATTAGGATTCATTCTATTACTAAGCTTATTTGTATAGGCCTTTCCCGGCAGTAAATCCCCCACTTATGGCAGGGATTTACTGCCTATTATTCTTACATAAAAGGAGCAGAAATAAAATGTACAATACAATCGGTGTCATTGGTTTAGGGGTCATGGGCAGTAATATCGCTTTAAATATGGCTAGTAAAGGGGAACAAGTGGCTGTCTATAACTACACAAGAGATTTAACGGATCAGCTTGTTGCTGAATTGGACGGTCAGTCGCTCCATCCTTATTACGAAATCCAAGACTTTGTTCAGTCACTGGAAACTCCAAGAAAGATTTTTCTAATGGTGACTGCGGGTAAACCGATCGATTCGGTGATCCATTCATTACTTCCTCATCTTGAATCAGGAGATATTATCATGGATGGCGGTAACTCCCATTACGAAGATACTGAACGCAGATATGATGAATTGAAATCTAAAGAAATCAGTTATATAGGAATTGGTATTTCCGGTGGAGAAGTCGGGGCGTTAAAAGGACCTTCAATCATGCCAGGCGGAGATAAAGACGCCTATGAAAAAGTAGCTCCGATCCTGACAAAAATCGCAGCCAAAGTAAATGATGATCCTTGCTGTACCTATATCGGCCCAAAAGGAGCAGGTCATTTTGTGAAAATGGTACATAACGGGATTGAGTATGCGGATATGCAATTAATCGCAGAAGCTTATACGTTTTTAAGAGAAAAGTTGCATTTAGAGGTTAATGAAATTGCTGACATCTTTGAAACATGGAATCAAGGCGAACTGAAAAGTTATTTAATCGAAATCACGGCGGAAATTTTAAGGAAGAAAGATGAAGTAACTGGCTTACCTTTGATCGATGTGATTCTTGATAAAGCAGGACAAAAAGGTACAGGTAAATGGACCAGCATGCAAGCTATTGATAACGGAATACCAGCATCGATTATTACAGAGTCTTTGTTTGCTCGTTACATTTCCGCTTTGAAAGAAGAACGGGTTCATGCAGAAAATATTCTAACAGGCCCTGAGAACAATCAGCAAAATTTAGATAAAAATGAGTGGATTGACTATATTAGACAAGCATTATATATGGGAAAGGTTTGTGCATACGCGCAAGGATTTACTCAATATAAAATGACTTCTGAGCTTCAAGGCTGGGATTTGCCTTTAAAGGATATTGCGCTGATTTTCCGCGGCGGTTGCATCATTCGGGCAGAATTTTTAAACGTCATTAGCGAAGCCTATCAAGAGCAGCCGAATCTGGCCAATTTATTGATTTCACCATATTTCGCTGAAAAGGTTGCAAGTTACCAGGCAGGGTTGCGAAAGGTTGTCTGTGAGGGAATAAATTCCGGCATCTCGTTTCCATGTTTAGGATCTTCACTTACTTATTACGATAGTTATCGTAAAGGCATCTCAAATGCTAACCTTTTGCAAGCGCAACGTGATTATTTTGGTGCCCACACCTATGAACGACGTGATTTAGCAGGAGTCTTTCACACAAACTGGCAGTGATGGAAAGTGACAAAAGAGACAATCCTTTCTCAATTACCGTTCATGAATGTAAAACAGTTACTTTACTTCAATAAGAGAGCTGCTTGTGAAGTGAACCCAAAAAGTTAGACACTTTATTTACTTAGGCAGCCTTGAGGGCATGAACCCGGTAATCTACCGGGCTCATGCCTTTTAATTTTACTTTGATTCGTTGATGATGGTAGTAATGGATATATTCTTCTAGTTCTTGTTTGAAATGCTCCATGCTTTCAAATTCTTGAAGATAGAGTAATTCGGATTTTAATAAGCCAAAGAAGTTTTCCTCCGATTGATGAATGAACTAGGATTGAAGTCATTGGTTCGCATGAAGAAATACCGTTCGTACAAAGGGAACATCGGCAAGATTGCGCCCAACATTCTAGCACGTGATTTCAAGGCGGCAAAGTCCAATGAAAAATGGGTAACAGACGTCACGGAATTCCATCTAGCTGGGGAGAAACTAACTGTTTTATGATTGATGCG
>NZ_JAGGQJ010000042.1 GCF_018613325.1 Bacillus sp. ISL-34 | reverse complement strand
ATCTAGGCAAAATAATCGAATTGCTTCACATCGAAAAAGGATTACCAAACGGCAGGGAAAAATGAAAGGACGAATTGCTTCTGCTCATTTACTATTGACGATTGCTTACAACATCTTAAAAACAGGAGAACCCTATCATGAACTAGGCTCAAATTACCTAGAAGAAAAACAAAATAACAAAGAATTAAAAATGATCGAATACCTAAAAAAGAAAGGCTATACAATCGCTCCATCTAAACAACAAACTGCATAACCAGTTAAATAACGAAATAGTACATTTAAGCCCATCAAAAAAATGAGAATATGGAGGGTTTATTTTAACATGGCTTTTTTACTATTGTGTTTTCATACAAAAAAGCTGCCTTAAAGACAGCTCCGATCAGTAAACGATTCTATAAATTGTATAAACAAACTAGTGATGCGAGTAGTACAAACTGGACATGCTTTGAATGCCGGCAGCGCGGATCACGCTTTTCTGTTCGAATCCAGAACCTCCAAATAGTGCTGATTGTACATAATGCCTAGGATGTTCCCAAAGGGATCAACCACGGAGGCAGTAATGAACCCCTGACCGCGAACTGTAGGTGCCTCGTGTTCTTTCGCTCCCATAGACAGCAGCTTCTCGAAAGTTGCTGTCACATCGTCGACGTGCCAGTACACGACGGCACCACCGGCCGCGCCGGTCGAGGATCCACCGGGGGCGTAGCGGCTATCGATTAGGCCCAGCTCGTGCTGGTAGTCCCCGAGGCGAAACTCGGCATATCCCGGGCGTTCGAAGTATGGGTCGATACCCAGCAGCTCTGCGTACCACTTCTTTGCCGCCACTAGATCAGCCGCCCAAAAACTGACGGTGGTGAGTCCTCTTAATGTCTTTGTGTCACTCATAATCGATTTCCTCCTCAATGTTGAGTAAGTCTTCAATATTTAGGGTCACCGGGTAATTTCCTAGTTGCTGTTTCAAATTGTAAACGTCTAATGCTGACAACAGTATGTCAGTGGAGGTGAATATTTCATCAAAAGTGATTTGAACATTTATTCTTTTGATTAACTTCGATTTACCTACGAATAAACCCTTCTCTTATACAAGAAAATGTCCCAATTGTTGAACAAAGTTCAAACGGCACTGTTGGACTAACCTGCCCCTAGCAATAAGAAAAAACTGCCTTAATGACAGCTCCGTTTCTTCATCTAGCGCACCCTTTCTTTCAACAAGAGTTGGTGTATGTTCTCATTATATGTAATCGATGTCGAAATGAGGGGATAGTAATTCCATGCTTTGTAAATCCCATTCAAAGGTAAGTATGGCTGATTGTTTTGATTTATGAGTCAGGAGGGGTACACCATTTTTTATGATCATGCTTTCTGCATCCCAAAAGCGGACAGTTTCGTCTTCGCCAGTACGATTACAGACTATTACGGGCAGCCCTGTTTCTAGTGACCTTTGTTCCCATTCTCCCTCCGGACCATGTAATCCGGGACCCCAGGAAGACGGTGCAAGTAATATTTCTGCTCCTTTTTCAGATAAGGTGCAAGCAATATCTTTGTTATATGCGTCTGCACAAATCATAATGCCAACCTCAACATTGTCTGTTTTTATTGGCTCTAATACTTCCCCTGAAGCTGACCAATCATCAAGAACACTGATTTTTCTCTGTTTACCTATTAAATGACCTTTTTTATCTATGACAAACACAGAATTATACAACTCTCCGTCACTGCCTTTTTCAGGGCACCCCAAAAATACAGTGCTTTTCAAATTCTTTAGTTTACGGCTCAAATTATTCATCCAAACATCAGGTTGCCTGTTAATCCATCCAGTCCCAATCTCATGATTGAATTGAAGTCCGCTGATACATAGTTCGGGTGTTATAATCCATTCGGCATCATTATTTGATGCTATATGAATGGCTTGTTCAATTAGTTTTTGGTTATGCTCCACATCACCAGCGATAGGCAATAGGTGCAGTAAAGCTATTTTTATTTTCCTCATAATGATCTCCCAAACATCAACGTAAATTAATGGCTATACTTGTAAATTGTAGCATAGACATTGATTGGCTTGTTCAACTAATCTTCCTCGGCAGATTTTACCCATTCGCTGATGTAGAATATATCACCCACATTTATCACAAAATACTCCATTGCAGGGGCTGTTTGTTGTATCATCAAGAAATTGAAGTGGAAGGGGCAGAGATGACGGATTTTGAACGTTAAACAGGAGTTTACGGTTATACTTATTTCTATTTCAGGTTTTCTAGCGTTGCTCTGTTAATTAGTAAGTGAAAAACATAAAAAGGGCGCTTCCTCGGATAAGGAAGCGCTTCCATCTTATATAAAGCTATTGGACTTTCATTATAGCATGATTACCCTTCAAATAACAGGAATTAATGTTTAATTTTAGTTCATTTAATTTTATTTTGACATTAAATACTTATCTCCTTTTGTTAATGAAGTAACTGGAAAACTACTAATTTAATTCAGTATCCACAAAAGACCGTCCAGCTTTTGTAAATCGGACGGTCTTACGGATAATAGAATATAATTTTAATATCCTTCGTGAGGGAAAATATTTATTTAGCTGCACCAGCTTTATTTATCACTTCCTTCGCTACCTGCAATGCGGATTCATAATCTGGGTGATCCGTGACTTCCGGTACATATTCCACATACTTAATGGTTCCTTCTTGATTTATTACAAATACTGCCCTGCATTCCAGTCGTTGTTCTTTCATATACGTTCCATATGCAGTACCAAAAGACAAATCAAAGTGATCGGAGAGAATGGTTATAGCTTCCACATTACTTTCTTTACACCATCTTGCTTGAGCAAAGGGAAGGTCTGCGCTGATAGCCAACACTGCTACATCATCACCCATTTTGCTTGCTTCTTCATTTAAGAGCTTTGTTTGTAAATCACATACACCAGTATCAAGCGAAGGAACAGTCGTGATGATGCATGTCTTATTTTTATAGTCTGTTAAATGTGCTTTACGGCGGTCATTTGTTAATAGTGCGAAGTCAGGGGCCTTATCCCCTACTCTTAGTTCAGGACCAATCAAGGTCACTGGATTACCGCCTAAAGTCACTGCACCAGTACGTTCATGTGCCAAATTGAACCCTCCAACTCTCTTACTGATTTATTAGCTTCCTCGGTAGGTGCTATATCCTCCCGGAGCAACAAGCAGAGGAACATGATAATGTTCTTCATTACTTCTTATTCCAAAACGAAGTGGGACCTTATTTAAAAATGTTCTTATATTTGGATCATTCGCTCCATCATTGAAATATTCCCCAACATAAAAGACAAGCTCATACTCCCCTGGTTTGAGATCATCCCCTTGAAGTAGCGGATCATCCACTCTCCCATCTTTGTTTGTACAGACCTCTTTAATGAAAGAATGGTCTCCCTGTTCTGCTATGGCCCAAAGTTCTATCTTCATTCCTTTTGCCGGCAGACCTTTAGACAGGTCCAAAACATGTGTGGTCAGCTTACTGTCCATTATCGGGAAGCCCCTACCGTTGAATCAGCTGCCTTTTTTTGTTTAACGTCTTCTTGTGTAACGACAAAGCCTTGGAAGCCAAACGGAGGACGTGGTTCCTGATAAACACTTCCTTCTGAATTTGGAATGGTTTCTACAACGGTTTCCCAGGTACGATTATTGGTTTTAAATTGAACATTCGCCAGCTGAGGGAAACGTTCCAGAATCCTAATACCAATATGATAAATGAGCTGCTGAATCGAACGGTTATTCAGTTCATGGAACACTGTGTTTGCAATATCACAAATTTGTTCTGCCGCTACATATTTTTCTGGATTCGCTCCAGTGCAATCCTCCCAGCGGCTATATTCCCAATCGAAATCCAAGTAGATAAATAGTGGACGATCCTGAGCTTCTGGCAGTGTGGTGTATTCATCTTGAATAAATCCATAAAAAGAGCTTCCTTTAACCTTGATTAAATGGACATCAACTATTCCACTTGAATGCTTAACGATTTTGCTTCCGGTAGGTGTCCTTTTGACTTCGATTGTAGTGGTAGCCCTTTCATTTCTGGAACATCGATAGACAACATCACTATTTTCATGTCCTTCCCCTTTTGGAACGAGTACATGATCGAAGGGAACTTCAGTTGCTGTCAGTTCCACTGCATCTATGTGGCTATACTTATCAAGGAAAACTTCACATATGAACTTTAAAAATCCTTCCGCCGTATTTCCTTGATAATTGGCCGCCTGGCGATGAATGATGTTTTTCATGGAATCCGTTGCAACCACCAAGCTATTATCTCCTTCCGTAAAAGAAGATAAAAAAGCTTCCCCTTTCAGAGAAATCTGGCAATTAAATCCAAAAATAGTATTATCTCTTTCTGTGAAACTTGATTCCGGTATTTTCCTCAAACCTGTAAGAGGCTGTACAAAAGTCCTGTATACAAATACATCCCCTTTGCCGTAATACATCGTTCTATTTTCATTTTGAATTGTCATATTATTCCTCCTCCTAGTTAATAAAATCAGATAGCCTGTGTCTGGCAATTAAGTGGATTTGCTTGATCGCTTCCTTAAGTTCATTTGCCTGATCCAAACCAATCCTTCTTTTCATCTCTGCCTTTATCACCGTTTTATCGCTGCCACGGACAGCAAATATGAACGGAAATCCAAACTTTTCTTTATACTGATTATTTAACGCATGAAATTCTTCATATTCATCCGGAGAAAGCGAATTCAAACCGGCTGCGGATTGTTCTTTAACTGATGCTTCAGCCATATCAATCCGGGCTGCTAGGTCCGGGTGAGACTTGATTAATTGGAGCTGTTCCGATAATGAGGCATTCTGCACAACTATTTCCATTTTCTGTTTTAGGTCCTCTAAGGAAATGAATGGCTTGTACTCCCATGAACGCTCTGCTATCCATGGAGAATGTTCATATACCCAACCTAACTTTTGGATGAATTCCACCTTGTTCAACTCATTAATGCTATTAAGGTCAGATATCAATACGGGCCCTCCCTTCTTCCAATTATTTTTATAATTCAAAACATTCTTAACTTAATTGAATTATATACGTGCGTTTATTTATAGGTCATTAGCTGAAAAAGCTAATATTTTTCCAACCCCTTTGTGCTTACCGCACTCACCTTTTAAAGAACAGGCTATCCTAATAGCTTAGCTTTAGTTGCCAATATTCAAAAAATTAGTTAAATTAGAGAAAAAAGGCACAGCGAAGGGGACCTAACATGCATTTAACGATGACTGATGCATTAAAATTACCACAGATCAAACAATGCCAAGTGGCAGCTGGCATTCAGGGACTTAATAGAGAAATAGAATCCATCAATAGCTTTGATGCTCCTGATGTGCTTTCCTGGTTGAAGCCAAATGAATTGATTCTAACAACAGGATACTTATTTCAAGATAATCCGCAACAATTAGACCAATTCGTAATCGAATTGGCAAAAATGAATTGTTCAGGATTGTTCATCAAACTGGAAGAAATTCCGCAAACCACCATCAGCATTGCCAATATGGCCAATTTGCCTATTCTCAAAATCCCCCCTGAGTTTTCGCTATCAGATATCATGTCTCCCCTGCTTCGTGAAATTGTAACGAGACAGAATGAACAAAAAGAGCAAAGTTATAGTATGGAAGATATTTCCGTAGTTGGTGCCGAAAATTTAAGTTACGGGATTTTAGGAATGACGGAGGACAAATCCAGCTTCCATCAAATTACTGGGGGATTCATATGTACGGTTTTACCTTTAACGCTGCAATGGAATCAAAAGAATGATTCCATTACTTATAAACAGCTTATCAAGACAATTGAAACATTAACCGAACAATATAAAATCGATAAGCTCATAAGGAATATCAAGGGCAGTCTAGTTATCATTTATCTGGATACCATCCCCCTAGGGAACACCCGATTTTATTCACAAGTCACCCAGATAAGCCAACAAATTATCTCTACTTTATCTAAACACCTGCCAATGGAACTTACGCTGGGAGTTGGTAACTATCATACAGGTATTAATAACCTGGCCAATAGCCTACAGGAAGCTTTACAATCTATTGATTTGGGAAAACGATTGAACCCAGGAAAGGAAGTTTACAGCTATAAAGAATTAATAACATTTAAAATTTTGCAGTATACTCCAAAAAATGTGCTCATGGATATTGTTACAGGTAATTTAGCACCGCTGAAGGAGCATGACGATGAAACCCAGTCTGATCTGATCAAAACCTTGGAGGCCTATTTGCAATGCAATCTTCGACCTGCTGAAACGGCCAGAAAAATGGGGGTACACCGAAACACTATCCATTTTCGAATTAAAAGCATAAAAAAACTATTAGGAATGGAATTAAGCAATGATGATCTATTCACTTTAAAACTTGCCCTATATGCCAAACGTCTGCTGGATAATCGATAAGAAATGGCCCATACACATGAAAAACTGCCCGGGATACTACATTCCCTGGCAGTTTTTCATGTGCAGTAACACTTGATTCCCGATTCCTTCAAATCATGCTTCCTTTACCTAGTCATGTAATAATAACTTCGCAGCTTTTATACTAAACTGCAATTTAAAAGCAATATCCCTCGATTTTAAATCAACTCCTAATAAGTCTTCAATTCTAGACAAACGGAACTTTACAGTATTTCGATGAACAAACAAAGCCCGTGCCGCGTCTTCTATTCTCCCTCTTGAAAATAGATATGTTTCCAGCGTTTTTAACAACTCCCCCTCATTTTCCCTATCATATACAATAATCGGCTGAATCATGGATAGCACGTATTGAGTTATGGCATCCTTAGGGATTTGATTTATTAGATCTTCAACTTCAACGCTTGCGTAATCATTGATATTAGTCGGGTTGACCCTCGAGCCAAGTTGAATGGCCTTTTTAGCTTCAATAAACCCTTCTTTCATATTGTAGATTTCTTTTTTCACCTTGCTTAACCCCATCGATAGTGAAGTGCCAGGATTATCTTTGGATATAAGACCTTCGAAAAGGATGGCAATTCTTTGAGCCTGCATAAGCAGGTGTTCATCAGTCACCATTCCTTTTCCTTGCAGGATAATCAATTGACCATCGAAGTCGATATTCCAATACTTAAAATCTTCCCTTTCCGTTTGGTTTAATTTCTCCAACATTCTGCCAATTGGAAAGAATGAATCCCCTTCTTCTTTCGTTCCGTTTATTAAGAGCAGAATATATGGCCTATCGGGATTAAAGCCAAATTCCTGTAATTGGGGGATAAAAGATGAACTCCTATTTTCCCCATTCAAAAGAGAATGAAAAACTTCAACACTTCCTTTTCCATTGTTTTTCACTTTCTCCTTATTAACAAGTTCATATGTAAAGCTGAATAATAAGTCGGATAAAGGCATTTCATAAGGAATCTCCAGCAATGGGAAATTGTACTTGTTCGCTTCTTCCACCATTCCAGGAGGAATCGTAGAAAGAAACCGCTTAATCTTGATAGCTAATCCAGCACTTCCTCTTTTCGACAATTCCCTAACAAGATTGATTTGAGCATTCAGGTCATCCTTAAACACATAACCAGTTGTCAGTAGGAGTTCCCCTCGTTTAATCCATGATATATCCGGATGATCCATTATACTTACTGAATTAATTACCCGAGTTAACCCTTGACTTCCTCCAATAACTTCCACTTGGTTTAGGGCAGGAAGTTTCAAAGCTTTTTCGATCGTTAAATACATATTTCTCCCCCTATTCTTCTTAATTATATACAGAATGAACTTGAATGAATATTCATATTTTTCCAAAAAATAGTCTTGATTTAGCATTATGGCGGTGATAATATAAAAATACACCGATTTTGTAAATAGCGTTTCTTAATAAGCAACAATACAGCCATCCATAAGGAAGTATTTACAAAATCACAAGGAGGCGATTTCGTTACATTCATATAATTGGAAAGTCGTGACTAATTAAAAGGGGGCAAACATGGAAAAATTGAGCAAAGTAAACACGTTATTGTTAGGTTTACAGCATGTTTGTGTAATGTATGGAGGAGCGGTAGCTGTTCCACTAATCGTCGGTCCTGCAATCGGCTTGACACAAGAACAGATCATATACCTGATCTCGTTTGATTTACTCGCCTGTGGGATAGTCACCTTGCTTCAAGTTATTGGCGGTAAAGGATTTGGTATAAGATTACCTGCTTTAATGGCTGTTTCTTTTATCGTGGTTGAGCCAGTAATAGCCATAGGATCGGTCCATAGTATAACCGGGGTTTTAGGCGCAGTTATGGTATCCGGAATAATTGTTGCCATTTTATCAGGAGTAATTGGTAAATTAATACCCTATTTCCCACCAATTGTTGCAGGGTCCGTCATATTAATTATAGGCGTGTCATTAATGCCAGTTGCCATGAAAAATGCAGCGGGTGGAGTCGGTTCCCCCACCTTTGGAGATCCTATGAATCTAATGCTAGCTTGTTTTACACTAGTGAGTTTTCTTTTATTGAATACACTTACTAAAGGTTTCTTGAAAGCGGTTTCAGTTCTTTTCGCCATGGTTCTTGGCACTATATTGGCTGGTTGTTTAGGTATGGTCGATACCTCTGGCTTTTTAGAGGCCAGCTGGTTTACAATGGTGACTCCTTTTTATTTTGGGGTACCTACCTTCGACTTTTCATCTATTATCACTATGACAATCATATCTTTAATCATAGCTGTGGAAAGTATAGGCGTCTTTTTGACACTCGGGGAAGTATGCGGGAAGGAAATAACCGAAAAAGATGTGGAAAAGGGCCTCCGTGCAGAAGGAATAGGGAGCTTCATAAGCGGTATCTTCAACTCTTTTAACCATTCTACCTTCTCACAAAATGTTGGCTTGGTCTTGCTGACAAAGGTAACTCAGCGCTCGGTAGTAGTCACGGCAGGTTGTATCCTAATCTTTCTAGCTTTTGTGCCTAAGGTTGCCGGTCTTACGACGATGATCCCTTTACCCGTTCTGGGCGGGGCCATGATACCAATGTTTGGCATGCTTCTATCTGCAGCTTTGGGGATGGTAGCCAAAGCGGATTTAAGCAAACCTTCCAATCAATTGACGATTGCACTTGGAATAGGAGTCGGTCTGGCAATCAAGGGGGTCCCGGAAGCATTCGATAAATTCCCGGAAACAGTCCAATTAATATGTGGAAACGGAGTGGTGATGGGTACAATAACACTGGTTGTGTTAAATGCCATCCTGAATGGAAAAACAAATCCATCTATTACACACCATCATTCCATACCCGAAATTCAACCAAGTATGAGCCAGAATATTAATATCCACCCTTAGAAAGTAGCGGACAAGGCAATTCTCTAAGGGTGTCTAGTTGGCTAGGTTCTCCAACACTTTTAATTATAACCTTATTCAGGGAATTTTCAAACAAATAATACAAGCACCTTGCAACAGCCTATTTAATAGGTAAGCAAGGTGCTTTTTTTATTCAATTTTAGGGCAAAGCCTGATGGCTTTTCGACTTGTTTCATTTGAAAAGAGATCGATATAACCCTCCGGAAATTCGGAAAATCATTCCTGAACTTCTCCCCCTGCAGCACCAGTGACAAGTATTTTAGTAAGCGCAATTCTCATATACTCTTGATTGGTTATACAGTTATTTTTTCCAAACTTCAAGTATTTCAGATCCTACTCGATCCCATTCATATAAGGTAAGGGCAAGTTCTAAGCCTCGTTCGCCCATTTTTTTCATTAGTAATCTGTTTGATAGAATTTCTGTAATCTTCTCTGTAAAACATCCAGGATCTTCTGGATTCTCTACTACAAGCCCATTCTCTTTTTTTAGCTCCCATTTGACCAGCCATAATCTCGGGTGCACTAATCCCCAATATTCATTTCCTTGTTGTGCTAACTCTAGATAGCTTGATTCATTTAATTTTTCTAAGCTTCTTTTTGCTTGTTCTTCGAATTGTTCTAAAACATTCAGCAAATGGGAGCTTGCAGGCATTTCTTCATATGCATTAGCAATGTTTCGAAACCAATCCATTTTATTAATGACTTTTTGATAAGTCGCTGGCCATTTATATAATCTGGATGCAACTTCAGCTTGTTGAGGCGGAACATAACCTTTGCTTAAAAGGCGGAATTCGCCGAGAGCATTACAAAGGTGTTTGGCTCTTTCCAAATCTTTTGTTACAGGTGCCAATGATTCGATCCACTCAGCGACGAACCATAACTTCCCTCCTGCCTCAACATAATCATTTCCTCTTTGGTTTTCACGCTTCCTTAACATTAACTAAATATTCTTGAGCTCCTAAGCTAAACATACTTCTTTGGTCTTCTGTGTAAAAGCTTTAAACTCTTTGGCCCTGAACTTGTTTCCATTTTCCATATAGAGCCGCCTTTATCTGGTTTTGTTGTAACAACTTGAATGTTCTGAACGGAGAAACCGTAATGTTCAAGAACTTCTAGTGACATTTTTTCAATATATTCAGGAACAAAAAACTCATGAGTAAGTTCATCTTCTTCCCAAGGCACAATTATTGCTTTCTCCATGAAAACCCCTCCTGTGATATATATAAAAGTATTTTCCGCCAAAATAAGGGTACGGTCACGACAGATTCATTATGTTCTAATATCATGTTGTATCCATATACAAGCATAATTTTCTAATGTTGAATATTGTTCTTTATTAAATATGTGAAAAAAAACTTTTATATCGGACATTTCACCCAAATTGTTAGGTAATTGGGTTCTGGTGCAAATATGACCTGTTAGAAACATAGAATCTCAATAACCTTTTCATCTATGAATTATGGAGCTACTCTACATAAATTATGTATGAATTAAAGTCTCGCCTTGGACAGACTTCACCCCTTGCTGAAGTTGTCAGAATAAGCTGTGCAAAAACTTTTTCACAGGATTTTAATTATTTTATAACGAATTACTAGAAGAATTTCATACAAAAAGAAGGAGGAATATAGTGGGGATAAAAATTGACGAATACGAACTTCTTGACATAGATTCAGGCCCTTATGGAATAACTGCCGGAAAAGATGGTGCGCTATGGTTTACACAACATAAAGCAAATCAAATTGGTCGAATGACTGTTAACGGTGAAGTCACTCATTTCGTTGTTCCTACACCCGATGCAGGTGTGCTACTATAATCTCCACAACTCAGGGTGATGTATGGTTTACGGAAAATAGGGCGAATAAAATTGGTAAACTGACAGTAACAGGTGAAATCATCGAATATACTCTCCCGAGTCCAAATTCAGCACCTTTTGGAATAACTGAAGGACACAATGGAGACATTTGGTTTACCGAAATGAATGGAAATAGAATAGGGAGAATTTTACCATCAGGTAAAATTATTCAGTATGATTTACCGAGTCCTGGCTCTTATCCCTCTTTTATTGTTGCTGGACCGGACGGCGCCCTTTGGTTTACTGAGAATCAGAGTAATCAAATTGGTCGGATTACGATGCTCGGAGAAGTGACTAATTACATTTTGCCAACAAAACATGCTGGTCCTGTAGGTATTACAAGTGGACCGGACGATGCACTCTGGTTTGTGGAAATTAACGGAAATAAAATCGGTAGAATAACTACCACTGGAACAATAAGTGAATATACCATCCCTACTGCAAATGCCCGCCCACACGCAATAGTTACGGGTCCTGACCGTGCTTTATGGTTCACTGAATGGGGAAGTAATCAAATTGGTCGAATTACAATGCAAGGTGAAATTACGGAATATCTAATTCCTACACAAAATGCGGAGCCACATGGAATTGTATTAGGACCTGATGGTGCCATTTGGTTCGCTGAGGAGTGCAATAAGATAGGTCGGCTAAGTTTATTATAAAAATCCTGAAAGGCAGTGGATATCCATGGAATCAAATAAGCAACATGGGCCAAATCCTAAAGATAAATATCCGATTAAGGGAAATTCCGTCGTGCAATTTATAAAAAATACAATTACTAGACCAAACATTATTGTGGGTGAATACTCATATTACGATGCAAGAAATGGTGAATCTTTTGAAGATCAAGTGTTATATCACTACGAATTCTTCGGTGATCGACTTGTCATTGGGAAATTTTGTGCCATAGCACCTGGTGTAACGTTTATTATGAATGGAGCTAATCATAGAATGGATGGTTTTTCAACCTACCCATTCAATATTTTCGGAAACGGTTGGGAGAAATATACGCCAACGTTAGATCAGTTGCCGTTTAAAGGTGATACCATAATTGGAAATGATGTTTGGATAGGATTGGATACTGTCATTATGCCTGGAATAAAAATAGGGGATGGTGCAATTGTAGCAGCCAAATCC
Organism: Bacillus sp. ISL-34; assembly: GCF_018613325.1. Classification (GTDB taxonomy): domain Bacteria; phylum Bacillota; class Bacilli; order Bacillales; family DSM-1321; genus Peribacillus. The sequence goes on along the minus strand of NZ_JAGGQJ010000042.1, from coordinate 31,822 downwards.
GTTATTACCAAAGATGTCGAGCCTTACACCATCGTTGGAGGAAATCCCGAAAAGAAACTTAAAACCCGCTTCTCAGAAGAAATCATTAACGAATTGCTGGATATTAAATGGTGGGATTTAGATATTGCTATCATTTCTGCTCATATTGATGTGATAGTAAATGGAGATATGGAGAATCTAAGAAAATTTTTTAAAAAAATATGACAAAGTTACAACTTCCGAGAATCCGTGTTCGGCAGAAAAAGTAATAAGATTCTTGTACCACAAACGGGAGTATTAATGGAGGAAAAATCACAGAAGTTATTAACTTTTTATAAGAGAATAGCAAATTCATATGATTTATTAGCATTAAAATTATTAAGAGGATGCTCAATCCATGATAAAGCATCCTCTATAGTGTATGGATAAGGTAGGTACAATGTATTTTTATAAATATTATAATTATTACAAAGTTTAGTAACAGCTACTGCATCAGATTTTTGAAAAAGTCTTAGTACTAGCCTTTTAGTGGTAATTGTTTTATTTAGATTATCATATATCATAAGAATCCCCCCTTAATTTTGGATACTAATTCTTACATACATTTACTATAATTATCCAAAAGTTCTTATTCAACTAACTGCCCCGATAGTTCCCTAAAGAAAAAGCTGCCTTAAAGACAGCTCCGATTTTCAGCTAGCGCACCTGTTAGTGGAATAAGGGTTAACGATTTTTTTTTGCATACATTCTTGCCATTGTCGAAGGTGAAAATTTAATTCTATATTTCCCTTCAAGTTCTTTCTTAATTTTTCCTGTTAAATTTAATCCTTGTTTATTGTGTTCTTCTTCAAGTTCAATCCCATTAGGAAGCAATTTATCTTCATCCCAATCAATCCATTCTCCATACATATTTACCCATTCAATCAATTCTCTTATTAACTTATTTGAAATCGGAATGTCTTCTATATCCAAGTTACAACCACATTGATTGCACCATATAGGGTCCGCCCCAACATCACCTTCAACTTTTAACTCATCTGTTTTTTTTGTTCACAAAAACATTCCATTATTTTCCGACTCCTCTACTACACGCTTTTTTATTATATTTTACATTACTTTTTGTTAAAGTAACCCTTCCCCGTTAGTCAATAAGAAAAGCGATTCTTATTAAAGAATCGTGCCCGATTGTATAAAAAAACATCCGAGAATGAATATGCAGAAAAATACCTTATTCATAAAATGTGCTTCGGTTTCATATTTCTATAATATTTTCGCGCTAAAAATACACTTGAAAACAGTGCGAATGTATATGTTTTTCCCGCAAAACTCCCCAATGAGGGATTCTGTTATAGGTTCTCACTTCAGGCCTTTTCCTTTATCCCTTTTCGTTCATGTAAAATTTCTTGAATGATTTCAATATGAACAAAAGACCATGATTTTTCATGAAAGTGAAGAAATACACTTATGGAAAGAATGGAAATATAAATTAATATAAAGACAACCCAAAGCAAACTCCCATCTTTAAAAAGGAAATCTTGCAATTGTTTTGAAAACAGAAAAAAAAGCCAAGGTCCAGAGGATATTATAATAGGAATGATTCCCGATCCGTTTTTCTCTTTTATCATACAATAATAAACTTTTTTTAACGTACCGCTATCAATCGAACTGTAAAAATTTTGAATCTCTTCCACTTCCATTAGTTTCTTCATACATTTGAAAGATCGGTCTTTGTATGAGACTTTTTTTAATTGAAGATAAATTTTATGAGCATCTCCACGTAACGAAATCATATATCTAATCTTTTCCCCCCTTCCAAAAAACTCCTTACTAAAGGCTTTGTCATAATTCGTATTTTTATGTAGTCATTGTCTTTTGAATTTTACAGTATCTACATCAGGGAAGACATACGAATTATTGTCGATACTATTACCATAAAAAAAACCAGCTTTATATGCGTATATGTAAACCTAAAAGGTCATAATTTTCATTCGCGATAATTATGACCTTTTAGGTAACGACAAAGATAGGGTACCCCAAGGAGTGACCTCACTATTATGTGGGGCTCTGACTCTTTGGGATGGCCGTTCATTATTAAACAGTATTACTTAGTTTCAGATTCATTTTTGTCCATATCTTCATCTAATTGTTCAAATGATCTGACCTTACCATGTGGATTCTGCGATTGTTTACGATCTTTCCATTCGCGTTCTTGTTGTCGCTTAGATTGAGTCATCTAATATGCTCCTTTACATTAAGTTCAGTACACAGTATGAAGTATGATAAGCCTCCACCCTTTGTACTCGGTGCAGGCATCACTTATTATGTTCGAGTCTGGCAAGTATTAATTAATGCATGCCTTTCCACTCACCTTGATTTTTAGATGCTTTTTCTTTTTTTGCTTTATTTTTATGTGCTTGATTAGCGTTTGCACTGCCAAATTCACGAGAGAATTCTGAATCAGTTTTGCTTGAATCAAATCCTTGTTTGTTCTTTTGGTCTGCATCATTTTTCTTTGTTCGTTTTGCCATGGATACCCCTCCTTCTTATCTTTAGTATGAGATCAGAAAGAAGAAATATACTCCGATTAAAACCGATAGTAACATGAACCCGTCATGTAATTCGGGGAAAAACAAAGTGAATAATAAGTTCCAGTTGAGTTATTTCAGCTAACGCAACCGTTAGTGCAGTAACATTCACCGTTATTTTTTTAGGTTTGCCTTCATTAAAAAGGAAATTTTTTGCTCATCCGTATTTTGGATCTGTTCCAGCTGATTAATAACTAGCTCTTGCCGATGTATTGAATGGTTTTGACTTAACTTCGCTTTCCCCTCTATCTTGTTGATCTTTATTTTGAAGCCTTGAATTCCTTTGTTCATCCCAGCGAGAAAGTCAGCGTCTAAATCTTGCAATTTGTATGAACTATCAGGGGCTTCATATTTCAATACCATGTCATGCAAGGAATCCGTTAACTCCTGTTCATCCTCAATAAGTTCGGCTTCGCCGTATACATGAACGGTCACATAATTCCATGTTGGTACTGCTTGATTCGTCTCATACCAAGAGGAAGAGATATAACAGTGAGGACCATGAAAAACGGCTAAAACTGTTTGATTTTCAATATCTTTCCACTGAGGGTTCGGACGAGCAAAATGACCATACAAATAACTTTTCTCTTTATTCAACAGCAGTGGTAAATGTGTAGCAAACGGAATGCCTTCATACATGGAAAACAATGTTGCAAAACCATTCTCCTGTATTACATCATAGGCTAATGCTAATTCCTTTATTTCAAATTGCTTAGGGATATACATAAACAATCTCCTTTCCAGCCATTAAATCTACCTTGAATAATCAATAACCCTCATCTGTAAAATATGGTATTATACAAACTGACATATAAAAAGGTACAATTATAAATAAGTATACATGTCAAAGGAGATCGTAAATGATAAATACCATCTTTGCCTTTAAGGATGATTCTCCCAAATACAAACAAATTTACGAGCAGTTTAAGTTATTTATTGAACGGGGTGACATACTTGCTGATGAACAATTGCCATCCATTCGTCAACTTGCAGATTCCCTTCTAGTAAGTCGAAATACGACATTAATGGCTTATGATCAACTTGTAGCTGAAGGCTACATTCGTGGAGAAGGGAGAAAAGGTTATTTTGCAAATGAATTGGAGCCACTTTTTTCCCAAGAAGAGTTATTTCCTCATAATAAAAAGCAAAAAGAGTCAGTGACGCCTTCCCTCATTGATTTCCGGGCAGGTGCCGTAGATCAAGCACATTTCCCTCTAAAAGTTTGGAGGAGGATTTCCAACCAAGTATTAACGTTACAGGAGAGCTTTCAATATGGCGAACCCTTTGGTGAGTTGTGCCTACGTGAACAAATTGCCACATACTTACTCCAATCTCGTGGGGTGAAAACAGATGAAAATGCCATTATTATCGGCAGCAGTACCCAACAAATGCTTATCAATCTTGGGCATATACTGAAGGATGATTTTCCAGGCATTACAGTAGAAGACCCTGGATATGATGGCGCTAGGGAAGCTTTTCAATTCCATTGTTTTACGATTGAAACTTTACCAGTTTATGAGGCTGGTGCTGATTTTTCACAATTGGAACAAATGAAATCACGATTAATCTATGTAACACCTTCCCATCACAGTCCATATGGGGTAAGCATGTCCATTCAACAACGGCAAACGCTTATTCATTGGGCTAACAAAATGCATGGGTATATTATCGAAGACGATTATGATAGTGAATTCCGCTATACACAACAACCATTTCCAGCTCTCGCATCCATTGATTCTGTAAGAGTCATTTATCTAGGGAATTTCTCAAAGTCCTTTCTTCCAGGAATTCGTCTAAGTTATATGGTGTTGCCAGAGCCACTCTTAAACCATTATAAAAATCAATTTCTTCATTTCGAGAGTACCACTTCACTTCTTAGCCAACTCACAATGGCTAAATTCATGGAAGAAGGAGAATGGAATCGCCATATCAAACGTATGCGTCTTGTTTATAAACGAAAAATGCAGCACTTGGTATCATTATTAAAAAAGCACTTCGATCAAAATATATCCATCATTGGTGAGCAGTCCGGTTTGTATTTATTAATCAAAGTACATCTGAAACGTTCAGAAGAATGGCTATTAGAGCGTGCTTCCCTTCATGGAGTTAAAGTGTATCCTACCTCACTCTACTTCATTGAAAATAATACCGATAAACCAATTATCAAACTTGGTTTCAGTAATCTTTCTTGCGAGGAAATCAAGCTTGGCGTGGAGCTCCTAAAAAAGGCTTGGTTATAAAAACACATTGTATTTTTGTAGGCAAATCATGGCTTTTAAATACAGGTTCTTATTCCACTCCCACTAAACCTGCGTCGTAAGCTAAAAAAGAAAAGAGCTAATCACCACCTCAGCTCTTTAATAAACTAACGCACCCATTACTTTAATACAAACTTTTACAATTTGAAGAATATGCCGATATGACAGCTCCGTTCCGTTCTCTAATTCTTGCATCTGATGGTTTTTATTTAACCCCAAAGGCAAATGAATGGGGATTGGTTTCCATTATTCTGTTGTGACAATCGTGCCAAAAGAGTTTTTTTTGAACAAACCCCCAAATTTCATCAACATTCGTGACCTTAAAATATTTTGGAACATACATAATAATCCACCTTTCTTATATGAGAGTTTTGGTCATTATAAAGTCCATTTGTACTCTTAGCCAACCATGCTGCATTTCTTTCATGGGAGTTGAAGAAGGGTCACCATAACAATCGTTATAGGAATTAATCCACTAAAAAAGGCCACTTAAAGTAGCCTTTTTTATTACAATCATATTCTTTTTATTTTTGACTTTAAGGGCCTTAATTACTTCTTCTGTTGCCTCAGCAATAAGGTCGTCGTTATAATCAGCATCTTTTTTATCACGACTTGAAAGTACAGCAAGAACAATAGGGTCTCCTTTTGATGGCCAAATGATCGCAATGTCATTTCGCGTACCATATGATCCTGCTCCGGTCTTATCAGCCACTACCCATCCTTTCGGCACTCCAGCACGAATTAACGCATCTCCAGTAGTATTTCTCTTCATCCAATCTATTAAAAGTTCACGTTTCTCAGTTGGAAGTGCATCTCCCAATGTAAAAGCCTGAAGGCTAGTAGCAAGTGCTCTTGGTGTACTCGTATCATGAGTTTCACCAGGATTAACTTCATTTAAATCTGGCTCAAATCGCTCAGGGTTGGTAACATTATCTCCAATTTCCTCCAGTGCTTTTTTAAATCCAGTCGGTCCCCCCAGTTGTTTAAGGATAAGGTTTCCAGCAGTATTGTCACTGTATCGAAGAGAAGCATCAGAAAGCTCCTTAAGAGTCATCCCCGTATCAACATGCTTTTCTGTAATCGGATTATAATTAACAAGATCCTCACGTGTATAGGTAATTCTTTGATTAAGTTCTTCTATTGATTTCTGTCGTAAAAGTGCTCCTACAGCTAGAGCCTTATGAGTAGATACATAAGCAAAACGCTCATCTGGATGATAGGTTACTGTTTGGTTTGTACCAGTATCCAACGCAAAGACACCAAGTTTAGCATCAAATTTTTCTTCAAGCTTAGCAAAATCATGATTAGTGGCAGTTTCTTGTTTTTTGGGTTTAGTTAATTCAGCATTAACGTTATTGTTTGAACAACCTACAAGCGTTGCACATGAAAGAAATAGGACAGGCACAATTTTTCTGAATGCGGAAGCACTAAAAATGTTGCTTAATGATTTCATTAAAATTCAACCTCTTTCTAAAAAAATTTTATTAGGTATTCTCCTGGGATAGCAGCCGGATCTCTTGCACCCTATCTTTTGTTCATGATGCAGTCCTCCTGATTTGATTAGACTCTTATGTACGAGTTGAAAAAACACCCTCATGCAAGGAGTTTTAACAGATTACATTTGTAGTCTTATCGCATCTGTAGTACAGTATTACATATGTAATCAAATAAAGTCAATTCTTTATTTTTTACCCTCAAGCCATATAAATATGAAATATACCTGTTTTTTAAAATTTAAAAGTCAAGAGAGTTGGTATTGAAGGACATGTTTTTAACTCATTTTATAATAGGTCTATTGGTGTCTTCATTTTCCGTTACTGTTATACTACTTATACGAAAATGGTTCGGAAGACAATTAACAGCAAAATGGCACTATCATTTGTGGATGTTTCTTTTTATGGCTTTAGCACTTCCATTCATACCTACTGATTTATATAATTTTAGTTCTCTCTTTAGCCGTGGGGATGCATATCAGACTAATGCACCCAGCTCTAATATGAAAATAACTGGAACTGATATGATACAAGGCCTGCACCTAATACAAGACTTTTCTGTATCGGTCAATCGGCCGGACCTGTCCTTACTTCATATTGGAGTGATGGGTTTATGGATGTCAGGAATGCTTTTATTTACCTTTACTATGGTTCGTGGCTGGCTCACACTTAGAAGGGTAAAGTATTATTCTTCTCCGTTTTCCAATCAAGAAGTTCTCATGCTTTTCGAAGAATGCAAGAAAAGACTACAGATTAAAAAATCAATAAAGATTGTTATTTCTAAAAGAGTCCAATCCCCAATGATATTCGGACTTTTTCAAACATATATTGTCTTACCTTCCCAGCATGAAAACTGGCTTAGCTTAAAAAATTACGAGTATATCTTTCTTCATGAATTAAGTCACTATAAAAACAAGGATTTGCTGACAAATTACGTGGTTTTGTTCTATCAAATCATTTATTGGTTTAATCCCCTTATCTGGCTTGCTTTTAGAGAAATGAGATTGGATCGGGAAATTGCATGTGATACATCTGTTTTACAGTTACTAGATGATGATAATTCATTTAGTGAATATGGAAATACAATCATTAATTTTTTGGATCTTTCAAAACGGTCAAGTAAGCTTCAGATAGTGACACATTTAAACGGTTCGAAGCTTCAAATCAAAAAACGAATTGAACAAATTTCTGCCTATAAGCATTCCACAAAAAAATCAATAAGAAAAAGTGTCTTTATTTATGTGTTGGCCAGTATCATTTTGACAATCCAATTACCTTTCGTTTCCGCATTTGCAACGGAAAATGACCGATACTTTTTTAATGATGATGGAACAGTTTACGAGGATTTACATCAATTTTTTAAAGGGTATGAAGGAAGCTTTGTTTTATATGATCATAACGCACAGCAATATCTCATTTATAATGAAGAGAAAAGTACGTTGCGGGTATCACCTGATTCCACATACAAAATCTATAGTGCCTTATTTGGACTAGAATCAAATGTGATATCACCCGAAGAATCCACCCTTTCATGGGATGGGACTGAGCAACCCTATGCTGCTTGGAATATGGATCAGAATGTCTCATCTGCTTTACAAAAATCTGTAAACTGGTATTTCCAAGAATTAGATCGTAGAACAGGATTCGAAACAATACAATCCAATCTGCAAGAGATAAATTATGGAAATTCCGATGTATCTGGGGGATTTGGTGAATTCTGGATCGAATCCTCATTGAAAATTTCTCCAGTCGAGCAAGTCCAACTGCTGCAAGCCTTTTATTACAATCAATTGGGATATAAGGAAATGAATATCCAAGCTGTGAAGGAAGCCCTACTCTTAGAAAAGAATGAAGAAGCTCGCCTATCAGGAAAAACAGGTACAGGAGCAGTAAATGGAAAAAACATCAATGGTTGGTTTATCGGGTATGTAGAGACGAAGAACAATACTTATTTCTTTGCTACCAATATACAAAATGAAGATGACTCATCTGGAAGCAAGGCGGGAGAAATTACTTTATCAATTTTAAAAGATTTAGGAATCTATAAAGAAAATGGAGGGGAGAAATATGGAGAAAAACATTCCTAGCATATCAGAATCAGAATGGGAAATCATGAACGTGCTTTGGGATAAAGCCCCTCAAGCAGCAAATGACATCATAGTTTCCTTACAGGAGAGTACCGATTGGAAGCCGAAAACCATACGCACTCTTCTCGATCGATTGGTTCAAAAAGATGTAGTAGGTGTCAATAAAAATCTAAGAGTTTACACCTTTTACCCGCTCTATACACAGGAAGAGTGCCGGCGTGCCGAGACCGAATCATTTATCAACCGTATCTATGGAGGTACTCTGAAGTCCATGCTTGTCCAATTCATTCAGGAAGATACCCTATCTGATGATGATATCAATGAACTACGCTCTATTTTAAATAAGAAACCTAACAAGTAATAATAGTAAAAATGTCGATTTGGAATTTTTCCAAATCGCTTTTTTCGGTCGAAATCGCAATAGCTGAGGACATATTTCTCATGTAATTCTCGCTTTCTTCTCTGTAAATACTACGCCCGTTAGTCATACGAAAGGAGCCATTAACTATGAAGGAATAAATAGAAAGGGCATGTTTTGAAAAAAGATTATCAAAACATGCCCTTATATTACTATTAAATTGGATTGTTCTTTTATAAAAAACGCTGACCTTTTTTGTCTTCCTTAATAAACCCGCACTCGTTTTTAAAGTGGTTCTGCTATATTCATGTTGATTTTATCAAAAAAACGATTTTTATCGATCAGCTTGCAACAATTTACGGTCATTTGTAATCAACCCTTTAAAAATGTTAGCAGTGCTTCATTAAATTCTTTGGCATGTGTTGCATTGAACCCATGTGGACCACCCTTTATTAAAGTTACCTTAGAATCAGGAATTGCTTCATGTGTCAGCTTCCCACTATATTCAAATGGAACAATTGCATCTGAATCACTATGAAGAACAAGGGTAGGTATATTAAACTTGGCTAAATCTCCTCTGAAATCCGTTTTGCTGAAAGCAGAAATACAATCTAGTGTCCCTTTAGGCGATGCACCCGCTGCAATATCCCTATTGTAAAGTCGGAATGGTTCACTGACTAAGTCAGTTCGATCTCCAGCAGCAAAAAATCCTCTCGTAAACTCATCAAGAAATGCTAGGCGATCATTTTTTACTCCATTTTCTAATTCTTGAATTACTGCATCATCAAATGCTCCCTCAGCATGTTCTGCTGACTTGTAAAGAAATGGTGGTACAGCTCCTGCAAATACAGCCTTCTCTACTCTATTTGTTCCAAAAGTTCCGATATAGCGGGCTACTTCTCCACCCCCCATTGAAAATCCGACCAGTGTCACACTTTGGAGATCCAAATGCTCTAGTAACAGATGTAAATCAGTAGCGAATGTATCATAATCGTAACCGTTCCATGGCTGAGAAGAGTTCCCGAACCCTCGACGGTCATAAGTTATGACTCTGTATCCAGCCTCAACGAGAGCAGGAACTTGATATTCCCAAGATCGGCCACTTAATGGCCAACCGTGAATTAATACTACTGGCTTCCCTGTACCATGATCCTCATAATATAGTTCAATCGGTGTTTGATTTTCGGTTCCTACAGTAATTTTTGCCATTTTTCTACCTCCAAAAAATATTCCGATATATATCCTATTCTCCAATAATACGGATGAATCCCGTAGCCTATTTATTCACGTTTTATGTTGCGGACTCCAAGCATGAAATCCTATTGTTCCGATGATTCATTTTCTGTTTTTGTAACAATTCCCCATCTAATACCTTTTTTATCATGAATGTAACTTAAAAGAAGTTTATCTAAAACTGATAATCTCCTTTTGTTAAACTAGAATAGGAGTGTGATCGATCCAATGAATAAATTGTTGTAATCGTTTTGTTATTTCGTCAGTAAGCGCTTTCTAATTGAAGTCAATCTTTTCGTGTACTTGCGAAATTAGTACTTTTTGAAATGGAACGACATTAGCTTGCATGGCTTCTAGTATTTGTCTGGTTTAAATTTGGGCAAAGGCAGTACCTATTCCCCCATTGCTCCGATTAAGCCAACGGGTTTTCTACTAAGAACAGCGGACTCACGAGGTCTTGATACCCAGTCCAATGCATTTTTTAGAGCGCCCGGAATTCCTGAATTGTATTCTGGACTCACGATAATAATACCGTCCACTTCTTGAATAGCCGGCTTAAATGATGTTACTGTCTCTGGAACGTCGCCGCTTCTCAGTCTTCGTTAAAGAAAGGAAGATCTTTTATTTCGATCCAACAAAATTGGGCGGAATCATCCATGACTGTCAATGATTCAGCAATGACGTAAACTACCACAAATAAGGCCAATGGTTTTGGTCATATCCCCTCCTTGTTTGAAATACCTATTCATGATACTATACTTTTTCAGTTATGGGCATAGATTCCAATAATGGAATAAAAAGGTTAAGCGAAAATAAGGTTACAGTTCGAAAAGCCTTGAATTCAATAGAATCTAAGGCTTTTTGTGTATGGGTTACATTAATATAACGTCTAGATGAAAAGAATTGAACAATAGGAAAGACAACTAAAGTAAGACAAAGGGTTGCAAATAAAGATATATTTCCAAAATCATTTTTTCTTAAAAAGATAATACGGTCTAAAATCCGAAATATACAAAGAAAATTGTTAAGATATGATAACTTGTTTTTGCACTTGCTGCGGTAATTTCCCTACCCATTTCGTCTTTTTGATCTTTACGTTCAAATCCCCAAGTAGCAAGTTGAAATATGGTAGTTAAAACCACAACCGTTCCTATAACACCTCTTACTCTTATGCTAGTTCCAAGATGGTCTAATTCTAATTCTAATTCTAATTCCTTGTTGAAGGAATTGGCAAAAGCCCTATCCCTGACAGGACAGGAATTAATCTCTGCTGTGAAAATATCGACTCTACGTTAGTTAAATTAAAAAGGGGCTGTCCTAGCAAGCAGGCTCAAATCCTCTGGATATACTGAGGCTATTTGTGAATAATAAGATTGTTAAACAATAGATGAAGGAGGACTTGTATGCAACAGAATCAACAAGCTAAAAAGAACTTGGGTTCTATTATGAAACCAGAATTTAGCGGAACTGATCCACAAAAAGTAAAACAAGAAATTCAAAAAGATGTAAGCGAAGGACAAGGTGCAATGACTTCCCGAGAGGCAGGAGCAATGCGCGATTAAAAAACCACTCTGAGTGGTTTTTTATTTTTTCTGCTTTAAAGTTAAACACTTTACATCTCTCATTTCGATTTGATATAGATGCTGCAAATTTAATATTAAGCGCGGTTGACCTTATGTAAATGGAAAAAGGCTGTTCCGTCTTAGGAACAACCCTTTTCAACTATACTCCCATATCCAATATATAGAAAATAGGGATTGCGATTACATTACTTTGGACCATTTGATTCTACCGCTTTGGTAATCGGACAAACAGTAGCGCTAATATTGCACCTGCAAAAGCCACCATACCGGACCAGAAGAACGCTTGTTGATAGCCCTCGTTAAGAGCGTCTACCGGGTTCACTGCGGTACTGGCGGACGTTGCCGCTGCAATGGAAACCATAATAGCTAGGCCAACTGCTGAACCTATCTGGTAAAAAGATCTGGTTCTGTTTCAATGACCGGTTCCTAAGGAGTAATTTTGTCTTTTTTCCAATTCTGTCCCTTCAACTGGTTGATTATTACGAAACTTTATCATTTTCTTGTCCAGCTATATCAATAATTACGCTGGATTCTTTTTTGGTTTTTGCGACTATTAGCCCAATCAAAAAGCCCACTAATCCTGTGCTAATCCATCCAACGCCATGCTCGAATAATGGAATGAATCCAAATGTATTGTTAATTGCATTTGTTAAGATATGAGCCTCTTTTAAAGAATCAAGCAGAGCAACCAATCCGACTCCTACTACAGTACTCACATATACAGACTGATAACCTTTAAACAGATTATTGGCAAATATTAAAGCAATCAAAGCAATTGCCAAAGGGTAAAGCAGGAGCAATATAGGGGATGCTAAAGTTAAAATTGTATTCAATCCAAAATTTGTAATAATTAACCCTAGGATAGAAAAAACTATTAGCCATTTTTTGTAACTTAAAAGCGGCATAATTCTTTCAAAGTATTCGGAAACAGCTGCTAGGCAAGCAACATTGGTAGTAATCCCTGTCAGAAAAATAACTGTTCCAATAATGTAAATTCCAAATTTCCCAAAAAGAGCGATGGCACTCTCCGCTAGAACTTCCCCACCATTTTCTTTTAAACCAATTGCATCCACACTAGAAGCACCTATCCAAGCCATTGAAACTTGTAAGGCGATTAATCCGAAAATTGTTATGATTCCTGCTTTAATAAATAGCTTAGAAACTTCTTTTTCAGATTTTATTCCTAAAGAACTAATTGTCTTAATGAAAATACCTCCAAATATAAAAGCAGCAAGTATGTCCATTGTATAGTATCCTTGTGTAAATCCTTTTAAGAAAACACCATCTAAGTATCCTTCCTGAGGATTACCTATTTTGCCCATAGGTGTGATAAATGATTTTATAATCAATACTCCTAGCAAAATCGAGAAAATAGGAGTTATAATTTTACCCAAGTTATCTACAAACTTTTTTGTATCCCAAGAGAGTAAAACCGTCAATAGAATAAATAGTACTGAAAATACAAACAGATACAGCCTTTCATTTGCTTCACTTTGAATCAATGGATTTAAAGAAATTTCATAGACAACAGATGTTGTTCTAGGAATAACATAGATAGGTCCCAGTGTCAGAAAAAGCAATATCGAAAAAAATGTTGCAAAGCGTGGATGGACCCTTCCTGCAAGTTTTTCTACAGTACCACCTCCACGAGTTAGTGCAATGATAGCTAGTAAAACTAGCCCAACACCTGTTATCAAAAAACCTCCCATGGCAAGCCAGGTGTTTGTTCCCGCCTGTTGACCTAACATCGGAGCAAATATAACGTTGCCCGCTCCTAAAAACATGGCAAAGAGCATTAAACCAATTGACAGCACTTGCGAAAAGGACACTTTCTTATCCATTGTTATTCCCCCTTAATACTTATGAAAGCTGCGGGAACGGCTGAAAGAGCCCTTCCTAAAATATCCTGCAAATAAATGGCTGCATATTTCTTTATACTTTAGTTGGTTTCTTCTTGCTGATTCTTCCTAATAAAAACGCACCAGCGCCAATACCAATTAATGTGTTCGTTTTTTTGTTAAATGTCTGTTTGGCTACTAAGTTAAGGTTTTGGGGACGCTCCGCCAAACGGCGCATAAAGTACCCATACCAATCCACTCCAAACGGAACGTAAGTACAAAAATTGTATCCTTCCTTGGCTAAACTCAACTGCATATCTTTTCTGAATCCGTAAAGCATTTGGAATTCATATTTCTCTGCTGGTATGTTATTCTTTTTCGCGAACTTTTTCACATGATTAATGATATGGTGATCATGTGTAGCAATGGAAGTAAATTTACCATGCAGGAGATGGAACTCGATTAAATCAATGAAATTTTGATCAATATCTTTTTTGTCTTGATATGCGACATTTTCAGATTCTTTATAGGCGCCTTTTACGATTCTTAACCGGTGATTTTTATATTTTGTAATCATATCTTTCGCATTATAAAAGTAAGCCTGAATAACCGTTCCAATATTATTATAGTCTTTGGAGAGTTCATCAATTAAATCAAATGATGACTGAAGATGACCATGATCTTCCATATCAAAATTGATAAATACATTATTTTTGTACGCATTTTCAACAATTTCCGATAGATTTTCAAGGCAGAAACTATAATCAATATCCTGGCCCAGTTGAGTAGGCTTTAAGGAAATATGGGCATCTAATTGATGCTGATAAATAGCTTCAATAACGGCAAGAATTCTTTCTTTCGCCTGCATGGCTTCTTTCTTTTCAAATACAAACTCACCAAGGTTATCGATTGTTGCAGAAATTCCATTTGCATTCAATTCTTTAACACTCTTCACCATTTCTTCAATATTCGTTCCTGCTACGACAGACTGGGCACCAAGTTTAAGCCCCCATCGTTTTGCACCGCTATTAAGCATCTTATTTTGTGAAAGCATAATAAAAAAATCTTTTGTAATTGTCAAAATAGTTACCTCCATCATTTTGAACGGGCTTTTTACCAATTCAGTTATATTTAGCGTTAATCCTAGGAATTTACTTATTAAGATACAAACATAAAACGCTTTTACTTCTAATTCTTCTTATAAGCAAACAATTCACAGAAGAGAGAGTGTGACCAGCGTTTCGCACTGTGGTACCATATTTGGTTCGAACAGTCACAGGCAGAGCTTCGCACCCCTGTGATTAAAGGGCAGTCTGCAGGAAAAGGGACTCATTATTCACACAAAATTGTTGACGGTCCATTATAAAGATTTGGCTAACTGATAATCGTTAAAGTAAATTACTTCAGTAAGGAATTTACAGCCCTGTACCTTTTCAAAAGTTGATCTTGCTTCTTGCTCTGTGTCAAATTCAAACATTTTGACATTTTTATTGGAATGGATAGTGATAATCCACATTAAAATTTCCTCCAATTCAAATCATCTTGTCTTAGGAATGTCCCTTTATAAGGACAAACAGGCTTTCGTCATGCTGCTTTATCTATTTAGAAAAGAATCCTCTAAGAGCAAATGCTATATTTTGAGGCCGCTCTGCCAATCGGCGCATAAAATAACCAAACCAATCATCACCGAAAGGAATATACACACGCATTTTATATCCTTCTTGTACTAAACTCAGCTGCATCTCTGTTCTAAACCCGTATAGCATTTGGAACTCAAATTGATCGCGCGGTATATTATTTCTTTGGGCAAAGTCTTTTACTTTAGCAATTATGTGATGGTCATGAGAAGCAATCGCCGTATAACTTCCACTTAATAAATGCTTTTCAATGATGTTCATATAATTTTCATCTACTTTTTCTTTTTCCTGATAGGCGACTTCCAGTGGTTCTTTATAAGCACCCTTCACCAAACGCAAAGGAACACCTTCTAACTCTTTTACATCTTGTTCTGCCCGGTATAAATAAGCTTGAATAACAGTGCCAACATTATCAAAGGTTTGGCGCAGTTCTCTCAGGATATCTAACGTCATTTGGCAATGCCCGTGATCCTCCATATCGATTCTTACAAAGTTATTATGCTTTTTAGCTGTTTCGAGTATTTGACGCATATTTTCCACACAAAAATCTCGGTCGATATCTAATCCAAGCTGCGTCATTTTTACTGATAAATTACTGTTTACACCAGCTCTAGCTATCGCTTCTAATGTTCTAATATTGTAATCTGTTGCTTCTAGTGCTTCTTGTTTGGTTGAAACAAATTCTCCTAAATGATCCATTGTACAGACCATGCCTTTTTCATTTAAAGTTTGAGATTTTTTAATAGCACTTTCGATAGTCTCTCCTGCGACCACTTGAGAAGCCCCAAAGCGAAGGCCCCATTTTTTAGCTGCTTTATTTAGACCCTTATTTTGAGAGGCGTAGAGAAAAATATTTTTCGAAACGGTTGCTAACATCCTTTATCCCCCTACGTATCTTTCTTTTTATTTTTGCATTTTATAAAAGGCAGCATAAAAGCTGCCTTAATTCTTAAATTGTTTCACTAATCGTTTTTGCCTGCATGTGTAAAATAAGATAGTCAGGGCCTCCTGCCTTGGAATCTGTTCCTGACATGTTAAAACCACCAAACGGCTGGTAGCCAACAATTGCTCCTGTGCAGCCACGGTTAAAATAAAGATTTCCTACATGGAATTCTTCTTTTGCTCGCTTAATATGATCAGGATTATTTGAGAGTAACGCTCCAGTTAGCCCATAATCCGTATTGTTCGCTATTTCCATCATGTGATCAAAATCGCGGGCTTTACAGAAAGCCAAAACAGGACCAAAAATTTCTTCTTGCATAATGCGTGCTTTTTCATCAACATCAGCAAAAATAGTCGGCTGGATAAAGTAGCCTTTAGAGTCATCCCCTTCACCGCCGGTTATCAACCTGCCTTCTTCTTTTCCAATTTCAATATATTTTGTAATCTTGTTAAAAGAAGCTTGATCAATAACTGGCCCCATGTAGGTATTCATGTCTTCTGGATTACCGATTGATAACGTGTTTGTTAAAGCAGCTGCTCTTTCTAAAACTTCGTCATAGACATCTTGGTGTACAACCGCACGTGAACCCGCCGAACATTTTTGCCCCGAGAATCCAAATGCTGAGTACACAATCGAGGATGCTGCTAAATCTAAATCAGTATCTTTATCTACAACAACAGTATCTTTTCCACCCATTTCAGCAATCACACGCTTCAACCAGATTTGGCCTGGCTGTACTTTTGCCGCACGTTCATAAATACGGCAGCCAACCTCACGTGAACCAGTGAAAGATACAAAGCGGGTTTTAGGATGATCAACAAGGTAATCACCTACTTCTGCACCACTTCCTGGAATGTAATTGATTACTCCTTCAGGAAGACCAGCTTCTTGTAATAGTTCCACAAATTTAGCTGCTATTACAGGTGTATTATTCGACGGTTTTAAAAGAATTGAATTTCCTGCTACGATCGCTGCTGCCGCAGTTCCAGCCATAATCGCCAATGGAAAGTTAAATGGCGAAATAATGATCCCTACACCAAGTGGAATATAATTAAAAGCATTTGCTTCTCCTTCTCTACTTTCTACAGGAGCCCCCCCTTTTAATTGCATCATTTGGCGTCCATAAAAAATTAAAAAATCAATCGCTTCTGCCGTATCTGCATCTGCTTCTTTCCATGGCTTTCCGGCTTCCTTTACTAGATAAACAGAAAATTCATGTTTTCGTTCGCGGAGAATCTCTGCTGCACTAAATAAAATATTCGCCCGTACTTCAGGGTCTTCTTGTTTCCAAGTATCGAAAGCAACTAGCGCAGCTTGCATCGCCTTTTCAGCCAACTCTTTATTTGCTTTGGAAACACTTCCAATTACTTCTTCCTTATTCGCTGGGTTAATCGAAATGATTTGTTCATCTGTTGTAATCGACTCGCCCCCGATAATTAGGGGGTAGCCTTTACCCATCTCTGATTGAACAACTTTTAACGCTTTATTAAATGCATTTTTATTTTCTTCAATCGTAAAATCAGTGAATGGCTCGTGCTTATATTTTTCTTTTAATGTAATACTCATAGTCATGTAGTTCTCTCCTTTTATAGATAATTAGTTCGTAAACAGGCTTAAAGAAAATGTGAAAACCTCATCAAATTTTGATTAAGTGAAGCAAGCCATATAGATATATTTCACTGTCATCGTCTTCCTGTGCATTAAGCATTTTCCAATACAGACTGTTGTTTTAAGGTAAAGCCTTGCTGATATGGATCGGT
This sequence comes from Bacillus sp. ISL-34, assembly GCF_018613325.1. Taxonomy (GTDB): domain Bacteria; phylum Bacillota; class Bacilli; order Bacillales; family DSM-1321; genus Peribacillus. Next base: position 14,068 of record NZ_JAGGQJ010000042.1, on the reverse strand, counting down.
TTCTTCTAAAGCAAATCGATGTAATCCGGTAACCCAGGCTGCCCCTGTAATCTCAGGAATAATAGCATCGAAACCTGATACTGTCGTTTTTCCAACTACTTTACCTATAAATCTGGAATCGATAATACTTTCTTGAATAATACTTTCACCAACTTGAAGATCTAGGGTTGCTAATTTTGCAGAAGTACCTGTGCCGCATGGTGAACGGTCAATTTGTCCGTTCCCAAAAACAACAACATTACGATAATGATTCTTCTCCTTTTTTAAGCTGAACTCTATAAGATCCACCGTGCAAATATTGGGGTTTTGAGGATGCTCAAAATAAAATTGCTCATTAAGTATTTGTTTTATTCTCATACCAAGTTGAGATAAGACAATAGTTTCGCTTGTTTTTAATTTCAAATTAAATTGTGACGCGTCTACAATAGCAAATATGCTGCCGCCAAAAACAATATCTAATTTGATGGTTCCATAGCCTTCAATCGAAATATTCACATTTTTTTCAAGAACAAAAGAGGGCACATTCCGGAACGACACTTGACTAACTTTCTGATCTTTATATTTAACTGTACATTCTACCTTGCCTGACGGTGTATCAAGAAAAAACATTTCCTTTTGAGGTAACAAGCCAAACTGTATACCCGCAGTAATGGTGCCGATTGTGCCATGACCGCACATATTAAGGTAATCACCGCTGTCCATAAATATTAAGCCAGCATCACAACCTTCTTGAGAAGGTTCACAAAGAATAGCTCCAAACATATCCTGATGACCGCGTGGTTCGTTCATTAATAAATTTCTTAGCCAAGGTATTTCTTTTTTAAGATTATTTTTTTTTTCTAACATTGTATCTCCTGAAATTTTTGGAACCCCACTTACAATAATTCTTGTTGGCTGACCCATTGTGTGGGTATCGATTGTTTCAATAAACTTAGAAAAATTGATCATCACTACACCTTCTCTTTTTTCACAATAATTTGCGTGCTACTAGACATATTGCAATTTGCATGCCAAAAACTTTTTTCAGCATTACTGCGATTTTAAAAAAACAAAATTAAAAATAAGTCATTCTCTTTTATATAACGTGTATGTTCCTTATTCTGAACTGATAGAGCTGGGTTAAAGGGATAATACAATAGCAAGATTAATACGTAATAATAAATAAAAAAAACAAATTCTAAATATAAATATTGAATAGACTTCATTTTTAAAATATTATAAAAAGTGTAAATATTATTAACATATTGTAAACCTGTAAACTTACATAAAAGAGCTGTAAAAGGAGGCAGATTAAAATAGCGGATTTTAGTAGAGATAATATCCTTTTTTATTTAGAAGCTATTTTAAAAACCAGTAAAGATGCAGTCACAGCTGTTGATAAAACGGGGCGGGTTGTTTACTGGAATGAAGCAGCAGAAAATACTTATCAAATTAAATCAAATGAAATAATAGGGAAAAACATAGAGAACTATTTTCAAATGAAGGACATTAAATTGTACGAAATTTTAAAAAGTAAACAGCCAATATTTGATGTTTATCATCAACCTCGGCCTGATAAGCATATTTCAATCAGTTCTTCTCCTGTTTTTGACCATGGTGGCAACCTGATTGGTGCTATATCGGTAGATCGTGATATTACAGATACCGTAAAACTAAATGATAAGCTTTCCGTTACAAACTCAAAGCTACAAGATTTAAAACAGCAAATCATTAATCAGGCTAAAAACTTACCTTTCTCTAACATAAAAGGCAGCAGCAAAATTATTAATCAGATAAAGGCATCCGCTATTAAAGTAGCAACAACGGACGCAACAGTGCTGATATTAGGAGAAAGCGGTGTAGGGAAGGAACTTTTTGCACAGGCCATTCATGAGTCAAGTTCAAGAAAAAGAAAGCCATTTGTTCCTATTAATTGTGGTGCGATCCCTTCCCCTTTATTTGAAAGCGAATTCTTTGGCTATGAAAAAGGTTCGTTTACAGGAGCTGAAAAAGGTGGGAAAGCGGGAAAATTAGAAGAAGCAAATGGTGGTACACTATTTTTAGATGAATTAGGAACAATGCCTTTAGATATCCAGGTTAAATTCTTGAGAACTCTTCAAGAAGGAGAAATATATAGAGTAGGCGGCACAAAAGCAATCAAAGTAGACATAAGGGTAATAGCAGCTACAAACAGCATGCTAGAGGAGATGGTGGAAAAAGGGGAATTCAGAGAAGACTTATATTATCGTCTTAATGTGGTCCCCCTTCATATTCCTTCACTTCGAGAGAGATTAGAAGATGTTCCAGAGCTGGTAAATTTATTTATAGAAGAATTCTCTATTAAATATCAAAAAGAAATACAATTACTATCCAATGATATGATGGAGTTATTTTCCTCATACCACTGGCCTGGTAACATAAGAGAATTAAGAAACTCTGTAGAAAGGCTTGTGGTCATGACTGATGACGCTGTATTACAAGCCAGTGATATATTGAATATTCTTCCACAAAGGGCAAAAAAAATAACGCTTGAAAATGCTAATATCACCTTTCAAGATGAGATAAGCTTAATAGAAAAAGAACGAATAAAAAAAGCATTAGAAAAAACACACGGTAATAAGTCATTGGCAGCAAAGGAATTAGGCTTTTCAAGAGTTACTCTTTACAAAAAGATAACAAAGTATGGGCTTTAATATTAATTTCGAACTTTTCTAGTAGAAATGAAGAATGGAAGAGAAGCTTTCCCTTATGCTTCTTTTCTCGTTCATATTTTTCAACAGTAGTGGGTCTGTTTGTATAGATTGGCTTGGTTCCTGTAGGGGCACTAAATATATGAATTTCATTACCTACAGAACATACATGTGACCATCCAGCAGCTTCAAAGAAGGCTAAATATTCATCATCTGCTTCTTTTTGATAATCCAGTGAATACTCAATGTTCTTACGTTCCCCTTTTCTTAGCTTGTACCCTAGCCCTGCAAATTTTTCTAAAACCCATCCCTCTTTTGCATATTCGGCAAGCTTTTTCATCTCTTTTTCTTCAAAAAAAGCTAAACCGCCACTAGGAATAAATTTAACTTTTTTCATGATACTGCTCCCCGTTATATTTTGGTTGCTTAGTGTCTTAGTAATTGGGTATGGGTATCTGAAAGTATGGGGAAATTTTTTCAAGTATTAGGGATGATTTCCCTTATCATTCTTATCTTCCCCGGCCTGCCATACCTTTCTTATCAATTTAAATTATTGAAATTACGAAAGGAGTAAATATCAATTAAAAAAGTTCGAATACAAGAAAAATTTTCACTAACGGGTAGCTTTAGTAAAACAAATAAAAAGGCGATTTCTTAAGCAACTGGAAATCGCCTTTTTTTATGTTCGAGACTTCCTTATCGTTGTAAAACCACATTTTCCTGACGTTGCCCCTTATAGAACTAACCTGCCCCATTTTAAAAGGAACTGTGATCAGCTCCTGATAATGAAGTAAAGGACTGTTAGCTGAGGAACAAATACCTTTCTTGAAGAAAGATTCCAGGAATCAAAAAATCCAGCTAAAGAGAGTGTAAATTCCGATTAATGTAAAGAAAATGATTAATATTAATATCGTGATACACCCAATAGTAAATAACTTATCCTCCAATGTCTCTTCAGGTTCTTCCACCAACTTTTCTTTTACTTTATTTTGTAAAGGAGAAATTGCCTGATCTTGCATTCCTTTTATAATTTCACTATCTCCTTTAAATTTTAGAACTTTGGCTATTCTAATAGGATCGTTACCCATGGATTTTTCGAATTGAATACACGCATCTACCATTTCAGGTGTCTTATTCTTTTCTAGATACCAATATCGACCGGCCATCGAGGGATATTTTAATGCAAAATAGATATCGCCTAATTTTTTATGTAATTCTAATTCATCTGGATAGGTGATAATTAACCCGTGTATTCTATCTCTTGCTTTTCCTAAATCATTATTTTTAATGTCCTCTTCTATCTTCTTTAAAGTTTTAACAGGTATTTTTTCTATAAATACTCCTCCTTCATCTATTTATTTACAGTCGAAATAATGCTAGAAGGGAAGAAAAAAATTTTCTTCTTAAGATCAGAATAGAACACCTCCATATTCTATTCCATCCACTTTTTGTAGAGGGCATCAAATTTTCCCTGTAGCTTCATTTCATCCATCCACATTTCCAAGTAGCTTGCATAAATGAAATCACCCCGCGGGATCATATAACCTTTTTCACTGTTTGTGAAAGGCTTGTCAGTTTGAGCCGCATACAATCTGGGATCAGCTTTTGCATACAGCATTGCTTCCACTGTGTCAGTGATCATAACATCATACGTACCTTCTGCAACAAGATGTGGGATATCAAGATTGTTTTCTACAACAGTTACGTCAGCATGGCTTAGATACTGACGGACAAATTCTTCGTTTGTTCCGCCTGGATTTACGCCGATTCGTACAGAAGGCTTGTTGATATCATCAATGGTAAGATACTTGTCTTTATCTTCCTTGCGAATCAAAGGAACCTTCCCGAATGAAACATAACCTTGCGATACATAAGCGCTTTTTTGTCTGGCTGTGTTGCGGGTCACACCGCCCACAGCGATATCAAATTTATCCGCTTGCAGGTCTTTCATCATCGTAGGCCATGTGGTAGCGACAAACTCCACCTTCACACCAAGATCTTTGCCAAGCTCTTTGACAGCGTCCACGTCAAAGCCTTCATACTCTTTTGTTTCCGGGTTCAAATAGGTAAATGGTTTGTAGTCTCCGGTCATTCCTACCCGAATGTATCCTCGTTCGATTATTTCATCAAGCTGGGAAGCCTCCACTTTTTTCAAATGCCCTGGTGCCTTTTCAGATGCGGGTTCAGCCGAGACGTTTTGCGAGGAGATCAGGTCGTGACCGACGTACCCTGTACCTAGCAAGGATAAGCTGATCACTCCAGCCATTAGTATTTTTTTCCAATTGTTAACCATGTGATTTTCCCTCCACTTTTTTCTATATTTTTAATTAATCTACCAATTATTAAAAATACAACAAAATAAATGAATCACCTTCAAAAAACAAACACTTTTTTATATTTAAGTTAGATTAGCGTAGCAGTTGATATGAAAAGGACTACACCTATTAGATATAGCTAAAATGTGTAGTTCTAATTTTATTCCTTGTTGAAATGAAGCACCTGTTAATTCTATAAGCAAAAAAGCAACCAATTCGGCTGCTTCTTGATCTTGAACTCGTTAGTTGAAGTACATTCCTTCACAATCACAAATACCAAAAAGCATATCTTCAAATGAGGAACTTATTACTTTGCACAAACAATGAAACTATTTAATGAATTCTCATTTCCATTCGAAGTGTTCATGAGTTCATAATAACTAGTTATCAACGTTTGTATCATGGAAGGCACTTTAATAAATTCTGCACAGATACTGTTTGCATAACTTTTTTCCCATTGACCGTCCTGTAATAATGTTGCATCGACTGTAAGTTGTTTTACCACTTCAAAATTCGCTTGCTGGAGTAGCCGATTAATTTGAGTTTTATGAATGTTAATGGTGCCCCGTAATCGGGACTAGCAATATCTATTGCGACAACAGATCCGTTTTCTCCTACTGCGTCAGCTATTGCAACGGTTGTATCCCCCTGCCCACAACCTATTTCCAATACACGCATCCCTTTTTGAACCCCAAATGCTTCCACTAATTCCATACGGTGCTGCAACTGAACTTGTTGTATCAAATCATCTTCAAATAATTGATATTTCGATAAAAAAGATCTTGTTTTTTCGTTTAGCTGAAATGACTTCAAGTATAATTCACCCCACATTTATTGTGTCTTGGTTTCACAGGTGGGGATGCCTCTCCAGCAAATCTTACAGCTCCATAGGGATTATCAATATACCCTTCAGTCGTACTAAATTAAAGAGACTCCGCTCCTTCTTTATACGTTTAACAATTATTTTAAAAGTTTAATAGCTACTTTTACTCTTATAATATCTTGAATTTTCAATTATTTCATTAACCCTTACTCTGATTCCTAACGGCCCAAATAACAATTGGAATAAGCAGTAGCGAAAGCACAGCACCAGTAATTGAAAGGGTTGCATAACTAGAATGAGCTACAACCATTCCAGATAAGCCTCCTCCTAATGCTCCTGACAAAGCAATCAATACATCTACAGAACCCTGCGTCTTAGCCCGAGTAGATGGTGGTGTTGCATCTACAAGAATTGCTGTTCCACTAATTAAACCAAAATTCCAGCCAAGTCCAAGTAAAACGAGTGCTGTAATGAGCACTGCCATCGAATTAGCAGGTCCCATAGCAGCTAGAATGCCAGAAGCAAGTAACGTAATGGCAGAAGCAATGGCCATAGCAGTACGGCCAATTTTATCAACAAGATATCCAGTTACTAAAGAAGGCAAAAACATCGCACCTACGTGAAGTCCAATGACAAGCCCAATTTCACCCAGACCATGCCCATGATGTCCCATATGTATAGGTGTCATCGTCATAATCGCTATCATCACAAATTGAGTAAAAACCATTACTGAAGCCCCTGCAATAATGCCTGGCCTGTTTTTAGAATTTTCCTCTAAAAGTGAATCACTGGTTGTTCTTTGAGCGTCTGATATAGCTTTTGCTACAATAAAAGGATCAGGACGAAGTAAACTAAATAAAACCAAACCTGCCAGAATATACGCTGCAGCTGCCAATATAAAAGGACCAGCTAAAGAAGGAATTCCCATGGACAGAGCAAACTCCCCCATTACATCCACCAGGTTTGGGCCTGCAACGGCTCCAAATGTAGTGGAAACCATGGCCATACTAATAGCCTTTGCCCTTTGTGTCGAGTTTGCCAAGTCAGTTCCAGCGTAACGTGCTTGTAAGTTTGTAGCTGTTCCAGCCCCATAGATAAATAGTGCAAGAAATAAAAGCAGAATACTATTCATTAATGCTGAAATCACTACTCCAATGGCACCGATCCCTCCAGCCAAAAATCCGACCGTAAGTCCAATACGACGACCAAATCGCTGAGAAAGCCGTCCCACAAGTAGTGCTGCCCCTGCTGATCCTAAAGTAAATAGCGCCGTCGGAATACCAGCAACACTATCTGTACCTAACATATCTTGCGCTAGAAGTGCACCTACTGTTATTCCCGCTGCAAGTCCGGCTCCTCCAAAAATTTGAGATAAAACAACAACCATTAATGTTCTTTTATATAGTTGTTGTTGTTTTTCTGGAGAACTAATGTAGCTTTGTAACCAATCTGATTGGACGTCTAACACTTTTACATTCTCTTTATGTAACACAATCTAACCTCCCTTTCTAGAAAGCAAATTCTATTTCTCATAATCCTCCAACTAGATTTGAATCATCATAACACGCACAAAAAAGCCATACAATATTATAATTGTATGGCAAACAATGTTAGGTAAGATCGTTTAGTAAACCTCTAAGGATAATCAATCCTTTTTCAAGCTCTTCGAGAGTTTGTGGTGCACAGACAGAAACCCTTACAGCCCGATCTGGACAACTATTTCCAACTACAAAACGTTCAGCCGCATACACTTGTACCCCCTGCTGTGCAGCTAACGTTTCAAATTCAGCACCTGTAATCTTGCCTGGTAATAGCAACCAACGAAAGATGCCTGTTTCAACACCTAAACACGTATAATCTGCCAAATATCGATTTACGACTTGGTTTCTGCGAATTGTTTGTTCCCTATGACCCTCAATTAAGATCTCAAATTGATTCGATACAATCGTACGTGCTGACAGTTCTGCCAATAATGGGGAAACTGATATATTTAAATTATATAGTGCCTTTGAAATCGGCTCCTTGAATTGACTCGGCACTGCTACATAGGCTAGTCGTAACCCAGGTGCTATTGATTTCGATAAACTCGCAATATAGATGACCTGTTCCGGTGCAAAGGATGCGACTGCCGGAAGTGGTCTTTCGTTGTGTAGATGATACGTCGCATCTTCAATAATGAACTGATTATACTTTTTGGCGATTGCTGCAATCACTTTTCGATTCTCGACAGACATACAGCAAGCTGTCGGATTATGATAATCCGGAATCAAGTAAATGCCTTTAATATTGTCATTTTTACACGCATCTTCAAATGCTGTTGGACTCATTTCATAGTTCTCTGATTTTATCGGTACTATTTGCACACTAAGCATCGCTGCGACAGTTTTTAAGCCCGGGTAAGTATGGTGATCAACACCAATGCGATCTCCAGGCTGACAAAGACTCGCCAGTGTGGCAGCAATCGCATTTTGACCCCCATTTGCAAATAAAATGTGATCAACTGTTGTTTCAAACCCACCTCTTCGGATGAGCTTTATAGCTGCATCTTTTTGCCAAAGGCTTTCGCCTGCCCGACCATAACCAAACCATTTTTCATAATCTGTCTCTTGCAGCATACTTTTCAGTTGAAGTAAAAGTGGCTCGTATGAAGCATTATCAGGTAGTGTTGCTCCCATTTCAATTAAATGCTTCGGCTTTGTATCTTCAAGTAAATACGCATTTGAAAGTGCATCATACGAAACAAATGTGCCACTTCCAACAGATGCACTTATCAAGCCCTTTAACTCACAAACTTTAAAGGCTTTAGAAATAGTACTCAAATTCAAATCTAAATAATCAGCTAGTTCTCGCTGTGGGGGAAGTTTTGTACCAGGTAACAGAACTCCGTTAAAAATGTCCTGTTGTAATTGTTCTGCGATTGCTTGATAAATGGGCTTTTTGGTTTTATCAATAGATGGCTTCCAGCTCATCGGATAATTTTCAAAAGAATTAATCGGCATGCTACGCATCCTTTTTTTCATCCAATTATATTATTAAACGGTTTATAAAACTATTATAATTTTCTTTAAATATTATGCCCTTTAGTGAGATATCCGAGTAGCGATTATTTTTACTTAATAGTCTCGAAAGTAACAATCGAAAGTATTGGCTCTTATTTTTTAAAAACAACTATATTATTTATTCACACAACCAAATGTAGATTTCATATAAAGTTTGATTAAAAGCCCTTCAAACTGGTGGATTTCTTCTATATCTATCTCTACAAAGCAAACTAATAATCAAGGAAATTATTCCTTTATTTTATCATTAATCAATTCATAAATGAGTTATCGAAATCCTTATCTCCTTTAATGAACTATCCTGCCCCGAGAGTTCCATAAAGAAAAAGAGCTGCCATAGCACCTCTCTTAATGAAGTAAGCACCCGTTAGCTTATTAAAATTATATTTATTGCCTGTCTTCAGTATCTTCCATATCACTCATTATTTTTTGGTTCTTACTAATATGATTAGCTATATATAAAAGTAAACCAAAACCCCCGCCAACTAGTACCTTAAAACCTGAACCAACAGCTAACCACTCCAGGGCGTAGAAAACTATCACACCGAGAAGAACATATGAAAAAACTGTATCTATCTTAATCAAAATCATTCAACCTTCTTCCTTTATTTGACGTACAATATAAATTCTATTTCAAATACATTATCCCTTGTTGAACCAACCTGCCCCGTTAGTTCCATAAAGAAAGAGCTGCCTTAAAGACAGCTCTGATCTTCAGCTAACGCACCCGTTAGTTTAAGTACACTTTTTCACAATCTGGCTTTTAATAAAAATTAGATAAAAGAAAAAAGGTTTGACACATCGTTATTTCACGATATAATTAAATCAAGAAGCCGAAGAAACATAATGGTTTTCCAGTATTAAAGGAAATTCAGTAACGTTATATATCGATAATTACGATATTATAAAATGGTTTATTTTTTTAAAAATTACAAATCGTTAATTAACTATATAACGATGTACTAAAGTGCGTTATTTTTTTTAAACTTATACATCGTTAATTAACTATATAACGATGTATCGTGTGGACGTAAACCAAAATTCCGTTATATAGGTCAAAGAGAGGAAGAGTGTGAACCCTAATGAAATTAAAGGATTTACTTGTAGGTATATTATTTACTGTTTTATATGCTTCTGGAGCTGTAGTGATGAAATTCGGTCTTCATTCAGCCCCACCATTAACACTATCTACCATTCGGTTTATTATTGCAGGGCTCTTACTGCTTCTCTATCTTTATGGATTTAAAAAGGGCAAATATGCTATGCCAAATAAAAAAGAATTTAAGATTTTATTTTGGCTGGGTTTATTAAACACCTCAATATTCCTAGGATTCGGTTTGTTGGCTCTTCGAACTGTATCATCTGGAATATTCAATCTTTTTATACCAATAAATCCATTTCTTTTTGCCCTGCTGGCCATGATATTTATGGGGCAATCCATTCGCCTTAGAGAATGGGGTGGGATGGTTGTATCATTTATCGGACTATTCGTGGCTACTTATCCATCATTTGCAGGTAGTCATTCGACGATAGGTGGTATCTTATTAATCACTTTCGCGATGATTGCTATGGCTGTGGGTAGTCTTATTTACAAAAAAGCGAATTTACAGTTACCAACCATAGTGGTTAACACGTGGCAGGTAATGATTGGAGGAGTAATTTTACTTATCCCAACGCTCATTTTAGAGTCTGGTGAGCCCATCACCATAGATATTCATTTTATCGGCTACTTACTTTGGTCCGTCTTTGCTCTTTCGATTTTCAATGTGAATCTTTGGTTTTATTTACTGAAAAAAGACGCCATCAAAGCGAACAATTGGTTGCTTTTGAATCCTGTCGCTGGATATATTCTTGGCGCAATGTTATTGGGAGAACCGATTACAGGGTATGCAGTGATTGGAACAATCGTCGTGCTTTTAGGCTTATATTTATCGGGAAGTTTTCGTGTTAAACCATCTAACTAAACAAAGTATAAGAGATAGTCGACTTCTATGCAGTCGAGCTTGTATTTTAACTGCATATTGTTAAACCCTTGAAAGGAGGTGAAACAATGAAAATTGAAACTGATGTAGAAAGTCTTTATCAAAAGATGGTCAAAGGCCATTCTTTAGATATTAACCATAAAATGATTCAACTAGTTGATAAAGAGAAGTCAGCCATTTACTTTGCTTCCCTACAAAAGGATTTTGATGTCGTTAAACGCGTGGTTCAAGCACTAAGTGGAAGCTTACTTCTTATGCAACTTGGAGTTAAACAAGATGTAAGTTTAACCGTATCAACGGCCAAAGAGTCATTAGTTGAGACTACTAAACGAATTAAAGACGTAGTAGTTCCTCTTGGACTAAAAATACACTTTGACCATTTGATGTATAGTGTTCAGGCCCTAAATAAGATTTTTGCTAAGTATTCTTTAGCTGAAGATATTTATTTTATGAATGAACGTCAATTAGAAGAGATTCAGCGTGCTTTAGACTTAGCAAATTCATATTTGAAAAAATCGTCCACTTTCTCAATGGGATTGGGGATGATCTCTCTAGAAACAAGTTGTTTCTGTGGTGCACATTAATCAACAATAACATTTAAAGGAGTTTAAACAAAAATGAAAAATTATTCTATCTGGGTATTAGAGTACTCTCGTGTAATGAAATATCATAAAAGTGGTGTAGTTTATGGGGCACACAATGAAGGTTATGTAAAACTACCTTACAGTTATGTGGTTATAAAAGGTAACGGTCATAATATTATGGTTGATGTAGGATATAACCATAAGGATTATGGAAAGGTTCTTGGAGATAAATTTAACGTAGTCGATTGGCAGAGTCCTTCAGTGGTTCTAAAAGAAGTTGGCTTAAAGCCTGAAGATATTGATACAGTTATTATCACTCATGCTCATTTTGATCATTTTGGTAACGTAGAAGATTTCCCAAATGCAACTTTTTATATGCAAGAAAAAGAGTTGTCTAAATTTATATGGGCTATGTCACTTCCACATCAATTCCAATACTTGATGTCTGGTATTGATCCTTCAGATATCCTGCGTGGAGTACAACTTGCTAAAGAAGGACGCATGAGACTTTTAGATGGTGATGTTGAGGAATTTCTACCAGGAATAGATCTATTTGCTGCATTTGATACACACACTTACGGTTCTCAGTTCGTTCGAGTAAAACAAGGTGGTTCTGAGGAAGATAGTTGGGTTCTAGCTGGAGATAATGCTTATCAATTTGAAAATATTGAAGGGAAAAACCAAGACGGTATTCTTCTACCTGTTGGATTAGCTACTGGAAGTCAAACAGAAATGATATTTAGCTTAGATAAAATGCTAAAGTTGGTAGGGCGAGATGCAAAGCGTGTCATTCCAATTCACGAGCAAGGTATCACGGAAAGATTTCCTTCTCGCATAACAGACAAAGATCTATTTGTTGTAGAAGTTGATTTGGCAGATGATGAGGTATCGAAAGTAAAATAACTTAATACAAACAGTTAGAACCATGGGAGTAATAAAACTGACGAATATTCCATGGTTCTAATTTCATTCTTTTATATTGGAGTTGATACAATAGTCTATGAGTAAGCAATTTGAAAATCACCGAGGTTATAATCAAATGTTTAAGGAAAATGAATTAACACTTGGTCTTTTATTTCCACTAGAATCTTATAAAGGTGATATTCCAAAAATGGATATAGCAGAACAGATGAGTTTGGCTAAAAAGGCAGAGAATTTTAAATTCGCCTCCTTATTCGTTAGAGATGTTCCTTTACGTGATCCCTGGTTTGGAGATGTAGGACAAATATATGATCCATTTGTTTTTCTGGGTTATTTAGCAGCTCATACAGAGAAGATAGCGTTAGGTACATCAAGTATATTACTGACATTACGACACCCTTTACACGTTGCAAAAGCAGCTGCTTCCGTTGATAAGCTATCAGGAGAGCGCCTTGTGCTTGGCATAGCAACGGGCGATAGACCCATTGAATTTCCAGCATTTAAAGTAGACCCCCTTGAAAAAGCAGACCGTTTTCAAGAGTCTGTCATGACGATGAGAAAAGTTTGGGGTGAACAGTTTCCTCATATTGATTCACCAAGGGTTCATATGAATGAAGGAGATTTGCTTCCTAAACCTACATCTAATAATATTCCTTTGCTAGTAACTGGACACTCTTCTCAATCAGTTGAATGGATTGCAGAACATGGTGATGGATGGATTTATTACCCTAGAAACGTGAATCAACAATTAGATCGGATACAGACATGGCGTTCCTCAACGAATGAATTTAAACCATTCGTTCAATCTTTGTACGTTGACTTAACTGAGGACCCTAACCAACCGCCTACTCCTATACATTTAGGATTTCGTATTGGGCGTAATACGCTTATTGAATATATCGAACATTTAAAACTTACTGGAGTAAACCATATTATTATTGTTCTTAAAAATTCGAAAAGACCAGCTTCCGAAGTTATTCAAGAGTTAGGAGAAGAAGTGGTTCCCTTTTTCCCTTCATTAATAATGTAATCTGCCTGAAGTATAAGGAATTTACCAAAAGCATAACAGAATTGGTAATTATGCTGTTATATAGAAAAGTACAGAGTTAATAATAAATGTATTTTGTTGATTTGACATTTCGTGAAAGGACGATATAATGAATGGTATGAAACCAGTTGAAATTTTTAAAGCATTGGGTAACGATACAAGGTTGCAAATATTAGAATGGTTAAAAGAGCCAGAGAAACATTTTTCGCCTCAACCCGAGGAAGTGAGTGATTTTCAACAAGCGGGTGTGTGTGTAACACAGTTCCATAAAAAATTAAATGTTACACAATCAACGGCTTCTCAGCATCTTACCGTTCTCCTTCGAGCAGGACTTGTGACAGCGAAACGTCACGGGAGATGGACATATTATAAAAGGAATGAAGAAGCTTTTCATCAACTTAAAGAGATGATTGAGCATGATGTATAGGAGTAAACTGAAATCCTTATAAGTGATTTCAGTTTTACTCTCTTTTTTTTGCTAGTACATATCGTTATTTAACGAAATAACAAAATATTATAATCCCAATAACATCAAATGGCAAAAATAACATTTAGTTTTTATACAACTATCCTGCCCCGTTCGTATTATAAAGGTCAGCCAGTTATTTCTGGTTGAACAATTTTTATCACGAAAAATTATTTGTCTTCTAGAAACATTTCCGATCCC